>NZ_JAKFHA010000001.1:0-125389 GCF_021502675.1 Yinghuangia soli
TGGCTCCACGGCTTCCGCCGCCTACGGATCCGCTGGGAACGCCGCGACGACATCCACGAAGCCTTCCTCGCCCTCGCCACCTGCCTCATCACGCTCAGGCACGTACAACGCCTTTGTTAGGACCACTTAGCGAAGCCGGAGAGGCCAGGACTCTCCGTCCGGGCTGTCGAGCCATGCGCGCTGCTCCTCGGCGCCCACGGTCAGCCCGAAGCGTTCCGGTTCGGGGCGGCCGTGCGCTGCCCACCATGCGCGGGCATCGGCGACTTCGTCCCACAGTGAGCGTGGTCCGGCCTGCATGATGTCGGGGGCGTGGTCGTCGCTGAATCCGGCGTACGCCACGGACCGGTCACTGGTCGAGTAGAGCCAGATCGACACCGCCCCTTCTTCCGTGCGCGCAGGGTTCACGAAGCAGTCCCGTACGCGCAGGCCTACGGCGAACCCGCCGTCTTGACCGATCACCTGTGCGGCTTCCTGCCATGTCAGGTCGCTGTGCCCTTCCCGGCCGTCGTCGTCCCACCCCTTGGGGGCGTAGGCCGCGTGCTCGGGGTACGTAAGCCGTTGCGCCCGCATCTTCATGAACGACAGGCCACCGCCGAACGGGCCGGATGCCGTCCCGTCATCGCCGACGGTGAGGGTCAGCAGGCGGTCATGCTGCGTGTAGTCCGTTCCCCAGGGCAGGACGATCCGTGCCCCCGGCAGGCATTGCGCGACCCACGCATGCGAGATCCGGCGGATGCCGCAGGTGACATGCACCCCGCTGTACGGCGCACTGCGCGCCCATCCGTCGAATCCGTCGCCAGTGATGACTTCGACGTTGCGGACCCCGGCGCGCTCCAGGTTGCCGCGCGCGACCGTGGCAAGTTCCGCGTCCACCTCGACCGTGGTCACGAACCCGGACGGCCCGGCAATCTCGGCGATCCGCGCCGGTGTATAGCCGGTCCCGGTCCCGATATCGAGATAGGCGCCACCGACGGCCGGTTGCAGCGCGGTGAGCATGTCGGCGACCGCCCCGGACATCGACGCCGAGGACGTCGCGAGACGCCCCGGCTCCGGCCCCGTGTGCGCGCCGTCGTCCCACTGCGTGACCAGCGGGATATCGGCGGAGACAAATTCGCTCCACCGCCCGGGAGTTGCCTGCCGGTCCACCGCCGCACCATAGGTTTCCGTGGCGGAATCGAACGGCCAGATGACATCGGGGATGAAATCCCGGCGGCTGACGCCCGTCACGGCTTCTTGTGCTTCGGGTCGTTCGCGGGCGGGGGCTGCCGCTGATCGGGGTTCGGCGGCGTCGCGGGCTTGGGCTCCGGTCGCGGGTTCTGGTCCTTGTGCTTCAGGTCCGGCATGAGCCGTGCCCTCCTTCTGTGCGTGCATCCATGGTGTGCCCTGCCTCGACGAGGCAGGGGAAAGCTGATCGGCGCGGCGGCGGTGCTCCTCAGGCGTCGTCGGACGCGGTCTGCTCACCCTCTCGCCCTCAACATCTGCGGCACTCGCACGGCGACGGCGGGCCCGGCTGCGGCACCGACAAGAACGGGTCGCGGTGTCGGACCACGTCCACGGCCGGCCCCGGTTCGCTGCCCGGCACGTAGACGCGCATCGTCATACGGCTTACACGTTCGACCATGACCCGCCTCCTGAGTAACCGATCCGTCACCCAGCGAACACCCGACGGCGTACCGTGGGAACGGTTGCCATGTCCGCGCCGCCCGATGCGGACATGGGAAGGGGGATACGGTGGCTGCCCGAATGCGCGAGATCGACCCGACGTCGCCACGAGGCTTGTACGGCGCGGAACTTCGCAGGCTGCGACTGGCGGCGAAGCTCTCACTTGACGCGCTCGCCACGAAGCTGCACCGGGGCAAGACGTTCGTGTCCGAGATCGAGAGCGGGGCGACCGCCGTACCGCCGGGCCTGTCCGAGCAGTTGGACGCGTACTTCGGCACGGACACCTTCACGCGCTGGTATCCGGCGGTGAAGCGGGACATGCACCCGGACCGATACCAGCGGTTCATGGAACTTGAGCCGAAGGCCGAAATCTTGGAGGAGTACGCGGCGCATGTCGTGCCAGGTCTCTTGCAGACCGCCGAATACGCCCACGCACTGATCACCAATGGCTCACCGGATGCAACGCCGGATGAAGTCGAGACCCGGGTGCGCATCCGACTGGAGCGACAGGAGCGGCTGAAAGCGGCTGACCGGCCGCGCTATTGGGCGGTGCTCGATGAAGCCGTGATCCGTCGCCCGATCGGTGGGCATGCGGTCATGGCCACCCAACTCCGTGCGCTCTTGGCAGCCGTCGCCGACCGCACGGTTACCGTGCAGGTCATCCCGTTCGAGGTCGGCGCGCATCCGGCCATGGGTGGTTCGTTGACGCTGCTCACGTTGCCGGACCGGTCCTTGGTGGCCTACTTGGAAGGGATCAAGTCGGGTGATCTGATTGAAGATCCGGAAACGGCAGCGGAGTACGAACGGACATACGATGTCCTTCGGGCAGTCGCCGTGTCCCCGGAAGCGTCAGCCGACATGATCCGCGCCGCCGCAGAGGAGTTCGCCCATGACTCGCACCACCCTCGACCTGAGCGCCCGGAAGTGGCGTAAGAGCAGCTACAGCAACGCCGACGGCGGGCAGTGTGTGGAGGTTGCCGACGGCTTCCCTGGCGTCGTCCCCGTGCGTGACAGCAAGGATCCGGGGCGCGGCATGCTCGCCGTGACGTCGTCGTCCTGGTCGTCGCTGACGTTGGCGTTGCGAACGACCGACTGACGTTCCGGGAAACGCAGAGCAGCCCCGGCCGGATGGTTCCGGTCGGGGCTGTGTGTTGTGTTGCCGCGGGGCGTCGGTTCCATTGATTCGTCCGGCTGGGAGTATGGGGCGGTCATGTCTCCCTCCTCTGCTCCGCTTCGGGTGCTGCGTGCCGGGCTGTTTGCCGCGGTGGGCGTTGTGCTGTCCGTGGGCGGGCACGTGGTGGCTTCCGGGGCGTCGGTGCCGGGGTGGGCCGTCGCGGTGGCGGCTGCGGTCGGGTTCGGGGTGGGCTGGTCGGGGGCGGGACGCGAGTGCGGGCTGCTGCGGATGCTCGTGGCGGTGGTCGGCGGGCAGGTGCTGCTGCACGAATGGTTCGGGTGGGCGGCGGCGCAGGGCGCGAGTGCGGGGCATTCGGGCCATGCCGACCACACCGGCCATGTTGCGGGCGGTGTCGCGGCGCATGGCGGGGTTGCGATGGCTGCGGCTCACCTTGCCGTGGCGCTGGTGGCCGCGGTGTGGTTGCGGGTGGGCGAGGCCGCCGTCTTCCGGTTGCTGGCTCGGGTCGAGGACCGGCTGCGGGCTGGTGTGCTGGCGTTGCTGCGGCTGCTGGTCCGGCCCGTGCCGGGGAGCGGCCCCGCGGTGGTGGCCGCGGGTGGGAGCGTCCCGGCGCCGGGGAGTCGCCTGCGGACGCGGTACGACGTGGTGCGGCGAGGTCCTCCTGTGTGGTGTGCGAGCCGAATGATCGCGCTGCCGTAAGGCCTGGGCAGCGCCGCCCTCCACACCACACTCATCTTCTTCTGGAGCCTTGCTCATGAAGCGTTCTTCTGTGCTGCCCGCGGCGCGGCGGTTTGCCGTCGCCGCGGTGGTCGCCGGGGCCGTCGCCCTCGGCACCGCTGCCCCCGCCTTCGCGCACAACGAGGTGCACGCGTCCGACGCCCGTGCGCTGGCCACCGACGTCACGCTGACGTTCGGCGCCGAGGCCGAGTCCAAGACCGCCGGGATCACCTCGCTGCGCGTCGTCCTGCCGCCCGGCATCACGCCGGCCGACGTCTCGCTCGCCAAGGCGCCCAAGGACTGGACCTACACCCCCGCAGCGGACGGCTTCACCGTCGGAGGCACGGCGCTCGCCGTCGGCACCGACGCGGAGTACGCGATCAAGGTGCGGCAACTGCCGGACGCCTCGCTGCTGGTCTTCAAGACCCTGCAGACCTACTCGGACGGCCGCATCGACCGCTGGATCGACCCGCCGAAGGGCACCGAGGGCGCCGACGACCACGCGGACGCTGCCGCAAAGCCCGCGCCGACGCTGACCCTCGGCAAGGCCGCGCCGGGCGCCACCCCGATCCCGGCGACCCCGACCGCAGCGCCGAGCAGCGCCGCACCCGCAACGTCGGCGGCCCCGGCACCGTCCGCTGCCGCCTCGTCCGCTCCCGCCCCGGTGCCGACGACCACGGTCACCCCGGGCGCGGCGCAGAGCACGGACAAGGACGACGACTCGTCCCTGGCGCTGCCCGCGACGCTGGGCGCGATCGCCGTATTGCTGGTCCTCGGCGGCGGCTTCTGGTGGTGGCGCCGCCGCAACGCGGGCGCCGACCCGCGAACCTGACCTCTGCGCGTACGCCGGGCCGGCCTCCGCGGTCGGCCCGGCTCCGCCCTGGAACGCGTGCACCGCAGAGCGATTCCGCACGAGGCCCCGCGAGCCTCAGCCGTACTCCGTCTCCTCGACGCCGCGGGCTCGGGCGTAGGCGCACAGGGCCCTGACCGCTGGTGTCATCGGTTTGCGGAGCCAGGCGAAGCCGATGGTTCTGCCGACCGGGGGCGCGAAAGACCTTACGGATACCGCCGATTGGAAGCGGTGCGCCATGGCGGCGTACCACAGCACCGAGCCCAATCCGCCGGCCACACAGGCCATCCATGCGCCGCGTTCGTCAGTTTCCATCGCGACCACGGGGCGGATGCCGCGTGTGTCGAAGAGCAGTTCGATGTCCTTGCGGCGGGACGTGCCGACCGGCGGGAGGATCATCGGGAGGCCGTGCAGCGCGTCCAGGGTGACGGGGTCGGGCAGGTTCACGTCGGGCGGTGAGACGAGGACGACTTCGTGGTGCCAGACCGCGTGCACGCGCATGTCGGAGGGGACCGGCAGGTCGGCGAGGATCAGATCGGCACGGCCCTCGCGCAGCGCGGTGAAGAGGACTTCGCGTTCGTTGTGGCGCTCGACGACGACGCGGATCTCCGGGTGCCGGAGGTTGAAGCCGGGCAGCAGCGAACTGATGAACTCGATGGCCAGCGTCTGGGTGGTGAGGAGCAGCAGGCGCTCGTCGGAGCCGGCCGGTTCCGGCTGCACGGTCTGCTCGATGGCGCGGATTCCGGCCAGTACGCGGCGCGCCAGGTGCACGACGCGGACGCCCTCGGGCGTCAGCACCATGCCGCGCCCCGACCGTACGAACAGCTCGGCGCGCAGCTCCCGTTCCAGGGCCTGGAGCGACCGCGACAGCGCAGGCTGGACGACGAAGAGGGCCTGTGCTGCCGCGGTCATGCTCCCGTACTCGACAACGGCGATGAGATAACGCAGTTGTTGGAGAGTCACGTTCGCACCGTACTCCTGCATTTGTGAACGGTCATCACATCTGAACGGTTGCCGCGTCCGGATGTGACCCCTCACAACTCAGAACCAGGTCACCGTCCACGTGAATGCGGCGGTGCCGGACTGCCCGGTGGCGTCCGTGGCCTTCACGGTCACCTGGAACGTCCCGACGCCCCAGACCGATCCGGTGATCGCCCCGGTGCTGCTGTTGATGCCGACGCCGAACGGCAGTCCGGTGGCGCTGTACGTGAGTGCCGAGCCGGGCACCGACGGGGTGGCCTGGATCTGGAGGTTCGCCTTCTGGTTGAACTTCGAGGTCTGCTGCCCGGGGTTCGTGACCACGACGCCGGTGGGCTGCGGCGGTGTGACGGTCCACGCGAAGGACGCGCTCGCGCTGCCGGCCGTGTTCGTCGCCGTCACCGTGACGTTCGACGACCCGGCCGCGGTCGGCGTCCCACTGATCAGACACCCGGAGTTGATCGCCAGACCAGCCGGCAGCCCCGAGGCCGCGCACGTTGGCACAGGCGAACCGGTGCGCTGCACCTGGAGATTCACCGCAGTACCCACCTGAGTGCTCTGCGCCCCCGGACTGGTCACCGTAGGTGCGACGGGTCCCGGGCCGGTGGTGCCGATCGTCCAGACGAACGCCCGGGCGTCGGTGCCCGCCCTGTTCGCGGCGGTGACCACGACGTTGCTCGTCCCGGCCGTAGTCGGCGTTCCGGTGACCAGGCAGGACGGGCTGATCGCCAGCCCGGCCGGGAGCCCGGTCGCGGTGCACGTGGGTGCGGGGCTGCCGGTCACCTGGAGTTGCAGTGAGACCGCCGTGCCCGGTGCGGTGGTCTGGTTGCCCGGTGCGGTGAGCACCGGAGGCCGGTCGCCGCCGCCGACCGGGGAGACCGTCCAACTGAAGGCGACGGTATTGGAGTTGGTGTTGGTCGCATCCTTGGCGGTCGCGGTCGCGTTCGAGGTCCCGGCGGTGGTCGGCGTGCCCTGCACGGTGCAGCCGCCGCCCGGGTTGGACAGCCCGGCGGGCAGTCCGGTGAACGTGCATGTGTACGGCCCGGTCCCGCCGGAGACCTGAAGCGCCAGATTGTCGGCGGTCCCGACATCCGAGGTCTGCGCGCCGGGGTCCGTGAGCATCGGGGCGTCGCCGCCCGGGATGGCCTCGGGTGGCAGCGGCACCTTCCACACCGGGCTGTTGCCGCCCTCGGTGCCGACCAGCAGCGCCTTGCCGTCCGGGGTGTATGTCAGCGATTCGCCCTGCGAGACGCTGGGCAGCGCGAACGTGGCGATCTGCACGCCCGGGCTGCTGTAGACGTACGCGCTGTTGTAGTCCCGGACGGTGAAGGAGCGGCCGTTGGGAGCGAAGCTGCCGTCGGTGCCGGTCAGCACCGAATTCCCCACCTTGGTGAAGGTGTTGGTGCCGGACGTGCTGAGCGTGGCCGGCCCCTGGTAGACGCCGCTCGTGCCGGTGCCGAACAGGATCTTGGTGGCGATGTAGACCCGGTTGTCGCGCGGGTCGATCATCATCGTCTCGGCGTCGTGCTTGCCGTCCGCGTACGCGACCGCGTACGTCGTCGGGGTGACGTTCTGATTGGTGAGCGAATCCGGCTCGGCGAAGCGGTGGATCTTCAGGTCGCTGCGCGCCGACAGGTTGTCGCCGATGTCGCCGATGAACACGGCCGGGCGGCCTTGTTCGTCCTTTCCGACGCTCATCGCCTCCCAGTCGGAGTTGCTGGTGCCGGTGACGTTGAAGACGGCGCGTACCGCGCACGTCGCCATGTCGAGGGCGAAGAGCTCGGTGGTGTTGCCGCTGTCGTTGTGGGTGTACATGACCCCCGGGTGTTTGACGCTGAGCGCGAGTCCGCTGGACTCGCCGATACGCGCATCTCCTATGGTGCACACGGTGGTCGGCGGGTCGGCGGCCTGCGCCGGCGTCGCCCCGAGGGTCGCGGCGGCGAGCCCCGCGACGACCAGGACTGCGGACATCCGGCCGGCGCTGCGGCCGCCGCGTCTCGGCTGGCTGGGTTGTCGGTTCATGGGTCCAAGAAGAGGGGCCGGTGCTTGCCCGGGTCCAATACCGGTCCCTCATCGACCCATGACGGCAGTTCATCGGTTCCGGACCGTCAGGATCCGCTTCCGGTGCGTGCCCGCCGCGGGCCGTGGTGCGGCCCGGAACCGGACCGATTCGGCATCGGTGCATGTCGGCTGGGCACGGAATTCCCGGCCTAGGACGGGAAACCGCAGGTCAGAACCGGTGTCGCGGCCAGGCCTCGGCGGACGTGCGGATTCCGGTCGTTGACCCTTCGCGGCCCCCGCCGGACCATGCGCGCAGTGGCCTGGCCCTCCCTCCGCCATGCCCCGGCGCAGCCTCCGTCCGGCGCGCGAGCAACGCCTCAATTGCCCGTTCGCAGTGCCTGTGATTGTCCAAGGAGGCAACCCCGTGCTCAGACGCGCACGCCGCTCGATCTTCGCGAAGGCGACGGCCATCGCGGCCGGCACCGCCGCGGTGGCGACGGCCGGCATCGTGGCGCTCACCGCCGGTTCGGCCGGCGCCGCCACCCTGCCGAACTACGACCACGTGGTCATCGTGGTCCACGAGAACACCAACTACGAGGACATCGCCGGGAACACGCGCGAGGTCCCCTACATCAACACGTTGATCGCAGGGGGCGCGTCGTTCACCAACTTCCACGGTGAAGTCCACCCCAGTCAGGGCAACTACTTCGCGATGTTCTCCGGCGCCACCCAGGGCGCGACGTCGGACGCCTGCCCGGAGCCCGGCTCTCCGTACAGCGCGGACAACCTCGCCAAGCAGCTGATCGACAAGGGCAAGACGTTCGGCAGCTACAACGAGGACTGGGACGGCAACCCGGCGACCTGCACCACCGCCAAGTACGCCCGCAAGCACAACCCGTGGTTCGCCTTCAGCAACGTGCCCACCAGCACCGCGAAGAAGATGACCGACTTCCCGACCGACTACAACCAGCTGCCCACCGTGTCGTTCGTGGTGCCGAACCTGTGCAACGACATGCACGACTTCGGCTGCCGGACCACCGGCGACACCTGGACCAAGAACAAGCTCAGCGGGTACGCGGAGTGGGCCAAGTCGAACAACAGCCTGCTCATCGTCACCTTTGACGAAGACGCGTTCCGCTCGCAGAACCAGATCGCCACGGTCTTCTACGGCGCCCACGTCAAGCAGGGGACGTACGGCACCAACTACAACCACTACAACATGCTCCGCACCCTGCAGGACATGTACGGCCTGCGCACCTCCGGCCAGTCGACCAACGTGCCGGCCATCACCGAGGTGTGGAACACCACCACCCCGACGCCGCCGGTGGTCGCGAACCCCGGACCGCAGGCGTCCTCGGTCGGCCAGGCGGTGAACGTGCCGCTCCAGGTCTCCGGCGGGACCGCGCCGTACACGTGCACGTTCACCGGACTGCCTGCCGGGCTGTCCAACCCGGGCGGCGGCTGCACCGTGCAGGGCACGCCGACGACCGCGGGCAGCTCGAACGTCAGCGTCACCGCCAAGGATGCGAGCAATACCAACTCGGCGGCGGTGTCCTTCACTTGGACGGTGACGGGCGGCGGCAACACCGTGCCGTCCATCGTGAACCCGGGCGGCCAGAGCAGCACCAGGAACCAGCCGGTCGACCTGCAGCTGCAGGTGTCCGGGTCGCCGACCCCGACCTGTACGGCGAGCGGGCTGCCGACCGGGCTGAGCATCAGTGCGGCCTGCCGGGTGACCGGTACGCCGACGGTCCTCGGTGACTCCAGCGCGACCGTCACCGCGACCAACAGCCAGGGCAGCGACAGCGAGACGTTCCTGTGGTCGGTCACCGACGGGCCCGGCAACACCGCGCCGACGGTGACCAGTCCGGGGGCGCAGAGCACCCAGGTGGGCACCGCGGTGAACCTCCAGGTGCAGCGGACCGGTACGCCGGCTCCGACGTGCACGGCTTCGGGTCTGCCGGCCGGTCTGGCCATCAACTCCGGGTGCCTGATCACCGGGACGCCGACCACGGCCGGCTCGTCGAACGTCACGGTGACGGCGACGAACGCGGCGGGCAGCGCCAGTGCGACGTTCGCGTGGACCGTCACGCCGCCGCAGCCGACCGGTGTGCAGCTGGCCAACCCGGGGGCGCAGAGCTCGAAGTTCAACCAGAAGGTCAAGCTCCAGCTGGTGGCGAGCGGCGGAACCGCGCCGTACACCTGCTCCGCGACGGGGCTGCCGTCCGGTCTGTGGCTGAACCCGTGGACCTGCGAGATCTCCGGAAGTGCCTGGGCCGTGGGGACGTTCACGGTGAACGCGACCGCGAAGGACAGCACGGGAGCATCCGGGAGCACGAGCTTCGGGTGGACGGTGGCGTGGTTCTGACGCCACGCCGCACGGCGGTGAACAGCAGCAGCGTCGCGTGACGCTGCCGGATCCGCCGAGCTGACACCCGGTGTCTCGCCGGCCGGTACGCGGGGGCACGACTGCCCCGCGTACCGGTCCGGCCCTTCTGCTCGTCTCCCTTTCTCGTCTTGCTTTCCTCGTCTCCCTTTTTCGTCCGGATGGCCCAGGAGTACGCCTTGTACCTGTCCTCCAGCCGCAGCGGCGACGTGTCCACGGGAGTCCGCGGCGGGCCGGCGCCCGCGTCCGAACCGGACGGCCCGGACGGCGCAGAGGGCCCGGTCGCCCCGGATGCCCGGGCCGTCCCGTCCGACCGGTCCGCCCCGGACGCGCCCCGCGCCCAGGACCGCCCGCGCGGGCGCCTGGCGCGGATCGTCGCGCCCAACGTCCTCGCCCTCGGCATGGTCTCGATGGTCACCGACGTCTCGTCCGAGATGGTGACCGCGATCCTGCCCGTCTACCTCGTGCTCGGCCTCGGGCTGTCGCCGCTCGCGTTCGGCATGCTCGACGGCCTCTACAACGGCGCCACCGCGTTCCTGCGCATCGCCGGCGGGCATGTCGCGGACCGCACGCGGCGCCACAAGCCGGTCGCCGGGTTCGGCTACGGCCTGTCCGCGGCCTGCAAGTTGGCGCTGCCCGCGGCCGGTTCGGTGCCGGTCATCGGGGCGGTGATCGCCGCCGACCGGATGGGCAAGGGCGTGCGGACCGCGCCGCGCGACGCCCTCATCTCGCTCTCCAGCCCGCCCGGCGGCCAGGGCCGCGCCTTCGGCGTGCACCGCGCGTTCGACACCGCGGGCGCACTGCTGGGTCCGCCGGTGGCGCTGGCCGTGCTGTGGTTCACCGCGCAGGCGTACGACGCGGTCTTCGTGGTGAGCTTCTGCCTCGCCGCGTTCGGCGTGCTCCTGCTGTGCCTGTACGTACGCGAAGTCCCGTGTGCACTACCGGTGTCGGCCCCGCGGCCACGGCTGCGCGAGGCGCTCGCGGTGCTGCGCGTCCCGGCCTTCGCCCGGCTGTGCGGATACGCCCTGGTCCTCGGCGCGGTGACCATCGGCGACGGCATGGTGTACCTGCTCCTCCAGCGCGAAGTCGACCTGCGCCCGCACCTGTTCCCGCTGCTGCCGTTCGGCACGGCGCTGGGCTTCCTGCTGCTCGCGGTGCCCGTCGGCCTCGCGGCCGACCGCATCGGCCGTCTCCGGGTCTTCCTGTGCGGCCACGTGGTCCTGCTCGGCTGCTACGCCGTGCTGCTGGCGCCGCTCCCCCGCGCGGTGCTGATCTGCGCGCCGCTGCTCCTGCTCGGCGTCTTCTACGCAGCCACCGACGGGGTCCTGATGGCGGTCGCCGCGCCGCTGGCCCCGGCCCGGCTGCGCGGCGGGTCGCTCGCGCTCGTGCAGACCGGCCAGGCCGCGGGCCGTGCGGTCGGCGCGATCGGCTTCGGTGCGGCGTGGACCGCGTGGGGGCCGCACACCGCACTGATCGCCGCGGCCGCGGCACTCGCGACGGCCGGCGGGGCCGCCGCCGCGGTCGCGTACCGCTGCCGCGCCGCGGCTCCGCCGCACTCGGAGCGCTCGGAGCACCCAAAGCACTCGGAGCACCGCCCGCACTCCCCGCAACCCCCTTCGGAGGACGCCCGATGACCCGTACCGCCCGCACCACCGTGCTCGCCGTGGTGACCGCGCTGCTGATCGGTATCGCGGTCGCCTACACCTGGCACGCGGCCGGGCGGTCGGAGGCGGGGCCCGACCAGGAACTGACCGAGGTCACGCTCGACGAACCCGGGCGCATCCTCTTCCGCACCACGCAGGCCGGCACCGGGCGCGACCACATGGCAGCGCTCGACCTGGCCGACACGGGTGCGGACGACGGCAAGGACCCCCGCCGCATCTCGCCGACGTCCTGCCTCGTCTTCCACGCGGCCAAGGGCACCGCGGTGTGCCTCAAGCTCGCCAACGCCGCGCTGCACACCTACAACGCGGTGATCCTCGACCGCCGCCTGATGCCCGTGGACAGCCGCGAAATGGCCGGCACCCCGTCCCGCACGCGGGTCTCGCCGAGCGGCAACCTGGCGGCGTGGACGTCGTTCGTGGGCGGCGAGTCGTATGCGGGCCTGGACTTCTCCACGCGCACCGCGATCCTCGACCGCCGCAGCGGCACTCTGCACGACAACCTCGAGGACTTCGCCGTCATCCGCGACGGCAAGCCGTACAAGGCTGCGGACATCAACATCTGGGGTGTCACCTTCGCCGCGGACGACAACCGCTTCTACGCCACCGTCGCCACCGACGGCCACCGCTACCTGGCCGAGGGCGACCTGGCCGCGCGCACGCTGCGCACGATCCGCGACAACGTCGAGTGCCCGTCGCTTTCCCCCGACGGCACCAAGCTCGCCTACAAGAAGCGCGTCGAGGGTGCCGACCCCGACCGCCCCTGGAAGCTCTTCACCCTCGACCTGGCCACCGGCACCGAAACCCTGACCACCGAGACCCGCCCCCTGGACGACCAGGCCGAGTGGCTGGACGACCGGACACTCCTCTACAACCTGCCGGGCGACCTCCGCGCCGACGTCTGGTCAGTCCCCGCGGACGGCACCGGAAAACCGACCCTGGTAGTCCGCCACGCCCTCTCCCCAACAGTCCTGCGGCCTTGACTCGTCCATCCAAGGGGTGATCCTCGGCTGTCTCGGCCCGCCGAGCATGCCTTTCGGCCCATCGTGGAGGCTTCGACCCCCTGAGAGAGGCGGCCACCATGCACCGACTGCTCGCCGTCCGGATGGCCCCGGCAACGCTGCTCGTCATCCGCAATCTGTCCGACGAGACAGTCGCCACGCTCAGAGAGCGCGCTCATGCACGGGGCCAGTCGCTCCCCGCGTACGTGCGCGACCTGCTGGAGCGTGAGGCCACCCTGCCTCCGCGCTGAGGGCGGGTCAGGCCGCGTGCGGGGTGAATCCCGCGGTCACGCCGTGCCCTGACCACGTCAGCGTGACGTCGCAGTCGAGCGCCCGGGCCAGGCGGTCGGCCAGCTCGGGCGTCGGCACTGTGCCGCTCTCCTCGATGCACACGATGTCGTCCTCGGTCAGCCCCGCCAGCGCGGCCAGACCGGCCTCGTCCAGACCGGCGGCCGTGCGGGCGTCGTACACGACCTTGGCGAAAGCCATCGCCGCGGCGGCGTCCGCACGCTGCCGCCGGGATTCCGGGTCGAGCGCCTCGAGCGGGTCGATACGCCAGGCGGCATGCCGCCGCTCCACCGCAGTACGGGCGTCCATATTTTCAGGCACGACTCGAGCCATGCGCGCACCTCGGGTTCGACTTCGATCACGTATCGCTCCGACACGGGGACAGTGTCGAGGCGGGTCCCGGACGACGCGCGGCGTTCCGGACTAGTCATATTGTCGATCCGGCGGCGACGCTGCGTGGCAGCATCGCGCGGGCCGGCGGGCGCGGCGGCAATATCCGCTGGTCATCCGCTGCCCCTCAATGCCTATCCTTGGGCACGTTATGGATACGCCGCCTGCCTCCTCCCCGCTCGCCGATCTGCGGGCCCGTCTTTCCGGTGTGACCCTGCGTGACGAGCGTCGGCTGGCGCGGCGGATCGACGGGGCACGCCGGGTCCGCGACCCCGAAGCACGGCAGGCGCTTGCCGCCGAGTTGGCGGGGCTGGTCGAGACCGCCGAGGTGAAGGCGGAGCTGCGCCGGGCCTCGTGTCCGGAGATCACGTACCCCGAGCAGTTGCCCGTCGCGCAGAAGAAGGACGAGATCCTCGCCGCGATCCGGGACCACCAGGTCGTGATCGTGGCCGGTGAGACCGGCTCGGGCAAGACCACCCAGCTGCCGAAGATCTGCCTGGAGCTGGGCCGCGGGGTGCGCGGCCTGGTCGGGCATACGCAGCCGCGGCGGCTCGCCGCGCGGACCGTCGCGGACCGGATCGCCGAGGAGCTCAAGACCTCGCTGGGCGAGACCGTCGGCTACAAGGTGCGGTTCAACGACCAGGTGTCGGACGCGTCGCTGGTCAAGCTCATGACGGACGGCATCCTGCTGGCCGAGCTGCAGACCGACCGGGACCTGCTGCAGTACGACACGCTCATCATCGACGAGGCGCACGAGCGCAGCCTCAACATCGACTTCATCCTCGGGTACGTGAAGCAGCTGCTGCCGCGGCGGCCCGATCTCAAGGTCGTCATCACCTCGGCGACCATCGACCCCGAGCGGTTCTCCCGGCACTTCGGGGATGCGCCGATCATCGAGGTGTCGGGCCGGACCTATCCGGTCGAGGTGCGCTACCGGCCGCTGGTCGCGGACGACGCGCACGAGGACGGCGGGGACGACCGCGACCAAGTGCAGGGCATCATCGACGCCTGCCAGGAGCTCCAGGCCGAAGGGCCCGGCGACATCCTGGTGTTCCTGTCCGGCGAGCGCGAGATCCGGGACACCGCGGAGGCGCTCGGCAAGGCGGATCTCAGGAACACCGAGATCCTGCCGCTGTACGCGCGGCTGTCGTCGGCGGAGCAGCACCGGGTCTTCCAGGCGCATTCCGGGCGCCGCGTGGTGCTCGCCACCAACGTCGCGGAGACGTCGCTGACGGTGCCGGGCATCAAGTACGTGGTGGACCCGGGCACCGCGCGCATCTCCCGGTACAGCCACCGCACGAAGGTGCAGCGGCTGCCGATCGAGGCGGTGTCGCAGGCGTCCGCGAACCAGCGCAAGGGCCGCTGCGGGCGTACCTCGGACGGTATCTGCATCCGGCTGTACGCCGAGGAGGACTTCCTCGCGCGCCCGGAGTTCACCGATCCGGAGATCCTGCGCACCAACCTGGCGTCGGTCATCCTGCAGATGACCGCGATCGGGCTGGGCGACATCGCGGCGTTCCCGTTCATCGACCCGCCGGACCGGCGCAACGTCAAGGACGGCGTCGACCTGCTGCAGGAGCTGGGGGCGATCGACCCGGCCCAGACGGACGTCAAGAAGCGCCTCACGCCGATCGGCCGGCAGCTCGCGCAGCTGCCCGTCGACCCGCGGATGG
Organism: Yinghuangia soli; assembly: GCF_021502675.1. Classification (GTDB taxonomy): domain Bacteria; phylum Actinomycetota; class Actinomycetes; order Streptomycetales; family Streptomycetaceae; genus Yinghuangia; species Yinghuangia soli. The sequence goes on from NZ_JAKFHA010000001.1 coordinate 14,740, forward strand.
CGCGCATGGTGCTGGAGGCGGACCGCAACAACTGCGTGCGCGAGGTCATGGTGATCGCCGCCGCGCTGTCCATCCAGGACCCGCGCGAGCGGCCGGCGGAGAAGAAGGAGCAGGCCCAGCAGCAGCACGCGCGGTTCGTCGACAAGGAGGCCGGCTCGGACTTCCTGACGTACCTGAAGCTGTGGGACTACCTGCAGGAGCAGCAGAAGGAGCGCTCGTCGTCGGGGTTCCGGCGGATGTGCAAGCAGGAGTTCCTGAACTACCTGCGGATCCGCGAATGGCAGGACGTCTACAGCCAACTCCGGCAGACGGTAAGGCAGATGGGGATCTCGATCGGCGACCAGCCGGGTGACCCGCAGCGTATCCACACCTCGATCCTGATCGGCCTGCTGAGCCATATCGGGCTGTACGACGCGGCCAAGCGCGAGTACGGCGGTGCGCGCGGCACGCGGTTCGCGGTCTTCCCGGGGTCGTCGCTGTTCAAGAAGTCGCCGCGCTGGGTGATGTCCGCCGAGCTGGTGGAGACCACCCGGCTGTGGGCGCGGGTGAACGCGCGGATCGAGCCGGAGTGGATCGAGCCGCTGGCCGGGCACCTGGTGAAGCGCAACTACAGCGAGCCGCACTGGGAGCAGCGGGCGGGCGCGGTGATGGCGTTCGAGAAGGTGACGCTGTACGGCGTGCCGATCGTGGCGCAGCGCAAGGTCAACTACGGGAAGATCGACCCCGAAGTGGCCCGCGAGCTGTTCATCCGGCATGCGCTGGTGGAGGGCGACTGGCGTACCCATCATGCGTTCCTGAAGGAGAACCGGGCACTCCTCGAGGAGGTCGAGGAGCTCGAACACCGGGCGCGGCGCCGGGACATCCTGGTGGACGACGAGACGCTGTTCGACTTCTACGACCAGCGGCTCGGTCCGGACGTGGTGTCCGGCCGGCATTTCGACACGTGGTGGAAGAAGACCCGGCAGAAGCAGCCGGATCTGCTCAGCTTCGAGAAGTCCATGCTCATCAACGAGCGGGCGGGCGGCATCGACGAGGCCGACTACCCGGACTTCTGGACGCAGGGCGAGCTGCGGCTGCCGCTGACGTACCAGTTCGAGCCCGGCAATGCGGCGGACGGCGTGACCGTGCACATCCCGCTGGCGGTGCTCGGCCAGGTGGTGCAGGACGGTTTCGACTGGCAGATCGCGGGCCTGCGCGAGGAGTTGGCCACCGAGCTGATCCGGTCGCTGCCCAAGACGCTGCGCCGCAACTTCATCCCGGCCCCGGACGTGGCGCGCGCCGCACTGGCCAACCTGAAGCCGCGCACCGAGCCGCTCGCGCAGGCGCTGGCCCGCGAGTTGCAGCGCTTGAAGGCGGTCCCGGTGCCGCCGGAGAGCTGGGACCTGTCGCGGATACCGGAACATCTGCGGATCACCTTCCGGGTCGAGGACGACCGCGGCAAGGCGCTGGCCGAGGGCAAGGACCTGGCCGAGCTGAAGATCCGGCTCAAGCCGAAGTCGCAGGCCAAGCTGTCGCGCGCGGCGGACACCGTGGAGCGCGCGGGGATCAAGGAGTGGGGCGGCCTCGGCACGCTGCGCCGCACGTTCGAGTCGACGCGCGACGGGCACCCGGTCAAGGGCTATCCGGCGCTGGTCGACGAGGGCGACAGCGTCGCGGTACGAGTGTTCGAGACGGAAGCCGAGCAGCAGGCGGCGATGTGGAAGGGCACCCGGCGACTGCTGATGCTGGGCGTCAACTCGCCGGTCAAGGCCATCGCGGGGCGCCTGCCGAACCGCGCGAAGCTGGCGCTGAGCCACAACCCGCACACCAATATCGCGGACATGTTCGAGGACTGCGTCGCGGCTGCGGTCGACAAGATCATGACGGATGCCGGCGGCCCGGCCTGGGACGCCGACGGCTTCGCGAAGCTGCTCGCCAAGGTGCGGGCCGACCTGCCGGCCACCACCGAGGACACGGTGGTCAAGGTGGAGCGCGTGCTGACCGTGCACCACGCGCTCGAGGTACGGCTGAAGGGCACCACCAGCCTGGCGCTGGTCCCGGCGCTGACCGACATCCGCGCGCAGCTCGCCGGGCTGGTGTACCGGGGCTTCATCGCGGACACCGGATGGCGGCGGCTGCCGGACCTGCTGCGCTATCTGCGCGGTGTGGAACGCCGGTTGGCGAAGCTGCCGAACGATCCGCACGGCGACCGGCACCGCCTGCTCAAGGTCGCGGACCTGCAGGAGGCGTACGAACGGCGGCTCGCGGCGCAGCCGAAGGGCCGTCCGCTGCCCGACGAGGTCCGGCAAGTGCGCTGGATGATCGAGGAGTTGCGGGTCAGCTACTTCGCCCAGTCGCTGGGCACGCCGTATCCGGTGTCGGACAAGCGGATCCTCAAGGCCCTGGAGTCCTGAGCCGCTCGACCCGGCCGCACACCGCAGAAAGTGAACCCCGTGCACACTCTTGAAAGTGCGCGGGGTTCGCTCTACGGTCCGCGATCGTGGGACACACTCGCCGCACCTTCGCCGCCCTCGGCACCATCCTCGCGGCCGTGGCCGCCCTCACCGCCGCTCCGGCGGCGCAGGCCGACCCGGTGCCCTGGCCGACGCCCGCGGTGCAGGGGCCGGTGACCGGGCCCGGCTCGCCGTGGACCGGCATCACCGACTCCGGCGAGGCCGCCGCCGCGGGCTACGGCGAACGCGAGTACTTCCTGTCCGGCACCGCGACCGCGTACCGCAAGGCGGGCACGTGGGACGCGTCCGGTGTGTGGGCCGTCGAGCCGGACACCACCGCCGCCTACAAGACGCGCGTGCTGGTGCGCACCCCGAACGACGCCGCGAAGTTCAACGGCACGGTCGTGGTCGAGTGGCTGAACGTCAGCGCGGGCTTCGAGACCGCCCCCGACTACCTGTACGCGCGCGCCGAGATGCTGCGCCGCGGCTACGCCTGGGTCGGGGTCTCCGCCCAGGCCCTGGGCATCGACGGGCCGCGCAGCCCGATCGGCTTCGGCGGGCTCAAGGTCTTCAACCCCGCACGCTACGACTCGCTCGTGCACCCCGGCGACGCCTATTCGTACGACATCTACACCCAGGTCGCGGCGGCGCTGCGCACCACCGGCCCGGCCGACCTGCTGGCCGGCCTCGGCCCGCGCCGGCTGATCGCGGACGGCGAGTCGCAGTCGGCGCTCCGGATGACGACGTACTACAACGCGGTGCAGCCGCTCACCCGGGCCTACGACGGATTCCTGATCCACAGCCGCTTCCCGAACACCGCGCCGCTGGGCGCCGGCATGTTCGACCCGCTGCTGCCGGTCACCCGGCTGCGCACCGACCAGGCCGCCCCCGTCCTGGTCACCGAGTCCGAGACCGACGTCCCGTACCACTTCCCGGCCCGGCAGCCGGACTCCGCCGCCTACCGGCTGTGGGAGATGCCCGGTACCTCGCACGCCGACGAGTTCACCGGCGCGGCCGCGCTGGGCTGCGACAAGCGGGTCAACTCCGGGCCGCAGACGTACTTGATGCGCGCCGCGCTGCGCAGCCTGTCCGGCTGGGTCGCGGGGGCGGCCGCGCCGCCGTCCATGCCGCGCATCACCACGGATGCGGCCGGCGGTGTCGTGCGCGACCAGCACGGCAACGCCCTGGGCGGTATCCGCATCCCGCAACTCGACGTCCCCATCGCGACGTTGACCGGCGACGGCAACACCGGCGCGGGTGAGTTCTGCTTCCTGACCGGCACCACCGTCCCGTTCCCGGCCGCGAAGCTCGACGCGATGTACGCCGACCACGCCTCGTACGTCGCGGCCTTCGACGCGGCCGCGCAGCGCACCGCGGACGCCGGCGCCTTCCTCGCCGACGACCTCGCCGCCCTGCACGCCGAAGCCGACGCGGCACCGGTCCCGCCCGGCACCTCGGCCGGCGGCAGCCAGAGCACCTTCGACGTGCAGGCGGAGGTCCAGCCCGGCAGCCTGTCCATGTCCCAGCAGGCGTCCGGTGTCGAACTGGCCCCGGTCACCATCAACGGCCGTACGCAGCAGGCGACCGGCCGCATCAACACCGTCGCCGTCGCGGACCTCCGCGGCGGCACCCTGGGCTGGTCCCTCACCGGGCGCACCACCGACTTCGTCTCCGACACCGGCGGCGTCATCCCGGCCGCGAAGTTCACCTGGACCCCGTCCTGCACGGTGACCTTCCCGGACTCGCCGAGCATCGCCGTGGCCGGCAGCCCCGGGCCGGTCGCGGCCGGCGCCCTGCTGTGCCGCCAGCCGGAGAATCCCCCGAAGACCGTCTCCGGCGGCTTCTTCGCGGCCGACGCCCGGGTCTCCCTGGAGGTACCCGCGTACACGCTGGCCGGCCGGTACACCGCGACGCTCACCTTGTCCCTGGTGTAGCCCGCACACCCGCGCCACAGGTCCGGAGGCCCTCTTGGGATCATGGGCCAGGAGTCGGGAACCGCGGCATTCGGAGGATCAGTGGGCGAGCCGTACCGGATCACCTTTGTCTGTACGGGCAACATCTGCCGGTCGCCGATGGCCGAGTGGGTGTTCCGCCGCCAGGTGGCCGACGCAGGACTGGACGGCGAGGTCGTGGTCGACAGTTCGGGTACCGAGGGCTGGCACCGCGGCAAGCCCGCCGACGAGCGCACCGATGCGACGCTGGCCAAGTTCGGCTACGGCAGCGGCCACGCGGCACGTCCCTTCGACGCCCGCTGGTTCCCCGCGTACGACCTGGTGATCGCCCTGGACCAGGACCACTGGCGCGAGCTGCGGCGCCGCGCGCCCGACGACGCATCCCGCGAAAAGGTCCGGCTGCTCCGCGAGTTCGATCCCGACGCGGACGGCGACCTGGACGTGCCGGACCCGTACTACGACGGCATCGAGGCCTTCGAGCACGTCCTGTCCCTGATCGAGGCGGCCTCCGCAGACCTCCTCGACGAAGTACGCCGCGGCCTCGCCGCCCGCTGACCCGGTACGCAACGGCGCGGCCCGCCCCGGAGGTGTTCCGGGGCGGGCCGCGCTTTTTGGTGCGGTGGGCGGTGGGCGGGTCAGCCCATGTGCACGGCGCCGCCTTCGGAGGGCAGCGAGTCCTTGCCGGCGTTGACCAGGAGGGCGGCGACGATCGCGCCGACCACCATGATCGCCGCGGCCCAGCCGAACGCCTGGGTGTAGCCGTCGAGTTGGGCCTGGATACCGGCCTGCATGGCGACCTCGGGGTTGCCCATCCGATCACCGAGCTCGGCGGTCTTGTCGGCCATGGCGTCCTTGCTCGCGGCGATCGCGATGCTGTTGAGCAGTGCGGTGCCGAGCGCGCCGCCGACCTGCTGGACGGCGTTGATCGAGGCGCTCGCGGCGCCCGCGTCGTGCTCGGCGACGCCGATGAGCGCGGTGCTGGCCACCGCGGTGAAGACCAGGCCGAGGCCCAGGCCGATCATGACCATGCCCGGGAACACGTGGGTGAGGTACTGCTTTTCCACGGTCACGAAGGTGAGCCAGAAGGTGCCGCCCGCGGCCAGCAGCGAGCCGAGGATGAGCGGGATGCGCGGGCCGATCTTCGGGAGCAGCGCGGCGGACGCGCCGGCCGTGATGAACACGCCCACGGTGATGCCGAGGGCGCCCGCACCGGCCTTGACCGCGCCATAGCCCAGCACGCCGCGCATGTAGAAGATCATGAACATCGTGGAGCCGATGAAGGCCGCGCCGACCAGCAGCATGGCCAGCAGGGCGCCGCCGCGGTTGCGGTCCGCGACGATGCGCAGCGGCAGCAGGGCGTGCGCGGTGCGCTGCTCGATCAGCGTGAAGGCCACCAGCAGGATGGCGCCGGCCGCCAGCATCACCAGGGTGAGGGTGTCGGTCCAGCTCTCCTCGGCGGCGCGGGTGAAGCCGTAGACGAGGGCGGCGAGGCCGAGCGTGACGGTGACCGCGCCCGGGATGTCGTAGCGGGTGTCGCCTTCGGCGCGGCTCTCCTGGAGGACGGGCAGCGCGGCGACGATCGCGACGACGGCGATCGGGACGTTCACCAGGAGGCACCAGCGCCAGTCGACGTACTCGGTGAGCACGCCGCCGAGCAGCAGGCCGATGGCCGCGCCGCCGGCCGAGATGCCGCCGTAGACCGCGAACGCCTTGGCGCGCTCCTTGGCGTCGGTGAAGGTGACGGTGAGGACCGCGAGTGCTGCGGGGGCGAGCAGCGCGGCGAAGACGCCCTGGAGGGCGCGGGCCCCGAAGAGCATGGCCTCGTTCTGGGCCACGCCGCCGAGGGCGGAGGCCAGCGCGAAGCCGACCATGCCGGCCATGAAGGCCTTCTTGCGGCCCCAGAAGTCGGCGATGCGGCCGCCGAGCAGGAGGAGGGCGCCGAACGTCAGGGCGTAGGCGGTCACCACCCACTGCTTGTTGGCGTCCGACATGTCGAGGTCGGCCTGGGCGTCGGGCAGGGCGACGGTGACGATGGTCGCGTCGAGCACGACCATCAGCTGGGCTATCGAGACGATGACGAGCACCCACCAGCGCTTCGAGGAGGCCTCGGATGACGCGGGTGTGGGCTTGTCGAGGACGGTTTGGGACATGGCGGTACCCCCGGTACGGGTTTCGTGGCTTCCGACGCGGACGTGCCGGGTCGGCGAGGTCGTTCATGCCGGGCCGCCGCCGTGGTGGGCGGCCGGTCCGGATGGTGGCGGGGGCCCGGGGTTTCGGGCTCCCGCGGACGGCTCAGCTGTGGCGCAGAGCGGGCAGGATCACGTGGTCGACGATGCCGAGGAGGTGTGCCTCGTCGGCATCGATGCCGTCGCACAGCGGGCGGTTGAGGACGGCCTGCACGAGGATCGGGACGCAGAATTCGACGGCGGCCGGGAGGCTGCCGAGTTCGCCGCGGTCCACGGCGCGCTGCACGAGCGCTTCGAAGGACGCGCGTTCGGGGCGGATGACCACTTCCCGGAGCATCTCCCCCAGCTCCGGGTTGGCGATCACGGAGTGGCTCATCGAGGCCATCAGCGGGGCGTCCTCGGTGGCCACTTCGGCCATGTGCGCGGCGACCGCGTACAGGTCGCCGGCCAGGCTGCCGGTGTCCACGTCCGGGTACATCGGACGCAGCGTGCTCATGGCGTGGATGACCAGGCGGGGCTTGCCCTGCCACTGCCGGTAGAGGGTGGCCTTGCTGATCCGGGCCCGGGCCGCGACGGCGTCCATGGTGAGCGCTTCGTAGCCGACCTCGCGGAGCAGTTCGACCACCGCACCGAAGAGTTCGCCTTGGCGCTCGGGGGTCAGCCTGCTGCGCCGTTCGGCATCCGCGGCCCTGACCTCGTCGGGGGACACCCGGGGCTCCTTCGGTGGACTCGATGGGTTCGGGGGATTCTACGGACCGGTCGAACGTGGGAACGAAACGGTTTCGTACCCGCTCACCAGACAATAGCACTATCGAAACGGAACCGTTTCGTACCCGCCGGATATTCCGCGACCCCCGGGCCGACCTTCCGGTCGGCTGCGGGTCAGGCCAAGTCCTCGATGAAGGCGGCCAGTTGGGCCAGGTTGCGGCATTCGACCATCGGTACGACGCGGTCGTACGTGGACGCCGCGGAGTCGCCGGTGTCCCAGTCGCGGTGCGGCTCCGGGTTCAGCCAGTGCGCGCGGCGGGCGGCGTCCGCCATCTTGGCCAGCGCGGGCAGCGCGAGCGGCCCGTAGTTGGAGCGGGCGTCGCCGAGGATCAGCAGGGCCGTCTTGGGCCCGATGACCTCGGGGTACCGGTCCGCGAAGAGCTCGAAGGCACGGCCGTAGTTGGTGCGGCCGGTCACCCACACCACGTCGGCCTTGGAGGTCAGGTCGCGCATCGCGTCGCCGACGTCCACGCCGGGCGCGAAGTGCGCGGTGACCTCGTCGAGGTTGTCGACGAAGGCGAACACCCGGACCTTGCTGAACTGTTCGCGCAGCGCATAGGCCAGCAGCAGGGTGAAGTGCGCGAACGACGACACCGAGTCGCTCACGTCGCACAGCACCACGAGCTCGGGCTTGTGCGGGCGGCGCGGGCGGTGGAACGTCCGCACCGGGACGCCGCCGGTGGACAGCGAGGCGCGCACGGTGCGCCTGAAGTCCAGCCGACCGCGCCGCCCGGCCTTGTGCTTGACCGCCAGCCGGGTGGCCAGCCGGCGCGCCAACGGGTGCACGGCGCGGCGCAGTTCGGCCAGGTCCTTGCGGGTGGCGCGGAGGATGTCGAGCTGTTCGAGCGGCGGGCGGACCGCGACCTTGGCGACCCGCTCGGCCGAGGTGTCCTCGGCGAGCCGGCGCCGGACCTCGGCGGTGATCATGTCCTGGAGTGCCGCGATGCGGTCCTCGAGGGTGCGGCGCGCGGTGCGCTCGGCCAGTCCCCCGCGGTCCTGCCCGGCCAGGACCGCGCGCAGCAGCCCGGCCATCAGGGTGCGCGGGTCGAGGGCGGCCCCGACCGCGTACGCCGACCAGGTCTGCCGCGGCGCACTCGCCGGGGACCGGCCGTACGTCGCCACCGCGTCGCGCACGAGCTGCCGCAGGCCCGCCTCGTCGCCGTCGAGGAGCAGGTCGAACAGCCTGGCGCGCATCCCGTCGGCGACCGGGTCCGGTTCGCGCAGGTTGGGCCGCGGCGGGTCGGGGCGCTCGGCGGGCGGCCCGCCGGCGCCGTCCCCGACCGCGGCCGGGAACCACAGGTCGAAGAGCGTGTCGAAGGTGGCCCGGTGGGTGGGCCGCTTGACCAGCGTGGCCGCGTACGCCGCCCGCATGGCCTCGCGGTCGACCAGGTCGAGCACGGTCAGCGCGCGGGCCGCGTCCAGCCCTTCGGCGAGCGAGACGGCGAGTCCGGCGCCGCGCAGCGCGTCCAGGAAGCCGACGTGCCGGTCGAGGAGGGCCATCGCGTCACACCGACTCGGCGGTGGGGAGCCCCAGTTCCTTGGCCGCACGGGTCTGGTCGGAGACGTGCTTGAGGACCACGCCGAGGGTGCGCGCGATGGCGTCCTCGTCGAGCGCGTCGGCCTCCAGGGCGAGCAGCGTGCGGGCCCAGTCCAGCGTCTCGGCGATGGACGGCGACTTCTTCAGGTCCAGGGCGCGCAGCGTCGCGACGGTGCGGACCAGTTGCTCGGCGAGCGCCTCGGTGATCTCCGGGACCTGGGCGAGCACGATCTCGCGCTCCCGCTCGGGGGTCGGGTAGTCGAGGTAGAGGTACAGGCAGCGGCGCTTGAGCGCCTCGGACAGCTCGCGGGTCGCGTTGGAGGTGAGCACCACGAACGGCCGCCGGGCCGCGGTGACGGTGCCCAGCTCCGGGATGGTGACCTGGAAGTCGGAGAGCACCTCCAGGAGCAGGCCCTCGACCTCGACGTCGGTCTTGTCGGTCTCGTCGATGAGCAGCACGGTCGGCTCGGTGCGGCGGATCGCGGTGAGCAGCGGCCGGGAGAGCAGGAACTCCTCGCCGAAGATGTCGTCGTGGGTGTCCGACCACTCCTGGCCCTCGGGCGCGGCCTGGATGCGCAGGAGCTGCTTGCGGTAGTTCCACTCGTACAGCGCGCGGCCCTCGTCGAGGCCTTCGTAGCACTGCAGCCGGACCAGTTCGGCGCCGGTCGCGGCGGCCACCGCCTTGGCCAGCTCGGTCTTGCCGACCCCGGCCGGGCCCTCGACCAGCAGCGGCTTGCCGAGGGCGTCGGCGAGGAAGACGGTGGTGGCGATGTGGCCGTCGGAGAGGTAGTCGCCGGCCGCGAGCCGGGTCCGGACATCCTCCGGCGAGCTGAACAAGGACGTCACGGCGGCAGCTCCCTCGGCTCTGCAGGGGCCCGGCGGCTGCGCGCGCCCGAGTAGTCAATTGACTGAATCAAATGCTACCCGGGCGTGCGCGCCGCGCGGAGGTCGGCCAGCCGCAGTTCGACGAGCAGCCCTTCGACGCGTGCCCGGTCCGGCGCCTCGGGCAGCACGGAGTCGACCGCGTCGAGTGCGGCCATCTCCTTCTCGAAAAGCTCGGCGAAGGCCTGCGGGTCGGCCGCGGCCAGCTCGCCGACCGCGAACAATTCCTCGCGCTGCGCGGTCATGTCGATCACCAGGTGCCCGGTGGCCAGCAGCGTCCGGGCCTGCCGGAGCAGCCGCAGGCAGTGCCGGCCGTGCTTGGCGGTGCGGCGCGGCAGCGATACGGCGTCACCCGCGCTGCCGTCGTGCCGCGCGGCCAGCTTGCGGGCCTGCTGCATCGCGTAGCCGCCGTACGCGGACCGGACGCACGGGGTGGAGAGGAACGCCTCGCGCGCCTCGACCAGGGCCCGGCCCGCCTCGGTCGCGACGGTGTACGCGTCGAGCCAGAGCAGTTCGCTGACGGTCGGGTTGCCCTTGAGGGCGAGAGTGGCGAACTTGTACAGCTCGTGCAGCGTCACATCGGGATCGGTGCGCACCGTGGAGCCGTTGAGGACGTCGGGCCCGCGCAGGCCGCAGACCTCGGCCGGGTCGGCGAGGTAGATGCCGAGCATGTCCTGGTCGGAGCCCTCGGTGGCCAGGCCGTAGGCGGTGGAGCCCACCACGCCCATGAGCAGCGTCGTCGCCACGTCGCGCACCTCTTTCTGCGGGCCCGCGGTCCGGTGCGGGATCGCCCGAGTATCGGGTACGCAGCGGGCCGCCGACCACGGGATATCCCCGGGTCCCCGATCCGGGTCCGGGTCCGCGGTCGGGGTCAGCGCTTGGACGCGGCCACGATCATGAGCGCGCCGAAGATCACCGCGAAGCCCAGGACGTAGATGGACAGCCGGATCCACATGCCGTTCTCGCGGCTCTTCTCGGACTCGGTCTCGGGGTGGGCCATGGCTCCTCCTGACATGACTGGGGCGGGGGCAAAGGCAAAGGCAAAGAGCAAAGGAGTGTTCAGTGCCCCGGAGGGGCCGGCAGGCAGGCGCTGAACGCGACCATCGCGGGCGCCGCGTGGACCATCAGGAACTCGACCGGCACGTGGTCGTCGGCGGACTCCATGACGTGCGGCAGCCCGGAGTCGAAGTGCGCGACGTCGCCGGGCCCGAGCAGGTGCACGGTGCCGTCCAGGGTCAGCCGCAGCTGTCCCGCGGTGACGTAGAGCCATTCCTCGCCGGGGTGCACCCGGGCCGGGCCGGTGGCCGGCGCAGGGGGGACGCGGACGCGCAGCGCCTGCATGCCGCGCCGCGGGCTGCCGGCTCTCCAGTACGTCCAGCCGTGCGCGTGGAAGGGCTCCGCGCGCTTGGCGCGGATGATGGTCTCCTCCCCCGCGCCCCGCTCGCCGAGGAGAGTCGATACTGTCGTGGCGTACACCCGGGCCAGGGTCAGCAGCGCGGGCAGCGAGGGCTGCCGGTGCTCGTTCTCCAGCCGGGACAGATAGGCGACGGACAGGCCGGTCACCCCGGCCGCCTCCTCGAGGGTCAGGCCGTGGCCGAGCCGGGCCTGCTTGAGGCGCTCGCCGAGGCCGGGAGCCGCGCTGGGCGCGGCGGACCGGTCCGATTGGGGTTGCGCTCCGAGGGTTCCTTCGGGCATAACTGCCACGCTAACCAGCCGTTCGGCGACGTGGCAATTTTCTTGCCCAGGAGGCAAAAGCGCATGGACATAGCCCTGCTGCAGGCGCAGTCGCAGCTGATCATCCGGCAGAACTTCCGGCTGATCGTGAACCAGTACGTCGTGCATCTGGTGAACCCGGACGGTTCGCACGGCCAGGTCGTCGCCTACGCCCAGCAGAAGCGCGGCAAGCTCAAGGAAGAGGTCATCCTCTACACCGACGAGAGCAAGCAGTACGAGCTGGCCCGCTTCAAGGCGAAGCAGATCCTGGACGTGCGGGCCGCGCACGTGGTGACCGCGGCGGACGGGACCGAGCTGGGCACCTTCACCAAGAAGTTCTGGCCCTCGCTGCTCCGCTCGACCTGGACGCTGCAGCGCCCCGGCCTCGAGCCCGCGACGGGCAAGGAGCGCAGCATGGCCGGCGCGATCATCCGCCGGCTCTGGGGTCTCATCCCGTACGTGGGCGCCTTCCTGCCGGCCCCGACGTACCACTTCGACTTCGCGGGCGACAGCTCGCAGGCCCCGGTGGTCTCCATCGAGCGCCAGATGAAGCTGCGCGACCAGTACATCGTCTCGTTTACCGAGCCGACCGTCGACCGCCGCCTCGGGCTGTGCGTCGCGGTCGCGATGGACGCGATCCAGAACCGCTGACCGGCCCGGAGCAGGCAGGTACGGGAAAGGCCCCCGGCGAGCACCGGGGGCCTTTCGCGTACCGCTGCGGGCCGGCTCAGTCCTCGGGGACGAGCACCGGCGTGTCGACCTTGAGCACCTCGCCGCGGAAGAAGCGCGGGCTGCGCAGCCGGGTGGCCTCCATGAAGACCACGCCGAGCAGCAGGACGCCGACGCCGATGACGAAGACGCTGCCCACGCCCAGCACCGAGCTGCCGCTGCCGTAGTCCGGGCTCCACGCGTCGACCAGCGTCTTGACGAAGATCGCGCCGAGCATGAGGCCGCCGACCAGCGGCATGATGCCCTTGATCAGCATGTCGCGGGCGCTGCGCGTGAGGTCGTGGCGGAAGTACCAGACCGACGAGAACGCGGTGAGCGCGTAGTAGAAGCAGATCATCAGGCCGAGCGCGGCGATGGTGTCCTCGAGGACCGAGGTGCTGACCAGCGTCATCACGGTGTAGAAGACGCCGGTGACGACGCCCGCGACGATGGTCGCGAAGCCGGGGGTCTTGTACTTGGGGTGCACGCGGGCGAAGGCCGGCGGGAACGCCTCGTAGGTGGCCATCGCCAGTGCGGTGCGGGCCACCGGGATGAAGGTGGTCTGCAGGCTGGCGACCGAACTGGCCAGCACCGCGATGAAGAGCAGGATGCCGAGGCCGGACCCGAGCACGGGGTCGGCGAGCTTGGCGAAGATGTTCGCGTCGTCGGTGTTGAGGCCGAGTCCGGTGTCGCCGACGCCGCCGACCATGAGGCAGGCGATGCCGGTCATGAGGTACGCGCAGACGATGACGAGCAGCGTGGTCATGGCCGCGCGGCCGGGCACCTTGGGGCCGCCCGCGGTCTCCTCGTTCATGGTCAGGGCGGCGTCCCAGCCCCAGTACATGAAGATCGAGAGCGACAGGCCGGCGGTCAGCGCGGCGAAGTTCTCGATGCCGAACGGGTTGAGCCACTCGAACGAGAACGACAGCGAGGTGTCGAACTGGCCGTCCTGGGCCTTGTAGATGGCCATCACGATGAACAGCGCGAGCACGGCCAGCTGCAGGAAGACCAGGAAGTACTGCACGCGCTTGGTCACCGTCATGCCGCGGTAGCTGATCGCGGTGGCGACGGCGATGAACAGCATGCAGGTGGGGATGTGGATCGCCTTGTTCTCGTCCCACGAGGCGATCCAGTCGCTGTTGAACAGCTCGCCGAGCGTCAGGTAGAAGAACGACGTCCCGATGCCGGCCAGATTGGACAGCACGATGATGGTCGCCATCACCAGGCCCCAGCCGGCCATCCAGCCGACCCGCGGGCCGAACGCCTTGACGGTCCAGGTGAACGAGGTGCCGGCGTCCGGCACGACCTTGTTCAGCTCGCGGTAGGCGAACGCGACCAGCAGCATCGGGATGAACCCGATGAGGAAGATCGCGGGCAGGTGCACGCCGACCTCGCGGACTGTGGGGCCCAGCGCGCCGGTGAGGGTGTAGACCGGGGCGACCGTGGAGATCGCCACGATGACGCTGCCGAAGAGGCCGATCGCGTTGCGGCTGAGTCCCTTGTCCTTGATGTCCGGTTCGGGCTCGTAGCGCAGCTCCCCCGGGGACTGGTGCCCATCGCCTGGGCGGCGCGTGTTCTCGATACTCACAAGCGACCAGACTAGGTCAGGATCCTGGGACGAACGACCGCCACGCCTGGGGTTCGAAGGACAAAACGGTACAGGTACCATGGCCCCGTTTTGCCTTGGTCATGTTCCGCACGATTGGCCCGTTTAGCCGGAACTGCGCTGCGGAAACCGTCAGTCCCCCAGCAGGTCCTCGGGCCGGATCGGGATCCGGGCCAGCGCCTTCCCGGTGGCGTCCCGGATCGCCGCGACGACCGCGGGCGCGGCCGACACCGTGGGCGCCTCGCCCACCCCGCGCAGGCCGTACGGCGCGTGCGGGTCCGCCAGTTCCAGGATCTGCACCGGCATCGCGGGGGCGTCCGCGATGGTCGGGATCAGGTAGTCGGTGAACGAGCCGTTCACCACCACGCCGCCGCGCACCACGATCTCCTCGGTGAGCGCCAGGCCCATGCCCTGCATCCCGCCGCCCTGGATCTGGCCGGCCACCGCCTGCGGGTTCATCGCGCGGCCCACGTCCTGGGCGGCGGCCAGTTCGACCACCTTGACCAGGCCCAGCTCGACGTCGACGTCCACCACCGCGCGGTGCGCGCAGAAGGTGTACTGCACGAACGCATCGCCCTGCCCGGTCTCCGGGTCGAGCGCCGAGGTCGCCCGGTGGCGGTACTCGGCGGTGTGCTCCACCGTGTGCCCGTCCAGGACATCGGCCAGGTCGTCGAGCGCCAGGCCGTCGGCGGCGGTCACCTTGCCGCCGCGCAGCAGGCAGTTCCCCGGCCGCCCGGCCAGCCGGAGGACCTCCTCGCGCACCAGCCGGCACGCGTCGCGCACCGCGCCGCCGGTGACGTACGTCTGCCGGGACGCGGACGTCGAGCCCGCCGAGCCCACCTGCGTGTCCGGGGTCTCCAGGACCACACGTTCGACACCGAGCTCGGTGCGGGCGATCTGGGTCCACACGGCGACGCCGCCCTGGCCCACCTCGGCGGCCGCGGTGTGCACGGTCGCGACCGGCTCCCCGGCCACCGCTTCGAGGCGTACGCGCGCCGTCGAGTAGTCGTCGTGGCCCTGCGAGAAGGCGACGTTCTTGACGCCGACCGAGTAGCCGATGCCGCGCCGCACGCCTTCGCCGCGCGTGGACCACGAGTAGCCGCCCGGCAGTTCGCGCGGGTCGGGGCGGCCGCCGGTGCCACTGGCCTCCCCGGGCAGCGGCATCGCGCGGACCATGCCGAGCAGCTCGGCCACCGGCGCGGGCGAGTCGAGCACCTGCCCGATGGCCGTGACACCGCCTTCCGCGAGGGCGTTGCGCTGCCGGAACTCGACCGGGTGCAGGCCGAGTTCGGCGGCCAGCCGGTCCATCTGGCTCTCGTATGCGAAGCACGCCTGGACCGCGCCGAAGCCGCGCATCGCGCCGCAGGGCGGGTTGTTGGTGACCAGCCCGATCGCCTCGGTCGCGATGTGCGGGACGTGGTACGGGCCGATCCCGAGGCCGGCCGCGTTGCCGACCACGGCGGCGGTGGTGGACGCGTACGCGCCGCCGTCCAGGACCACGCGGGCCTTCACGTAGACCAGCCTGCCGTCGCGGTCCGCGCCGTGCTCGTAGTCCATGACCGCGGGGTGCCGGTGCACGTGGCCGAGGAAGGACTCCTCGCGCGAGTAGACCATCTTGACCGGCTTGCCGGTGTGCAGCGCCAGCAGGCATGCGTGGGCCTGCAGCGTGAGGTCCTCGCGGGCCCCGAACGCGCCGCCCACGCCGCCGAGCGTCAGCCGGACCTTCTCCTCGGGCAGGCCGAGCACGGGGGCGAGCTGCTGCCGGTCCACGTGCAGGAACTGGGTGGCGACGAACAGGTCGACGCCGCCGTCCTCGGCCGGGACGGCGAGCGCGGCCTCGGGGCCGAGCGGCGCCTGGTCCTGCATGCCGACGGTGTACCGGCCGCGGACCACCACGTCGGCGGTCGCCCGGTCGGGGTCGCCGCGCCGCACCGGCTGGCGCGAGACGATGTTGTCGGGCCAGTGCGGGTTCACCACGGGGGCGCCTGCGGCCAGGGCCTGCTCCTCGGTGACCACCGGGTCCAGGACTTCGTAGGCGACCTTGATGCGGGCGGCGGCGCGGCGGGCGGTCTCGGGGTGGTCGGCGGCCACGATCGCGACCGGTTCGCCGTGGTAACGGACCTCGCCGGCGGCCAGCACGGGGGTGTCCGCGGTCTCCAGGCCGTACAGGTTGCGGCCCGGGATGTCCTCGTGGGTGAGGACCGCTTCGACGCCGGGCGTGGCGAGCGCCTCGCCGAGGTCCACGGAGACGATGCGGGCGCGCGGGTGCGGGCTGCGGAGTGTGGCACCCCACAACATGTCGTCGGCCCACAGGTCGGAGGCGTACGCGAAGGCGCCCTTGGCCTTGAGGATCCCGTCGGGGCGCAGCGGACTGCCGCCGATGCCGCTGTCCGCGGGCGGCCGGGTGGCGACCGCGGTCTCGCGGCCCGAGGTCTGCTCGGAAGTGCCCGGGTTGTCCATGCCTGCCCCCTCGTCGGTCCGGTGCCGCGGTCGCCGCCGCGCGGTCGCCGCGGTTCCCGTTTCCCGCTTGCCTCCCCAGTGAACTCCCCTGAGGCGCCGCAGCGAAGCCGGGCGTCACCCGGGTGGCGGTGCGCGGGCGGCCGGGGCTCCCGAACCGGCCCGGGGCAGCGGCCCTTCACCTCCCCGGCCATGGGCCGTACAGTGCGCTCCGAGACTGGCACGGGGTGCCACATCGCCGATCCGAGGGAGTCCCGCCGATGCCGCTGAACGCCGAACTGGCCGCACTCCTTGCCGCGGTCCCGCTGGTCCCGTTCACCGGGGACCCCGTGGCGGTCCGCGCCCAGATGAGCGCGCAGATGCAGCACCGGCCGGTGACCACGCCGCTGGAGCGCGTCGAGGACCGCACCATTCCCGGCCCCGAGGGGGCTCCCGCGCTGCCCGTGCGGATATACGCGCCGAGCACCGAACCGGGCCTGCCCGTCGTGGTGTTCTTCCACGGCGGCGGGTTCTGCATCGGCGGGATCGACAGCCACGACCCGGTGGCCCGCAAGATGGCCGAGCAGGTCGGCTGCCTGGTGGTGTCGGTGGACTACCGGCTTGCGCCGGAGCACCCGTTCCCGGCCGCGCACGAGGACGCGTACGCGGCGTACGCCTGGGTGCGCGCGCACGCCGCCGAGCTGGGCGGCGACCCGGCGCGCGTGGCGGTGGCCGGGGACAGCGCGGGCGGCTCGCTGTCCGCGGCGGTGTGCCTGATGGCCCGCGACCGCGGCGTGCCGCAGCCGGAGTTCCAGCTGCTCTGGTACCCGGCCACCGACCTGAGCGCCGAGTCGCACCAGGCGGACAGCGAGGACCCGCTGCTGCCGCAGACCGCGATGGACTGGTTCACCGAGCATTTCTTCTCGAAGATCGACGAGGCCGACCTGGTGCCGTACGCGTCGGTCGGGCTCGCCGAGGACCTGTCCGGGCTGGCGCCCGCGCTGATCGTGGTGGCCGGCGTGGACCCGCTGCACGACCAGGGCGTGGCGTACGCCGCGCGGCTGGCCGAGGCGGGCGTGCCGGCCGTGCTGGAGGACTACGAGGACATGTCGCACGGCTTCGTGAGCTTCGCGGACTTCGTGCCGCCGGCCGCGAAGGCGACCGAGGGCTCGTACGCGGCGCTGCGGGCGGCCTTCGGCACGGCCTGAGCGCGGGCGTGCCCGGGCGGCACCGGTTCGCACTGGTCCGCGGCAGTCAGTCGGCGCGGGCCAGCGCGATGACCGCGACGTCGTCGCCCGGGTCGCCGGTGAACGCGGCCAGGTCGTCGCGCACGAAGGCGGCGACCGCGGCCGGGTCGACGGCGCTGCGTCCGCCGAAGCGCAGCGACAGGCGGTCCTCGGCGGCATAGAAGGCGCCGTCCTTGTCGCGCGCCTCGCTGACCCCGTCGGTGTGCAGCATCAGCACCTCGCCCGGGCCGAGCGGGTGCGTGGTCACCTCGACGGGGGCGGCGGCCAGCGGACCGAGGCCGAGCGGCACGCCGGGCCGGGTGGCGAGCCGGGCGGCCCGGCCGTAGGTCACCAGGACGGGCGCGGGGTGCCCGCGGTCCGCGATGCGGACCTCGGGCCGGTCCGGCGGGAACTCCAGGAACAGCGCTGTGACGAAGAGTTCGGCATCGCCGTTCGCGCCGGAGTCGCGCACCAGGCGGCGTTCCATGTGCGCGGCGAGGTCGGGCAGGTCCGGGATGTCGAATGCGGCGTCCCGGAAGCTGCTGAGCACCGTGCCGACGTGCTGGATGGCGGTGAGCCCCTTGCCGCGTACGTCGCCGATCACGACGCGGACCCCGAACGGCGTCTCGACCAGGTCGTACAGGTCCCCGCCGATGAGCGCGCGCCGGTCCGCGGCCTCGTAGTAGCCGGCCGCGCGCACCGGCCCGAGGGCGGTCGGGATCGGCTTGAGCAGCAGGAGCTGCAGGGCCTCGGCGACCGACTTGGCCTCGACGAGATGGTGGGCGTCGCGTTGGCGCTGGCGGGCCAGTTCGATGCTGACCAGGCCGAGGATCAAGGTGGAGATGTAGAGCCCGACGTGGTGGATCTCGTCGAGGTGGTCGAAGCGGGAGGCGAAGAGCAGTTCGAGCCCGAGCGACACCACCAGGAGGAGGGCCACGGTGCGCGCGCGGTGCGTGATGGCGGCGAGCACCGGCACCGCGATGAGCAGGAAGCCGGAGGCGAACCGGCGCGGCAGGGTGATCTCCGCGACGAAGTCGATGGCGATCACCGCGAACGGCGCCCACCGCACCCAGGCCGCGGTGATCGGGCCGGGCGGCCGGTCGAGGCGGCCGGCCACCCTCCGGTCGCGCTTCGGCTCGGTGCTCACGCACTTCACGATATAGGGACAAATATGTACATCGCTCTATCGTCGCGGCCGTCCGGGGTACTCCGGACGCCGCGGACACGCGATGGGGACGAGTGATGCGGACGAGCGATCGGGACGAGCAGCCGCGTCGCCCCGGGCAGGCGTCCGATCAGGCGGCGTCGCGGCGCGGCAGCACGAGCAGTTCCCCGCTGCCGGGCCGCTTCATGACGTCGACCGGGTGGCCGTACAGCTCGGACAGCGTCGGCGCGGTGCAGACCTCCTCCGGTGCGCCGCAGGCGACCATGCGGCCGCCGGCCAGCAGCGCGATGCGGTCGGCGTACGCGGCGGCCAGGTTGAGGTCGTGCAGCACCACGAGCACCGCGTCGCCGCGGCGGGCCCGGTCGCGGGCCAGCTTGAGGACGTCCTCGGTGTGCTTGAGGTCCAGCGCGGCGGTCGGCTCGTCGAGGAACAGCATCGGGGCCTGCTGTGCGAGCACCCGGGCGAGCGTGGCGCGGGCCTGCTCGCCGCCGGACAGCGACGGGAAAGCGCGCCGGGCCAGGTGGGCGGTGTCGGTCTCGGCGAGGCAGCGGGCCACGATCTCGTCGTCGGTCTCGTCGCACGGCATGCCCAGGTACGGGGCGCGGCCCATGCGGACCACCTCGTCCACCGTGAACGGGAACGCCAGTGCGGTGCTCTGCGGCATGACCGCGCGGTGCCGGGCCAGTTCGCGGGCGCCGAGGTCGGCGATCGGGTGCCCGCCGACGAGGACCTCGCCGCCGGTCGCGACGAGGTCGCCGGTGAGCAGGCCGAGGAGGGTGGACTTGCCGGCGCCGTTGGGGCCGAGCATCGCGACCAGTTCGCCCGGGTGCACCTCGAGCGAGACGCCGTCGACCAGCCGGGTGCCGTTCTCCAGCGCGTAGGTCACGCCGCGGGCCGCGACCGCCGCGGTGCCCGGCAGGATCTCCACCGCCGGACAGGACCTCCGGGTCAGCGCACCGAACCGGTTGCGGACCTCGACGAGCAGACTCATGCCCAACCCCCTTGCTTGGAACGGGTACGACGCAGCAGCCACAGGAAGAACGGGGCGCCGAGCAGCGCGGTGAGCACCCCGAGGGGCACCTCGGCGGGCAGCGCCACGGTCCGCGAGGCGAGGTCGGCGGCGACCGTGACGATCGCACCGAGCAGCGCGCCGGCGGGCAGCAGGAGTGCGTGCCTGGGCCCGGCGATCAGGCGGATCAGGTGCGGCACCACGAGGCCGATGAAGCCGACCACGCCGGCCGCGGCGACGGCCGCGCCGACCAGCAGCGCGGTGAGGACGACGATGCCGAGCCGCACCCGCTCGGTGTCGACGCCCAGGTGCCGGGCGCCGCGCTCGCCGAGCGCGAGCAGGTCGAGCGAGCGGGCGTAGAAGGGGAGGACGAACAGGGCGATCAGCGCGAACGGCAGCAGCGCCCAGATGACGTCCCAGTTCGCGCCGCCGAGGCTGCCCAGGTTCCAGAACGTGATGCTGCGCAGCTCGGCGTCGTCGGCGATGAAGGTGAGCATGCCGATCCCGGCACCGGCCAGCGCGTTGACCGCGACGCCGGTGAGGATCAGGGTGACCACTTCGGTGCGCCCGTTGGACCGGGACAGCAGGTAGACGGTCAGGGTCGTCACCAGGCCGCCCAGGAAGGCGAATGCGGTGACCGTCCAGGAGCCGAAGGAGGTGATGCCCAGCACGATCGCGGCGACCGCGCCGATGGCCGCACCGGACGAGACGCCGATGACCGCGGGCTCGGCGAGCGGGTTGCCGAACACGCCCTGCATCGCCGCCCCGGCGCAGCCGAGGCACACGCCGACCAGGATGCCGAGCACCACGCGCGGGAAGCGGATCGCCCAGAGGACGGCGTGGTTCTGCTCGGAGACGTACCCGACGTCGAGCCCGGCCTTGTGCAGCAGCGAGGCGACGACCTCGGAGGGCGGGATCCGCACCGCGCCGATGCCGGCCGCGAGGATGCACACCGCGAGCAGCCCGAGCGCGAGAACGGGCACAAGCCACCGCCCATGCCGCCGCACGGCAGGCGCCGCAGCCGCGCCGCCCTCGACACCGCCGGACTCCGTCCCCTTCCCCACGACTGCCCCCGCTGCGTGGCCCCCGCCCCCCGCGGGGTCCGCGGCGCGAGCGGATGGGACGGCCGATCCGGCCCCTGGCCGCATGCCGGCCGTCGCCCCGCCGGTGCCGGGCAGCAGGCCGCTCCCCGGCGCTGCACCAGGAGCAGCGGTGTCACCATCCACGGGGTCCGCGGCGCGGGCGGGGTCGGCTGCGGCCCCCGCCGGGCTCCCCGTTCCCGACGCGTTCGCCGTCGGCGTGCGCGGCTCGGTGTCGCCCCGCTCGTCCTGCCCATTGCGTCCGGTCTGCTGGAGGCTGCCCATCTGCCTGCCCTCCCCCGCCCTCGCCGCGTCGTCCCGACCCGTCTCGTCCCGTCCGTCAGCCGTGCAGTGCGGTGACGAGCTTGTCGAGCGCCTGGCCGGTGCGCGGGCCCAGGTTGCCCAGCTCGGAGTCGTCCATGATGACCAGCTTCTTGTTCGCGCCGGCCGGGGTCTGGGCCAGGCCGGGGAGCTTGAAGACGCCCTCGGGGCCGCCGACCGACTCGACGCCCTTGGTGAAGGCCAGGATGAAGTCCGGCTTCGCGGTGACCGCGGCCTCCGGGGTGAGCGGCTTGAAGCCGTTGACGCCGGCCTCGACGCCCGCGTCGACCGCGTTGGCGGCCTCGATCATGATGTCGCCGCGCGAGCCGCGGCCGCCGAGCTGCGGCGGGATCTCGCTGCCGCGCATGTAGAGGAACGCGA
Organism: Yinghuangia soli; assembly: GCF_021502675.1. Lineage (GTDB taxonomy): Bacteria > Actinomycetota > Actinomycetes > Streptomycetales > Streptomycetaceae > Yinghuangia > Yinghuangia soli. The sequence goes on from NZ_JAKFHA010000001.1 coordinate 36,141, forward strand.
CGCGCGGCTTGCCGGTGGACTTCTCGGCCTTGAGCTTGGCGGCGGCGATCTCGGTGTTCGTCTTGTCGGCGATCTCCTTGCCCTTGGCCGGGACGCCGAGCGCCTTGGCGACCGCCTCGATCCGGACCGCGGCGTCCGCGAGCTTGTCGCCCTTCGGGATGATCACGACGGGGGTGCCGGTGGCCTGGAGCTGGTCGATGACCGTCTTGGGCCCGGCGTCCGGGGTGGCCACGATGACGCTCGGGCGCAGCGCGACGATGCCCTCGGCGTTGAGGGAGCGCTGGTAGCCGATCTGCGGCTTGCCCTTGGCCTCGGGGAGGATGCCGCCCGAGCTGTCCACGGCCGCGACGTTGTCGGCGAGGCCGAGAGCGAAGACGATCTCGGCGACGTCCCCGTTGAGCGGGATGATCCGGCTGACGTCCTTGACGGTGACCTTGCCGCCGCCGACCGAGTCGACGGTGACGGGCAGTTCCGGCTTCGCGGGGGCTGCGGCGCCCGGCGTCGACGCGCCGGTGGCGGCCGCGTTGTCGGCCTTGGCGTCGGACTTCTTGTCGGAGTCGCTGCCGCATGCGGTCGCGAAGGCGGTGACGGACAGCACGGCTGCCGCCAGACGCAGGGAGTTGCGCATGCGCATGAGAGGTCGACCCCTTCGAGACCGGAACTTAGGCAAGCCTTTCCTTGCCGCAGCCCGACGATAGAAGTAAGGCTTCCCTAACTTCAAGTCCTCCCGGGGTGCAGAACTTCACAACTGACGAATCGTCATCCCTTCGTCACCAACTCCCTGCCGACGCCCTTCCGAGGCCCTGGCGAACAGGCGCGGGGGCGGCCGCGCCCGCGCGTCATGCCTTGTCGCCGCGGAACTCCCTACTGAACCTGCGCATTTCGGCCGCGCTGAAGTTCTCGTGGTCCTCGCCGTACGCGGTCACCCCGTCGAACGTCCACTCGGCGAGGCAGTTGACCGTGAACAGGTTCGGGTTGAGGAAGAAGCCGAGGCGGTTCTCCATGCGCCCGTCGGCGTGCAGCTCGCGGCCGAGCTCGTCGACGCCCTCGATGACGACACGTGTCGCCCATCCCGTCACGTCGTCCCGCTCCACGACCTCGCGGCGGCCCTTGGCGAGCTTGGCCCACACGCCATCGCGCAGCACGTACCCGTGGATCGCCACGCAGCCGGTGCCGAAGTCCATCGTGATCGCATGGAACGCGTCGCGCTCCGAGGCGGTCGCGTAGCTGTAGCCGCCGCGCTTGGCCGGCGAGGTCATGAGCCCCTGGCCGAACTGCGAGCGCACGCCCCACGAGCGATCCCGGAAGCCGTACGCGTCGACCGGGATCACCTCGCCGCGCAGCACGATCGTGCCCTCGACCTTGCACGGCTGGTCGAGGTGCTTGTCGCCCAGGTAGTGCGGCGGGAGCACGCCGGTGAAAGTGACGTCGACGGCGATCTCGTCGCCGCCGTCGGGGTCGGCGTACTTGACCTCGTAGACCTTCTGCGGCTCGGTGCAGCGGTAGCTGATGCCGTTGGGCAGCTGGATGTCGCTGAGCGGCTGGTCCGGGATCGGCAGGTGCCAGAAGTTCTTGGCGTACAGCGCGTCGTGCATGAACCGGCCGGAATCGTCCCAGAAGTACGCCCCGCCCGCGGCAACCTTCTGGTTCATGCGGAAGAACGGATAGAGCTGGCCCGACAATTTGCGCTCGGGAACCGTGAAGGTGAACCAGCACGTCTCGGTCCAGTACGGGTCATCGGTGGTCGGCGGATGGAACTCGTCGTCAGGGTGCGTCGTCATGCGCTCTGAGTACTACGAGTACTTGTCAAGGTCAACCAAAAGCGCTGTGCACACGCAGCGCCGGACGGAACAACGCGGGCGGAGCAGGCGTGGAGACGGTGTCGCTGCAGGAACTCTGGGACCGCGTGGTGGGCACCCAGCCCGATCCGCCGCGCTGGCTGATCCTCGCGACCGGCCTCGCGGCGGTCCTCGCGGTGCTCTACCGCCCGGTCTGGCGGCCGCTGCGGACCGTGGTCACCATCGCGCACGAGGGCGGCCACGCGCTCGCCGCGCTGCTGACCGGGCGCCGGCTGACCGGCATCCGGCTGCACTCGGACACGTCCGGGGTGACCGTGTCGGTCGGCAAGCCGACCGGGTTCGGCATGGTGGTCACCGCGTTCGCTGGGTACGTGACGCCCTCGCTGCTGGGCGCGGGCGGCGCGGCGCTGCTGGCGAGCGGGCACATCACGATGACGCTGTGGGTCACGCTGGTGTGGCTGGCGCTGATGCTGATCATGATCCGCAACCTGTACGGCGCCTTCGCGCTCGTGGTGGTCGGCGGCGTCGTCTTCGCGGTCTCGTGGCTGGCGAAGGCCGAGGTGCAGGCCGGATTCGCGTACCTGCTGGTGTGGTTCCTGCTGGCGGCGGGCATCCGCCCGGTCTTCGAGTTGCAGCAGCTGCGCCGCCGCGGGCAGGCCCAGTGGTCGGACGCCGACCAGCTGGCCACCCTCACCAAGATCCCGGGGGCCGCGTGGGTCGGGCTCTTCGGGCTGGTGAACGCGATCGCGTTCGGCACCGCGGCCGGCCGTCACTGCTTTCCCTGCCGGTTTCCCGGCCGGCTTCCCGGCCGGCGGGACCGGCTCAGACGACGTCGTCGAGCCGGGCGAGCACGCCGTCGTAGATCTTGCGCAGCCCGGACGGCGCGAAGGTCTTCTCGAAGAAGCCGCCGATGCCGCCCGCGCCCTGCCAGCGGGTGTTGACGTTGACGCGGCTGCGTCCGGCGCCGGCCGGGGCGACCGTCCAGGTGGTGACCATGCTGGAGTTCCGGTCGGTCTCGACCAGGGTCAGCGCGGCGGGCTGGGTCACGTCGTAGAGGCACTCGCGGGAACGCTTCTTGGTGGCCTGCAGCGTCCACTGCACGACGGTGCCGGCGCCCTGGCCGCCCTCGACGACCCGGTAACCGGAGAAGTGCTCGGTCAACAGCTTCGAACGGGTCGTGGCGTAGTCGGACAGCGCTGCGAAGACCGCCTCCGGCTCCCCCGCGACATCGCGCGACGCATCGGCGTTGACCTGCCCCATGACCACTCCCTGAACTCGGCTGACCCGACTTGCTCGGCTGACTCGGCAATCGATGGTGACCATCGAACCACCTCGGCCGGTCCGGTTCCGAATCCGAGCCGCCCAGGCAGGGCTTCCGAGGCGGCACGTGCGTCAACCGGCAGGCTGCGCGGCCTTCGGGACGTACTTCTCGAGTTCCGGGATGACCTCTTTGCCCAGGATCTCGATGGTCTTGAGGATGTCCTGGTGGTCCAGGTAGCCCCACTGGACGTAGCAGATGAGTTCGTCGACGCCGAGGTCCGCGTAGCGCTTCATCTTGGCGATGCAGGTGTCCACGTCGCCGATCACGATCATGTCGGCGGCGTCGAAGGTCTCGACCGGCACCTCGCCCTCGAAGAGCGGCTTGAGCAGCGGGAAGGTCTTGTCCTGCTCCTCCTTGCTCAGGTGCGGCAGCTCCCATTCGAGGGTGAACATCGCGAGGTTCTTGTACCACCAGGCGACCGAGTCCCAGACTTTCTGCGACACCTGCTTGCTGCCGGTGGTGTGCACGAGGGTGTACGCGGCGACCTTGTTCGTGGTCACGTCGGTCAGCGGGTCCGCGGTCGCGGCGGCCGCGCGGTACGCGGCGACCTGGGCGGCCATGACCTCCAGCGGCTGCATGATCGAGAACGACAGCATGCCGAGCCCGTTGGACCCGGCGACCTCGGCCGAGCCCTGCGACGTCGCGGCCATCCAGACCGGCGGGTGCGGGTCCTGGAACGGCTTGGGGGTGACCATGCGGCGCGGGAACGTGAAGCGCTCCGAGGAGTACTCGAAGTACTCCTCGCGCCACATGCCGCAGACGATCTCGATGGCCTCGCGCCAGTCGTCGCGCGACTTGGCGATGTCCACGCCGAACGCGGTCTGCTCCATCGGCGTGGAGCGGCCGGTCCCCCACTCGACGCGGCCGCCGGACAGGATGTCGACGGTGGCGACCTTCTCCGCGATGCGCTGCGGCGGCGTGAAGCCGAACGGGGTGAGCGTGACGCCGAAGCCCATGCGTATCTGCTCGGTGATCCCGGCGAGGTGGCCGAGGAAGACCTCGGACGCGGGCATGTGCGAGCGGCCCTCGCGGAAGTGGTGCTCCACGGCCCAGATGGTGTTGAAGCCCATCTTGTCGGCCAGCCGGATCTGCTCGACGGCCTCGCGGTACGCGCGCTGTTCCTCGCGGCGCTGGCCCTGCGGGTGCGGGCCGTGCCACGGGCGCGGGACGTCGACCTCATAGAGCACGTCGAGCTTCATCTGCCGCTCCACTTTTTGATATTCTGAAAACTGATTCGAAATCCGATAATGAGTGTGGCGCGATGAAGTCCCGGTCACAAGGCCCTGCGCCGGCCGCCTGACTCCCCGTCAGCACACCTCGGTACACGTCGGCGCACGCCGGCATGCGTCCGGCACACGACAGCCGAAGGGGGCACCGCACATGGTCCGGCCCGCGCTCGCCGCCACGCGCGCGATCGACATCCTCAATTTCTTCGCCGCGCACCCCGGTGGGACCTTCACGCTCTCCGAGCTGTCCGCCTCGCTCGGCATCAACCTGGCGTCCGCGCTCTCGGTGCTGCAGTCCCTGGAGGACGCCGGCTACCTGGTCCGCCACCCGCGCCGCAAGACGTACGAACTGGGCCCGTCGCTGGTCGCCCTGGGCGATGCGGCGCTGCGCAGCAACCGGGCCGTCGACCTCGCCCGGGTCGAGATGCGGCTGCTCGCCGAGGAGTTCAGCACCGAGGCGATCATCAGCGTGGCGGTCGGCGACGACCTGGTGATCCTGGCCGTGGAGGGCCGCCCGCAGCTGTCCTCGGCGGACGTGCGGGTCGGGCAGCGCATGCCGCTGGTGCCGCCGCTGGGCCAGGTGTTCTTCGCGTGGTCGCCGCCGCACGAGATCGACGCCTGGCTCGGCCGCCTCGACGGCCGCATGCAGGCCACCGCCCGCGTGCACCTGCCGCTGACCCTGGCCGCGGTCCGCGAGCGCGGCTACTCGGTCACCGTCGAGAGCCCCACCCGGACCGAGATCGGCGCCACCCTGGAGCGCCTGGCGGACCGCCCGCGCGAGGCCCCGCGGCTCCGCGACCGGCTCGCCGAACTCGCCGCGGCGCTGGGCGAGGAGGACTACGAGCTGGTCGAGGTCGACCCGGAGGCCACGTACGACATCACCACCGTGGTCGCCCCGGTCTACGACGCCCAGGGGCAGGTCGCGCTCGCGCTCACCCTCAACGGCCTGAGCCAGATCACCGGCCGCCAGGCCACCGCGCACGGCGACCGCCTCGCCGCGACCGCGCGCCTGATCACCAAGCAGACCGGCGGCCGCACCCCCGACGCGGCGTTCCCCTGAGCCGGCGAGCCCGCCGGCAAGCGACGGACCCCTACCCGAGGACGAGATGACCGACAGCACGGACAGCACCGAGAGCACCGGCAGTACGTCCGAACCGGTGCGGATACGCCGCACACCGCCTCCCGAGCTCGCCGCCGTCGCCGCGCAGCACCCCGGCGGCTCGGTGGCCCAGATCGACAGCACGTACGTCGACGACCCGGACGGCTACGTACCGCCCGAGGCGATCGCGGGCGCCTGGATCGTCGCCGAGGACGGCACCCTCACCGGCGAGTTCGCGGTGAACCCCCGGCACGGCCCGCCGCAGGACGACTTCACCAAGCTCACCGAGCCCGACCACTGGCTCGGCTGGCTGCCCGGCGACCCCGAGCGCGCGGTCCTCGACGGCATCGTGGAGTGCCTGACCTCCCAGGCGCCGGGCGCGGTCGTCGACTGGCTGAAGGTCACCGGTACCCCGGCGTTCCTGACCGGCGGCATCCCGCAGGCCGACGGCGGCGAGGCCGACCCGACGAGGCGGTCCGTCCTGGTGGTCCGCGCGGCGATGGCCGTGCCCTTCGCGCTGTCCGTGCGCGCTCCGGAGCGCCGCCGCGAGATCCTGTGGGGCGTGTTCTCGTGGGTCGCGGTCGACCTGCACCGGCCCGAGCAGCGCAAGGACCGCACCTGGCTCGACCTGTGGACACCGCTGGAGCGGGCAAAAGAGCTCCTGGACGAACGCGTCTACAGCGTCGGCACCCCCGCGGAGGACCCGGACGGTCCGCTGACCGGGTGAACCCTGGGCCGCCGCGGGCTCCCGTACCGCGGCCGAGAGCCGGTCATCGTCCGCTGACCTGGCGCGGAGCGGCTACCGTCGTCGGCGTCCACAAAAACCCCGCCCGCAAATAGGGGCCTAAGCCCACTACCCAAAAGCCCGGTCCGGCCCAAAACTGGTCAGGCTGCGGGCATCCGGCCCGCCGGACATTGCCGAAGGAACTCGACAGTGGGTCGCAACATCACGGTGAAGGTCGCCGGCCTTGCCTCGGGCATCGCCGCCGCCCGCGCGCGTATCACCCCCACCCTGGAAGCTGCCGCGGAGAACACCGGCGTGCTGGTGGAAGCGGTACGGGTCAGGCTGACTGCACTCGACCCGCGTTCGGCCGTCCTGGCGCAGGCCGCCGCCGAGGTGGACGGCCGGCGCATCCGCGTCCAGCGGGTCGCCACCGGACCCGGTGCGGCGAGCGAGCGCCTGGCCGAGGCCCTGCGCACCCGCATCGCCGAGGTCACCGGCGAATGGTGCCCGCGGCTCCAGCAGCGCAGCGCCGCCTCCCCGGTGCCCGGCCCGCGGAGCGGCGACGCCCCGCGCATCGACCGGGTCAAGTCGCCCGAGCTGGTGTGGTGCTCGCCGGACACCGCGGCGCGCACCATGGACGCGATGGACTACGACATCCACCTGTTCACCGATCCGGACACCGAAACCGACGCCGCGGTCTTCCGGGCCGGCCCGACCGGCTACCAACTGGCCCGGACCGACGCGGGCCCGCCGCCGCACTCCCGCAACGTGGCCATGACGCTCAGTGAGAAGGCCGCCGAGCTGCTCACCGACGCGCAGGCGCTGGCCCGCGCGGCGGCCGCGGAACTCCCGTACCTCTTCTACGCCGACCCGGAGACCGGCCGCGGCCGGATCCTCTACCGCCGGTTCACCGGCGGGTTCGGCCTGATCCGCCCGGCCGGCGACGCGTTCGCCTGACCTCTGCCCACTCCGTACGCCCCTTCGGACACCCCTTGCGGCACGAGGGCCCCGCGGCGCAGAACCGCCGCGGGGCCCTCGTCCGTCCTGTCCCGTCCACTGCTCCTACTGCTGCTCCCACACCCGGTAGCGCCCGTCCGCGAACCACTGGAACAGGTCGGGCGAGATCCACCGCAGGATGTCCGGGTCGTTGAGGAACAGCGTGTACGCCTCGGCGAAGAACTCGCCCTGGTTGCTCGCCCACTTGTTCTGCGCGTACAGCGTGAACGGCTGGATGCCGAGCTTCCCCGCAAAGTCCACGAAGCTGCGCAGGCACACGGACACCGACTTGTTGTCGATGGTGGCCTGGTTCATCTTGATCTGCTCGATCTGGCACGTCCGGAGTTGCTCGCTCAGCACGAGCTGCCGCGAATGGTTCGCCGCTTTCTCGTCGGTCAGCTTCTTGTGCTCGGCGAGCGACATGGCCCGGTCCGGGGCCAGCAACACGTTCAGCTCCTTCTCCCGCGCGCCCAGCGTTTTGAGTTCCTTCTCGATCGCGCTCGTGTCCCACTTCTTGTACTGCGCGTGCCAATGCCGCAACTCGACCGCGTGGCCGATCTCGTGCAGCACCACCCAGTGGCTGTACGGGCAGATGTTGCCGCCCACGCCGACAAACCCGTAGTCGTCACCGGGGAAGACCGCGTCCAGGAGCGTGATGGAGTTCTGGAACACCCGGTACGCGCCGCGCTCCGCCGCCTCTTCGGGGTCGTCGGACATCTTTTTGCGGATGAACCGGCAGCCTTCGAGCACGATCCGGTCCGCCGTGGGCAGCTTGGCCAGCGCGTTGTGGAGCTGCACGAGCTCGACAAGCGACCAGGCCGCGCCGTCCTCCTCGAAGTCGCCGAGCTTGAAGTGCTCCTTCATCCGCCGCTTGGTCTCGGGAACGGTCAGCGTGCTGGTGTACTTCGGGGCGATCGCGTAGCTCTCGAAGCGCATCCGCAGCATGCCGGTCTTGTGGAACGTCAGGTGCAGGAACATCGTGCTGCCGGCCTCCGGCACGGACACCGGCACATTGATCACCAGTCCGAAGCGCCGCCCGTGCCCTCGGAAGATCTTCCGGGCCACACTGCACATCCACACCAACTCGGCCACCGACGCCCCGTCGGCGTTGTCGAACATCACCGCCTTGATGCCGTCCGCACGCAGCAGCAGCATCGACCGGCTGAGTCCGTACACCCTTACCGAAGAGGTCTGTTCGCCCTCGACGAAGACCCGGCCGTCCTTCACCGTGCACGGCATCATGAACAGCGCCTTGTCCGCGGTGAGCAGCCGTTCGTCGTCCTCGGCGACCACCACCGGCGGCTTGCCGACATCCACCAGCGAGACCGCTTCCAGGTCGCACACCGCCACCATCGCCTTGACGGCCTGCGCGGTCAGCACGGCCGTCCCGGGCTTGCCACCGGCCGGCACCGCGGCCAGCACCTGCTGCACCCCGCCGAAGAGCATCTGGTAGACGGCCCGGAGCACCGCACACTCCATGCGCAGCGCCTTGTTGCCGTCCATGTCCGCCACCAGCGCCGCGATTTCCCGCTGGACCGCCTCGATCCGCTGCCTGAACCCCTGCGCCTGCACCGAGTCGAAGGGGACGGCCTCCCCCATGTCCCCCGACAGATCCTGCAGCAGATCCAGGATCCGCTTGAGCCACTGAAGCTGCTTCTCGTCCACAGCGCCTCCACCCCATCCGCCCACCACCAACCGGCACGCAATCCCCACCCCGCACCGCATCGCCACCCTAGGGGCCCGCCAACTACCCCCGGAAGACGAAGAGTCGGGCGCTCTGCACCGCGCGGCGCAGCACCGTGCGAAGCCAGGTATCCACGCGCAATCGACGCCCGCATCAGTGCCCATCCGACGCGACACCGACCGATCCGGCATAGCTGCTTCCGCTCTCGGCCGACCCGGCGCACGCTGCCCGGCGTGGGGCCTTTCGGCTCCCGGAGAGGAGTACGGCTCATGTCGTCGTTCCCCCGGATCCGCCGTCCGCTCGTCACCGCGGCCGCGGTCGCCGCGCTCGCGGTCGCCGCCGTCCCGTCGCCGGCTCAGGCCGCACCCGGTCTGCCGGACATCGGGCCGGGGGCGACCGGCTTCGGTGCGCAGTGCGTCCAGGCGTTCTACTACTCGACCGGCTTCAGCGACTTCTATCCGGACGCGGTCTACGGCCCGCGGACCACCGCCGACACAAAGCGCTTCGAGCGCCTGCTCGGCCTGCCCCAGGACGGCATCGTCGACCCGGTCGTCGGCAGCGTCATGGGCGCGGTCATCGACCTCGGCTCCGGGCCGGGGGCGTGGAAGACGATCGGCTGCTGGTACGAGGTCCCGTCCCTTTGGTAGGGCCGCTCCGCGCGCCGGGGACTTTCTGCTTTGCCGCGCAGCAACCCTGCGCTAGCCTCCGCATCATCAGGTTTTGAACATGTTCAAATTTGGAGGCCGGCATGCTGCGCGAACGCGACTGGACCGTCGACGCCGAGTACCTGGAGGCGCACGCGGGCTACACCGACCGCCCGCCGAGCGGCCTGGGGCACCTGTTCACCTGGCGGTTCAACAGGCGCTTCGTGGTCAAGCCGATGGGCTACCTGTTCGTGTTCTACGTGGGCGGCTGGATCGTGTCGTGCCTGCTGTCCTTGCTGGCGTTCCTCGTGATCCCCGGCGCGGAAGGCGACCCGACCGGCGCCGCCAGGTTCTTCTTCGTCGTGGCCGTCTTCCCGGCCACAGTGATCTGGGTCGTCGCCAAGGCCGTCGGCGCCCTGCTCGACGGTGGCAAGTCCTGACCGGGGGCGCCGCGGCACCGGGGAGACCACGTTTCCGGAATGTGTCCCGTCAGGGCTCTCACGTTTCCTTCCCATGAGGGAAAACGCACGGTGTGAGGTGCCGGATACTGCACGGCAACGTCGAAGTAACACAGCATCGGGCCACGTAACGCGGGCGTAACTTTCGCGTGCACGGGCCGAAACGGGCCCTCTCCACCCTGGCGTGAGTCTCCGCAGCCGCGGGGGTACTCGCGACCGGAACCACTACGGGAAGAGGGGCCGATGAACGCCGCCGCACTGCCGACGCAACTGGCCGCACCCGCGGAGTTGAGCGCCGGGGACACCGCATGGCTGCTGGTCGCCACCGCGATGGTCCTGCTCATGACGCCGGGTCTCGCGCTCTTCTACGGCGGCATGGTGCGCGCCAAGAGCGTACTCAACATGATCATGATGAGCTTCTCGGCGATCGCCGTGGTCTCGCTCGTCTGGTTCGCGTTCGGGTGGTCGCTGGCGTTCGGCGACGACCTGGGCGGCGGTCTGATCGGCGACTTCGGGCAGGTGTTCCTGCACGGCATGAAGCCGGACTCGCTGACCGGCACCGTGCCGTCGCTGGTCTTCATGGCGTTCCAGCTGACCTTCGCGATCATCACCGTGGCGCTGATCAGCGGCGCCATCGCGGACCGTACGAAGTTCCGCGGCTGGCTGGTGTTCTGCGCCGTGTGGGTGGCTCTCGTGTACGTGCCGATCGCGCACTGGGTGTGGGGCCCGAACGGGTGGATCCGGGAGGAGCTCGGCGCGCTCGACTTCGCCGGCGGCCTGGTCGTGGAGATCAACTCGGGTGCCGCGGGTCTGGCCGTCGCGCTGGTGCTCGGTCCGCGTCTGGGCTTCAAGCGCGACCCGATGCGCCCGCACAACCTGCCGCTGGTGATGCTCGGCGCCGGTCTGCTGTGGTTCGGCTGGTTCGGCTTCAACGCCGGTTCGGCGCTGGGCGCGAACGGCCTGGCCGCGCAGTCGCTGGTCAACACCCAGGCCGCGGCCTGCACCGCGCTGCTCGGCTGGATCATGGTGGAGCGGAAGCGCGACGGGCACGCCACGACCTTCGGTGCGGCGTCCGGCGCGGTGGCCGGCCTGGTGGCGATCACGCCGTCGTGCGGCCTGGTGGACATGCCGGGCGCGATGGCGATCGGCCTCGCCGCGGGTGTGCTGTGCTCGTACGCGGTGGGCTGGAAGCACAAGTTCGGCTACGACGACTCGCTCGACGTGGTGGGCGTGCACTTCGTCGGCGGCGTGGTCGGCACGGTCCTGATCGGCGTCTTCGCGTGGGACGCGGTGACTCCGGCGGGCGAGCGCGGCCTGCTGCACGGCGGCGGCCTGGGCCTGCTCGGCAAGCAGATCGCCGCGGTCCTGGTCACGGCGGCGTTCTCGTTCGCGGCGACCTATGTGATCGCCAAGGTGATCGACCGTACGATCGGGTTCCGGGCTTCGGCGGACGACGAGATGCGGGGCCTGGATCTGGCCGTGCACGCGGAGACCGCCTACGATCTCGGATCGGTCGGCGCGGCTTCGCACCTGTCCTCGGCGGCCAAGGCGCACCCCGGGCCGAGCCCGGCGCGCGCCGAACCCGCCGACCGTATCGACGCCGACGAAGACTGACGAGGCACGCCATGCGACTGATCACCGCGGTCATCAAGCCGCACCGCCTGGACGATGTGAAGACCGCACTGCAGACGTTCGGCGTGCAGGGCCTGACCGTCACCGAGGCCAGCGGCTTCGGCCGGCAGCACGGGCACACCGAGGTGTACCGGGGCGCCGAGTACCGCGTGGACCTGGTGCCGAAGATCCGCCTGGAGGTCGTGGTCGACGACGACGATGCCGCGGACGTGATGTCGATCATCACCAAGGCCGCGCACACCGGCAAGATCGGCGACGGCAAGGTGTGGAGCGTCCCGGTCGAGACCATCATCCGGGTCCGCACCGGCGAACGCGGCCCCGACGCACTCTGAGCTGATACCTGTCGACGGCGCCGCGCCCCCCCCCCCGGGGGGGGGGGGGGGGCCCCCCCCCCGTCCGCCGTTCAGAGCCGGTTGGCGGGATCGGCCAGCCAGTCCTGGAGTTCCCGGTGCCGGAACTGGTACGCGTTGCCGGCGATGCGGAGCAGCCCGACGTGCTCGCCCCAGGCGAGGAACCGGCCGAGGCGCCAGGGCAGCGGGGTGGTGCGCCGCGTGCAGATGAGCAAGGCCAGGTAGCGCAGGGAGACACGGGCAAGCACGCATCCGATGACACCCGCACCCATGAGACCGACCGCGGCGCCGACGTGGATCGCGAAGGAACCGGCCCCCTTGAGCCACCCTAGTCCCACCGTGGCTGCCACAAACGCGGCTCCGAAAGCGGCGGAGAAGAACAGTCCGAAGACGGTGTCTCCCCTGATGACCCCGCCCGGCTCGGCGACCTCCAAAGCCTCGTCTGCGGGCGTGAACATACGTTCGCTCGCGAATCCGAAGGTCAGCCCGGTGGCCACTCCCAGGGGAACTGCGAAGAGGAAACCCACCCCGGGACTCTCTGCAACCCCGAAATACCCCATGACCGTCGCTCCGATGACCGCCCCCATGCCGAGCCCGCGGACCAGCGTGCGGCGTCCGTGTGCGGTGCGGAGTCGGTCCGGATCAATGCGCTCCGGCGTCGGCCAGGCCAGCGAAGGGCCAACGAGCACGCCGGGCAACACAACCGCGGACCACAGCATCGACAACGGGTTGATCGTGGCGTCGCCCGCCAGCTTGATCAGCCCGACAGCGCCGGTCAGCGCCGCAGCTCCGGCCGCCAGGCAGACGATCCCGTGCACGACGCGGGCCCGCACGCGCCCCGGTATCGGCCAGAGTTCGTGCGGTACGAGGTCGGTCCCCGAGAGAGTCCGTCCGGCTATCACGCGAGGGGTGGCCGTATTGGTGTTCAGGTAGACGGCGAGCGTACCGAGCCAGGTGCGGACCCTTCTCGCGTCCGCGCCACCCGGGGGTGATCGGTCGGCGGCAGTCGTGGCGACCAGGAGTCGGATGAGGTGGCTGCGGACCTTGCCGTCGGTGTCCAGGCCGGGTGCCAGCAGGTCGCGCGGCGAGTTGGCATACGCGCCGGTACGGCGGTCCCGCTGCTCGTGCGCGGCCACGGCGATGGTGAGCCGCCACGGGGTGGCCAGCCCACGTGCCAGCGGGCCGGAGGGGGCGGTGTCCAGGTGGTCCAGCACCGCTTGCCACCGCTGCGGATTCGCAGCGCTGCGGCGGATGAAGTCGCGCGCCTGTGCGGGTGTGACATCGGTGATCTCGACGCGGGCGGCGTCGCGGGCCCAGACGTCCACGGCTTGGAGGTGCCGGTAGGGGGCGCTGCGGCAGGTCAGGACCAATGGTGCGCGGCCGGCCCCGAGTTGGTAAGCGTTGAGTACTTCGAGCGCGCGGCGGGCACGCGAGTGGTACGCCGAACTCCCGTTGTCCGCCGCGTCCATCTCGTCGAGGCCGTCGAGGACGGGCAGCACCAGACCGGCGCTGACGAGGGCTGCCGCCGCGGCCGGACGGAGCCGGTAGGTGTCGATCAGTGTCCGGGTCAGCCAAGCCGTGAACAGCTCCGGGTCCTTGGCGCCGGTCTCTCCCGCGGTGATCTCGGACCACGAGGCCAAAGACATGCGCACGGGGACCGGCTCGCCTGCCACTCGCCGGTCGAGCAGGGCCAGCATCAGTTCGATCGCCGCCACCGTCTTGCCGGCCCCCGGCGCCCCGGTGATGACCAGTCGGCCGGGTCGCAGCGCGCGGTAGTAGGCGGCCACCGCGCCCAACGTGCCGTCCGGCAGCGCGCCTTCGGCGTTGTGCCCAGTCTCGGCATGAAAGACGAAGCGGACGTCGATCACCGCGGCATCCCCGCCCAGCAGGTGCGCGCGGGCTCGGGTCTCCGCGGCCAAGACCTGGCCGGCCAGGCGTACCGCGGTCGCCTCCGGGTCGGCGTCCGCGTGCCGGAGCGTCACCCAGGCGAACCACAGCGCGCCGATCGCGGCCACCAGGCCTGCGCTGCCAACCAGGATGCCGGCCGGGTCGACGTCCCCCTTCGTGCTGTCGGGCAGCAACAGCGCCGCGCCTGCAGCCAGTACGAGCATGGCACCGACCGCAAGCCATGTCGCAGTTCTGCGTCCCCCGCCCCCGTTCATGACGGCCATCATCGTGTCCGGACGGCGCGCCGCTCCGCGGAATCAAAAAGTTCGCCCCGCCTGTACTGCGCGGGACAGGATCGGTGTGATGACTTCTGCGACCGAACTGCTGCGCGCCGTCGACCACCTGCCGTATTCGCAGCGCATGCGGGAGACGGCCCTCCACGCCTGCAGCCTCGCCGAGGCAGACGAGTTGGACCGGCTCCTCGCCGAGTTGGACGGCCTCGGCCCGTACGCCCGCCGCACCGCGCTCCACATGGCGCTCGCCGCCCGTACCGTCGGCTACGTCGAACGCGCCCTGCACGACCCGGACATGGCCTTCCGCCGGGCCGCCCTCCGCGGCATCCGCACACTGCCCGACGTCACCGACGCCGCGGCTGCCCGCGTTCTGGACGACGCTCCCGAGGACTTGCGCGCCGCGTTCCACCGCACGCTGCTGCACGCCCGCCGGACCGTGCTGGCCGACCGTCTGCTTCCCGACGTGCACGCCGTCCACGGGGACCGCGACGCGGCCCGGCTGCTCCCGGCCTGCGGCGCCGGGACCGTCCGCACCTGGCTGCCGAGGCTCGCCCATGCCGTGACCGCCTGGGGCACGCTCGCCAAGCACCACCCCCTTGCCGCCCTCGAGCACGCCGAGCAGGAGTGCGCCGAGCTCGGCTCCGACCGGGTACGCGGATGGCGGTGGTGGAACGCCCGCGGCCGCATCGTCCTGAACGCCCTGGCACCGCTCGAACCGGTGCGTGTCGGCGTGCTGGTCGAGCGGTTCGGGTTCTGGGCGCACGGCGGCCTTCCCGACCCGCGGGCCCTGCGCGCGGTGCTGTCCGCGGACCCGTCCCGGGCCGTGCCGCTGCTGGTCGGCCCGCAGGACCGCCGCGGTCCGGCGTATCGCCGGCTGTGCCCGGCGCTGCTGGACTTCGCGGACCGGCTCGGCGACGGCGACCTGCTGGCCTTCCAGCCCTTCCGGAGCAATCCGGTCCGCGAGCTGTTCGCCGCGCTCCCCCGGGAGCGCCGCGCCGGGTTCTACGACGCGATGCAGGCCGAGGACGGCGGCGGGGTCTTCGTCCACCACCTCGCGATCTTCGACCTCCTGCCGCGCGACCGCGCCGCCCGCGAGGCGCAGGAACTGCGTGCCCAATACGAGGAAGCGCAGCGGACCCGGGGGTACGACGACCCCGAGGAGTTCCCGGACAGCGCCGAGTGGCTGCCGTATGCCGAGGCCCGGGAAGTCCTGGGAGCGGCATCGAAGGACCCCGTCCCCTACGTCCGCGCGAAGGCCCGCGAGCTCCTCGTCATGGCTGCCTCCCGAGACGGCGGCCCCGGCGAGCTCGCGCGTTCAAGAAAGCCGTGGACCGGTCGGTCGCCCGGCTAGCTGTGGACCCTCCCGGAGCACGGCTTGGCCTCGGCACCTCGGAACGATTTCCGGCGCCGGCCTCCCTCACGGCCAGAGACTGGTCCGCCAGGTTCGTCTGGCAGTCCTCCGATCGGCCGTACGGCTGTCCACTTCGCGCGTCGGGCCGGGCATTGGGCGTGGGCGGGCGGTCGGATGGGGGATGGTGGTGCGCGCAGCGGATGACGGCCGGCCACTGGCGGCCGGCGGCAAGCAGCAAGGGGCCTGGCGATGGCGAGGGAAGAAGGGCTGGTCGTGATGACCGGCAAACCGTGGAGCCGCGGTGCGGCGCTGCGCGATCCGAACGAGGCGCACCGGGCGGCGACGCCGCTCGAACTCTTCTTCGACCTGTGCTTCGTGGTGGCCGTGGCGCAGTTGACCGCGCGGCTGGAGCACGCGTACGCGACCGGCCACCTGGCGGACGGCATCCAGGGCTTCCTGATGGTCATGTTCGCGGTGTGGTGGGCGTGGATGAACTTCACGTGGTTCGCGACCGCGCACGACAGCGACGACGTCCCGTACCGGCTGCTGACGCTGCTGCAGATGGCCGGGGTGCTGATCCTGGCGTCCGGGGTGGATGCGGCGTTCGACGGGGATTCGTACCGGGTCGTGGTGGCCGGGTACGTGGTCATGCGGGTGGCGCTGATCGCGCAGTGGCTGCGGGTGGCGCGGCACCAGCCGACGATAAGGACGCGTGCGCGGCGGTACGCAGCCGGTGTGGGTGCGGTGCAGGTGGCGTGGCTGATCCTGGTGATCCCGGACAACATCACGCTGTTCAAGGCGCTGTTCCTGCCGCTGATCCTGTGCGAGATCGCGGTGCCGATCTGGGCCGAGCGGGCCGGCGCGGGCGAGTTGTGGCATGCCGAGCACATCGCCGAGCGGTACGGGCTGTTCGCGCTGATCATTCTCGGCGAGTCGGTGCTGGCCGCGACGGTGGCGGTCAAGGACGCCACCGACGGCGGTGTGACGGGGTCGATCGTGACGGTGGCCGCGGGTGGCCTGGTGGTCGCCTTCTCGTGCTGGTGGCTGTACTTCGACACGTTGGGCGGGGACGGTCCGGAGACCCAGGTACGGGCGTTCTCCTGGGGCTACGGCCACTATGTGGTGTTCGCGGCGCTGGCCGCGGTGGGCGGCGGCCTGGCGACCGCGGCTGCGGCGGTGGCCGGGCATGGGGACCATCCGATCCCGGAGCGGACGGCGGCGCTCGCGGTGACCGTGCCGCTGGCGTTGTTCCTGACGGCGGTCGCGCTGATCGCGCTGCGTCCGGGCGACCCGTGCGGGCCGGACCGGCTGCGCAAGTGGCTGGCCGCGGCGGCGGCGCTCGTGCTGGCCGGGGTGTTCCTGCCGCCGGCCGGTGCCACCGCGTTCGCGGGCGGGGTGGCCGCGCTGCTGGTCACCGTCGAGACGGTGGCCGCACACCGGCGCTACCGGGCGGCGACCGGCACCGGCTGACCGCCGCCGTCTCCGCCGTCGTCTTCCTCGTCGCCGCCGTCCTCGGTCTCGTCCGGGCCGGTGGGGTAGGCCGGGCGCGTCGGGAATCCGGCCCGGTGCGCGGCCCGGTCGAGGAGGGTGTCCATCAGTGCCGGGTCCGGGGCGAGTTGCGGGCCGTCGCGGTCCACGACGACCAGGATCAGCGTGCCGGCCTCGAAGCGGAGCCCCACCTGCATGCGGGTGGTGGGTTTGGCCCGCGGCCCGCCGGGTTCGTCGATGGACCACAGGAGGGTGGCCGCTGCGGCGGGTTCGAGGACCTGGACGCCGCGGGAGGCTTCCGCGCAGGCGCGGATGGCGTCGACGAGTTGCTCGCCGGTGTCCTTGACCCCTTCGAACAGGGGGTGCCGTATCACGACGTGCCGCAGGCCGCCGGTGCCGTTCGCGAAACTGCGTTCGCGGATGAGCAGCCGGTCCGAGGCGGTGAAGGGGAGTTGCACGCAGCCGGTGCCGCGGTACTCCGGATCCTCGCGCCAGCCTTCCGGTGCGCCGGGCTGCGCCGGAAGGTCCTCGACGGTGAGGAGTGCGGAGGCCGGCAGCGGTAGGGGGGTCTTCATCGCGTCCGGCAGCGACTTCCGGTCGGGGAGCCCGCTGCGCGGCGGGCGGCGGGCGTCGTCGTCCCAGTAGAGGAATGCGGCCACGAAAGCGGCGGCGAGGACGACGGCCAGGACTCCCCATCCGCCGCGGTCAGGCCGTAGCACCGTCCGCCACCGCCGTATCGGCCCCGGCCGCGTGCTCTGCCGCGGCGGCTCCCACGGCCCGCCGAACCCTCCCGACACCCCTGCTCCCCCTGCCTGACGGCGACTGCTGTCCGGCAGTTCCGGACATCCGGCCGGCCGGTTTCGGTTCCCGGTCAGCCGTTGCGGACGAAGAAGAGGATGCCGGAGAGCAAGATGCCGAGGGCCATCACCGTGTAGAAGACTGCTTGGAACCGGGTGGGCCGGATCCAGCCGTCGCGCCACGAATCTCTCTCCTGGTACGGATCTCTCGGATCCCGGTACGCCATTGCGCTCTCCTCGCTTCGGCTCTCGCCGTCCCTTCCCCGGCACCCGGGGAGTCGGCAGCGTAGCGCCGGCCTCTGCCACCGCCGCTTCCGCGGCCTCTGCCGCGGCACCTGCTTCCAGTCTGCCTCCGGCCTGCGGCCGGCCGTCTCCGAGCAGTCCCGAGCTGTTCAGAGCTGTTCAGAGCTGTTCAGAGCCAGTCCGAGATGCTCAGAGCCAGTCCGAGCTGCTCAGAGTTGTTCGGCGAGGTCGCTGTCCTGGGCGACCTCGCGAAGGCACTGGACGAGCAGGTCGACGCCCGCGTGGCTGGTGTCGGCGCGCCAGAAGGCGGTGACGGGCACGTCGGGTGTCCCGGACAGGGGTACTTGGACGATGCCGCGGACGGGGCGCTGCCGAGCCCAGCTGCGCGGCGAGATGCCGAGGCCTTGGCGGTCGACGACGCGGGCGATGACGTCGTCGACGCTGCCGTAGGCCTCGACGATGTCGTCGGCGCCGGCGCGCCGGAGGGCTTCGGTGACGCGGGCGTAGAGCCGGGGGTGGGGGCCGCGCGGCCAGACGACGATGGGTTCGCCGCGGACGAGGTCGGCGACGTCGATCGTGTCGCGGGCGGCCAGTTCGTGGTCGGCGGGGAGCAGGGCGACGAAGGCGAACGTGCCGACGCGGGCGGATTCGAAGCCGGTGCCGAGGTCGGGGAGCCAGCCGATGCCGGCGTCCAGGACGCCTTCGCGGACGTCGGCGACCTGGCGGGCGGTGGGCTCGCTGGTCCACTGCACGCGCAGTTCGGGGTGCCGCACGTGCAGCGCGGAGATGGCGGTGGAGACCAGCGAGGGGCCGAGCCCTGAGGTATACCCCACACGCACCTGCCCGGCCTCGCGGGTGGCGCGGCGGCGGACGTCGGCGCAGGCGTCGTCGAGCAGCCGGAGGGCTTCGTCGACCTGCCGCCGGAAGGCCTCGCCGGCCGGGGTGAGGGTGACCGGGAGGGAGCTGCGGTCGACCAGCCGGGCGCCCAATTGCTGCTCAAGGCGGCGTACCGCCTTGGAGACCATGGGCTGGGACAGGTACAGGCGCGCCGCGGCGCGGCCGAAGTGGCGTTCCTCGGCGACCGCGATGAAGCTCCTGAGATCGCGCAGTTCCATGCGTCCAGGATATGCCCCTGCGGCATAACGTTAGCCGGGACTGGGGGCTTGGCCGGGCCGTCCGGAGCGGCTTTGCTTGAGGCGTCGAAAGCATGCAGTACCGGACGGACCCAGGAGCCGAAGCCATGACGCTCGAGATTCCCCGCATCATCTCGGTGGACGACCACGTCGTCGAGCCCCCGAACCTGTGGCAGGACCGGCTTCCGGCCAAGTTCAAGGACCGCGGGCCGCGTGTGGTGCGCGAGAAGGCGAAGTTCAACTTCGTCGGCGGCGTCTTCTCGTACGAGAAGGGCGCCGAGGACGGCGAGTGGTGCGACTGGTGGCTGTACGACGACCTGGTCTACCCGTTCCCGAAGCTGTCGGCCGCGGTGGGCTTCGACACGCTCGACGTGACGCCGGTCACCTTCGACGACATCCGCCCGGGTGCGTGGATCCAGTCCGAGCGCCTGAAGGACATGGCGGCGAACCACACCGACGCGTCCATCTGCTTCCCGAACATCCTGCCGCGCTTCTGCGGCCAGGCGTTCTACGAGCGCCAGGACAAGGAGCTCGCGCTGCTCTGCGTCCAGGCGTACAACGACTGGATCATCGACGAGTGGTGTGCCGGCGACGGCAAGGGCAAGCTGCTCCCGATGACGCTGATCCCGCTGTGGGACCCGGAGCTGGCCGCCAAGGAGGTGCGCCGCTGCGCGTCGAAGGGCTCGTTCGCGGTGGCGTTCTCGGAGAACCCGGTGCCGCTGGGCCTGCCGTCGGTGCACGACAAGAACCGCTTCTGGGACCCGTTCTTCCGGGCCTGCGAGGAGACCGACACGATCGTGTGCATGCACATCGGGTCGTCCTCGAAGATGCCCTCGACGTCGCCGGACGCGCCGTTCATCGTGTCCTCGACGCTGACGTTCCAGAACGCCATGGGCTCGATGATCGACTACATCTTCTCGGGCGTGCTGGACCGCTTCCCGAAGATGAAGATCGCGTACGCCGAGGGCCAGGTCGGCTGGATGCCGTACGTGCTGGAGCGTGCCGACAAGCTGTGGGCCGAGCGTGACGACAACGACTTCGGCTCGTCGCTGAAGAACAAGCCGTCGTCGTACATCAAGGACCGCATCTACGGCTGCATCTTCGACGACGAGATCGGCCTGCGGAACCGCGACGTGATCGGCATCGACCAGATCTGCTTCGAGGTCGACTACCCGCACGCGGACTCGACGTTCCCGAACACCCACAAGGTCGCCTTCGAGATCGCCACGCAGGCGGGGCTGACCCAGGAGGAGTGCTACAAGCTCTTCCGCGGCAACGCGATCAAGGCGTTCGGCCTGGAGCGCTTCGGCATCACGAAGTAGTCGGCATCACGAAGTAATCGGCCTCACGATGCCGGCTGCTTCATGAGGCGCTCGCCTTCACGAAGCAGCCGGCGTCACACAGCAGCCGGCATCGCCGTCGGCTTCACACCGTCGTAGGCGTCGCGGCCGCGGCGCCCACCGCCGCCGACTCGTGCTCCGGTCCCGTGGCCGGGCTTCCTTCGGGAGCCCGGCCGCGGGCGTTTCCGCGGCGGGGCGCCAGGACGCCGCTCATCAGGGCGAGGCCGAGCATGACCACGCCGCCGCCTGCCCAGTCCCACGCGGTGGGCCGTTCGCCGAGGACCAGCGCGGCCGCCGCGATGCCGACGACCGGCACGAGGAGCGAGTAGGGCGCCACCACGTTCGCCGGGAAGCGGCTGAGCAGGTTGTTCCACAGGCCGTAGCCGATGAACGTGGACACCACCACGACGTAGAGCAGTGCCAGTACGCCGGACATGCCGAGCCCGGTCATCGCCTCGCGGTCCGCGGACCAGCCTTCGAAGGCGAGCGAGAGCCCGAACAGCGGCAGCGGCGCCACGAGCCCGCTCCACACCACGAGGCCGAAGCCGGCCTGGCTGCCGGCCTTGCGGGTGAGCACGTTGCCCATCGCCCAGGCCGCACCGGCCGCCACGACCAGCAGGAACGGTCCGACTCCGGCGCTCTGGCCGCGTCCGACCGCGATCACCCCGAGGCCGGCCGCGGCGAGGGCCAGGGCGGCGAGCCGGGCCCGGGCCGGGCGTTCGCCGAGGAAGAGCAGGGCGAAGAGCACGGTGAACATCGGCTGGCACTGCAGCACGATCGACGACAGCCCGGCCGGCATGCCCAGGTGCATGGCGCTGAACAGCAGGGCGAACTGCAGGACGCAGACGAACATCCCGATGCCCACGAGCAGGGGAAGCGCGATCTTGGGGCGCGGCACGAAGAACACCGCGGGGATCGCCACCAGCGTGAACCGCAGCGCGCCGAAGAGCAGCGGCGGGAAGCTGTCGAGGCCGTAGTCGATGGCCACGAAGTTGAGGCCCCAGATGACGGCGACGAGGACAGCCTGGGTGGAGTGCGAGCGCTGGATGGGCATGACGCAAGTCTCCGGACCGCAATCCCCAAGAACCAGCTAATTTTTCCGGAGCTTATTCGGTAGATTCTCTACATGGATCTCAAGCGCCTCCGCATCCTGCAGACGCTCGCCCGGCACGGCACGGTCGCCGCGGCGGCCGAAAGCCTGCATCTGACGCCGTCCGCGGTGTCGCAGCAGCTCGCGGTGCTCGCGAAGGAAGCGGGCGTGCCGCTGCTGGAGAAGCACGGGCGCGGCGTACGCCTGACGAGTGCCGCGCAGGTGCTGCTCACTCATGCGGACGCGATCGGCGTGCAGTTGGAGCGGGCTCGCGCGGACCTGGCCGCGCATGCGAAGGGCGGGGTGGGGTCGGCGCGGGTGGCGGCGTTCCCGACTGCACTGGCGTACCTGGTGGCTCCGGCGGTGGCGCGGACGCGCACGTCGCATCCGGGGTGGCGGTTCGCGGTGGCGGAGCGGGAGACCGAGGACGCGATCCCGCTGGTCATCGCGGGAGAACTCGACTTGGCGGTGGTCATGAACTCGCCGCAGGTCCCGACCGCCGACCATCCGACGCTGCTGCTGCATCCGCTGCACGACGAGCCGGTGCACATGGCGGTGCCGGCCGGGCATCCGCTGGCCGCGAAGGACGAACTGGACCTCGCCGAGGACCTGGTGGAGGAGGAGTGGGTGCTGACCGCGGACGGCACCGCGTGCCATGCGCTGGCCACGCAGGCCTGCGGGCAGGCCGGGTTCCAGCCCCGGGTGGCGCATTCGGTGACGGACTTCGGTGCGGTGTACGCGATGGTCGCGGCGGGGCTCGGGGTGGCGATGATGCCGCAGATGTCGGTGGCCTCGGCGCCGCCCGGGGTGGCGCT
Source organism: Yinghuangia soli (assembly GCF_021502675.1). GTDB lineage: Bacteria > Actinomycetota > Actinomycetes > Streptomycetales > Streptomycetaceae > Yinghuangia > Yinghuangia soli. The sequence goes on from NZ_JAKFHA010000001.1 coordinate 58,511, forward strand.
GCGGCCGCTGCGCGCACCCGCGCCGCGCCGGCACCTGTTCGCCGCGGTGCGGCGCGGCAGCGGCAGCACGCCGCTGCTCCCGGCGCTGCGCGAGGTGGCCGCCGAACTGGCCGCGACGCGGTCCTGTGGCGCCCCACATCTCCGGTCGATCTAGACCGACCCGCGGGGCCCCCGGTTATCGTGGCGGCGATTGCCTGCTATTGATTGAGCGTCAGCTAAGGGCGCCTCTCGCTGAGGGCGCACCTCACATGCCAGGAGGACTGGATGGGCATCTGCGACGGCCGCGTTGTGGTGATCACGGGCGCGGGCAACGGCATCGGGCGCTCGCATGCGCTGGCGTTCGCCGCCGAGGGCGCCAAGGTCGTGGTGAACGACCTGGGCGGATCGCGCGACGGCACGGGCGCCTCGGCCGGTCCGGCGCAGGCGGTCGTCGACGAGATCGTGGCGGCGGGCGGCGAGGCGGTCGCGCACGCGGACGACATCTCGACGTGGGACGGCGCTGCGTCGCTGATCCAGCTGGCCATCGACACGTTCGGCCGGATCGACGTGCTGGTCAACAACGCGGGCATCTTGCGCGACCGCATGCTCACCAACATGAGCGAGGCCGAGTGGGACGCGGTCATCAAGGTGCACCTGAAGGGCACCTTCGGCCCGGCCCACCACGCGGCGGCGCACTGGCGCAACCTGGCCAAGGCGGGCGAGGCGGTGGACGCGCGCATCATCAACACGTCGTCGCCGTCCGGGATCTTCGGCAACGTCGGCCAGACGAACTACGGTGCGGCGAAGGCGGGCATCGCGGCGTTCACGGTCATCGCATCGCAGGAGCTGGGCCGCTACGGCGTCACGGTCAACGCGATCGCGCCGACCGCGCTGACCCGTATGACGGAGGACCTGGCGGGCCTGATCGGCGACAGCACCGAGGCCGCGGAGAAACTGGCGCCGGAGAACATCTCGCCGCTGGTGGTGTGGCTCGGTTCGACCGCGTCGGCGGGCGTGACCGGCCGGGTCTTCTCGGTCGCGGGCGGCTCGATCAGCGTGGCGGAGGGCTGGGCGAACGGCCCGACGGTCGACAAGGGCAGCCGCTGGACGCCGGCGGAGCTGACCGAGGTGATCCCGGACCTGGTCGCGAAGGCGGCCCCGAACGCGGGCATGGACGGCACGCGCCCGGTCCAGGCGTAAGGGTCGGACTCTCTGCGTCCCGCGGTGCCGCCCCGGCACCGCGGGACGCGGCAGGAAGGACCCCGCCGCGATGCGCGAACTCCCCCGTCCCATCCCCCTCGACGACATCCTCGCCGCGCCCGGCCACCCCGCTCTCCGCCCCACCGTCACCGGCGACCTCCCGCCGCGCGCCGCCGACGTCCTCACCGTCGTCGACCTCGACGCGGGCAGCCAAGACCCCCAGTACGCCGCCCGCGCACTCGCCGCCGCCACCCGCCTCACCGTCGGCGTCGCGCGACGCCCGTGGCAACCTGCGCTGCAGCAGGTCGTGGACGCCCTGACCCTCACCGTCGTCCAAGCCCCCGAGGCAGGGACAGCACCGGACTGGCCTCCTCGCACCGCGCGTTCGCACATCCACGTGCCCGACCCGTACGCCGAAGCCGCCCGCATCACCGCCGCCGTCGAGCGCACCCCGCGCGCCGCACTCGCGCTCGCGCACCTGCTGCGGATCAACGCCCGCCTGCTCACCACAGCCGCCGACGCCAGCACCAACACCAGTACCGGCACCGGCGCCGGCACCGATGCCCACAACACCACCGACCCGGCCCCCGGCCCCATCGCCGACGCACTCACCGCCGAGTCCCTCACCTACTCCGCGCTCCTCGCCGGCCCCGAGTTCGCCGCCTGGCGCGCCGGACGCCCGTTCCGCCCCAAACCCGCCGTCCCGCCCGACGCCGTCCTCCTCACCCGCGACGGCGACCGGCTCCGGATCACCCTCAACCGCCCCGACCGCCGCAACGCCCTCGGCCACGGCCTCCGCGACGCCCTCATCGACGCACTCGACGTCGTCGCCGCCGACCCGGCCCTGCACGCCGAACTCCGAGGCGCCGGAACGGCCTTCTGCAGCGGTGGCGATCTCGACGAGTTCGGTACGGCAGCCGACCCGGCCACCGCCCACGTCGTCCGCGTCGCACGCTCGGCCGGCCTGGCCCTGCACGCGGTTCGCGACCGCGTCACCCCGTACCTGCACGGCGCCTGCGTAGGCGCCGGAATCGAGGTGCCGGCCTTCGCCGCGAGAGTCCTCGCCGACCCGAACGCCTGGTTCCGACTCCCGGAACTCGACCTGGGCCTGGTCCCCGGCGCGGGCGGCACCGTGAGCATCACCGCACGGATCGGGCGCTGGCGTACGGCCTGGCTGGTCCTGACCGGCGAACGACTCGCGGCGGCCACCGCACTCGAGTGGGGTCTGGTCGACGGCCTGATCGACGCAGCACCGCCACCGCCGCACCCCGGTCACCGCCGGCCGTCCACGCCCCTCCTGGACGTCCTCGCCCGCATGCGCGAGTTGATCGTTCTCCCCGGCAACGATTTCGCCTGGTCCGGCTGGGACGACGCGGCCGAAGCCCTCGAGGAGTTCGACACCCTCGTCGCCGCCATCGAACGCGGCGGGCGCCCGTCCGACATGCGTGTCCTGTTTCTTCCCACCGGTCCGCTGCAGGAACTGTCACTGTCCAGCGGCTGGGGCACCAGGTACTGCGAACTGGCCGCCGAGTTCGATCGGCTGTTCGCCGCCGCCCCGCCCGAAACGTGAGCCGGCCTCAGCCCGACGACCCCGCCTCAGTGATGCGCGTCGATGAACGCCCAAGTCCCGTCGACCCATTGCTGCACCGTGTCCGGGTGGTCGCCCGCCCACACCAGCGCCGCGACGACCGCCCCCAACTGCACGAGGCCCGACACGACGCCCACCCAGCGGCGGCGGCGCGTACGGCGCCCCGGCCCGCGGTCCTCCCCAGCATCGGCCCGCACACCCTCGGCGGTACGCCGATGCGCGTCCGCCGTGGCGTGCTGCGCCGCGTGCATGCCCGGGTCGAATGCCATGCCTGTTCCCTCTCCGCCGCCCCGCGTGTGCGAGTCGCCAGCTACCACGGCCGACAGTACGTAAACGGTTTCCCGCCAAAGACCTCTGTTGCCCAGCCGGGACAGAGCCGTCGCCGCCTGCACACGCAACACCGCCGGGGGTCTCGCATACCGGCTATCCGGCGAAGTCGCCGGCGAATCCGCCCTAGGATCATTGCCGTGGTCGAGTTCCCCAGCGTCGTCGAGTTCATACGCCGCGCACTCGGCACCTTCCACGATCTCGCCCAGCTCGGAGGCCTCGCGCCGGGCCCGCTCCCGCAGCCGGAAGCGCTGCTCACCGACCGTGCGAGGCTCGCCGGGTACGCACCGCAAGGGCGGACCTCCCCCGGCGGCTCATTCCGGATCCTGCGTACCGCCGACGCCCGCTGGCTCGGGCTCAGCCTCGCCCGCCCCGCCGACCTCGCGTCCGTCCCTGCCCTCACCCTCGGCGCACTGCCCGAGCCGCCCGCCGGGCGCCCGGACTGGCCCGCGATGGACGCCTGGGCCGCCACCCAACAGGCCGACGCCGCCTACCGCCAGGCCCTCTTGCTCGACATCCCCGCCGCGCTCCCCGACCGGCGGCAGCGCGCCCGGCACCCCTCACCCTCCGCCCGGCCCCGTGCGTTCCCCGGGCGACTCCCGCACGGCGTACGCGTCCCCCGCGATACCTGGCAGCCGAGCACCCCCGCGCTCCGGGCCGTCCCGGAAAAGTCCGCCCCCGGCCCTGCCTGGTCGACTCCGCGCCCCCGTCCGCTTGTCGTGGACCTCTCGTCCCTCTGGGCCGGTCCGCTGTGCGCCCACCTGCTGGGCCTCGCCGGTGCGCGCGTCGTCAAGGTGGAGAGCACCCGCCGCCCCGACGGCGCCCGTTCGGGACCGTCCGACTTCTACGACCTGCTGCACGGTGGCCATGAGTCCGTGGCCTTCGATTTCACGCGACCAGCCGACCTGGCCAGGCTCGAAGCGGTCCTCTCGCTCGCGGACGTCGTCATCGAGGCGTCCCGCCCCCGCGCCCTCGCCCAACTCGGCATCGACCCGGCCGCGGTGGCTGCTGCCCGGCCCGGGCAGACGTGGGTGTCGATCACCGCGTACGGACGCACCGGCCCCGACGCCAACCGCCCCGGCTTCGGCGACGACGTGGCCTTCGAAGCCGGCCTCCACGACACCGCCCCCGACGACCCGGACACCCCGACCGTCCACGGAGACGCGATCGCCGACCCGCTGACCGGCGTCCATGCCGCGGTGGCGGCGATGTCCGGGCTGGTCACGGGCGGCGGTGCGATGTTCGACGTGTCCATGTACGACGCGGTGACCCTCGCCCTGAGCACCGCCCCGCGATCCCGCAAGGCCCCCGCTCCGCGCCGTACGCCACGCCCCCGCTCCGGCGCGCGCACATCCGCACCACCGCCCCACAAGGCACCTGAACTCGGCGCCCACACCGCTGCGTTCCTCGCCGAGTTCGACATCGCATGACGGGGCGGCTCATCTTCCGCAACGTCGAACTCAACGGCGCCACGCACCATGACGTAGCCGTCACCGGCTTCCACCTCCCCGACGCCAGGCGGCCCGAGACCCCCAAGCTCCCCCGACTCCCCCAACGCCCCCAGCTCCCCGACGCCCCCCTTCCCCGCATCACCGAGATCACCGACGCCGGCGCACTACGACCGACCACCACCCAGCACGACGTCGTCGTGGACGGCCAAGGCGGTGCACTCTTCCGGGGTTTCACCGACCACCACACCCACCTCCACGCCCTCGCCGCCGCCATGCGCTCGGTCGACTGCGGCCCACCGCACGTACGCACCCCCGAAGAACTCGCCACCGCACTCCGGCAGGCCGCCCGCACCCTCCCGCCCACCACCTGGATCCGCGGCATCAACTACCACGAATCCACCGCCGGCCCCCTGACCCGGGCATCCCTCGACGCCCTCGGCGCCACCCACCCTGTCCGGATCCAACACCGCAGCGGCGCCCTGTGGATCCTCAACTCCCCCGCGCTGCGAACTCTCGGACTGGACAGGCCTGGTGACCACCCCTCAGGCGTCGAGACAGACGCCTCCGGACACCCCACCGGCCGCCTCTGGCGCCTCGACGCCTGGCTCCGCGACCGCCTCCACCGCGCAGGCGTCCCGCCCACCGGCCTCCCCGACCTCACCCCGGTCGGCCACCGCTACGCGTCGTACGGCGTGACCGCCCTCACCGACGCAACCCCCGACCTGTCCGATGAAGCCGCCCGCCACATAGCCGACGCCACCCGCACCGGCGCCCTCCCCCAACGCATCACCCTCCTGGGCCGCCCCACCGACGCAACCCCACCCACCCCGCCCTCACAACGGCACCCGGCCCCACCCCCGAATCCCCACCGCATCCTCCAAGGCCCGACCAAACTCCTCCCCCCGGACCACCACCCTTGGCCGTACGACGAGTTGCTGTCCCGCATCACCCGCGCCCGCCGCGGCGCCAACCCCGCCGTGGCAATCCACTGCGTCACCCGCGAAGGCCTCGTCCTGGCCCTGGCCGCCCTAGCCGAAGCCGGCCCACCGCCCCCACCCCACCGCGACCGCATCGAACACGCAGCCGTAGTACCCCCGGAGTTGCTCCCCGAACTGGCCGCACGCCGCATCATCGTCGTCACCCAGCCCACCCTGCTCACCGACCGCGGCGACACGTACACCCGCGACGTCGATCCCGCCGACCTGCCCCACCTCTACCCGTACGCGTCGCTTCTCCGCGCGGGCATCGCCGTCGCCCTGTCCAGCGACGCCCCCTACGGCGACCCGGACCCCTGGCACACCCTCCGCGCCGCCCGCGACCGCCGCACCCCCGCGGGCCGCACCCTCAACCCCACCGAACGCGTCCCCACCCGAACAGCGTTCGCCGCCCTCACCCACCCCGACCCCGGCGCCACCACACCCCGCCCCCTGGCCCCCGGCGACCCCGCCGACCTCTGCCTCCTCCACACCCCACTCCGCGAAGCCCTGGCCGCCCCCGACCACACCCTGGTCCGCCTCACCCTCGCCAACGGCCTCTTGGTCCACGGCACGCCATGATCTACTTCCGATCATGTCCACCACGCCCACCCACTGCTGCGAGACGATGACCCGGCAGGTCGACGCGCAGTGCGACACGCACCCCGACCCCTTCGAGTGCCCGGACGCACTGATCGACTTCAGCGCCAAGTTCCAGGAATACGGCCTGGTCATCCACGACGGCGGCGCATCGGTCATCACCATCGCCTTCTGCCCCTGGTGCGGCCACCGCCTCCCCGATTCCCGCCGCGACGCCTGGTTCGAAGCCCTGGAAAGCCAAGGCATCGACCCCTGGAACGACGAAATCCCCCCGGAGTTCGACGACCACCGCTGGCTGGACTCCCCACCTGCTTGAGGACGTCTCACCCGTCGCCATACACGCTGACCACGGTCCGCCCCCGCACCCACGCCCGACCGTGCATGCCCCAGAACCGGTTACCTCGCGGGTCGGCCCGCTGGCCGCTTCACGGTTCCTCATTCCGGCGGCACCCTTATGGTCCGGGAACTGTCCTTCCCGACCGACCGGGTCCGCTGTGGGATCTCGTCCGGGGACCTGCGTCTGACCTCGCTATGACGGCCCTTCGCATCCGTCAAAGACTCGCCACAGCGTCAGCCCGGGCTGCGACTTTTCCGGCGCGAAGCGGTGGTCCCAGGCGTACGGCGAAGGCGTGACGTCCTCCGTCCGCGTACAGGCCACCTCCACACCATCAGGGAGGTCCTCGAGCACGTACAGCGCGTCCACTTCGCTCATCGTGATCCGTACCGTGTCGCCATCGGCGTTGTCGTACGTCCGCTCCTCTCGGCAGCCGATCTCCCCGCGACTCCTACCGCGCGATCCGCACAATTGACGTGCCTCGTCCGATGTGTCCGGGTAGCGTGCGCCGACATGGCATCTGATGTTGAACGCCCTGCGCTCCGCGCGGACGAACGGACCGCGCTCGTCGGCTGGCTGGACGCGCAGCGGCAGATCCTACGCTGGAAATGCGAAGGCCTGAGCGACGACGACGCGCACCGCGCGCTCATCCCCACCTCACCTCTGATGACGCTGGCCGGCCTCATCTCCCACGCTCGATGGACCGAACACATGTGGTTCGAGGTGCTGTTCCTCGACGCGGACACGAGCGTCAACCCGGCCTTCGACAAGACCATCGAGGACGCCGAGTGGAAGACCGGCGGCCGGCCGCTCGCCGAGCTTCTCGCCGAGTACGAGGCCCAGTGCGCCCGCAGCAACGAGATTGTCGCCGCCGCCTCTCTCGACGACGTAGGACGCAACACCGAGTACCACTCCGGCGGCGCCAATCTGCGTTGGATGCTGATCCACGTCATCGAGGAGACTGCACGGCACGCCGGCCACGCCGACATCGTCCGCGAACTGCTGGACGGCGGAAAGGGTTACTTCTGAGACCCGGTCGACAGCTCATGGCGTCGTAGGCTGCCGCGCATGCACAGCACCCTGGCCGAGCACGCCCGATGCGTCTATGGAGACGAGTATCGTCCGACACCGCCATGCGATCGGGACCACCGCGAGCACTACTTCGTCGAAGAGCTGACGTTCGCCGACGCGGACGCGATCTGCCGGTTTGGATTCGCAACCTCGCCTATCGCCTCGTCCTGCTGCAGCGACCGGACGAGCCGGCTCTGCTGCGGGAGGCCGCGCAGAGCCTGTGCATGTACGGTCCGAGCTGGGACGACATCGCAAAAGCCCTCATAAAGCAGGCCGACGAGCTGGAATCCCGCTGAGCCGAACCGGCCTCTCCGGTCTTGAGCCACGGGCAGATCCAAGATCCAAGAGGCCGTGCCGGCACCCGCTCGACCATCTGTTTCGCCCGGCTCAGACTCTCATCCCGTCGCGCAGTTCCTCGGTGATCGTGCGCAGCGTCCGGCCCGTCAAGTCCGGTGGGGTCGGGGACGCCACGGTGTCTGCTTGGACCACCATCCCGACGTCGCCACCGCCGTCGACCGGGATGCGTACGAACGCGACGGTGTTCCCACCCGGTGGCATCACCACGTCGCCCGGGGCGGGCGTCTTCCGGGCCCATTCCAGGAACGGCTCGGACGAAAGGCTGATCCTGCCCGCCGCGACGATCGCCGGCAGGAGCAGGTTGCGTGCCGATGCGTCCTCGGTGGCGACGACGGTGAGCTTGACGGCCCGGGCACCGACCCGGAACGTGCAGTCGATGCTCGGGTACGCCTTGCGCGCCGGCAGCGAAGGCGGCGGTACCGGAGGCGGCGTCGAGAAGGTCGGTACGCCGCCCGCCTGCGCCGGGACCAACTCCCCCGCGCTCGCCGGATCGCCCGGTTCCACCCGCGCATCGATGCCGGCCTTCCTGGCGGCCGCGGCCATGTCGACCTTGAACGGGCACGGCGCCCCCGGCGCCAGGCCCGCCTGCGCGGCCGCGACTTCGGCCACTGTTATCTGCCCCGGCGGCCCGTCCGACGACGAACACCCGGACGCCGCAAGCACCATGACCGCCGCCGCGCACAGCCAGCCGTACAGACGAACCGGCCGCACGCGCGACGCATCCCGTATGCCCATGTGCCGAACCCTAGGCCGCATCAGCCAGTCCGTCGCCGATTCGGACCAGTCCGGACGCCGCGCGGTTCGCGGGCGGCGGCGGTTGCCCTTTGGTGCGGGGGTTCGGCAACACTGTGCGGCATGGAGTACTCCCGATTCCTCGAGTGCCTGGCAGCCGACTTCGCGCGATTGCGGGACGCCGCGGCCGCCGCTCCGGCCGCGGGCGTACCGAGTTGCCCCGGTTGGACGGTCGCCGATCTGACGCGTCACGTCGGCGAGGTCTACCTGCACAAGACGCTGGCGATGCGCGACGGCGCCGAGCCCGAGCCGTGGCCGCCGGACGAACTGGCCGATACCGTGCCGCTGTCCCTGCTCGACGACGGATACGCGTCTCTGACCGCGGAGTTCGCCGCCCGGAAGCCCGGCGACCCGGCCGGCTCCTGGTACGCGCCGGACCCCACGGTCGGCTTCTGGATCCGCCGCATGGCGCACGAGACGGCGATCCACCGCATCGACGCCGAACTCGGTGCCGGACGCCCCGTCGCCCCGGTTCCCGACGACCTCGCCGTGGACGGCATCGACGAGTTGCTCAGGGTCTTCGTCGCGTACAGCGTGTCCGCGTGGGGCGAGTACTTCACGGACATCCTGGCCGGCTCGCCCGGGCGGACGTACGTGGTGCAGACCGACGGCGCTGCCTGGCGGGCCCGGACCGCGCCTGGGCTCTTCGAGGTCGAGGACGGCCCCGGCGACGACGCCGCCGACGTCCACATCACCGGCGCGCCCATGTCGGTGCTGCGCTGGTTGTGGCGCCGTACGGACGCCGACCGACCCAGCGGCGTGACCGTGGAAGGCGACCCGGAGGCCGTGGACGCGTTGCGGCGCTGCATCGAGGTCGCCACCCAGTAGCCGGCCGCGTCCGCATCGGCCGCGGCTCGGCCGCCCGCGCGCACCGGCACCTCCGTATCTGTACCCGCCGCATTGCACCTGACGGTACGTCAGAAATACTGGGCCGGACGCGCCGGCACAGGACGGCGTGGACAGTTCGAACGGCGCAGTACGGCGTGGAACGGAGCAAGGCCATGGCCCGCGTGTACGAGATCGACTCGGTGGTGCCGGTGATCGACCCGACGGCGTTCGTGCACCCCGATGCGGTGCTGGTCGGGGACGTGGTCATCGGTCCCCGCTGTTACATCGGGCCGCTGGTGAGCCTGCGCGGCGACTTCGGGCGCATCACCGTCGGCCCCGGCGCCAACGTGCAGGACGGCTGCGTCGTGCACTGCTTCCCCGGCACCGACACCGTCATCGAGGAGGACGGGCACGTCGGCCACGGTGCGATCCTGCACGGCTGCCGGGTCGGGCGCGGCGTGCTGGTGGGCATGAACGCGGTGGTCATGGACGGCGTCGACCTCGGCGAGTACGCGTTCGTCGCCGCACACACGTTCGTCAAGGCCGGCACCGCGGTCCCGGCGCGGCACTTGATCACCGGCTCGCCCGGGGTCGTGACGCGCGAGCTGACGGACACCGAACTGGCCTGGAAGGCCAACGGCACCCGCGTCTACCAGGACCTCGCCGCGCGCTCGCTGGCGAGCCTGCGGCCGGCCACCGCACTGACCGCGGTCGAGCCGGACCGGCGCCGGGTCGGTACGGACACGAGCGTGGCCGTACCGCTGCACACGTACCGCGAGCGCGACCGCGAACACGACCGCGAGCAGAACACGGGCGGCGCGGACGCAAACGGAGCGCCGCTCTAGAAACAGAGCACAGCCCCGGAAAGAGAGCACAGCCGCGGAGGCAGAGCACCAGCCTGGGGAAAGAGCATCGGCCCGGGGAGAGAGCACTGGTCCGGGCGAAGAGCAATGGCCTGGGCGCAGAGCGCACGCCTTGGCGTAGAACACAGCCCTGGCATGGGAGCGCAGCCCCGGATCGAGAGCAGTGCTCTCGATCCGTACCGGTGCCCTACGCCGGAAGCGGCGGTGCCGGCACCGCGCTGGTGATCACCTGGCAGCGCACGCCGGCCGGGTCGGCGATCATCGCCATGCGCCCGACGCCGTCCAGGTCCATCGCGGGCACGACCACCGATCCACCGGCCGCGACCGCCCGGGCCACCGCCGCATCGCAGTCGGCGACCTCGAAGTACGGGTACCAGCTCGGCGCGGCATCGTGCCCCGGCATGTCCGAAGCCGGGTCGACACCCACCAGGCCGCCCGTCTCGCCGCCCTCGTCCTGCGCGGCCGGGGTGATCACCGTGTACTCGGCACCGCCCGCCATCGGCACCGCCTGGAAGCGCCACGCGAAGACCGCGGTGTAGAAGGCCTCGGCCTTGGCGGCGTCGTCGGTGAGCAGCTCGGTCCAGGCCAGCGACCCGACCTCGTTGACGACCTCCAGCCCCTTGGTGTCGCCGGGCTGCCACGCCGCGAACCGCACCCCGGACGGGTCCACGAAGTGCGCCTCGCGCCCGTTGGTGAAGACGTCCTCGGGTGCGCGCCGGACCGTGCCGCCGGCTCCCTCGACCGCCTTGGCGAGCGCCTCGGCATCGGCGGTGTGGAAGTAGAGCGTCCAGCACGGGAACTCGTCGTCGCCCGCGGTGCAGGGATACAGCGCGGCGGCGCTGCGGCCGCCCGTCACGAAGGTCCCGTACCCGCCGAACTCGGGCCCGAGCGGTTGGAAGTCCCAGTCGAACAGCGCCTGGTAGAAGTGCACGGAGGCGTCCACGTCGAGCGTGGACAGTTCGAGCCAGATCGGCGATCCGGGAGTGAACCGGGTCGTGAGCATGGGGTCCTCCAGGGGTCGGGCCGGCGATGCCGATCACGGAACCTTCTCGAACTATTATTCGAATCAGCGATCATGATCGCCATCGGAACGGCGTTTTCCGGCCACTCCGGCCGCGGCCGCCGACCGGGCCTACCCGCAAAAGCGAGCTCCCCTCCCCACGAGAAACTCGTCACATCTGGACATAGGGGTGTTTAAACCTCTCACCTGTGTGACCTAACCTCGAAGCCACATCCGAGCACCGCGCGTCCCCCGCCACCTGCCGCCGGGCGGACAACTCATCGCCACCGCGGGCCGTCGGGAAGGGCTGCGCCTTGATCCTCCTCGTGTCACTCGTCTTCGGCGCGCTCGCCGCCATCACCCTGGTCGCCGCCTCGACCGGCTACCGCGGCATCGCCTGCGACCCCGACCGCGGCTACGTCTTCCCCGAGCACGTCGTCCGCGACCCCGAACTCAACCGCCGCGCGAACCAGAGCGTGGCCTTCTGGTGCACGGGTGTCTCGGTGCTGGCCGTGGCCCCGCTCTTCCCCCTCGTGCAGCTGATGACCGACGGAGTCGAGGGCCAATCGCTCACCACGTCGTCGGCCACCGTCCTGGCCGCGTACGGTCTCGGCCTCGTCGCCATGGGCCGCGTCCCGTTCGAGCTCATCAAGCGCTACGCCGCCGCCCCGACCGGCACCCCGGCCGGCGACTGACCCGGTCCAGCCGCACGGCTTCACTGCAAGGCTTCACCGCAGGACGACGTCGATCCCGGCCCGCGCCGCGTCGTCCAGCAGCCGGCCGAAGACACTCGGGTCGTCGGCCGCCCAAGCCTGCCTGGCGACATCCGCGCGCGACCACACCAGCGTGAACGGCTCGCGTACGTACTCGTGGAGGCTCCCGAAGTACGGCGTCACACAGCCGCCCGGCCCGCGCACGGCCTCACCGAACGCACAGAAGAACGCCGCCGTGTCGGTCAGGTGCGTCCCGTCGAGTTCGACGACCGTCCCCCGCGGCGGCCCCGTGCAGTCCTCTTCCCGACGCCGATGGCCGGCGAAGTCCAGCCATGCCTGCCGGCCGCGGGCGTCGTACGGGATCCAAGTGCCGGACGTCTCCGGCGGCCCCGTCAGCCACGAGTCCCAGACCGGGCGCACCGCGGCCCGAGGGAGGGCGTCCCAAAGCACCCGCAGGTCGACGTCGACAAGCCCGTCCCGACGCCCGCCCCGACGCCCCTCCGGCGGCCCGTCGCCTGCCAGGCGCGTGGGCCGTGCGCCGAGTACCTCGACACCGGCACCGAAGGCGAAGGCATCGGTACCAGCCGTATCCCGGAACTCAAAATAAACCAGGCCCAGTTGCCGTCGCCGCCGACTGGTCACCCGGATCGCCGTGGCAAGCGCGCCCTGCGGTACGCAGCCGACGAGGGTGATCGTCCGCTCGGGCGGCTCGAGGTAAGGCTGCAGCCAGGCCACGTCACGGAATCCGGCGACAGCCGCCTTGCCCTCGTCGACGAAGACCTGCGGAATCCTTGACGACGACGTCACTCCCCACATCTCCGCCGGGTAGCGGCCGGAGGTCTCCTCGTAGTCGAACGTCATGTCCCGCAGCGACAGATCCCGAGCGCACGGGACGTCACCGACCAGCCGGACGTCCTCGAACCACTCCGCATCCGCGGCGGCTCCCGAACGCCCCGGATAGACGGCCATCAAGCTGTGCCGCGCGGTGTCCGAGCCCAAGGCCCGGCGTATCGCGCCCGCAGCCGAGCAACCGAGGAGCGTGACGCGCGGACGGGGATCCGGCTCGCGGTCGGGGGCGAACAGCCCGTCGATCTCGGCGCATTCGGCCAGCAGAGAGTCGTCCTCGTCCCGGGTCAGGACGATCCCGCGACCCGAGGTCACCGAAGCACCACCTCGACACCTTCCTCGCGGAGCAATGCCACGGTGTCGGTGAACCACGCGTCGCCCGGGCTGCTGCCGTGCGTGCGGGCGACCTCCGCGTCGTTCCAGACGATCGTGAACGGCGAGCGCGCACCGAAGTCGCGGGAGCAGCACTCATGCAGCCCTTGCGGGTCCTGGCCGAAGTAGCCGCCCGGGCCGTTGACCGCCTCTCCCAAGGCGCAGTACATGCCGGCCTCGTCGGTCACCTGCCGGCCGTCGAGGTCGTAGACCGCGCCCGGCGGATCGTCGACAGTCCCGATGCCGTACGCGCGGCCGCGCACGACCGCGCAGTGCAGCCAGGCACGGCGGCCCGGGGTGTCGAGCCGTTCCCAGAGGCCTGGTTCGTTCGGCGGTCCGTTCCGCCAGAGCTCCCACACCGGCCGCGCCGCGGGCGGCGGACGGAAGCCGGCGGGGGCAGTGACCACCAGGTCGACGCGGCCGCGGAAGCGTACGGACGGGCGGACCTCGGCGATGTCGAGGCCGAGCGGAATGTCCTCGACGCCGAGCCCCGCATCGTCGAAGACGCGGAGCATCACCGGGCCGAACTCCATTTCGCGGGAGGCTTCTTCGGGGTCATGGGCACCGTCGCGGGCGAGCCGTTCGGCGAAGGCGGCCAGGGCGTCGGCCAGGCGGCCTTGCGGCGTGCAGCCGACGAGCGTCAGCGGATGCACCGGGAACCACGGGCCGTCGACGCGGTACTGGACGCCGCGGCAATCGCCCGATGAGCGCCACTCCCGCCCCGGCCCGGAATCGGTCGCCAGCCCGGAGAGGACCTCGACGGACACCGCAGCTGCGGCGGACGGGAGCTCGGGCCGCGCTTGCCACAAGTCGATGCGGTACTGGAGGCCGACGTCCACACACCCGGGATGCTCGGGGCTCGGTACGACTTCGCAGACCACCGCATGGTCGAAGCCGTCGCCGCCGATGTCCTGCCCCGCCTCGTCGCGTGCGGCCAGCCAGATGCTCACTTCGCGGCCCTCGGCGAGCAACGCGTCCCAGAGATCGCGCGTCGTGCAACCGGCCAGCCAGACCCAGTCCGCGACGGGATCGTCGGGCGCGAACAGGCCTTCCACGTCAGCGCATTCGGCCAACAAGGCCTCGCCGCCTTCGTCGGTCACCTCGTAGCCCGGTCGCTCTATGGCCGCCTCCCCGTCCGATGCGCGGCCACTCTAGCCGGACCGCGGCACGCCCACCCGAAGATCATCGAGAACGGCATACCGCGCCCCCGCCCAGCGGAAACCGCGGGGACGCGGGAACGCGGGGACGCGGGGACGCGGGAGCGCGGGGACGCGGAAACGCGGAAACGCGGAAACGCGGAGCACCCCGGACCTTGTCGGTTCGGGGTGCTCCGCGTTGCGGCGGTGGTGGCCAGGGCCACGGTGTCGCCGTCGGCTCACCTCAGCTTCGGCTCAGCTCGGCTTCGGTTCGACTCGGCCTCGGCTCAACTCGGCTTCGACTCGGCCTCGGCTCGGCTTCACCTTCGATCGGCGGACAACTGCCCGCCCCGGCTCACTTGCGCTTGTTGATCTCTTCTTCCAGCTGCGGCATGACCTTGAACAGGTCGCCGACGACGCCGTAGTCGACCAGGTCGAAGATCGGCGCGTCCTCGTCCTTGTTGACGGCGACGATCGTCTTCGAGGTCTGCATGCCCGCGCGGTGCTGGATCGCGCCCGAGATGCCGGCCGCGATGTACAGCTGCGGCGAGACCTGGGTGCCGGTCTGACCGACCTGGTGGCTGTGCGGGTACCAGCCGGCGTCGACCGCGGCGCGGGAGGCGCCGACGGCCGCACCGAGGGCGTCCGCGACGCGCTCGATGACCACGAAGTTCTCGGCGCCGTTCACGCCGCGGCCGCCGGAGACGACGATGTCGGCCTCGGTCAGCTCGGGGCGGTCCGACTTCTCGCGCGCCGCGGTGGCGACGATCTTGGTGCCGGTGGCGGCGGCCGAGAAGGTCACCGACACGGCCTCGACCGCGGGGGTGGCCGGGGCCTCCTCCGGGGTGGCGGCGTTGGGCTTGACCGTGATGATCGGGGTGCCCTTGGTGACGTGCGCGCGGACCTGGTAGGTCGCGGCGAAGACCGACTGCTCGGTCTCCGGGCCATTCTCGCCGGCCACCACGTCGACCGCGTCGGTGATGAGGCCGGAGCCCAGGCGCACCGCGACGCGGGCGCCGATCTCGCGGCCGTCGGCGGACGACGGCACCAGGATGGCGGCGGGGCTCGCCGATTCGGCGATCTGCGCGAGGGCGTCGGCCTTCGGGACGACGAGGTAGTCGTCGACCTCGGCGGCGTCCACGACGTAGACCTTCTGGGCGCCGTAGCGGCCCAGCGTCTCGGTGGCGGCGTCGGCGCCCTTGCCCAGGAAGACCGCGGACGGCTCGCCGATCCGGCGGGCCAGGGTCAGCAGCTCCAGGGTCGGCTTGCGTACTGCTCCGTCGACGTGGTCGACGAGAACGAGGATCTCACCCATTGAATGTCTCCTTGTCCGGTGTAGCCCGGAAGATCAGAAATAGGTCCGGTGCTGCCCGACTCAGATGAACTTCTTCGCGGCGAGGAACGCGGCCAGCTGCACGCCGCCCTCTCCCTCGTCCGTCACGACCTCGCCCTTGGTGCGCGCCGGGCGCGCGGTGGCGGCGTCGACCGTCGACCACGAGGCGGACAGGCCGACCTCGTCGGAGTCGATCTCCAGGTCGTCCAGGTCCAGCTCTTCGACCGGCTTCTTCTTGGCGGCCATGATGCCCTTGAAGGACGGGAAGCGGGCCTCGCCGGTGCGGTCGGTGACCGAGATGACGGCGGGCAGGCTCGCCTCGACCGTCTCGGACGCGACGTCGCCCTCGCGGCGGCCCTTGACCACGCCGCCCTCGACCGAGACCTCGTCGAGGTAGGTGACCTGCGGGACGCCCAGGCGCTCGGCGATCATCGCGGGCAGGACGCCCATCGCGCCGTCGGTGGAGGCCATGCCGCAGACCACGAGGTCGAAGCCGGCCTTCTCGATGGCCTTGGCCAGGATCAGCGAGGTGCCGAGGGCGTCGCTGCCCTGGATGTCGTCGTCGCTGACGTGGATCGCCTTGTCGCCGCCCATCGCGAGGGCCTTGCGCAGGGCTTCCCGGGCGTCGTCCGGGCCGACGGTCAGGTAGGTGATCTCGGCTTCGACGCCGGACTCGACGATCTGGAGCGCCTGCTCGATCGCGTACTCGTCGAGTTCGGAGAGGAGGGAGTCGACCGACTCGCGGTCGGTGGTGCCGTCCTCGTTGAACCCGCGGTCCGCGGTGGCGTCGGGCACGTACTTCACGCAGACAACGATTTTCACAACAGTTCTCCTGTGGTCGTCCGGTCACCCAGGTGCCGGTCCGAGGGTGTCATGCCCGTCCGAAGACGCCGCTATGGCCCCACCCGCGGCTGCTCGCGATGCTCGCCGCCGGGGTGTTCGATCACTCCGGCATCATTGCATCCGCGCAGGTGTGACCATGTACGACCTCCTGCGAAGGCATGACGGCTCCGGCCCCTTCGATCCTGTGATGTCGGCACTGTCCCCTTCCGGCCGCGCACGCGCGAGCGAAAGGTTCCGGCACTTCCATCATGTGACGGTCCGTCAACTTCTAGTCGAGAGTACGCGCCCCCGGAAGGGAACCTGACCACCGCCCCGCCGAGTGGGCGAAAGATGGGGGTTCCTCCCGGCACCCTGACGGGCCTCCGACTACTTGTTACTGGACAGTAACACCGAAGCCTGGGCCTTGTCACCGGTGCGCGGGCCCGACGAGCGCACGACCACCGGGGCGCCCAGTGCGTCGGCGATCACATTCGGCCAGGCGCGCGGCTCGACCGTGGTGGACCAGTCCTCCGCACGGTGCGGGCAGCCGTCGTCCGGCCAGTACCTCTGTGCCCCGCGCTGCACCTGGTACACCGGCTCGGCCCGCATCAGGCGCGCGGTCAGCTCGGCCCGCCCGGCCAGGTCCTCGCGCGGGCCGACCGGCAGCCGGTCGATGCGCTCGCCGTCCACCCGGTACGCGTGGCACACCCCCAGCGGAACCTGCCAGGGCGCGTCCAGATGGGTGACGGCGAGCGCGTCCACGCCGCCGCACACCTCGACCGCGTACCGGTACGCGACCGCGTCGAAGTGGCCGACCCGGAACGCCCCCTGCCACGGTCCGGTGCCGTTGTACCGGTCCGGCAGCGCGGCGGTGAGCCGGGGCTCCTCGGTGACCAGCGGTCCCGGCCCGTGCCGTGGCGTGAAGGTACGCACGACGCCGAGGCGCAGCGCGCTCTCGCCCGCGTCGGCGAGGAGTTCGTCCACGTTTGCGAAGGTCGTCGTGGACCACGTCGTGTAGGGGTGGAAGCCGTACCACTCGTCGAGCAGCACGCCCTGGGCGCCTTCGAAGACGACGCGGCCGCGGCGCAGCAGCTTGGTGGTGTGGGTGCGGTCCACGATCCGGGCGGTTTGCGCGAAGCCGCGAAAGGCGGTCACGCAGTCGTCGACGTCGGGGACCAGGGGCAGCGGCCCGAGTTCGTCGGCGAGCCGGTCGTGCAGTGCGGTCAGCAGCCGGCGCAGCCGCGGCGGGTCCTGGCAGTCGCCGACGCGCGGCGCGTCCTCGGGGTGGGCGAGGGCGTACGCGGCGGTCTCCCCCACGCCCATGCCGCACGAGCCGTGCCGGGCGTCGCCGCGGGCGCGCTCGCGGGCCTGGTTGGCGGCCGCGTGGTACGGCGTGACCAGCAGCGCCTCGCGGTCGATGCTGAGCCAGGCGAACGCGCCGGTCGCGCCGAGTGCGGTGAGGTGGTCGGCCTCGGCGGCGAGCGCGAGGGGGTCGACCAGCATGAAGCGCGACAGATGCGTCTCGACGCCGTGCGTGAACATGCCGGAGCCGAACTGGGCGAAGGTGTGGTGCCGTCCGTCGTCGGTCACCACGTTGTGCGCGGCCTGCGGACCGCCGTTGAAGCGCACGACGGTGCTCACCGGGATGCCGTTGCCGGTGGCGCGCCCGCGGCGGCACAGGTAGTCGACGATCGTGCCCTTGCCGGCGTCGCCGTAGCCGAGGTCCACGACCGCGACGTGCTCGTGGCGCAGCGCGTCGCGGCGCCCCCCGCTGTAGGGAGTCCCAGCGGTGGAGGGCAGCCGGTACGAAGGCGGCCCTTCCTCCAGGGGAGCCGGATGGGCCGGGACGGACGGCACCGCCCGGCCCGGACGGGCGGTGCCCGGCATGGTCAGGCCCGGCAAGGCCAGGCCGGGTACGGCCAGGCTCGACAAGGCCGGGCCGGGTACGGCCGCGCCCGCGGCATCCGGCCCTGCGGCAACCAGCCCCGCGGCATCCGGCCCCGAGGCGGCCGGGCCCCCCGGTCCGGCCGCCTCGCCTCCCCCGGCCCCCACCCCGGCCGCCGCCGCGCCCCCGAGCCCCGCGGGCGGCGGCAGCGGCCGGTGTGTCCGGCTCCGGTCCGGGTCCAGATCCCGGTCCGGGGCCGGCGTCGCGTGGTCCCCGCGGTCCGCGTCGTCCGTATGGCCCGCGCGCTCGGCGTCGTCCATCCGGTCCGCGCGATCCGCGTGGTTCCCGTCTCCCGGCGGCTGGTTCGTGCTCACAGCCGGGTGGTGCCGGCCGCCGGCCCGCTCTCGCCGGCGTCCAGGCCGGGGAGGGTGCCGCTGACCGCGAGTGCGCCGGCGCGGCCCTCGGCGTACGAGGCGAGCGCGCGCGAGACCGACCCGACCTGGGAGTCGGCGGCGCCGACGTCCTTGAGGTGGCCGAGGCCTTCGTCGAGGTCGATGGCGTCCTCGGCGAGGCCGATGGTGAGCGCGATGGTCTCGCAGACCGCGTCCAGGTCGTCGAGTTCGATGACGTTCTGGCGCAGCAGGCCGCGCCACCGGCCGAGGACTTCGGTGTCGCCGACGTACGACGACCCGGCCGGGAGGATGTAGTACACCTCGAACTTGCGCTGGAGTTCGGCGACGATCGCCTCGATCGGGATGTCCTCGCCGATGGTGTCGCCGACGACCGCCTCGACCTCGCGGCGCTTGACCCGGCCGTACGGCATCTCGTCGCCGATCAGGAACAGGTAGCCGCGCTTGCCGCGCTTGTCGAGGCAGTCCATCTCGGTGTGCCGGGCCATGAAGTACATGGCCAGTTCGTACGATTCGGTCTTCTGCCCGCCGCCCCCGCCTTCGAGCAGGATGTTGCCGAGCTGGTCGTCCATGCGGTTGTCGGACTCGAACTGCCCGACCTGCAGCGGCACCTGGTCGCAGGTGGCGTCGCCGATCGCGCCGAAGAGGATCTGCGGGTGGTCGACGTAGCCCTTGCGCAGCAGCAGGCCGAAGAGTTCGGGCAGCTTGGTCTGCAGGGTGACCGGCACCGACTGCATGGAGCCGGTGACGTCGAACAGCACGGATATGGCGAGCGAGGTCGGGTGCTCGTCGCTGTCCCGGCTCTCCCGCGCCCCGACGCCGCGCGGGTCGAGGTCGGCGTGCGCCTTCCAGGCGCTGCGCGGTACGGACCGGTGCGTGCGGTCGCTGTAGTCGAAGGCGCTGCGGCCGGCGCGCGCGTTGTAGCTCTGGGCCGCGTCGTACACGTTGGTGGACCAGTTGCCGCTTCCCATGGTGTCCCTCCGAGAAGGTGAACGGTTCGTGTGCCGGTGAGGCGGCGCCGCGCCCGCGGAGCGGGGCAGGTGCGCCGAGCGGGCCTGGTGCGCCCGTCAGGTGGTGCTCTTGCGCCGCCCCGGCATGGTGAACGGGCGGAACCGCCGCGGTCCGTAGAGCCGTCCGAGCAGGTCGTCCAGTTCGCCGAGCAGCTGCCAGGCGTCGTGCGGCCGGCGGGCCTGCGCGGGCAGCGTGCAGCCGCGGGCGAAGCGGAAGAGCGGCTTGGGGGCGTCCGGGCCGAGCAGGTACGTCATGCAGCGGGTCGCCATGAAGATGTCGGTCGAGGCGTCCGGCGTGGCCTTGCCGGGCACTTCGGGCGGATACAGGTCGGCGAAGCGGTCGAGCAGTGCCGGCACGTGCTCGGCGGCCGGGCCGAACTCCCCGTCGGCGCCGCGCTCGCGCAGCGTGGCGTAACACCAGTCGACGAGCACCAGGCCGTGCTTCTGCGGGTGGATGAGGACGTGGTCGGGCACCACGGCGCCGTGCACCACGCCGGCGCGGTGCGCATAGCCGAGTGCGACCAGGAGCCGGCGCCACATCCAGGCGACGTCGCGGGCGTCGAGCCCGTCCGGGTACGCCTCGCGCACCTCGGTGAGCGAGACGAACCCGCGCACGCGCTCCACTACGTTGGCGCGGCGCTCGGTCCCGGTGGCCGCGTCGCGGTGCCGGAACGCCTCGATGAGGCGCGGCACGTACGCCGCGTACTCGGGGTCGCCGTCGCGCTCTATCCGGGCCAGCGCGGCGGCCTCGCGCTCCATCAGGTCGTTGTCGGCGACCGAGCGCGGCATCTTGAGCAGGGCGCGCGCCTCGGTGCCGTCCCGGTCGGCGTAGGTCACCTTGTAGAGCGAAGCGATGTCGCCGCGGGCGCGTTCGACGCCCACCGAGTAGGCGCGTTTGCGGGTGGTGATGACGACCTGGCGGCCGGTCACTCCGGTGATGGTCTGCTGGTAGCGCAGCCACAGTTCGGACAGCCGGGTGAACACCGCCTGGGCGGGGCCTTTGCGGGCGTCCGGCACGGTGTCGGGGTGCAGCAGTCTCGCGAGGGCGCGGTACATGCGCCCGCCGGAGCGCAGGCAGGCCTCCGGGGTGCCGTCGTAAGGCCCGAACAGGTCTTCGGGAGCGGTGGCTCCGCCGACCAGGTCGAGGGCCTCCTCCAGGGTCCGCGGGATCGCAGGAGTGGTGGTTCCGGGAATGCCTGTCACAACGTCTCCTCCCGTGACGGACGCAGCAGTGCCGGGTGCAGCAGACGCGCGCCGCCGGCCCGGTAGAGCCGGGCGCGCCTGCCGCCGCGGGCACCGCCGCGGGCGGTGGTGGTGTCGGTGTCCTCGAGGAACCCGGGGACGGACAGCACCTTGCGGTGGAAGTTTCCGGCGTGCAGGGGCTCGCCCCACACCGCCTCGTAGACCTCGCGCAGTTCCGTGACGGTGAACTCCGGTCCGGCGAACGCCGTGGCCAGCGAGGTGTATTCGAGCTTGGCCCGGGCGCGTTCCAGGCCGTCGGCGAGGATGCGCGCGTGGTCGAAGGCGAGGCCTTCGGGGTCGCGCCCGGGGTCCAGTTCGGCGACCGGGACCCAGTGCGCGGCGGCGGCGTCGCCGCCGGCCGTCGCCTCGGGCAGGTCGGGGGCGAACGCCAGGTAGGCGACCGACACGACGCGCATGCGCGGGTCGCGGCCGGGCGTTCCGTAGGTGCCCAGCTGCTCCAGGTGCAGTCGGGAGAGCAGCGGGGCCGCGGCGAGGGCGCCGGACTCGCCGCCCCCGTGCGCGGCGAGTCCGGTCTCCTCGGCCAGTTCGCGGACCGCGGCCTGGTCGAGGTCTTCGTTCTCGGCCGCGCGGACGAATCCGCCGGGGAGGGCGCGGCGGCCCTCGTACGGCATCGCGCCGCGGCGGATGGTGAGGACGTGCAGCGCCTTGGCGCCGCTGTCCGGGAGTCTGCGGATGGTCAGCGCGACGACGTCGACGGTGACCGCGATCGGCGTGAACGCGGTCGGGTCGTAGGCCGCCAGCCAGGCGCTTTCGCTCTCGCTGTCCGGTGGTCCGACCGTCGTCATGTGCGCCTGCCTCAAGGTCCGGTGCCGGCCCCGCACAGGGGTCGGCCTGGTTATTCTCGACTTGAGAATTTCTACTGCTGAGAACAACTTACACGGCGCATCCGACGGCGGCGACAGGGTTTTCCCTCATCCGGGAGCGCCTCGGTGGCCCATCCGGCGCCCACCGGGAGCGCACGGGTGGCCAAAGGGGCGCGCGTGCACCGCAGTCGGCGGCTTCTGATAGTCAGGAGCCTCCCCGGACCCACGGACACCACGTGTCCGCCCCGGGGCCACCCTGCCGTGCCACCCATCGCTCCCGAGGACTCCCGCATGACCTCATCCGGCCCGCAGTTCGGCGGCCTGCCGATCGTCGGCTTCCCACCACGCGGGAAGCGGACGTACCGCGACCACTTGTCGGTGGACGCCGACCCCGAAGCGCTGCCCGCGGCCGGCGCAGTGGCGTGGAAGCTGCACGTGCTCGACAAGTACGCCGCCACCGAGCACGAGCAATTCCCGGACTACTTCGCGCGCTTCCTCGACACCGTCGACACCGCCCGGGTCACCGCGCTGTCGATCGGAACCTGGGGCCATGACGACGGCACGTCCGCAGAGACCGTGGTCACGCTGCTGTGCGCCGCCGCCGACCGGTTCCCGCGCCTCACCCACCTGTTCTTCGGCGACATCGTGTCCGAGGAGCAGGAGATCTCCTGGATCCGGCTCGCCGACCTCACCCCGCTGCTCAACCGCTTCACGCGCCTGGAGGAACTGGCCGTGCGCGGCGGCGGCGCGCGGCTCGGCCCGGTCCGCCACGAGCGCCTGCGCCGGCTCCGCTTCGAGAGCGGCGGGCTTCCCGGCGACGTCGTCCGCGGCATCGGCCTCGGCGAGTACCCGGCCCTGGAACACCTCGAACTGTGGCTGGGCGTCGACGAGTACGGCGGCGACGCCACCGTCGACGACCTCGCCGGGATCCTGGCCGGCACCGGCCTGCCCGCCCTGCGGCACCTGGGCCTGATGAACAGCATCATCCAGGACGAGATCGCCGAGGCCATCGCGGGCGCCGCGGTCACCGCCCGCCTGGACGTCCTCGACCTGTCCATGGGCGTGCTCGGCGACCAGGGCGCCGAGGCACTGCTCACCGGCCAACCGCTCGGCCACCTCACGAAGTTGTGGATCCACCACCACTTCATCGGCGAGCGGATGGCCGAGCGCCTCAAGGCGTCCCTCGGCAGCTCGGGTGTCGTGGTCGACATGTCCGAGGCCGAAGAGCCCTGGGACGACGACGAGGACGAGGACGGCCGCTACGTGGAGGTGTCGGAGTGATCTTCGAGAACGAGCATCTGACGCACTTCGCCGGCCTACCCGTCGCCGACCTGCGCCCGCCCGGCTCGGCGGACATCTCCCTGGAGCCCGGCAGCCCGCTCGACGAGCGGCGCTACCGTCCCGCGGGAGAACGGGCGTACGGCATCGCCCCGGGCGAGTACGCCCCGGACGCGGTCGCCTGGCGGCTGCGCAAGCGCTACTGGGGCGACGGCGACCCCGACATCGAGGAGCTCTTCGCCTACTTCCTCGACAGCGTGGACACCACCCGGGTCACCGCACTGGTGCTCGGGCTCTGGGACGACGACGCTTCGGACGGCAACCCGCTCATCGACCGCCTGGCCGCCGCCGCGGACCGCTTCCCCGCGCTGCGCCACATCTTCGCCGGGGACGTGGTCAGCGAGGAGTCCGAGATCTCCTGGACCGCGCTCGGCCCGCTCACCCCGCTGCTGGAGGCCTTCCCGCTGCTGGAGACCCTGGGCGGGCGCGGTGTCGAGACGAGCGACGACGTCGCAGCGCTGACCCCGGTCCGGCATGCCCATCTGCGTCGGCTCGCGCTGCAGAGCGGCGGCCTGTCCGGTCGCGTGGTCCAGGCCGTCGCGCTGAGCGAACTCCCGGCGCTGGAAGAGCTCGACCTCATGCTCGGCGTGCCCAACTACGGCGGCGACGCCACCATCGACGACCTCGCCGACATCCTGGGCGGCGCGCGCCTGCCCGCGCTGCGGCACCTGGGACTGCTCAACAGCGAGTTCCAGGACGACATCGCGGCCGCTGTCGCGGGTGCGCCGGTCACCGAGCGCCTGACGTCCCTGGACCTGTCCATGGGCACCTTGGGCGACGAAGGCGTGGAGGCACTGCTGGCGGGCCAGCCCCTCGGCCACCTCCACAAGGTGACCATCCGCCACCACTTCGTCGGCAGGGCCATGACCGACCGGCTCCGGGCGGCTCTCAAGGGTTCCGGCACCGAACTGGACATGTCCGTCCCGGAAATCGGCCATGCCTGGGCCGACAACGCCCGCTACGTGGAGGTAGCCGAATGAGCCGCATACACGACCACCTGACGCACTTCGGCGGACTCCCGGTCGCCGACCTGCGCCCGCCCGGCTCCACCGAGACCTCGGCCGTGCCCGGCGAGCCGGCCCACGATGGCTACGCGGAGGAAGGCAAGGAGAACCAGTACGGCATCGCCCCCGGCGAATACCCGGCCGAAGCCGTCGCCTGGCGGCTCCGCTACCGCCACTGGGAGGACGACCCGGAACTCGAGGAGCTGTACGACTACTTCCTCGAATCCGTGGACACTACCAAGGTCACCGCGCTGGTCATCGGCGCCTGGACCGAGGACATGTCCGACCCCAACCCGCTGCACGCGCGCCTGGCCGCCGACGCGGACCGCTTCCCCGCGCTGCGCCACCTGTTCCTCGGCGACATCGTCAGCGAGGAGTCCGAGATCTCCTGGATCGACATGGGCGCCCTCACTCCGCTGCTGGCGGCCTTCCCGCTCCTGGAGGAGTTGAGCGCCCGCGGCGGAACGGAACCCGAGCCCAACGAAGGCGAAGGCGAAGGCGGGGAGGACGAAGACGGGGACACCGCCCGAGCCCTGGTCCCGTTCCGGCACGAGCACCTGCGCAGTCTGGCCTTCGAGAGCGGCGGCCTGCCCGCGCACATCGTCCGGGCCGTCGGGCGCAGCGACCTGCCCGCGCTCGAACGCCTCGACATCATGATGGGCGTCGACGAGTACGGCGGCGACACCACCGTCGACGACCTCACCGAGATCCTGGCCGGCACCCGCCTGCCGTCCCTGCGGCACCTGGGCCTGCTGAACAGCGAGCAGCAGGACGAGATCGCCGCCGCGGTGGCGGGCGCGGCGGTCACCGCCCGTCTGGAGTCCCTCGACCTGTCCATGGGCACGCTCTCGGACGAGGGCGCCGAGGCGTTGCTGGCCGGGCAGCCGCTCGGGCACCTCAAGACGCTGAAGGTCGACCACCACTTCCTGAGCGAGCCGATGGCCGACCGCATCAAGGCGGCCTTGCAGCCGGCCGGGGTCGACGTCGTCCTGTCCGATCCGGAAGTCCGCCGGGACTGGGGCGGCGACGGCCGGTACGTGGCGGTGGCGGAATGACCGTCGAGGACCACGCGACAGAGTTCGCGGGGCTGCCCGTGGTGGAGGCCGCGGTCACCGCCGACGGCACCGTCTCCATCCCGCAGGTGGCCGACCCCTCGGCGGTGGCCTGGCGGCTGCGCCTCGAGGACTTCTGGGACTACACCGGAATCGACGGGACGGAGAAGGCGTACGCCGACCTGTTCGCGACCCTGCTCGACACGGTCGGCGCCGGCGACATCACCGCGCTGATCATGGGCTGCTGGGGCTACGTCTCCGAGCAGGAGGCCACCGGCCCGCGCGGCCCGATCGGCCTGGTGCACGGCGCGCGGGACCGGCTGACCAACCTGCGGGCGCTGTTCCTCGGCGACATCGTGCGCGAGGAATCCGACATCGCGTACATCCAGCAGGGCGACCTCGGCGACCTGATCGAGGCGTACCCGGGCCTGGAAGAGCTGACCGTACGTGGCGCAGAGGGGCTGGTCTTCCCCGCCCGCACACACCCGAACCTGCGTTCGCTGCGGCTGCAGAGCGGCGGCATGCCGAGCGAGGTCGTCCGGGCGGTCGCGGCCGGCTCGTTCCCGGAACTGCGCGAACTGGAGATCTGGTTCGGCCTGGCGGCGTACGGCGGCACGGCGCGGATCGCCGACCTGGCCCCGATCCTGGCCGGCACCGCGCTGCCGAAGCTGAGCCGCCTGGGGCTCATGGACAGCCCGGCCCAGGACGAGATCGCCTCCGCCGTCGCGTCCGCCCCCGTCGTCGCGCAGCTGCGCGAACTGGACCTGTCGATGGGCACGTTGGGCGACGAAGGCGCGGAGGCGCTGCTCGCCGGGCAGCCGCTCACGCATCTCGCGCGGCTCACTCTGCGCCACCACTTCGTCGGCAAGCCTTTGCAGTACCGCCTGCGGGAGACCCTGGAGCCGGCCGGGGTACACGTCGACCTGTCCGACGCCTTTTGGCGACCGGGGCTCCAGGGCCGTTTCGTGGAGGTGTCGGAGTAGCCATGTCCTTCGTCGACCATCTGGAGGAGTTCGCCGACCGGCCCGTCGTCCCGGTGCCCCTCCCCTCCGAGCTCTGGCCGGTGCCGGAAGGGCCGCACGCGTGGCGCGTGGAGGCCCCGTACGAGGGCGACTTCTCGTGGGCCGAGATGTTCGCCCGGCTCCTCGGCCACGTCGATCCGGCGGGCATCGAGGCGCTCGTCGTCGGCGACTGGGGGGTGAGCGAGGGGGTCGAGTCGGGCGATGTCGTGGCGGCCCTGGTCGAGGCCGCCGATCGGCTCACCGGGCTGCGCGCGCTGTTCCTCGGGGACCTCATCTACGAGGAGTGCGAGCTGGCCTGGATCGAGCACGACGACATCGGCGCGCTGCTCACCGCCTACCCGCGCCTGGAGGAACTGGTCGTCCGGGGCTCGGGGGTGACGTTCGCGCCGACCCGGCACGAGCACCTGCGCTCGTTCACCGTCGAGGCCTGCGACCTGCGCGCGACCCTCATCGAGGCGTTGGGGGCGGGGTCGTACCCGGCCCTGGAGGTCCTGGACCTGTGGATCGGGGCCGCCTACCTGCCGGCCTCGACCGAGGCGCTCTTCGACGGGACGAGCGTTCCGGCGCTGCGCCACCTGGGTCTGCTCAACTGCGCGGCCGCGGACACCGTGGCCGCGCAGCTGTCCACGGCACCGCTGGTCGCGCAGTTGCGCAGCCTCGACCTGTCGATGGGCACGCTGGGCGACGAGGGCGCGGAGGCGCTGCTGCTCGGGCAGCCGCTCACCCACCTCAAGCTGCGGGCGAACCACCACTTCGTGAGCGAGGAGCTCGTCGAGCGGCTCACGGCCGCGACGGACGTGTGCAACTTCGCCGACCGGCAGAAGGAGTCGCACTCGGGCGGCCGCTACATCGAGGTGAGCGAGTGACGTGCGGCCCGCTTCGGGCGCCGGCCAGCCCGGTCCCTGCGCCGGCCGGCCTGGTTCTTTCACCGGCGGGCCCGATTCCTGGATCGGCATGCCCGGTTCCTGGGTCGGCGGGCTCGCTGCCCGCCCGTCGGACCGGCATGCCAGGGTGAGCGGATGAAGATCACGGTGGTCGGGAATCCGGGGCACCGCCGCATCGCCGGATTCGCCGCCGCCGCGCTCGCCGCGGGCCTGCCCGAGCCGCGCGTGGTGCCCTGGGCGGACGTGCTGCGCGGTGCTGCCCTCGACTTCGCCCCCGGACCGGTGCGCATCGACTCGCCCGGCGAGGACCCGGCCGTGCACGCGCTGCTCGGCGGGCCCGCGGACCCGCACCGGGTCGAGGGCGGCGCAGTACGCCATGCCGCGCTGCTGGCCGGCCTCGGCCGGGTCCGGGACGCGGCCGCGGCGGTGCCGGGCGGGGCGTGGCTCACCCACGACCCGGACGACGTCGCGGTGCTGTTCGACAAGCCGCGCGCCCACGCGCGGCTGCGCGCGGCCGGGGTCGAGGTGCCGCGCGGGCTGGGCCCGGACGGTTCCGGGGTCCCGGTCGGCTCGTACGCGGAGCTGCGCGAGCTGATGCACGAGGCTCGCTGCCCGCGGGTGTTCGTCAAGCCCGCGCACGGCTCCTCGGCGTCCGGGGTGGTCGCGCTGGAGACGGCCGGGCCGCGGGTGCAGGCCACCACGTCGGCGGAACTTGTGCGTACCGCGGAGGGCGTGCAGCTGTTCAACTCGCTGCGGATCCGCAAGTACCGGGACGCGGCCGACGTCGCGGCCCTGGTCGACGCTCTGTGCGCGGACGGCGGTCCGGGCGGCGTGCACGTCGAGGCGTGGCTGCCCAAGCTGACCCTCGGCGGCCTCGCCGTCGACCTCCGCGTGCTGGTCGTGGCCGGGCGGGCGACGCACGTCGTGGCCCGCGGCAGCCGGTCGCCGATGACCAACCTGCATCTGGGCAACGCGCGTGCGGACGCGGACGCGGTACGGGCGGCCGTGGGCGACACGGTCTGGGACCAGGCAATGACGACGTGTGTCCGCGCGGCCGGGTGTTTTCCCCGTACGCTGCACGTCGGTGTCGATCTGCTCTTCGCGGTGGACCGGCGCCGCCACGCCGTCGGCGAGGTCAACGCGTTCGGCGACCTGCTTCCGGGCGTGGCACACCGGGGGCGTGACACGTGGGGGGAACAGGTGCGCGCCCTGGTGGAAGGATGGCGCCCGCACGGACCGGTACGTCCGGCGGGACAGGCTGCATCAGCTGCACCAGACGAGGACCCACTGCCGTGCCCGACATGACCAGACCCCTCCCGCCGAACCACGGGGACAACGGCGAGGAACCCGCCGGCGTGCGCGACATGAACGCCGTCGTGGGCCACCACGACCTGCTCATGATCACGCTGGACACACTGCGCTACGACGTCGCGGTCGAACTGGCCGCCGCCGGACGCCTGCCCAACCTGGCGCGCGTACTGCCCGACGGCCGCTGGGAGGCCCGGCACACGCCGGGCAGCTTCACGTACGCCGCGCACACCGCATTCCTGGCCGGCTTCCTGCCCACGCCGCTGGGCCAGGGGCCGCACCCGCGGCTGTTCGCCGCCCGCTTCGGCGGCAGCGAGTCGACCGCGCCGCACACCTGGGTGTTCGAGGAGCCGGACCTGCCGGCCGGGCTGGCCCGGGCCGGGTACCACACCGCGTGTATCGGCGGCGTGGGCTTCTTCAACAAGCAGGGCGCGCTGGGCTCGGTGCTGCCCGGGCTGTTCGCGGAGAGCCACTGGGACCCGGAGCTGGGCGTCACCTCGCCGATCTCCTTCGAGGCGCAGGTCGCCCGCGCGGAGCGGGTGGTCGGCGCGCTGGACACCGACCAGCGGCTGTTCCTGCTGGTGAACGTGTCCGCGCTGCACCAGCCGAACTGGTTCCACACGCCCGGCGCGACGGCCGCGGACGGCGACACCCGCGCGACGCACGCCGCCGCGCTGGAGTACGTCGACCGGCACATCGGCCGCCTGTTCCGGGCGATGAGCAGCCGGCGCCCGTGCTTCACCATCGTGACGTCCGACCACGGGACGGCGTACGGCGAGGGCGGCTACACGGGGCACCGCATCGGCCACGAGGTCGTGTGGACGGTCCCGTACGCGGAGTTCACGCTGAACCCGGGCGAATGGTGATCTTTCGCCGGCAGAAACTCGGCCGGGGAAAATAGCGGCCGTCCAAGCACAGCACATCGCGCCCGCACCGCGTTTGTTCTCCGCAGAGGCACCTAGCGGGGGAGACGGCACGGATGGGTTTCGAGGAGTTCGCGGCGGCGCGGCTGCCCGCGCTGCTGCGCTACGCCTACATGCTCTGCGGCGACCGGGAACTCTCCCGCGACATGACGCAAGAGGTGTTGGCCCGGGCCCTGGTCAAGTGGCGGCGGATCGAGGGCATGGACCGGCCGGACGCGTACGTCCGGACCATGCTCACCAACGAGTTCCTGTCGCTGCGCCGCCGGAAGGCGGTGGCCACCGTCGCGCTGACGTACGAGGCGCTCGACGGGCCGGCCGCACCGACCGCCGACGATCCGGCGCACGCCGTCGGCGAACGCGCCGACCTGTGGCAGCGCCTGGGCGCCCTGCCGCGGCGGCAGCGCGCCGTCATCGTCCTGCGCTACTACGAGGACCTCTCCGACGCCGAGATAGCGGACGCTCTCGGCTGCCGGCCCTCGACCGTCCGCGGCTATGCGGCCCGGGCGCTGGCCACGCTCCGGGTCGAGCTGTCCCAAGAGCCGGACGATCCCCTTGCGGGATCAGCGCCGGTACTCGCGGTACGAGACGGAGACGGTCGATGACCACGTACGACACCGAAGACCTGCGCAGCGCACTGGCCGCACATGCCGAAGACGCGCCCGAAGGCCGGGGAATCCTCGAAGCGGCCAAGCAGTCAGCCGACCGGAAGATCAGGCACCGCCGAAGGAATCTGGCCGTGGCGGGGGCGTTCACGTTGGTACTGACGACGGGATTGGCGACGGGGATGCTGCTGGGGCCGGGCGAGGAACGGTCGGGGGATGTGAACGTGACGACGCCGACGGGTGGGACGTCGACTGCTTCCGCGCCTCCTAAGCCCACTGCGGCACCGTTCACGTCCTATGCGGACCTGAAGCCGGGATCCGATCATTTCGTCCGGATCGAGCGGCTCATCGGCGACCGGCAATCGCTGACCATTCAGCCAAAGGCCGGTGCTCCCGACCAGATCTGGGCCGACGTCGTCATCTACGCGCCGGGCACCTTCGACCCGGCGCGGTACCTCTCCGGTGAAGAAGTCACCGTGCAGGGAACCCGCGGCTACTTCGCCGAACTCCCGGGGCAGTGGGCCGACCCATCGCCTTCCGGTCGGCCCGCGCCGCCCCTGCGTCAGCTCGCCTGGCAGGAACCCTCGGGCAGGTGGGTCGTCGTCACTCCGAGCGGCCCGCAATACGCCGCCGGAGGAATCAAGCGGGCGTCGATCATCGTCGCGGAGATGTTGCGGTTCCAGCAGACCGACTTCCGCGGGCCGGTCAAGTTGGGCGGCCTGCCGACCGGCTTCCTGCCACAGGCGGTCCAGGTGCAGGACGGAAGCATCCTGCTCGAGTTCTCGGACGCCCTGCCGACATCGAATCCTGCTCCTTTCCTCATGCCGATGACCAAGGGGTTCTCCGTGACAGTCGCCGACCGAAACCGCCCAGGCGGCTTCGGCCCGCTCGCCGATGCCGAACCACTGGAGCTGGAACAGGGGCAGGGCTGGTACGTCGACTGGTCCAAGAACCGCAACGGCATGGACGACCTCCGCGCGGGGATCGTCGTCGAGACCTCGACATGCCGGGTCCATTTCGGTGTCAGCGACCGGACCAAAGTCCCCCGCGCCGAGCTCGAGCGGATCGTGCGCGAGTCCGAGATCAAGGACTGCACCGACCCGACCACCTGGGTGAAGCCCCTCGGCTGAGCGCCGCCGCCCACCCGGCCGGCACCCCGTGCGCCTCCGCTACCCGGAGGCCGGGGTGTCGGCCGGTGCGCATAAGGTCGGAGCCGTCCGATTCGCCGTCCACGCCGGAGGTCTCCGCACATGGGGTCGACCGCTCACGCCGATCCCCGTCCGGCGTCCGTTTCTCCCGATTTCCTCGAGTCCCCGTACAGCGGTTACGTCTACTCGTACCCGCACAAGACCGCGTACCGGCCGCTCTCCCCCGCCCCCGCGCTGCGCGACGTGTGGGCGGGCGAGGATCTCTCTGCGCTGTTCCTGTACTTCCACATCCCGTTCTGCGAGATGCGCTGCGGTTTCTGCAACCTCTTCACGCGGACCGGTGCCCCCGCCGAGCTTGTCGACCGCTACCTCGACGCGCTCGCGCGCCAGGCCCGGGCCGTACGCGAGGCGATACCCGGCGCGTCCTTCGTGAACGCCGCGATCGGCGGCGGCACTCCGACATACCTCGAACCCGCCGAGCTGGAACGCCTCTTCGCGATCGCGACCGACGTCATGGGCGCGCGGCTCCCGGGCCTCCCGCTCTCGGTCGAGACCTCCCCCGCCACCGCGACCCCCGACCGGCTGGCCGTCCTGTCCGCGTACGGCACGACGCGCGTCAGCATCGGGGTCCAGTCCTTCGACGACGCCGAGGCCCGGGCCGCGGGGCGTCCGCAGCGGCGCGCCGAGGTGGAGACCGCCCTCGCCGCGATCCGGGACGCTGCGATCCCGTCCCTCAACATCGACCTCATCTACGGCATCGACGGGCAGACCGAGGCCAGTTGGCTCGCCTCGATCGACGCCGCGCTCGGCTGGCAGGCCGAGGAGATCTACCTCTACCCGCTCTACGTCCGGCCGCTGACCGGCCTGGGCCGGCGCGCGGTCTCGCGGGCCGACTGGGACGCGGACCGCCTCGCGCTGTACCGGGCGGGTCGCGACCACCTGCGCGCGGCGGGCTATGAGCAGGTGTCCATGCGCATGTTCCGCCGGGCCGACGCGCCGCGCGATGCCGACACCGGGTACTGCTGCCAGCGCGACGGCATGGTCGGGCTGGGCTGCGGGGCCCGCTCGTACACCTCCGACCTGCACTACTCGTTCGACTACGCGGTCGGCATCGGCGAGGTGCGGGCCATCATCGACGAGTACGTGGCACTCGACCAGGACGCCTTCTCCAGTGCCCGGGTCGGTGTCCGAATGGACCGCGCCGAGGCGCAGCGCCGGACGCTGATGGTCTCTCTGCTGCAGGCCGAGGGGCTCGATCCGGCCTTCTACCGCGCCCAGTTCGGCACAGACCCGGCTGCCGACTTCGCCGCCGAATTGGGCCGCCTGGCCGATGCGGATCTCGTTGCGGTGTCCCCCGACCGGATCGTGCTCACCGACGAGGGCCTGGCCTGGTCGGACGCCATCGGGCCGGCGCTGTTCTCGGAGCAGACGGCGCAGCTGATGGACGGGTACCGGCTCAGGTGACGGCTCCTGAGGGACCGGCGCCGACCGCCACTCCGGCTCCGTCGACACCGCAGCCCACACCCGGTCGACGCACCCAGTTGCCGCTCCTGGCCGCCTCCGACGCGGCTCCCGCGCCCACGACCATCACCTCCCCCGACCACCTCACGATCCTCTACCGAGGCCCGCTCGCCTCGTGCGACTACGACTGCGGCTACTGCCCGTTCGCCAAGCGCCGCGACACCCCCGCCCAGTTGCGCGTCGACCGGGCCGCGCTGGAGCGGTTCGCCGGGTGGGTGGCGGACGCTCCCGAGCGCATCTCGGTGCTCTTCACGCCGTGGGGCGAGGGACTGACCCGTTCGTGGTACCGGCGTACTCTCGCCGAGTTGTCGCACCTCCGGCACGTCGACCGCATCGCGATCCAGACCAACCTGGGCACCCGCCCCTCCTGGACCGAGGCCGCCAATCTGGACACGCTCGCACTGTGGGGGACGTACCACCCGGACCAGGTCCCGTACGAGCGCTTCGTCGCCCGCTGCGGCGAACTGCGTTCCCGCGGCGTGCGTTTCAGTGTCGGCGTGGTCGGTCTCCCGGAGCATCTGGCGGCCGCGCGCCGCCTGCGCGATGACCTCCCCGCGGAGGTCTACCTGTGGGTCAACGCCGCCGAAGGTCACACGTACACCGACGCCGAGGCCGCCGACTGGGCGGCCCTCGACCCGCACTTCGCCTTCAGCCGGCACGCCCACCCGTCCGCGGGCCACGCCTGCCGGACCGGCGAGTCCGTGGTGAGCGTGGACGGCGAAGGCACGGTACGCCGCTGCCACTTCGTCCCCGAGGTCCTGGGCAACCTCTACGACGGCTCGTTCCGTACCGCGCTGGGCCCCCGTCCGTGCCCCAAGCCGGTCTGCGACTGCCACATCGGCTACGTCCACATGCCGGAGCTGCCGCTGTACGACGTCTTCGCGGGCGGCATCCTCGAACGCATCCCGGCCCTCTGGCCGCCCGCGGCCAACACGGTGGCCGACACGGTGACCGACACCGCGGCCCGCCGAACGGGTGAAAGCACGCGGGCCTGACGAGCTTCTGCCGGTCAGGCGTGTTTGTGTCTTTCCGTACCGTTCATCCTGAGGGGAATCATGCGTCGATCCTCGGTCCTTCGGCATGCCCGCCGCACCGCCGTCCTGTGCGCCGCCGCGCTGCTCGCCGTGCTCCCCGCCACTGGGACCGCGGCCGGCTCGCAGGCCGCACCCGTGCACGGCATCGGCAATTTCCCCATGGCTCTGCTGGCATCGCTGGCGACCCCGGATGCCGCTCCGCCCGGCGCCGACGACTGGAACTGCCGGCCCACTGCGGCCCACCCGCGGCCGGTGGTCCTGCTGCACGGCACGCTCGAGAACGCGTTCGCCAACTGGAACCGGCTCGCGCCGGCCCTGAAGAACGCCGGCTACTGCGTCTTCGCCCCGAACTACGGTGCGCTGCCCGGTGAGCCGTTCAAGGGGACCGGCGACATCGCGGTCTCCGCACAGGAGATCGCCGCGTACGTCGACCGGGTGCTGGCGGCGACCGGCGCCCGGCAGGTCGACCTGGTCGGGCATTCCCAGGGCGGCGGCGTCATGCCCCGCCAGTACCTGCGCTTCGCGGGCGGCGCCGACGCGGCCGATCCGACCCGCAACAAGGTGGGCCGGCTCGTCGGGATCACCCCGAGCAACCACGGCACCGCGGTCGGGAACCTGGGCGCCCCGCTGGTGGGGATCCTCGGCCCGCTTGTGGACCCTGTGCTGCTCCCGGGGCTGGACGGTCCGTGGGCCGAACAGCAGTCCGTGGGCTCCGCGTTCAACAAGCGACTGGATGCGGGCGGCGACACCGAGCCTGGGGTCGAGTACACGGTCATCGCCAGCCGCGCCGACGAGGTGCTGGTCCCGTTCACGAACTCGTTCCTGACCGCGGGCCCGGGCGCGACGGTGCACAACATCGTCCTGCAGGACGTGTGCCCCACGGACTTGTCCGACCACCTCGACGCCTCGTACGACCCGGTGGTCGTCCGCCTCACGCTCAACGCCCTCGACCCGGCCCAAGCCGTCCCGCCGCACTGCAACCTGCTCACCCTCCCGGTCGTGGGCGGCCTGCTCCTGTAGGAACACGAGGCCGAAAACCCAACTCGGCGCGCCGGCACGGCGGAACCTCTATCTGCCGCGCCTGCACCGGACCCGGACGATCTGGGACGTGGCGTACGAGATCGAGGCCTTCCACGACGGGGTCGACCAGGCCGGCGGCGCCCGTCCGCGGCGCGCGTACCCGCATGAGACCGCTTGCCCACAGCCCACGGGCACAGCCCGCAGCCTGCTTCCCGCAGCCCACCCCGGGCATCTTCGTCGAGTCTTCTATCGACCTGACCAGCGTGGATAGGCCAAAGTCCCTCGATTTTCCGGGCCTTCCCCTTGGTACGGTCCGCCGCATGTTCTCCCTCGCGGAACCTCCGCTGTTCACCCGCCTGAAGTCCTGCGACCGCATCCTGATCGCCGGTGCAGGCGGCGGATTCGACGTCTATGCCGGCCTGCCGCTTGCCCTCGCGCTGTGGGACGCGGGCAAGCAAGTGCACTTGGCGAACTTGTCCTTCGTCGGCGTCGACCGGCTGCCGAAGCGCGACATGCTGCGGCCGGGCGTCGCGGCGGTAGTGCCGGACACCGGTGGCGAGAGCGGGTATTTCCCGGAGCGGTCGTTGTCCCGCTGGCTTGAGCAACAAGGCCTGCCCGCAACAGTGTTCGCGTTCCAGATGACCGGGGTGCGGCCTCTGGCGGCGGCGTACCGGACGCTCGTCACGCTGCTCGATCTGGATGCGATCGTGCTCGTGGACGGCGGCACCGACATCCTGATGCGCGGCGACGAGGCGGGCCTGGGCACCCCCGGCGAGGACATGACGAGCCTGGCCGCGGTCGACGCCGTCGAGGTCGGCACGAAGCTGGTGGCCTCGCTGGGGTTCGGGATCGACGCGTACCACGGGGTCTGCCACGCGCACGTCCTGGAGAACCTCGCCGCCCTGGACCGCGACGGCGGCTACCTGGGCGCGGTCTCCATCCCGCGCGACTCACGCGAGGGGCGGCTGTACGTCGAGGCGGTCGCGCAGGCGAATGCGGAGACCCCGTCGCGCCCGAGTATCGTGCACGGATCGGTCGCCGCGGCGGTAAGCGGCGAATTCGGGAATGTGCCGCTCGGCAAGCGCACGGCGGACAGTGAATTGTTCGTCAATCCGCTGATGGCGATGTACTTCGCGGTCGAGTTGGAGGCGCTGGCCCGGCGCAATCTGTATCTGGACCGCCTGGGCGGGACGTACACGATGTGGGACGTGGTCCGCGAGATCGAGGCGTTCCGCGACGAGGTCGATCCGATCCGCCCGCGGCAGGCGTACCCGCACTGACACGAGGCCGCGCCCGGACCCGCCAGGGGCTCGTGAACTGCGGCAACGACAAAGGCGAGGACTCAAGTGAGTTCCTCGCCATGCTCAACTTATACCGCATGGGGGGCCTTGTGGCAAGGCCCCCCATGTGCCGCAGAATCGCTGATCTCAGCCCGGCAACCTGCGGAAATCGGAGATTCACCAAGTGCGTTTGCGCCCCTCGGCAATGAACACTCTGGACACCAGCGCTTTCGACCTTCCCCAGCAGTTGTCCCTCAAAGCCGACCCGAAGCTCATCGCCGGCGACGAAGCGCACTTCGCCGCCATCGCGGAAAGCCTCGAGCACGCGATCGCGGAATTGTCCGAGCGCCTCGACGCCGAGCTCGCGGCGCCCGGCGGCGCGGGCCAGGCGGCCATGGAGCGCGACCTGGAGATCCACCGGCTGACCGGGCGGCTGCGGGCGCTGCGCCGCTTCGGCCTCGACCTGTGCCTCGGCCACGTCGTACGCGCGGACGACGACGAGCCGCTGTACATCGGCCGCCTCGGCCTGACCGACGCCGACGGGCGCCGGCTGCTGGTCGACTGGCGGTCGCCCGCGGCCGAACCGTTCTTCGCCGCGACGCACGCCGACCCGATGGGGCTGGCGAGCCGCCGCCGCTACCGCTGGACGCGCGGCCGCATCACCGACTATTGGGACGAGGTCTTCACCGCGGAGGGCCTCGAGGGGCACGCCGCGGCCCTCGACGACCAGTCGGCGTTCATTGCGAGCCTGGGCGGCAACCGGTCCCCGCAGATGCGCGACGTGCTGGCCACCATCCAGGCCGACCAGGACGCCATCATCCGGGCCGGCTCGCGCGGCGCGCTGGTCGTGGACGGGGGGCCGGGCACCGGCAAGACCGTCGTCGCACTCCACCGCGCGGCGTACCTGCTGTACTCCGACCCGCGGCTCGGCCACAACCGGGGCGGGGTGCTGTTCGTCGGACCGCACCAGCCGTACCTGAACTACGTCGCGGACGTGCTGCCGAGCCTGGGCGAGGAGGGCGTGCGGACCTGCACGGTCCGGGACCTCGTCGCCGAGGGCGCGACCGCGCCGGCCGAGGCCGACCCGTCCGTCGCCGTGCTCAAGGCGACCGCCGACATGGTCGCGAAGGCGGTCGAGGCGGCGGTCAAGTTCTACGAGGAGCCGCCGAAGAACGGCATGACGGTCTCGACCGACTGGGCCGACATCCGGCTGACCGCCCGGGACTGGGCCGAGGCGTTCGCCGCCGCGGGCCCGGGCACGCCGCACAACGAGGCGCGCGAGCTGATCTGGGACGAGCTGGCCACGATCCTGTTCGACAAGCTGGGCGCGGACGAGGACGAGGTCTCGCCCGACCTGTTCCGCAGGTCGCTCCGCTACGACGCCGAGCTGTCCGCCGCGCTCAACCAGGCCTGGCCGCTGCTGGAGCCGACCGACATCGTGGGCGACCTGTGGTCGGTGCCCGCGTACCTGCGCATGTGCGCGCCGTGGCTGAGCCCGGACGACGTCCGCAAGCTGCAGCGCAAGGCCGACCCGCAGGCCTGGACGGTCTCCGACCTGCCGCTCCTGGATGCGGCCCGGCAGCGTCTCGGCGACCCCGCGGCGTCGCTGCGCAAGCGCCGCCAGGCTGCGGAGGCCGACGCGGAGCGCGAGCTGCGGGCCGGCGTCATCGACAACTTGCTCGAAGCCGACGCGGACGGCGAGGGCGCGATGACGATGCTGCGCGGGCAGGACCTGCGGGACACCCTGATGGACGAGACCGCGGCGCCCGGCGTGGTCGACCCCCTCGCCGGGCCGTTCGCCCACATCGTCGTCGACGAGGCGCAGGAGCTGACCGACGCGGAATGGCAGATGCTCCTGCTGCGCTGCCCGTCCCGCAGCTTCACGATCGTCGGCGACCGCGCGCAGGCCCGCGACGGCTTCGCCGAGTCGTGGCAGGAGCGGCTGAAGCGCATCGGCCTGGACCGGATCGAGATGACCTCGCTGACGGTCAACTACCGCACGCCCGAGGAGGTCATGACAGAGGCCGAGGCGGCGATCCGGGCCGAACTGCCGGACGCCAACGTCCCGACGTCCATCCGCAGCAGCGGCATTCCGGTCGTGCATGGTTCCGCGGACGAGTTGGAAGACCTGCTGGGCGCGTGGGTCCGGGAGAACCCGGAGGGCACTGCCTGCGTCATCGGCGACCCGTCCTTCGAGCCGACGTCCCGGATCAAGTCGCTGACGCCGAGCCTTGCCAAGGGCCTGGAGTTCGACCTGGTCGCGGTCGTCGACCCGCAGGACTTCGGCACCGGCATCGCGGGGGCGGTCGACCGCTACGTCGCGATGACGCGCGCGACGCGGCAGCTGGTGGTCCTGACCAGCTCCTGACACCCGTAAATGGCTGTGGCACCGGACCCTTCAGTCCGGTGCCACAGCCATTGCTTGGTCCCGCCTCAGGTCTCCCGAGCCGGGTGGTACTCGGCCTCGGTCAGCCCGAACGTCCAGGCCACGCCGGCCCGTGCGGTGGTGGTGGTCGGCGGGACGCGCAGCCAGTACGTACGCGTGGTCCCGTCCGGTTCGGGCGTGGAGTTGAGGACCTCGACCATGACCACCGGCTCGTCGTTCGGCAGGTCGATGCGCCACAGCACACCGGTGGCGTCGCGGTGCAGCGGCCGGGCGCCGACCTCCTCCAAGTACCGGTCGTAGCCGTAGATTTCCAGCATCACGCGGCGCAGCTCGGCGTTGGCCTCCCGGCGGATCCGGTTGGCGTCCAGGCCGCTCCCCTGCGGCCCGAGGCCGGTGACGAAGTCCGCCGGGATCGGCATCCCGCGCCACGCGTGCAGCGCGAAGCCGTCGGGGAACGCCAGCGCCGGGCCTTCGCCGCTGTGCAGCCGGGCGTTCTCGTCGCGCTCCAGGGCGACCGGCCGCTCGGCGGCGAGCACGACCCCCTCGTACGGCCACCACCATCCACCGGCCCGCGCCACCCGGCCCACCGCGTCCAGTGCCTCAGCGGCCGGCGAGTCCCCCAACTCCGGGAAGCAGCGCCGCAGTCCGTCGAACGCCGCCAGCCACGCCGCGTCGTGCTGGCCGCCCAGCGCGTCCAGCGTCGCCGCGCGCGCCTCGACCGCGATGGTCCGCGAGGCTGCGTCCGTCCCCCGCGCCGCGGACCCGCGTCCCATGGCGCCGGGCGCAACTCCCCCGCGAGCACCGGACGTCGTGTCCCCCACGGCTACGGCAACAGCCGCCTCCACGCCTTCCCGGATCCGCGCCGACAGCCCGGTCGTCGGCGCCCACAGCCGGTCCGCGATCTCGTGCCAGGCCTGCGCCCAGACGGCCTGCCCCAACTGCGCGGCGGCCTCGGTCCGCGCCCGCTCCCACGTGGCGGCCCGCAGCTTGTCCCGCACGGACTTGCCCGCCCGCGACCCGGCCGGCGCCCGCACCGGCAGCCCCAGCGCCGCAAGCGCCTGCGGCTTGAACGCCCCGGAGATCACCGTCGCCGCCACCGAGGCCGCGAGCGGCGAGTCGTACCAGAGCACCTTGTGGGGCGGGACCAGCCCGGCAGCCCGATACGCGTCCCGGATCCCCTCCTCCGCAGCCGCCCGGTCCGCAGGCCCGGTCGCCGCCGCGATCGCCGCCCACTCGTCGGCCGCCTCCGCAAGCGTCGCGCGGTGCGCAAGAGTGAGCTCCCGACGGGCAAGCGCTCCAGTGCTGGTCACGGTCACAACTCCTCGCGGGGGAAGGTCAGGAAAGAACCGGACGCACAACAAGCCGCCCCGGGTCCCAGTCCGACGCTCTCTCCGCCGAACACCTCCAGCATTGCAGCCCCCGACGACATCACCTCCGGCGCTTGGCAGGATCACCCCATGGGCAATTCCAAGGTCGCGGCCATGTTCCGCAGCTCCGACGAAGCAGCGGCGGTACGTATCGCCGGTGAGCTCTTGGACCTGGCGATCGTCGCCCCGTACGCAAGCCTTGACGTCCAGGCCGACCTGATGACACCTGAAGAGGTACTGCGCTGGGAGGCCACGTACCCGGGCGGATGCGGCTTCCACTGCCCCGCCTCGGCGTACCCGGATGGCGACGTCATGATCCCCAGGTCGGCACTGCAGGGACCGGAGACCGCCCTCACCGCCTACCTTCCGGCGTGGCTGTGGATCATCGATGCACCCCTCGATCTCGCACCCCGAGCCCTGTCCGCCCGCGGCACCGCACCGGCCCTGCTGAGCTGGGACATCGAGTGGCCTGCTGAGCGCGCCTGGGGCCTCGACTTCGAGGGCAAGTACGGCCAGATCGACCTGGCCTTGAACTGCCACTTCTGGGACGGCGACGAACTGGCCCGCACCGACGACTTCACCGTCTACATCCACGACTACGGCAGCCAAGTCATGCGCCGCGCCGAGCGACTCGCCTACCAAATCGGCCACGAAGTACTCGGCGGCCCGTACCACGGCACGTAGTCGCGGCATGGGGATACCTCGCCGCCCGATCCTGCCCAGCCTCCACTCTCCGGAGCACTGATGGCCATCGAGATCGTCTACGAGACCCACTCCACCACCACGGACAACGAGGCCGGCATCGCCACCGGCTGGCTCCCGGGGCAACTCTCGGAACTCGGCCGCCGCCAGGCGCGGGAACTGGGCACCCGACGCCCTGTCCACGACTTCGCTGCCATATTCACGTCCGACCTCCACCGCGCCGCCGAGACGGCCCGCATCGCGTACCCGAACGGCTCGCCGACGATCCGGCAGGACAGCCGCCTACGCGTGTACTCACGTACCGACAGCTGGACAGCCAGGAGGCGGAAACCGAGCTGATACCGCGCGCCATTGTCGAGCACTTCTACCGCGACCTACTTGAAAACCTCCGGGGCAGGTCATTGTCCTCTCGGATGGCAGCGGCGCAGAGTGCCATGGGTTGCCGTGTGTCGCCAAGAGGTCCCGCGCGTTCTGGCCCGGTCGGTCGGAAGGCCATGGGCTGATGCGACTGCTCTTGGTCGAAGGTCCAGTTGCTGGACCATAGGGTGCATCGACGTGCGCCGGTCCCCCGCACGGCCCTTCCGTATCGCACGTGCGCTGGGATTCATGTACCTGATCAGGACGTAACGGAGATCGCTCCGGGCTGACTGAGGTGAGCGCTACTGGCACCTTGCGGACCTGCGCCAGGAGTCGAAACACCGCTGGCATCTCGGCACGGCGCGGCGGACCATCAGCGGGGTGGTTCCGTATCCGCTGGGCTCGCATTCTCGGCTTGCTCGATCTCGGCTACGTAGCGCCGCAGTTCTTCCAGCGTCTGCGCTGCGGGGGCAAAGCCGCCCTCGGCGGCCACGTTGAGCCAGACCTCCGCTTCCGCCAGTTCGCCTCTGTTGGCCAAAAACTGTCCGAGCACGCACGCAGCTTGAATGTGATCGCGTTCCGCAGCCGTGCGGCACCAGTGTTCCGAATGTTCGAGCTCGTCGCGTGCCGCCAGGAGCCTGGCGTAGCAGAAGGCCGCATCGCTGTGTCCTGATTCGGCAGCATGCCGGTACCAGCTCTCGGCTTCCTCCGTCTCGCCTCGATCCTCCATCCTCGAAGCCAAGTTGTATGCCGAGCCGGGGATTATCGGGGCTGCCTTGGCCCACCACCTCTCGGCTTCTTCAGGTTCGTCTCGCTGGTAGTGCAGTGCCGCCAGATTGTGAGCGGCCGCAGGTTCGTCTGCGAGTGCGGCCCAACGCAACAACCCCTCGGCCGCCTGCATGTGGCCAGCGCCTACAAGCGCGAGGGCACGTTCGTTCAGCTTTCCGGGCCCCTCAGGGGTCTCGGCCAAGTCCCGCCACAATGATTCGGCCTCGTCGATGCGGTTCCCAGCGGCGAGCATGGCGATCAGGTTCACCGTGGCCAACTCGTCTCCGCGCTCGGCTCCCTGGCGGTACAAGGATTCAGCCTCCTCGGCGTCACCCCTCGCATGCACAAGACTTGCCAAGTTGTTGAACGCCCCGACGTATCCGGACGCCGCGGCACGCCTGAACCAGGGTTCCGCGTCTTGGGGTCGTCCACGGCGAGCCATGGCACAGGCGAGGTTGAACGCGCCGACTTCGCTGCCCGTTTCGGCGGCCTTCCGGTACCAGTCCTCCGCGTCGTCCTGTCGTCCTTCCTGAGCCGCGAGAACCCCCAATTCGTTCGCGGCGTCGGTGTTCCCGCCTTCCGCCGCGACGATCCACCAAGACTCCGCAGCGGCCTTGTCGCCGCGCGATTCGGCCAGCCGTGCGAGCTGGTACGCGGCGGTGATGTCACCTTGGGCGGCTGCCTGCTCGAAGAACCACACGGCTTTGTCGAGCCTGCCACGCCGATGTTGAATGGCGCCCAGCACCAACAGTGCCTCAGACGAACCGAGCCCGACGGCCCGCAGCAGGAAGTCGACGGCCTCTTCTTCGGCGCCGCGTCGATAAAGCGAGTGCCCGAGACACAACGCCGCGTTCGCATAGGCTCCGCTGTGACTGTCCGGCGGCCCCCACAGGAGCAGGAGTACCGTCGTCTCAGCGTCTGACCCGGGGGTTTTCACATCCACGCCACCGTGACCGTCGACACCCCAGGACAGTACGCGGCGCCACCACATCTCGGCGTCAAGCGTCTCGCCTCGTGCAGCGAGAATCATCCCCAACGTGGTGCCAGAGGGGGCGTAGCGGCCTTCAGCGCCCTTGCGAAGCCAACGCTCCGCTTCCTCGAACCGGCCAAGCTGGGCCAACGCCAGGAACAGATGCTGGGCTGCCACGGGCATGCCCACCTCAGCGGCTCGTTCCCACCACCGAATACCCTCGTCGACGTTTCCACGCTGCACCAGGAGAGTGCCCAGATTCAGTTGGCCGACGACGTCCCCTCGTTCGGCGCTGCGGCGAGCGAGTTCCTCGGCCTCGACCGCCTGCTCGTCAAGCACCAGGGTCGCGGCGAGACTGCTCATGGCGAGTGCGCTGCCGGCCTCGGCCAAGGGCCGCCACACCTCCGTGGCGACCTCCCAGCGCATCGCGGATACGGCGGCGATGCCGATCATCTGGCGATCGGCGACGCCGGCGATTTCCAACGCAGCGGACCACACCGCGGACGACACTGGCGCGGAGGCGCTGTCACGAGCTGACGAGTCCACAAGGTAGTCGAAGGCGCGCCAAGTACCCTCCACAACGCCAGGCATGAGCAGACTGGTCACCCCGTAGCGCACGTGCGTGGCCCATTCCAACGCTGCTGCGAAGGATTCCGGACGCAGGACCATTCCGCCCGCCCGTGTGAGGAACTCCGCGTGCAGATCTCTGAGCGTGCGCTCGGGGATATCGCCGGAGAAGCCTGCTCGTGCCAGATCGACAGCACTTGCGACGACTGCCGCCCCGCGGGGGTGGCCGCCGCTGGAGGACGGACGGCAAGCGTTGAGCCATTCACTCCAGAGGAACGGGCCGGTGGCCAGATACTCGGCGATGCCGTAAGGCCCATGATGCGCATGGGCGTCAGCAAGGCGCGGATCGTCACAAGCGGCCACACGCGCAAGTTCTGCTGCGGTCCATAGCCGGGGAACTCTGAGGGGATCGGCGAGGTTCAAGATTCTCGCCCCGGTGTCGGCCAAGGCTTCTATATGACCAGCCCCGCCGACCAGGGTGTGTGGGTGTGCGCGAGCCGCACGCAGGGTGTCGAAGCGTTCGTCCCGCAAGGTCCCGATCACCACGACATGACACTGGATCAGCGCAGCCAGCATTTGGGGATCCAACCCATGCTGACCAAGATGGTTGTCCAGGTCATACAGCCACAGCACGACCCCTGCTCCGTTGCGACGGCTGAACTCGGCCGCCTGGACCAGGCCTCGCAGATCGGCGGCGCGGGAGGGGACGACAACCCGGTGGTCCGCAAGGACCGCGCGCATGCCTTCGAAAGCCGTCC
Organism: Yinghuangia soli; assembly: GCF_021502675.1. Lineage (GTDB taxonomy): Bacteria > Actinomycetota > Actinomycetes > Streptomycetales > Streptomycetaceae > Yinghuangia > Yinghuangia soli. The sequence continues at coordinate 102,479 of NZ_JAKFHA010000001.1, forward strand.
GCGACTTTCCCGCAGTGGAGTCACCTGTGAGGAGGACGAACCCGCCTGACTCCGCCGCCCCTTGCAACCTCACGCGAAGCTCGGCATCGACGTCGCGGAGAACGTACGGAGGCAATGGCGACGCGTCCGCGGAGGCGTCAGAACGCGCGCGGTGCACGCCGAGAATCAGCGGGTCCGCATGCTCCACCAGCGGCCAAGCCTCCGGTGGCGGCAGCGGGACGCCCCCCGAAGCGGCGGCGTAGTAGTGAAGATTCTCGATCTTTCCCGCAGCGGGACCGAGGAACTCGTTGCTGTGAAAGCTGACGACGTCGCCTTCATGCGTAGTCACGGGCTGGCCGTTTACGGTGACGTCATGGGGCCCTTGCCCACAACGGGGCCGTAAAAGGTGTTGTGGTGGAACTCAACATGGTCCCCGCGGTACGTGACGACGTCCGCATCCGTCGACAGGTCCTCAAGAATCTCCCTGAGCTCCGCCGCTGCGGCCGGGTCCGCGGCAAGCAGCCGGCGCAGTCGCACCCGCCACTCGACCTCCAGTTCCTCAGCTGCCTGCATGCTCCTGTCGTCCCCAGCGGCCAACAACTCGCTTCGAGAGGAGTCCAGTTCGGAGGCGACAAGTTCTTCCTGCTCAGGTCGTGTGCGCCCGAACAACGCCGCGATGCGGGTCCTGCCGTGCTCCCACGCGTCCGAAGCCATCAATCCCACTAGCGTCGTCGCGCCGCTCGCGGCGAGCGCTGCAAGCTCAGCTTCCACCAAGACTCTCCCCTCGCAACTCAACGCGGCTTTACTACATTAGGGCCGGGCGCGGCCTCGTGCGTTGATGTCGGAGTGTTCGTCACCGAAGCCAAGTGCACGTAGCACGTGAGCGACGAGCTGGTACGGACGGCGGCTGTGGAGCTGAGCCGTTCTTGATGTGACGGTGGCCCGCGCCGAGGCTGATGCCCTGGGCGACGACCTTCAGCGCCAGCACGGACTTCGTCGTGACGCTCGACGTCCAAGACGGCTCTGCAGTCGGCCGGTTCGCGCATCCCGCCTCGTTCCTGAGGATGCGCTCTCAGCGGCTGGATCGCCGGAATTGGCCGGACACCGGAAAAGCCGAACCTGTCGACCTCGACGTTTCGTGGAAGCCGCTCGACGGGCCACTCGGAGGCTTCGGCGAGTACGTCATGGGCTTGCCACTGCCGGGCGTCTTCCACACCACCGGCGGAGCAGCCGACGCCCATGACGGAGAGCGGTACTTGTGGCTGGCGCGGGAGGGCAAAGTCGCCTCGTCGTCCGCGCACAGGGCAATTCCTCAACCACCCTTGAGTCAACGGATCAAGGCGTACGGTGGAGTGGGATCGATCTCGCACGTGACGGGCGGAACGATGGCGCAAACACTGGGCGACAACCTCAGGATGTACCGGCGTCGGGCCGGACTCAGCCAGGAAAAGCTCGCCGAGACAGCAGAGTTGAGCGTAGGGACGGTCCGTAAGGCGGAACAGGGCAAGGCCGTCGAGATGGCAACCCTGCACAAACTGGCGCGCGCGCTGAGCGTGGAGACCTCGGCGCTCCTCGCGGGAGGAGCGCCCGTACCGGTGGACCGCCACGACTCCAATCGGACGCTCCTGGTAGGCCTGCGCAAGGCGCTCACGCCGGTGGTAGGCCTCGCTCCCCAAAATGAAGTCAACAACAGTGCTGAGGACTTGCCGACGCTCGAAAGAGCGCTCCGCAAGGCAGGTGACCTATACCACGCGGATCGCTACGAAGAGGTTGCTCGGCAACTCCCAGCCTTGGTGGACGCATCCACCGCCGCCTTGGCTTCCGCTGCCAGCAGCGACCTGCGAACGTCCGCGCTCACCTTCCGATCGCAGACGTACGAACTCGCCGGTCGATTCCTCACGCAGACGCGGCAGTACGACCTGGCGTACCACGCTTTGGCGGCGGCCATCGAGGACGCCAAGGCTGCCGCTGACACGATGACCGGAGCGTCCGCGGTCAACGGCCTCGCGTGGCTTCTCCTGCGCCAAGGGCGCTTCGATGACGCCGAGACGCTTGCGTCGACGACCGCCGAGGTGATCGAACCGCGAATGTCCCAGCGCGAAGGCGAGCGCTACGCCGCATGGGGATGGCTGGCTCTCCGCGCCGCCGCAGCTGCCGTCCGCAACAACCGTGCACAGGAGGCCGAGGAGCATCAACGCATGGCCATGATGGCCGCGGTGGCGCTCGGGGGTGAGTACAGCGATCCGCGGCATCAGTGGTCCCGTTTCGGGCCGGTCACCGTGGCCATGAAAGCCGTCGAGGCGACGATGATCACCGGAGATGCCCGCACGGCGCTGCGCCAGGCGGACGAGGGACCATTGAGCGCTTACGGCCGCCGCAAGTCCGGGCGTCCTAGTGGCGACAACTGGCATCGGCACCGACTCGACGTGGCCCAAGCGAACCTGGCCCTCGGTCGGCATCAAGAGTCCATGGACGAACTGACCTACCTGCGCGCCCGCTCCCCCGAGTGGCTCCGCCACCAGAACTTGGGCAAGGACGTACTGAGCGGACTCCTCCACAAAAGAAAGCGCACGTTGACCGCGGAGATACGCAGCATGGCCGTCTTCCTCGAAATCACCGGTTAAGGGCTGGGGCACCCAGAGGTCCACAACAGGCCAACTACCACGCTACGTAGTAGTTCTCCTCCCTTGGCGCCCCAAGTACGACAGAGCTCTCCTGGGACTCGCCCGTCAGCGCTCGTACGGTCACCAGCAACCCACTCGTTGATCCGAGGGAGCGCCAGTGACCGACCCGAATCCGACGCCGCGCAGATCGCGTCGCCGACAGGCGAGCATGACCATTCGCGTCTACTCGGTCGCCCCTGATGGCACCGCCAGACAGATCAAACCGACGCAACGCTTCGAGGCCGTATGGCCGCCAGCCGCGGACGGCATCGACATGAACCCCATGGGCTACCCCGCTTGCCGGTGCGCACGGTGCCTCGCAACCGGCAGTAGCTCGTAGGGCGGCCGCAGCACAGCAGTCCTACGGCGACCGGGTGTGGTCAGGAGGATCGGTCCTTGGGGGCCTACCGGGTCGTGACCGTGGACGTTGTGGGCAGGATCGGCGTCTCCGGGATGTAAGAGCGTGGGACGGCGAAGACGACGAGCCAGTAGTCGGTGTCCGCGCATTGTGGCGGCGGGCTGGCGGTGTAGAGCAGTCTGCGCCATGTGGCGTCGACGCGCAGGGCCACCGTGCCGCCCGGGCCGATGTCGAGGCGGCGCTCCGACTCGTCCTCGCAACCGGGGACGGTGAAGGCGAAGTAGCGTTCCGTGGGCGCGGCTTCGGAAGGTAGGCCGCGGGCGGAACTCCGGTACAGAGACTCGAAATCCAGGTCCGGCGGCAACTTGGTCAAGCCGGGCATGTCGTTCGTCCATGCTTCCAGTGCTGCTGCGTCCGGCACTTCCTGCGGGCGGACGCCGGTGCCAGGAGCGCCGGTAACGAGGATCTCGACCGTCGGCTTCAATTCCGCCTGGCCCGGCGCCCGTCCTCCGAAGACGGGGCTCGCAGGAAGGAGGACACGGGGAACTACGAAGGCCGCCACGGCGGAACGGTGAAAGTCGCAGTTGCGGCGCTCCCTGTCGCCAGGAACGAAGCCAATACCCAAGTTGGCGTTGACGGCGTGCAGCGTGGGGGTGCCGGGCATACGGCACCCGAACATGAAGGACACCGTCACGATCACGTCTTCGCCGAAGTCGACAGGGCGCGGCGTCGGAAGCGTCCCACTGGAGACTGCGTCCCCAGCTCGGCCCGCGTCGAACTCGTCCTGCGAGTGCGCGACCTCGAAGATCTGAGCCGAGTTGGACACCTGGTCCGACAGCGCCAGCACTCCGGAGTCGATGCGGACGCCGCCCGGTTGGCGCCAGTCCCCTTCAGGCATGCCGGATACATCCCCGCCGGTCATCATTCCCGTGCAGCGGAACAGCAACGACAGCAGCAGGAGGATGCCGATCGCCGTGGCGACCACGCGAAGGGGCCGGAGGGATCTGTCCTCGTCCGGAGTCGACATGCGGCTTCGACGCGGCCGACCGGTCGGCGGTTCCACCTCGGTGCGGGCCGACGGCGGCCGGCGACGGGCGGCGGACGGCAAGCGGCGCGCAGCGGCCCGGCGCACTCAGATCATCGGAGTCATCTGGTCGAGCCCCAGCAGGGCCCTCCCGTACGCCTCCTTGCTGATGTCGGGGCCTACCACCGCGTGGCGGGCGGCGGTGTTGGCGTCGCGCCAGATGCGCTGGAGCGGGTGCTTCTCGGCAAAGCTGGCAGCGCCGTTCGCGTCGATCAGGAGGTCGATGGCGCGGCGCGTGCAGGCGACCGCGTGGCCGGTGTCCATGCGTACGCGCATGCGCTGGGTGACGTCCATGGCCTCCCCGCCGGCGGCTGCGGTGTCGATGTCGTGGGCTGCGCGGAAGACGTGCAAGGCGGCTGTGTCGATGAGTTGGGCCGCTTCGGCGATCGCGAACTGTACGGACGGGGCCTGGGCGGCCTGCTCGTAGAACGTGTACGAGATGCCGCGCTCGCCGATCGTCGCGAGGGTGTGGTCGAGCGCCGCCTGGGCCAGGCCGAGTTGCGGGCCGGCCAGGACGAGGGCCAGGACCGGGACCACCGCAGAGCGATAGAGGGGCTCCCCCGGGTGCGGGTCGGTGGCGGCATCCGGGCCGAGGGCCAGGCGTTGGAATCGGCGGTCCGGGACGAAGACGTCCTCGGCCGAGACCGTGTTGCTGCCCGTTCCGCGCATGCCCGCGACGTACCAGGTGTCCTTGATGGCCACCTCCGACATCCGCATGAGCACGTTGCCGTGGTCGACCGTCTGCCCCGCATCGTCGATCACCGCGACGCCCATCAGCGTCCAGTCCGCGTGCAGGCACCCGGACGCGAAGCCCCACGAACCGGTGACCTGGTAGCCGCCACCGACGCGACGCGCCGTCCCCGTGGGAGCGAGGACGCCGCACGTCGTGGCCCCCGGATCGGCGCCGAAGATCTCGTCCCGAGTCTCCGTCGGGTACGTCCCGACCGCCCAGTTGCAGACGTTCAGCAAGGTGGCGATCCACGCCGTGGAACCGCACGCGCGGCCGAGTTCCGCGGCCACGCCGAGGAACGTCGCGAAGCCGGCCTCGTGGCCGCCGTACCGCTTGGGGACGGTCAGCTTCAGCAGCCCGGCCCCGGCCAGCGCCGCGATCGTCTCGTCCGGCAGTCGTCGCTCGGCCTCGGCTCGCCCGGTGTTCTCGGCGAGCAGCGGGCGCAGATTCCGGGCCCGGGCGACCAGTTCGCGGTCGATGGCGGTGGCGTATTGCAGCGGGAAGTCCCAAGGTCGCGTCATGGTGTCGATTCCAGGGCAGTACGGCGGACCCGGGCTTGCGTCCCGAACCCAGAAGCGGCCGGACGGCTTGCGCTTCGGGCCCGGTACGGCGGCCCCACCCGGCAGGTGTGATCGCTGCATGACCCACGACTGCGCCGGCCGGGTGGCGGCATGACGGGCGAATGGCTAGACAAGCTGTGTTCCGACGGTCCCGCGCCGCAGCCGATCTGCTCGCCGGTGACAATCGCGGCCGCGGTCGAGGTGCTCGGCGACGGGCCGGTGGACTGGGGCATCCAGCTGGCCCTGCCGATGGCCGCGGAGATCATCCGACAGGTCCCCGAACACGGCGGCGGCGCAGCTCCCTTCGACACGCTTCGGCGCGCGACCGAGTCGTCAGTGCTGGCCGCGCTGTCCGGGATCCGGCGGGACGTCATGGCGACGTCCGACTCGATTCCAGCCGAAGCCCTCGAAGGAAACCGGGAGTTCGTCCGACGCTCGATCCCCCTGGACCGGGTGCTGCGCGGCGTACGCCTGGGCCACGCCGCGCTGCACCGCGCGCTCATGGAAGTGATCGGCGACGACCCTGACGAGGCACGCCGTGTCGGCGAACTGCTCTTCGCGTACGTCGACGTGCACTCCAGCACCCTGGCCGACGATTACACCGCCGAACTCGACCGCTGGGCGGGCAGCACCGCAGCCCAGCGCCGCCGCATGGTCGAGGACATCGTCGCTGGACGCTCCGTCGAGGCCGAGCCCGCAGGCCGGATTCTGGGCTACGACGTACGCTCCCGGCATACCGCGCTCATTCTGTCCGCAACCGACCCGCGCGTCGCCTCGCAGCAGGTGCTGCTCAGGTACGCCGCGGAACTGGCCTACGAATCATGCTCGTTGATTGTCCCCGTGGCCGAATCTGCCGTGTGGATCTGGCTCGCGGGGACACCGAACCGCAACTCACAGGCGCCGGCCGGAGTACGGGTCGCCTGCGGTCCCCCGACGTCCGGCGTCGACGGCTTCCGGCGCAGCCACATGGGAGCGCGGGCCGCCGAGCGCATCGCCGCGTCCTCGACCGGATCGGCGGCGTGGTGCGACCATGCCGACATCCACGTGGCAGCGCTGTGCACCGCCGACCCCGAGCAGGCGCAGTGGTTCGTCCAGGAGACTCTGGGCGCGCTGGCCGCCGACGACGACCGGACCGCGGAGCTACGCCTCACCCTGCGTTCCTACCTGGCCGCCGGGCGCAGCCTGCGCGCCGCGGCCGACGACCTGCACATCGCCCGCAACACGGTGACCTACCGCGTCAAGCAGGCCGAGGAACTCCTCGGCCGCCCGCTGGCGACCGCGCGCCTGGAGATCCAGCTCGCCCTGGAGATCGCCCACTGGCTCCCCTCAGGCCGGCAGGTGCGACACCAACCACCCCTGGAATCCACGTACTTCCGTCCGTCGGACTAGGGACGGCCGCCACGTCATAGGCGCAAGATCGCGATCCGGGTTACGCTCGGCCGGGCCGCCGCGGCCCCGCCCGTCCCCGCGGCCGCTGGAGGAGCCACGATGCCGCAGACGAGCCCGCCCCAGCACGACGCCACAGAAAGCACCGTCAAGCCGAACGAGACCACGGTCCCGCTGCTCCCCTGCGCCGACCCGGACGAGACGCTCGCCTTCTACCGCGCGCTCGGCTTTGAGGTCACGTACGAGATGCGCAAGCCGTACGTCTACCTGGTGGTCGAATACAGCGGCTTCGCCCTGCACTTCGGCCGGGCGCCGAAAAACCACGACCCGGCAACCGAGGACGGCGGCGGCTGCCTGGTCCTGGTGGACGCGGTGGCGCCGTACCACGCTGCCTTCACCGCGGCGATGCGGAAGACGTACGGCAAGGTCCTGGCGTCTGGTCGGCCCCGGATCACCCGCTACCGTCCGGGCGCGTCCCGCTTCACGGTCGTCGACCCGTCCGGCAACGGCATCATCTTCATCCAGCGCGACGAGCCGGAGGAGTTGGAGTACGGCGGCGACAAGACCCTGCCTCCGCTGGCCCGCGCACTCGACAATGCGCGCATCTTCCGCGAGTTCAAGAACGACGACCGCGCCGCGTTCCGAGCGGTCAAGTCAGCCCTGCGCCGACACGGCGCCCAAGCTGCACCCGTCGACCGCGCGCTCGCAGTGGCGACGCTCGTCGAACTGTCGATCGCGCTCGACGAACGGGACGGAGTCAAGCCCCTCGTACGAGACCTCGAACAACTCCTCCCGCAGCTCACCGAGCCAGAACGGCAGCGCGTCACACAGGAGTTCCGCCTCGCGGACCGCCTCGATGAATGGATCGCAGCAGCCGAGCCCGTCGGCGATGAAGCGGACCCGGCCGACTGAGATTCGCTCAGTCGGCGATGATGCGGACCGCACCCGGGATGTACTCGCGCTGCCGGATCACCCGGTACCAGCCCTTGGGCAGCGAGATCGCCGCGTGCTCCTCGTGGACGAGCCGGGTCGGCGCGTCGAGCTTGAGGTGTCCGATGACGGTGGGCTCGGGGTCGAGGAAGAGCGTCCCGGTCCCGGTGACGGCGTGCGCGTGCCCGGTCACTTCGCCGAGCGCGAGCACGATGCGCCCGCGGTTGTCGCGCGGCTTGGCCGGCAGCGCGGTCACCCCGAGCGGCACGGCGGCATCGTCGACGGGCAGCAGCAGAATGTCACCCTGGCGGTACATGAAGCCCCCTGAAGCATCAGTCGGTCGCGCGGCACGGGATCCCCGGTCGACGACCCCATGACCCGAACGCTACGTCCCCGCACCGACAATCGCCGGGTACACCCACATCCGCCCGAGTACAGACTCACCACCCTCACGACCGCGACTTCGCCAGGAGGCGACATGGGCCCAGCAGCTGTGCTCTGGCTGCGCGAAGTGCGAACCGCGCAGGACGCCCTGCCATGGATCGCAGACCGTTGCGACGTCTCCCTCCGCGACGACGGCTCGTTCGAATTCACCGTCCGACAGCCGTCCGCCTTCGGAGTGCGCGACGAGGATTGGTCGACACTCGGCGACTTCCATCTCGACGTGCAACCTGCCGAGGACTTCGAAGACTTCGATCTGCCCGGGCTGGGTCGCCCGCCAGTTGCCGAGATGACCGTTTCCGCTTACTGCTCGGGCGCTGCCAATCACCTGGTCCTTGGGCAAGTGGCGCAGATCCTGGCTGCCCGGTTCGACACGGTCGTCGACTTCAACGGCCTTCTCGGCTCGGGCTCCTACCTCCCCGACGAGGATTCCGAGCATGGACGCCGAGCCCACTTGGCCGAGGTCGACGCATTCGTCGCGGCACTGCCCGGACGGGTGTGGACCCTGCCGTACACGTTGCACGGCGGCAGCCGCTGGTACAGCCACGTCGGCGACCGCGACTTCTTGGACGCCTGGCTCGCACATCCGCGGTTCCACATGATCTGACAGCGCTCGGAGAGTCCCGCAGATGCGTACCAATGCGCTTGGACAGCGGCTCGCGACACAAGCCCGCCCACAAGTCGCTCGCCTTGTCCGGCGAGCTTCTGCAACGTGCGAACCGTCGAGAACGTCGAGCCTCTGACACACGTAGCCGGACCACCCTCGAATCCCGGACGCCGGTAACCTGCTGGGCGACGGCACGGGAGGGGGCGCACATGGAGGGCGGCAGTCTGGATGATCTGCTGAAGCAACCGGGCGAGTACATCGGCGCGCGCCGCGTCCGACGCCTCGGGGTGAACGCTCCCGGCGCCGTCGCACTCGAATGGTGGACCGGGACCGAGTGGGCCTGTGGCGGGTACGCCACCGGCAACGACGGTATCCGGGCGTGGCTCGAAGCCACGCCCGGAGCGCACCCGTGGAAACCGGGCACCGGCCGCCGCCGCAAGTCATCGGGCCCGGCGGCCGCCCGCTGAGGGGCGGCCGCCTACGACGCGGGGTGTCGCTTAGCCGTTGATGTCGAGGGCTGTTCCGTACAGGCGGTCGACCTTCAGGCGGATTACTACGCGGCGTTCGGCGACGAGCTGCTCCAGGAAGGCGTCCTCGTCTTCCGGCTTGGCCGCAGGCGGGATCATGCCGAGGAGTTCGCGGCCTACCGCGTCGCCGGGGGTGGTGGTCACGTCGGAGACCTCGGCGTCGCCTTCGGCTACGGCGAAGGACCAGACGTCGCCGCCCTGGACGTGCAGTGAGGTGTGCGGGTTGCGGCGCAGGTGGGTGACCTTGATGCGGTCGGCCGTGGTCGAGAGGCGGACGATGCGGGCCTCGGGGTCCCAGCTGTAGAGCATCGTGGTCTGGTGCGGGTGACCGCTGCGCTTCACGGTGGCGAGGGTGCCGAATTGGTGCTTGCCGAGCAGGTCGGAGAGGGCTTCGTCGGACAGGGGGCGCGGTGCGGGTCCTTGAGTCATGACGTGGTCAGCATGAGGAGTAGTCCGAGAAATTTCGTGTTCGGCACGGGATTTTTGTCGGCGTTCGCGGTGGGCGGAAGCCATGCGCGCCGCCTCCAGAGGGCGGTGAGCGCCGGACGGTGGGCGGTGGGCCGTGGGCGGTGGGCGGTGGACGCCACGACTACCCCACCCGGCCTCGACCCCGACCCGGCCACGGCCCCGCCCCCGCCCCCGGCCAAACGGCGGCCGCCCGCACCGAGAGTCTCAGTGCGGGCGGCCGTCCCCAACCCCGGGTATGTCGGCGGCCCGAAAACCGGGCGCGCCTTGTTGTCAGTCGACCAGGTGGCAGGCCACCTGGAGGGGGCGGTCGGCGCGGGTGGCGTCCGCGACGATCTTGAGGCGGGGGTCGCTGCCCTCGGCGAAGGTGACGTGCGCCTTGCCCGCCGCGCCCTTGATTCCGGTCACGCCCCGCCAGAACGGGTCGTCCGAGGTCTTCTCCCGGACCCGTTCGAGGAGTTCGACCAGGTCGACGGCCGTGGCGTTCTTGCCCGGGGTGAGGGCGACGGAGCGCAGTCCGGCCGTGGTCAGTTCTTGAGGGTGCCCGAAGAGGGCCGACTCGGCGAGGCGCGCGTCCTCGCCGGCCGCCATCCAGTGGCGTTCGAGGAGGGCCCCCAGGTCGCGGGCCTCCCAGCCGCAGCCCGCGACCGCCACCGGGCAACGCGGGTGGAAGGAGCAGCCGAGCGGCGGCAGTGCGGCGTCCGGGACCTCGCCGCGCGGGAGTTCGCGCGGTACGGCGGCGCGGTGCGGGTCCGGGTCCGGGATCGCACCGAGCAGGGCCTTGGTGTACGGGTGCCGCGGGTTCGCGAAGATCTCCTCGGCGGTGCCGATCTCGACGATCCGGCCGAGGTACATGATCGCGATGCGGTCGCAGAAGAACTTCGCGCTGGCCAGGTCGTGCGTCACGTAGACGTACGTCAGGTCCAGGTCGTTCTTCAGGTCCAGGAACAGCTGCAGGATCTTCGCCCGGACGCTCATGTCGAGCATCGAGATCGGCTCGTCGGCGACGAGGAGTTCCGGTCCGGCGATGATGGCCCGCGCCATGACCGCGCGCTGCTTCTGGCCGCCCGACAGGTCGGACGGGTACTTGTCCATGAACAGCTCGGCCGGGCTCAGGCCGACGCGCTCCAGGGTCTCGGCGACCTTGGCGCGGCGTTCCTCCGCGTTCTTGGCCAGGCCGTGGACCTGCAGCGGGTGGCCGACCGCGGTGGCGATGTCCATCGCGGGGTTGAGCGAGGCGTGCGGGTCCTGGAAGACCATCTGCAGGCTGCGGCGCAGCGGCCGGAGCTCGGATTCCTTGAGCTTGGCCAGGTCGCGCCCGCGGTACTGGATGCTGCCGCCGGTGGCCTTGGCCAGGCCGAGGAGGGTACGGCCGAGCGTGGTCTTGCCGGAGCCGGACTCGCCGACCAGGCCCAGGACTTCGCCCTTGCGCAGGCTGAAGGACACGCCGTCGACCGCCTTGACGGCGCCCGCGGTGCGCTTGATCATGCCGCCGCGCAGCGCGAAGTGCACCTGCAGGTCCTCGACCTCGACCAGCGTCTCGGCGGCGTCGCCCTTCGGCGGGAGGTCCGCCGTCTTCCGGGTGTCAGGCTTCGTCGGCAACGCTGATCTCCTCGACCTCGAGCGGACGGCGGCCGTCCGCGGTGGTCATGTCGGGCACCGGCAGCCAGCAGGTGTTGCGGGTGCCGTTCGGCAGCAGCACCTCGGGCGGGGCCTCCTGGGCGCACACCTTCATCGCCTTGGGGCAGCGCGGGTGGAACCGGCAGCCGGCGGGCGGGTGGGCGAGGTCGGGCGGCGAGCCGGGGATGTAGTGCAGGCCGGTGGTGGACAACGAGATCGTCGACCGCATGAGGGCTTGCGTGTACGGGTGCTGCGGGTTGGCGAACACCTCGCGGGCGTCGCCCTGTTCGACGATGTGCCCGGCGTACATCACCGCGACGCGGTCGCAGGCCTCGGCGACGATGCCGAGGTTGTGGGTGATGAGGACGAGCGCGGTGTCGAAGTTGCGGCGCAGGTCGGCCAGGATCTGGATGATCTGCGCCTCGACCAGCACGTCGAGTGCGGTGGTCGGTTCGTCGGCGACCACGAACGCGGGCCGCAGCACGAGCGCCAGGGCGATCATGATGCGCTGCCGCATGCCGCCGGAGAACTCGTGCGGGAACGACTCGTAGCGGCTCGCCGGGATGCCCATGCCGCGCAGCGCGTCGAGGGCCCGGGTACGGATCTCGTCCTTGGTGAGGTCGCCGTTGTGGGTGCGCAGCGCTTCCTCGAAGTGCTCGGAGACGCGCATGAGCGGGTTGAGCCGGGTCATCGGCTCCTGGAAGATCAGGCCGAGTTCGGGCCCGCGCAGCTGCTGGAGCTGGCGCGCCGAGAGGTCGACGAGGTTCTTCCCGGCGAAGCGGACCTCGCCGTCGACCGCTGCGCCGGGCGGCAGCAGGCCGAGGACGCCGCGGCCGAGCGTGGACTTGCCGCAGCCGGACTCGCCGACCAGGCCGAGGGTCTCGCCGGGGCGGACGTCGAAGGTGACGCCGTCCACCGCGGCCACCGGGCCTCGCTCGCTGCCGTACCAGACGCGCAGGTCGCGCGCGGCGAGGACCGGGGCCGTGGTGTCGCGGCTCGTGCCGCTGCCGGTCCGGGTGGTGCTGTCGGTGCCGTTTGCCGTGGTCACTTGCCCTCCTCCTGCGGCTCTCCGGTCGCGCTCGCGGGCGCGTCCCCGGTCTCGGAGGCCCCCGGGGTCGCGGGGTCCTCGGTCTGCTCGACCGCCGGCGCCTCGCCCTGCGCCGGCACCGCGGCCGGCATCGCGGCGACGGTGACGACCTGGCGCGGCTTGGCGATGGGCGGGATGACGACAGTGCGGATGCGGCGCTTGCGCATCGACGGGTTGAGCACGTCGTTCAGGCCCTCGCCGACCAGCGTGAAGCCGAGGATCGCGAGCACGATGGCGACGCCCGGGAAGGTCGCCGTCCACCACATGTCGGCGCCCAGGTCGGGGATCGCGCGCTGCAGGTCGTAGCCCCATTCGGCGGCCTCGGTCGGCTGGATGCCGAAGCCGAGGAAGCCGAGGCCGGCCAGCGTGGCGATGGCGTCCGCGGCGTTGAGCGTGGTGATGACCGGGACCGACTGGATGACGTTGGAGAAGACGTACCTGCCGATGATGGTCCGCGGCTTGGCGCCCATCGCGCGGGCCGCCTCGACGTACGTCGCCTCGCGGGCGGACAGCGTCGAGGCGCGCACGACCCGGAAATACTGCGGGATGTACACCACCGTGATGGCCAGCGCCGCGGTGACGATGCCGCCACCCGGGACGTCGGAGAACATGAAGGCCGCGACGATCGCGAGCAGCAGGTACGGGAACGCGAAGAGCGTGTCCATGACCAGCACCAGGATGCGGTCGAGCCAGCCGCCGAAGTAGCCGGACAGCAGGCCGAGCAGCACGCCGATGAAGAGTGAGAACACGACCGCGAGGACCATGACCTCGAGGGCCGTGCGGGCGCCCCACACGACGCGCGACAGCACGTCGAAGTTCTGCACGGTGGTGCCGAACAGGTGGTCGCCGCCGGGCGATTCCTGCTTGGGGAAGCGCTCGCCGCCGGATTCGTAGGCGTCGTAGCCGTACGGCGCGATCCACGGTGCGAAGACCGCGATGACCACGAAGAAGCCGGTGATCGCGATGCCGGTCCACAGCATGAAGCGGGCCAGGCCGTGCGCTTCCAGGATGGGCGCGAACGTGCGGCGCAGCCGGCCGCGGCCGGCGCGCTTGGGTGCGGCGGTGCCCGCGGGCCCGGTGGGCGCGACGAGTTCGGTGGGGAGGTTGGCCATCAGTACCGCACCCTCGGGTCGATCAGCGCGTTGATGATGTCGATCAGCATGCTGATCACGACGACCACCAAGGCGATGAAGGTGACGAGACCCTGGACCGCGACGTAGTCGCGGCTGTTGAGGAACTCGATCAGCTGCTTGCCGAGTCCGGGCCAGTTGAACGTCTTCTCGGTCAGCACGGAGCCGCCGAGCAGCAGCGCGACCTGCAGGCCGATGACGGTGATGACCGGGACCAGCGCGTTGCGGAAGCCGTGCTTGACGACCACGTCGCGCTCGCGGATGCCGCGGGCCCGGGCCGCCTCGACGTAGTCGCCGCGCAGCGTCTGGATCAGGTTGACGCGCACCATGCGGATGAAGACGCCGACGATGAGCAGGCCGAGCGTGGCGGCCGGGAGGATCAGGTGCCACAGCACGTTCCAGACGACTTCCCAGTCGTTCACCCAGATCGCGTCGAGGATGAGGATGTGGGTGGTGGCCGGGATGTCGTTGGCGATCAGCGGGTCCGTCTCGCCTTCCAGCGGGAACCAGCCGAGCTTGGTGGCGAAGAGCTGCTGGGCGAGCAGTCCGACCACGAACACCGGTGCGGCGTACGTGATGATGCCGAACAGTCGGGCGAAGACGTCGAAGGCGCTGTCTCTGAAGCGCCCGGCGAGCAGGCCCACGGGTATGCCGAGCAGCAGCGCGAAGACCAGGCCGCCGGTGGCGAGGGTGACGGTGGCGCCGCCCTTCTCCAGGATCACGTCCGAGACCTGCTGATTGGTCGAGACGGACGTGCCGAAGTCAAAGCGCACGACGTCGGCGAGGTAGTCGCCGTACTGCACGATCAGCGGCCGGTCGTAGCCGGCCGCGGCGCGCAGTTCGTCGATCTTCTCCTGGGACATCTTGGCGCCGCCCGAAGAGGCGCTGATGGGATCGCCGGGTGCCACTCTCAGCATCACGAAGACGAGAGTGAGCAGGACGAAGATCATCGGAATGGCCAGCGCCACACGCATCGCGATGTAGCGGCCCAGCGACCCGGATTTCATGCTCATGTGTCGGACTTCCCTCGTGGGCGCGACGCGGGGGGCGCCGGCGGAGCGTTCTCCCGGTTCCGGGAGTCTGCGTCCGTCCGACGCCCCCTGCGCGGACTACAGCGCTACTTCTTGCCGATCATGCTGAAGCGGATGATGTACGACGGGTCCATCGTCTCCTTCATACCGGTGACACCGGTACGAGCCGCCGCGATCTGCTTGCCCTGCCAGAGGGGGAGGACCGGCGCGTCCTCGGCCGTGATCTTCTGGATCTCGGCGAAGGTCGGCTCGGCCGCCTTGCGGTCGTTCTGGCCCTGCGACTTCGTGATCAGCTCGTTGAGCTGCGGGTTGTCGTAGTTGTTCTTGAAGTAGCCGCCCTTGTAGAGGAACGGGGCGGTGTAGTTGTCCGGGTCCGGGAAGTCCGGGAACCAGCCGAGGCCGAAGGCCGGGTACTTACCGGCCTTGTAGTCGGTCTGGTACTGCTGCCACTCGGTGGACTGCAGCTCGACCTTGAACAGGCCGCTGCCCTCGAGCTGGCGCTTCAGCTCGATGTACTCGTCCGCGGTGACCGCGCCGTAGCGGGTCGGCGTGTACCAGAGGGTGATGCTGACCGGGCTGCCGCCGAGGCCGGCGGCGTCCAGGATGGCCTTGGCCTTGTTCTTGTCCGGCGCGCCGTACTTCTCCTTGAACGCGTCGGTGTGCGCCTGCACGCCGGCCGGGATCATGGAGTAGGTCGGGGTGACCGTGTCGTTGTAGACGTTCTTGGCGATCGCCTCGCGGTCGACGACCTGGGCGATGGCCTGGCGGACCGCCTTCTGGTCGGCCGGCGCGGTCTTGACGTTGAACGTCACGTAGCGGAGCTCGGTGCCCTCGCCGTCGATGACCGAGTAGCCGCCGTTGCCGCTCTTGTCGCGGAGGTCCTTGACGTCGGTCGGGGTGAGGCCGCGGAAGGCGACGTCGACGTCGCCCTTCTGGATGGCCTGCTTGAGGGTCGAGGCCTCGGAGTAGTACTTGAGGACGAACTTGGCGTTCTGCGCCTTGGCGTCGCCCTTGTACTTCGCGTTGACCGAGAAGGCGGCTTCCTGGTCGGCCTTGTAGTTGTCCAGGACGTACGGGCCCGAGCCGAGGATCTTGTTGTCCTCGCGGAGCTTGTCCTTGGGGTACGAGCCCTTCGAGGACACGATCGCGCCGACACCGGTGGTCAGCTTGTGCGGGAGGGTCGCGTCCTCGGTCTTGAGCGAGAACGTGACGGTCTTCGCGTCCGGCGCCTCGGTCTTGTCGAGCGACTCGAGCAGGCTCGCGGGACCCTCGGGGTCGTTGATCGCGATCATGCGGTCGAACGAGAACTTGACGTCCTCGGAGGTCAGCGGCGACCCGTCGGAGAAGGTCAGACCGTCCTTCAGCTTGCAGGTGTACAGCTTCGGGTTGGTCCACTCGCACTTCTCGGCGGCGTCCGGCGTCGGGGTGGTGCTCCCCGCGGGCAGGTACAGCAGCGTCTGGAAGGTGTTCCAGTAGATCGTCCACGACGGCAGGTCGTAGGCGCCTGCCGGGTCGAGCGACGTCACCTTGCTGTCGGTGGTGCCGAGGATGACGGTTGCACCGGTGTTCGCCGCAGCGCTGTTCGAGCCGCCGCCGGTGGGCGTCTTGTCCTTCTTCTTCTCACCGCAAGCCGCAAGAGAACCGACGGCGATGACGCCGACGGCGGCTGCGGCTATTACCCGCTTGGTACGTGCCATGGATGCAATCCCTCTGCCCAGGCGCCGCATGCTGGACATCCGGCGCTGCCTGGGCCGGAACCCTAGTGGCCTGCACCGATGGAAGGAGGATGACGATTGGTCTCATAAACATCACGGGCAGGACACGGTGGCGGGCTTCGCGCGTAGAGTCCCAAGTCAGATCACTGAAAGCAAGGCAAATGGGGAGGTCATGCCTTGGAAATGAAGGAACTTTCGGAGTGTCGACTTGGCGCTGAAAGTTCCTCTCGAATCGGTAAAGTTCCCGAGAGCACTTCATGCCAAATCGGACAAAGACCCTGCAATGCCTACGTTTTTCTGCGCGCATTCTGTCCGAAATGCGAGACGAATCCCGGCCACCGAACATTCCGGCCCGGTAAACGGATCTTGACGGGATGTCGGCGAGATCGGCGCCGCCGGGTCCTGCTCGGCGGCGCCGGGTGCCCTGCTCGTCATCCTGCCCGCGGTACGCCGTCCAGAAGCGTGGCGATCCGGTCCGGCGGGCCGGGCCGGGAGAAGTACCAGCCCTGCCCGGCATCGCACCCGATGGCCCGCAGCCGCTCGGCCTGCGCCGCGGTCTCGATGCCCTCCGCGGTGACGGTCAGCCCGAGCGCGTGCGCCAGTTCGACCAGCGACGCCACGATCCGGGCGTCCACCGGGTCCGCGTCGCCGGGCTTGCGCAGGCCCTCCACGAACGACCCGGCGATCTTCAGCTCGCACACCGGCAGCCGGCGCAGGTAGGCGAGGTTGGAGTAGCCGGTGCCGAAGTCGTCGATGGCGATGCGCACGCCCATCGCGGCAAGTTCGCGCAGCCGCTCCAGCGGGCCGCCGTCGGTCGCCATGATCTGCGACTCGGTCAGCTCGAACTGCAGCCGCTCGGGCTCCAGGCCGGTCTCCGCGAGCACGCGTTCGACCTGCCGTACCAACCCTGGTTCGTGGCATTGGCGTTCGGCCAGATTGACACTGATGAACGGGGCCGCGGCCGGGGCGCCGAGGGCCTCGGCGGAGCCGCTCCAGCGCTGCGCCTCGCGGCAGGCCCGCTCCAGGACGTACATGCCGAGCGGCACGATCAGGCCGGTCTCCTCGGCCAGGCCGATGAACCGGTCCGGACCGATGAGCCCCTGCCGCGGATGCCGCCAGCGCACCAGCGCCTCGACGCCGAGTACCGAGCCGTCCGCGAGCGAGACCAGCGGCTGGTAGTCGACGTCGAACTCGCCGTGGTGCAGGGCGGCGGGCATCTCCGCGGACAGCGTGTAGCGGGCCACCTCGCGGTCGTTGCGCTCGGTGTCGAACACCGTCCAGCGGCCCCGGCCCTCGGACTTCGCCCAGTACAGCGTGATGTCCGCGGCCCGCATGGTGTCGGCCGGCCCGGTGCCCGCGACCGGGCGCTCCACGATGCCGATGGACGCGCTGACCGTGAGGTCGTGGCCGCGGATCCGGAACGGCTCGCGCAGAGCGCCGAGGATGCCCTCGGCGAGCGCGACGACCTGGCCGGTGCCCGCGGAGTTCTCCACCAGCACCACGAACTCGTCGCCGCCCATGCGGGCGATGAGGTGGCCGGCCCGGGAGACGTACGCGTCCAGCCGCCGCGCGACCGCGATCAGCAGCTGGTCGCCGACGTCGTGCCCGAGGCTGTCGTTGACGACCTTGAAGCCGTCCAGGTCGAGGTAGCACAGCCCGACGCGGTCCGCGCCGGACGGCCGGCCGACGCTGCCCGCGGCGCGTTCGAAGACCGCCTCCAGGCGCTCGAAGAACAAGGCCCGGTTGGGGAGTCCGGTGAGCGGGTCGTGCTGCGCCTGGTGCCGCAGCCGGGTGTAGAGGCGGTGCCGGTCGGTGACGTCCTCGATCATCGCCACCTGGTAGCGCGGCCCGCCCGCGGAGTCGCGCACCAGCGAGACGGTCAGGTGCGTCCACAGCGGCTCGCCGTCGGCGCGGACGTACCGCTTCTCGGCGGAGAAGTGCTCGCGTTCGCCGCGCGCCAACTCCTCGTACCACTCCCAGACATGGCCGGGGTCGTCGGCGAGCATGAACTCGCGGACCCGGCGGCCGGGCAGTTCGGTCTGGTGGACGCCGAACATCTGCGCGAGGGCCGGGTTGACGTCCAGGATGACGCCGTCGAGGTCGCCGATCGCGATGCCGAGGCCGGACTGCTCGAACACCGCGCGGAACCGCGCCTCGCTGGTGTGCAGGGCCTGCTCGGTCAGTGCCCGGGCGTCCAGCACCGCAGCATGGATGGCCTGCTGCTCGGCGAGCGTGCGGGTACGCAGCGCCTCGGCGTATCCCGCGGCCAGCGCGCCTTGGATCTGGATGACGCGCAGCAGGTAGTCGTCCGGGTCGCGCTGCTGGGAGAACGCGTGGGCGCGCAGGCGCGGCCACCATTCGCCGATGAGCCCGAACGTGCGTTCCAGCGTGCCGGTCCCGGTGAAGTGCGCGGCGACCAACGCCTCGCCCACGTCCCGGGCTTCGTGCGGCCGGAAGGGGTCGGCGTCCAGGGAGTCGGACAGCCGGTACGTCAACTCGCGCAGGTAATCCCGCATTTCGTCGGCAGGCAGCGGGACGTAGCTGGCCCCTTCGACGATCTTGGCCCACTCGTGGGCGAACTCGTCGTGCACGGAGGCACCGAAAGTACCGAGGGCGTCAGGGGCGGCCGGGTGGTCGATCGAGGGCGCCGAGGCGGACGTGTGGGCATCCGGCGTTCCGGCGTCCGGCCGGTCACCGTCGGGCCCGTGACCGTCCGGCGCGGGGGCATCCGGCGCAAGGGCATCCGGCGTGCGGACATCGGATGCGAGGGCGTCGGGCGCGAGGACGTCGGGTGCGGGCAGGTCGAGTCCGGTGGCGGCGAATGTCGGTACGCCGGACACGCCCGGGACCGGCGCCGCGGGCGTACCGAGGTCGCCCGCGGCCGGCGCGGCGGCCCCCAGGCCGGCGACGCCCGGTGAGGCGTCGTCGGCGCGCGAACTCATGTGCGGGTCCCCACTCCCGCGTACCCGGTGAACCGGCCCGGTTTCGCCTCCGGGGCGGCGCCCGCCTCCGGGCGCCACTCGGGCAGGAAGACCAGGCCGGGTTCGGCCAGTTCGAATCCGTCGAAGAAGGCGGCGACTTCGTCGCGGCTGCGCATGTGCATGGGGGCGTCCCTACGGCGGTACAGGTCCTGGTGCTCGGCGGCCCGCTCGGGTTCTCCGTCCGCACTGGCGTGCGATACGACGAGGCGGCTGCCGGGGGCGATGTGCTTGTGCAGGAAGGCGATCAGCTCGGCGGGGTTCTCCTCGTCGGGCACGAAGTGCAGCAAGGCGACGAGGAGAACGGCGACCGGCCTGGCCGGGTCGTACAGCCCGGTGGCGGCCGCGGACTCCAGGATGCCGAGCGGGTCGCGGACGTCGCCGCCCAGCATCACGGTGCGCGGGTCGTCGCCGAGTATCGCCCGGCCGTGCGCGACCGCGACCGGGTCGTTGTCGACGTACACCACGCCCGCTTCGGACCCGGCGGCGCGGACCACCTCGTGGGTGCTGCCGACCGTAGGGATGCCCGAACCGATGTCCAGGAACTGCGTGATGCCGGATTCCACCAAATGGCGTACCGCCCGGCGCAGGAAGGCGCGGTTGGCCTGCATGATGACCGGCAGTTCGGGCCACATGCCGATCGCTTTCGCGGCGAACTCGCGGTCCACCGCGAAGTTGTGCGACCCGCCCAGGTAGTAGTCGTACACCCGGGCGACACTCGGCTTGGTCAAGTCGATCTCTTCCGGCGCCCACGCAGGTCGCTCCACGATTCCCCCGCCTTCCGGGCGAACGGCGGTGCCCCGTTCATCCGCTCGCTCATCCGCTAATCCGGTTGACCCACGTGCGATGAATGACGTGTGATCACCGTCGACGGTATCCGCCGGGACCGCGAAACGTCTCGCACTCCGGCCCGGCGCGAGGAGCATCACTCCTGCGAGGGACAACCGCCTCCGGGAGCCCCTTGACATTCAGGAGTTTGCGGTCATGTTGCTCGAACTGGCGGTCGGAGATGCGTATGGAGCCAGCTTCGAATACACCCCTCCGCCCTTCATCCGGCAGCGGAACACCCTCGCGGGGTACGTCCAGCACCCGACGCACCGCGACATACGGCCGGGTATGTACACGGACGACACGCAGATGAGCATCGCGGTCGCGGAATGGCTGCTGGACGGCGCCCCACCGCTCGACGCCCCACCAGCGAGCGCCCCGGCCGATCCGCCGACCGGGGTCCCGGGCACCTCTGCGGCCGAAGGCCCTTATACGCGCGAGGACTTGGCGCACCGCTTCGTGAAGACCTACAAGCGCGACCCGCGGGCAGGCTATGCGGGCGGCTTCCGTTCGGTTCTCGAACATGTCTGGAACGGAGAGGAGTTGCTCGGAACGCTGCGACCGGGCAGCGACAAGAGCGGCGCGGCGATGCGCGCGGGCGTCCTGGGCCTGCTGCCGGAACTCGACCGGGTCGACGAGTTGGCCGTGCTGCAGGCGAAGATCACCCACGACTCCCCCGGCGGCCTGGCCGCCGCGCGGGGTGCCGCGTACGCCGTGCACTACTGCCGGTACGGGATCGGCTCGGTCGTGCGGCTCCCCCAGTGGCTGGCCGAGCACGTGCGCGTACCCGACCCGCACCGGTACGGCCGGTGGACCGAGCCGTGGCGCGGCAAGGTCGGCTCACCCGGCATGCACAGCGCGCGGGCCGCGGTGACCGCCCTGGCCAAGCACCGCACGCTGAGCGGGCTGCTGCGCGAGTGCACGGCGTACACGGGGGACGTGGACACGGTCGCCACGATTGCCTTGGCGGCCGCGTCCGCCTCCGCGGAGTACCGGCAGGACCTGCCGCAGGTGCTCGTGGACGGCCTGGAGGACGGCGAGTACGGCCGCGCGTACTTGGAGGCCTTGGATGCCCGCCTGGACGCGCAGTGGGGCCTGCGGCCCTGACCTCCGGGCCGCGACGAGCACCCAGCCGGCTCTACTTGCCCGCTCCCACCGGCTGGGCCTGCCGAGCCTGCCGAACCTGCTCGGCCTTCTCAGCCTTCTGCGCCTTGGCCTGACGCCAGATCAGCCTGGGGATGCTCATCTTGACCTCGCGCGTCCCCACGCCGATCGCCTTGCCGACGAAGCGCCGGTCCTCCAGCTGCGCCAGCATCGCCGCGGCGAGGTCGCTGCGGGCGGTGAAGAGCGCGTCGACGCTCTCCTCGGCGATCTCGTACCGGGTCACCTCGTCGTGTTCGAACAGGCCGCCGGGCCGGACCACGGTCCAGTCCACGGCCGAGTCCTGCAGCAGCGCCTCCATGCGGCGCATGTCCGCGTGGGCGGTGCCCGCGACCTTGCGGTTGACCAGCGGGTCCATGACGAGGTTGAAGAAGTGCTCGCCGGTGGGCCGCCAATGCGGGTCGACGACGCTGGAGCTGACCGCGACGAGGCGTGCGACGCCGTGCCGTTCCATGCCGGCCACGATGTTGCGCATGCCTTCCGAGTAGACCGTCACCACGTCTTTGGTGGGCGGTACGCCGAGTGCCGAGACGACCGCGTCGCTGCCGGCCAGGGCCGAGGCGACGGCGGCCGTGTCCGCCACGTCCGCCCGCACGACGGCCAGCCCCGGGTGCGGCGCCAGGGCGTCGGCGCGCCGCGAGACCGCGGTGACCAAGTGGCCGGCGGCAAGGGCCTGGGCGGTGATGCGGCGGCCGGTCGGTCCGGTGGCGCCGAAGACGGTGATGCGCATGAGCTGCTCCTCTGTCGTGTCCCGCGGTGTCGTGCGGTTCGTGCGGTTCGTGCGGTTCGTGCGGTGTCGTGCGGTGTCCGGAAGGCGCGGCACCCGTGGTTCTTCGTCCCGGGGCCGCCGACATCGAAGGTGCCGGAGCAGGCAGGTGGTATTCAAAGACGATGAATAAATCCGAGGGCCGTAGAGAGGGCCGTTCGCGAGGCCGTCCGCGGGGCAATCCGCCGACCCGGGCACAGATCGCCGACGCTGCCCGCGGCCTGTTCCTGGAGCACGGCTACCGGCGTACGACCCTGCGCGCGATCGCCGCTGCGGCGGGCGTGGACCAGGCGCTGATCAAGTACCACTTCGGGTCGAAGCAGCAGCTGTTCGGCGAGGTCACCGACCTGCAGTGCGCCCGTTCCCTGGGACTTGCCGAGGCCCTGGACGGCGATCCGGCCGGGGCCGCGGACCGGATCCTGCAGGCGGTCACGGACCTGTGGGACGCGACGGCGGTCGACCGCGCGGCGCTGCAGGACGAGGACGTCATGGGTGCCCTGCGCGGCTACCTCGACGGGGAGGTGCTGCCGCAGATTGCTGAATATCTGGGCGGCACCGACGCGACCGAACGCGCGACCGCCGTGGTCACCGTGATCGGCGGCCTCATCTTCACGCGCTACCTGCAGCCCTTGCCGACCGCTGCGGGGCTGTCCGCGGACGATGTACGCCGGATCCTCGCCCCGACGCTGCGTGCCGCGCTGCAGGGCAGCAGGCCCCGCCGACCGGTCGTGCGGCGCGTCGCGGCCGCCTGATCCTCCGGCCGGACACGACACCGCCGGGGGGGCCGATCGAACGGCCGCCCCGGCGGGGGTCCTTCCTTCAGGTGGGGTGGGGGGGGGGTGGGACGGCGTGCCGCCGCCCGCGC
>NZ_JAKFHA010000001.1:125399-212444 GCF_021502675.1 Yinghuangia soli
CCCCCCCCCCCCCCCCCCCCCCCCCCCCCCCCCCCCCCCCCCCCGGGGGGCGGGCCCCCCCCCCCCCCCCCCCCGCCGGGGGTCCTTCCTTCAGGTGGAGTCGGGCTCGGATGTCACGCCGTCACGCCGCCGCGACGCGCTGCCGCGTCACCGCCGGCTCCAGGGCCAGTTCCAGCACCTCGCGGACGTCCGACACGGCGTGGATGGTGAGCTCCTCGCGCACCGCAGCCGGGATGTCGTCCAGGTCGGGCTCGTTGCGCTTGGGCACCAGGATCGTGGTGATCCCGGCCCGGTGCGCGGCGAGCGCCTTCTGCTTGACGCCGCCGATGGGCAGCACGCGCCCGGTCAGCGACACCTCGCCGGTCATGGCCACGTCGGACCGGACCGGACGCCCGGTCAGGAGCGACACGAGTGCCGTCGTCATGGTGACGCCCGCGCTCGGCCCGTCCTTCGGCACCGCGCCGGCCGGCACGTGGATGTGCACGCCGCGGTCCTTCAGGTCGCCGACCGGGAGTTCGAGCTCCACCCCGCGCGAGCGCAGGTAGGAGAGCGCGATCTGCGCGGACTCCTTCATGACGTCGCCCAGCTGGCCGGTGAGCGTGACGCCGGTCGCGCCGGTCTCCGGGTCGGCGAGCGACGCCTCGATGTAGAGCACGTCGCCGCCCGCGCCGGTCACCGCGAGGCCGGTCGCCACGCCCGGGACGGCGGTGCGCTGCTCCTCCTTGGCCAGCGAGGCCTCGGGGGTGTGGCGCGGCCGTCCGAGGTAGTCGACCAGGTCGAGGACGCCGACCTCGACCGGGAATTCGACGTCGTCCAGGGCCTGCTTCGCGGCGATCTTGCGGAGCACGCGGGCGATCGCCCGTTCGAGCGTGCGCACGCCCGCCTCGCGGGTGTACTCGCCGGCCAGCAGCCGCAGCGCGTCCTCGGTGAACGACACCTCGGTGGCGTCCAGGCCGGCCTTGTCCAGCTGCCGGGGCAGCAGGTGGTCGCGGGCGATGGTGACCTTCTCGTCCTCGGTGTAGCCGTCCAGGCGGACCAGCTCCATGCGGTCCAGGAGCGGCTCCGGGATGGCCTCCAGGACGTTGGCGGTGGCCAGGAACACCACGTCGGACAGGTCGAGTTCGACCTCCAGGTAGTGGTCGCGGAAGGTGTGGTTCTGGGCCGGGTCCAGGACCTCCAGGAGGGCCGCGGTCGGGTCGCCGCGGTAGTCGGAGCCGACCTTGTCGATCTCGTCGAGCAGGACGACGGGGTTCATGCTGCCCGCCTCCTTGATGGCGCGGACGATGCGGCCCGGCAGCGCGCCGACGTAGGTACGCCGGTGGCCGCGGATCTCCGCCTCGTCGCGTACGCCGCCGAGGGCGACGCGCACGAACTCGCGTCCCATCGCCTTCGCGACCGACTCGCCCAGCGAGGTCTTGCCGACCCCGGGCGGGCCGACCAGGGCCAGCACGGCACCGGACCGGCGGCCGCCGATGACGCCCAGGCCGCGCTCCTCGCGGCGCTTGCGGACCGCCAGGTACTCGACGATGCGCTCCTTCACGTCGTCGAGGCCCGCGTGGTCGGCGTCCAGGACGGCGCGTGCCGCGGCGATGTCGTAGGAGTCCTCGGTGCGCTCGTTCCAGGGGATCTCCAGGACGGTGTCCAGCCAGGTGCGGATCCAGCCGGTCTCCGGCGAGGCGTCGGAGGCGTGTTCGAGCTTGTCGACCTCCTTGAGCGCGGCCTGCAGGACCTTCTCCGGCAGGTCGGCGGCCTCGACGCGGGCGCGGTAGTCCTCCTCCTCGCTGCCCGGCGTGCCGTTCAGCTCGCCGAGTTCCTTGCGGATCGCGGCCAGCTGCTGCTTGAGCAGGAACTCGCGCTGCGTCTTCTCCATGCCCTCCTGGACGTCCTTGCGGATCGTCTCGGCGACGTCGAGTTCGGCGAGGTGGTCGCGGGTCCAGCCGACGACCTTCTCCAGGCGCTCGGTCAGGTCGGTGGTCTGCAGCAGCTCGATCTTCTGGGACTGCGACAGGTACGGCGCGTACCCGGCGTTGTCGGACAGCTCGCTCGCGTCCTCGATCTGCTGCACGAAGTCGACGACCTGCCAGGCGCCGCGCTTGCCGAGGATGGTGGTGACCAGCGCGCGGTACTCGCGGGCCAGCTCCTCGGCCCGCTCGTCGGCCGCGCCGTCCTCGACGACGGTGGCCTCGACCCACAGGGCCGCGCCGGGGCCGGTGGTCCCCGATCCGATGCGGGCGCGGGCGGTGCCGCGCACGACCACGGCCGATTCGCCGCTGGGCAGCCGGCCGATCTGCTCGATCACGCCGACCGTGCCGATCGCCGGGTAGTGGCCCTCGTCGCGGGGGACGAGGAGTACCTGCGCCTTGCCCTTCCCGGCCGGTATCCCGGGGAGCGCCCGGGCGGCGTCCACGGCGGCACGGGTCTCGGTGTCGTCCAACTCGAGCGGCACCGCCATGCCCGGCAGCACCACGATGTCGTCGAGGGGCAGGACCGGGAGGGTCAGGATGCCGGAGGTGGTGTCGCTCATGGTGGGTTCCCCTTGAGTCGTCGGTTCTCTTCCGTACGTTGCGCTGACCTGACTCAAGTAAGAAGAGCCCCGCAACATTCCCGCCCGCCCCGCGGATCTGATCGCTCACAGCGAACACGCTCCGACCAGGGCGTCTGCACCGAACAGATGTGCGCTTCGGCATGCCGGGGATCTTCGGCGGATTCCCCGGCGGCCGCGCATCCGGGCCGATACGGTTCCGTCTGGTCTGCGTCGTGCCGCTGCCCCGTGCCCGTCCGAAGCCTGGAGCCTGGAGTACAGATGGATCTTCTTCCCGGAGCCAATGCGGCCTTGCCGCACGGCCCTGTCGCGGTGGACGTGAGCTGGGGCGAGGGCGTGGGGCTCGACGTCTCGGCGCTGCTGCTCGGGTCGGCCGGGAAGGTCCGCGGTGATGCGGACATGGTGTTCTTCAACAACCCGGCGGCGGAGGCGGGCGCGGTGCGGTTCGTGCCGGCCGCCCGTGGTGCGCGTATCGAGATAGACCCCGCGGCGGTCCCGGACGGCGTGCAGCGCATCGCGATCGTGGCCGCGGTCGACGTCGCGGCACCGGCCGGCACGACCCTCGCTGCGATCCGCGGCATCCGCGCCGCGACCACGGCCACGGGCGGCTCGGCCTCCTTCACGTTCGCACCGCCGCCACTGGACCGCGGCGAAACCGCGGCCGTGCTCGCCGAGGTGTACCGGCACGGCACGGGCTGGAAGGTGCGGGCGGTGGGCCAGGGGTACGCATCCGGGCTCGCGGGGGTGGCGGCGGACTTCGGGGTGGACGTGGCGGAGGAGGAGCCGAGTGCGCCGGCCGCGGTCGCGGCTCCGGAGCCGGCCCCGGTCGTGGCACCGGCTTTTCCGGCCCCGGCCTTTTCTTCCCCGGCTTTTCCTTCCCCGGCTTTTCCGTCGCCGACCTCTACTGCCCCGCCCGCGGCCGCTGCCGCGCCCGTACGAGTCCCGGCGCCCCCGGCCGCTCCTCCGGCGGGGGCCGCGCCCGTCCTGAGCAAAATCGACCTGAACAAGGCTGCGTCCGCCTCGATCTCCCTGGACAAGGGCGACCCGCAATGCGTCGTCACCGCCACCCTCGAGTGGGACGGCGGCAGCGACCGGCGGCGCGAACTCGGCGCGGATCTCGACCTCTACGCGCTGTTCATCCCGGCCGACCGGGTCGCCGGTGCCTCCCCGGCCACCATCGGCCGGCGCGTCGACGACCTCGAACTGTCCGAGCCGCAACAGGCCTGCGTCCTCATGGCCGAGATCGGTCCCGGCAACGGCACGGTCTACTGGAACAACCTCGGCAGCCTTCAGCAGCCGCCGTACGCCGCGCTCGACAAGGACCACGCGGTACCCGGCATCGAGACGATCCGCATCGCGCAGCCGGCCCGCCAGGGCTTCGTGCTCATCTGCGCCTACAGCGCGCTCGACAACGGGTCCGGCAGCTTCCGCAGTTTCGGCGTCCGGGCGGTGGTGTCCGACGGACGCGGCAATGCGGTGAACGCACCGCTGTACTCCGACAGCGAAGACTCCTACTGGGTCGCCATCGCGCTGGTGGACTTCACCGCCCCCGAGGGTGTGGCCATCCGGCACATCGAGGAGTACGGCGGCGGCTGGATGGAAGCACGGCCCGTCCTCTTCCCGGACGGAAGCTTCGCCATGGACGTCGGGCCGATCGAGTTCAAGGACGACGGCGACGGCTTCGCCTTCTAGGCCGGACCGGATGCCCCTTCCGGCCGCGACCGGTCGGCGGTAGACAGTTCGGGCTCCGGCCGACGGCCGAGGGAGCGGACGACGGAAGGGCACCGGTATGCGACCGACAGGCGTCATCTTCGCCGCGCTGGACTGCGACGCGGACGTGATCGAGGACTGGAACCGCTGGTACGACCTCGAGCACACGCCGCCCAACCTGCTGCTCGACGGGGTGTTGCACAGCCGCCGCTACGTCGCCCCGCCCGGCCTGCACGCCGCGCGCCGGGCCGCCGAGGGCTCGCCGTTCGCCGGCGGGCGGTCGACCTTCCTCACCATCTACACGTTGATCGGCGACCCGCTTGCGGCGTTCCAGGGCATGACCGGATTGCGCGACCGCCTCGAGGCGGCGGGCCGCATGGCGTTCCCCGCCGACAAGAAGGCCGTTCGGGACGGGGACGTCTTCGTGTCGGCGGTGGCCGCCGGGGACCCGGCGATCCGGCTGCCCGCCGAGGAGGTGCCGTTCGTCGGGCACACCGGTGTGCTCGTGGCGCAGCGCCGAGGCGGCGACGCCGAAGCCGCCGGGCGTGCGGAGCGGCTGGTGGCCGTCGACGGCGTCCACGCGGTGTGGAGTCTGACCTCGGCGATACGCGAAGGCCTTTCGCTGGACGTCGTGTTCGTCGAGGGCGACGAGGCGGCGGTCGCCGCGCGGGTGCGCGAGGCCGAGCCGTACGGGCCGGACGTCGAGGTGCTCGTCGACGCGCCCTACCGGCTGATCGACGCCCTGCAGCAGCCGTGGGCGGACGAGATCCGGGCCTCGGACCTGCCCGCGAAGGTGGGCGGCTGATCCGGAGCGCCGATCCGGCGCGGCAGAGGCTGTGCGGGTCGGCCGGGCTCCCCTCCCGGCCGACCCGCCGCGCGGTGGCGTGTCCCCCCCTCCACCGCGGTCCGTCGCTCAGGCGATGATGCCGAGCTGCTGGAGGTGGGCCACGTCGTCCCGGACGCCCCAGTGTTCGGCGATACGGCCGTCGGCGCCGAAGCGCATCCAGTGGATCTGCCGGAAGCGGAACGCCCGGCCGGTCGGCGCGTGGCCGAGGAACGGTCCGAGGTGGGTGCCCGCGTACCAGTTGCGCATGACCACCGTGTCGCCGTCCGCGGCCATGTCCTCGATCTCGGTGCGCCCGTCGGGGAACGCCGTGCGGAGCATCGCGACGAGTGCGTGCAGCGGCGCGATGCCGTCGCGGTGCCCGGGCGGTGCGGTGTGGTTGACGGCGTCGGGGGCGAACAGCTCGTCCAGGACCTCGGTCCGGCCCTGGTCGAAGGCCTCCGCATAGACCCTGCGCATCGCCGCCTTGTTGCGTTCCGCCTGTGCGGTCGTGCTCGTGGTTTCCATGCCGATGACGCTAGGAGCGGTACGCGCGGCGGCCCATCCCAGAAACCGGGGATCCTGGCCGGCCGCGGCCCCGCATAGGCTTGGGGGCATGTCCGAATCGCCCCTCGAGCGCGCCCGCCGCGCGATCCTCCGCAGTTCGCACCGGGCCACCGGACTGGACGAGTTCCGCGCCGACGTCGATGCGGCGCTGCGTCCGCTGGTCGGCTGGGACGTGGCGGCGTGGTCGACCACCGACCCGGCGACGCTGCTCTTCACGAGCTGCGTGCTGATCGGCATGGACGAGGACCACGACGCCGAACAGCGGCTCTTCGAGCTGGAGTTCCGTGCCGACGACGTAAACCGGATCCGCGATCTGGCCCCGGCCCGGGTACCCGCCGCGACGCTGCATGCGGCCACCGGCGGCGATCTCTCCCGCTCGGTGCGCTGGCGCGAACTGCTCGGCGCGCTCGGGGTCACCGACGAGCTGCGGGCAGTGTTCCGGGACCGCGAGGACTGCTGGGGCGCGTTGGCGGCATACCGGTTCGGCGGTCCGCCGTTCACTCCTGCGGACGTCGACCTGCTGGCCGCACTGTCGCCGGTGATCGCCGACGGGCTGCGCCGCGGCATGCTGCGCGACGCGGCTGCCGAGCCTCCCGGGCTGCCGGCGGGCTCCGATGCCCCGGGCGTCCTGGTGGCCGACGGCTCGGGTGCCGTGGCCGAGACGACCCCTCAGGCTGCGTACTGGCTCGCGCAGATCACGGGTGCGTCGGCGGTGGTGCCGTCGGTCATCCGCTCGGTCGCCGCGGCGGCCCGTGCGGCGGCCGCCGGGCGGGGCGACCAGCCTGCCCAGGCGCGGCTCCCGCGCCGGGACGGAGGCTGGCTGCTGCTGCACGGGTCGGCGCTGGACCCGGCCTCCCCAGGCGTCGGGGACTCAGCGGGCTCCGGCGCCGAGCCGCCGTCCCGTGTGGCGGTCGTCATCGAACCGGCCCGCCAGGTGCATCTGGCCGACGTCATGGTGCGGGCGTACGGTCTGACCGCGCGCGAGCGGGAGATCACCGAACAGGTCCTGCAAGGCCGGTCCACCCAGGACATCGCGGAGCGGCTGCACATCAGCCCGTACACGGTGCAGGACCATCTCAAGTCGATCCTCGCCAAGGCGGACGTGTCCTCGCGCCGGGATCTCGTCGCCGAGTTGTTCGGCCGTCACTACGCCCCGGCCACGCGAGGCGGCGCGCTGCCGAGCCCGTACGGCTGGTACAACCCGTCGGCGGCGTCGGCGGCGTCGGCGGCTTCAGCCGACCCGGTTCAGCGCGTCGTGTAGTAGACGTACCCGGCGAGCACCGCGAAGACGAGCAGGCTCGTGACCTTGCTGCGGATGCGCTGACCACGTGACATCGGAGCCTGAGGCGGCCCGTAGTACTGCTGCTGCGCGTAACCGCCGTGGTCCGCGAAGCCGCCTGACCCGCCGCAGCTGGGGCACGGCTGCATCTGCTGCATGCGCCCGCCGCCCCCGCAGCCTCCGCAGGACAGGTCGCCGACGCCCTGTCCCGATCCGCCGCAGCCGTTGCATATGCCGTCCATCGGCAGCCATCCGCCGCCACCGCACGCCCCGCAGGTCCCCACCCCGGCCACCTTTCTCGACGTTCCCGGTCCCCGAGCCTGAACGACCGCGCGCACGAGGTCAACGGCCACCGCCGGGACAGTGGCCGCCTGCCGCTGCGGCCGATTGTCGGCGCCGGACAGTAGGGTCGAATGATCGCAAGCCCGGCAGGACGCGACTCGGACGACTGAACGACTCGGACGACTCGGACGACCCCCATTGCACTCCGGAGGCGGCAGCATGAGCACGGACGGGCTCTCCCGGTCCCGACTGGGCCGCGTGCGCGACGCGATGGCCAAGCACGTCGAGCAGGGTGCTCTGCCCGGTGCGGTGGGCGTGGTGGCGCGCGGCGACGACGTCTGGGTCGAGGCGGTCGGCAGCACGGCCTTCGACGGCGGCCGTCCGATGGCCCGCGACACGATCTTCCGGATCGCGTCGATGTCCAAGCCGGTAACCGCCGTGGTGGCGCTCATGCTGGTCGAGGAGGCCGTGCTGCGCCTTGACGACCCGGTGGACGCATTCCTGCCGGAGCTCGCCGACCGGCGGGTGCTCCGGTCGCTCGACGCGGACCCCGCCGACCCCGGCAATCTGATCGCCGCCGAACGCCCCATCACGCTCCGGGATTTGCTGACGTTCCGGCTCGGCTATGGCGCTCTGCTCGCGGCCCCCGGGACCTATCCGGTACAGAAGGCGCTGGCCGACGCGGGGTTGGCCCCGGGACCACCGAAGACCACACCGCCGAGCGGCCTCGACGACTGGCTCGCGCGGTTGGGCGGTCTGCCGCTGCTGCACCAGCCGGGCGCTTCGTGGCTGTACCACACGGGCAGCACCGTCCTCGGCGCCCTGCTCGTCCGCGCCACCGGGACCGGGCTCGAAGAGCTGTACCAGGAAAGGCTGTTCCGCCCGCTCGGGATGACCGACACGGCGTTCCACGTGCCGCCGCACAAGCGCGACCGGCTGGCCACCGCCTACCGCCTCGACCGCGAGAGCGGTGTGCTCGTCCCGAGCGACCTCGCCGACGCGTCGAGCAAGTGGGCCGACCCGCCCGCGTTCCCCGATGCAGGCGCCGATCTCGTCTCCACTGCCGACGACTTCCTCCGGTTCGGCCGCCTGCTGCTGGACAAGGGAACCTGCCCGGGCGGGCGCCTCCTGTCCCGTGCCTCGGTCGAGCTGATGACCCGGAACCACCTCACCCCCGCGCAGCAGTCCGGCGACCACTACCTGGCCGGGCCGCCGGAATCCCGCGGCTGGGGGTTCGGCGTCTCCGTCGTCACCGCCCGGGACCAGCTGTACGCGACTCCGGGCCGGTACGGCTGGGAGGGCGGGATGGGCACGTCGTGGGCCGGCGACCCGGCCGAGGACGTGACGGGGATCCTGCTGGGCCAGGCGACGTTCGAGACCCCGGGCAGCGCAGCGTTGTACGAGGACTTCTGGAACACGGCGTACGCCGCCCTCGACGCCTGACCGCGCGGCAGCTTCCGGACCGGCGCGCGTCGGCGGACCGTCTGCAGCGATGGTCAGGAGCCCGCGGGCGGCAGGCTGCTCCGCGGCGGTTCGGCCCGTCGGATGCCGAGACCGGACAGAATGCGGCGGCGCTGGGCGGCGGTGAAGTCCTGCGGGGTGACGGGAGGATCGGTGTTCGGGGCGTGGCGCGCACGGGCTTCGCGGAGCCAGGCCCGGACGGCTTCCGCGGCTTCCATGGCGTGCTGGTCTTCCTCGGCGTGCTTGTCGGGGCCGGCCTGGCCGACCGCGGCTTCTGCGGTTCCCCCGGCCGCGGGCCCGGCAGCGGCCACGACGCCCGCGTCGATGCCCGTATCCATGACGGTATCGAAGCCGGTATCGATGCGGATCTCGACGTATCCGCGCCTGGGCCGGGCCGTCCCGCTCGGACCGCTGCTGCGCGCGGCCTGCCAGACCTCGTCGTACATGCCGAGGTCCATGAACGACTCGCGCGTCGCCCGTGCGGCCAGGAAGTCGCGGCCGCGCCAGGTGCCGCGGGGTGCCGGTTCGCGGATCGCGTACGCGTCGACCCGCATGCCGTGGTGCACGCACCAGTCCTTGTCGGTCAGGTCGTACAGCGCGGCGACCTGCCCGGGGCCGAGCCGGTCGAAGGTGCCGGCGGCTATCAGGTACGTGACGTCGACGTCGTGCGGCTCGGGTGCCCCCGTGGTGAAACTGCCGCCGATCCACACTCGGGATATGCCGCCGATCTCCGCGGCCACCAGGCGGATGTGGCGCTGCCATTCGTCCCACAGCTCTTCGCGGACCGGACGTTCCGCGCCGGACGCGGCGTCGGATCCTGCCCCGGTTCCAGCGTCGGACGGCCCGGCGACGAATACCGCGTGCATCTCGGCGAGGGATGCGGTGTGCCGTCCGGGCGGCAGGAGTCCGCTCTCCGGGTCCGGCCACGGCAGGTGCGTCACGGCAGTTTCACCCCTTCTGTATCCCCCCGTACTGCTCCGCCGGGAATCTTCGCGGCCGCGAGCGGATTGCGATCTCTGAGATCTAACCCATTCCGACAGGCGGAGGTGCCATGAACGACCGGATCAGCGCAGCAGGATCCGCCGAGACCACCGACGACATTCCGGCGCTCGTCCGCGCGTGGGTCGAGGGCTGGGTGGTCTCGCGCGCGGCCGCGCCGCCGGTCGTCGAACCCTGGGGCTTCACCGTCGAGGTCGGCCTCGCCAAACAGGTCCGGCGGCATGTGCTGCCGTTCGCCGACGAAGCCGTGCTGCGCAAGCTCGTCGAGACGGCCGCGCCGCACACCTGGCTGAAGGTCTTCGCCGCCGAGGACGACCTGCGGGCGCTGCTCGCCCCCGGCTGGCGCTTCGACGACGCCGGGTACCTGATGTCGATCCCGCTCACCCCTGCCGAGGTCCGGGTGCCGGACGGCTACCGGGTCGCCTCGTGGACGCACGGCGGTCTCACCAAGGTCGTGGTGACCACGACCGGCGACGGCGAACTCGCGGCGCGCGGCCAGATCGGCGTCCCCGCCCCCGGCGCGCCGGCCGTCGCCGACCAGATCGAGACGGTGCCCGGCCACCAGCGCCGCGGCCTGGGCAGCGTCGTGATGCGCAGCCTGCAGAACGCCGCCTGCGAGTCCGGCTCCCGCCTCGCCGTCCTCGGCGCCACCGACGACGGGCAGGCGCTGTACGGGCACCTGGGCTGGACCACGCATGCGCCGCTGACCGGGATCCTGTTCGACGGCGCGTGAGCCCGCGGGGTGCGGGCGGCGCCGGGCTACAGTCTGCGACTGTGACCGGCACTGCTCCTCCCCCGCACTCCTCGCATTCCACGGGCTCCTCGCTCCCCGCCCGTCCTTCCGCCGACGACCTGCGGCAGCTCCTCGACGCGGGCGGTGTGGCGTACGCCCCCGGCCTCGAACCGGACGAACTGCGGGCGGTCGAGGAGGCGTACGGCATCGCCTTCGCCCCCGAGCACCGGTTGATGCTGGAAGCCGCGCTGCCCCTCGGTCCCGGTTGGCCGGATTGGCGCGACGGCGGCCCGGCCGCGCTGCGCATGCAGCTGGGCCTGCCCGCCGAGGGGGTGGTGTTCGACGTCGAGAACGCCGGCTTCTGGCCCGCGGCGTGGGGTGCCAGGCCCGCGCAGCGCAAGCACGCGCTGAAGTCGGCCCGCTGGCATCTCGCGAAGGCCCCGCGCCTGGTCCCGGTGCACGGCAACTGCTACCTGCCGGGCATCGCGGACGCGTGGGGGCTGCCGGTGCTCGCGGTGCGGCGTACCGAGGTCGAGGTCCGCGGCGCTTCGCTGGCCGACTACCTCGGACGGGCTTTCGGGGCGCAGGATGTGGCCGGACTGCCGGTTCCCGCGGCGGCAGGCGCCCCTGAGGTCGAATTCTGGGGCGGCCTCGTCGCCGACTGAGGCAGCGGCCCGGTCAGTCGAGCCAGAGCAGCATCGCGTCGCCCGACTCCGCGGCCGCGCCGAAGTACACCACCAGGTCGTCGTACCAGGACCGCGGCCAGGCGAGCGGATCGTCCTCGCCATCGTCCGGGTCCCAATGGCCCGGGTAGACGTCGGCGCGCTTCAGCTCGGCCGGGTCCACGCCGCGGACGAGCGCGTCGTACGTCAGTTCGCCCAGCTCGGCGGCCGCCTCGCGCACCCGTTCGACGGGCAGGTAGTGCGGCTCGCCGTAGCCCCAGTCCTCGCCGGGGGCGAACGCGATCTCGCCGTGCACGACGTTGACCGGGAACCCGTACCGGTCGAACAGGAACTCCAGCGCACCCCACGCCTTGTACGTGGAGTAGTGCCGGGCCTCGCGCGTCGGCGGCTCGGCTTCCTCCTCGGCGTCGACGACCGCGTACACCTCGTCGAGCGCCGCGGTCGGGTCGGCGATGGCTGTGGCCAGTTGCTCCGGGCTGACGCGCAAGTACCGACCGATCATGCTCATGCGCGCACTGTAGTTCGCACACCCGACATTCCCGGCCGGGCGCATTGCTCCGTGCCGGTGAATCGCCCGGCGGCTTGACCATGACACGGTGTCAGGCAGTGGAGTGGAGGAGTCATGTTCACCATCGGAGATTTCGCCCGGCACGGCCGCGTGTCCGTCCGCATGCTGCGGCACTACGACGCCCTCGGCCTCCTGCGCCCGACCCGTGTCGATCCGTCGACCGGCTACCGGCACTACTCGGCCGCCCAACTTGCCCGCCTCAACCGCATCATCGCGCTCAAGGAACTCGGCTTCAGCCTCCAGCAGGTCGGGGCGATCCTCGACGACAAGGTCGACACCGAGGAGCTGCGCGGCATGCTGCGGCTGCGCCGTGCCGAGCTGGCCGCGTCGGTCGCTGCCGAGACCGCGCGGCTCGCCCAGGTCGAGGCGCGGCTCCGAACCATCGAGGAAGAAGGCCTCATGGCCACTGACGAGGTCGTCCTGAAGACCCTGCCCGCGGTCCGCGTCGCCGAACTGACCACGACCGCGGAGAGCTACGAGCCGCAGCACATCGGACCGGCCGTGGGGCCGTTGTTCCAGGAGCTGTGCCGCCGCCTGGAGGCCGCCGGGATCCGGGGCTTCGGACCCGGCATCGCATACTACGAACCCGCGTCCGAGGGCGGTGCCGAGGTCCGGCCGGGTGACAGCGAGATCATCGTGCACGCCGCGATGACCGTCGGCCCCGAGGTCGTGACCACGGCCGACTTCACCGTGGTGACGCTCCCCGAGGTCGAGGCGGCGACGATCGTGCACCGCGGGGCGATGCAGGACCTCATGCCCACGATCCACAGCCTGGTGTCCTGGCTGGACGCAAGCGAGTACGTCTCGACCGGCTTCGCCCGCGAGCTGTACCTGGAGTGCCCGCCGGACGAGAACGAATGGGTCACCGAACTGCAGGAGCCGGTGCGGAAGGCCTGACAACGCCGACTCCCCCTCGCGTCCCGGCCTCCCCCCGCCTGGGACGAGAGCGCGGAGGGCAGGGGGACGCCGTCCGCGTCCCCTGCTCTCCGCCTTCGCCGCTCTCGGATACCCCTTCCTGGGACTATCCGGCGGATGTCTCGATGTACGGGGCGTGCACCGGCAGCAGCACCTTGACCCGCGCCCCCGACTCCGCCGCGAAGTGCACGAGTGCGGCGGCCGCTGCGTCCGAACCACCGGCCAGTCCGGCCTGCAGGTCCGCTCCCGCGGTCAGCGAGACGACGAAGGCGCCGTTGCGTCCCATGGTCGGCGGATGCACCCAGGTCCCGTCGTACGGACCGCGGAGCAGGCCGACGAGCCCCTTGCCGAGGAACACCACCTCGGCCAACTCGCCCCAGGCCAGCGAGAATTCATCATCGCCATCGGTGACCCGGAAACCGTCCGCATCCATGTGGAAGGTCCCGGCCACGCCGTCCCGGTCGAGCCGCGGCGCCTCGATGCCCGTCTTCGGTACCTCGCCGGCGTGGTCGTACACGAAGTCCGCACCCGCGTGGTCCGGCACAGCCACGAAGCACGTCCCGGCCTCGACCAAACCCGCGGCCCCGGCGCCGCGGTCGGTCTCCCGGTCGCCCAGCTCGAGGTAGCCGTTCGACGGCGGCCCGACCAGCCGCGGCTCCGCACCGCCGGCCAAAGCGACGACCCCTGAAGTGCGGAAGTCCCCGGCGAACCACACCTGCCCGCCCTGCGCCTCGGCCAAGTACCTGCGCTTCCGGCTTGACCAGGGATTGCGGCCGAGCCGCATGACGGAGCCGTCCGCGGCCACCAACCGGGCCCGCCCGACCCCGTCGACATCGCGCGCAGCGTCCGCCGCCTGCTCGACGAACGTCACTTTCTGCCAGCCCAGTTCGTCCGCGATGCGCTGCACCGCGCGCGTGGTCGGCCGCGTCCCGCCGAAGCGCGTGATGAAGCGGTACGCCCCGGCGACCACGACCACCATGCCCACCGCCTTGACCCAGGCCGCGGAGCCGCCGACCGCGCTGATCGCCCCCATGAGGACCAGGCTGCCGACCAGCGACCCCCAGGCCTCGGCAAGCCTGCGCCGCCGCGCCGCCTCTATGTCCGCCGGTGTCGGCGCTGCCCCGATGTCCACTACGCCTCCCGACCGCCCCGGGTCCTGCTCCTGATCCTGCTCCTGCTCCTGGCCCTGGTCCTGACCCTGATCACGCAAGCAATACACGGCCCCGCGACCCGGGGCAACAGTCCGCTCGCGCCATCCGATCCGAGGGAAGTACCCAGGTATGAACCGCATTTACCGATATAGGGTCCGACCACCGAGCGTTTCGCCCGGGCCGGTCCTGCAACGGGGGAGCAAGGATCATGATGCGACGCCCACCCGACCACGCGCGCCACCGCCCGTCCCGTACCCGGGCCGCCGCACTCCTCCTCGCCATGGCCCTCGTCCTCTCCGCCTGCACGTTCGGCTCGGCTCCGTCCCCCTCGGCCCAGGTCGGATACGCGATCGGCCCCATCAAGCTGTCCGTCGGCACGAACGGCGTCTCCGTCACCCTCGGCCGCAACTTCGTGACGCCGCTGGGGACCATCTCCTTCGACACTGGTCTCGGCTACAGCAAGTCGAAGAAGGACCCGGGTCTCGTGGTCGTCGTCCGGCAGACCCTCTCGGGCGTGCCCACCGACACCGCGTACGAGATCAAGGCCGACGAGAAGCTGCGCGTCACCGTCGCCGGCAAAGTCGTGCAGGAGATCGCCGAGAACTACATCCTCATCGAGGCCACGCCGGGCACCGAGATCGCCATCGAGCCCGCGTCCGGCAAGCCGCAAAGCCGCGCCCCATCGGCTGAACCTGCTTTCCCCTCAGCCAAGTTGCCCACCGCCTTCACTGGCGATTGGCACGGCACCACCCGTACCGCCGGCTCCCCCAACCGCGCCGACTTCACCGTCGCCATGCTCCTGAAGGGCGGCCCCGTCGGGGCAACCGTAGGCGACGTCCAGTCCACGTCCCCGGCCCGCGGCACCTGCGAGGCGAACCTGATCCTCGCCGCAACGGCCGTACACCCGGTCGAACGCAACCGCATCATCGTCGAGGTGGTCCCCGCCCGCTCCCAGGCCTGCGGCGCGCGGATGTGGTCGGTACTGACCCTCACCGCCCGCGACACCATCACCATCGTCAGCTACCCGGACGCGCAGTCGGCCGACCGCCACACCCCGCTGCTGAGCACCGGCACCCTGATCCGCCGGCCCGGCTGACCACTACTCCCAGGCCATGTGCAGCGCATGCTCGAACGCCCGGAACCCGGCCCGCTCGAAGGCCGCCGCCATGGGGACGTTGCCCAAATCCGTCGACGCCCGGATCCGCGGCACATCATCCTGCGCCGCGAGCACGCGCACGCCCTCCGCGACCACCTCGTCCACGTACCCGCGGCCCCGAAACGCCGGCAGCACGCCGATGTACGCCAGGATCGGGTTGTAGCTGTTCCGCGCCGCGACCACGAACCCGACCGGCTCGCCGCTCCCCGGCAAGGTCGCGACCCGCCACCACTCCCGCGGAGTCGTGTACGCCGCGAACTCGTCCCGGAACTGCGCCTCGGCCGCTTCCCGCGCGGTCATCGTCTCCAGATCCGCCAAACTATGCGCATCCAGCGTCCCGTCCAGCACCTCGGTCATCATGCCGATCAACTCGGCGTCATCGCGCACCGCACGGAACTCCAGCCGCCCATCGGGCTCCCGCGTCCCCGCCTCCGGCGTCCAATCCAGCCGCAGCCGCTCAACCATCAACCGAGCCCCGGCCCGCTCCAGCACCGCCATGCGCTCCTCGACCCCGCGCCGCACCGCCGGCTCCGCCCGCCACCCGGGCTCCACGAACCGCACGTACCCGACCGGCGCCCCATCCCCCAGCACAGCCTTCGCCGCCACGTCATACAACGCCGCCGCAACCCCCACCCGGTCGACGCCCTCCGCCGCATCGTCGACATCCAAGATGTCCAGCAGCACAGGCGCTTCCCCCGCCCGAGGCGCCCACCAGGCAACCCGAGCCAGCACCCGCCCATCCCCGCCGAGCGCCACCCACATCCACTCAACCCGCCGCCGCCCCGCAGCGAGGTCGTCCGCCAACTCATGGTTCAACCCATAGGGCAACCCACAAAAGAGCGCCACTTCCTCGGCTCCGACCAGGTGACGAACCACAACCCCGCCGACCAATTCCGGACCCCTCATCCGCAGCTACTCCCGTAGATCGCCTCTGGTGTCCAGTCGACTGCCAACTGCGCAGCCCCCGGATACTCCCAGCACAGCACCGAACTGTGCCCATCCGACCTCGCGAAGGACGATTGCAGGCTGCGGCGGCCCGCGGCTCGAGTTCCTGATTCCGGACTGCCTCCCCCAACCGACGGGAATGGTCGCGAGGTCCACGCAGAAGTGCTGCCTGAAACGGTGACCGTCACGCTCGGACCCCGTCCTCAGCGGATCGGCCGTAACCGTCGCGCACACGTAGCACGGCGCCGCAGCATGACGAGTCAGGCAGGCAGTACAACCGCCCGCCACAGCGAATGACGCCGACTTTTCACATCCGGGTCTTCGGACGCCACGGCATCGAGAAACAGGTGGCAACTCTCGTAGTAGTCGCCGCCGAGCTCGTCGTCCTCGATCTGCGAAACCCAATACCATCGCCAGGCAAAATCGACGAGCAGGCTCACCGATGAATTGATGTAATAGTTGTCCCGGTGCCAGCCGTCGGACGACAGCCCCCACACTGCACCGGACGGGACATCCACCGCAATTTCAAGCCCGATCCAGGTTCCGAGCGAGAAATATGCGCGCCCCTGATCGCTGCACCTCGGCACGACAGCCCGAGAAATGCAGGCATCAAAATTCACCCTGCCCATCACCGGAAGCCCCCAGCGCGCGAGTGACAGGCGGTCGATCTCGGGGATTTTCCACCCACCCAGGGCCTCCGGATCCGGCAACGTCTGCTCCGCAGGGACAACCAGGTCGGCGAGAGGTCGCTTCAGCAAGTCAAGAACTTGCTCACATTTTCCCACTACTCGCCGCCCTTCGATCCCGCCGAGCCATTGACGAGGGACCGCCTCACCTCAGCGTCGGCGCCCCTTCATGAATTTGAAGATACTGTCCTTGTCGGCGGTATAGCCGCCATTCAAACTGTACGAGACCTTGGCATTCTTGTAGACCGTGAGGAGCGCCCTGCAGTTCTGGCGAATCGGTCCACATGGTATCCGTTCACTGTAGATCCGCGTGACAGCCAGCGGATCAACTCCCCAACGCGCAAGCTCTTCAGCAATGACCACCTCCGCGTCCTTACCCTTGGGAATGTTCACGTTGACGTTGTGGAACAGTCCATCAGGCGTTTCGAACTCGAAGACGGCGACGTTCTGCCCTGCGCCGAGGTGTTCGTTTTCCAGGCGATACTCGACAGCCATCTCGGCAAGATCGCCTTCCCCCAAACCCACACGTTGGTACGCACTCGTCGGGTCGTCGTCTTCGCAATCCGGGTCGGATGCGCCGCCCGTGTTGTGGATGAGGGTGTCGGTGCCGGCTACGTCGACGTAGTAGGTGTGGATGCCGTCGACGGTGAGGTTGTGGACCTTGGCCTGGCCGGTCCACGCCTTGACGGCGGTGATCTGGATCCACGTGCCGGACGAAGTGCGCAGCCATTGGCCGGGCTGGAGTTGGCCGGCGTCGAGCCATTCGTTCAGCTGCGGGACCCAGAAGGGGTGTCCCGCGGTGGCGGTGACGGTGCCGGTGGCCGAGCCCTTGTCGCCGTCGGTGTCGATGGTGATCTCGACGAGGTCCTTGAGGCCTTCGCCGACGATCGCGGCGGTGACCTCGCGGATCTGGGTGATCCCGGTCTCGGGGTCGGTGGCCAGGACCTTGTCGCCGACCTTGACGTCACGGATCGGCTTGCGGGAACCGTCGGCCATCACGACCGGGGTGTCACCGGTGAAGCTGTTGTCCGGAGGCAGACTGCCCCGCCTCGGGCACTGATCGGGTTCTTGCTGGTCGGGGCGGCGGTTCGGGGAGCCGTCGCTCTGGGGGGACTTGGTGGTGGGCACGTCCTTCGTGAACAGGTCCTGGGCGTGCTTGTCCGCGACCGTATTGGCGTTCTGCGCGGTGCCGGTCGTGCCCTTGGACGGGTCCCACGTGTTGTCGGCAGGACGCGCGACCACAGGCTTGGTCGGCGGCTTCGGGTCCGCCCGGGGCGGGTTCTTGCCGCCGTAGACGTTCTGCGGGACGACCGGCTTCGGCTTGACCGTCGGCTTCGGCTTGCCGGGGCCGGGCTTGCCGGGGCCGGGCTTCCCGGGGCCCGGCTTGCTCGGACCCGGGTTGCTCGGGCCGGGGTTGCCGCCGCCCGTCGGGCCGGTCGGCGGGGCCGGGTCCTGGGTTTGCGTCGGCGGGTTCTGCGGCTTCGGGCAGCCCGGAATGTTGGGGTTGGTCAGGCACGCCTTGCCTGGGCTCCTCGGAGACGGCGGCGGGGGCGGGCCGCTGCATTCACCGGAGCACGGCCCCGACGACGACTCTTCGTCGTCGAGCAGCTTCTTCAGGCGCTTGAGGGCCTTGAGCCCCTCTTTCGCCGCCTTCTGGACGCGGGCCCGGCACTTGGGGTCCTTGCCGCACTTCTTGATCAGGATCTTCACCAGCGCCGCGACCGCCAACCCGCAGAGCGGGCAGTGCCCGTCCGGGTCGGTGAGGTTCATCGGCTGGCCGTTGGCGTAGCCGTAGCGGTTGGACTGGATGGACGGGTTGGGGTTGAGCTGCCAGTCGTCACGGCTGGCGAAGTTGCCGGTGCCCGGGGTGTACCAGCGCGCGTGCATGTTCACCTCGCCGGTGGCCGGGTCGGTGTACGCGCCCTGGTAGCCGATCGACGACGAATCACCCTGCTGCGAGAGCTTGTTGCCGTACGGGTCGTACGCGGTGGAGCCGGCGATCGTCTTGCCGTCCGCGGACAGCATCGCGATCAGGTCGTCATGCTGGTCGTTCCACGCCAAGCGCTTCTGACCGCCGCGGGTCATACCCAGCAGCGACCCGTCCGGGAGGCGGCTGAAGGTGTCGGTGCCGTCGGACGCCAGGTTGTTCGACATGCCCGCGTACGAGAAGCCCACGCTGCTGCGCGAGGAAACCCGGTCGAACGCGTCGTAGGCGTAGGTGACACTGCCGTCGCCGACCAGGCGGTCGAACGCATCGAATCGGAGCTGGCGGGTGTTGCCTGCGATGGTGCTCCCGGCCAGGGTGCCGCGCGCCGTGTAGGTGTACGTGTCCGGGCCGTCCGACAGCAGGCGGTTGCGCGCATCGTAGACCGCGGCGCGTCCGCCGTTCGAGGTGCGGTTGCCGGACGCGTCCCAGCCGTAAGCCACCGTGTTGGTGCCGTCGTTCCACGACGTCATGCGGTCGGCGAGGTCGTAGGCGTACGTGTTCTGCGTGGCGCCCGCGAGACCTGTCGTCTTCTTCGAGGTGAGCAAGTCGTCGTTGGAGTAGCCGTAGGTGACGGACGCGATCTCGGTCCCGCCGGACAGGATCCGGTCCGACTCCAGGCGCCCCCACGTGTCGTAGGTGTAGCGGCGGCCGTCGGCGGCAACACCGTTGTAGATCTCGGACTTGAGCTGTCCGGCGCCGTTGTACTCGTACGCCGCGGCGGTCCCTGTCACCGGGTCGACGGCCAGCGTCAGGTCGGAAGCCTGGTTGTAGGCGA
The DNA here is from genome assembly GCF_021502675.1 of Yinghuangia soli. Classification (GTDB taxonomy): domain Bacteria; phylum Actinomycetota; class Actinomycetes; order Streptomycetales; family Streptomycetaceae; genus Yinghuangia; species Yinghuangia soli. Next base: position 144,662 of record NZ_JAKFHA010000001.1, read on the forward strand.
AGGTGGCCGTGCCCGCGGCGTCGACCCGTGTGGTCAGCTGCCCGGCATAGTCGTAGGCGTAGGTGGCATTCCCGCCGGCACCGGACTGCGCGGTCATCAGGCCGCGGTCGTTCCACTGGTACGAGTTGTACTGCCCGCCCGGCGCGGATGCGGTGGAGATCCGGCCGGCCAGGTCATAGGTGAAGGCCTTGGCTTCGGTCGGGTTCCCGCCTCCGGTGCCGGTCTCCTGGAGCAGTTCGCCGAGCGCGGTGTAGGTGCGGTCGCGCACGACGCCGTCAGGGGCGGTCATCCGTACGACACGGCCCGCCGCATCGTAGGTGTTCGTCCAGGTGCGGTCCGCCAGGCCCGGATGGGCCGTGGTCGACGGCTCGATCGTGGACTCCGGGAGCCCCCACGGGTTGTAGGTGTAGTTGACGGGATTGCCTCGGCCGTCGCGCATGAAGGTGCGCTGACCGGCGGCGTCGTAGCCGAAGCGGGTGGTGATCTGCTCGGTCGCCGAGACCTTCTCGACCAGCTCGGTCGGCTGCCCCAACGCGTCATACGCATAGGTGCTCACGCTGCCGCGCGGGTCGGTGACCTGGGTGACGTTGCCGTCCGCGTCGTAGGCCAGCAGGGTGCTGCGGTTCAGCATCCCGTCGCTGTCGTACTGCTTGACCCGGGTCGTCCGGCCCAGCCGGTCGCGCGTGTTGACGTTCCACGTTCCGTCGAGGTTGTAGGCGTGTGTGACCTCGCCGAACGCGTTGTAGTCACTGGCGACGCCGCGGCCCAGCGGGTCCTTCTCGGAAAGGACGGCGCCCGCTGCGTCGTACGTCGCGCGCGACGTGCCGCCGTCCGGGGCGGTCACCGCGACCAAGTTGCCCGCGTAGTCGTAGGTGTAGCGGGTCGTGAGCGCCTGCACGGTCGGGTAGCGCTCGATGACCGTCGAGGTCAGCGGCCGGCCCAACTCGTCGTACGTCATCTCCGAACGTGCACCGGACGCGTCGACCGTGGCGAGCAGGTCGCCCGCCGGAGAGCTGAAGAAGCGCTCGGTGGTGGCGGGCTGGTTCGGCCGCGCCGGGCTGTGCCGCTCGGTGACCTGGCCGAGGTTGTCGTAGCGGTACGAGGTCACCTTGCCGAGCGGGTCGGTCTCGGTGAAGACGCGGCCCAGCTCGTCGTACGCCGTCTTGGCGATCGGCACGATCGGTGTGGTGCCGCCCGGCGGGGTGTAGGAGGGGAGTTCGGCCTCGACCGGTCGGCCTGCCTTGTCGATGCGCACCTTGCTGGTACGCCCGTTCGGGTCGGTCGACTCGGTGTTCTCACCAAAGGCGTTGTAGCCGAGCACGCTGGTCGGGCGGCCGGCGGCGGACTGCTCGGAGTTCGCCGAGATGGCGACCGGCGGCGCCACGACGGCGACCACCCGGCCGAGTTCGTCGTACCGGTACGAGGTGGTGAACGCGGAGGGGTCGGCGCCGCTGGCGTTGCCGCGGGGCGTGGTCGTGTGCAGCACCAGGCCGCGCTGGTCGCGCTGGATGGTCGAGACGGCGTCGGCGACGGAGGCGTCGCCCTTGGCGGTCTGGCGAACCGCGCGGCCGACTGCGTCGTACGCGAACTCGGTGACGCGGCCCTCGCTCGGTCGGCCGACGCTGTCCGCCGTCATGCTGGTGACCCAGCCGTTGGCGTCGTAGGTCAGCGTGGTGCGTCGGCCGAGGTTCCCGGGGTCGAACAGTTCCGACGTCAGCAGGCTGCGGGCGTCGTACGTGCGCACGACGGTGTTGGTGCCGCCGGTGACCTGCCGGACGAGGTTGCCCACCCCGTCGTAGCTGTTCTGCTGCAGCACGATGTCCTGTGCGTTGCCCAGATGGTCGCGCACCCCGAGTTGCCTGGCCTCGGCCAGCAGACCGTCGTCGTAGTACTTCATCGCGGTCGTGCGGCCCATGGCATCGGTCACCGAGGCGAGGCGCCCGCCGGGGTCGTACGCCCGCGATTCGAGCACCACGTCGCGCGGGGTGCCGGACGCATCGCCGTCCCAGCCGAGCACCTTCGTCTCGGCCAGTTGGCCGCGCGGGGTGTAGGCCAGTTGGGTGGTCGTGCCCTTGGCGTTGATCTGCTGGACGACCTGCCCGAAGGCGTCGTACAGGATCTTGGTGACCGCTCCTTCGGGATCGGTCAGCGTCCAGGGCCGGCCTTCCGGGTCGTACGCCACGGTCGAGGTCCGCGGCACTCCCCCACCGGTCAGGTCTTCCTGCGTCCCGGTCAGCGGCCGGCCGTCCTCGTCGTACGTACGCCGCTCGCGCGCGGTGTGCGTGACTCCGGTGACCTCGTTCTTGACGCCCGGACCGGTCACCGACACGACCCGGGACATCCGGTCGTACTCGACCGTCGTGGTCACGCGCCGCGTGGAACCGGCCGGCAGTGTCTCGCCGGGCGTGCCGGCGACAACGGTCGAGACCTGGGTCTCGGTCGTCCGGCGCCCCAGCGCGTCGTACTGGTACTCGGTCCGCAGACCCGCGGCATCCTGCATCGCCGCCAAGTCGCCGTTCGCGTAGTACTGGTACGAGGTGACGCCGCCACCCGGCACCGTGATCGACTTCAGCAGCGCGGGCGGCACGGTTCCCCCGCCGACCGCGGCCTCGGTCCCGTCCGTGTACGCCCGGGTCGTGGTGTGCCCGCCGGGCGCGACGACCGTGACCGGCAAACCCTTGTCGTTGTAGGTGTACGCGGTCTTGTACGTGTTGTCCGTGGCGGTCGCCGAGCGCGCGTCGCGCTCAGCGGTCGGCTGGCCGTTGCGCGGGTCGAGCGGGTTGGCGTCGTTGTTGTAGTACTCGGTGTACGAGGTCCAGCACGAGTCCTGGTCGCGGCACGACGTCCGCGAGACGGTATTGCCCAGTTCGTCGTGCCCGGTGATCAGGAAGTGGCCGTTGGGGTCGGTCACGGTGTGCAGCAGGCCCGCCGTGTCGTACCCGTAGTTGGTCCTGCCGCCCGCGACGTCGTCGAGCTGCGCGAGGCGCATCCCATTGAGGACGTCGTAAGTGCGCCTCTCCACGCGGCCTGCCGGGTCGGTGACCTCGACGGTGGCGCCCAGTGCGGACGCCGTGGGTGCCACGTTCGCGGCGTAGTGCGCGGCGACGGTATCGGCCGTCAGCGGCTGCTCGTAGAAGGCGACCTCGTCGATGCCGCCCTTGAAGTGGCCGCGGATGTTGGTCGGCTTGGCCGGCCAGGCCACATCGTTGACCGCGCCCGCGCCGATGGTCACGTACGGGTCGACTGTGTAGCCCTGGGCGTTGCGTTCACCGGCCAGCGTGCCGTCCAGGTACAGGCGCTGCTTGTTGTTGGGAGCGTCGAAGGTCAATACGGCATGGTGCCAGCGCCCGTCGACCACAGTCCGATCTCGCGTGAGCGGTGTGGGCTGCCCGGTCCACACGAGTCCGTAGAGCTTGTGGTCGGTCCCCACGTAAAGCATGGGTGTGGCAGGTGTGTTCGCCTGCGTGTACTCGAATTCCTGGGTCGAGTAGCTGAGCAGCACACCAGGGCCGTCGGCCTTGAACCACAGTTCGGTGGAGAACTGCGACTTGCCCGACAGTTGTCCCTTGGGCAGGCGGATGTACGACTTGGCGCCGTCGAAGCCCATGGCCGAGTTGTCGCCCGGGCCGAACGCCCCCGCGACGTTGCGCTTGGTGTACCAAGCGCCGCCCTCGTCGGTGGTGATCGGTTCCACGAGGCTGTGCACGAGCGGGCCGCCCCGCCCGTCCAGCGGCCAGTACCCGACCGGCCCGGCGTTCTGGACCAATGCGCGGTACTCGACCGGGGCTTTGCCGAGGCCCGCGGCGTGCGCCTGAATGCTCGGCGCGTCGAGGGCCTTGCGGTAGACGGCGACTTCGTCGATGGTGCCGAGGAAGTAGCTCTTGCCGGGCTGCGCCCGGGGCCAATCCCCGGTGGTGCCGGCCCCGATGTACGTGCGCAGCGCCCGCTCGTGGAAGACGGGGCCCTGGGCGGTGCCGACCACGGCACCATCCAGGTAGAGCGTGTGTGTCTGGCCATCCGTGGTCAGGGCGACGTGGTGCCACTTATTGTCGTTCACCGGTTGCGCGGTGACGATCTGCGGCATCGCGACGGAGCTGTAGAACCTCCCGCGGAGTTTGCCGTCCAGGTCGACGTAGAGGGCGGGTATCCAGTCCTGTTGGACCGCATCCTCCATGGAATTCGACTGGTAGGCGAAGAGCACACCGGGGTTCTCGGTCTGGAACCACATTTCGACCGATACCTGCGACGAGCCGTGGACGAGGTCCTCGGGCAGCTCGACGTAGCTCTGCCCGGTGAACCACGGGGCGGCCTCGTTGGCGAGGGCGCCCTTCGAACTGCCCCAGGAGACGTTCTTGCTGGTGCCGTCGCCGCTCCCCACCCGCACCGCCTGCTGCGAGTGCACCTGCCCGCCGTCCGGCTCGTCCAGGCGCCAGTACGACAGCGGCCCCGAGGACGCGACCTGCGCCCGGTAGCCTGCCCCCGCGCCCGTCCCGGTGGCCTTGCGGGAGGCGAAGTGCTCGACGACCGTGGCCTCGTCCAGCGGCCGGTGGTAGACCGCGACCTCGTCGATCGAGCCGTACAGCGAGGCGTACGGACCGCCGAGGCGGGACGGCCAGGAGTCCGCGATGACACCCGCGCCGATGGTGACGTACCGGTCCGGGATCGAGATCGGCGCCGCGCCGGTGCCGATCTTGCGGCCGTCCACGTACAGGGTCTGGCCGGTGCCGTCGCCGCTCAGTGCGGCGTGGTGCCACTTGCCGTCGAGGACCGAGAAGTCGGTGGTGATCGGGTTGATGCTGCCGTGCCAGAACTCGCCACGCAGCTTCCCATCGCCGCCCACGTACAGGATGGGCGTGCCGGCGCTGTTGTAGTTGCCGTCGGTCACCTTGACCGGCGAGGTGCCGGCCAGGACGCCCGCGCCCTTCGCCTGGAACCACAGCTCCACGGAGAATTCCGTGCGGTTCGCGAAGAGGTACTCCGGCAGGTACATGTGCGACCGGAAGCCGTCGAAGCTCGCGGCCTTGTCGTCGTTGGGCGCGAAGGCGCCTTCCGCACCCAGTCCCACCCAGCCCAGCCAGGCGAGTTCGCTGCCGACGACGGCGTTCTTCAGGGTGCCGTTGGAGGTCTTCTCGCCGAGCCGCCAGTAGCCGCGCGGTGCCGCCGCCCACACATTCTGCTCGTACGCGGTCGACGCGCCGGTGTAGCCGGGCGTCCCGACCTTCCAGACGCCGCCGTTGCCGTCGATGACCTGCGAGACGCGGTCGGTGGCGTTGTCGTACGAGATCTGCGAGTACGTGCGGCCGGTCGGCAGCGTCACCTTGGACAGCTGGGACACGGACCGGCCGGCACCCCAGTGCTCCTGGACCACCTGGGTGCTGAAGTCGCGGGTGTACAGCGCGACATCGTCGATCTCGCCCTCGAAGTAGCCCTTGGGGTCGTTCTCCCAGCGGCTCGGCCACGACGAGTTGCTGCCGCCGGCCCCGATGGTGGCGACCGGGTCGAACGCCGCGATCGTGCCGCTGCGCGACCCGACCTCGACGCCGTCCAGGAACAGCGCCTGGGCATCGCCGGACGCGGTGATCACCGCGTGGTGCCACTGCCCGTCGTTGACCGCCTGCGCGGACACCATCGGGTCGATCGAGCCGTGCCAGAACTGGCCGCGGAGCTTGCCGTCGGCGCCGACGTTGAGCACCGGCACGCCGTTGGTGGTGTGCTCCTGCTGTTCGAGCGGCTTGGTGCTGAGGCTGAAGAGGGTGCCGCCCTTGGTGGTACGGAACCACAGTTCGGCGGTGAAGTACGGGGTGCTGCGCTGCGGGTCGTCCGGCAGCTTCACGTACGAGTCGGTGCCGTTGAAGACCGCCGAGCCGTCCGTCGAGCCGCCGGGGCCCGCGGCGGCCGTGCCGGCCGTGTTCCAGGCGACCGCGGTGTCGGTGCCGACGCGCTCGACGACCTCGCTCTTGACCTGGCCCGTCGGCGCGTCGCCCATCCGCCAGTACGACAGCGGGTTGTGGTCGACGACCGCGGTCCGGTAGAGCGAACCGGACTGGTACTCGTACACCGTGCAGGCGGTGGCCGAGGTCGGCGGGCAGACCTTGACCAGCTTGTCGCCTTCGTACGTGTAGTCCCAGGCCGAGACCACGTTGCCCGGCTGGACCGGGTCGGTCGCCGCCCGGGTGACGTGCGCGCCCGTCCAGGTGAAGTGCAGGGAGCGCCCGGACGCCGAGTCGGTGGCCTTGCTGAGCCGCCCGTCGGTGTACGTCAGGAGTTGCTCGCGGCCGCCGATGTCGCGGACCTTGACCAGGCGCCCGGCCTTGTCGAAGACGAATGTCGTCCCGGTCGCGTCGAGCAGCGTCCAGGCCACGACCTCGCGGGTGTAGAAGATCGCGCCGAACGGCCCGGCGATCTCGGTGTAGCTGAACTCGACCTTCAGCTCGGACGGGTCTCCCGGCGGCGGCGTGTACGAGCCGTCCGGGTTCCCGCCGAAGCGGCCTTGGCGGCCATCCGCGTAGGTGAGCAGCACATCGTCGGCTCGCGGGGACTTGGATCCCAACTTGGCATACAGATTGCGGTATTGGACCTGGATGCGCATATCCCAACGGGACGCCCAGCCCGCACCGAACGCCGTGTCGACGCGCGGGTCGCGGCTGTTGTACGTGCGCTTGACCGCCAGCTCGGGGCCGGCCACCTGGACGGCGGCATCGGTCGCAGCGGTGGTGTAGTTGCCGACCTGGGCGTTGAACTCGTGCCCGTCGGTGCCGGTCGCCAGGTGCGAGGTAATGGCGGGCTGCGGCGGCTGGGTGGAGAACAGGTGCGCCGGCGGTTCGCCGCTTCCCGCGTTGCGGTCGCCGACGTACGCGTACCAGGCGTACGTCTCGCCCCACTCGAGGTTCCACGACGACGGGACGCGCCAGGACGTGGGGAGCCCCCAGCCCGAGTCGCGGCAGTTCACCTTCGTGTCGTCGCCGACGACATCGCAGACCACGTACTTGAAGTCCAGCCCCATGCCGGGCCAGTTGTCCGGGTCGTGCCCTTCGGCCCGCAGGACCGGGGTGAGCGTGGTGAACACCTGGCCGCTGTTCGGCCAGCGCGCGTCCAGCCACGGCGCGATGTTCGGCGCGCCGATCCCGACGGCCGGGCCGAGGTCGACGCCCTGCCACGAGAACCTGGTCGTGCCGTAGTGGTCCATGTCGAACCGGATGACATACGAACCCGCGGGCAGCGCCTTGATGGTCGCGTCCAGGGTGACCGTGCCGCCGGGCGGCACATCGTGCGGCATGTTCGTCCACGCGCTGTACGTGTTGGTGACGTCCTGCCCCGCTGCGGTCCAAATGCTGTACGTCAGCCTGAAGTTGTTGGTGGGCGTCCAGGTGTACGCGCTGCGGTTCGTGACGGTGACGCGCATGGCGCCGTCCTGGTTCGCGAGCACATCGCGGACCATCTGGCCGGTCTGGTACGTCGCTCCGTACGGCGTGTGGGTGATCGTCAGGTACGGCTTGCCGCCCGGGTAGTTGTTGCTCCCGAACTGCTTCCAGCCGAAACTGTCGGTCTCCGAAGCGCGCACGCTCAGGCCGTAGTTCGGTGCGCCGTTGACCCAGCCCTGCACCAGGTCGCGGCCGGCCAGGCCGAGGTCGATGCCCTCCCACGCCGCATCGCCGCACGGGTAGCTCGTGCTGCCTTCCGGGCGCCAGCCGTGCGCGAAGCTCTTCGTCGCCAGCGCGCCGCCGACCGCCGGCCCCGGGTACGTCTTGAGGGTGGTCGCATTCCACGGAGCGGTGACGGCGTGGATGGTGACCGGCTTGGGCTTGCACGAGTACGCCCAGGTGTTGAACAGCGAGAGCTGCACGCCCTGGATGTAGTGCTTGGACAGCTGCGAGGACACGTTCGGGAAGGCCAGGTACGACATGGCACGTGTCGTACCGCCGTCGTGCGTGCCGACCTTGAGGACGGTGTCCGAGGAGAAGTTGGTCGAGCTGTTCCGGCGCACGTAGGTCGAAGCGGACGTGTCGATGTTCACCGTCGGGTCGACTCGGACCGGGAAGACGCGCTTGGGGTCGGCCAGCCAGGCCTGGTCGATGACGACCTTGAGGGACTGGCCGCCGCCGGGGCGGTCCACGATTTCGAACCGCACGCCGTCGGAGAACGCGCCGTCGCCCGAACCGGGATCGAAGGAGGAGTCCTCCATCCAGCCCTTCGGGGTCCGGGCGCGCTCGGTGCCGGCCGCGTCGAAGAAGACGACGTCGCCGTCCGCGATCTTCGCGGTGAGCCCGGCCAGGTGCAGCGGGAAGACCCATTCGGTGGGCGCCGCCGCCGAGTTGAGGACCAGGGTCTCCTTGATGGCGGTGCTGCCGGCGTGGAACTCGATGTCCGCGCCGGGGCGGACGTCCTTGTAGGTGATGCGGTTGCCGTCGACCTGACCGGGGGCTGCCGCGGCGCCTTCCACGCCGTAGGAGATGCCGAGGCCGTCGAAGGGGCCGAGTGCGGCGATGGACGGAGCGTCGGCAGTGGCGCCGAAGGCGACGGGGGTCTCGCCGAGCTTGGTCTGCCAGCCGGCCTGCGCGGATGCGGATGCGGGGGCCTGGGCGGCCGGGGCCTTCGCATCGGGCTTCGCTTTCCCGGACGGGTTCGCGGGTGCGTTCGCGGCCACCAGGGTGGTGTCGATCGGCTTCCAAGTGCCGTCCGCCACCTTGACGTTGACGGGCTCTTCGTACTGCTTGGTGGTGAAAGAGCCGTCGGCGTTGGCGAACGTCACCGAGGTCTCGGTGGCCTGCTCCGGGAGTTCCTTGCTGGTCGCCGGGTCGAAGCCGGTCCGGCCCGCCCTGACGTCGACCTTGGGCGCCTCGCCGTCGCTCAGGGCCCGAACGGTGGTCCTGGGCGCGGCACCCTTCACAGGGTTCTGCGGCCCGGACTTGACGCCCTCGTCCGCGGGCAGCTGGCCCGGGGCGACACCCGGCCGACCGCCGCCTTCGGTATCCGAGGAGGTCGCGTCGGACTTGGCGTCGTGCCCGCGGCCGTCCGCCGAACCGGCGCGCTGCTGCGGTGTCTTCGGCGCACCAGGGGTGCCCGGGGTCCACGGCCGTGCGCTTGCGGAGTTCGCGGATGCGGAGGTCGCCAGGGCGGCGCCCTCGGTGGTGACGGTGAAGGCGAAAGCGACGAGGCTGGCGACGGCGATCCGCCGTTTCGCCTGGCGGCTCGTCATGAACCGCACGTACCACGAACCACGACGGCCGACAGGCACGACGCAACCCCCGTTGGATCAAAGCTTCTTGAAGATCACGTCGGGTTGTATCGGTGACCTTGTCGACATGACAAGAGACAGGGCGAGCCGAGTTAACTGAATCACACACGCAACTCTCGCCAAGGGATCCCAAAGCAGGACAACGAGTTGGGTTGAACGGCGCGCACATCGACAAGTCGCGGCGACGACTCCACAGTGCGCCGCGACGGCTCGTCGAGCAACATGAGCGAACTTCTCGTGGCCACAACGGCGTTGCGGGACGATTCCCGCAGTCCGACGCCCGCCCGAGGCGTTCGATGTGCGGGATTCTTCCCGCACATGGAAAGTCCCCCGCCCGGCGTGTTCTCGGGCGGGGGACTTTCGGTGCGGAGCCCGGGCGTCGCGGGGCCGGGCAGAACTCCGCGGTCCGTCAGGCCGGAGGACCTGTCGGCAGCCTGCCATGACCCCGAGGCGCGGTATTGGAGATTTCCGACATGTGAGGGGAAGGCCAAGTCTCCCTCATTGATCCTGAGTTGCTTCCCTTCGCCTCAGGATGTTGCCGTGTTGCGCAAGGATGCGGCGAGTTCGCCGCGCAGGCGGGCGAATTCGGCTGTGCCGCGGAGAGCGGCTACGTCCGTGGTCGGTTCGCGGGGCAGGGGTACGGCGATCTCCTCCACGATGCGTCCCGGCCCGGCAGCCATGACCAGGACGCGGGAGCCGAGCAGGATGGCTTCCTCGGCCGAGTGGGTGACGAACAGGACCGTCGTGCCGGTACGGGATGCGAGGGTGCGGACCTCTTCTTGCAGGTGTTCGCGGGTGAGTGCGTCCAGGGCCGCGAACGGCTCGTCGAGGAGCAGGAGTTCGGGCTCCCCCGCCAGCGCACGGGCGATGGCGACGCGCTGCTGCTGGCCGCCGGAGAGTTCCCAGGTGCGGCGGTGCTCCATGCCGGACAGGCCGACCTGGGAGAGGAGTTCGGCGGTTCGGGCGGCCCGGGCGTCGCGCGGTACGCCGTGCCGGGCGAGGGCGAAGGCCAGGTTGCCGCCGACGGTGCGCCACGGGAACAGCCGCGGCTGCTGGAACACGACGCCGGTCCCCCGCCCGGGGGTCGGTGCCTCGCCGTGCGTCGTGGCGGTGCCTTCGGCGGGTCGCTCGAAACCCGCCACGATGCGCAGCAGGGTCGTCTTGCCGCAGCCGGACGGGCCTACCAGGACGACGAATTCGCCGCGGTCGAGGGTGAGGGAGACGTCGGAGACCGCGGTCACGGGTGCCCGCCCGCGCCGACCGCGCCGGGCGTCCCCGTACCGGACGGTGATCCGGTCGAGGACGACGGCGTGGGCGGCGCGGGCCTCGGTGGCCGCGGTCGTGCTGCTGTCAGCCGGCGGCACGGGCGAGTTCCTCGACGGCGAGCGCCTGCGCGAAGACCGAGGCGTCCGGCACCGCGTCGACCTTCTGCTGGCTCTTGAGGAAGACGGCCGCGTCGCGCAGGTTCTCGGCGAGCTTGCCCGGCGCCCCGGGCTTGCCGAGGTACTCGGGCCCGGTCTGCTCGGCGGCGGTCAGCAGTACCAGCTGCTTGAGCTGGGTGAGCGCTTGCTCCGGGGTCAGGTTCAGCTGCCGGCCGATCGCCTGTGCGGCCTGCTCGGGGCTGTTTTTGGCCAGCTTGACGGCCTGGTCTTGGACCTTGATCCACGCGGTGACGATGTCCGGGTAGGCCTTGGCGAACTTGTCGGTGACGATCCCGAGGTCGGCGGTGCGCTTGCCCTGCTCGGCGAGCTGCCGGCTGGTGATCAGGACCTTGCCGTCCTTCTCCAGTTCGCTGAGGGTCGGGGTCCAGGTGTACGCCGCGTCGATGTCGCCGCGCTTCCAGGCCGCCAGGGCGTCCTGCGGCTGCAGGTCGATGACGTTCACCTTGGTCGCGTCGACCCCGGCGGACTGGAAGGCCGCGAGAAGCGAGTAGTGCGCGGTCGACCCGAACGGCGTGGCGACCTTCTTCCCGACCAGCTGCTTGATGTCGGTGATGCCGCCGCGCGCGACCAACGCCTCGTTGTCGCCGATCAGATCGTGGATCCAGACCACCTTGTACGGGATGTTCAGCGGTGCGGAGAGCCCCTTGGTCACAGGGCTGGATCCGGCCAGGCCGAAGTCCACGGCCCCCGCGATGACGGCCGTGTTGACGTCGCCGCCGGAGTCGAACTTCACCCACTTCACGTCGGCGTTCGGCAGCGCGTTCTCCAGCAGGCGCTGGTCCTTCACGATGAGGTCGGCGTTGGGTATCTCCTGGTACGCGATCCGCACGGTGGTTCTCTTCCCACCGTCGCCGGCGGCGTTGCCGGCACTGCCGTCCTTGTCGTCGCTGCCGCACGCGGACGCGGTCAGGGCGAGGACGGCCGCGGCGGCGACTCCGAGGGCACGGCGCCGGGTGATACGGGCAGGGCGAAGGGACATGGCTACTCCTGGAGATGTGCGAAAGGGAATGGCGGGACGGGTCAGCAGCGGTCGCGAGGCGCGTCGGCGGTACAGGTGCGCGTCATGCGCGGCCGCGCCACGGGACCAGGACGCGTTCGAGCGCCTTCATCAGGGCGTCGAGGACGATGCCGGAAAGGCCGATGGCGATGATCCCGACGATCACCACCGAGGTCTGGTTGTAGCGCTGGGCGTCGCGGATCATGCCGCCGATGCCCGGTACGCCGTTGATGGTCTCGGCGGCGACGACCGAGGTGTACGCGACGCCCACGGCGATGCGGATGCCGGTGAGGATCTCCGGGAGCGCGGACGGGAGCACCACGCCGCCAAGCAGCGGCAGCCGTCCGGCGCCCAAGGCCTTGGCGGCTTCGACGAGGTCACCGGGGACACCACGCACCGCGGCTGCGGTCGACGCGGCGATGGGCGGCATCGCGGCGATCACGAGCAGCCAGATCTTGGGCGACTCGTCGATGCCGAACCAGATGACGAGCAGGCTGAGGTACGCGAGCGGCGGGAGCGTCCGCAGGAACGTCACCGCGGGTTCCAGGACGACCGCGACGGGCCGGACCGCACCGATGGCGACGCCGAGCGGGACCCCGAACACGACCGCGTACCCGACCCCGATACCGATCCGGCGCAGACTCACGGCGAGATGCTCGATGAGCAGGTGGTCGCCGTAGCCGCGGACGCCGTCGTGCACGGTCGAGGCGAGGATGAACTGGTGCCACACCTCGCCGGGCGAGGGCACCAACACGCGCGGCCATACCTCCAGAACGACGACCAGTTGCCAGGCGCCGAGCAGGACGGCGAGGGCGACGAGGCGGAGCGCCGTCCAGCGCAGGGCCGCGAAACGAAGGGGGTTGCGGTTTCGGGGCTTGGACGTCGCGGGGTCGGCCTTCAGCGGCGGGACTTCCTCGGACGAGCCCGAGGCCGTCGACGATGCCACTGGCGCAAGTTCCGGATCCGCGGGCGCGGCCGTGCTCACGCTCGGCCGCCTTCCTGCGCCGCCGCCTGGGCCGCCGACTCCGATTCCGGCGCCGACTCCGATGCCGCCTGCAGCGGCCCAGACCCCGGCTTCGGCTCCGGACCAGATTCCGGCTGAGCCGCGGCCGTCTCCGCCGCGACCAGTGCCCGTACCCGCGGGACGACCTCCTCCCCCACCCGGTACGCCTCCTCCAGGTGCGGGTACCCCGACAGCACGAACTCCTCGATCCCCAGCGCCTGGTACTCCGCCAGCCGGGCCGCGACCTCGTCGTGCGAACCGACCAGCGCCGTGCCCGCGCCTTCACGGACCAGGCCGATTCCTGCCCACAAGTTCGGTGCGACGATGAAGTCCCGTGCCGTTCCGGTCAATTCACCGCCGTGCAGGGCCGCCATCCGAGCCTGGCCGGTCGAGTCCATCGCGGCGAAGCGCGCCTGGCTCGCGCGTACCGCCTCCGGGTCGAAGCCCGCGAAGATGCGGTCAGCCTCCTCCCAGGCCTGCTCGGACGTGTCGCGCGCGATGATGTGCAGGCGCAGCCCGTAGCGCAGCGTGCGCCCCTCGGCGCGGGCCCCGGCCCGCAGCCGGGCGAGGCGTTCGGCGATGCCGGACGGCGTTTCGCCCCAGAGGAGTTGCACGTCGGCACGGCGGGCCGCCACCGCCTCGGCGGCCGGGGAGGCGCCGCCGAAGTACAGCGGTACGGGGTGCTCGGTGGCGGGGTCCACGAGCTGTGCGTTCTCCAGTTGGACGTGGTCGCCCGCGAAGTCGACGCGCTTGCCGTCGAGAAGGTCGCGCAGCACCGCCATCACTTCGTCGGTCCGGGCGTACCGCGCGTCGTGGGGCAGCCGGTCGCCGTACGCGCGCTGCTCGGCGGGGTCTCCGCCGGTGACGACGTTGAGGCGCAGCCGTCCGTTCGCGAAGCGCCGGAAAGCGTCCGCCTGTTGGGCCAGCAGGGTGGGGCTGCTGAAGCCGGCCCGGAAGGCCACCAGGAAGCCGATGGACCGGGTGTGCTGGGTCAGCGCGGCGGACAGGATCCAGGGGTCGACGCAGCCGAGGCCCACCGGAGTGAGCAGCGACGCGAAGCCGGCCTGCTCGGCGGCGCGGGCGACCTGTCCGAGGTAGCCGATGTCGGCAGGTCGGCGTACAGCGGCGCCGGTGCGGCCCTGGACGGCGGTGACGCCGCCGGGATCGCGGCCGTCGCCGCCGGTGGGCAGGAACCAGTGGAAGAGCGGTGAAGCGGGCATGCGAAGGAACCCCAAAGCCGAAGACTGAAGGCTGCCGCCGCGGCGGCGGACCGCGGATCCCGTAGCGCCTACGCGGACACAAGCGCAGGGACTCGGACACGCAGGAGCGTGGGATCAGCAAGAGGCGAACGCCGTACTCGCGGCGTTCGTCAGAAGTGTGGTCGGCGGCAACCGTTCGCCCGGGAGGCGGTCGGTGTCACGCGGCCGACGCGGCTCCGGCCGGACATGCCATCGTCGCGACACGCATCAGATCCACGTGAAGTCGCGACACAAGGACAAGGGCCATGCCGTCATCGTGACGACGCGGCACGCAGCGCGGCAACCCCATCTCGGATGGTGGTACCGATGTGTACGAGTTGTTGCATCCGCATTGCCGGACAAGGGATTTCGCCTGATTCCGCGCCGCTTGCGCAGCGGCTCCGAGCCGACGACGCATCGGCCCCGAGCCGAGCCCGAGCCGAATTCAGGCCGCTGCACCCGCCTGGTGCCGAGCCGACTTCAGACCGGCTTCAGCCCCACTTCAGCCCGACTCCAGCCCGACTCCAGCCCGACTACGGATCGGCTTCCACTCGACTCCCGCCGACTACCAGCCGACTACCGCCCCTGCCCGCCTTCCTCGTCCCCGCGTCCGCGCCGCCCCCGCTCGAAGGACTTCCGGAGCGTGTCCGGCCCCTTGTCCGCGGTCCACTCGGCCGTCGACGGATCGCCGCCGTTCGTCTCGCCCGGACCGTCGCGCCATGCAGCACCGCCCGCGAGCTCCTCGGACTCGGCCTCGATGTCCGCGTCGGACGGGCGCGTACCGACCGGCCCGCCGGCCGGGTCCACCGGTACCCCGGAATCGGACCTGACCGCCGCGGCACCCGTGGCCGCCCCCTTCGCCGCAGCCGCCCCCGTCGCTGCCGCGCCGGCCGCCCCCGCACTCGCGGCCGCGCCCGCGTCCGCCGTACGGACCATGTCGACGATGCGGCGTCCGGTGATGCCGAGGCTGACCATGCTCAGGCCGTCGAACAGCAGCGCGAGCGAGATGAAAGTGCCGATCACGTACCGGCTGCTGCTCGGCCATTCGGCAAGCACCAGCAGACCCAGGACCAGGTCGATGACACCGACGACGATCGTCCACGTCATGCGCGCCGACATGCTCGCGATACCGCCGACCACCCGGAAGAGCCCGGCCGTGAGCAGCAGGAATGCGACGAAGAGCGTCAGCGCCGTGGCGGCCGCCTCGGGGCGCCGCATCAGCACCACACCGGCCGCGATGTTGAGCGCGGCCACGGCCACCGTCAGCCAGAAGGCGCTGGCCTCCTTGCGCGACTGGATCGCCTGGAAGAGCCCGACGACGCCGCCGATCAGCAGCAGCCACGCGTACAGGATCATCGTCGTGAGCGTCGCGGTGGCGGCATAAATGAGGCCGACGATGCCGGCGAGCACCAGGATGACACCCAGGAACACCAGGACGCCGAATCCGAACCCGCTGCCGCTCACCGGTACGTCGGTCGGCTCCGTGCTGCGATGCCGCGGCCCGCTGCTGCTCCTGCTGGCCATGACTGCCGCTCCCTCGCTCGCGTCGGTCAGGTGACCCCGGCGCGCGCCAACTCCACCCGCCCGGGTCGCTGCGCTCTGCGTGTACCCGATCGCCGAAGAGATACCCGCCCGATCCGCCGCTCAGTACCTCTCTCGCTCCGATGCCGGTACTCCGAACACGCTGCCGAACGCTACGGCGAGCCCCCGGCGCGGCGGACTCGTCCGAGACGGGGTACGGCCGTCATCAGGCCCAGGAGGGGGCATCCCGACTGAAAAGCCGGACGAGCGCGACGAACGGCACCGCTCGTCCGTCCCCGTCGGCTCTGCTCAGAAGGCCGTTTCGCTGCCCGTCCCCATCGGCTTTGCTCAGAAGGCCGTCTCGTCGCCTGTCCCCATCGGCTTTGCTCAGAAGCCCGTCCCGTTGCCCGTCCCCGGGGGGAGGGCTGCCGGGCCGCTGCCCGGGTCGCGGCCGAAGAAGCCGCCGCCGCCGGCCGGTAGGGCCATACGCGGTACGGCCACCGGGGCGCGGGTCTGTTCCACGATGGCGCCCACCGGGTCCGGAAGGCCCAGGAAGTGGCGGCGCAGGCGGTGCTTTTCCACGCGGTGGTTCGGCGTCCGCGGCATGCGGACCACGACGCGGATGTGAGCGGGGCGCATGTACGGAGGCAGGGACTGGCCGCACCACGCTTGCAGGGCGTCGCGGTCGAGCAGGCGTCCCGGGTCGGGTTCGACGTACAGCACGATGTCGTCGTCCTGGCGGCCGTCCAGCGAGACGCCGAAGACCGCGCAGATGGCGATGTCCGGGTGCTGATTGACCAGGTCTTCGATGTGGTACGCCGAGATGTTCTCGCCGCGCATGCGGATGCGGTCCTGCACGCGGTCGACGAAGTGCAGCAGACCGTCCTCCGTGCTGCGCACGACCGCATCGCCGGTGTGCAGCCACAGGTTGCGGGTGGCCTCGGCGGTGCTGAGTGCGTCGTTCAGGTACTCCTGGACGACGAGTCCGGGCAGGTGCGGGCGTACCGCGAGCTCGCCGACGACGCCGGGGCCGACGCGGCGGTCGTACTCGTCGAGCACCGCGACCTCGAGGAACGGCAGCGGTGCGCCGAGCAGTCCCTTGCGCGGGACGGCCTGCCCGGGGACGACCGGGACGCGGTAGTGCGAGCAGACCCGGGTGACCTGCTCGTGCGTCAGGCCGCGCTGGAGCGGGACGGGGGTGCCGGCGCCTTCGCCCAGTTCCTCGATGACGACGGCGACCGGCATGCCGGTCTCGATCTGGCCGTACGAGGCGATCACGTAGTCGATGCCGAAGCGGCGCGCGAAGTCGGCGTGGGTGGCGGGCAGCGGGTGGAGCCACACCTTGGCGAGGGCGTTCTCGGCGTCCCCGGGGCGCTCCGGGGCGCTGGTGAGCCACGGAACGGCGGCGTCGGTCAGGACGGCGGTGCTGGCGCCGGTGGCGGTGATGCGGGACCAGAACTCGCCGGGGTGGAAGCGGTCCCACAGCGTCACCATCGACCCGGTCCACGCGGCGCGCGCGACGCCCGCGAAGGCGCCGAGGATGGTGTGCATCGGGAGGTCGTTGTAGACGACGTCGTCCGGCGTGGTGAGGCGACGCAGCAAGAACGTCGACTGGGCTATGTAGCGGTGGCAGAGCACGACGGCCTTGGGGCGGCCGGTATTGCCGGGGGTGTGCACGATCGCCGCGATGTCCTCGGGGGCCGCGCCGTACTGCGGGGGCAGCGCGCGGGCGAGGAAGTGCGCGTACGGCACCTCGGGGAAGCCGTGCGGGGGCAGGACGCCGACCGAGTCGTGGACGGTGACGGGCGGGGCGTACGGGAGGTGGCGGCGTACCAGTTCGAGGGACGACAGGCCCATGCGCTCGGTGACGATGATCGCGGGGGCGATGGTGGTCAGCTGGTCGAGCAGCGGCTGGCCGATGAGGTCGGGGTCGACCGGGCAGAAGATGGCGCCGGCCTTCCAGATGCCGAACATCCACAGCGCGGCGGCGTACGGGCTGCGGCAGTGCACGGCGACGCGGTCGCCGCGGCCGATGCCGAGGGCCTCGAGGTTTCCGGCGATGGTGTCGGTGGCGCGGCGGGCCTCGGCGTAGCTGAGGTCGAGGCCGTGCTCGCCGTAGTGGATGAACACCCGCAAAGGGGTGCGAACCGACCATGCGTCGAGCGCTTCGGTGACCGGCTCGCCGTCGACGGCGAGTTCGGCGGCGAGCGTGTCGAGAAGGGCGGCTCCGCCGGTGGCGCCCGTGCTGGGAGTCGTCACTGATTGCTGTCCTCACGGAGCGCGGTCCCGGTTGGTCCAGGCCGCGTGAATCGATGATCTCTATGTATCGATGTTCCGGTGCCGTGCGCAGTGGAGGGGGAGCGTATCGCGTTGCGCCGGGGAGTGGTGGCGGGCCCGCCGAAGTGCGCGGACGGCTGCCCTGCGGGGGCTTGCGGGGAGGGCATGGAGGAACCGGTTCTTCTTTTGGGGCGGTGGCGCCTGGCGGGGCTGCGGTGCTGGGTCGCGCGGCTGCGCGGCCGGGAGTACGCCTGGGCCTCGCGCTCTCGCGGGACGCAGCACGCATCCCGCGCAGCGCTGTGCCATGGGCCGAGGACCGCCCGGGAAACACCCGGGCTGGTGCCGTTACCAACCGACGACGCGTACTTGACGCGTACTTGAGGGCCGACACAAGAGCGCCCCTGACCGCACCGGCGCGCTGGCTCGGCCTCGCACCCGAGCGGACGCCGCCGCCCTGCCCGGCCTCATCTCTCCGAGCCCACCCGCACCCCGCACCCGTACGCCGGCTTCACGTCCGTCCCCAAGCCCGAAGGTGGATGCCCACAGCGCTGACGGCGTCCCCTTCCGCTCGTTGATCGGTGTACCTAGCATCGGCCGTGCGGATTGCTGTTGACGGGCAGTCAGTAACTCTTGACCAAGTCCGGACCCGGTCCGGGCGAAGGAGGCATGTCACCTTGCCCCAGAATTCAGGTGCCACCGGCGTCACCGCCGAGGAGATTCGCACCCGGGTACGCGAACTGGCCGCGGCACACGATCCGGCGACCACCGACCACGTGGAGTTCCTCGGCCACCGCTTCGACGCCGGCTTGGCCTGGGTGCACTTCCCGGTCGGCTGCGGCGGCCTCGGCGCCCCGCGCGCGCTGCAGCAGGTCGCCGAGCAGGAACTCGCCGCCGCGGGCGCGAAGCCGGCCAACGTCTACCGCAACCCGATCGGCCTGGGCATGGGCGCCCCGACCGTCGCCGTGCACGGAACGGAGGAGCAGCGCTCCCGTCTGCTTCGTCCGCTGTGGACCGGCGAAGAGGTCTGGTGCCAGCTGTTCAGCGAGCCGGGCGCGGGCTCCGACCTCGCCGGCCTTGCGACACGTGCCGTACGCGACGGCGACGACTGGATCGTCAACGGCCAGAAAGTGTGGACGTCCTTCGCCCACAAGGCTCGCTGGGCGATGCTGCTGGCCCGTACCGACCCGGACCTCCCCAAGCACCAGGGCCTCACCTACTTCTTCCTCGACATGTCCCTCCCGGGCGTCGAGGTGCGTCCGCTCCGCCAGGCGACCGGCCAGGCCGAGTTCAACGAGGTCTTCCTGACCGACGTCCGCATCCCCGACTCGATGCGCGCCGACGAGGTCGGCAAGGGCTGGACGGTCTCCAACACCACGCTCATGAACGAGCGCGTCGCGATCGGCGGCGGAGCGTCCCCTCGCGAAGGCGGGGTCATCTCCCCGGTCGCCGCGCTCTGGCGCTCCCGCCCCGAGGTCCGCACCCCCGCCCTCCACGACCAGGTCATGAAGGCCTGGGTCGAGGCCGAGGTCGCCCGCCTCGCCAACGCCCGCATCGGCCAGCAACTCGCCGCGGGCAAGCCGGGCCCCGAGGGCTCCGCGGCCAAGATCTCGTTCGCCCGCATCAACCAGGAGACCACGCGCCTCTGGCTGGAACTGAGCGGCGAGGACGGCCTGACGTACGACGACTGGACGATGCGCCGCGTCGACCTGGGCGGCTCCGACGGCGGTCGTTCGGCGGGCTACTACTACCTGCGCGCGAAGGGCAACTCGATCGAAGGCGGCACAACGGAGATCCTGCGCGGCGTCATCGCCGACCGCGTACTCGAACTCCCGCGCGAGCCGCGTACCGACACGAAGCTGCCCTGGAAGGAGATCCCCCGGTGACCGACATCCCCTCGCTGCTCTACACGGACGTCGAAGACGACCTGCGCGCCACCCTCCGAGGTCTCCTCGCCGACCGCTGCCCGTGGTCCGACGTCCTGGCCCGCGTCGACACCGACGAGCCTTACGACGAGTCCCTCTGGAAGTCGGTCGCCGAAGACCTGGGCCTCGCCGGCCTCCTGATCCCCGAGTCCCTCGGCGGCGCCGGCGCCACCGCCCGCGAAGCGGCAGTAACCCTCGAAGAGTTGGCCCGCGCGGTAGCCCCCATCCCGTACTACCCCAGCGCCATCCTGGCCACGACGGCCCTGACGGCCTCCCCCGCCTCCGAGGCCCGCGACAACGCCCTCCCCGCCCTCGCCGCGGGCACGGCCATCGCCACCCTCACCATCCCGGCAACCACGGCCCCCGGCGCCGAGTTCCCGGCCTCGATCACCGGGTCTCTCGACGCCAACGGCCAACTCCACCTCACCGGAGCAGCCACCACGGTCCTGGCCGCCGACCGGGCCGACCTCCTCGTCGTCCCCGTCCTCATCGACGGCGAGCCCCACCTCGCGCTGGTCGACGCAACGGCCCCCGGCCTCACCCGAACCCGCGCCACCACCCTCGACGCCACACGCCCGGTAGGCACCATCACCCTGGACGGCGTCCCTGCCACGGCAATCGCCGACCCCACCCAGGCCCCCGCGGCTCTCGCCCACGCCCTCGTCACCGGCGCCGCCCTCCTCGCCTCCGAGCAACTGGGCGTAGCCGAAAGGTCGTTGGAAGAAACCGTCACCTACCTCAAGACCCGCCACCAATTCGGCCGCCCCATCGGCTCGTACCAGGCCCTCCGCCACCGGGCAGCCGACCTGTGGGCCGACATCGCCGCCGCCAGGGCCACCGCCCGCTACGCCGCAGCCGCCCTCGCGGAGGGTTCGGACGACGCCCCCATCGCCGCATCCCTCGCCCAGGCCTACTGCAGCGACGTTGCAGTCCACGCCGCCGAAGAATGCGTCCAAATGCACGGCGGCATCGGCTTCACCTGGGAACACCCGGCCCACCTCTACCTGAAGCGAGCCATGTCCCTGAGCCTCCTCCAGGGCACCCCCACCCACCACCGAGCAGCTCTCGGTGGTCTGGTGAACCTCCCTTCGGCCTGAAAGCCCCCGAGCGGGGGGGCCGGGGGGGGCGGGGGGCGGGGGGGGGCGCCGTGGCACCCCCGCCCCCGCTCACTCCTCGGCCTCTGCCCACGCGCTTACACCCCGTCGCAGAATCCGGAAATCACGACGACCGCACTTCGCCCGTCCAGGCATTTATCCCCAGTCCACGGAGACGGAGACGCTCCTTGTGGCTGATGAAGCGCGCAGTCGTCTTCCCCCAAATCGGCAGACCGTCAAGGCAGTCATCGGAAAGCTGCGCATTCAAAACCTTCAGGAGAAATTCGGCCATGCCAACTTCGTAGACAGACCATTGGACGTCATTCTCGCGCCATACGACGACAGGCCAAGTACTCAAGTCGTCATCCGACGTAAGCCAGCAATAGATGTTGGCGAACCCGTCGACCCCCCAGGCAACCAGCGATTGTCGGTCCTCATCACCGAGGCCCTCGGGACCGCCTTCCTCGTCCCAGTTCCCGCGAGCATTCAGAGTCTCTTCGGACATCCGACCAGAAGGCCGGCCCGGGTCCATTTGATCGGGGACAAGTATCACCAGAAATCGATCGATCGACCCGGGGCCGAAATGGTCCATGAAGTCCCGAAAGTCACCGGGGAGATAGCGGCCTGTCGTAGTGTCGACAGGATGCCAATCGATTGGTTCGGGGGATCCACCAAGCGGCGGCATCAGAGCCAGCAAAGTTGCCACCGATTCATCCATACGCCCACTCCGATCCAGTATCGGGAACCGCACCACGGCTACTCCCCGAGGAGACGCGCCAAGTTCTGCGTCGCGGAAACGTATGATGTGCTCTCGGGAAAGACGCTCCTATAGAAGGGCCGATCCAAGCTCCCCGAAAGCAACAGCAGCAAAAACTCGGAAAATCCGCAGGGATACTCTTCCCAATCGTCAAAATGACGACTGTAGACCACAGTGGTCCAGCCCTGGGGATCGTCCCCCAGACACCTCCAGAAGCAATAGTCACCATCCTCGGTGCACCCCCAAAGAACAACGCCTCCGACCTTGGACTCCAACGCCACCGGAAACCCGGCCCGACTCCCCGGGACAACCGACGCCAGCGCGGAGAGCACGTCCCGATTGCTTCTCACAATGCCGCTCACACCATTCCGGAAGCGAGGGCCGAGGATCATCAGGTATTCGTCGATAATGCCCTCACCGTAGCACGCTAAGAATTCACGGTAATCAGGCGGAAGAACCGATCCGAAATGCTCCTCCGCCGATCTCCACTCAGCATCCTTCGCCAGGTCCGGAGCCGAAGGCGGCGGCATCAAAGCTGCGATCTCATGCAACTTGCCGACCACTGAAACGATTCCCTTCGTCGGTTCCGACGATTTCCACGAATCCAGGATCAAAATCCAGGCCGCCTGATCGACTCATTGCTACGGATACGCCAGAACGCAAGGGCTGTCTGAGGAGAACCCCTGAGGTAGGCCAACTGCGGGGATCGAACCGTCGAAGAGGCCGACCAGGAAGCTGAGCAGTCCGCCGTCGAATTCCCACCAATCGTTGTTCGCGGTATTGACCACTACAGTCCATGCTTCCGGAGACTCCGCCGTCTTCCAGTAGAAGGAATCCCCTTGGTTCGAGCTGCCCCAAGGCGGCAGACCACCCGATTCCGGAAAAGCTACATATCCTTCCGTATCGCCATCATCGACAAAGTCACGAAGAATATCCAGATCGCGGCCGCAGCTCTCCAGGCGCTTCGCTTCCTCGCCAGGCCGAGGCACCTGAACGAGCAACAGGTCGTCGAATTCGACGGACGGATAGAGTTCGCCGAACTCCTTGTAGTCAGCCGGGAGAGTGCCCCACTGGGATTCCAGGACATGCCACGCCATCTGAACCCGCTGCGGCCTCCGCGCCGCTCGCAGCGCCGCAACGACCGACTCGAGTTCACCGATCAAGCTCTGCATTGCCCACTCTCTTTCGCCCGAAGAGCTCCGTACGCCGCCTGGACTGGCCCGACTCAGCCGGACATCGGGAATTGCTCGTCCCAGTCCGCGTCCCACGGGACTTCCTCACCCCAGGACCGGGTGATCGGCATGAAGGATGGCGCCATCTCTCCGACATTCAGACTGAACATCCCCATGTCGGCCCCCGAAGCGATCTTGAAGACGAACTCGGTGGTGCTCATGTCGAAGCGGTGCCAATCCGGTTCGTCCTCCGTGCGGCCCAGGATCGACCAGTTCCCCTGGTCCCCCGGGAGCCAATAGAACGAGTCACCGGCCTCGGAAGCGCCCATCGGCAGGATGCCACCGTCGGACGGATAGGTCGGATACGGGGCAAACATGCTCCGGTACATCGGGTTGCCCATGAGACTGCCGAACGACTCGACTTGTCGGACGAGTCCGGCTCCCGTGTCCGGCACGAAGACGGCCAAGTAGTTGTTGAACACGCCGGCGCCGAAGACGTCCGCGAAGGCCTTGTAGTCCTGCGGGAGGTCGAGGCCGAGCTCGGCTTCGACTGCGGCCCAATCCGCCGGACCGCGCGCCTCCGGGACCCTTCCCACGAGCGAAACCAACTGCCCCAGCCAGTCGTTCATCTACTCGCCTTGCTCCCATCGGAGATGGATTCCGGCTTCGACCTTGCCGGCCACCTTGATACGCGATGACGGTGACATCCGCTGAGCCGCCCGGGAGCGACGCCGGGGCGGCCTCCCGTTGCGGACACGACGGCGTCGACGAGGGACAGGCCACGACCCAGACCTCACCGTCGGCCGTACGGCAGAGGAACTCGGCCATCCCGCAGTCGTACACGCAAAGTTGCATGCCGTCTACCGACCCCAGATGATGCCCGGCCGGCGGTCCGGATCGAGGCCGGATGGGCGGTCCAAGTTGGGGACGGCGGTCAGTTGTAGCCGTCGATCCAGACTCGTACGAGGCCGTTTTCGGGTGGGCCGATGCTGACGCCGATCATGATGTAGCCGTTCGGCTCGCGCTGGGTGTGTTTGCCGCCGGTGACGGATTCCGGATCGGGGCCGACGCCGTACTGGGCGAAGCCGGCGAGGCCGGAGTTCTGGGTGCCGGGTTCGAGCGGGAGCCTGATGTGGTTCGCCGTCAGGTATGCCTCCAACTCGGCTTCGGGCATGCGGAAGCTGAGCAGGACGATGTCGTCCTGGAATCCCGCGATGTACGCCCAGGTGGCGTCCGTGGCGTTCGCAGGGATGGTCACGTCGATGCGTGCGGCGGCCTGCGGCAGGGGTACGTCGATCTTCTTTTGGCCGGGCAGGCGTTCTTCCGCTTGGTTCGCTGCTCCCTGTGTGGCAAGTGAGCAGGCGTACAGGCCGAGGGGCAGCATTACCAGGGCTGCGGCAGCGATCGCGAGCCACCAGCGTCGGCGTACGCGGGGCCGGCCGAGGTCAGGGTGCATGAGTGCGTCCGCTCATGCGGTTGTGGTGCAGAGGACAGCAAGGCGATCGCGCTGCGTGCTGCTGGCGGTGGCGGTGGCGTGGATGCCGTACTCCCGTGTGGGGCGGGTTCGGTGGGGTGTGGCCATTCTGCCGTTCGGCTACTCGGGGTCTTCCTCGGGGAGCATTCCGCTGGCTCGCGCTATGGCATCGAGTTCGGCCTGGTCGCGGCTGCGTTCGGCGGCCTTGCGGTCCAGGCTGTCGCGCATCGCCGCGAGGCGTTCGGGGTCGGCGGCGGTATCCGGCGGGACGAGGGTCTGGGCGCCCTTGACATGGGCGCCGTCGCCGAGGTCGACCACCACGTGGTCGGCGCGGTCTTCGTGGCCGGAGGCGAGGGCGCCCATCAGGCCCATGATGACGAGGACTTCCCGTTGGACTTCGGGCGTGAAGAGCGCTCGTTCCTCGTCGTCCATATGGATCTTGATGGTGCCTCCGCCGTTCTCCGCCCAGAGTTTGAGCACGTCCCGGAGGAGTTCGTACTGCGCCTCGGGCATGCGGATCCGGAGCGATTCGACGTAGAGGGACAGCCGTTGCTTCGCGAACTCCGCGGGGTCGTCCACTTCGTCGTCCATGTGGACCAGCGTGCCCGAGTGGGGACGCGGTGCCTATTGCTTCGATGTCCCGGCTGGACTCGGGGAGAGCGTCGGCGGGGTAAGCGGAGGCCGGGACGGTGGGGCCTTCGTCCTGGACGCCGTTCCAGACCGTGGACATGTCGGGATCGTGGATCATTCCCAGTTCGGTGCACGGACCGGAGGCGTGTCGAGGGCGCGCCGGTGAGCAGTTCGCACGTCAGGAGCTCCGCAGTCCAAGCCGTCTCGGCGCTCCCGAAGGAGGCAAGGAGATCTCAAACGAAGTGGCTTATGGATGCGCGAAGTTACGGGCACAACTGGCAGCTCACGAGGCCCAGGCAGACGCCCGGGAGTTCAGATCGCCGAGCATGACCGATGCTGCCTACATTGGGAGCGTCGATGATGTCACGCTGCAAGCAAGGGCGTTCGACTACTTGCGCGCTCGCGCTCTCGATCCGGACGCGTCCCGCCGGATCGCTTTGAAGGCGATCAAGGAGTTCTGATGCGCATAGCCGACTCTGAACGGAATTGGCACGGGAGCAGTTACAGCAACGCGCACGGCGGTCAGTGCGTCGAGGTGGCTCTCGGGATGGGGACGACAGCGTTCCGGGACTCGAAAGAGCGTGGGCGCGGTGTGGTCCTGGTACCGCGGGCTGCCTGGGTGACGCTGGTGGTCGGGGTACGAGCCTAGGTCTGGTGGACCCAGGCTCCGGCGGGTGATGGGTGACGAGCGGGGTTCGCGTCAGGGTGGGGGCACCGCGGAAGAGCGGGAGCCACTCGGACTCGAACGGGAGCCTCACATGTCGGAGAAGACCACCACCAAGACGCTGATCCTGAACGTCGAGCTGCGGGCGCTGCCGGAAGCCGCGGATCAGGTTCGGGAGACCCTGGACGCTCTGACCGGGCCCAGTCGTGCGGAAGCCGGGTGTCGCGGCTATCAGCAGTACGTCGATCCGTACGATCCCACCCGCTTCTCGATCATCGAGGAGTGGGACGACCAGGCCGCCCTCGACTACCACTTCACGACCGAGCACTTCCTCATCGCGAAGAAGGTCCTGGACGTCGCGCTGGCGGAGCCGTTCCGGCTGCGCTTCCTGGAGGACCGCAGCTAAGCCCCAGGAGGGACGGCGGTCCGGTGGTCCGTGGCAGGGCTGCCGGGCCGCCGCATCGGAGTCGGGCGTCACTCGTTCGGCTGGTGGCGCGGGGCGGGGTCGGGCGCAGGGCAGTGTGATGCTGACGCAGTGGATTTGCTGCGTTTTGCGGAGGCCTGTCTTGCTCAATCTCCTGAGGGAGAACGCCGTCCTGGCGTTGTTCGCTTGTCTCGCGTTGGGCTATTTGGTCGGCAAGTTACGCGTCGGACCGATCACCCTCGGCGGCATCTGCGGCACGCTGATCGTGTCGATGCTGATCGGCGCGCAGCACGTGAGTGTGAACGCCGACGTCAAGAACGTGGCGTTCGCGCTGTTCATCTTCTCGCTGGGGTACATCGCCGGCCCCGGCTTCGTGGCGAATCTGAATGCCAAGGGGCTGCGCTTCGGCGTGCTGTCCATCATGGAAGCCGTCGTGGTGGTGGTCATCGCAGTGGTGATCACGAAGGTCGGCGGCCTGGACGTCGGTACGGGGGCCGGCATCCTGGCCGGCGCCGCCACCGAATCCGCGGTCGTCGGCACCGCGCAAGAGGCCATCACCGAGCTGTCCGGCATCACCGAGCAGCAGGCGACGCAGTTGCAGGCGCACGTGGCCACGGCCTACTCGGTCTGTTACCTGTTCGGCCTCATCACCATCGTGCTGCTGACCAGCCAGCTCTTCCCTCGGCTGATGAAGATCAACCTGGCCGACGCGAGCCGCGAGCTGTGGCACAAGATGCGCGGGGGAGACGCAACGCTGGAGGAAGGCCAGGAGGCGTCCATGCCTGCCCTGGTCGGCCGGACGTACGAGGTGGCCGTCGGTGACGGGGCCACGGTCCAGACCTTGGAAGAGTCCGTCCAGCTGCACGCGTCGATCGAAGGGGTCAAGCGCGGCACGAAGGTGCTGACCGTCTCCCCCGAGCTGAAGCTGCGCACCGGCGACCGGGTGCTGGTGGTGGGCAAGCGCGAGGGCGTCATGGGCATCGGCGAGAGCCTGGGCCCGGAGACCTCGGGCGTCCCCGGCATCGAAAGCCCCCTGACAGTCAGGGAGTTGGTGCTCACCGAGAAGAAGCTGGCCGGGCAGACGGTCGCCGCGGTGAACAAGGCGTACCCGGTGGAGACCGAGGGCGTCTACCTGACCGGCCTGCAGCGGGTGGGCCAGGATCTGCCCGCCTCCGGGGAGACCGAGCTGCACCACGGCGACACTCTGACGGTGGTCGGTACGGCATCCAAGGTCGACCGGTTCCAGAAGAAGTTCGGGGCGAAGGTACGCACCGAGAGCGCCGACTGGGTGTACATCGGCTTCGGCATCTGCCTGGGCGTACTCCTCGGCCAGATCGTCGTGCACATCGGCGACGCGAATCTGACGTTGGGAACGGGCGGCGGCTGCCTGATCTCGGGCCTGGTCTTCGGGTGGTTCCGGTCCACGCAGCCGACGTTCGGCGCGTACCCGCCGGTCGCCGCGCAGACCATGAAGGATCTCGGGCTGGCGATGTTCATCGCGGTCACCGGCCTGGCCGCGGGCCCGGACGCCGGTCCGCTGCTGAAGCAGTACCCGCTGCTTCTGCCGCTGTCCGGCATCGCGATGGTGGTGATCCCGGCGTTCCTCGGCCTGTGGATCGGCCGGAAGTTCCTCAAGATCGACAAGCCGATCCTGATCGGCGCGATCGCCGGCCAGCAGTGCTCGACTCCGGCGATCACCGCGGTGACCAACACCGCGAACAGCAGCGTGCCGATGCTGGGCTACACGATCACGTACACACTCTCGAACTTCCTGCTGCCGCTGACGGGGCCGATCTTCGTCGGGATCATCGGCCTGCAGACGTAGGAGAAGAAGGACGGACCGGGTACGGGAATGGCGAAAGGCGCCCTGGGATCCAGGGCGCCTTTCGCGGTCACGAGCGCGGGGGCAAGCTCACCCCCCGTTCCCGCCCGGCCTCCCCGCGTCCACCCACTCCTGGTGGTAGTCGTCGAAGATCCGCCGCACATGGTGGCCGATCTTCAAGTAGTCGAGGTCGTCCAGGTTCGCGAGCGACGCGCGGATCGACCACTCCGGCCCGTCGAACCCGCCGCCGTTGAGCAGCACCACCGACGTCTGCTCGGCGAGCCGGAACAGTGCGTCGACCGGTTCGTAGTTGGCCTCCAGGTACTTGGCGAAGGCCGCGCCGTACTCGCGCTTCGCCTGGGCCATCAGGTCCAGTTCGATGTAGTAGCAGGCGCGCTTCGGGTCGTCGTTGATCGTCATCCCGGAGCCCTCGAGCAGCAGCCCGAGCCGCCGCCGCACGGTCTCCTGCAGGAGCTGCTTGTACGCCTGCCCCTCCTCCAGCAGCCCGAACAGCGAGAACAGCGCCATCTGCACCTGCTGCGGCAGGCTCAGCCCGGCCGTGTGGTTCAGTGCGACCTGCCGCGAGTCGGCGACCATGCGGTCGATGAACTTCAGGGCCCCCGGGTCGAGCGTCAGCGTCCCGTAGCGCTTCGCGAGGCGGGCCTTCTCAGCGTCCGGCAGGGCCGCGATCAGCTCGTCGATGACGTTGTCGTCGTGGATGCCGATGACGCCGACCCGCCAGCCCGTCGCACCGAAGTGCTTGGAGTACGAGTAGACCAGGATGGTGTTGCGCGGCAGGTCCGCGGCGATGGTCCGGAAGCCGTCCACGAACGTCCCGTACACGTCGTCCGTCACCACAATCAGGTTCGGGTTCTGGTCCCGGACGATCCCGGCCATCTGCGCCGCAACCCGCTCGGACAGCGCGAGCGAGGGCGGGTTGCTCGGGTTGACCAGGCACACCATCTTGATCGACGGGTCGGCCAGCTTGGCGACCTCCGACTCCGGATACCGCCACTCGCGCACGCCGTCCTCGGCAAAGAGGTCGGCCTTGATCTCCACCACGTCGAAGGCGTACGTGTCGAGTTCGGGGATCTCGATGTACGGGGTGAACACCGGCACCATCAGCGCGATCCGGTCGCCGCGCGCCAGGATCCCGTTCTTCATCAGCGAGTCGAAGACGTAGCACATCGCCGCCGTGCCGCCCTCGGTCGCGAACAGGCTGAGGTGGTTGCCGGCCGCCGCCTTGCCGTCGAAGACCTCCTGGTGGAGGTAGGTCCGGATGACCTGCTCGGTGCAGGTCAGGATGCGGTCCGGCACCGGGTAGTTGTCGCCGATGTACGCGTCCACCAGCTCGTGCACCCACGTGTCCGGGTCGAAGCCGAGCGTGTCGATGCCGTAGCGGATGCACTTGTGCAGCATCTCGACCCCGACGAGCCCGGGGTTCGCGGTACGGAACGCCTCGAACCGCGCCGCGGCCCCCGGCACCGCGGGCATCCCGCCCAGGTCGTCGGCCGTCCACACCCGCCGGCTCTCCCCCAGCGCGAAGTGCCCGAGCGCGAGGAACGCCTCGCGCGGCCCGGTGGCGATCCAGTTCGGATTGCCCCGGCCCGCGTTGAGCATCTGCTGCGCCGCCTGGTGCTTCTGCTTGTCCTCGGCACCTGCCGCGGCCGCATGCGCCTCGGCGAGCTTGATGAACTCGGCCTTCAGCTCGAAAGGGCTCAGGGCTGCGAGGCTGCGCATCTTGTCGCGGCTGTAGGTGGCCTTGGGCACGGCACGGCTCCTCTGGGACAGGGACGGTCGGCACCGTGTACCCCGGAATCGGCATCCGTAATGTGCCGCGACCAGGGCCTCCGCGGCCGGCGCGGCGTGTCCCGCGGCGATCATCGGGTAGGGGCCTGGTATGACCCGGATACCTCGGGACCAGAGGCGTGGGACCGAACCCGACGACGCCGTGACGGACCTGCCGTTGCGGCGGATCCTGTCGCGGCTGGCCCTGGTCGCGGGTGTGGTGGCAGCGGTCGGCTGCTCGTGGGCGGCGGCGGTGTCCGAGGCGCATCAAGGGGTGTGGATCTTCGCGGCGGTGATGTCGGCGGCCACGGCCATCGTGGCGGCCGTCGACCTCGGCGTGATCCGGCATCGGATGGAAGCACGCCGGAACAGGCCCGGAGGCAGCGGCTCCGGACGGTTCGTCGCGCACTGACACCCAGAGCCGCGCACGCGTACCGGCACCCCAGGGGCAGGGGCCGTGCACGCGTAGCGGCAGCCCAGGGGCAGGGCCGTACCCGCGTACCCATGAACCCCGAGCCGTACCAGGACGCCGACCCCTGGACCAAGCCGGTGACAACCTGCCGCCGCCCGAGCGAATCCCCTCACCCGGGCGGCCCCATCGGCGCTACCCCACGACGATTTGCGCGGTTTGTCCAGGTGTCTGCCGCACCCGCCGCGGCACCCGCAGGAGAACGGAGTCACCCTGGGCGAACAGATCCCCTGAGGCGTGTCAGCGGTATTCCGGTAGCTGCCGGCCTTCGCGCCGCGGCCGGTGGTCAGGCCAGCATGGCGACGACCATCACCACGGCGAAGAGCAGCACACCGGCGAGTACGGCCAGCACGGTCACCAGCAGCCACGGCATCGGATTGCGGCGCGGTCCCGCCGCTTCCACCGTGCCGCCGGAGCCCTGCGCGTACTCGGGCCCCTCGGCCACCGGGTCTTGTGACACGGACGTCCTCCCCGCATAGGTCCCCACAACGGCAATGCCCACCCAGCCTGTCACCCGGGCGGGCCGCCGTGCATCGGTCCTGCGGAGGAATCGGGGAAATACCGGTGCTTGTCCCGGAGTCCCACCCGGAACGCATCGGCGCTCCCCCGCCTCCTCCCGTCCAGAACCGGTTGACGGGTCCAGCGGAAGATCGGCCGAAGATCAGCGGAGGATCCGCAGCCGGCGCCCACCCGGCCTGCGGCGGCCGGCACCCACCCGGCCCGCCCGTGTCGTGCCCGTGGCACGCGCGTACGCACGCACCCACACGTCCGTGCGCGCAGTCGCGGCCGAGAGCAGCGGCGGCCGGCCGCGACCCTGTCAGCAGGGTCGCGGCCGGCCGTTGTCGCGCTGTGCGTGCCGCTGCGGCGACGGTCAGACCGTCGGCGGCTGCCCGCCGCCCTGCTGCTGGCTCGTGGCGATGAGCCGGGCCAGCCAGAAGCGCAGGAAGTTCGACAGCGAGTAGCGGATGAACAGCGCCATGCCCGCGATCGAGATCGTGATGCCGACCAAGCCGACCACGATGGCGTCGTTCTGGGTCAGTTCGAGGCGCGTGGTGTGCGCCATGATGTACGCCCCGAGGGCGGTACCGATGCCCGCCACCAGCAGCGCGACGCCCAGCCACATGAGCTGCTTGTCGATCGCCGTGTTGGGCGCCTTGATGCGCAGGCCCGCGACCTCCTGGGCCAGCTCGCCCGACCGCGGTCCGCCGGCCGGCGGCAGTGCGGGCGGCGGGGGCGTGCTGCCCTCAAGGGCGACCGGGGTGCCCGCCGGAACGGTGGGCGGAACACCGGCGGTGTTCGTGCTCATGGGTTCACCTCGTGTCTCGCCTCGTGACGTACCTGACGTGCCTGCCGTACCTGACGTGCCTTCGGTGCCTGCTTCTTTCGCCATGCTGATCTGGCCGGCCGTGCCCGCCGCGCCTTCCGCCGACTCCCCGTCGGAGGACGCGGCCGCCTGCTCGCCGCCCAGGTACGCGGTGACCCGGTCGGACCCGGAGCCGGATCCCGAACCGACCGCCGGCAGGACGACCGTGCTGTCGCTGCTGCCGTCCGCGCCGCCGCTGCTCTGCGCCGGGACCGCGGGCAGGAGCAGCGTCGCCGCAGTGCCCGCGGACTGCGGAGGCGGCTCCGACTCGGGGTCCTCGCCGCCGCCACCGCCGCCGCCCAGGTACGCGCTGTGCAGCCCGGACGCGATCTGCTGCGGCGTCCCCACCGCGGTGATGCGCCCGCCGGTCATGACCGCCGCGAGGTCGGCGACCCCGAGTGCGGTCTGCGCGAACTGCTCGACGAGGAGCACCGTCACCCCGGTGCCGGCGATGCGGGCGACGATCTCGAAGAGCTGCTCGACGACCAGCGGTGCCAGGCCCATGGACAGTTCGTCGATGAGCAGCACCGCCGGATCGGTGGCGATGGCCCGGGCCATGGCGAGCATCTGCTGCTCGCCGCCGGACATCGTGCCGGCCGCCTGGCGGCGCCGTTCCTTGAGCCTGGGGAAGATCGGGAAGACGCGTTCCTCGATCTCGGAGCGCGACACCCCCCGGTAGCTGGCCATCCACAGGTTCTCGGAGACGGTGAGATTGGGGAAGACCCCGCGCCCTTCCGGAATGCTGCACAGCCCCAGCCGGGCCAGGTCGACCGGTGCGGCGCCGGTGACGCAGCGCCCGGCGAGCCAGATGTCGCCGCCGCTGGGGGCGTGCAGGCCGGACGCGACCTTGAGCATGGTGGTCTTGCCGGCCCCGTTGGGCCCCAGGACCGCCAGCACCGAGCCGGCCGGCACCGCGAGGTCGACGCCGTGCAGCACTTCGACCTGCTCGTACGCTGCCTTGATGCCGCGCAGTTCGAGCAGCGGCGGGGCGGCGGCCGGGCCGGGGACGGGGAGTTCGAGCGTCAGTGTCATCGCGACACCCCCAGCGCGTCGTCGGGATCGGCCAGGACGGCGGGGTCGAGGTCGTCGTCGACTTCGCCCAGGTAGGCCGCCCGCACGGCCGGGTCCGCCTGGATCTGCGCGCAGGTGCCCTGCGCGAGCTTCTTGCCGAAGTCGAGCACGTGGAGTTCGTCGCACACCGACATGACCAGGTCCATGTCGTGCTCGACGAGCAGCACCGCGACGCCCTCGTCGGCGACTTCGCGCAGCACGCGGGAGAAGTCGGCGGTCTCGGACTCGTCCTGCCCGGACGCCGGTTCGTCGAGCAGCAGGACGCGCGGCCGGCAGGCCAGCGAGCGGGCCAGTTCGACCATGCGGCCCTGCCCGGTGGGCAGCGAGTCCGCGCGGACTTCGGCGATGGCCCCGAGGTTGAGGCGCTCGATGAGCTTCTCGGTGGTCGGTGCGGCGCGCTCCGCGGTGCGGTGCCGGCGCTTGAACTGGGCTGCCGCGACGTGGATGTTCTCGCGGACCGTGAGCGATCCGAAGAGCTCCAGCCGCTGGAAGGTGCGCGCCATGCCGCGCCTGGCCCGCTTGTACGGGGCCAGCTTGCTGATGTCGCGGCCGTCCAGTTCGACCTTGCCGGCGTGCGGGGCCTGCAGGCCGGTGATGACGTTGAACATCGTGGTCTTGCCGGCGCCGTTGGGTCCGATCAGTCCGGTGATCTGCCCGTTGAGGGCCCGGAGGCTGATGTTGTCGAGGGCGGTGTGGCCGCCGAACCGGACCGTGACGTCCCTGACCTCAAGCCCCATGGCGGCCTCCCGAGACGGCGGTTGCACCTGCGCCGTTCACGGCGACGGCGGTGAGCGGCGGAAGTCCGAGGGTACGGTCCAGCGCCTCGATGTCGGCAGGGGTGAACGGCTTGCTGAGGCCGAGTTGCTCGGGCGGCGCGGTCATGCCCTCGGGCAGGACGTCGCTGCCGGTCTGCTTGCCGACCTTCTCCGATTCCAGGCCGCGGGCCACCGACGAGATGGCGGCCAGGGCCACGCCGATGGCGATGACCATGGCGTAGTTGCCCACCAGATCGGCTTCGCGGGCCACGAACGCAAGCACCACCAGCGCGCTGCCCGCCGCCATGACCGCCGGGTATTTGAGCGCCGGATCCCACTTGGGCCGGAGTTGCGCGGCGATCATGCCGTTCGGGTTGCGGCCGAGCGCGATTCCGTTGAGGCCGATGAGGATCGTGGTCAGCTGCACGTAGTCCGGGAAGAGGTTCGTCATCAGCGGGGTGCCCAGCAGCATGGCGGTGAACAGGGCGCCGCCGGGCGAGTTGAGGCCGGCGATGACCATCGACATGAGGATGGAAAGGCCCGCGAAGAACTCGAACTGGGTGGCGCTGACCGACTTGGTGGCCCCTGCCAGGATGCCGCCGCCGACGCCTGCGATGGCCGCCGACGTGGCGAACACCGCGAGGGTGGTGAGCTTGTGGTTCATGCCGAGCGTGGCGCAGGCGGCCGGGCTGTCCTTGAGGGCGAGCAGGCGCTTGCCGAACTCGCCGCGCCGGATGGCCACCACCAGCAGGCTGCACAGGGCGAAAGCGACGCCGCCGAAGATGAAGTACGCGCGGTCGCTGTCGATGCTCACCCAGGGCAGGTCGTAGCGCTCGACGTTCAGGGTGCCGCCCTTGAAGATGTGGAACGTGGTGTCGCCCCACGTCCACTTGGGCAGCAGGTAGATCCATCTGTCCAAGGCGACCGCGAATGCGGCGGTGGCCAAGGCGAGATAGATGCCGGACAGGCGCAGTGCGGGCAGTGCGACGATCGCCCCGATGAAGGCGCACAGCAGGGCCGCGTAGACCAGGCCCATGAGGCTGCCGTCGCCGCCCCAGTGCGCCACCGCGATGGCGCCGATGCCGGCGAAGCTCAGCTGCGCCAGGGAGAGTTGGCCGGCGTAGCCGACCAGCGGGATCATCGACAGCGCGATGATGCCCATGCCCCACATCTTGGTGCTGCTGAACAGGTCGATCGGGTCCATCGTGCGGGCTGCGACGACCGATCCGAACACGACGGCGGCCGCGAAGATCAGACTGCCGGACCAGGTCGGCCGCTTGGCGATCTCGCGGGTGCGGGAGGCCGCGTGGCCGCGCAGTTGCGACTGCGGCATGAGCAGCAGCGCCACGAACAGCACCGCGACCGGGACCACGGCGACGAAGCCGCTCAGGTACGGCTGGGCCGTCTCCCACTTGGGCACGTAGCCGATGGCGTAGTCGTTGGCGAGGCCGATGACGAGCGCGCCGACGAAGGTCATCGGCAGGCTGCGCAGCCGTCCGATGACCGCCGCCGCGTACGCGTTGATGATCAGCAGGGTGAGCGGCAGCGGGCTGAGCGACAGCTTGGGGGCCACCAGGATGCCCGCCACCGCGGCGAGCATGGTGCCGATGGCCCAGGCCATCATGCCCGGCACTTCGGGGCGCGAGCCGTTGAGGACGGCCAGCGAGCGGTCGTCCACGGTGGCGCGCATGGCGACGCCGGACCGGGTGCGGGTGAGCAGGATCCACAGCCCGATGGCGACCAGGAGTGCCACCGCGAGTGTGGTGACGTCGCTGTACGGCACGCGTACGCCGAGCACTTCGACGACGTGGCCTTGGAAGAACGGTGTGATCGTGCGGTTCTTGTTGGGGTCCCAGATCCACAGCACCGCCGCGACCAGGGACAAGAGGATGGCCACGGTGACCATCAGCTTGGTGGCCTGCGAGGTGCCTTCCAGGCGCCGCATGATCACCAGGTGCATCAGCGCCCCGAACAGCGGGGCGAGCAGCAGCAGGACCACGGCCAGGGCCAGCAGGACCGGCCAGCCCCAGCCGTAGTGCAGCTGCCAGTAGGTGAAGGCCGCGAACATTCCGGTGGCGCCGTGCGCCATGTTGAAGATGCCCGTGGTGGTGTACGTCAGGGTCAGGCCGCCGGCGGTGATCGCGTAGATCCCGCCGGTGGCCAGACCGCTGATGGTGAACGTCAGGAACTCTTTCACGCACCCCTCCGTGGGCGGATCAGGTGGACGTCCGAGCGGATGTCACCGCGGATCGGGTGGCGTCAGGAGTAGGTCTGGTCGAGCGTGACGGTGTTGTCCGACGAGCAGTTGAAGATCGCGTCGGTACTGGGCTTGGTGACTTCCTTGTCCACCTGGAACCCGTCCTTGCCGAGCTTCAGCAGCGAGAAGCAGGGGTTGGCGTCCATCTCGGTCAGCGGTCCGACGGTGTTGGGCGCGAAGAGGCCGCCCGCCGTCCAGTCCTTGACCTTGGACTTCTCCAGCACGCACTCCACCGTGACGTCCGCACCGCAGGCCTTCACGGCCTGGGCCCACAGCAGCCAGGCGTTCAGCCCGGAGTAGTGGAAGTAGACGAGGCGGGCGTCCTTCTTCTTGGTGTGGAAGAGCTGCACCGCGAGGTCGGCGACCGGCTTGTCCTTGGCGGCTTCCTGCGGCCAGAAGGTGGTGTAGACGAAGAAGTCGCTGTCCACGAGCCCGTCGGCGGCAGCCTGCACGTTCGCCGCGTGGTAGGCCGACTGGTCGGAGAGAATCACCTTCGGCGCCCAGCCGGCGTTCTGCATCTCCTGGAACAGCGGGGTCGCGTTGACCGCGAACACACCGGCGCTGACCAGGATCTGGACGTCCGCGGCCTTCATGGACTCGACGAACGCGCGCCAGGTGGCGCCGATGGGCGGGGAGAGCTGCTTGGAGACGATGGTCCCGCCGGCCTTCTGGATGGCGTCCTCGTAGCGGTCCGCGACCGGCTTGAGGGAGTCCAACTCCTGGCCGAGGATGCCGACCTTGCCCTTGAGGTCGGGGTACTTCTCGAAGAGCGCCTTGTACGGGCCGACCGGGCCGCGGTTCGCCGGGATGCCGCCGGGTTGCACCTGCAGCGGGGCGTTGATCGCCTTGGTGGTGACCAGGTAGCCGGGGATCTGGCCGAGGTTGCAGCCCAGTCGCGGCTCGACGGAGGCGTCGTCCAGCGGGTTGCCGCCGCCGACCGACATGAAGTCTTCCTGGCACGCCGCTGCCGTCGCCGCCGCAGCTTCGAAGAGCTTTCCGTCGCGCTTGTCGACCTTGATCTTGCGGCCGTTGATGCCGCCCTGGCCGTTGCACCAGTCGGCGAACGCCTCGCCCATGTCCCAGAACTCCTGGCCGAGGCCGGGCTGCGCCGGGTTGTTGGCGTCGGCCATGGTGGCGACCTTGATCTCCGTCTCGGAGACGCCGCGCACCTGCTGCGAGGCCGGCTTCTGGTCGGCCGGCTTGGCGCTGCACAGGCCCTTCAGGTCACCGAAGTCGCCCGCGGCCAACTGCGTGTTGGTGGGCTTGGGGTTGTTCCCCGGCAGGACGCCGCCGCCCCCACCGCCGCCCTCGGCCACCCGCATGTCCCCGGATCGGCTGCAGGCCGCGACGAACAGCAACGGCACCACCATGCCCACTGCCCATCGCCGCGCCATACGCCCAGCGAAAATTGACGCCATCGGCCCTCCCGACACTTGTGTCCGCTGACCGGACGCAAGTTGTCCTGGTCGGCATTCGTCGTGCTGCGGTGCTTTGGTGCTCAAGTACTGAAGTGCTTTGGTGCTCGGTGCTTTTGTGCTCGACAGCTGTTGGTGCTGAGGTGCTCAAGTTGCTCGACTTGCCCAAGTGCGCACGTGCTTGTGCACCGCCCGGAACACGATCGAGTCGTGTGTCGACGACTAGGAGGTGTCGGGAGCGGCGATAGGGTCCGGAGATGCCATCAGACAATGGACCATGGAGCGATGGCCGGGACACTAACGGCGAGCTGACGAGGGTGCAAGAGCCGTCCCACCGGCAAAAAGTGCCGGTCGGATAACGCTTGGCGGAAGGGCGACGACATGCCGGTGAAGCGAGAAGGCGACAATTTGACGAGCACCGTCGTCGACCGTGTCGCGACCGCGAACGGCGAGCTGGTCCTGCGCCGCGACGGCGCGCACTTCGAGATCATCAGCAACGGCACCTTCCTGATGGACACGCGGGACGGGACGTCCGAGCGGCTGCTCGTCCGGGCGGCCGTCGCGGCGCTGCCGGGAACCGGCCTGCGGGTGCTCGTCGGCGGGCTCGGCGTGGGTTTCTCGCTCGGCGAGGCGGCCGCGCACCCCGCGGTCGGGCACGTCACGGTGGTGGAGCGCGAGGCCCCGGTCATCGCCTGGCAGCGCGGGCCGCTGGCGCCCTTCTCCGGGCATGCGCTGTACGACCCCAAGGTCGAGGTGCGGCAGGCGGATCTGGTCGCCTGGGCGCACGATTCCGGGGCGTCCGGAGGCCATGAGGCCGTGGAGACGTTCGACGCGCTGTGCCTGGACATCGACAACGGCCCCGATTGGACCGTCACCGACTCCAACCGCTCCCTCTACGGCGAGGCCGGCCTGCGCGCCCTGCGCCGCCGCCTGGCGCCCGGCGGCGTGCTCGCGGTCTGGAGTGCCGCGGCCAGCCCGGAGTTCGAGAAGCGGCTCGGCACGGTGTTCGCACGCGTGCAAGTGGAGGAGATCCCGGTACGCGTCCCGCGCGGCGTGCCCGACGTCGTCTACCTGGCGTCCTGACCCCGGGCGTCCTGACCCCGGGCGTCCTGACCCCGCGTCAGCCACCCGTCCTGTTGTCCGGGGTGGCGAACGACACCTTGCTTGTTGCCACCTGGTGACGATCTTGTTTCCCCTCGTTTGCGCAGGTCAGGACTGCATTTCATATGCTGACTATCCGTCAGGGAAAACTTGTGTGAGTCCTCTAACTCATGTCAGCATGCGATGAAAGGGCGACGTACGAGGGGACGGATGCACATGGGCACGGCGACGGGCGCGGAACCGGGGTACATCGCGGACCGGCTCGCACTGCGCGACCTGGTCGAGACGTACGCGCAGGGCGCGGACCGGCGCCGCCCCGAGCAGGTCGCGTCCCTCTTCCTCCCCGAAGGGCGCCTGGTGGTCGAACGCGACCCGGGCGCCGAGCCGATCGTCCGCACCGGCCCCGCGCAGATCGCCAAGGCGATGACCGGCCTGGACCGCTACATCGCGACCATGCACGTGGTGGCCAACCAGCTCGTGGCCATCGACGGCGACCGCGCCGAGGCCGAGACCTACTGCACCGCGCACCACATCTACGACGACGAGTCCGGCGTGCGCCGCGACCGCGTGATGGCGGTCCGCTACGAGGATGTCTACGTCCGCACCCCCGACGGCTGGCGCATCGAGACCCGCAGGCTCAACTGCGACTGGGTCGAGGACCGGCCGCTGACGATCGCGTCGTGAGCGGCGCCGACCAGGGCGGCAGTACGAAGGCGCCGGACGGCAAGGAGTCGGCCGACTCCCCCGGACCGCGCGCCGCACGGCGCAGCAGCCCCACCCTCATCCTCGCCGCGCTCTCTTTTGCGGCGACCGCCATCGCGGTCATGCAGACAGTGGTCACCCCGATCCTGCCGCAACTACAGGGCAGCCTCGGGGTGTCCAGCTCGGCCATCGCCTGGGTGCTGACCGGCAACCTGCTCGCCGCCGCGGTCGCCACGCCGCTCATCGGACGGCTCGGCGACCTGCGCGGCAAGAAGCGCTACCTGCTCATCTCGCTCGGCGCGGTGGCGGCCGGCTCTGTGCTGGCCGCGGTGACCACGTCGTACCCGATGCTGGTCGCCGGGCGCGTGCTCCAGGGCCTCGGCGGCGGTGTCGTTCCGCTCGCGCTCAGCGTCGTACGCGACGAGTTCCCCCGGCACCGCACTGCGGGCAGCATCGCGGTCATCGGCGCGACGATCAGCGTGGGCTCGACATTCGGCTCGGTGATGACCGGCCTCATCGCCGACCGCTGGGACTACCACCTGCTGTTCTGGCTCTCCGCTCTGGTCTCGGCGATCTCCATCGCGCTGGTGTGGGCGGTCGTGCCGGACAGCAGTGCGCCCGCTAAGCCCGGCAAGGTCGACATGCTCGGCGCACTGACGCTGTCCGGCTGGCTGGCCGCGCTGCTCGCCGCGGTCAGCGAGGGCAGCCGGTCCGGCTGGGGTGCGCCGCTGGTGGTCGGCGGGTTCGCCGCGGCCGTGCTGCTGTTCGCGCTGTGGATCTGGTGGGCCCTGCGCTGCCCCGAACCCCTCGTCGACCTGCGGGTCATGACGCGGCGTCCGGTCCTGCTCGCGGGCCTGTCCGGGATGCTCACCGGCATGGCGATGTACGGCTCGGGCCTGCTCTTCGCGCCGTTCTTGCAGTCCCCCGAGTCGCGCGGCTACGGCTTCGGCACGACCGTGCTGGCCGCTTCGCTCTACATGCTCCCCGGCGCGCTGGGGAACCTGGCCGCGGCGCCGGTCGCGGGCCGCATGATCAACCGCTACGGCCCGAAGCCCGCGCTGATCCTCGGGCCGCTGCTCAGCGCGGTGAGCTTCGCGGTGCTGATGCCGCTGACCGGGCATGTGTGGGCGTTCTCGCTGGTGTTCACGCTCTTCGGCTTCGGCCTCGGGCTGGGGTTCGCGGCGATGCCGGCGACCGTCAACGCGAACGTCCCGGCGAGCATGACCGGCGTCGCCAACGGCATGAACGCGGTGCTGCGCACCATCGGCGGCGCGGTCGGCGCGGCAGTCCTGGGCGCGATCCTGACCGCGGTGACCCTGGACGGTTCCGGGTCCGCCGCGACCGGCGAGGTCCCGAGCCTGACCGCGTATCAGATCTGCTTCGGGCTGCTCGCGGTCGCCTGCGTGATCAGCGCGGTGATCGCCTGGGCCGTCCCGGCCCCGGGCAGCGGCCAGGCCGCGGCGGCAGCGGAGGTACGGCCGGACGCCGCACCCGACGCCTTCCAGCAGGCCGCGGCCGCGGTCGGCCGCACGGGGACGCCGTCCCTGGGCGACCCGGCCGCTCCGGGTCCGGCGTCCTCGTCGCCTTCATCCACATCCTCGTCCTCGTCCTCGTCCGGCCGTCCGGCCCACGGCGGCTGACCGGCCGTCACGCCCGGGACGGCCGGTGCCCCTTGCCCTGCGGGCGGCCTACAGCGGCCAGGGCCCAGGCCCCGGGCGCTTGGCCGCCGGGTCGACGACGCGCACGACCGGGGTGGGGTCCTGGCCCTGCTGCGTGACGATCGCCAGGGCCTTGCCGTCCTCCGACCAGGCCAGTCCGCGTTCGAGGAGGCGCTCGCCGCGGGGCAGCCGGAGGCTGACCGGCGGGCGGCTCGCGTCCGGTGCGTGGAGGAAGACCGATGCCTTGTCCGGGCCTGCGGTGCGGACGCCCATGGCCAGCCACTTGCCGTCCGGCGAGGTTCCGACGGAGTTCGGGGACTGGCCGGTAGGCCAGGCGCCGGAGCTGCGCATCTCGCGGTCCGCGGTGAAGGCGTCGACGCTGCTCTGCGACCCTGCGGCGGTGTAGAAGAGCCGGCCGTCCGCGGCGACGGCGAGGTCGTTGAGGTTGCTCCCGCCGCGGTTCTCGCGGCCGTCCTCGACGAGCTTGCCGCCCTCGACGCGGTAGAGGCGCACGTTCACGGGACTGATGTGCGGCTGGCTCGCGACGATGCGGGCGGCTGCCCCGTCGCCGCCCTCGGCGAGCAGCGGAGCGCGCTCGAAGCGCCGCTGGTCGGTTTCGGGCTTGGCGGGGTCGACGGCCTGGTGGCCGTAGCTCGCCACCGCCGGTTCGACGGAGGTGTCCAGCCGCCCGATCTCCCCGCTCCAGGCGTCGCATCCGTAGCCGAACCACACGTCGGTGCCGGTGCGGACGAGGTGTGTCGGGCAGCTGTGCGCGTTCAGCCGGTAGCGGGCCCGCTCGGTGAGCGTCGCGGTGTCGATCGCGGAGATGGCGTCCCCGGCGGCGAGGGCGACGTAGAGAGTCGAGCCGTCTGCGCTGAGCACCATGCCGGATGCCCCGAACTGGCCGTCCAGGACCGTCTTCCCGCGCCCGTCGAACCCGACGGAGACCACCTGATTGGCGGACGCCCCGGAGGAGTAGTAGACGCGCTTGTTCGCGCTGTCGACCACGACATCGCCGACGTCGCCGACCTGCGCGGCCGACGGGAGCGTCGCCGCACCGACAGCCGGAACTCCCAGGAGAGACAGGCCGATCACTGCACCGGCCAGCCGAATCTTCACCGCCATCGAACGCTCCCAGCTGGAGAAAGTAAAGGAGGACGTGCGCACTTCGTGCACCGCGCCGTACTAGCCGCGGAGGATCAAGGTCGAGCCGTCCCGGGGCATCCCCGACCGGTCGCTCTCCGGCGTTTCGCGGTGCGTCCAGACGCTGAATCCGACGCAGGCGACGAAGCTGTCGTCCGCCTCGGGATCGAGCAGCAGGCAGCGGAGACGGTCGGTGCAGTCGCTCCGGATCCCGGCGAACCTCGCTATTTCCCGGGCGAGTTCATGGCCGGCCTCACGCAGGGCGATGCCTTCGTACGTCGTCTTGAGCTTCATG
This sequence comes from Yinghuangia soli, assembly GCF_021502675.1. GTDB lineage: Bacteria > Actinomycetota > Actinomycetes > Streptomycetales > Streptomycetaceae > Yinghuangia > Yinghuangia soli. The sequence goes on from NZ_JAKFHA010000001.1 coordinate 186,351, forward strand.
CCGACGACGCCGAAGAAGGTCGCCTCGACGACCTCGCCCGCGGGCACCCGGTCGACGCTGCGCAGGGTGAGCTCCGAATGCCCGACCTGGTAGCGCCACGGGCGGATCCGGCGCGGCAGGTGGAGCGGGAGGCCGGTCGCCGCCCGGCCGCCGGGTTCAGGATCCGAAGGGATTGGCGACACTGCCCTGCCCCCGTCGGTAGAAGGTCACACGGTCCCACGAGCCCGGATTGTCCCTGATGAGGCTCAGCTCCCACGCGGTGACGTGCTCGCCGTCCCGGGGATCGTGGCGGGCACCGATCCGGGCCGCGGCCACCGGGTCGTCGATGCCGTCGAGATTGAAGTGGATCTTGGTACGTCCGTCCTTCACGTACCCCTTCAGCTCGTTCACCCAGTCATCGCCGCCGGACGGCCAGTGCTTGTACGACTTCGCCTTCTTGGAATCGGCGAAGTCCATCAGGTACATCGGGTCGTCGTCGTACGAGCTCAGCCCGAGGGCGATGGACTCGCAGCCGTCCGAGTTGTGGACGAGGACCGGCGTCGCGCCCGCGACCACGTAGTACGTGTGGAAGTCGGCGACCGTCAGGTTGTGGACGCGTTGCGAAGCCGACTGCCCGGCGACCGCCGTCACCTGGACATACGTGCCGGCCCCCGTGCGCAGCAGCTGCCCCGCACGCAGTTCGCTCGCGGGCAGCCACCTCCGCAAGTCCTCGACCCAGAAGGGGTGGTTCCCGGTGGCGGTGACCGCGGCCGTCGCCTCGCCCGAGGGGCCGTCGGTGTCCACGTGGACCGTGACGAGGTCCTTCGGGCCCTCGCTCGTGATGCCCGCGGTCACCGCGCGCGAGCCGGCGGCGCCCGTCTCCGGGTCGGCGGCCGCCACCTTGTCGCCCGGGCGGACCTCCTCGATCGGCTTCGCGCTGCCGTCCGCCATCAGCACCGGCGTACCGGGGACGAAACTGCTCCGCCGCGCGCACGAACCGCCTTGCGGCTTCGGGGCGGACACGGCCGGCTTCGCCTTCGCCGGGCCTCGCCTCTTGCCGCCGATGCCGATCAGCGGGACCTCGGCCAGCGGGATGTCGAGGCGCTCCGACAGCTGCGCCTGGAGTTCCTCGGCGGTCAGGTCCTTGATCTCGTCCTTGAGGACGTCCTTGATCTCCTGCTTGAACTCGCGCTTGACCTCCTTGAACGCGAGCTTCCCGTACTTCGCCGCCTTCGCCGCCGTGGCCGCGTACCCGATGCCGGGGACCGCAGAGGCCAGCGACAGTGCCGCGTCCTCGTAGTTGCCTTCGGCCGCGTACCAGGCCGCGTTGGCGACGTCGGCGACCTCGCCGACGAACGGGATGGTGCCGACCACGTCCAGCACGGCGTGCCCGAGCGCGGCCCAGAAGTGGCCGTCGATCTCGATGTTGGAGACCGGGTTGCCGCCCGCGAAGGAGTAGCGGTTGGTGCTCCACGGGTCGGTGCCGAGGTTGAGGTCGGCGAGGGCCCCGTTGTACATGTCGCGCGACAGGAACTGGTTGCGGCCCGGGCTGTAGCCGCGGAATCCCATGTCGTAGGTCTGCGAACCGCCGTCCCAACGCATGGAGTTGAAGCGGTACGAGTTGAACGCCTCGCCGCCTCCGCCGCCGCCCGGGTCGGAGGGCTTGTCGGGGCCGCTGAAGGCCTTGGGGTCGTCGCTGCCGTACGCGGTGTAGCCGTAGGTGGCCTTGGTGTCGCCGTTGCGGTCGGTGACGGCTTCCACGTCCGCGTGCGGGCCATAGCCGAAGTACGTGGTCTCCTTGGTCTTGTCGGAGTCCGACTTCGGCTTGGTCTGCGAGAGCCGCTCGCCGAACGGCCCGTACTCGTACTCGGCCTTGACCTCGTCGCCGGTCTTCTCGCTGACGACTTCCTTGCCGAGGCCCAGGTACTCGAACTCGGTCGTCTTCGCCGGCCCCGCGGCCGGGTCGGTCGTGCTCCGGGTGCGGCGGTCCAGCGGGTCGTAGACCGTGCTGGTGACGGTCGGTTCGCCGCTGCCCGGCGAGGCCCAGGCCCGGTGCTCGGTGACCCGGTCGAAGCCGTCGTACGTGTAGTTCTCGCTGGCCTTGCCGTTCTGCGTGATGCGGCTCAGCCGGCCGAAGGGGTCGTACGTGTAGGCGAACGCGCCGCCCGCGTCCTGGACCGTGGACGACACGAGCCGGTTGCGGTCGTACGTGTACTCGGTCTTCTTCTTGGCCACGACCTGCCGGGTCACGTTGTTGGCGGCGTCGTGCTCGTATTCCTCGGTGGTGTCCTCACCGCCGGAGGTCTTGGCGACCTTCTCGATCCGGTTCCGCGGGTCGTACATGAACACCGAGGTGCGGTCGAGGAATTCGCCCTTCTTGTCGGCGTTCATCGTGCGCGCCTCGTCGCGCGCCCGGTTGCCGTCGGTGTCGTACGAGATCTCGTGGCGGGCGACCAGTTCCCCGCCGGACTTCTTCTCCTCGGTGGTGAAGGTCAGCCCGTCGAGGTGGTACGTGTTGGCGACCTTGTTGCCGTTGGCCTTGACCTGGGTTTCGAGGCGGCCGAGGAGGTCCCACGTGAAGGTCGTCGTCTGCGGTTTCGCGTCCGGGCCGCGCCCCGGGGTGGTGGCCTCGAGGGCCAGACCGCGGGGGTCGTAGGCGTACGTCGACTCCTCGCCGTCGCGGGTGCGCTTGAGCAGGTTGCCGTTCTCGTCGTAGCCGTAGGCGGTGGTGTGCGCGGGCTCGTTGCCGCCCTGGAACTCCTTGACCTGGGAGGGGCGTCCGAGCGGGTCGTAGCCGGTTTCGAAGCGGCTGCCCGGACCGTCCTGCGTCCGGTCGGCCACCTCGGTCTGATTGCCTTCGGCGTCGTAGCGGTACGCGAATTCGTGCGCAGGCGGCTCCGCGACGCGACCCGCGCGGGCTGTCGCGACCACCCGTACCGCGTCCGCGACCAGGTCGCCGTCGGCGCCGTCCGCGGTGAGGGTGATGCGGGCGTCGCGGTCCTGCGGCAGCTTGAAGGTGCCGAGCGGGACCCACTGGCCGCGTTCCTTCCGCTCCTCCAGGCCCTGGAGCGTCGCCTTGAGCGGTACGGAGCCCTCGGCGGGCGGCAGCCCCTCGCCTTCCACGGTGTAGCGGGCCTGGGCCGCGGCGGAGGAGGAAGCGGCCACGTCAGCGGGGACATACACGGCCACGTCGAAGTCGGCTGTGGTGTCCGGGGCGCCGGGCACCGGCACGGACCATGTGAACGACCCCGGGCCGGATGCCTGCGGGTGCTTCCGCGCGTCGGCGCTCCACGCCTTGGGCTGCGCGACCGCGTCCCAGGTGCCGACCGCGACGGGCGGCCGCCCGCTGTCGGAGTCGTCCGCGACCGCCGCCGTGGATGCCGCGGGAGCGCCCTTGTCGGTGCGGGACTTCAGTTTGCCGTCGGGGTAGTAGGCCCAGCCCATCGTGCGGGTGTTCGCGCCGTCGCCGGTGATCGTGCGGGTGAGCTGGCGGCCCATCACGTCGTAGGTGAACCGGGTCTCGATCTGCCACGGGTCGACGCTCGACTTGACCTTGCCGTTGTCGAAGTAGTCGGTCTGGGTGAGGAGGGGTTCTCCGCCGGCCCGCGAGGCGGGTGCGGTCGTCCTGACCAGGCTGCCGACGGCATCGAACTCGTAGCGCATTTCGTCGCGTTGATTCACATGGCCGTGCGCGGGGTCGTACGGCAGCACGGTGCGCACCACGCGGTTGAGGGCGTCGAACTCGGCCTCGCCGGTGAGCGTCGGCTTGTTCTCGGCGATGGCCCGCGGGGTCCAGGTGCGGGTCCGGTTGCCCGCCTCGTCGTACTCGTAGCGGGTGGTGCGGTACTCGATCGAGCCGTCGGGCTTCTTGCGGTGCGGGACGCGGGTCTCGATCAGCGCGCCGCGCGCGTCGTAGCTCGCGAACGACTCGGTGCCGTACGCGTCGGTCTTCGCGACCGCGTTGCCGTCCCGGTCGTAGCGGATCTTGCCGGTGGCGCCGACCGCATCGCGGGTCTCGACCGGCCGGTGCGCGAGGTCGTACGCGGTGGTGCTGGTCGGCCGGGACTCGCCGCGGGCGTTGGTGCGCGGGTCGCTGGTGGCGACCATGTTCCCGACCCGGTCGTACGCCATGGTCTTGCGGCCGCCGAGCGCGTCGCGGGTCTCCACGATGCGGCCGAGCTCGTCGAACACCGCGAAGCTGGTGTAGTCGTCGGGCTCGGGGGTCTCGTTGCCGCGCGGCGTGGTGGCGCGGACCGGGTTGCCGACGGCGTCGTAGGCCATCGTGGTGACGCGGCCGGGCCCGCCCGGGTCGTCGCCGGGGGCGGTGCTGGTCACGACCCGGCCGGTCTCGTCGTAGACGCTGGTGCTGACGGCGCCGTCCGGGGTCGTGGAGCGCAGCACGTTGTCGTTGCGGTCGTACACCGGGGGCGGCGTGACGGCGAAGACGCCGTGGTCGGTGTCGATCGGCACCTTGGACGAGAGCGGGCGTCCGCGTACGTCGTAGGTGCGGGTGGTGCTGTGCCCGTGTGCGTTGGTGGCGGACAGGACGTTGCCGACCGCGTCGTACACGAACGTGGTGGAGTGGCCGAGCGCGTCGGTGATGGTGCGCGGTGATCCGGTGGGGTCGAAGTCGGCGAAGCGCGTGGTGTTGCCGCGGGCGTCGACGGCTTCCAGCAGGCGTCCTGCGGAGTCGTAGACGTTGCGCGAGGTGTAGTTGCGCTTGTCGTTCTTGTCCTTGGCGTTGCCGCGCGGGTCGGTGAGCGAGATGAGGTTGCCGTACGCGTCGTGGCCGAAGGTCCAGCGCCGGCCCTCGGGGCTGACCTTCTCGACGAGGTCCGCGACGTGCCCGTCGAGGTAGGTGCGGTACGACAGGCCGGTGGAGGCCTTGTCGCCGGCGTTGGCGACCGCATCGGTGATGGTGAGCGGGTTGCCGGTCTTGTGGTCGTACTCCCAGGTCGTGCGGGCCCCGGCGGCGTCTTCGAGCTCGGTGACGTTGTTGTCGGAGTCCCAGGTCAGCCGGGTGACTTCGGCCTTGGCGTTCTGTGCGGCGACGGGCCGGCCGAGGGCGTCGACGGTGTAGGCGCCGACCCGGCCGAGGGCGTCGGTGACGGCCATGGTGGTGCCGCCCTGGTCGGTGGGCGTCCAGTCGAAGAACGTCCCGCTGCCGCGGCGGTCGGTGATCTGCCGCACGCGCCCGTCGTCCGCGTAGTCGACGGAGGTGGTGTGGCCCATGGGGTCCTGGACCGAGGCGAGGCGCGGGTTGCCGTGCGGGTCGGCGGCGTACGCCATGCGCAGGCTGCGCTCGTCGGGTGTCCCGGCGGCGTCGGCGATGCGGCCCAGCAGGCCCTTCTCATCGTAGGTGAGCTGGACGCGGCGGCCGGAGACGTCGGTGACCGCGTACAGCTGCCCGATGAGTGCGGCGTTGGCCAGGCCGTGGCCGCTGTGCAGGACGTCGCCGACGAGGTAGGTGTAGTCGTCGCCGGGGCGCAGGTAGTCGAGGGTGAGCACGACGCGGCCGGCGGCGTCCACCAGGCGGCGCAGGCTTCCGGCGAACTTGGGCTCGGCGTCGTCGTATTCGAAGCGCAGGGTGTTGCCGTTGCGGTCCACGACGGCGGTCTGCAGGCCGAGGCGGTCGAAGAAGAACTGGGTGCGGTCCGGGCGGGTCAGCACCCAGGCGCGGGCCGGGTCCTCGGCGCCGGTCGGGGCCACGTGCAGGTGGACGCCGGGCGGGTGGTCGTAGTCCCAGCGTTCGGGGGCGTCCACGCCGTGCCGGTTCAGGCGGAAGGTGTGGGTGGTGCCGTCGCCGTCGGTGAGCCGGACTGCTTCGGCGTACCCGTACGCCGACGCGCTGCCCGGCCGGAACTCCAGCGCGGCACCGAGCCTGGTCAGCGTGGACGCGGCGACCGACCAGCCGCGTCCCGCCGAGGAGTTCGCGGGGTCGAGCGAGTTGTAGGTCATGCGCAGGAACGCGGCCGGGCCCAGGGAGGGGTTGGCCAGGATGTTCCAGCCGAGCACCGCATTGCCGTTCGCGGCGTTCACCATGACGGCGGCGCCCGCGCCCGCGCCGATCTGGGTGTACTGGTGGAACTTCTCCAAGCCGAGGCGGTCGGAGCCGAGCTCCTCCGGCGCGGTGGCCGCCGCGGCGGAGACAGGTTGCCGGGCGTCCGTCGGCGCACGTAACTGCTCTTCCCGATGCGGGAGTTCGCCCGGGGCCGGAGCCGTCTTGCCGCGATGGCGGCCGGGGTCGGCTTTCCAGGGGTGCCACTCCGGGCCCGACGCTTTGTCCGCGGGGCGCCGGAACAGCTCCTCCGCGGACGCCGCGGCGGGCGCGAGGAGGATGAGTGCCAGGAGCCAGACGAGGACGGTGCGGACCCTGGCCACGGTGTCGGCCCCTCACTGTGCGACTGGAACTAACCGAATGGTTGCCCTTGTCAGTCCTACAGGAGAGCTCCGGGCATTCCAGGCCGACACGGTCCGCCATACGAGGGAAATGCTCGAAATACCCGTAACCGGAAGCAGTCGCGGTCGTGCACACCGAGCCCCGGACCAGGCCGAGCAAGTCGGCCATGGCCGTGTACTTCTTCCGCGCTCCGGTCGATGATCGCAAGCGGCCCGCGCCGAGCGGCGGCGCGGCGTCGCCACTGGGAGGCGTCCATGCTGTCCGACGAGAAGATCCTGGTCACCGGCCCCGCGGGGCAGATCGCGTATCCGCTCACGCAGTACCTCGCCCAGGAGAACGAAGTCTGGGGCGTGGCGCGCTTCGGGACGCCGGGCGAGCGGGAGCGCGTCGAGGCGCTCGGTGTCACCACCCGCCGCATCGACCTCGGCGACGGGCAGTTCGACGACCTGCCGCAGGACTTCACGTACGTGCTGCACCTGGCCGCGTTCCTCGGCCCGGGCCTGGACTACGACCACGCGCTGCGGGTGAACGCCGAGGGCACCGGGCTGCTCCTCCAGCACTGCCGCAAGGCCAAGGCCGCGCTGGTGATGTCGACCGCGTCGGTACTCAAACCGCACGAGGACCCGCACCACGTGTACACCGAGAGCGCGCCGATCGGCGATGCGAACATCGCGTACGCCCAGACCTACTCGGTCTCGAAGGCCGCCGAGGAGGCGGTGGCCCGCTACTGCGCGCGGGCCTTCGACCTGCCGATCGTCATCGCGCGCATGAACGCGTCGTACGGCTCCTACGGCAACGGCGGCCTGCCCGGCATCCACCTGGCCGCGGTGCGGGCCGGCGAACCGGTGGTCACCCGCTGGGACCCGTGCATGTACAGCCCCATCCACCAGGACGACATCAACACCCAGACCGAGGCCCTCCTCGACGCGGCGTCCGTCCCGGCCACGGTGGTGAACTGGGGCGGCGACGAGCCGGTGAGCGTCCAGGAGTGGGCCGCGTACATGGGCGAACTCACCGGCAAGGGCGCGACGGTCGAGGTACGCGAGCAACCGGGGACGCTGCGCGGCCAGGTCCTCGACGCGACCCGCCGCCGCGGCATCACCGGCCCGTGTGCGGTCGACTGGCGTACCGGGATCCGCCGCATCCACGACGACACGGCCTGACCAGGGCGGCGCCCTCCGCAGCCGAAAATCGCACGAACCCGCGCCCCCTCCGATGCCATGCTGACCGCATGCCAGGAACAGTCGCGGCCGACCACGGCCCTTCCGCTTCGCTCACCCTCACCCTCGCCGACGACCTCCACCTCTTCCTGCCGCCCCGGCTGCGGGAAGGCCGCGTGACGGCAGCGGTCGCCGACGATTCGACGCTCGGCCACCTGGTGGAGTCGGCCGGCGTGCCGCTGCCGGAGGTCGGCAGGCTCGTGGTCGACGGGGCCGAAGCGGAAGTGTCGTACCGGCCGGTCGGCGGCGAGACGGTCGAGGTGTTCGCGGTCGCCCGCCCGCAGCAAGTCCCGGAACCCGAGCTGCGGTTCCTGCTGGACGTCCACCTGGGCGCCCTGGCCCGCCGGATGCGCCTGGTCGGCCTCGACACGGCGTACCACAACGACTGCGACGACCCGGTCCTCGTCGAGCAGGCCAACGCCGAGCGCCGCGTTCTGCTGACCCAGGACCGCGGCCTCCTGCGCCGCCGCAACCTGTGGTTCGGCGCCTACGTGCGCGGCATCCGCCCCGACGCCCAACTCGACGACCTGCTCCGCCGCTTCGCCCCCGAACTGGCCCCCTGGACTCGCTGCACCTCGTGCAACGGCCCGCTCACCGTGGTCTCGAAGGAGTCCGTCGCCGCAGACGTGGAGCCCGGCACCCTCGCCGCCTTCGACAACTTCGCCCGCTGCGGCGACTGCGACCGCGTCTATTGGCACGGCTCACACGGCGGCCACCTCGACGAAATCGTCGAAACAGCCCGCCGAACGGTCGCTGCCGCGAACTGACTATTCCTCGACGAGGCGCACCGGCAGGGGGATGCCGTGCTCACTCAGCAACGAGGCCAGTTCGTCGGCGACCGCGTGTACGGCGAGGAGTTGCTCGGCCAGCACTCGGGCGCCGGCTTCGTCGGCCCACGCCGCGACCGCCGCGCGGCGTTCCATGGTGGCGGCCTTCTCGCCGTCCCGGAACGCCGCAGCGGCGTCGTAGTCCTCGGCGTCGATCGCCTGTTCCTTGGCTGCCCGCGCCTCGCGCATCACCTGCGTCGGACCCGCCACAGCGGCGGGGAGCGGCGCGAGCAGTTCCACGATCGTCTTCGCCACCGGGTCCCGGACCTCCCCCCACTTGCCCGGGACCGGCTCGCCCATCTTGGCCAGGAACGCGGCGACCCACTCGTCCACGTCGCGGCTGCCGCCGGGCGGCTGGTCGGTCATGCCCTGCGCCTCAGCTGCCGCTGTCGGTCGCGCGGGCGATGCTGAATTCGGTTACCGGTGGGGCGCAGTAGATCGTCAGGTCGCACGCCACCTGGACGGCCTCCGATGGGGAGTGGCCCAAGTGCAGGGCGGCGCGGGCGTATTCCCAGCCTGAGCCGATCGCGGTGAACTCCGAATAGAGCACGTCGAAGTCGGAGTCGATCTCGAACAGCTTGCCGTCGAAGCCGAACAGGAACGACGAGTGCGCCTCGAAGCCGCTCATCTTGCGCTTGGCCCACTCGATGTACTCGGCGTAGAACTCCAGCACATCGCGCTCGTCCGAGGACGCGGGCATGTGCGTGTCCAGGAACAGCCGCATCAGGTTGATGTCGCGCAGATGGCCGGAGCCACCGAAGACCAGCGTCTCGCCGATCTTGAACAGTTTGGTGCCCTCGGTCTTCGCCTGGTGGCCCAAGGTCACCTGGGAATCCGCCGCCACGATTATGCGGTCCTCGACCACCTTGCCTGCTATGACGGTCACGCCCGGCCCCCGTCCCCGCCGTCCGGCCTCGCACCGCGGGAGACCGGCTCCCGCAGGCCCACAGCATCGCAGATCTTGGGTGCGGGATCACCAGGTTCGGGGCGCGGATCGGCCCGTTCCGGGGTGGGTTCGCCACGCGCGGGCCGCACTCCGGCCGCCTAGGGGCCGCCGCCCCCGCTCGTTCACCCGTTCGGCCTAGCGCGGGGGTTCTGGCCCGGCGCCGCCCGGCCGCGGCGGCAACCATGGAACGGACGGAGACGGCAGCCGAGAGTGCTGCCGTACGAGGAGCGGCCGGATGAGCCGGATGAGCATCCCGGGGCAGGCTGCCCCGCCTGCGGCAGCGGCATCGTGGTTCCGCCGGCTCGCGCTGCCGGTCAGCGTGCTGCTGCTCATCGCCGTCCTGGACCTCGCCACCGGCCGCGAGACGATCTTCTACCCGTTCCTGGTGCTCGCCCCGGCGCTGGCCGCGGTGACCGCTCCCCCGCTGCCCGTGTTCCTGATCGGCATGGCGGCGATACCGCTGCGCTATCTGCTGGCCGCGTACGACAAGAACATCGAGCCGTACGCGAGCATCATCTTCCAGGTCAACACCGCGGTCTTCCTGGCCGCGATCGCGACCAGCACCTACGTGGCCTGGGTCCGGGTGCGCCGCGAGGAGGCCCTCGCCGCGCTGACCGCGGTGGCCACCGCCGCGCAGCGCGCGATCCTGCTGCCCGCTCCCGAGGCGGTCGGCGGGGTGCGGATCGCGGTCCGCTACTTCGCGGTCGCGGACCAGGCCGACCTGGGCGGGGACCTGTACGCCGCGGTGGAGACCCCGTTCGGCGTGCGGGTGCTGATCGGGGACGTGCTCGGCAAGGGCCTGAGCGCGGTCCGCACCGCCGCGGTGACGCTGGGCGCGTTCCGCGAGGCGGCGTACGACGAGGCCGACCTCGGGGCGGTGGCCCGCCGCATCGAGCGCAGCCTGCTGCGGGACGGCGGCGAGGACGAGTTCGTCACCGCGCTGTTCGCCGAGATACGCCCGGACCACGTGGCGCTGCTGCACCGCGGGCACGAGGCGCCCGTGCTGGTCCGCGCCGACGGGCGGGTCGAGGTGCTCGAACCACCCGATCCCGGGGTGCCGCTGGGCCTGGGCGAGCTGGACACCTGCTCCCCCGCCGCCTGGATGCCCCGGTTCGGCGACGGCGACCTGATGCTCCTGGTGACCGACGGGATCGCCGACACGCGCAACGCCGCCGGGCGCACGTACCCGCTGGCCGAACGCGTCACGGCGCTGCTCGGCGACGGGCGGGCGGACCGGTGCGAACCGGCCGAGGCGGTGGATCGCATCGGCGCCGACCTCACCCGGCACGCCGGTACGCCGCGCTTCACCGACGACGCCCTGCTGCTCGCGCTGCGCCGCGCAGAGCCGGGCGATCCGGGCCAGCCGGGCGAGCCGGGCCGGAGGGGCGAGCCGGGCGAGAAGGGTGAGCCGGGCGAGTCGTCAGCAATGGGTGAATAGCCAATCCGCGCGACACCCCGGGGTGTCGTTCACGCAACCTGAACGATGAGGCAGGATCATCTCCCGGCACTGAATGATCATCCGTCGGTCATGCGGGCCGGACACGGGGACCCTGGGGGTGGGGCGGCAATGGAACGCGCGGAAATGGAGATATTCCTGACCCTCGCCGAGGAACTGCATTTCGGGCGTACCGCGACCCGTCTGCATATTTCGCCTGCGCTGGTCAGCCAGACCGTCAAGAAGATCGAGCGGCGCCTGGGCGTGGAGCTGTTCGAGCGCACCAGCCGCCGGGTGGAGCTCACCGAGGTCGGCGCCGAGCTGCGCGACAACCTGCTGCCGCACCGGCAGGGCATCCAGCAGGCGCTGCACCGCGCGGCAATGGCCGGCCGCGGCATCATCGGAACGGTCACCGCCGGGTTCATGGGCACCCAGGCCGGTCGGTTGATCTTCGCGGCCCGCGACCGTTTCGAGGCGCGCTACCCCGGCTGCCAGGTCAGGGTCGTCGAGACGCAGCTGTACCACCACCTGAGCCAGCTGCACGACGGCTCCGCGGACGTGGTGCTGCTGCCGATGCCCATCGACGAGCCCGGCATCAGCGTCGGTCCGGTCCTCACCCGGGAGCCGCGCTACATCGGAGTCGCCCCGGGGCACCGCCTCGCCGGGCACGTGTCGGTGTCGCTGGAGGACCTCGCGGGCGAGCGGTTCGCGACGCTCGCCGACTCGGTGCCGCGTTACTGGGCGGACTACCAGCTGCCCACCCACACCCCGAGCGGACGGCTCATCGGCCGGACCACCGAGGTGATCACGACCTACCCCGAGTACCTGGCGCTGGTCGCGGCGGGCCGTGCAATCGCGATGGGCGACAGCCAGCTCCCGCTGCTCTACCAGCGGCCGGACGTCGTGTTCGTGCCGATCCGCGACATGTACCCGATGGAGCATGCCCTCGCGTGGCGTACCGACAAGGGCGGCGACAAGCGCATCCGGGCGTTCGTGGACATCGTCACCGAGGCCACCCCCGAGGTCACCGGGTGCCCGGTGGCGGACGTCGCGGCGGACGAGCCGCAGGACGCCGCAGCGGCCGGGCCGGCGTCGGCCTGAGCGTGTCGGCCGGACCGCCCCCGGAGATCGAGGAAACTGCCGAGATGCCGACGAACCCCGCACACATCCGCCTGCGGCGCGCCCGCGCGCAAGCCCTCGCGGGCGGCGTGCGCGAGCGCAGTGCGGCAGCGGTCGTACGCCGTGCCGTCGCCATCCAGGCCCAGGACGCGGTGGCCGCGGACCTCGGCATCCGGGTCCGCGGCGCCGGCCTGACCGCGGGCGGGGTGCGCGCCGCGTACGAGGACGACCGCAGCATCGTGCGGTCGTGGTTCATGCGCGGCACGCTGCACACGGTCCCGGCCGAGGACGTGCGCTGGCTGCTGCGGCTGCTCGGCCCGCGCCTGGTCGCCGCGACCGCGGCGCGCTACCGGCAGCTCGGCCTGGACGACGCCCTGCGGTCGCGTGCCGACGAGCTGTTCCGGGCGGCCCTGGCCGCGGACGGCCCGCTCACCCGGGCCGAGTTGACCGAGCGCCTCGGCGCGCTCGGCGTCGGCCCGGTCGGGCAGGGCCCGATCCACCTCATCCGGCACGCCGCACTCACCGGGGTGCTGTGCCACGGGCCCATGCGCGCCGGGGAGGCGACGTACGTCCTGCTCGACGACTGGCTCGCCGACCACGGCACGGACCCGGTCCGGGACGACGAAGCGGCAGCCGCCGAACTCGCGCGCCGGTACGCGGCCGGGTACGGGCCTGCCGATGCCGACGACTTCGCGGTGTGGTCCGGGCTCCCGAAGCCGCTGTCCCGCAAGGCGTGGGCGCCGGCCGGCGCGTCCGCATCCTCACGTGGCGGGGCCGAGGCCTCGGAAGCGGACACGGGCGGTGCTCCCGACATGCGGCTGATCCCGGCATTCGACAATTACCTGGTCGCCTACCGCACGCGCGAACTCGCCGTCCCGGCCGCGTATGAGAAGCAGGTGTGGCCGGGTGGCGGGATCATCCGCGCCACGGTGCTGGCCGACGGGCTCGCGGTCGGCACGTGGTCACGGCAGGCCCCGGGACTCCCGCCCCGGATCGACGCGTTCGGCGGCCCGGACGGCCCGGATGGTCCGCAGGGACCGGACGGCCGGGACGGCCCGGACGCGCTGGAGCGGCTCGGTTCCGCGGCCCGTGCCGCCCTCGACGCCGAGGCCGCCGCCGTGGCCGCCTTCCTCGCCCCGGATGCGCCCTAACTCAGCAGCGACGGCTGGTCGATGACCCATAGCCATGTGCCGTCCGCCTGCCGGCGGGCCACCTCGACGGTGAAGTCGCCGCCGCCGATCCGGACCGAGGTGATGGCCAGTTCCCCGTTGCGCACCGCGGGATTCACCGTTCCGGGCAGGAACTCGGGTCGCCCGGCGACCAGTTGCGCATAGGCGGCGCGAATCTCGTGATGCCCGACCGCGACCCGGCCGCCGGGCAGCGCGAGCACCGCGCCGGGTTCGTACAGCGCGACCAGGCCGTCGACGTCGGCCGTGTTGAGCCGCTTCAGGACCAGCCGGTTCAAGTCCTCGGGATGTGCGGCGCGTTCCCGGTCTTCGACGCGATGCATGGTGCGGTCCCCTCGGGCGGACTTCGGCGCGTGGGCTGTGCCGCAGAGCATGGCACAGCACAGCCCGCGCGCTGAACTTCACCGCGCAGAAGGGACTTTCGCAGCCCAGTGCCCGGCGTGGGCGCGGATGAGGTCGGCGTAGCGCCGTCCGGAGGACTTCATCGTGCGCTTCTGCGTCGGGTAGTCGACGTGCACCAGCCCGAAGCGGTGCTGATAGCCGTACGCCCACTCGAAGTTGTCGAGCAGCGACCATGCGAAGTGCCCGGCCAGCGGCACTCCGCGGGCCAGTGCGCGCCCGCAGGCGGCCAGATGGCCGTCCAGGTACGCGGTGCGCTCGGCGTCGTGGACGGCACCGGACGCGTCCACGGTGTCGGGCCAGGCCGCGCCGGACTCGGTGACGTACAGCTTCCGGGCTCCGTACTCGTCCGCGGCCCGGACCAGCAGCTGTTCGAGGCCGTCCGGGTGGACCTCCCAGCCCATGCCGGTGACGGGTGCGCCGGGCACCTCCAGCTGCCGGGCGTAGGGGGCGGGCCCGGTCGGGTCGTCCGCGACGATCTGCCGGAAGTAGTAGTTGATGCCCAGGTAGTCGAGCGGCTGGGCGATCACCGCGTCGTCGCCGGGCTGTTCGGGCAGGTCGACGCCGTAGACGGCGCGCATGTCGGCGGGGAAGCCGCGGCCGTGCACGGGGTCGAGCCACCAGCGGTTGACGTGCCCGTCGGCGCGCACGGCGGCGGCGACGTCGGCGTCCCGGTCCGAGGCGGCCTCGATGGGGCTGAGGTTGACCACGTAGCCGAGCTGCGGGGTGCGCGGGGCGTTCGCCCGGACGGCCTGGACCGCGAGCCCGTGGCCGAGCAGCAGGTGGTACGAGGCCCGCACCGCGGTCGGCAGGTCGGTGATCCCGGGGGCCATGCGGCCTTCGAGGTGCCCGATCCAGGCCGAGCACAGCGGCTCGTTGAGGGTCGTCCAGTCGGTGACGCGGTCGCCGAGCACGCGTGCGGTGGCCGCGGCGTATTCGGCGAAGTGCTCGGCGGTGGCCCGGTCCGCCCAGCCGCCGCGGTCCTGCAGCTGCTGCGGCAGGTCCCAGTGGTAGAGCGTCGCGAACGGCCGGATGCCGGCTTCCAGCAGGGCGTCCACGAGGCGGTCGTAGAACGCCAGTCCGCGCGGGTTCACCGGTCCGCCGCCGGTGGGTATCACGCGCGGCCAGGCGATCGAGAAGCGGTAGGCGCCCAGGCCCAGTTCGCGCATCAGGGCGACGTCCTCCGGCCAGCGCCGGTAGTGGTCGCAGGCGATGTCGCCGGTGTCGCCGTTGTCGACCGCGCCGGGGGTTCGGCTGAAGGTGTCCCAGATCGACGGCAGCCGGCCGTCCTCGTGCACCGCCCCCTCGATCTGGTAGGCGGATGTGGCCGCGCCCCACAGGAAGTCCTGGGGGAAGGCGGTCGGATCAAGCATGCGTACTCCCCGATCCCGGATGCCGGCGGTGCGGCGTCACTTGACGGCGCCGGCGGTCAGGCCGGCGACGAGGTAGCGCTGGAGGAAGAGGAACCCGGCCACGACGGGCACGCTGACCACGAGGGACGCGGCCATGACCTGGTTCCAGTAGACGTTGTTCTGCGTCGAGTAGCCCTGCAGCCCGACCGCGAGGGTGCGGGTGGACTCGTCGGTCATGACCGAGGCGAACAGCACCTCGCCCCAGGCGGTCATGAAGGCGTAGACGGCGACCGCGACGATGCCCGGCGACGCGGCCGGCACCACGACGCGCAGCAGGGCGCCGATCGGCCCGTTGCCGTCGACGAGGGCGGCCTCGTCGAGGTCGCGCGGGATGGAGTCGAAGTAGCCGACCAGCATCCAGATCGCGAACGGCAGCGAGAAGGTCAGATAGGTGACGATGAGCCCGAGCCGGCTGCCGTACAGTTCCACGCCGGTGGCGTTGCCGATGTTGACGAAGAGCAGGAACAGCGGCAGCAGGAACAGGATCCCGGGGAACATCTGGGTGGACAGCACGGTCACCGAGAAGACCCGCCGGCCGCGGAACGAGTGCCGGCTGATGGTGTACGCGGCGAACACCGCGATGGTCACCGAGCACACCGTCGCCGCGGTGGAGACGATGAGGCTGTTCACGAAGTAGTCGGCCAGCGGGACGGTGTCCCAGATGTCGACGAACGGCTGGAAGGTCACCCGGGACGGCCACCAGCGGAAGCCGTCCTGCACGTCCGGCAGCGGCTTGAGGGCCGAGGTGACCATCACGTAGACGGGCACCATCGCGAAGACCGTGAGGAAGGTCAGGCCGACCCGGCGCACCCAGCGGAACCAGTGCGGCTCAAGCATCGGACTTCTCCTTCCGCCGGACGAACGCGAGGTAGACCGCGGTGACCGCCATCAGGAACAGCAGCAGCAGGACGGACATCGCCGAGCCGGTGCCGAAGTTCCAGGTCACGAACGAGTTCTGGTAGATGTGGATGGAGATCAGGTCGGCCTCTTCCGGCGCCGACTTGCCGAACAGCACATACGGCGTGTTGAAGTCGTTGAACGTCCACAGGAACAGCACGAGGACGACGACCCGGTTCACCGGTGCGGCCATCGGGAGCGTGATGCGGCGGATCTGCTGCCACACCCCGGCGCCGTCCAGCGCGGCCGCCTCGTACACGTCGCGCGGGATGTTCTGCAGCGCCGCCATCAGGCACAGGAACGCGAACGGCCAGGTGCGCCACACCGCGGTGACCACCATCGCCCAGAAGCTGTTCCCGCCGATCAGCCAGAACGGCCGGTCGCTCATCAGGTGCAGCTGGTCGACCAGCACGTGGTTCACCAGGCCGGTGTCGCGCTGGAACATGAAGCCGAACGTGATGACCCCGGTGTAGACCGGGAGCGCGTACGGCACCAGGAACAGCGCGCGCAGGATGCCGCGGCCGCGGAACGCGCCCTGCATGAGGATCGCGCCGGCCATCCCGAGGAACCACGAGATGCCCACGACGAGCACCGTGAACATCACGGTGACCCAGAACGAGTCCAGCAGTTGGCGGCCGATGGGCCCGTCGAAGTCCACCGCGAGGCGGTAGTTGTCGAA
The DNA here is from genome assembly GCF_021502675.1 of Yinghuangia soli. GTDB lineage: Bacteria > Actinomycetota > Actinomycetes > Streptomycetales > Streptomycetaceae > Yinghuangia > Yinghuangia soli. Next base: position 202,851 of record NZ_JAKFHA010000001.1, read on the forward strand.
GCCCGCGCCGGGCGCGGAGGTCCAGTGCCGGATGTGGAACTGGGTGAGCTTCAGGAAGCTCATCACGATGCCGACGATCATCGGGATGATGTGGACGAGCAGTTCGAGCAGGATGGCCGGGGCGAGCAGGATGTACGGCAGTGCCGCCCGGCTGAGCTTGGGCCGGCCCCGCGGGCGCGCGCGGCGCGCGCGCCCGGGGCCGGGCGTCCCGTTCTCGGCGGGAGCCTCGGGGATGGTCGTCGAGGCCATCAGCCTGCGGCGGCCATCTTGTCCTGGGCCTCCTTGAGGCGGGACTTGACCGATTCGTCGGTGACCGCCTTGCCGGATGCGGCGTCCGCTATCAGGTCCTTGACGGCGGTGCCGACCAGCGTCTCGAACTGGCTCTCGGCGGCGACCTGCGGCATCGGCGTGGCGGTCTCGGCCAGGATCTTCTGGAAGACCTTGACGTTCTCGGTCTGGAACGCCGGGTCGCCGTAGGCGTCCTTGACGGACGGCAGCGAGCCGTACGCCTTGTTGAGGATCGTCTGCTCCTCGGCGCTGGTCATGAAGGCGACGAACTCGGCCGCGCCGGCCTTGTTGTCGGAGTCCTTGAACACCGAGATGTTGATGCCGCCGACCATGCTGTTCACGTGCGGCGCCCCGGCCGGGGGCGCGGCGGGGAACGGGACGGGCGCGACGCCGATGTCGTCCGGGTTCATGCCGTTGGACACCAGCGAGCCCTGCGAGGCCTGCCACATGAGCATCGCGGACTTGCCGGTGGCGAAGTCCTTGAGGGCCTGGGTGCCCTGGCCGTACTCGGCGTTGCTCGGGTTGACGATCTTGTCCTTGCTCATCAGCTCGACGTAGCGCTTGACGCCCTGCACCATGCCCGGCGACGTGAAGTCCGGCTTGCCGTCCTTGGTGAAGACGTCGGCGCCGTACTGCTTGGCGAGGATGTAGGCGTTGTGGACGCCCTCGGTGTAGCTGGCGCCTTCGAGCGCGAGGCCCCACCGGCCGTCGCCGGTCAGCTTCTTGCCGGTCTCGGCCATTTCCTCCCAGGTCGCGGGGGGCTTGAGGCCGGCGGCGGCGAACATCTTCTTGTTGTAGTAGAGCCCGTAGCCGGCGCTGTAGATCGGCAGGCCGACCGGCGGCTTGCCCTCGGCGCCGGTGGCGGCGTACGGGGTCGGCAGGAAGCGGTCCTTGCCGCCGACCTTGGCCAGCAGCCCGTCGTCGACCGGCACGAAGGCGCCGGTCGCCTGGAGCGACGCGGACCAGGTGTTGCCGATGTTGAGGACGTCGGGACCCTTGCCGGACGAGGTCGCCGCGAGGATGCGGTTGAGCAGGTCCGACCACGGCACGACCTCGAGGTCGACCTTGATGCCGGTCTTCTGCGTGAACTTGTCCAGTTCGGGCTGGAGCACCTGCTTGTCGTGCTCGATGCTGGTGCCCTGGTTGCTGGCCCAGTACGTGATGGTGGAGCCGGGCTTGGGGGTGCCGGACGCACCGGATTCCGACTCGTCGCCGCTGCTTCCGCATGCCGCGAGGGCAAACGCGGAGAGGGTCAGCGCCAAGGCCGGGACAACTCTTCGTACACGCACGATGATCGACTCCTCGAAGGTGCATGCAGGGACCGGAAGGGCTTCTTTCAAGGCGTGATTTAACTGGGCCGCCATGACCCCGTCAAGAGCCCTTCATGCACGTTCGCTGTGGCATAAGCCCCGGCAAGGCAGGGTTGACCTGCTTATTGCAAGGGTTGAAATATGTAGCCAGCAGATCAACGGTGGGAGCAGGGATGCACGCGAGCAAGCTCAGTACGGTGCAGGACCTCCGGCGCGGCAACCGCGCCGAGGTGCTGCTGCGGCTGTACGCCGACGGCCCGCTGGCCCGGCCGGAACTGGCCCGGCTGACCGGCCTCAGCCAGGCCACCGTCAGCAACGTCGTCGGCGACCTCCTCGACGCCGGGATAGTCACCGAGGCCGGCGCCGTCGACAGTTCGGGCGGCCGCCCGCGCATGCTGCTCCGCATCGACCCCGGGTACGCGACCGTCATCGGCGTGGACGTCGGCGAGACCCGGGTCAAGGTCGAGCTGTTCGACCTGGGCATGCGCGAACTCGCACGCGCCGACTACGCGTTGACCGACCAGGGCACCGACGTCGACCAGGTGGTCGCGGCGATCCTGGCCGGCCTGGAGAAGGTCTCCGGGCACGCCGGCGTCGACCCCGCGCGCATCATGGGCGTCGGCATCGGGGTCCCCGGCCTGGTCGAGCACGGCGACGAACTCCTCGTGCACGGCCAGACGATGGGCTGGCGCGCGGTGCCGCTCGTACGGCTGCTGCAGGAGGGCGGCGCAGTCCCGCCGCTCATGGTCGACAACGGCGCCAAGACCATGGGCCAGGCCGAGATGTGGTTCGGCGCGGGCCGCGGCGCCGACCACGCCGTGATGATCCTGCTCGGCTCCGGTATCGGCGCGAGCATCGTCACGGACGGCAAGCCGTACCGCGGCTCCACCACCAGCGCGGGCGAGATCGGCCACCTGACCGTCGCCATCGACGGCCGCCGCTGCCGCTGCGGCGCGATCGGCTGCCTGGAGGCGTACGTCGGTGCCGAGGCGGTCCTCGACCGCTACCGCGAGCAGCGCCCCGACGACACCCTCACCGGCGCCGACGAGGAAACCCGCATCGCCGCCCTGGTCGCGGCCGCGGACCTGGACGCGGTCGCCGCCGAAGTGCTCGACACCACCGCGCGCTACCTCGGCGCGGGCATCGGCAACCTGGTCAACCTGCTCAACCCGCGCCGCATCGTGCTGGGCGGCTGGGCCGGCCTCGCGATGGGCAACCGCATGCTGCCCGCGATCCAGACGTACGCCGCGGCGCACTCGCTGCACCGGCCCTTCGAGGGCACCAGCATCGAACTGGCCCGGCTCGGCGCGGACGCCGTCGCGCTCGGCGCCGCGACGCTCCCCGTCGAGCACTTCCTGCGCTCGGGAGGCCGCACCGACTGACACGCCGCGACGCCTCCGGCCGGGTCCGTCTGCGACGATGCTCGGACGGTTGCCATCGGGGGGAGCACGCATGAGTCCAGGTCCGGCCGCGGCGGCGCAGGGCAGCGAACGGCACACGAGCCCGGTCGACGTGCACGTACTGCTCGTCGACCGCGGGCGCGTCCTGCTGCTCCGGCGCAACGCGCAGGCCCCGTACGCCGCGGGCCTGTGGACGCTCCCCTCCGGGCACGTCGAGGCCGGCGAGGACGTGGTCGCGGCGGCGATCCGCGAGACCCGCGAGGAGACCGGCGCCGTCCTGACCCGCCCGCTGCTGCGCTGCGAGTTGGTCATGCAGCACAGCGGACCGCAGTCCGACGGAGTCGCGCGGACCGGCTGGTTCTTCCGCGCGCTCGGGTGGCTGGGCGAGGGCGGCCGGCCGCACAACGCCGAGCCGCACAAGCACGACGACCTGATGTGGGCCGACCTGGACGACCTCGACGCGGTGCCCGGCGGGATCGTCGCGTACGTCCGGGCCGGGCTGGACGCCATCGCCGCGGGGACCGCGTACGCGCTGCACTGGCAGAAGCCGGGCGATGCGGTCGCGCACGCACCGGGCGCCGGTTCCGCCCTCGAGGCGATTCCGTCCGTGGACCACCACAACGTGCCGGTACGCCGCGAGTTCGGGGTCCGCGAGTGGCCGCGACTCGGCTCACCGTGGACGTGGCACCCCGACGAGCCGGTGCCCGCCGGGCTGCCGGTCCACCAGTCGTGGGGCTGGCTGTTCGCCCCGGACGGCCGCGTCCTGCTGCTGGCCGGACCGGCCCGCATGATCAACATGCCGGGCGGCACCGTCGAACCGGACGACCCCGACCCGCACACCACACTGGTGCGCGAGTGCGCCGAGGAGGCCGCCGCGACGCTGGGCGCGACCACGTACTTCGGCTACTACCGCGACTCCGACGGCCTGTTCTACGACCGCCGCCCGGCCGCGCGCATCCGCACCGCGGCCCGGATCACCGCACTCGGCCCGGCGGCCGTCGATCCAGCCACCGGATTCGCCTGGCGCCGGCTGCTGGCCCCGCCGCGCCTGGCCGGCGCCCTGCTCGGCGGCGACGCGAGCCTCACCGAGGCCCTCGCCGCCCGCGACGCCGCACACCACCGGCTCGGCGTACCCCGCAACGAGGACTGGACGGTCGAGGAAGTCCCCAAGGAAGGCCTCGACTTCACCTGACGACCCGGCCGGCTCCCCGGCACGGGACACGCCGAGCCGCGGCCCTCGGCCCCTCCGCACCACCCTCCCCCACTGCGCAAAACGGCGGGTTGCGCGCCGGATTCCGGCGTTCGTGGTTGGCTGGTGGGGTCCGGGACACCCGCAGGCCTGCCCCGCGGGGGCCCGGACCGTACGCACGATGAGCTCCAAGGAGGATCCATGAGCGAGGAACAGGCCGCGGACGCAGGCGCCGACACCGGCGCGGGCGACGACCTCAAGCGCAAGTTCCGCGAGGCACTGGACCGCAAGCGCGGCGTCAAGACCGACTCCGTCGACGTCGGCCAGGACGAGCACCCCAAGGTCCACGGGGGTGCCCACGGGCCGGCCGCGCAGCAGCGGACGTTCCAGCGCAAGAGCGGCGGCTGACCGCGCCGAGGTCCTTCGTACGGGCCCTGCACCGCTGCGGCGGTGCGGGGCCCGTTCCGTTGTCCGGCGCAGGCAGACCGGCGCGGGCAGCCCGGCGCGGCTGCCGGGCCGGTCCGGCCGTCAGGCGCTCGGCGTCCCCGGATCGGCGGCCAGGTAGCGCTCGACGGTGGCGACCTTGGCGGTCAGCCCGTCCGTCACCCCGTCCCGGATGTCGGCCTTCAGCGTCATGCTGACCCGCCCGCTCCGCGCCCGCACCGCGTCGACGGCATCCTTGACGACCGCCATGACCTCGTCCCATTCACCCTCGATCGAGGTGAACATGGCGTCGGTGCGATTCGGCAAGCCGCTCGCCCGCACGACTCGCACCGCCTCGGCAACCGCCTCCCCCACGTCCTCGCCGATGCCCAGCGGAGTGACGGAGAACGCGACGATCACGGCAAACCTCCTCGGCAGCACCCGCGCCCGGCGCGCCGGTGCGCTGCCCACCCTAGGCGTCGGCTCCGAGGAGCGCCGGTCGGCGGTCCGCGTCACACGGATGGCGGTCAGCGGGGGCGGTATCGGGACATCCCGGAAACACTGGGCTCAGACAGTGGCGCGATCATGGACTAGTTCGTCAGGAGATCGGCTCATGCGGACCAACACCGTCCTCCGCGGGATCGGCGTCGTGCTGGGGCTCGCGCTGATCGCCGGTGCTTTCGTACTCGCGTACGTCATCACGCCGGACTATGTGAAGCGGCTGCCCGACGACACCGACGTCACGCGCTCCTATACCGGCACCTTCAAGACCCTGATCGATGCCCAGGAGGTCGCGAAGGGCAACCTTGCGGCGGCCATCAAGCGGGACGTCCCCATGGCCGTCGAGCGGACCGTCAAGACCGAGAAGACCTCGGGCGACAAGGCCCTGGTCAGCGACAGCCGGTCGACGACCGCGGCAGGCAACCCGGTCGAGAAGACCGATTGGAAGTACGCCGTCGACCGCAAGACGCTCGAGGCCATCGCGGACCATCCGGCGGACTGGGAGGTCGTCGACGCCCAGGGTCTGACGGTGAGTTGGCCGCTCGACGCGAAGAAGAAGACGTACACCGGCTGGCGGCCGGAGACCCAGACCACGACGCCGCTGACGTACGCGCGCACGGAGAGCAAGTCGGGCGTCAGCACGTACGTCTACGAAGCGAAGCTGCCGCCCACCCGGATCACCGACTCCCAGGTGCTGGCCAGTCTGCCGCCGGCCGTCCCGCAGTCGACTCTGGCGCTCGTCGCCCGGCTCGGGACCCTCCCGCCGGAGGCCGCGCAACAATTCGCCGCGCTGCTGCCGACGCTGGGGGACCCGGTGCCGCTCGCCTACACGCTGGAGAGCTCCGACACCTTCTGGATCCATGCCGAGACCGGCATCGTGGTCGACACGCAGCGGACCCAGAAGCGCGTGGCCGGGGTCATCACCCCCGGCACCGGCGCCTTCGTTCCGCTGCTGCCGGTTTCCGACGTCTCGTACCAGCAGACCCCCAAGTCCGTGGAAGACGCCGCGGACGACGCCGAAGACGCCCACGACGGCATCATGCTCGTCGGGACCATCCTGCCCATCGTGCTGGGCGTGGTCGGCGCACTGGTGATCGCCGCCTCCCTCCTCATCCGCCGCCGCCGGCCTCGCGAGACCCCCGCCCCTCCCGCGAACACTCCTCCCGCGAACGCCTGAGCCCGGGGAGGACCGGGTCACCCCTTCGGCCCAGGTACCGTTGGCCGCATGTCCGAGTACGACCCCTGCTCACCCGACGCGCCTGCGTTCGGTCCGCTCGATGTGGCCGTCGTGGTCCGCTACCGCAAGGCCGTCACGTACGGCATGCATGCCCTGCTCGGCGCGCTCGAGGCGAATCCGCCCGAGGTGGCGCACGGGGTGCAGCTGGGCCGGACCGCGGCGGAGACCGCGGCGCTGATCGGCACCGCGCTGGCCGAGGGGTGCACGCGGGTCCTGGTGCCGTGGTCGTTCTATTCGCCCGACGCCGAGGCGATGGCCGCCGAACTGGCCGAGGTCCGGGCCGCGGTCGACGACCCGCGCGTCGTGCACGTCGCGGGCGGGGTGCACGCGACCGCGGAACCGCAGCAGATCCTGGACGCCGGCTGGGACGTCGCGGCGATCGGCGAGGGCGAGGCGACCTTCGTCTCGCTGGTCGCGGCGCTCGGCCGCGGGGAGCCGCTGACCACCGTCCCGGGGCTCGCCCTCCGCGACCACGACGGCAAGGCCCTGCGCACCGGCACGTCGGTGCGCGGCCCGCTCGACGACACCCCGTCGTTCGCAGTCGGCCTGCACCGCTTCGGCCCGATCGAGATCACCCGGGGCTGCATCTACAGCTGCCGTTTCTGCCAGACGCCGTTCGCGTTCAGTGCGCGGTTCCGGCACCGGAGCGTGGAGAACGTCCGGTGGCATGTCCGGGAGATGTCCGAACGCGGCCTGAAGGACGTCCGGTTCATCACGCCGACCTGTCTGTCGTACGGCACCCAGGACGAGACGCCGGACCTGGATGCGGTCGAGGAGCTGCTGGCCGGGTGCCGCGAGGAGATGCTGCCGCACGGCCGGTTGTTCTTCGGGTCGTTCCCGTCCGAGATCCGGCCCGAGCATGTGACCGTCGAGGCCATGCGGCTGCTCAAGAAGTACGTGTCGAACGACAACATCATCATCGGTGCGCAGTCCGGCTCGGACAAGATCCTTGCGGCCGCGAAGCGCGGGCACGGCGTGCAGCCGGTGCGGGACGCGGTCCGCATCGCGGTCCAGGAGGGCTTCCGGCCGAACGTCGACTTCATCTTCGGCATGCCGGGCGAGGACCAGGGCGATGCGGACGACTCGCTGCGGCTGGCCGAGGAGTTGACCGGTCTCGGTGCGCGCATCCACGCGCACACCTTCATGCCGCTGCCCGGCACGCCGTGGCGGGACGCCGAACCGGCGCTGGTGGCCCCGGCCACCATTCGCCGGTTCGACGAACTCGCGGCCCGCGGCGACCTGTACGGCCACTGGCAAAAGCAGGCCGAGCACGCGAAGCGCCTGGCCGAGACCGCCAAGGCCTACCCGCGCCGCGAGCAGCGCCGCCGGGTCTGAACCCCTGCGGGGGTCGGACCCGGCGGGCGGTTCAGCGGTGGTTCGGGGCGGGCTAGAACGGCTTGAAGCACTGCGAGACGACCGAGTCGACCTGGGCCACCGGCCACAGCGTGACGCTGCTGTGCGGCGGGATCCAGGTCGCCGAGCCGTCCGCGGTGGTGATCCACACGATGGCGTTGGTCTGGTTCTCGACCGCCGAGGCGATGTACGGCGGGACGAAGTAGTCGCTGGCGCATTCCGGGATCAGGTACGGCTCGGGCACGCCGATGCCGCCCGGCCGCAGGCAGATGTAGCCGTCGGGGCACAGGCCTGACTTCTGGGTCCGGCCGTCCGCGGGCGCGGTGCGCGAGGTCCCCGGCGCTGCGCTCGCCGGTCCCGCGACGAGCGCGACCCCGGCGAGGGCGAGCGCCGCGACCGCGCCCAGCAGGCGGCGGATCCCGAGGAACACCGAGGCGCGCGGGGAGGTAGGGGGCGAAACGGGGGAAAAACGCATGGGCTGCCTCCGGCATGGCTCCGCGGACGGTTCCGCGCGTACCGGGGGAACTCCGGTACGGCACACCGACCTTCACGGAGGAGCCCATCGGTTCCGGTGGGCGCGCCGCAATCGGCGCCACTCGTACGGGCTAGTCCTGCCACCCGAACGGCCCCGTCCTTCCGGAAAAATTCCTCGGATCGCGTTGAACCCCGGCGCGCGGACCGTCCGTACCACGGGGCGACAAGGCCGCAGTGCACCGGCCGCATCCGCCGGCTTCCGCCCACTCCACAGAATTCGGGGACCTCTCATGCCCGTTCGCAGGTTCACGCTGCCCGCAGCCGTTCTCACGCTTGCCCTTATGAGTGCTTTGACCGGATGCGGGACGTCCGATGACGGCAGCAAGTCCACCACGCCGCCCGCCGGCGCCGCGGGTGCCGCGCCCGGGGCCACGGCGCCGGACCAGGGCCACGGTTCGGGGCACGATCCGGGCGCATCGGGCGCACCGGGACAGCAGGAGGGGGCCGGGCCGGCGAAGAACGCCGGGGCCGAGGCGCCTGCGACCGGCGAGGAGGCGTACTTCGTGGCGAACCTCACCGGCGCCGACGAAGTCCCGGGCACCGACGGCAAGGCGGTGAACGACCAGGACGGCAAGGCCACCGCGTACGTGCGGATCAAGGGCGGCCAGGTGGCGTTCTCGCTCAAGTGGGAGGGCATCGGCACCCCGACCGCGGCGCACATCCACCAAGGCGTCAAGGGCGCGAACGGCGCTGTCGTGGTGCCGTTCTTCGCGGCTCCGCTGCCGGACGGCTCGACCGCTGCCACCGGCAGTGTCGCGGTGGCCGATGCGGACCTGCTGAACCGCATCAAGAACGCCCCGGAGCGCTGGTACTTCAACCTGCACACCGCCGAGTTCCCGGGCGGCGCGGTCCGCGGCCAACTCACCAGGCTCGACAAGCCGGTGGACATGAACGGCGTCCTGAAGACCGGCAAGCCGGAGGGCACGCTCACCGCGAACGCCTCCGGCGCGCAGGAAGTCGCGCCCAAGGACGGCAAGGCGTTCAACGACCCGGACGGCAAGGCCGTGACCGCGATCCGGCCGTGGGGCAACTGCGTGGACTACGCGTTCAGCTGGACCGGGACCGCGCCGCCCACCCTGGGCCATGTCCACCAGGCCGCCAAGGGGAGCAACGGCGATGTCGTGGCACCGCTGTTCGCCGCCCAGCAAGGGCTCCCGCAGTCCCTCACCGGCCTCGCCGGCACCGTCGAGGGCGTGAAGCCGGAGGTCGTGAAGGCCATCGCGCAGAACCCCGCGGGCTTCTACACCAACCTGCACACCGCCGAGTTCCCCGGCGGCGGGGGGCGCCGCCCGCGCCGGGGCCCCCCCCCCCCCCCCCCCCCCGGGCCGGGCCCCCGGGCCCCCCCCACCGGGGCCCGCC
>NZ_JAKFHA010000001.1:212454-245367 GCF_021502675.1 Yinghuangia soli
GTTTCCCCGGGCGGCGGGGGCCGGGGCACGCCGGGTTCACCCCCCCCCCAACCCCCCTCGGGCCGAGGACCGTTCGCCCCCCGAACGGTCCTCGGCCGCACGGCTGTTGCCGGCACCTGCGTCCCGCCCGCGCTACGTCCCGGCGGCCTTCCCCACGCCCCGGGCCTTCAACAGCTCGCGGACCCGGTCGTGCGGGAGGGCGGGACTGCGGTGGCCGTCGCGGCCCACCATGGTCTCGGCGGCGGTGAGGGCGTTGAGGACGGCTTCCTCGACGGACTCGACGACTGCATCGTAGAAGGGGTCCATCCGGCCCCACGGGATGAAGCGCAGGGTCTCGAACTCGTCGGCGCCCGGCTCCCCTTCGGGGAAGGTACTGCCCAGCGCACCGGCGTTCGCGGTCGAGAAGGCCAGGAAGATGTCGCCGCTGAAGTGCGATCCGGTGGTCCCGGTGCGGGCCAGGCCGAGGGGGACGCGGCGGGCCAGCGCCTGGCATTGCCCCGGCAGCAGCGGGGCGTCGGTCGCGATCACCACGATCACCGATCCCGAACCCGCGGGGGCGAACCAGTCCGTGGTCTCGAACGGGTTGTCGTCGCCCAGTTCGCGGCCTACCGGCACGCCGGCGATGACCAGTTCCTTGCGCGATCCGAAGTTCGCCTGCACGAAGGCGCCCACGGTGAAATCGGTCGGACCGTAGCCGACCACGCGCGACGCGGTGCCCGATCCGCCCTTGAAGGCGTAGCAGTTCATGCCGGTGCCGCCGCCCACGCTGCCTTCCTCGACCGGCCCCGACGCGGCGGACTCGAGGGCGGCGACAGCGTGTTCGGGGCGGACGTGGTCGCCGTTGATGTCGTTGAGGTAGCCGTCCCAGGTCTCGGAGACCACCGGGAGCAGCCATTGCACGCCGCGGCCGGCCGGGTGGTCCAGCGTCCAGTCGATGGTGCCGCGGTGCACGGCGCCGACCGCATGGGTGTTGGTGATCGCCACGGGCCCGTCGAGCGCGCCGGTCTCGGCGACCCAGGACAGCCCGGTCATCTCGCCGTTGCCGTTGAGCGCGTATGAGCCGGCCGCGACCGGAACGCCCGGGTCGCGGCGCCCGCGCGGGTGGATCGCGGTGACCCCGGTGCGCACCGGGCCGGCGCCGCGGCGGAGCGGCCCGTCGCCGTGCACGAGCGTGGTGTACCCGACCTCGACGCCGGGGACGTCGGTGATCGCGTTCCACGGGCCCGGCGTCCCGTCGAAGGGGATCCCGAGCGCCCGGGCCCGGGGCCGCCCGGCGGGGGTGGCGAGGTGCGGGTCGGCCGCGGGGGCCAGGGGCGTGTCGGGCGTCGCGGGGCTCATCGGCGGCTCCAGTGGCTCGGTGCCCGCGGCGGCCGTGCGTCCCGGTCCGGCCCGGTCCGGGACCGGATCCGGGATACCCGTCACGTACTCAGCGTGCCGCCGCGATGCGGTGGGCTTCGAGAGCCAGCGTAAGTTCCACCACCGTCACCGGTTCGCTCAGGAGGCGCCCGGTGAGCTGCTCGTAGCGGCGGAGCCGGTTCAGGACGGTGTTGGGGTGGTAGAAGAGCCGGTCCCCCGCGCGGCGCGTCGAGCCGCCCGATTCGAGCCACGCGCGCAGCGTGGTGATGAGCGAGTCCCGATCGGCGGGCGGGAGTTCGAGGACCGGGCCGAGAGCGCGGTCGAGCAGCAGCGCGGCCAGGTCGGGGCAGTCCGCGATCAGCGCGCCGGGCAGGTGCTCGGCGAGCACCGCGACGGGGACGTCCGGGTCGATGCGCAGCGCGCGTTCGGCCAGGACGCGCGCCCGGGCCAGCGCGGCAGGCCCGGCCACCGGGGTGCTGACGCCGACGCGCATGCCGGACGGCGGGTCGAGCGCCTGGGCCAGGTCGGCGGGGGTGCCGTCGCCGAGCAGGACGATGGCGTGCGCGCGGATGACGTTCGCGCCGCCGGCCCCGTGCGGTCCGGGAGCCCCCGAGGCCCCCGGCATGCCCGCGCCCGGTACCGAGGAGCCCCCGGTCGTCCGCCACAGCGCACGCATGGGCTCGGGAACCGCGAGCCCCGCGTAGCCGCGGCCCGAGGTCGGATCGGTCCGGCCTTCGAACACGCTGGTGAGCGCGAGGACCGCGTACGTGCCGTCCTCGGGCAGGCCGAGCAGGGTCGCGGCGGTCACCGGTCCCGACGGTCTCGCGGTGCCGAGGGCACTCACCGGGCCCATCGGGCCCATCGAGCCGATCGGCCCGGCGGATCCCGCCGGTCCGGTCAGCGGCGGCGGGCCGTCGAGCAGCACGCCTACCAGTTCGTCCGAGCGCGTGGCCGCGCTCCCGATCACAGACACAGGTGCCATACGCGATCCTCGGATTGCCCTCCGCCGGCCGGTCGTCGGGGTCCCGGATGCGGGACGGCCGACCGGTGGTTAGCGCTGCTAATTTAGAGCAGGCTAGCCGCACCCGCCCCGACAGGGAAGACATGCCGGGAGTCCGGCCGAGATGATGCCGACACGTGCCCTTCTGCGGACACGTCGGTGCGGTTGGCCATCATGTCCGCATGAGCGCACCCGGTTTCACCGAAGAGGCCATCCCCGTCCTGCGCGTGTCCGACGCCGCGGCCGCGGTGGACTGGTACGCCCGGCTCGGCTTCGCCAAGCAGTGGGAGCACCGCTTCGAGCCGCACTTCCCGGCCTTCGTGGAGGTGGCCCGGGGGTCGGTACGCCTCTTCCTGTCCGAGCACGAAGGCGACGCGCGCCCCGACACGCTCGTCTATCTGCGGGTCCGCGACGTCGATGCGGTGGCCGCCCGCTTCGCGGCCTCCGGGAGCACCGGGAGCACCGGGGAAGAGCCGCCCGCGATCGAGGAAATGCCCTGGGCCCGCGAGCTGCACCTCGCCGACCCGGACGGCAACCGCCTGCGGATCGGCACGCCGACCGAAGAGGCCTGACGCCCTGTCCGACATCCCGGCAGCGCTCTTGAAGCCGTCACCCGCCCCGGTTAGCGTCCGCGCAGCACGACGCGGACGCACGACCCGTGCGGGTCCGCACGCACGAACCGAGAGGGCGGCGGCATGACGGATAGCGGAGCGGGCGCGGCACCCGTCGGGGACCGGACGGAACCCGGACCGGACGTCGTCGTACGCCACGAGGTCGGCTCGTCCGCGGCCCGGGCCATCGTGGCCGGCATCGTCGCGAAGGCGGTCGCCTCGGGGTGCGCGGTGAGCGTGGCCGTCGTGGACAGCGCGGGCACCCTCGTCGCCTTCGAACGCATGGACGGCGCCCTGCGGTTCAGCGCCGACCTGGCGGTGGCCAAGGCCCGGACCTCGGCGCAGTTCGGCCGGACCACCGCGTTCATGGAGGGCCTCATGGACGAACGGCTGGCCTTCGCACAGAGTTTCACGAACCACGGCGGCTGGTACCTCGGCCGCGGCGGCCACCCCTTGCTGCGCGCCGGGCACCCGGTCGGCGGCATCGGCGTGAGCGGCGACGCAGCCGACTACGAGGACGAACTCGCGCGCGAGGCCTCGGAGGCCTTCTGCCCGCACACGGACGGTTGACCGTCGAGTTCGTCCCTCGACGACGCCCCCGCTCGAACGCGCGCGACGGCGCGCCGGACGGTACCGACGGTCAGGGCGCCGGTCAGTCCTCCCCGGCCGGCCCCGCGCTGCCGCCGCGCCACTGGTCGATGAGGCGCCGGTCGCGCTTGGTCGGGCGTCCCGTGCCGCGGTCGCGGATGCCGACCGCGGCGGCGACCTCACGCGGCGGGGGCGGCGGGCTCTTGTCGATCAGGCACTCGGCGGCCACCGCGGCGCCGACGCGCTTGAGGATCAGCTTGGCGACCGTCACGATCCGCTCGCGGCCGTCGATGCGCAGGCGTACCTCGTCGCCCACCTTGAGGCTGTGCGCGGGCTTCACGCGCTCGCCGTTCACGCGCACGTGCCCGGCCTTGCAGGCGGTGGCGGCGATCGAGCGGGTCTTGGTCAGGCGCACCGACCAGATCCACGCATCGACCCGCACGCCGCCCGGGGCGGTCGGTTCTGCTGCTGGCATGCCCCGACTCTAACTCCCCACCGGGCCGGGCCGGTCCGGCGAGCAGTCCGGGACCGGTCGGCCTGGCGGGCTGCTCCGCGGGTCAGCTCTCCAGCCGCCGGGCGGCGAGCCAGGCGACCATCTCGGGGTCGCGGTGGTCGAAGAACAGCGTGGTGCCGGTGTCGAGGGCGGCGATCTCGGCCATCTCGTCCCCGGTGAGCACGAAGTCGAAGACGTCGATGTTCTCGGCCATGCGCTCGGCGCGGACCGACTTGGGGATGGTGACGATGTCGCGCTGGACGAGCCAGCGCAGCACGACCTGGGCGACGGACTTGCCGTGCTGGTCGCCGATCGCGGCCAGGACCGGGTGGGTGAACAGGTGGTTCTTGCCCTCGGCGAACCCGCCCCAGGACTGGTGCTGGACGCCGTGCTCGCGCATCAGCGCGTGGTCGGCGCCGCGTTGGAAGAACGGGTGGGTCTCGATCTGGTCGACCGCGGGGGTGACCTCGTTGTTGAGGAGCAGGTCGAGCAGCCGGTCCGGGGCGAAGTTGGCGACGCCGATCGCCTTCGCGCGCCCGTCGCGGTGCACGGCCTCCATGGCGCGCCACTGCCCGTACACGTCGCCGTAGGGCTGGTGCATCAGGTACAGGTCCACGTACTCCAGGCCCAGCCTGGCCAGCGAGGTCTCGAAAGTGCCGATGGTGTTCGCCTGCGCGGGGGCGTCCTGGACCCACAGCTTCGTGGTGACGAACAGGTCCTCGCGCGCGATGCCGCTGTTCTTGATCGCCCGGCCGACGGCCTCCTCGTTGCCGTACGCGGCGGCGGTGTCCAGGAGCCGATAGCCGGCGGCAAGGGCCTCGCCGACGGCCTGCTCGGTCTGCTCGGGCGGGATCTGGTAGACGCCGAATCCGAGGATCGGCATGCGGGTTCCGGTGTTCAGCGTGACGTACTGCATCGCGGTGTCCTTCACAGGTTGGTGCGGGCTTCGAGGTCGTCGGGGTAGCGGGCGCCGTGGATCTCGAACGCCCGGGAAGCCTCGGTGAGCAGGGCAAGCTCGTCGTCGGTGAGCGTGACGGCGGCCGCGGCGGTGTTCTCACGCAGGCGCTGGTGCTTGGTGGTGCCGGGAATGGGGACGATCCACGGCGCCCGGGCCAGCAGCCAGGCGAGGGCGACCTGCCCGGGGGTGGCGTGCCTGTCCTTCGCGACGGACTTGACCAGGTCGACCATCGCGAGGTTGTGCGACAGCGCGTCGGGGCTGAAGCGGGGGATCCGGGCACGCAGGTCGGTGGCCTGATCGAACGTCGTCGAGGCGGCCACGGCACCGGTCAGGAAGCCCTTGCCGAGCGGGCTGTACGGGACGAACCCGATGCCGAGTTCCGCGCACGTGTCCAGGACGTCCTCCTCGGGGCGGCGCCACCACAGCGAGTACTCGCTCTGCACCGCGGTTACCGGCTGGACGGCATGGGCACGGCGGATAGTGCCCGCGGCCGCTTCGGACATGCCGTAGTGCCGGACCTTGCCCGCCTGGATCAGTTCCCGCACCTCTCCGGCGAAGTCTTCGACAGGATGGTCCGGGTTGATCCGGTGCTGGTAGTACAGGTCGATCGCCTCGACACCGAGCCTGCGCAGCGATCCCTCGACCGCGGCCGGGACCTCGTCGGGGCGCAGCATCCGGCCGGTGTCGGTCCGAGTGCCCGGATCGACGGCGAACGCGAACTTCGTCGCGACCACGGCCCGGTCGCGGAACGGGGCCAAGGCCTCGCCGACCAGTTCCTCGTTGGCATGGGGGCCGTAGATCTCGGCCGTGTCGAAGAACGTGACGCCTTCCTCGACGGCGGCGTGCAGCAGCGCGGCCATCTCGCGCCGGTCGGGGGTGCCGCCGTAGCCGCCGGTCATGGTCATGCAGCCCAGGCCGATCGCGGAGACCGCCAGGCCGCCGTCCGCGGTGCCGAGCGTGCGCTGGTCCATCGGGCTCACGGGTCCGCTCCCTTCGTGTGGTGCCGGTTCACGCCGGGACGCCGTCGACGCGGCGTCGACGGCGCCCAGAGCGGCGCGTCCTCCAGACAACCCGATGCGTTCGCCCGGAGGGAGTCACCGGCGAGGGGTGTACTGGCGGTACATCCCAGCGGGCCGTCCGGGGACGTACGGTCGAGGGGTGGACAACCGGGACGAAGTCCGCGAGTACCTGACCTCGCGGCGAGCCAAGATCACCCCCGCGCAGGCCGGGCTGCCCGCCGGGGACCGGCGCCGCGTCCCCGGGCTGCGCCGCAGCGAGGTCGCCGCACTGGCGGACGTCAGCGTCGAGTACTACGCCAAACTCGAACGCGGGCACCTCGCCGGCGTGTCGCCCGCGGTCCTCGAAGCCGTCGCGCGGGCGCTGCAGCTCGACGACGCCGAACGCGCCCACCTGCTCGACCTCGCCCACACCGCCACCGGCGCCGACACGCTGAGCCGACCGCGGAAGCGGACCACGCGCACCTGGACGCCGGACCCCAGCCTGCAGTGGATCCTGGACGCGATCACCGCCGGACCGGCGTTCGTCCGCAACGGCCGCATGGACCTGCTCGCCGCCAACCCGCTCGGCCGCGCCTTCTACACCGACGTGTACGCCTCCGGCGGGCAGCCGCCCAACCTCGCCCGCTTCACGTTCCTCGCCCCCGCCGCCCGCCGCTTCTACCCGGACTGGGACACCGTCGCCGACGTCACCGTGGCCATCCTGCGCACCGAGGCCGGCCGCGACCCGCACGACAAGGACCTCCACGACCTGGTCGGCGAACTGTCCACGCGCAGCGACGACTTCCGCACCCGCTGGGGCGCCCACGACGTCCGCCGCCACGGCACCGGCGCCAAGCGCTTCCACCACCTGCTCGTCGGCGAGGTCACCCTCGCCTACCAGAGCCTGGAGATGACCGCCGACCCCGGGCACGCGCTCAGCATCTACGCCGCCGCCCCCGGTTCACCCGACGACGAGGCCTTGCGGCTCCTGGCGTCCTGGGCCGCCGCCCAGGACACCGGGGAACCCGCGGCCGCGCCGAGGCCGCCGTCCGCGTCGCCCTGAGCCGCCTGGCCGGCAGATGACCACCCGCGGAGCAGGTCCGCGTCCGCGGTGGTGAACCTGGCGCGCCTTCGGTACGTACCAGCTGATGACCAGGCAGAACAGCCGCCGATGACCCCGGGCTATCTGGTCGCGCAGCCAAGGCCTGGGTGTGCGTCGTCCTGCGCGCGTCCGCGTCCGCGCTCCGGCAGAGGGGAGTCGATCCATGAGCCGACCGGTCGAGCACACCGATGTCGGCGCGTACGCCCTCGGCCTCCTGGAGGGCGGGGACAAGGTGGTGTTCGAGGCCCATCTGGCCGGCTGTGAGCGGTGCCGCCGCGACCTGCGCGAGTTCGGCGAGATGGGGCCACTGCGGCGCCTGCTGGCGGACGTGCATCCGGACGCCTTCCTGCCCGTCCCGCGGTCGCCCGCGCCGGTGCTCGGGTGGGACCGGAGGCCGGAGCCGCCGTTCGCGGTGCCGAATGCTCCGGTCGCCGAGCCGCGCCCGTTGCCGGGTGGCGCCGCGGTCCATGACCTCGGCGCGGCCCGCCGGGCCCGGGACGCGCGCGAGCGCCGGGGCGTCCGCCGCGCGTCGCGGGCGCTTGCGGCGGTGGCCGCGTCGGCGGTGCTGATCGTGGCGGGGGTGGCGATCGGCGGCGGCTTCGAAGGCTCGCAGGGCCATGGCCCGTCCGCGGATCTCATGCTGACCGGCGAACGCCACCCGGCGACCGGCACCGTACGCGGCGTCGGCGAGGTCACCGCGGCGGTGGCCCTGGAGACGCGCGGCTGGGGCAGCCATGTGGGCATCGAACTCCGCGGCGTCTACGGCCCGTTGACCTGCAACCTGGTCGTGGTCGGCAAGGACGGCAGGCGCGAGGTGGTCGGGAACTGGACGGTCCCCGAAAAGGGCTACGGCGTGCCGGCCAACCCCGCTCCGCTCGTCTTCCACGGCGGCACGTCGATACCGCGGGAGCGGATCGACCGGTTCGAGGTCGACACGTCGGACGGACGGGTGCTGGTGACCGTCCCGATGTGACGCGGGGTGCGGGGTGCGGGCCGCGGTGTGGCTCCGGGCGCGGTCTGCGGCCCGATCAGTCGGCAGCGGGCAGGGGCGCCGGAGCGGGATCCGGGCCCGAAGCGGGATCCAGGCCCGGAGCAGCGTCCCGGCCTGGAGCAGGATCACGGGCCGGAGCAGGATCACGGGCCGGAGCGGGATCCGGAGCTCTCCCCGGGCCCGCGTCCTGCGCCGGCAGTTGGACCGCCGCCCGGTCGCGCTGCAGCAGTTCGCCCAGGCCCTGCCGCGTGGTCGCGAGGACGACGCGGTCGCGCGCCTGCAGCACATAGCCCGGGTGCAAGCCCCAGGCCAGCACCGGCTCGTGGTCGCGTCCGCGCCCGTCGGCCATGGCGGTGGCGAGGTCGGTGCGGCGTTCGTGCGGTTCGGTGACGTCCAGCGCGAGGACCCGCCAGGCGCCCGGCCGGAACGCCTCGTCCAGGGTCCGGCCGAGGAACTCCGGGTGGCTGCCGACCTCAAGGGCCACGAACACCAGGACGTTGCGCTCGATGGGCAGCGCGCCCAGGATCTGACGTCCCATCATCGCGGCCGCGAAGGAGGGCGCGGCAAGCCGCGACACGCTGCGGCTGCGGGTGGTCGCCTGCGGGTGCGAGGCCCGCATCGCCTGGCTGACCACGGCCGCGAAGTCGTCGTCGAACAGCCGCATGACCACTCGGAGATCGGGCTTGCACTCGCGGGCGTACAGGGCCGTCTCCAGGTTGGAGCTGTCGCTGCTGGTCAGCGCGAGGACGGCCTGGGCGCGGTCGATCCGGGCCGCCTCCAGCACGCCTTCCTGGGTGGCGTCGCCGATGATGACGGGCACATGCAGCGACCGTGCGAGGGCGACGCCGCGCGCCTTCGGGTCCTGCTCGACGCACACCACCTCGACGCCCAGCTGGTGCAGGCGGTCCAGGACGCGGCTGCCGACCTTGCCGAGGCCCATGAGGACCACGTGGCCCGAGATCCCGCGCGGCGGCGGGCGCAGTGCGGTGGCCGTCCGGAACGACCCCAGCGCCTGCAGGACGACCGCGAACAGCACCGGCAGCAGGGCGAGTCCGGTCAGGCCGGACAAGAGTTGCAGGATCTGCCGCCCCTTGCGCTCCCCGATCGCCGGGTCGCCCATGCTGAGCAGGTCCAGCAGGGACAAGTACGCGGCTCGCAGGGGTGGTTCGCGCGTCACGCGCCACGTGAGGATGGCGAACACGGCTTCCAGCGCGACCAGTACGGCGACCGCGAGCATGAGCCTCCGCGAGAAGAGCTCGCGGAACGGCACGCGCGGCAACCGCCGGAACTGGGCGGGTAATTGACCTCCAGGACGGTTCTCCACGGCCGCGGATCGGCGCGTCACCGCCTCCAGGACCACGCGGTTGCGGGTGGGGGCGGCCTGCTCGATCTCGTCGTCGTCCGGAAGCAAGGAGGGGCCGGGCAGGACCGTCCCCGAGGTCGCTCCGACACCCGGCGCCGTGTACACCGACATGCCGCTGCCGGAGAGGACGGCCAGCGTGCACAACTCCCCTTCCCCGAGCGGCGCGACGGGCTCCCCGGCAGCCCGGTCCGCGGCCCGGAGCAGCAGGCCGTCGGCCTCGACGATGCGGCTCCGCTGCCCGGCGAGGGCTGCGGCGACCAGGGCGGGGGCGGCGGTGTCGGCGTCCGAGAGGACCGTCGTGGTGCTCTCCGCGGCGGGCGCCCCCGCGGTCTGCGCGGCGCGGGCGAGGAGGTCCTCGACGTAGCGGCCGAGGTTGCGGTTGAAGAGGCGGATGACCAGGCGTACGGACGGATTGATCCGCCGCGCGCGCAGGGCCGCGTGGATGTTGGTCTGGTCGTCCATGTAGGTGAACGCGACGGCGACCGCCTCGCGCACCCCGGCCTCGGCGAGCACCGGCTCACTCGGCTCGGCGGCCTCCTTTATGGTGACCGACAGGCCTTCCTCGCGGACGAGTTCGGCGATCCGCAGCCCGCTCCCCGCATGCGCAGCCGGTACGACAGCGGTCACCGGCTGCTCGTAGAGGCGGGCAAGCTCGGCGGTCAGCCGGTAGGCGAGACCGTCGTCGCCGCAGACCACCATGCGCGCGGCAGCCCGCGCTGCCGCGTCACCGGCGGAGCCGGCCGAACCTGCCGGGCCTGCCGGACCTGCCGAAGCTGCCGGGCCTGCCGCTTCCGGGGCCGCGGGCCCGGACTGATCGGGTACTAAGGACACGCCCCCACCTTGCCGCAACTAGCCGTCTGCCGTGTGAGGGCGCGCGTCGTACACCACTTCGACTCCGGCGCGGAGCATGTGGGCGATCACGCGGTCGGCCACCTCCTCGTCGCAGATCAGGCAGGCCATGCCGTCGACCCGGTTGACCGGCAGCAGGACGCCGCCTGCGTACGTGGCCGCGAGGTACCAGTCGTCGCGCTCGGTCGTCCACATCTCCTCGTGCCCGCTGACATCGACATCGCTGTTCAGCGGCTCGACAAGGAGCAGCCGCCGCTCCGGGAGCGGTGCCAGGCGCGGCGGTTCACCCCCGGCCTCCAGAACGTCCACGTACGACTTCGCCTCGGTGATCGTCAATCGCGGGGCCATCCGCCGCAGTTCGCGCAATGCCGCCATGCGGCCGCCGACCGCCAGTGCCGCGCGGGCGGCCGTCTCGAACTCGTCGGGGACGTGGCGGCCTTGGAGGCGTACGACGTAGTCGTCCTCCCAGTCGTCCGCCATCGAGGGCACTCCCCCGACGTGGAAGATCCTGCCGCTTCCGTACTCCACCAAGTACTTGCCGAAACCGCCCGCGACCGGACTCCGGTCGTCCGTCGGCACGTGCGAGCCGTACGACACCAGCCATCCGAACCGGTGCTGTTCGACCTCGTGCCGCTCGACGGAAATCGGGGCACCCGGCCGGCTCCAGCGCCGCGAGTCGCGCGCGGTCAGGGCGTCCACCGCGGCCAGAGCCTGCTCCCGGGTCGTCATACGCGGCATCGTGCCCGCCCCCGTCGGGCCGGTCCACCGGATATCCGTTTGGTCGGCCGGGCACCGGCGAGGCGGCCGGGTCAGGCGGGCGCGGTCCAGTTCGGGTCGCGGCCGACGGTGCCGAGGAGGCGGTCTTGCAGGGGCGCGTCGTCAGGGACCTTCACTTCCCGGCCGAAGACCTCGACGCCCGGGCCGAACGCTTCCGGCGTACGCAGCATGTCCAGCGTCTCGGCCGGCATCTTCTGGAACTCGGCCCAGGTCGCGGCGACCTCGGCCGGGTCGATCGTGGCGTCCTGCCCGGTCGCCTTGGCCAGGTCCCAGCCGTGCAGCACCATGTCGGCGCTCGCGACGCCGTCGATGTGCTGCTCGGCGGTCATCTTGCCGGTCGGCGTCTCGACCTCGCGCTCGGCCTCGGCCGGGTCGTGCAGGATCGCCTCGACGGCGGCGCGGGCCGCCCGGAACGCGCCCAGCGGATCGTCGGCCATCGACGGTTCCGCGGGCAGGCTGCGGTCGAACGCGCGGAGCATCACGGCGTGCATCTCGACGATGTGCGCGACCACCCCGCGCGCGTCCCACTCCGCGCACGGCGATTGCGCGGCCCACTGTTCGGGGCGTACCGCTGCGGCCTTGGCCTCGAACGCGTCCGCGCGCCTCTGGTAACGCTCCGCAATCTCGCCCACGGGAGTCCTCCTCGTGCCGGTTCGATCGGCCCGCCGACCGGGCCGGTGCCCGACGCGAACGGTACGGGACCGCGCCGACATCGAGCCGTACGCCGCGCGGGCGCCGCACATCGTCAACCCGCGCATCGGCGTACTGCCGGGCCCCGAGTTGTCCAATCCGGCGGAGTCGCCGGAGGCGGGCGCGGGCCTAGCGTTCGGGGCTCGACGACCGTGCCGCGTGCCGTCCCCCTGCCCGGGGTCCCGCGGCCGATCAGCTGGAGGTTGCGCCGATGGGCTGGATCGTTCAGGAGTACCGCGAGGACGACCTCGCGTCCGTCGTGCATCTGATCGACACGACGTCGGGGCTCGGACCCGACTCGGTGTTCACGGTGTCGGAGTGCATCACCGCGCTGACCGCGCGCCAGCCTGCCGTGGTGGCCCGGCGCGACGGCGAGGTGATCGGGGCGGCGCTGGCGACCGTGGCGGAGGGCCGCGCGTGGGTGATGCGGATCGCGATCGCGCCGTCGCTGCGCGGCCTGGGGCTGGCCAGCTCGCTGCTGCTGGCGCTGGAGCGGCGGCTGGTCGAGATGCGGGTGCGGCGGATCGCGTACGTGCTGCCCGAGGAGGACCTGCTGCAGGAGGGCCTGGTCAACGCCGGGTACGACCGGCGTCCGGCGGTGGCGTACTTCGAGAAGGTGGAGCCGGTCGACGACCGGGCCGCGGACGTGCTGGAGCGGCTGGGCGGCCGCGTGCTGCCCGGCGACCTGTGGTCGCGGCTGGCCGGCATGGAGGAGGAGAAGACGCTGATCGAGCGGCGCGTGGTGCTGCCGCTCGCGGACCCGGAGCGGGCCGAGCGGCACGGGGTCGAACCGCCGCGGGCGATCGCGCTGTTCGGGCCGCCCGGGACCGGCAAGACGACGTTCGCGCGGGGCATCGCGTCGCGCCTGGGCTGGCCGTTCGTCGAACTGCTGCCGTCCCGGCTGGCGGACAGCGGCAATCTGGCGGCGGCACTGCGCGAGGCGTTCGCCCGTATCGCCGAGTTGGACCGGGTGGTGGTGTTCATCGACGAGGTCGAGGAGATCGCCCCCGTACGGCAGTTCGAGTCGTCGGCGCCGCCCGGCGGCACGCACTCGGTGACCAACGAACTGCTCAAGCTGATCCCGGCGTTCCGGGAGCGCAACGAGCGGCTGCTGGTGTGCGCGACGAACTCGGTGCGCTCGCTGGACCCGGCGTTCCTGCGCCCGGGGCGCTTCGACTACGTGATCCCGATCGGCACGCCGGACAACGCGGCGCGGCGGGCCATGTGGGCGCGCAAGGCGCACGGGCGGCGTCCGGACGTGGACCTGGAGGCGCTGGTGCGGGCGAGCGAGCTGTTCACCCCGGCGGACATCGACCACGCGGCCCGGATCGCGGCGCAGGCGTCCTTCGAACGCGACCTCGAGCGCGGACCGGCTGCCGCGGTGAGCACCGGTGTCGCCGGCGCGGGTACGCAGGACTACTTGGAGGCCGTCGCACAGTGCCGCCCGACGGTGACGCCGGGCATGGTCGCGGACTTCCAGGTCGACATCACGACGCACGCGCGGGTGTAGGCGGCGTGAATCCGCCACGAGTCCTCGGCGCGGTGCCGGCCGCGCCGGGTTTCGCCCTGGCCCCGGGGGTCTGATCCCGGGCCCGGGACGAGACAGGTCGGGGCGGGGCCGGGGCGGGGGTGGGACGCGAGGGGACGCGTACAGGCGGGACGGGTTCCAGCGGGGAGGCTCGGCCCGACCCGGCTTGCCGGGTCCGCCGCCGTCCCGCCCCGGCCCCGGCTCCGCTCGGTCCTGCTGACAGGCCCCGGCGGACGGCCGGGAGAACCCGATCTCGGGTTCCCGGGGTCGATCCGGAGCTACCCGAGGACGGTACGAGTTCCATCGCGCCGAGCTGCCGGTCGTCAGTCCGGGGGACCGTAGCCGGCGAAGTCGTCGAGTTCCCTTCGAGCTCGGCGTAGATCGTCGGCCACTCCCTCGCCGACCAGGTCCGCAAAGGCCGCCTCCCCCGCGCTCGCACGGGCGGTGAGCCCTTCGACGTGCGCATCGAGACGCGCCCGCACCACGTCGAGGAACTCCGCCTCGGTACGGTCCAAGCCGTACGCCTCCAACAGCCGGCGCAGGCGGCGCGGGCGGGCGGCAATGCGGGTGAATCCGTCGGCCGCGGCGCGGTGCCGAGCGGAAAGCGGCACCCAGGCGAACGCGGTGAAAGCCAGGTCCCACTCGCGGGTGACCGGCCCAGCGAAGTCCCAGTCGAAAAATCCGGTCAGGCGCCCGTCCTGCCAGGCGGCGTTGTAGGGGGCGGCGTCGTTGTGGCCGATGACCAAGCCGGGCGTCCAGCGCCCGCCGTCCCGCCAGATCGCGTCGGCGGGCGGGACAAAGTCGGCGGCGGCCTCGTGGAAGCGCCGCATCCAGAGGCCCACCTGGTCGAGGCTGGTGTCCGCATATACCCATGTCGGCCATGGCCGCTCCATCCCCACTGTCCGACCGGGGAGGAAGCTGAGGACCTCCCTGCCCAGGGCGTCGAACCCGAGGGGACGCGGGGCGGCTGCGAAACCCGCGGCGGCAAGGTGCGCGAGGAGGGCGTGCACGGACGACGTCCAGGGGCCCGCGGTGCGGCGGACGGTGTCGCCCACGCGGACGGCGCCGCCGGTGCGGCCGCCGTCCAGGCTTTCCTCGTGCCCCGGTTCCTCGTGCCCCGGTTCCTCGTCCCCCGGTTCGTCGTCCCGAGGTTCGTCGACCCACGGCCCCGGTTCGTCGTCCCGAGGTTCGCCGCTCCAGCCTTCGGCGACACGGCGCTCGCCGCCGCGACCGCCGCGACGTCCGCCGGTCATGCCGGACCGTGGGGCCTGTCCGATGCCGGATCCGGCCGCGGGTAGACGCGGCAATTGCTGGTGCCCGAGGCGCGCAGAGTTCCGTCGGGCTCGATCAAGGTGGCGGACGTCGCGGCCAGCAGGCCGTGGGCGCGGCCTTCGGCGGCGAAGTAGGTGAGGCCCGGGCGCCGGGGCGCGGCGTACCAGGTCGCGGCCAGGTCCAGGCTGAGCATCGAGGCACCCGGGGTGCCACGCAGGGCGGCGTCCATCAGGTGCGTGTCGAGGATCATGAGGTCGGTGAGGCGCTCCGCGAGGCCGTCGGTGGGGCCGTCGGCGGGGCCGGAACCGCCGGGCGCGGTCCACTGGTCCTGGGCCGGCGCGATCCACACCGACATGGTGTCGCCGCCTCCCCGGAAGCTGCCGTCGAACTCGTCGGCGCTGAGCGGGTATTCGATGGCCCACTCGGCGAAACCCCCGAGGAACGGGAAGGACGCGTCGATCCAGCCGAGGCGCGGGCACTCCGCGACCGGCGGTACGCCGGCCAGGCGGTCGCTCGCCGGCCCGGCCGGGGCGAGCATCGACGGGTCGGCGAACCAGCACTGCGCGCCCAGCACCGGTTTGCCGCTCTGGTGCATCGTCACCTGGTACGCGGCCGCGGTACGCCCCTCGACCAGCGGCAGTACCGAGAATTCCAGCTCGCCCGGGACCGCTGCGCCGGAGAACACGACGTGGCACGAGCTGAGCTGCTTGCCGCCGGCGGACCGGGCCGCGGCAAGGGCGGCCAGGGCTGCCGTCCAGCCGCCGAAGCCGCGGCCGTTGATGCAGTGGTGGTCGGACAGGTCGGCGCTGAGCCGCCCCCCGGCGTCCGCTCGGATCAGGAGGTCGCCGAGCGGAGTGGCGACCTTGCTGTCCGCGGTCACGTCCTCGTTGCTTGTCCCCGTCATCGGACGATGGTGGCACGGGGTGCCGGGATCGGCCAGGGGCCGGGGCGTACGCTGGGGTGAATCGTGCAAGCAACGGGCTGCGCGTCGGGGATCCGGCCAGAGACTCGGGAGTGGGACGTGGACCGGACATCTGCCTGGCCGCAGCCGGGCGCAGCACCGTCGAGACCGTCGAGACCGGGGCGGGCGGCGCGGGACGTGTCCGTGAGCGACTTCGACACGTGGCGCTCCGTGGTGCGCGACACCTTCTTCCCGGCCGAGCTGGAGCGCCCCGCCGGACACTCCTTCGCGGCGCGCCTCCGGCACGGGACCCTCGGGCCGATGGGCCTGGCCCGCATCGAGGCGACTCCGCACAACTTCCGGCGCACGGCCGCCGACGTGGCCCGGCAGCGGGCGGACGCGTACGACGTGGTCCTGGTCCTCGATGGCCGCGGCAGCGCAGCACAAGGTGGCCTGGGCGGCGAGCTGGACCGCGGGCATCTGGTGATCGCGGACACGACGCGGCCGTACCGGATCGACTTCGAGAGCCCGTTCCGCCTGGCGCAGCTGGTCCTGCCGCACGCGCTGCTCGGCACCGAGCCGGAAGAGCTCGCCGCGGTGACCGGCGTGCCGGTGGAGACGGACCGCGGTACGGCAGCGCTCCTTGCCGCGCTGCTCACCCAGGTCACCGAGCCCGCCGGCCTTGCGGCTCCCGTCGGACCAGGGTCTCCCGCCGGCTCCGACTCCCGCTCCGCCTCGGCGCCCGGCATCGAGCCGCACGTCGCCGACGCAGTCGCTGCGCTGTGCCGCGCGGTGGCGGCGGAGCTCCTGGCCGCGGCCAAGCCCGTCACCGGGACGCCTGCGCGCCATACCCTCCCGGACTCCCCCACGCCCGCTTCTGCTCCTGCCCTTGTGCCCCCGGGCGTGACCAGCGGCCCGGCGTCCGGCACCGAGGCGCAACGCCATGCCCTGCGCACACGCGTACTGGCCTGGATCGACGACCACCTCGACGACCCGACCCTGGACCCGGCCGCGATCGCCGCCGCGCACTACATCTCGACCCGGTACCTGCACCTGCTCTTCAAGGACCAGCCCGTCTCGGTGGCCAGGCATGTCAGGGAACGCCGCCTCGACCGCATCCGCCGCGACCTCGCCGACCCGGCATATCTCGGCACCCCGGTCAGCGCGGTGGCCGCCCGCTGGGCCATCGGCGACGCAGCGCAGTTCAGCAGGCTGTTCCGAGACCGCTACGGAGTCTCGCCAAGCGCATACCGCACAGCCGCCCACGCCACCCACTGAACAACCACGCGCGAAGAACCGAGGGAAGGTCCGCCCGCACCGGACACCGAGCCGCCCAGGTCACAACCGCCGCGAGCCCGCAGCTCCCCGAGAACTGACCCGGCAACAGATGAGAGCGCGGGGGGGGGGGGGGGGCGGGGGGGCCGCGCCCCCCCCCCGCACGGGGGGGGGGCGCCGCGACCCCCCATCACCCCCCGCCCCCCCCCCCCACCCACTCACACACCACGCGCTCTCATCTGTTGCCGGCACTCGCGTTCCGGAGCAGTGCTCTCGAAGGGAGCGGTGCTCCAGAACGGGGAGCAGTGCTCTCGTACGAGGCGACCGCTCTCGTACCAAGCCGACGCTCTCATCGAAGACGGCCGCTCCCCGCAAGGGTCAGCGCACCGCGCGCACCTTCAGGACCAGGAACGCCCCGCCAAGCGACACCACCGCGGCAATCGGGAAGATCGCCTCGTAACCGCCCGCGTCGACGATCCAGCCGGCGATGGTCGGGGCGGCGATCTGCGGGCCGGCTGCGGCGATGTTGACGATGCCGAGGTCCTTGCCCGGTTCGCCGCTGCTCGGCAGCACCTTGGTCATCAGCGCCAGGTCGACGGCCATGTACGTGCCGAAGAAGATGCCGTTGACGATCTGGAAGACCTCCATGCCGCCCTCGGTCGGCGACAGCATCGGGATGGCCAGCGACGCCGCCGAGCCGACGCCGCAGATCAGCACGAACGGCTTGATGCGGCCGATGCGGTCCACCAGCGGTCCGATGACCATCGACGCGGCAACCGTGGCGAGGGCGTTGATGATGAGCTGGTAGCCCATCGCCGGGCCGATCTCCTCGCCCGGGATCTCGATGTACTCGATGAGGATGAACATCGTGTACACGCTGACGATCCAGTAGCCCACCATGACGCCGAAGCGCGATGCGAATGCCCAGAAGAAGTCCGGGTGTTCCTTGGGGCTGACCCAGAACCCGGACAGGAACTCCTTGAGCTCGAACTTCTCCCGCGGGACGTCCTTGTTCGGCTTGTCCGGCGAGACCAGCACGAAGATCACCGCGGATGCGAAGACGATCACGGCGATCAGGTAGTAGCCCTTCTCGCCCATGAACTTGCCGTCGAAGCCGCCGATGGTGCCCGACAGGCCGAACTTCTCGCCCGGCACGCCGCCGATGATGAGCGACGCGATGATGGTGGCGAGCGGGATGCCGAGGCCGATCAGCGCGGAGAACGTGCCGTACTTGCGGACCGGGACGCGGTCCGGCATGGCGGCGGTGGACGCGGCCATGTACCCGTTCATGAAGAGCTGCACCATGCCCCAGGTGAACCCGAGCATCGCGATCGAGGACGCCTTGGCCTGGCCGACCAGCGCGAGGCAGCCGACGCCCGCGCACAGCAGCACCCACGGCGCGCGCCGGCCCCAGCGGGAGCGGGTGCGGTCGGACAGCAGGCCGAAGAGCGGGTTGCCGATGGTGGCGAGGATCGCGCCGGTGGTGCTGGCGGTGGTCAGCGCGTCGGTGTCGTTCTCGCCGGTGATCTGGGCGACCTGCAGCGGGATGAGGAAGCTGCCGACGCCGATCCAGATCATGTAGAGCGCGATGTTGGCCAGCGGAAGCGTCAGGTACAGCGGGCCGAGGCGGTAGCCCGCCGTGTCGCCGGGCCCGGACGCGGTGCCGCCGGGTCCCGCTCCGCTGCCGCCCGCCCCCGGGCCGCCGGCCTGCTGCGCGCGTGGGTTGCCGCCGGCACCCGGGCGTTCGTGTTCGGGCAGGGTCGTACTCATCGTTGCCGTCCAAGGGATGAGGGAAGTGACGGGGCAGACAGCCGGGGGGCCTCTGGGGCTCGCTCGCCCGGGCACCGGGGCCACCAGGGCAGTGGCGGGTATGCGGAGCAGCCGGTGCAACGGGAGCGGATGCCAGCATCGGGCCGCGGCCGGGCCACGTCTTGACCTTCTGCGCACACGGCTTGCGGTTCCGCGCACGGAGCCTTGAAGGGCCGTGCACGGGCCGCTGCGGTGCGCTATCGGGGCATGCCGAAGACCCGGGCCGCCGCCCTCTGCGAACAGGGCGGCGGTCCGGGTCCGGGCGGATCCGGGACGGGGCTACACCAGGGCTCCCCGGTACCGGGCCGCGGTGGCCGCGGCGCCTCCTCCGAGCGCCACGACGCCTACGAGACGTCCTTCCGCGTGGTAGCCGACCACGCAGTCGGCGTCGAAGTCCCCTTCCAGCAAACGGATATCGTCCACGCCCAGGCCGGGTGCGCCGAACGACTGGAGGCGTTCGGCGTACTGGTCGGACCAGAAGGCCGGCAGCGGGGCGAACGGTTCGCCGTCCACGGCCTCGCCGGCCAGGTGGGCGGCGAGGGTGCGGGCCGCGCGCTTCGCCGTGTCGGTGGGGATGCTCCAGTGCTCGACGCGCCGCGGTACGTCGTCGTAGCGGGCGTTCGGGAAGCGGGCGACGTCGCCGACCGCGACGACGTCCGGCCGCCCTTCGACGCGCAGCAGGGCGTCGCACAGCACGCCGTCGGACAGGTCGAGGCCGTTGCCGTCCAGCCATGCCGTGTTCGGGGTCGAGCCGACCGCCTCGACGACGAGGTCGGCGGGGAGGGCCGTCCCGTCGTCCAGGACAAGGCCGGTGACGGCGTCGATCCCGCTGAAGTGCCCGACGGTGCGCCCGAGATGGAACACCACGCCGCGGGCTTCGTGACGGCGCCGCAGGGCCGCGCCGAGTTCGGCGCCCAACGGGCGCGTCATCGGTTCGGCCTCCGGCGCCACGACCGCCACTTCGGCGCCGAGGCCGCGTGCGGTGGCGGCGACTTCACAGCCGATGAAGCCCGCGCCGACCACGACCACTCGGCTGCCGGGCCGCAGGGCCGCGCGCAGGTTCTGCGCGTCGTCGAGCGTGCGGACGACGTGGCGGCCCGCGACCGGGCCCGGGCAGGGCAGCCGCCGCGGCCGGATGCCGGTGGCCACGACCAGCCCTGTGTACGGGAGTTGCGTGTCGTCGGCGAGCGTGACGGTACGCGCCGCCAGGTCGGCGGAAGCGACCGGCGTGCCGAGCCGCCAGGCGACGTCGGCGGTCGAGGCCCGGGCCCGGAACGCGACCGCGGGGTGCGTCACGTCGGAGGCCAGGACCTCCTTCGACAGCGGGGGCCGGTTGTACGGCATGTGCGGCTCGTCGCCCACCACCGTGACCGGGCCCGACCAGCCGGCTGCGCGCAGTTGCTCGGCCGCGCGCAGCCCGCCCATCGAGGCGCCGACGACGACCACGCCGGGCGCGGTCTGCGAACTGGTCGGCACGGTCTCAGTCCTCGATCGTGATGGCCTGCAACGGGCAGACGTCCGCGGCGTCTTCGACCGCCTCGCGCAGGGCGTCGTCGGGGTCGGCGACGTACTCGAGCCGGCCGGCCGCGTTGATCTGGAAGACCTCGGGGGCGGAGAAGACGCATTGCCCGTGGTCCTGGCAGCGCTCCATGTCGACGACGACCTTCACCGTACGGCTCCTTTCGGCGGATCTGAGGCAGGGCAAGTCAGCGTTTTCGTAAGGGTTTTGACGGGCGCTCGGGGGTCGTCCGGATCAGTCGCGCCGGGGCGCGCGGATGCCGCGGAACTCCCAGTCGCCGCCGAGGGCCGTGGAGAGGACCTCCTCGGACTCGGTGGGCTGCGCGCCGCAGTCGTCGCGTACCGGGACCGGGCCGGTCACGATGCGGTTGGTGAGGCGTCCGAGACCTTCGGCCTCGACCTCGACGACGTCGCCGGGCTGCACGGGGCGCGAGCCGGCCGGGGTGCCGGAGAGCAGCACGTCGCCCGGGTAGAGCGTGATGGTGCGGGCGATGTCGGCGACGAGGTAGTGCATGTCCCACTCCATCTCGTCGGTGGAACCGTCCTGCACCACCTCTCCGTTGACGTACGTGCGCAGCGTCTTGCCGCGGAAGTCCCAGCCCTCGACCAGGCCGGGGCCGAGCGGGCACAGCGTGTCGGAGCCCTTGACGCGGAGCATCGAACCGGCGTCGGTGTCGCGGAAGTCGTGCAGGCCGTAGTCGTTGGCGAGCGTGTAGCCGCGGATGTACGCGCCGGCGTCCGCGGGCGCGATGTTGCGGCAGGTGCGGCCGATGACGATGGCGATCTCGCCCTCGTAGTTGAGGTAATTGCAGCCGTCCGGGCGCACGATGGCGCCGCCGTGCGCGTTGAGCGCCGAGGTCGGCTTGTGGAAGTACGTGGGCGCGGACGGCAGCGACGTCTGGAACTCCTCGACCCGGCTGCGGTGGTTGAGGTGCACCGCGATGACCTTGCTGGGCACGACGGGCGGCAGGTGGTGGGCGTCGGACGTCTTGACGCGGCGCCCGTCGGCGGCGATCAGTTCGTCGCCGTCGCGGACGACCTCGACGACTGCGCCGTCGAGCAGGATCCGCCGGTACTCGGTGGTGGTCATGGGGTCCTTCCGGGTGGTGCGTACAGGGGCGGGGCGGACAGGGGGTCGGGCCGCAGGGCTCAGGCTGCGGTCCAGCCGTCCGCGGGCCGGTCGAACCACATGTGCGCCTGGCCGGTTCCGGTGGCGTTCTCGTACGTGCCGTACATCCGGCCCGGCGCGGTGCAGGACTCCTCGCCCAGCGCGCCCAGCATCATCAGGTAGTGGCCGAACCGGGCCTCGGGCTTGTGCGGCATGAACTCCGGCATGGTGCGCAGGATTTGCGCGTGGTCGCCCTGCTCCATCCAGGCCAGCCGGTCCTCGTCCGCGGCGCGGGCCGCCGGGGTGCGGACGTGCGAGGGGTCGGACGCCTCGTGGTCGCGGAGTTCGCGCAGGTTCCAGAAGGTGTGCGAGAGCGCGCCGGAGGCGACGAGCAGGACTTTGCGGTCGGTGGCCGCGATCGCGTCGGCGAGGGCCCGGCCGAGGCGCAGGTTGTCCTCGACGTCGGCGGTCTGGCAGCAGCCGATCGACATCCACCGCTTTCCCGGCACGCCGAGGTAGTGCCACAGGTTGACGGTGGCGTAGTGGATGGGCAGGTAGGGGTCGTCGATCGCGGTGATCCAGGTCTTCTGCTTGCCCGCGAACGATGCCGTGGCGTGGGCGAGTTCGGGGTCGCCGGGGAAGTCGTACCGGATGCGGCACATCCCGCGCGGGAGTTCCTCGGAGGTGTAGAGGCCGGCGCGGTGGTGGTGTGCGGCGACCACGTACTCCACGGTCGTGGCCCAGTGCGAGTCGAAGACCACGACGGTGTCGTAGTCGAGCGTCTCGAAGACCTCTTCGCGCAGTGCGCGCAGGCCGGTGACGAGGCTGATCTCGTCGCCTTCGTTCAGCTCGTACCGCACGTCCTGCGGCAGCATGATGGTGGGCGCGTGGGCGAGCAGGCCCGCGCCGACGATCTCGCCCATGTCAGCGCCATCCGTTCGGGGCCGTGACGGTGTTCTTGACGTCGCAGTAGAAGTCGAAGCTCCAGGTGCCGCCTTCGCGGCCGACGCCGGAGTGCCGCGAGCCGCCGAACGGGGCCTGCAGGTCGCGGACGAAGAAGCAGTTGACCCAGACGGTGCCGGCCACCAGGCGCTCGGTGACCCGGGCGGCGCGGTCGCGGTCGCCGGTGGCGACGGTGGCAGCCAGTCCGAAGCGGGTGTCGTTGGCGAGCGTGACGGCTTCGTCCTCGTCGGCGAAGGTCTGCAGAGTCAGGACCGGGCCGAAGACCTCTTCCTGCACGATCTCGGAGTCCTGGGCGACGCCGGTGAGAAGCGTGGGGCGGTAGAAGAGCCCGCCCAGTTCCTCGTTGGGCCCGCCGCCGGCCACGACGCTCGCCCCGGCCGCGACCGCGCGCTGCACGAACCCGTCGACGCGGGCCAGGTGTTCGGCGTGGATGTTGGGGCCGATGCCGGTGGCCTCGTCGCGCGGGTCGCCCTGCACGAGCTTGGCCGCGCGCTCGGTGAACTTCGCGGTGAACTCCTCGGCCACGGAGTCCTCGACGAGGATGCGGGTGGCGGCGAGGCAGACCTGCCCGGCGTTGTCGTACTGCTCGACGGCGAGGTCGGCGGCGAGGTCGAGGTCGGCGTCCGCGAAGACCAGCAGCGGGGACTTGCCGCCGAGTTCGAGGCTGGTCGGGGTGAGGTTGGCGCCGGCCGCGGCGCCGATGGCCTTCGCGGTGGGGACCGAGCCGGTGAAGCTGATGCGGCGTACGTCGGGGTCCTCGACGAGGGCGGCGCCGACTTCTTCGCCGTAGCCCTGCACGACGTTGAACACGCCTGCGGGCAGGCCGGCTTCGGCGGTGATGTCGGCGAAGAGCGAGGCGGTCAGCGGGGTCCACTCGGCGGGCTTGAGCACCACGGTGTTGCCGGCCGCGAGTGCCGGGGCGATCTTCCAGGTGGCCAGCATGAGCGGGGCGTTCCACGGCGTGATGAGCACGCAGGGCCCGGCCGGGTCCCAGCTGACGTGGTTGTTGTGGCCGCGGGTGTCGAAGTCGCCGTGGCCGAGGCGGTCGGTCAGCCAGTCGGCGAAGAAGCGCAGGTTGTGGGCGACGCGGGGCATGACGCCGCGCAGGTGCGAGCGCAGCAGGGCGCCGTTGTCGGTGGTCTCGACGATGGCGAGTTCGGCGAGCCGCTTCTCGACGCCGTCGGCGACCGCGTGCAGCAGCCGGGCGCGCTCGGCGGGGGGCGTGGCGGCCCAGGCGGGGAAGGCGGCGCGGGCGGCGGCGACGGCGGCGCGGGCTTCCGCGGCGCCGCCCCGGGCGATGTGCGCCACGACGCTGCCGTCGATCGGCGAGACGTCCGCGAAGGTCTCCGCGGAGCCGACGCGCTCGCCCCCGATCCAGTGCCGGGTGTCGACGGCGACACCGGCGACGGTGGCCTCGGTCATGGGGAACCCTCCATATCGTTTGACCCCAAACAATCTAGTGAGCGGCGTACGCGGAGGTCAACCCCTTCCTTCCGGCGCCCTCCCCGGTATCGTTTGGCCTCAAACAATAGCCTCGACCTGCGGGAGCCGGACGCCATGACCGACCTCACCCACGCCGACTGGCAGGCCCGGGCCGCCGTCTTCCGGCCCGAGACGCACCACCGCATCGACGGCGCCGCGCATCCCGGCGGCGGCGCGGTGTTCACCGTCGTCTCTGCGCGCGACGGCCGCGTCCTCGCCGAGGTGGCCCGGGCCGGCCGGGCCGAGGCCGACCTCGCCGTCGCGGCCGCCCGCCGCGCCTTCGACACCGGCCCCTGGCCGCGGCTGTCCGCCACCGAGCGCGGACGCATGCTCGTCCGCCTGGCCGACCTGGTCGAGGCGCACCGCGAGGAACTGGCCCTCGCCATCTCGCTGGAGATGGGCAAGCCGGTGACCGAGGCGTACGCCATCGAACTGCGCGCGGTCGCCAACACCTTCCGCTGGTACGGCGAGGCCGCCGACAAGCTCGTCGACGAGGCCCCGCAGACCGCCCACGACGCGGTCGCCCTGGTCACCCGCGAACCGGTCGGCGTCGTCGCGGCCGTCGTCCCCTGGAACTTCCCGCTCACCATGGCCGCCTGGAAGGTCGCCCCGGCCCTCGCGACCGGCTGCACGGTCGTCCTCAAGCCCGCCGAGCAGTCCCCGCTCTCCGCGCTCCTCCTCGGCCGCCTGGCCGACGAGGCCGGCCTGCCGCCCGGCGTCTTCAACGTCATCGCCGGGGAAGGCCCCGAGGCGGGCCGCGCGCTCGGCCTGCACCCGGACGTCGACGTCCTCGCCTTCACCGGCTCCACCGCGGTCGGCCGGCACTTCCTGCGCTACTCCGCGGACTCCAACCTCAAGCGCGTCTGGCTCGAACTCGGCGGGAAGTCACCGAACATCGTGCTCCCCGACGCCCCCGACCTGGCCGCCGCCGCGGCCACCGCCGCCTGGGGCATCTTCTTCAACCAGGGCGAGATGTGCACCGCACCCTCCCGCCTCCTGGTCCACTCCTCGGTCGCCGACCAGGTCGTGGACGCCGTCGTCGCACGCGCCCGTACGCTCCGCGTCGGCGACCCGCTCGACCCGGCCACCGACATGGGCGCCCTCGTCTCCGAGCAGCACCTCAAGAACGTCGAGTCGCACATCGCCACCGCCCTCGCCGAAGGCGCCCGCCTCCGCACCGGCGGCGCCCGCCTCGACCGCCCCGGCTGCTACCTCGAACCCACGGTCTTCGACCAGGTCACCCCGTCGCACTCCCTCGCCCGCAACGAGGTCTTCGGCCCTGTCCTCGCCGTCCTCACCTTCGACACCGAGGACGAGGCCGTCGCCCTCGCCAACGACACCGACTACGGCCT
The DNA here is from genome assembly GCF_021502675.1 of Yinghuangia soli. Taxonomy (GTDB): domain Bacteria; phylum Actinomycetota; class Actinomycetes; order Streptomycetales; family Streptomycetaceae; genus Yinghuangia; species Yinghuangia soli. The sequence continues at coordinate 237,439 of NZ_JAKFHA010000001.1, forward strand.
GGCCGCAGCCGTCTGGACGTCCGACATCTCGGCCGCACACCGCATCTCACGCCGCATCAAGGCCGGCACGGTCTGGGTCAACTGCTACGAAGAGGGCGGTCTCAACGTCCCGTTCGGCGGCATGAAGCAGTCCGGCCACGGCCGCGACAAGTCCCTGCACGCCCTCGACAAGTACACCGACCTCAAGACCACGTGGATCCAACTGTGAGCCCCCGCCCGCTGATCGCGCTCCCCTGCCGCTTCGCGGAGCGCACCTCCGCGCTCCGCTACTCCGCCGAGGTCACCGCCCGCGCCCTCGCCGAAGCGGTCTACGCCTCCGGCGGCGAGCCGTTCATGATGCACCCCGCCGACCCCGGCTCCGCCGCCGAACGCCTGGCCCGCTGCGACGGCTTGCTCCTCCCCGGCGGCGGCGACCTCGCCCCGCACACTTACGGCGCCGCCGACGTCCACGACGAGGTGTACGACGTCGACGACGCCCAGGACGCCTTCGACCTCGCCGCCGCCCGCCACGCCCTGGCCACGGGCCTGCCGACTCTCGCCATCTGCCGCGGCATGCAGGTCGCCAACGTGGCCCTCGGCGGCACCCTCACCCAGGACATGCCGGTGCACCACCGCCACGTCGTCCACCCCGTACGCCTGCGCCCCGACTCCGCGGTCGCCACCGCCATGCGCACCGAGAAGCCCGACGTCTCCTGCTACCACCACCAGTGCATAGACCGCCTGGGCCGAGGCCTCACCGCCACCGCCAGAGCCACCGACGGCACCGTGGAGGCCGTCGAACTCCGCGACCACCCGGCCCTGTTCCTCGCCGTCCAATGGCACCCCGAAGACACCGCGGCAACCGACACCGCCCAAGCCGCCCTCTTCGCAGCCCTCACCGACCACGCCCGCAGCTCAGCAGCCACGAACTGGTGACACCATCGCACTACCTTGACGGCGAAACACCCCGATATGGAGGCCGCAGTCCATGACTGCGGCCTCCTTTGCGAGCCTTCACACACGAGTCGCCGCTACGACTAAACCTCATCGGGCAGTGCTTCGTCTTGATAGGCAGAAGGTCCGTGACGACCGGACGCGGCGACCAGCCAGGACAGGCAGGCCATGGGGGATATGAGGCGGGCTCTGCACGAGCTGGTTACGGTCCGTGGGGCCGCGCTCAAGCGGAGCGCTTTCCTGTTGCGTGGGGACAACCACGGAGCTGACGACCTCCTACAGGAGGCCCTGGCTCGCACGCTGGCGCGCAGGGCAACGCACGATTTGCAGCAGTTGGAAGCGTACGTGCGCCGAACCATGGTCAACCTGGAGATCGACCGGGGACGGCGGCGGACTCGCTGGCGCTCGACCGAACTGCAACTCTCCGGACACATAGTGACCGTCGACAAGGACCGCGCCGACGAGGTGTGCGATCGCCTGTCCCTGCGGGACGCCCTCGCGGTACTCCCCGCCCGACAACGCGCGTGCGTCGTCCTGCACTACTACGAGGATCTGCCCGTCGCCGAGATCGCCGAGATGCTCGACTGCCGTCCCGGCACTGTCAAGGCCCATCTGCACGACGCGCGCAAGACCCTGCGCCGGCACTGGTCCGACACACCACTCGCGCTGAGCCACACGGCCAAGGAGGAAGAATCGTGATGGACTTGGGCAAGAGCAACCTCTCGGAGGCGCTGGCCAGGGAGGCCGACCAGGCCGACAGCCCTCTCGAGACAATCGATTACGACCGTGTCCTGGCACGTACAGCCACCCTTCGCCGACGCCGCCGATCCGGAATCGCTGTGACCAGCTCGCTGCTGGCGACAGCCGTCATTTCAGGCGCCGTACTGGCAACCTCCATGTTCCGCTCCGACAGCGCTCCCCAGGCTGCCGCGGGCGCGGCGTCAACCCCAGGGGCTACTCCGTCCGCGCCGCTACCGACGCAGTCGACCTTGGACGACGAGATCCGAATTCTCAGACCGCTTCGGGATGCCGCGGATACCGCCGCCAAGGTGGGCGAAGGCTCCCTGGGCGGCATCTACACCAACGTCCGCATCGTCGCCGAGTCTGGAACCGTCACCGTCTACCTGACCGACCTCAGCCGCCAAGGCGACTTTCGGGACGCCATGGCGAAGCATTCCCCCGCCCTCGACCTGTCCGTAGTGAGCTTCCAGCAGGGAATGGCGACCCGAGCACAGTGCACATCCGCGAAGCAGCAGATCGGTATCATCATCGGCACGCGGGCTCTGGTGACCTCCGCCAGCGACTGCTCTTACATCCAGGTCACGGTCCCCGACCCTGCCGCGGTGCAAGCCCGGCTCGATGACCCGAGCAGCAAGGCCTCCGGTACAGGGATTCCTGTACGAGTCGTCCAGGGCAATCCCCCCGCTTTCGCACCCGGCACAATAACGGATTGATCGCCCGAGGTCCCCCAAATTCGACATTGCACTTTGATCGGTCTGCCAATTGCTTGAGCAAGGCACTCCCATTAAGGTCAGAACGCGCCCGACGGGATCGTTGGCGCAATGTCTAATTTGGGGGATTCATGCGCAAGCCAAGAAAGTCATGGTCTGTCGCCGCGGTAGGTGGACTGGTTTCGGCCTGCCTTATCGGAACAGTGACCCCTTCGTCGCAGGCCGCCGAAGGCGAACCGCAGACAGTACAGGAGTTCACCGCACTCTCCCGTGATGAGCAGCTCGCCATACTTCGCCCCCTGCGCGATTTCGCTGATGCCGTGGACAAGACGGCACGAGAGCACGCCGCCGACGTGTATTCAGGAGTTCGACTGGATCCGCTGGCACGCCGCGTGGATGTCTATCTGACGCAGCGCGACCGCTCGGACGAGATCCTCGCCGCCGCCAAGAAGAACCATCCCGGAATCGACATCAGCGTCGCCCGGGTGAACGCGTCGAAATACACGCGCCTGGACCTTGCGGAGGCGCGCAAGCGTCTGACCATGGGACTACGCGAAAACCCCGGCCTGCCCTATAGGATCGTCTCCATTGCCGTGCCTTCTGACGGCCACGGCCTCAAGGTGGGTGTCACCGACCCTTCGGCCGTCCCATCGGGCGAAGGGTCGGTCGCGGCGCGAGGAGCATCCGACATTCCGGACCCGGCCGCCTTGGCAGGCGTGGATACCACGATATCCAAGCAGGCTCCCATGCACCCCTCAAATCGCCGTATGAATGACCTTGATCCCTACACCGGCGGCGCTCGCATAGTCAACCCGGCCGCACAGGCCGAATGCTCCGCCGGTTTTCCCGTCAGGTTTTCGGATGGGAACCCTGGGATGGTGACCGCCAATCATTGCGTCACGCCCGGAAATAATGCCGACCAGATCAATCGGCCGGACGGGGGGAAACTCGGCGTAATCTCCGATCGCGAGCCGTACTACGACGCTGCGGTCTACCGCACCAACGCCCCGGTTGCACCCTATCTCTACTATGGCGCCTGGAACTCCGACCAAAAAGGGCTGATCATATCCACCGGCGGTACCCAAGACGGTGACTACGTCTGCAACGGCGGTTCGGTGATCGGCCAAAAATGCGGGATCCGCGTGGACGACGCCGACTCCTATCTGGTCGACGATTGGGGCAACGTCTGGGCGGCGGGGGTGTCGGCATCCCAGGCCAATAACGCCGCTGCCGGCATAAGCGGCGACAGCGGTGGACCCGTGTATGAATACCTCGGAACTGACTCCGGTGGAATGCCTCTTGTGCAGGTCCGTGGAATAGTCAACGCGATCGCCAATAACGGACCTGGAACTCCCGACGTGCACCTGTTCTTCGCCAGGGCCTATGACATCCTGAACCGCTTCGAGGCAGACACGGTCCAGGGGCAGCCATCATGACTGAAATTTCATCGCAGTCCCGGTTTGCAAGGCCAGACATCTCCCCTATGTTTCGGGCGAACAGATCGATCAGGGTGAGACCGGCCGACGACGCCGATATCCCCTTCCTATGGGCTCTGTTCGCAACCGACGAAGTCTCCTACCGTTGGGTCTACCGCGGACGCATACCGACCCCCGAATCGATACGAATGAACCTGCAAAGGCCCGACGTCCTCGGCCACATCATCGAGGACACCAGAGGCCAAAAGCAGTTGGGATACGTCGGAGCCTTCGACGTCAACGACCGAAATGGGCACGCACAACTGGGAACAGTTGTCGGCCCGGATCAGCAGCAGACTGGCGTCGGCGTGACGGCGACCATGCTGTTCGCCGACTACCTATTCACGATCCTGCCACTGCGAAAGTTGTACTTGCAGTCGCTCGACTACAACTACGCGCAGTTCAGCAGCCTTGTGTCCCGCGGCTACGCAAGCGTCGAGGGCGTTCTTCGCGAGCATGAATTCTTTGCCGGCCGGTACTGGGACATCCATGTCCTGTCCGTGACCCGGGAACAGTTCAAACTCGCGAGCGAGCGGATGCGCCTCAGAGAGCGCTGACGGAACGCTCGCGCACACGCGCGTCCGGAATCCGTCCCTGCGTCGCGAAACACATAAAGACGCCCTCCCGGTCTCGGACCGGGAGTGCGCTGCCGCTCCGCAAGGGACATGACAGAAGCTAAAGTTGCAGCCTGGCCTGCCTGGCTCACGAAAGATCTCCGCCAACTGAAATCGGCACCTCGACGCGCATGGAATACCGCCGAACAGCGTCAGGAACCGCTCTTCGGGCGGCGGCCGCTGCGGCGCGGTTTCGGGGCCGCGCCCGCGAGGAGTTCCTCGCGGCGTTCGTCGCCCTTGGCCTCCAGGCGGGCGACGATCTTGCGGAGGCTGTCGGCGAGTTTGAGGCAGTCGGCCGAGGAGAGGTCGTCCGTCACAAACGCCTCCTCGGCGTTGAAGGCCGGGAAGACGCGCGACATCAATTCGTCGCCCTCGGGGGTGAGCGCGAGCAGGACGAGACGGCCGTCGGAGGCGTGCTGGGTGCGGCGCAGCAGCCCGCGGGACTCCAGGGTGCGGGCGACGCCGGTGAGCGTGCCCTTGGAGATGCCGGCCTCCTCGGCGACGTGCCGGGTCTCCGACTCGCCCCAGATCCAGACCTCCCACAGCACGGTGAACGCGGTCCAGGTGAGCTCGGCCTCGCGCAGCACCGAGTTCTCCAGGTGCTGCCGGACGGCGGTGGCAGCGCGGTAGATGTTCGACACGGCGGCCATCTGCTCGCGGCGCAGCGGAATGTCGCCGAGGCGCTCCTGGACGACCTTCTCGGTCTCGATGATGGTCCGCTTGCCGGTCACTTCCACGTACTCCCATCTGTGCGGGCGGCGCCGAGGGGTGCGCTGCTCCGTCCGGAAATCTAGCTCTTGTGGCGGCCTGTTTGCATCCGTACGATCAGCGTCACCCCAGATCGTACGGGTCCAAATGATCTGCCGGGCGGCTTCCCCTGCCCACCGCCCGGTACGCCTCTCCCCCGGAGGTCCGTCATGGCCGTCGAGGAATTCCCCGCACCCGGTCCCGCATCCGGCCCCGCATCGGCCGAGGCGGCGTACGCCCCGCCCGGCAAGCTCGGCGTGGCGCACATCGTGTTCTTCGTGGTCGCCGCGTCCGCGCCGCTGACCGTGGCGGCCGGCGGCATCCCGCAGAGCCTCGCGGTCACCGGCACCACCGGCATCCCGCTGGTGTACCTGCTGCTCGCCGCGATGCTCGCGGTCTTCAGCGTCGGGTACGCCGCGATGAGCCGCCGCATCACCGGGGCGGGCGCGTTTTACGCGTACGTCTCCCACGGCCTCGGCCGGATCCCCGGCGTCGGCGCCGCCTTCATCGCGCTCGTCTCGTACAACGCGATGCAGATCGGCATCTACGGGCTCTTCGGCTTCACCACCGCGGACTTCCTGGACGCGAAGCTCGGCTGGGACCTGCCGTGGTGGCTGATCGTGTTCATCGGCATCGGCGTGGTCGGCGTCCTCGGCTACCTGCGCATCGACCTGAACGCGAAGGTGCTCGCCGTTCTGCTGGTCATCGAAGCGCTCACCGTCATCGTCTTCGACTTCAGCGCGTTCACCTCGGCACCCGACGGCATCTCGTTCGACCCGTTCGGCTGGGACGCGCTCACCGCGGGCTCCACCGGCGCGGCGTTCTGCTTCGTCATGGCGTCGTTCATGGGCTTCGAGTCGGCGGCGCTGTACGGCGAGGAGTGCAAGGACCCGAAGCGGACCGTGGCGCGGTCCACGTACATCGCCGTCGCCGTGATCGGCGTGCTGTACGCGGCCACCGCGTGGGCCATGATGTCCGGCGCCGGCACCGGCAAGGCGGTCGGCGCCGCGCAGGAGAACGGCCCGAACCTCATCTTCGTGCTGAGCGAGGACCAGATCGGCAGCGGCTTCTCCGACACCGCGCAACTCTTCCTGATCACCAGCCTGTTCGCCGCACTGCTGTCCTTCCACAACGCGGTGGCTCGCTACTTCCTCGCCCTCGGCCGGGAAGGCGTGCTGCCGACCCACCTGGGCCGCAGCCACCACCGGCACGGCTCGCCGCACATCGGCTCGGTCACCCAGACCGTGCTGGCGGCCGCGGTCGTCTCGGTCTTCGTCCTGCTCGACAAGGACCCGATGGCGACGCTCTTCAACTGGCTGACCAACCTCGGCGCCCTCGGCGTGATCCTCCTGCTGGTCCTGACCTCGCTGGCCGTGGCGCGCTACTTCGCCCGCAACGGCCGCCGCGAGGGCGAGCACCTGTGGAACCGCCTGGTCGCCCCGCTCATCGCGGCCGTCGCGCTCGCTGTCGTCTTCATCCTGGCGCTGGACAACTTCGGCGTGCTGCTCGGCGTCGACTCCGGCTCGGCGCTGCGCTGGGCCCTGCCGTCGCTGGTGATCGGCGCGGGCGTCGTGGGTGCGGCGTACGGCTGGTGGCTGCGCAGCACCCGTCCCGCGGTCTACGCCGGCGTCGGCCGAGGCCGCCCCGAATGACCTGACGTCCCATCACCATCACTACACAGCAAGGGAGTACGGTGGCCGCGCCCAAGCTCGTCCTCGTCCTCAGCGAGAACTGGACCCTGACCGACCCGCGCGACCTGCGGGGCCTGGTCGACATGGCCCGCGAGGCCGAGGACGCCGGATTCGACAGCGTCATGGTCAGCGAGCACATCGTGCTCGGCAAGGGAGCGGACGCGGACGGCCTGATGGCCAACCCGCGCGAGTACGCCCTGCCCGGCAACCAGGACCCGGCCACCCCCTGGCCCAACTCCCTGCTGCTCCTGTCCGCGATCGCCGCGGCCACCACGCGGCTCCGCCTGGTCGCGGCGGGCGTCATCGCCCCGCTACGGCACCCGCTCGCCCTCGCCCAGCAGCTCGCCACACTCGACCTGCTGAGCGAGGGCCGGCTGGTCGCCCAGCCCATCGTGAGCTGGCACCGCCCGGAGTACGAGGCGCTCGGCGTGCCCTTCGCCCGCCGCGGCAAGCTCCTGGACGAGCACCTCGCGGCCTGGGCGGCGCTGTGGCGCGACACCCCGGCGTCCTTCACCGGGGAGCACTACCGCTTCGAGGACGCGTACCTCGTCCCCAAGCCCTACCGCCCCGAGGGCCCGCGCCTGTGGTTCGGCGGCAGCTCGGTGCACGGCGCGGTCACCCGGCGCCTGGTGCGGTACGGCCACGGCTTCCACCCCCTCGGCCAACCCACCGACGCCGAGATGACCGCCCTGCGGGATGCGATGTCCGCCGCAGGCCGCGACCTCGCCGACCTGGAGATGGTCGGCGGCATCCGGCCGACCTTCCCCGACGACCACTCCCCCGCCCCCATCGCCCTCGCCCTGGAGTCGATCCCGGAGCAGATGTCCCGCGGCTTCACCACGATCTGCGTCAAGCCGTCCCAGTACACCGACGACCGCAGCGAAATCCCCTCCCTCTGCCGCGAGATCGTCCGCCGGGTCGCCGCGCTCTAGGGATCTCTCCGGCAATGCGAAGGGGGGCCGGGCCCAGCGCCGCCCCCCTGGCCCCGGTGGACGCCAAAGAGTGGGGGGGCCATAAC
>NZ_JAKFHA010000001.1:245377-298949 GCF_021502675.1 Yinghuangia soli
GCCGAGCCAAGGCTCGGCGCCCTTCGCACGTTTGCACGCTCAGTCTTCGTCGGCCATGACCTCGTCCACGGTCGCGGCGGTCACCGCCCGCACGAGCCACTTGTCCAACTGCGCCCGGTCCTGGCAGGCAAGGATCGCCTCGCGAACGCTGTCCGGCACCTCGACGCCACGGGTAAGCAGCACCTTGACGACCGCTTGAGCTTCCCCATGCGCTTCGCCACGCGCTTCGCCACGGGCCTCACCACGGGCGAAGATGTCTCCCAGCAGGGATGGCCTGTCCTCTGTAAGCGGCATGAAAGCCTCCAAAAGAGCCGCCCGCGCCTCCGGGTCGACCGAGCTGTATACAACGTTAGTGTACGTACGTACATCGTCGTCGGGGACTTTGTGCATGGCGGCCGCAAGGGCCTCGAAGACTGCGTCCCGCACCTTTTCGTCGGATCCGTGCATGAGCGCGGAGAGCACCGAAAGCACCGGCGAGGCGATGGCCTGCGCCGGATCACCCAGCACCGCCACCTCATCGGGGCCGATGACCAAGGGCGCAAGTCTGTTGTCTCCGACATTGGTCCTGAACTCCCGGCGCGCCCAATCTGCGACGCCCCGGTCCAGGCACACCACGACGAGAACCGCCGGGCAGGAGTATCTGTAAGCGGCACTCGCGAGATACATCGGCCAGCTACGCCGCTTCCCTTCTTTTCGGGCCAACTGCACTTCGAAGACGACGACGAGCTCCGGCTTCGCGGCCCCAGGTTCCAGGACTTCGAACAAGGCGTCAGCACGCAGTTCGCTTGGCGACACCACGGTCAACTCGGAGCGCGCGGGCCTCCAGATCCATGGCCCGCTCGGAGATTCCCTCGGGATCGGCAGCTGGACGTGCTGCTCGATGAGCTCCACATGGTCACAGAAGAGATCGGTGACCAACTCATGTTCGGGAGTAATCACGGCGGAACCGTAGCGACCATCGACACTCTATGCGCCCATTCAAACACTTTAAGTACTCATCCGAGCGTAGGAATGCCCACCTCGGGAGGGCAGCCGATCGCCCCGAAGAGCGAACTGAGCCTCTGGCCAGCGGAGTTCGACGCACAACGCACAGCCCCACCAGCAATACGCAACCAAAAGTTGCGCATCCACGACTCTCGCCTTAGATTGACATGCAACCAAAGGTTGCTCATGGGAGGTCCGTGGTGGAGTTCGGAGATCTGACGCGCGAGGTCCGCATCGAGGCGGCGCCGGAGATCGTGTTCGATGTGGTGAGCCGCCCCGAGCACATCAAGATGTGGTGGTCGGACGACGCGTCGTTCGAGTCCGCGCCCGGCGCGGTCGGCGAATTGGTGTGGGGCGACCGCGCCGCGGTCGAAGCGATCACGGTGGTGGACGTCGAGCCGCCCCGCAAGTTCACGTTCCTGTGGGTGGCACCCAGCGGAGAGACGCCCGAGATGGGCAACTCCCTCTTCGTCACCTTCGAGCTCGAACCCGCGGGTGACGGCACGGTCCTGCGCCTGACCGAGAGCGGCTGGCGCGAGAAGGGCTGGGAAGCCGCGGTCCTCGAAGAGGCGTACCGCGACCACGAGAGCGGCTGGGACATGTTCCTGCCGCGGCTGCAGAAGTACGCCCCGACGGTGGCCCCGCAATGACCGCCGTCCTGGAGCGCGCCGACGCAATCCGCGCGGCTCCGGCAAGGCCCGTACGCCGCCACGAGGTCGCCCGGCTCGCGCACGCCAAAAGGCAGTTCGACGACACCGGCAAGACCTGGGACTCGCGCCTGAACCGCATCAAGCGCATCGCCGAGGAAATCCAGCGCAAAAGGGGACGGTCATGAACGCACGACTGCTCGACAACAAGACCGCGGTGATCTACGGCGGCGGCGGAGCCCTGGGCGGAGCCATCGCCCGGACGTTCGCCCGCGAGGGCGCCCGCGTCTTCATCGCCGGCCGCACCCAGGCCCCGCTCGACGCGGTCGCCCGCGACATCACCGCGGCCGGCGGCCAGGTCGAGACCGCACTGGTGGACGTCCACGACCAGGAGGCCGTCGAGGGCCACGCCGACGCCGTGGCCAAGACCGCAGGCGGAATCGACGTCGCCCTCAACGCCGTCAGCGTCATGCACGACCAGGGAACTCCCCTCGCGGACCTGTCCCTCGACGCGTTCATGCGCCCGATCGACGGCTTCCTACGGACGCTCTTCATCACGACGAAAGCCGTCGCCCGCCACATGGGCGGCACCCGCCCCGGCGTCATCCTCACCCTGTCCGAACCGGGCTCCAAGCTGGCCCTGCCCGGCCTCCTCGGCCATGCCGTGAGCGCGGCAGGCAAGGAGGCCTTCACCCGCTCCCTGGCCGCGGAGCTGGCCCCCGCCAACATCCGCGTGATCGGCATCCGCCCGCACGCGGTGGTGGACGGCCCCGCCGCAGGCTCCTACACCAAGGAGCTCTTCGAACAAGCGGCGTCGGCCTCCGGCCTGACAGTCCAGGACATGCTCGAAGGCGACAACGGCCTCGCTCAAGGGACGCTCCTCAAGCGCCTCCCCACCATCGCAGAGGTCGCGGAGACCGCAGCCTTCCTGGCCTCCGACCGAGCGGGATCGATGACGGGAACCATCGCCAACCTGTCGGCCGGCGCCCTCGTCGATTGACAGGCAGCGGTGCACACGGGGGCGTGAGTGAACCGCTCACGCCCCCGTCGACCGATCGCGCCTCAGCTTGCTGCCGCGACCGCGCCCTCGCCCACCGCCTCGGGCGTGTCCTGCGCCAACCATTCCTCGAAGCGTGTGCTCGTCGCCGGATCCGCGAACGCGGCCATCAGTGCACGTGTCACTTCCGGCCGATCCGGGTGCATCATGGCGGACAACATCGTCCACTCTGGGCTCTGCGCAGCCACCCGAGGATCGACGATCGCCGGGACGTCTTCGGGGCCGACGACCAACGGCGCCACACGCACACCGTGCATACGCAGGTCGAGAGGCTGTGCCGCCCAATCCGCCACGGCCGGGTCCGGACAGACCACGCACAGCCGCACGGGGCACTCGTAGCGCATCGTGGCGGCGCAGAGATACCGCACCCAGCGCGCACGCTTGGCCTCGTCAGGCGCGCGCTGGACCTCGACGATGACGATCAGGTCGGGCTCACCCGATTCCGGCGATGTGCGCGCAAGGACGGTATCGGCCCGAAGTCCGGCCGCTCCGGGAACGGAGAGGTCTCGGGGCAGCGAGCGCCAAGGCGATCCAGCCGCGGAAGTCCCCGGGACGCCGACGCAAGCCGACCGGCTCATGCAAGCCGACGGACCCACCACGCAGAACCAGTCCGCGCAGTCCGGCGCCACGTCCGCGGGGGTCTCCACCCCAGAGTGCTCCTCAGCGTCGGGCCACCCGGAAACCAGCTGTGTGTCGAAGGCTCTGGCTGCCCATACCGAGAGCTTCTCCTCGGGCGCCACCACGAACAGTTCCGCTGGGCAGCCGAATCGCAGGGATGCGTCCTGCACGTAGCCGGGCCACCGCTCGGCCTGCCGGGCATCGTCACCGCCGACGACCTCCAGCACCACGACCAGATCGGGCCGTGCAGCGCGGTCGGGCCACCTCGCGATCAGGCCATCCGGAGCGAACGCCTCAGGATCGTCATCCGCTGCCGGATCGTCGGTCGAGACGAACTGCCATTTGTAGCTGCCGGAAGCCCGGGGCAGCTGCAGTCGTTCGTCGGTCTCGACCAGGCCTGGAGCCAGTTCGAAGAGTCGCGCGAAGAGCTCGCGCCGCAGATATGACATGTCGGGGAGCTTGCAGCATATGGGCACTCAGCGTGTCTATGCGGGCACTTTCTGCTTCTTTGGAAGGTAAGACACGCCGCCCCTGGAGTGAGCGCGGGCCACGCTCCGGGAGGAACGTGGCCCGTGGTGCTGGAAGTTCGACAAATGCGGAGCTAATCGGCGGCGGTGGTGGTGCCCGTCGCCAGGACCGTGCCGCCGTTCCAGGTGACTCCTACCTGGCGGTAGTACGCGCCGATGATTTCGTGGATCTCCAGGCGGGCGAGTTCCTCGGTCGGGGCTTCGAACAGCGTGAGGTCGGCGTCGCCGGACCAGGCGGGGCCCAGGTCGGCGGACTCGGCGCCGGTGGCGATGAGTTCGTCGAGGGCGAGGCCCTTGCCGTCGATGGACGGGAGCCAGCGGTGGTGGGCCATCGGGTGGCCGTTGACGAAGCCGTTGCCGTCGGACGGTTCGCGGAGGGTGACGACGGCCTCGGCGAGGCGGCGGTCCGCGGCGGCGAGGGTGGCGCCGAAGACCGCGCCGGCCTCGATGCGGGGGGCCGGGCCGTACGGGTGCGGGCGGGTCTGGTGGATCGAGCCGAGCTTCTTGGGATAGCCCTGGTGGAGGCCGCGGGCGATGGCGAAATCCTTGTCGACCCAGATGTAGACGCAGCGCGAGTAGGTGACGCCCTCGAACTTGCAGCGGACGACCGCGAAGCACTCCTTGTACTGGCTGCGGACCGGGTCGAGGAGCTCCTCGCGGGACGAGCTGCAGGACTGCCAGTCGGCCCAGATCAGGGCGACCGCGCCGGGGTCCTCGTCGGCGAGCTCGAGGGGTGCGGGCAGCAGTTCGGCGACCCGGGCCGGGTCGGTGCGGTACTCGACGGTGAGCAGGTCGCCGGAGTAGTGCCAGGGCGGCGAGGGCACCAGTGAGGACCGTCCGCTGCCGGTCTTGGGGTGGAAGAAACCGCGCACGCCGGTCACGACGCCTCCTCGGTGGCTCGGGTGCGATGCCGGTCGGTGCGCCGGATCGTTTGGGTCCGTACGATATGCCCTCGACGCCGCACTGTCACCCCCGGGGACCCCTTGTGCGACGGCCCTGTCGTCCATATGGTTTGGACTCAAACGAGTAGCCCGCCCGCCACTCGCACGAACGTGAATCGGCCGACCTGCCGCCGCCTGCCCGACCGCGAGGAGACTCCGGTGCAATCGAACGTTCCGGACCGCATCAGTGAGACCGTCGCCGAACTCGAGGAACGCGGGATCGACGTGGTCCGCGTTGTCTATCCCGACCTGATCGGCACCGACCGGGGCCGCGACGTCCTGGTCGGCCACCTGCCCTCGGTCTGCGCGCACGGCCTGGCGTTCTGCCGGGCCGTCTACCACACCACCCCGCGCGGCGAGACGCTCGCGATCGCCGGCGGCCTGGACGTCGGCCTCCCGGATGTCACGGTGCACCCGGAACTCGGCACGCTGCGGCCGCTGCCCTGGGAGCCGGGCGTGGCGTGGTGCCTGGGCGAGACCACCGACCCGGCGACCGGGCAGCTCGCCCCCGAGGGCCCGCGCTCGCTGCTGCGCAACGTGCTGAACCGGATGCGCAAGGAGACCGGCCTCACGCCCGTGGTCGGGCCGGAGCTGGAGTACTTCCTGTGCGAGCCGGACGGCCAGGGCGGCTGGCGGCGGTACGGCGAGGCGTCCGGCAACGTGTACGTGGCCGGCCGGCGCGGCGACCCCGAGGCGCACCTGCTGCGCACCCTGCGGCACCTGCGCGACCTCGGCATCGGCGCCACCACCGGCAACCACGAGTACAGCTCGGGCCAGTTCGAGATCAACCTGGACCACTCGGAGGCCCTGGACGCCGCCGACCGGGGCTTCCTGTTCAAGTCGGCCATCAAGGAACTCGCCCGCATCGACGGCAAGTTGGCCACTTTCATGGCCAAGCCGTTCAGCGACGAGGGCGGTTCGGGCTTCCACCTGCACCTGAGCTGTGTGGACGCGGACGGCGACAACGCGTTCGACGACCCCCAGGGCCCGTACGGCCTGTCCAAGGCGGCCGGGCACGCCATCGCCGGCATCCTGCGGCACGCCCCCGCGATGGCCGCGCTGCTCAACCCGACGATCAATTCGTACAAGCGCTTCGGCCCCGACACGCTCGCGCCGTGGCTGATCGACTGGGGTCTGGACAACCGCAGCGCGATGGTCCGCATCCCGCCGGAGCGCGGCCCCGGCGCGCGCCTGGAGATACGCCTCGGGGACGCGAGCGCCAACCCGTACCTCGCCATCGCCGCGGTGTCGGCCGCGGTCCACCTCGGCATCCGCGACGAACTCGAGCCGCCCGCACCGCTGGAGGGCTACGGGTACGACACCAGCAAGGCCCCGCTCCTGCCCGCCTCGCTGCCCGAGGCGCTGGACGCCCTCGCCGCCGACGCCGAGCTCAATGCGCTGCTCGGCAAGGAGTTCACCGACGCCTTCCTGAACTACAAGCGCGACGAGGTCGCCCGCTTCCACCAGCACGTCACCGACTGGGAGTTCGCGGAGTACGCCTACCACCTGTGAGTACCGGAGCAGCTGCCGCGCCCGCCGCCACGAACGAAACCGGAGTAGCACCATGAGTACCACCAAGGTGTCCGCCGTGCCCGAGCCCATGCCCCTGGACGAGGTCGACCTCGCGGACAACGACCGCTTCACCGACGGCGAGACGCCCTGGCGGATGTTCCACACGCTGCGCGCCGACGACCCCGTGCACTGGCAGCCGGAGCCCGAGCCCAACAGCGGCTTCTGGGCCCTGACCCGGCACGCCGACATCGTGGCGGTGGACCGGGACCCCGAGACGTTCACCTCGTCGCGGTTCACCAACCTCGAAGAGGTCGACGACTCGCAGATCGCGATCCGCCGCTCGATGCTGGAGACCGACGGCATGCGGCATGTCGCGCTGCGCCGGCTCCTGCAGAAGCAGTTCACCCCGCGCGCGATCGCCGACTACGGCACGTTCCTGCGCGGCCTGACCGCCCGGACGCTGGACAACGCGCTGCACAAGGGCACGTTCGACTTCGTCCACGAGGTCTCCGCGGACTTCCCCATCAACGTCCTCGCGCGCATGCTCGACGTCCCCGACTCGGACACCGAGAAGCTCATCGACTGGGGCAACCGGATCATCGGCAACACCGACCCGGACTACGCGGACGTGCTCCTGGAGAGCGCGGAGAGCGAGCAGTACCGCGACCTGCCGTTCCGCAGCCCGGCCTCGCTCGAAGTGTTCGCGTACGGCCGCGAGCTCGCCGAGAAGCGCCGCGGCGGCGACGGCACCGACCTGGTGAGCCGGTTGGTGAACCAGACCCCGTCGGACGGTGTGCCGCTCAGTCAGCGGGACTTCGACAACTACTTCCTGCTGCTGGTGGTCGCGGGCAACGAGACGACGCGGCATGCCATTTCGCACACCATGCTGGCGCTCATGCAGCACCCGGAGCAGATGGCGCGGCTGCGCGACGACCTGGCGCTGATGCCGGACGCCGTCGAGGAGTTCCTGCGCTGGGCCTCGCCCGTCTACCACTTCCGGCGGACCGCGACCCGGGACACCGAACTGGGCGGCAAGCGGATCCGCGAGGGCGACAAGGTCGTGCTGTGGTTCGCGTCCGGCAACCGCGACGAGGCGGTGTTCGAGGACCCGTACCGCTTCGACGTGACGCGCAAGCAGGTCGACCACGTGACGTTCGGCAAGGGCGGCCCGCACTTCTGCCTCGGCAACGCGCTGGCCCGCCTGGAGATGCGCATCATGTTCGAGGAACTGCTGCCGCGCATCGCCGACATCAAGCTCGCCGGCCCGGTCAGCCGGGTGCGCTCCAACTTCGTCAACGGCATCAAGGAACTGCCGGTGACGGTCACCCTCGCCTGATCCCGAGCGCTCGGGAAGGCGCGAGAAGCCGGAAGGCCCGGTCCGCGGCATCTGCCAGTGCCGCGGACCGGGCCGTCCCTATGCGTCAAGCGTCACCCGGCCAGCGGCGTCGTGGCGTCATGCGTCGACGTGCCTCACCCCGTGAGGGTCCGGGGGTCGCGGTCGCCGCTCAGGACACCTTGTGCGCAGGTGCGGGCGCGTTGCGCCGCCCCGCGGGCACCAGCATGCCGACCACCACGGCCAGCAGCCCGGCGCCGGCCGCGATCGCGAAGGCGATCGTGAAGCCGCTCTCCTTCGGCATCCCCGCGGCGGTGGTGCTGGAGGTGACGGCGACCATCGACAGCGCCGAACCGAAGGACATGCCGACGGTCCGCGCGATGGTGTTGATGCCGCTTGCGATGCCGGTCTGCTCGGGCGGTACGGCGGCCACGATGACGTTCGCCATCGCGGCCATCGCGGCGCCCACGCCGAGGCCGAACACGAACAGCCCGATCATGATCTGCCACAGCTCTCCGTGCGCCACGATGAGCAGCAGCGAGCCGGCCGCCAGCAGCGCGCAGCCGCCCAGCAGCGACGGCTTCGAGCCGATCCGGGCCTCCAGGGCGCCGGCCGTGGGGCCCGCGATGAGCATCGCGACGGCCAGCGGCAGCATGTAGACGCCGGCCATGGTGACCGTCGTCCCGAACCCGAAGCCGCTCGCCTTGGGGAGCTGCAGCAGCTGCGGCATCAGGAACATCGCGCTCATCATCGCGTAGCCGGTCAGCAGGCCCGCGACGTTCGTGGTCCACACGCCGCGCAGGCGCATGACCTTCATGTCCACCAGCGGTGCGGACGAACGGAGTTCGGCGAGCACCCAGAGCACGAGCAGCACGGCCGAGGCCGCCAGGAGCCCCACGATGGAGGCCGAACCCCAGCCCCACGTACGGCCCTTGCTCACGCCCAGCAGCAGGCAGGCGAGCGCGGCGCCGAGCAGGGCCGCACCGAGCCAGTTGATCCGGGTGGACTGCGCGCGGTCCGGCGAGTCCGGGATGTACTTCCACGCCATGGCGACGGTGAACGCGCACACGACCATCGGGATCCAGAAGAGCCAGTGGTACGAGAGGTTGTCCACGATCGGCCCGGCGAGCACCGACCCGATGCCGCCGCCGATGCCCATGACCGCCGAGGTGAGGCCGATCGCCGCGGCGCGGCGCTCGGGCGGGAACTCGTCGCGCACGATGCCGAACGACAGCGGGAAGACCGCCGCGCCGACGCCCTGGATGGCCCGGCCCACGATGAGCAGGCCGATCGAGTCGGCCAGGCCGCAGATCAGCGAGCCGACGCCGAGCGCCCCGATGGCCACCACGAACAGCTTCTTCTTGCCGTGGATGTCGCCCAGCCGGCTGACCACGGGGGTGGTCACCGAGGCGACCAGCAGATACGCGGTGAGCAGCCACGACGCGGTGTCGGTGGTGGTGCCGACCTCGCGCGTGATGACCGGCAGCGCGGGCGACAGCATCGACTGCAGCAGGGAGTAGGTGAGGGCGCCGAGCACCAGGATCAGCAGGACGATCCCGGTACGCGAGTGGCCGCTGCCGGTGTCGGCGCCGGGCTTGTGCGGGGCGCCCGGGCCGTCCGCTCCGGGGCGGGCCGGGGCGGCGTCGGAAGCGGCGGCAGGTGCGGGTATGGGGACGCCGGAGCGCGTCCCGTCGATGGCGGTCAAGGCAGGTGGTTCCCCTCGCTAACGCGCCATGTAAACCGGGTTTACATGTATGCGGCAGCCATTATCCACGACCCCCGCAAGCCGCCCCGCGGCGGCCGTCCACCCCGCGCGGACGCGATGGTTAGATGGGCCGTCCGACGGCGGCGGCGACGGCCGGCCGCGGAATAAGCCGGGACGACTCGGGAGAAAACCACCATGGACGCCGACTCTCCGCGCCCTCGCGCGGGCGAACCGCGCCCCCGCTGCGCCGAGGCGACCTCCGCCGCGCTGCTCGACGCCGCGGCGGCCCGCTTCGCCCGCGACGGGTACGAGGCCACCTCGGTCCGCGACATCGCCGCCGACGCCGGGGTGAACCCCGCGCTGATCTACCGCTACTTCGGCTCCAAGGAGAAGCTGTTCGTCAGCGTCGTGAGCCGCGACCGCGACCCGGCCACGGTCATCGACGGGCCGATGGACGAGCTGCCGGACCGCTCGGTGACCTGGTTCCACAACCGCCCCCCGGCCATCGCCGGCGAGCACCCGCTCGCCCTGATGCTGCGCAGCGCCGGCCGGGAGGGCGTCTCGGACCTGATGCGCGCCCAGGTACGGGACACCGTCGCGGCGCTGGCCGCCCGCCTGGACGGCCCGGACGCCGAACTGCGCGCCGCGATGATCCTGGCCCTGAACGTCGGCATGGGCGCGCTCTCGTCCATCGCCGGCGTCGACGTCCTCATGGCAGCCCCGCCGGACCGGCTGCGCGACCACCTGGCCGCGGCGATGATGCCCCTGATCGACGTCCCGGACGCGGCCACCACGACTCCCCAAGGCGCCGAAAAGACCACGACCGCCGAGAGCCCCGCCAACCCCTGAGGACGCGTCAGGGACCCGCGACACCAGGGCCCCTGACGCGCGATCACCTGCCGCGGCTACAGCCCGGCCACCTCGTCCAGGAAGGCGTCCACCAACGCGTGCGCGCGTTCCCGGGCGCCCTCCAGGGGCAGGACCAACTCCGCCGGGTCGAACCCGTATGCCGTCGCCTCCTCGTCCCCGCCGTCCTCCATCCACGCCTGCACGATCTGCGGCGTGACCTCGGGGTGGAACTGCACGCACAGCGACCGGCCCACCGTGAACGCCTGCGGCCCCACGTCCGTCCGTGCCAGTTCCTTGGCCCCGGGCGGCAGCACGATCCGGTCGAAGTGCCATTCGAACCACGGACCTTCGGGGACCAGGCCGGGCGCGTCCGTCTGCACCGGGGTCCAGCCGATCTCCGGGTACGGGGCGCGCTCGACGGCCCCGCCCAGCGCGGTGGCCATCGCCTGGGCGCCGAAGCAGATGCCGAGCACCGGGATGTCCGCATCGAAGGCGTCTCGCAGCAAAGCGAGTTCGCCGCCGATCCAGGTGCCGATGGTGTCCGCGTCGTACACCGACCACGGTGCGCCGAGCGAGACGACGGCGTCGAAGCCGTGCGGGTCGGGCCAGTCGACGGTGACCCGCGGGTCGTCCTTGCTCTCCTCGGGGACGACAAGTATCTCGGTGAGCTCGAAGCCGCGGGCGAGCAGCCGCTCGCCGACGAATCCGGCGTCTGAAGGATGGTCGTGACGGATGATCAGGGCGCGCATCACGTGTTCCCTCGGTTCGTCGTTCAGACCTTCCCGAAGACGATCCGGCCGTCGAAGACGGTCAGTTCGACGGGGAGGTCGGGGATGTCGTGCGGGTCGGCGGCCACCAGGTCGCCGCCGAGTACGCACAGGTCGGCGGCCATGCCGGGGGTCAGCGCGCCCTTCCAGTCCTCGGCGAAGTCCTGCCGGGCGGCGTTGACGGTGTAGGCGCGCAGCGCGGTGGCCAGGTCGACGCACTGCTCCGGGCCGCTGGGGCGGCCGGTGGCCTTGGATTCGCGCAGCATCATCGCGGCCACGCCCTGCCGCCAGTTCGGGTACGTGATGGGCGCGTCCGAGCTGGCCGTCACGGGGATACCGGCCTCGACGGCGCTGCGCACCGGCCATTGGTAGGCGGAGCGTTCGGTGCCGACGATGCCGTCCATGAGGTCCGAGATGGTCCACTTGATGGCCGGGTTCATGTTGACCGACCAGCCGTGCTCGGCAAGTTTGGCCAGGCTGGCGGGCGAGACGAAGTCGCCGTGGATGACGTAGTGCCGCTCGTCGGTGCGCGGGTGCGCGGCATGCGCCTCGGCGAAGGCGTCGACGACCGCGTCGATGCCCTGGTCGCCGGTGACGTGCACACCGAGCTGGTAGCCGGCCGCGTGGGCGTGCCGGACGATGGTGTTCAGCTCGCCGACCCGCTGCGCGTCGGTGTGCCCGTGCAGGCACAGGCAGCCGTGCCCGCCGCCGATGTACTCCTCGTGCATCCACGCGGTGCGGCTGGGCGGGATGCCGTCCGCGAAGACCTTGACCCCGATGACGTTGAGCAGTCGCGGGTCGGCGGCACCACCCGGAATCGGCGCGGCGAGCCGTTCGGGCAGCGCGTCGGCGGACTCGCCCATGGCCAGCGGGAGCAGCAGGACGCTTACCCGGGCCTGGAGTTCGCCGGACCGCGCGAGTTCGGCGTACGCGGCGAGGGTGTCGGTGCCCGCGGTGCCCTTGAGCAGGCTGTCGCCGCCGGGGCCGAGGCCGGGCTCGGTGTAGCTGGTGATGCCCTCGGCGTGGCAGAGCGCGATGGCCTCGCGGATCGCCTGGGTGCGTGCGGCGCGCGACATGACCGGGATGACGGCCTCGACGAGGTTCTGCGCGCTTTCCCGGAGCAGGCCGGTCGGCTCGCCGTCGGCGTCCACCTCGATGATGCCGCCGGGCGGGGCCGCGGTGGTGCGGTCGATGCCGGCGGCCTCCAGGGCCCGGCTGTTGAGCCACAGGGTGTGGCCGGTGAACTCGTAGAGCGCGACGGGGCGGTCCTCGACGACTGCGTCGAGGTCGTGGCGGGTGGGCAGCCGGGTCGGGTCGGCGAGGCATTCGGCGAGGTAGCCGACGTCCCAGCCGTTGCCGACCGCCCAGGCGCCGGCCGGCAGGTCGGCGGCGTGCACCGCGACCGCGCGGGCCACGTCGGCGATGGAGCGGACCGCGGGGTAGGCGACGTCCGCGGACAGCGGCGGGCGGGTCGCACCGAACGAACAGCCGTGCAGGTGCGAGTCGTTGATGCCGGGGAGGGCGGTACGCCCGGCGAGCTCGACGATCTCGGTGCCGGGGCCGATCCACGTGCCGATCTCGGCGTCGGTGCCGACCGCGGCGACGAGCCCGCCGCGTATCGCGACGGCTTCGGCGATGCGGAAGTCCGCGTCGAGGGTGAGCACGCGGCCGCCCCGGAGGACCAGGTCGGCTGGGCCGATCGGCGCGGCGGATGCGGCAGCTTCGGCCCCGGCGCGGGTCCCGACCTCGGGACCGGCCTCGGGACCGGCCTCGGATCCTGCGGCTCCGGCGGTGGGTGCGGCCTCGGTCAATGCGGGCTCCTTCCGCGCGGCGCGCGTCTCGGCGTTGGTCGGCGGGCCGGGGCCGCTGCGCGAGGGCAGGCGGCATCGGCACGCTTCGCGCGCTTTATTTGACCCCAAACGATATGCAGAGGCCCGGCACCCCCACAAGCCCTTCGTACGGACCCGAACGAAATTCGGCCAGGGCACGGCGCCCGGTCCGGGCCGAAATCCCCGCGACCGGGCCCGCCTTCCGTCGCTACCGTGGCGCGAGGCCCCTCCCAGGCCTGCGCGGCAGCGGTCCTGCTGCGCCGGGCCTGCGACCCGGGGACGCCGTGCGCCGACGAGAGGAAGGCACCGTGAACACCGGGGCGCTCCTGCTCGGCCAGGCGCCCTGGCACGTGATCGGCCCGGTCCTGGACCGCATCGACCCGGACATGCGCCGCGACATCCTGAGCACCCCGGGCCTGCCCGGCCGGGCCATCCTGGAATACGTCGTCACGCAGGGAACGAGCGGCGACCGCCAAGCAGTCGCCGGCAATCCCGAGCTCGACCCCAAGGTCCTGCTGCGGCTGGCCGAATGCGACGACCCGGCCGTCACCGGGCTCGCCCTGCAGCACCCGCGCGCCACGCGCGAGGTGATACTCCAGGCCTCCCGGACCGCGCGGCCGCCCGCGGACCTCTTCGCCACCGCGGCTGCCCGGCGCCCCCAGCACATGCTGTACGCACTGGTCGAAGCGAAGGTGCCGGCCGCGGTCAGGTACGCCATGACCGGCCTGCGGTTCGACCACGACTTCCCCGCCGCGGACGCCGTCATGCTGCGCGGATGCCTCAACGTGTGGCGGCTGGCCGGCCGGGAGGCCGCGGCCGCCGCCCTGGCCGACGGCCCTCCCCTGCGCAACCGGGTCCGGGCCGAGGCGGCCGCTGCAGTCGCGGTCCCGGACGGCCGCGACCGGCTCGGCCGGCTGATCGAGCGCGAGGGCAGCACGCCCGTGGTGCTCGAACGCCTGCGGCTGCTCCAGAACCGTCCGGCACCCCCGCGCTCCGCGGACGGGATCCGCATCACGGAAGGCTCGCTGCACCGGTTGCTCCTGCTGGCCCCGCACGAGAATCTGCGCTGGCCGCTGGTGACGGCCGAGCACGAGAGCAAGCCGTGGTCCGAAGACGCCCTCGCGGCGCTATGGGACCAGCCCGGCTGCCCCGCTGAGCTGATATCCGGTCAGGCCCGGGACGCGGCGGTGCACCGCGGCGAGGCGGATCCCGACGGGCACCGCGCGACCGTGCTGCGCCGGAGCCGCCGCCGGGCCGTCAAGGCAGCCGCTCTGGAGCACCTGGCCCGGACCATGCCGCACGGTGACGACTCCCCGGTGCGCACCGCGTACCGCGAGGGCCTGCTCACCGCGACCGCGATCGTCACGCAGGCCCGGCATGCCGACGCCGGACTGCGGGTGTTCCGGAACCTCACCGGCCGCGAACTGGACACCGCGCGCACCGCAGTGTCGGTCCTGACCGCGCACCACCTCGGCGAGAGCACCGAGGCCTGGGCGATCGCGCTGCGGCTGCTGCCCGAGTTCGCCGGGACGCTGCCGGAACTGCTGGCCACCGCCCGCGCCGCGGCCGGGTAGGCAGCGGTCGCACTGCGGCCGGGTAGGCAGGGGTCGCACCGCGGCAACGCGGCACGGGTGAGGCATGCTGGTGGGGATCACACCGTGACCACCGAGTACTGCGGAGGCCGTCGTGACCGAGCGCAAGCCGCCGGAAGTCCCGTTCGAATCGTGGGTGGACCGCCAGATCCGGGACGCCCAGTCGCGCGGCGAGTTCGAGAACCTCCCCGGCGCGGGCAGACCGACCCAGGCCGTCGACGCTCCCTACGACGAGCTGTGGTGGATCAAGGACAAGATGCAGGGCGAGGGCATCTCGGTCCTGCCGCCCACCCTCAAGCTCCGGAAGGAAGCCGAGGACGCGCTGCCGCTCGCGATGCGGGCCCGGTCCGAGCGCGAGGCCCGCCGGATCGTCACCGAGCTCAACGAGAAGATCACCGCGATGCTGCGCATGCCGCCGCCCGGTCCGCTGCTCAACCTCAAGCCGTTCGACGTCGAGGCGGTCGCCGCCGAGTGGCGCGAACGGCACCCGGACCGGGTACGCCCGGTGCCTCAGGAGGCCTCCGGCCCGTCCGTGTCCGACGCCAAGCCCCGCGGCCCGCGCCGGACTTGGCGCTGGCGGCGGCGCGGCAGCGCCTGAGAGCCGACCGGCCCGGCACGCGCCGCATCCACGCGGCCCCGCACCCATACCCCCATCGGTACGGGCCGGCCCCACGTCAGAACACCGGGCCGCCCTCGACCAGCCCCCGGGCCAGCAACGCACCGCGCAGCCAGTCCAGTTCGGCCGCGACCCCGGCCACCACGCGGTCGCGGTCGGGCGTGCGCATGCCCTGCGCCACCGGCCAGGTGTACGCCTCGACCTCGACGTGGTCGGTGAGCGCCGCCGAGCCGCCGAACACCCCGTCGAGCGCATCCGCCAGCACATCGCGCGTCGCGGACAGCGGCGGTGGCGGGTCGCTGTGCAGCGGCACGTGGCAGTGCACCCGCCACGGCCCCCGGGCGGGCAGTCCGCCCGCGAGCGCCTCGGACAGGTCGTCGACACCGAGCGTGGCCGGACCCGCCTCGCGGGTCTGGTGCAGATAGCCCGGTTCCACGTAGCGGCGCAGCGCCCGGCGGGCCCGCCACGGATCCTCGGCCTGCAGTGCGTACGCCGCCTGCATCTTGACCACCGGTACACCGGCCTCGGCGAGTGCGGCCAGGGCGCGGTGCGGGTCCTCGAAGCCGACGGCCAGGTGGCACGTGTCGAGGCAGACCCCGAAGTGCGCGGGGTCGAGTCCGCGCAGCGCGGCCGCGGCCTCCTCGACGCTCTCCAGCACGTACCCCGGCTCGGGCTCGAGGCCGATGCGGATGTGCCGTCCCGTGCGGTCCGCGAGCTCGGCGAGGCGCGTCCCGACC
Organism: Yinghuangia soli; assembly: GCF_021502675.1. GTDB lineage: Bacteria > Actinomycetota > Actinomycetes > Streptomycetales > Streptomycetaceae > Yinghuangia > Yinghuangia soli. Next base: position 261,092 of record NZ_JAKFHA010000001.1, read on the forward strand.
GAGCCGAGCATGGCCTCCGCCATCTCCTGCGCGGTAGGGCTCCAGCGTTTGCGCCAGCCGAAGGGCAGCGTCGACACACTGCCGTGCACTACGTCGTCGGGCAGCAGCCCGGCCAGCACCCGGGCGCAGTCCACGGTGTAGAGGTAGCGCCGGGCGTCACCCCAGGCGGGCCCGCGGGTCGAGTGCGCACGCGTCTCGTCGTGCTCGCCGCTGTACGGGAAGGCGTCGAGGGTCACCACTTCCAGGCCCTCGTCCGCCAGGCGCCCGCGCAGGACGTCCACGGCGGCCGGGCTCTGAGCCAGTTGCTCGGCCACCACCGGGGCCAGCCACAGTCCGACGCCGAGCAGGTCGCTGCCGAGCTCCTTGCGGACCGGCACGCAGTAGTCGGTCAGCTGCGCCACGATGCCGGGCAGGTCGGTGGCGGCGTACACGTTGGTGCAGTAGGCGACGTGGACCGGGGTCCCGTCGGGGTGCCGGAATCTCATGCGGGCGCTCCCGGTTCTCGGGTGCGCGCCGGGTGCGGGCATGACGGAACCCGGCATGCCGAAAGCGGACACGCCAAATCAGATCGCCACATCGAACCCCCCAGTCCTGACGGGTCGTCACCTGCGCGCGGTCCCCATGCCGCGCGTCCGGAAGACGACCGCATCCCTGTGCGATACGAAACCAACGATCGCGCTGCCCCGATCAGTTCCCGTCCGCGGCTGATTCCCCGGAGCTCATCCGAAGTGCGGGGTCCCGGTCCGCGCCGGATGGCCGACGGCCTGGCCATGTCCGTACCCGTGCATATGATCGGCCGATGCCCGCCGAGAATCCGCATGTGCAGCCCGCCGACCGCCACGACGTGATCCAGGTGCGCGGAGCCAGGGAGAACAATCTCCGGAACGTGGACGTCGACCTGCCCAAACGCCGTCTGACGGTCTTCACCGGGGTCTCCGGCTCGGGCAAGTCGTCGCTGGTCTTCGGCACCATCGCGGCGGAGTCGCAGCGGCTCATCAACGAGACGTACACCGCGTTCATCCAGTCCTTCATGCCGAGCCTGGGACGCCCGGACGTGGACGGCCTGCACAACCTGAGCGCCGCGATCGTCGTCGACCAGGAGCGCATGGGCGCCAATTCGCGCTCCACGGTCGGCACCGCGACGGACGCGTCCACGATGCTGCGCATCGTCTTCAGCCGGCTCGGCTCGCCGCAGATCGGCCCGGCGAGCGCGTTCAGCTTCAACAACCCCGAGGGCATGTGCCCGGCCTGCGAGGGCCTCGGGCTGTCCTCGAAGATCGACATCGACCAGCTGGTGGACCGCGAGAAGTCGCTGAACGAGGGCGCCATCACGGTCCCCAACTTCCAGGTCGACTCCTGGTACTGGCAGATGATGGCGCAGTCCGGCTTCTACGACCCGGACAAGAAGCTGAAGGACTTCACCGAGCAGGAGTGGTCGGACCTCCTCGACCGCGCGGCCGGCAAGGTGAAGGTCAAGAACAGCAGCTTCAACTACGAGGGCCTCGTGGTGAAGGTCCAGCGGCTCTACCTGTCCAAGGACCGCGAGTCGATGCAGCCGCACATCCGGGCGTTCGTGGACCGGGCGGTGGTGTTCGAGGACTGCACGGTGTGCGCGGGCACCCGGCTGAGCGCCGCCGCGCTGTCCTCCCGGATCGGCGGGCTCAACATCGCCGAGTGCTCGGCGCTGCAGATCAGCGACCTCGCGGAGTTCCTGCGCGGCATCGACGACCCGTCGGTCGGGCCGATGCTCGCCGGGCTGCGGCATCTGCTCGACTCGCTCGTCGAGATCGGGCTCGGCTACCTGAGCCTGGACCGGACCTCGGCGACGCTGTCCGGCGGCGAGGCGCAGCGCGTCAAGATGGTGAGGCACCTGGGCTCCAGCCTCACCGACGTCACGTACGTCTTCGACGAGCCGACCGTGGGGCTGCACCCGCACGACATCCGGCGCATGAACGACCTGCTGCTGCGGCTGCGCGACAAGGGCAACACGGTCCTGGTCGTCGAGCACAAGCCGGAGGTCGTCGCGATCGCCGACCATGTGGTCGACCTCGGCCCCGGCGCGGGCACCGCGGGCGGCGAGATCTGCTACTCGGGCGACGTCGCGGGGCTGCGCGCGTCCGGCACGCTCACCGGGCGGCACCTGGAGCACCGCATCAAGCTGCGCGACCGGGTCCGCACCCCCGCGGGTTCGATCGCGATCACCGGGGCCGCGCAGCACAACCTCAAGGACGTCTCGGTCGACGTGCCGCTCGGGGTGCTGACCGTGGTCACCGGTGTGGCCGGCTCCGGCAAGAGCTCGCTGATCCACGGGAACCTGTCGAACCGGGACGGCGTGGTGGTGGCCGACCAGTCGCCGATCCGCGGCTCGCGGCGCTCCAACCCGGCCACCTACACCGGGCTGCTGGACCCGATCCGCAAAGCCTTCGCGAAGGCCAACGGGGTCAAGGCGGCGCTGTTCAGCGCGAACTCCGAAGGCGCCTGCCCCAAGTGCAACGGCCTGGGCCTGGTGTACACGGACCTGGCGATGATGGCCGCGGTCGCGTCGCCGTGCGAGGCGTGCGAGGGCAAGCGCTTCACGCCGGAGGTCCTCACCTACACGCTGGACGGCAAGAACATCAGCGAGGTCCTCGACATGCCGGTCGCCGAGGCGTACGAGTTCTTCGGGGCCGGCCCGGCGCATGCGATCCTGGGCCGGCTGGCCGACGTCGGCCTCGGCTACCTGCGGCTGGGGCAGCCGCTCAACACGCTGTCGGGCGGCGAGCGGCAGCGCATCAAGCTGGCCATCCACATGGCCGAGAAGTCGTCGACGTATGTGCTGGACGAGCCGACCACGGGCCTGCACATGGCCGACGTGGACAAGCTCCTGGCGCTGCTCGACCGGCTTGTCGACGAGGGCAACACGGTCGTGGTGATCGAGCACCACCAGGCGGTCATGGCGCATGCCGACTGGCTGATCGACCTCGGTCCGGGCGGCGGGCACGACGGCGGGGAGATCGTCTTCACCGGTACGCCGGCCGACCTGGTCGCGCACGGGGAGACCCTCACCGCACACCACTTGCGCGAGTACGTGGCGGACTGAACAGACGCGATGGGCTGAACGGACTCGATGGACGACACGGACGCGATGGACGGCACGGGCACGTTCGTACGGTCGGCGGCCGAGGCACGGCCGGGGCAGTTGCTGCTGGAGTGCCGCGCCCCGAACCGGGCTTCGTCGCACGCGTTCGACCTGCATCCCGACGGAAGCCTGCTGGTGGTCGGTACCGTGCCCGAGTCCGGGTACGGTGCCGAATTCCACGTGGTCGACGTCGCGACCGGCGAGCAGAGACTCGTGCACGCCGAGGCGGCGGGTGCCCGGCAGGCCGCCGTCCACGCTGTGCTCTTCGACACCGCCGGAACCGGCCTGGTGTACGCGGTCGACGGCCGCACCTGCCACGTCGACCTGGGCTCCGGGGCGGTACGCGAACTGGCCGCCTACGAGCAGGGGAAGACGGCGTCGTTCAACCCGTACTGCCTGCGGCCGCAATGGGACGCGGCACGGCAGCGTCTGCTGCTCTTCGACGCGGGCGATGCCGTGCGTGTCGTGGCGATGGCGGGTCCGGAGGCGGAACAGGCCGGTGGCGTAGCCGACTTGTGCAGGCTGAGCACACGCGACGACGACGCCGGCCCCGCGGCCACCGAGGTGCGTGCGGCGGCGCTGTCCCGCGACGGCAGCCGCCTGGCGCTGCACCGCGTGAGCCGCGGCATCGTGTACGGCCACGACGACGCTGCGCACGACACAACCAACGAGGTCGAACTGCGGGACGTCGACACGGGCGTCCTGCTGCGGCGGATCCCGCTGCCCGCACCGCTGCACACCGACGGCATCGGCAGCCTCGGCTTCGCCCCGGACGGCACGTCCCTGGTCGCCGATCCCGAGCCCGCGCAGGGCCCTTGCGGCATCGATGCCGAAAGCGGGCGGCTGCTCTGGGCGTTCCCGCACGCCCACCGCAACGACCGCTGGGACGAGTGCTTCGGCTGGGCGTACTCCCCCGCGGGCGACCTGCTGGCGGTCGGCCGCTACACGGCAGGCCGCGGCATCACGCTGCACGACGCGGGCGACCGGAGCCCGTATCCGCTCGCCCTCGAACGCGTGGAGAACCAGCGGGTGATGCGGTTGGTGTTCGCGGCCGACGGCACCCGGTTGGCGGCGGGCGGGTCGGCGGGGATGCTGACCGTGCGCGCAATCTGACGCCCGGCAATTCACCCCATCGGGTGAGCGGAACCCCGCCCGGCACGGCACCGGGCCGTCCTAGACTCGAACGAGGGGACCGGCCTTGCCGGTTGGTGAGGGGTCGGGGGAACGTCGGGGAAGCGCATGTCCGCGGCAATCCGTTCGGCCGTGACCGGACCGATCTTGCAACGTCCATTCACCTGCGCGGTCCCGACGCGGGTGTTTCCGCGTGAGGAAGGATCGCGACCATGACCAGTCCCGCGAACGACGGGGATGCGTACGCCGAGGCCGCCGGAGACCCCGGAGAGGCCGCCGAGATGCCGGTGCTGACCGGCAACTCGCCTGGTGCCGGGCAGGCGGACGTCGAATTCGACGAAGCCGCCGCGATCGCGGCGGAGAGCCTCGCCGGGGCGGACAGCGGCTCCGAGGTCGAGACCGCCACCCCGACCCCGGAAGGAGCGCAGAAGTGAGCACTGCTGCCGACGTCATCGCCATCGCCCGCGCCGAAGTGGGCTACCGGGAAGGCCGGGACGCCGACGGCGACCCGAACAACATCGTCAAGTACAGCCCTGAAGTCCCGGGTCTCGGCTGGGCGCAAGGCCAGCCGTGGTGCGCCGTGTTCGTGTCCTGGTGCGCGATGAAGGGGGACGCGAGCACCCTGTTCCCGCGGACCGCCTCGTGCGGGACCGGGCTGCAGTGGTTCCGGGACCGGGGCCGGGCGTCGGAGTATCCGGCGGTCGGCGCCCAGGTGTTCTTCGGGGTCGGCGGCACGTTCGGCAGCGGCGGCCACCACACGGGGCTGGTGTACGCCTACGACGCGAACTACATCTACACGATCGAGGGCAACACCAACACGAGCGGCTCCCCCGAGGGCGACGGCGTATACCTGCGCAAGCGCTCGCGGCGCGACCCGTATGTGTACCGGTACGGCTACCCGGCCTACGACAACGGCATCGTGTCCGCGGACCCCAACTGGGGCGGCAGCAAGCCGAGCATTCCGCAGCAGCCGAGCGGCGCCGAGGTGTCGCTGGCCCGGGTCGCCGCCGCGGCCCGCAAGGACGCGCCGGCGGCCGGCACGCCGAAGTCGTACCCCGAGGGCGTACTGCTCGTCGAGCGCGCGCTGGTCGCCGAGGGGCTGCTGCGCGGCGAGTACGCGGACGGGTCGTACGGCACCAAGACACTGACTGCGTATGCCGCGTGGCAGCGGCGGCTGGGCTACACCGGCACAGATGCGGACGGCATCCCGGGCAAGGACAGCCTGAAGCGGCTCGGCGCGAAGCACGGCTTCACCGTGGTGTGACGCGTGGTCTCGTGCGCAGCATTCCGCGTGGCCTGATGCGCGGCGTGACGCGTGGCCTGACGCGTGGTCTGACGTGTGGCCTGACGCCTGGCAGGACGTTGTGACGCGTGCCGGGGCTTCATGGCGGTCCAAGCGCCATGAAGCCCCGGCGCACGCTTACGTCTTGTCCGCGGGTGCCGCGGTCCCGCTCGCGCCGGCGGCACCGCCGCCGGTGCTGTCCGCGCTTGCGGCCGTGCCGTTGCTGCCGGGCGGCGGCGCTGCGGGCTGCGCCGGTATAGCAGCCTCGCCGGCGGGCTGGGCTGCTTGCGCGGCAGACTCCGCCGCGGTGGGCGGCATCCCCTCGCGCCGCTTGATGGACCGCAGCAGCACCTCCGACACGTCCGTCACGCGTACCGCCTCGTCGGCCTTGCCCTCCTGCTTGCGCGTGGCCACGCCGTCGGTGAGCATCACGATGCAGTACGGGCAGGCCGCGGTGACCAAGTCCGGCTCGGTTTCCAGGGCTTCGTCGGTGCGCGTCTCGTTGATGCGGGTGCCGATGGTCTCCTCGACCCACATGCGCGCGCCGCCCGCACCGCAGCAGAAGGACCGTTCGCGGTTGCGCGGCATCTCGGTGAGCCGCACGCCCGGCACGCTTTCCAGGATCTGCCGCGGCGGACTGAAGACGCGGTTGTGTCGGCCCAGGTAGCAGGGGTCGTGGTAGGTGACCGCGGCGTCGACGTCGTTCTCGGGGACCAGGCGCCCCTCGCTCACCAGCTTGGCCAGCAGCTCGGTGTGGTGGACCACTTCGTAGTTGCCGCCGAGCTGCGGGTATTCGTTGCCGATCGCGTTGAAGCAGTGCGCGCAGGTGACCACGATCTTCTTGGCGTCCGCGGGGCGGTCGCCGAAGACGGTGTTGAGCGTCTCGACGTTCTTGCCAGCGAGCTCCTGGAAGAGCATCTCGTTGCCGAGCCGGCGGGCCGCATCGCCCGTGCACGACTCCTTCTTGCCGAGGACCGCGAACGAGACGCCGGCTTCGTGCAGGAGTTCGGCCACCGAGCGGCTGGTCTTCATCGCGGTGTCGTCGAGCGAGCCCGCGCAGCCCACCCAGTACAGCCACTCGACGTCCTCGGGGATCTCGCCGCCGTCCAGGACGCGGATCTCGAACGGCAGCTTCTTCGCCCATTCGAGCCGGGCCTTCGCACCGCGCCCCCACGGGTCGCCCTTGCGTTCGAGGTTGCGCAGCATCGAGCCGGCTTCCTTGGGGAATTCCGACTCCATCATCACCTGGTAGCGGCGCATGTCGAGGATGTGGTCGACGTGCTCGATGTCCACCGGGCACTGCTCGACGCACGCGCCGCAGGTCACGCACGACCACAGCACGTCCGGGTCGATGACGCCGCGGTCCTCGGCGGTGCCGACCAGCGGCCGGGAACCCTCGGCCTGGTCCTGCTCCGGCAGCGCGGCCCGCGCCTCGTCCGAACCGGCCAGCAGGTAGGGCGCCTTCGCCAGCGCATGGTCGCGCAGCGCCATGATGAGCAGCTTGGGAGACAAGGGCTTGCCGGTGTTCCAGGCCGGGCACTGCGACTGGCAGCGGCCGCATTCGGTGCAGGTCGCGAAGTCGAGCAGGCCCTTCCAGGTGAAGTCCTCGATCGCGCCGCGGCCGATCTTGTCGTCCTCCTGGGGGTCGTCCCAGTCGATCGGCTTGCCGCCGGACTGCACGGGCAGCGCCGCGCCGAGGCCGCGCGGGCGGCGCGACAGGGCGACGTTGAACGGCGCGGTGAAGATGTGCATGTGCTTGGAGTGCACCACGATCACCAGGAAAGACAGCACCACGGCGAGGGACAGCAGCAGTGCGATGTGTTCGAGGATCTCGTTGGCGTGCTCGCCCGCGGGTTCGAGGAGCTTGCCGACCGCCTCGGAGGCGTACGCACCGTTGTCGAACGGGAAGGTGCCCGCGTTGGTCTGCGCGCCGCGGAAGAGCAGCAGCGTCCACATGACGTTGAAGATCATCAGGAGCACGACCCAGGCCGCGCCCGTGTGCGAGCCGTAGAACCGCGAGCCGCGGCCTTCCTTGGCCGGGTCCTGGCGCAGCCGGATGGCGGCGAACGCGACGAGGCCGACGAGCACCGCGACGATGAAGGTGTCCTCGAGGGCGCCCAGCCAGGCCATCTTGCCGATCAGCGGGATGTGGAAGTCCTCGTCGAACAGGGCGCCGTAGCCCTCGACGATCGTCGCGCCGAGGATGACGAAGCCCCAGAACACCGCGAAGTGCGCGGCGCCCGCGCCGGTCCACTGCAGGAGTTTGCGCTGCCCGAACACCTCGGTGACGACGGCCCACAGCCGCGTGCCGAGGTCCTGGGTGCGGTCCCGCTCCACCGGTTGCCCGGTCTTGCCGAGCCGGTAGAGCACCAGGAGGCGGCGGCCGGCGAGCGCGAACGCCACCGCCGTGATCGCCAGTCCGATGACGAGTCGTACGACCACTTACGCCTCCACGAAGTCCTGGATGACCGGTGCGCCTTGTGCGTCTTGCCGGTACGAGGTGCGTGTGCGAGGAGCGGGGTGCGAGTACGTGCGGCTGTGCGGGTGTGCGGCTGTGCCTTGGTGCGGTTGGGTCCTGGTACGGCTTGAGCCTTGGTGCGGGTCGGGCCTTGGTGCGGGTCGGTGCCTTACTCGAGCGCCGGGGTGGCCGCCTCCGGCGCCGCGGCCGGGGCGGGGATCACCGCGGCCGGCGCAGCTTCCGTCGGCATTGCGGTGTTCGAACAGCAGGGTTCGCGGCGGCGTTCGATCTCGGTCAGGAGTTCGGGGAGGACGTCGTGCAGGTCCCCGACCACGCCCACGTCCGCGATCCGGAAGATGGGCGCGTCCGGGTCCTTGTCGATGGCCACGATGGTGGCGGCGTGCTGCATGCCGGCGCGGTGGTGCACCGATCCGGAGATCCCGCAGGCGATGTAGAGCTTGGGGTGGACGACGGCCCCGGTCTGCCCGATGAGCGCGTCGTGCGGGCACCAGCCCAGATCGGCCGCGGCGTGCGTGCCGCCGACCGCCCCGCCGAGGGCGTCCGCGACCTGTTCGATCAGCTGGAATCCGGCGGCGGAGCCGACCCCGCGTCCGCCCGCGACCACGACCTGGGCGCCGGTCACCGGGCGGCGTCCCGGCTTGCGGGTGCGCGACACCAGGCGGATGCTCCGGTCGGCCGCGCTCAGGTTGACGAACATGTGCTCGACGACGGGCGGGCCCTGCGCGGCCGGGCGCTCCGCAGCCGGTGCTGCGGACGTACATGAGGCCGCCTGCTCGGCCGGTTCCGATGCGGTGCCGCATTCGACGGTGATCACCGGGGCCGCGCCGCGGACCACGGACTCCACGCGGTAGGCACCGCTGCAGACTTCCTGCACGGTGACGGGTCCGTCCGGCCCGGGCAGGACGTCGATGGCGCCGGTGACGATGCCCGACCCAAGGCGTACCGCGACCCGGGCCGCGACTTCCTTGCCTTCCCGGCCGGACGGGATGAGCACCGCGGCCGCGGACATCTGCCAGGCGAGCTCGGCCAGTGCCTCGACGGCCACCGCGACCGCGGACGCGCCCTGCTGCCCGCCGGCGGTCTCGGCAGTCGCAGCGGCTTCGGCGACGCAGACGCGGGCGGCGCCGTAGCGTCCGAGCTCGTCCAGCTCGCGCGCATCGGCCCGGTGGCGCAGCACCGCCACAGGCGTGCCGAGCCGTCGGGCGATGGTCAGCAACCGGTAGGCCGGGGCCGCGGCGGCGCCGTTGGCGCCGTCCCGTTCCACGAGTACCAGCACAGGTCGCATGCAGTGCCTCCCCGCGCGTCGGGTGGTCCGATCGCGGGGTGCCGGGCACCGGATCGGACCGTTCGGGTCAGATCAGCTGGTGCTCGGTCAGGTAGCTCGCGAGCCGGACCGCGGCTCCGCGGGCCTCGCCCTGGACCAGGAGTCCGGGGCGTTCGCACGCACACGACGTCACCGTCCGGACCTCGGTCGCCGAGGCCCGCAGGCCCACTTCCGACGGCCGGATCCGCAGGTCGGCGAGGGACCACGTGCGGATCGTCTTGTAGCGCGCCTCGACGATCGAGCGGAACGCCGGGTAGCGGGGTTCGCCGACCCGGTCGGTCACCGACACCACGGCGGGCATCGGGACCGCGATCTCGGCGACGGTGGCGCCTTCGTCGCGGCGGATGACGACTTCGTCCTCGCCGGTCCACACCGCGTCGGCATCGCACGCGGCGGGCACCCCGAGGCGCTCGGCGACCATGGCCGGGACCACCGACATGCCGGAGTCGCTCGACGCGGTCCCGCAGATCACCAGGTCGAAGCCGAGGCGTCGGACGGCCGCGGCGAGGACCAGCGACGTGGCCTGCGCGTCCGATCCGTGCAGGCCGTCGTCGAGGACGTGGACGCCTTCGTCGGCCCCCAGCGCGAGCGCCCGGCCGAGTGCGCGGACGGCTCCCGCGGGGCCCATCGTCACGACGCTGATCTGCACGTCGAGGCGCTGCCGGGCGATCCGCATCGCCTGTTCGACGGCGTACTCGTCGGGCTCGCCGAGCCGGCAGGTGAGTGCCGCGCGGTCGACCGTCATGTCGTCCGCAAAAACGCCGACACCGGAAATCCGGTCGGCCACCTCGTCGGGCACGTGCTTGACCAACACCACAAGCTTCACCGGTGCTCGCTTCCACTCGCCTCCGCTTGCGCGGAACGTGCATGGATCGTGCGTGCTGTACGGCTGTGCGTTGTGCATCGTGCTGTGCAAGTGCTGTGCAGGTGCGTGGCGGTGCTGCCGGGCACGTGCGGCGCGGGTGTGGACTGGTGCCGCCGAGTCGTCAGAGGCGGCGTGAGTACGCCGGGCATGCCCGAATTCCGGCAGACGATGTTGCCTGCCGGACTGCGAGTGTAGGGGCCGCGATCGACGATCGACAGTGGTTGCGGACTCCGTTCCGGATCTCCGCTTGATCACCAACTCCCTTATGCTGCTTGATCGTTGATCTTCTTCCACCTTCGACGCAAGCGAAGGTCAGCCTTACCTCTCCCCCTCCCCCGGCACCTCGTAATTGCCGTACACCGGGTCGCCGACCCGCTCGTAAGTCGCGAGCACCACGCCCGCAGGGGTGGCCCGCACCTCGGAGAGTGCGTACGCAGTCGGCAGGGTGCCCGGCTCGATGAACCGCTTCCCGTCGCCCAGTGCCACCGGGAAGGTGAGCAGCCGCAAGGTGTCCACGACGCCAAGGCGCAGCAGGGCTCCGGCCAGTGCGCCGCTGCCGTGCACCTGCAGTTCGCGCCCGGGGCGGGCCTTGAGCGCCGCTACCTCGTCGGCCAGGTCCCCGTGCAGCAGTTCGGCCGGGCCCCAAGGCGTCGTACGCAAGGTACGGCTGGGCACATACTTCGTCAGGCTGTTGAGCGCGCCCGCGAGGACATCGTCCGGGTCGGTGATCTTGGGCCAGTAGGTCGAGAAGATCTCGTACGTCCGCCGCCCCAGCAGGAAGGCGTCGGCCTGCTCCAGGATCCCGACCATGTGCGCCGCGAAGTCCTCGTCCCCGTAGGTCGAGGACCAACCGCCTTGCGTGAAGCCCCCGTCCCGGTCCTCATCGGGTCCCCCGGGGCCTTGGTAGACCCCGTCCAACGTCACGAACATCGTCACTGCGAGCTTCATGCCGGCCTCCTGTTCGGGAAGATCGTCGTCTCCCGTACAGATCCGCGAACGCGGCAAAACTCATCGCGCCGAGCACCGGAATGTTGGCCTCAGGGACGTCATCAAGCAAGGACTTGTCCGGAATGGACCTCCTGAAGCCCGCATTCCGGGACCAGATTGGCGGCCATGAAGACGACAGGAAGGCTCGCAATCGTCGGAACGGCTGCCGGAGCGCTGGTCGGCGCGGCATTGGCGGTGGCGCCCGGCGCCGCGGCAGGCAGCTACAACGGATGCACCTATCCCCGGGTCTGCTTCTACCTGACCGCGACCCAGTGGAACAACGGCACCCCGTCGACCGGGTACCAGGACGTGACCTCCGGGTACCAGAACCTGGGCTCGCTCAGCCGCGGCGCCGACTACGTCCGGAACACCCGGAACGACGACCGCGCATACCTGCGCTACATCCGCCACAGCACAGGCGGCACCGAGTACCTGTGCGTCCTGCCGAACCAGACGGCCATCTTCTCGTCGGCCTATACGGTCACCGGCATCCGCATAGACACGGCCGCAACCTGCCCCTGACCACGTCCCCCACCGGCCCCCGGCACACCCTGCCGGGGGCCGGCCCATGCCTGCGTGTCGGAGCGAACAGCTAAGTTCCCGAACACACCAGAGGCCGGCCTGAGCACCTGCACACACCGAGGTCCGCGGTCATGGGGGGTGGGGCCGGTACGGGCACAACTGAAGATCGGAACGCTCTCACCTGAGAGGCCCGACCGGCAGCCGTACCTCACCCCCCTTCCGCAGAGAGGTCACACCAGCGCGACGTGGATCACGTGGCCTGGCCGTCGCGCCTGGCTGCTGACGGTCCGTCGGCTAATTGACGTTCCGACCTGAGTCAGCTCGAAAGCGATCCGGGACGCGTTCCGATGCGTCACGCGGTGGGACCGGGTGCGGAGGACCGCTTGGCGGTGTCCCGCTGGGAGATGGCCACTGCCACCTCGTCGATCGCAGTGCGCAGAGAGGCACCGTATGCGTCCTGAGGGAGGCTGGGGGCGTGCTCTTGGGCTGCGTTGATGTGCTCGCCGGCCGCGTCGAAGGACCCGAGGCGGCGGTAGTTGTCGGCCAGGTTGAGATGGAGCGAGGGGTAGAACCCGGCGATGTGGAGGCCGGCATGGTGTTCCTGGACGCGCTGGTCGGTCACCGCGTCGGCAGCGTCCAGGGCCCGGACGTCCCAGGCGAGGGCCTGGGCGGGATCTTCGTAGAGGTCCGCCAGGTAGTGGGCGAGTGAGCACCGGTGCAGCGGGTCGCCGGTGACGCCGATCTCCGACCACAGGTTCAGGAGCCTGTGGCGGGCGGAAAGGATGTCGCCCGTTCGGCCTTCGGTGACGGCTTGACCGATGGCTTCCATGGTCGGATCGGGGCCGGCGGGTGCGGTGGGCATGACGTGTTCCTCGTCGTCGTTCTCAGGCTGAGGGGTCGAACTTGATGGGCATGGCCAGGGTGGTGAGATCGCCGCGGTCGGCGGAGCGGATCGTGACGGGCAGGTGGTATCCCCTGAGATCGAGCAGCACGTCGGGGCCGATCGCCGTGCTCACGGCGGGATAGATCGTGGTCATGTCGAACCCGATCCGGAGGTTCGCGCCCGTCACGGTGGCGGAAAGCGGGATTCCGGGGTGTTCGTCGTTCGGGGGCCGGATGCTCACACGGTGATCGGTGATGTGCAGTGCGACGTGTTCGCCGGGGTGTTCTTCCAGGGCCCGCAGCAGCAAGTCCTTCGAGATCGTCACGCGCGTAGTGACCTCGCCCAGGGACTCGAGCATCAAACGGTGGTCGGGGAACTCCTCGGGCAGCGTGCGGCAGTGCCGGTCCTCCCGCTCGGGCATGCGCAGCCAGATCCCGTGCGGCACCACTTCGATGCGGACCAGCGCACTGCGCCGGACATCGGCGATCGCAGCCCGGAGGTCGTCGCCGTCGACCGTGCCGGCCCAGGTCTGCTCCATCGGCCGCGCCGGCACCAGGGTCCGAGTGGAGAGCCGGTACCGGTCCGTCGCCGTCAGGGCGATTGCCTCGCCACTCGCCTCGATGCGCAAGCCGGCGAGCACCGCCATCCCCGGCTCGTGCGCGGTCGCGGTCAGAACCTGCTCGACCGCATCCGCCAGCACGGGACCCTTCAGCGTGGCGATCAGCAGACCGGGCACGTTGCCGCCGAGCGCGGACTTGATGATCGCAGCCTTCTGCCGTGCCGCCGCCGCATCCCCGCCGATCTTGGCGACATGCTCGTCGACCAGCCGCGCCGCCTCCTCGGCCTCGGCGCCGAGGACCGCCTCGACCGCAGTCAGCGGCATGGCGATCTCGCGGAGCCGACGCAGTGCGGTCGCCCGCACCAGCTGATCGGCGTCGTAGTAGCGGTAGCCCGTGACCGGGTCTACTTCGGCAGGAGGCAGTAGCCCGGAGTCGGCGTAGAAACGCAACGCGCTGGAGGTCAGACCACTGCGCTGGGCGAAGACGCCGATCGGCATCAGTTCGGAACTTGGCACCTCGCCATCATTGAGCTTCAAGCAACTCGAAGGTCAACATCGACGTGGGCATCACCAACGTCATGGCCGGCAATAACTAGTGCTCGTCGTGGTCCGCCGTACCGAGGCGGCGGTCAGGGGCCGTAGTGGGTGGTGGAGCCGTCGATGTCGCCGCCGGCGGCGATGGAGCCGCGGTCGGCGCGGATTCCCGGGCCGCCGGGTTGGGACGTGGGGGCGGCCGGGTCCGGGGCGGTGCTGCTTGCGGGGTCCGTGCCGCTATCCGTTGCGGAGTAGCGGGTCTGCGCGTTGCGGATGGTGCCGCCTGCGGCGATCGAGCCGCGGTCGGCGGAGACGTACGGAGCACCAGGGGGCACGAACGACTGCACCGCCGGGGTCGATACCGGCGTCGTCGCCGCGGTCAGCGCGTGGTTGCCTCCACCGGTGCTCGCTGCTGCACGGCTTACCTGCCACAGGCTGATACCCAGCGAAGCCACACCCGCGAGCGAACCGACGATGGCCCACGCCTGGCCGGCCCCCTCCGGATGGCCGACCGTCAGCCACACCACCGCCACGCCGAACGCCACCGCTCCGGCGCCCGCCAGTCCCCACCAAAGTGCCTTCGCCCGCCCGCTCATGGCTCCATGGTCGGGTACGAAGCATGATCAAGTCTGCACTCAGGCGGGGTGGTTGGCGCGGATGTTGCGGGACGCAAGTTCGGCGGTGCGGACGACCCGGCGTTCCCTCGTCTCGGGGCGCTTTGCGGTGGCGATCCACTGCAGGATCAGGCGCCGGGACGACGGCGGAAAGGCGGCGAAGTTGCGCTGTGCGGCCTCGTCGCGGCCGAGTGCGGCGCGCAGGTCGTCTGGGACGGTGAAGGCGTCCGCTTCAGGGACCGGCTCCCACGTGCCCTTGGCCTTGGCAAGGTCGATGAGGTCTTGGCCGGCCGGTGTCATGAGGCCCGCAGCGGTCATCCGGGCGACCCGTTCACGGTTGACGCTGCTCCACGTGCTGCGCGGGTTCCTCGGCGAGAAGCGCAGGCGCGAGCTGTGCGCGTCGTGCTTGCGGGCGAGGCTGTCGATCCAGCCGTAGCAGAGCGCGTGTTCGATCGCGATGCCGTACGTCAGTCCGGGCACGCCGCTGTCCTTGTGCGGGATGCGCAGCCAGACCTCCTTCTCCGTACGGCTGTTCGCGGCGAGCCAGGCGCGCCACTCGTCGGGGTCGGCGGCGTGGCAGACCTCTGGTGCCGGCTGCAGGTCGGGCATGCTGCTCACCGCCCTTCCTCGGTACGTGCGCCGAGCACGTCCAGGTAGTGCTGGTTGTACATGACCCCGAGGATGTTCCCGAACGGGTCGACCACGGATGCGGTCACGAACCCCGGCCCGCGTTCGACCACCGGCTCGTGGACCATGGCCCCAAGTCCGAGCAGCCGTTCGAAGGCCGCTTGGACGTCGTCCACGTGCCAGTACGCGACCGCCCCGCCGACCTGCCGGCCGTGGCCTTCCGGGGCGAAGCGCGCGTCGATGATGCCCAGCTCGTGCTGGTAGTCGCCGATCCGGAACTCGACGTACGCGGGCGGCCCTTCGACCGGCCGGACGAAGTACGCGTCGACGCCCAGCAGCTTGGCGTACCAGGCGCGGGCCGCGCCGAGGTCGTCGGCGAAGAGGTTGACGGTGGTGAGTCCGCGCAGCATGGCCGATCCCTTCCGAGTCCGTGCTCCGACCCCTGCGGTCGGTGACAACTTCGATGCTGCCACCTAAAGTGCTCACCATCTGAGCACTTTGATGAGCGGGTTGATCGGCATTTCGCGGAGGAGGTGCAGGCCGTGCGCGCGGACCGGCTGGTCGCCACGCTGCTGCTCATGCAGGCCCGCGGCCGGGTGACCGCGGCCGAGCTGGCCGAGGAACTGGAGGTGTCGGTGGCCACCGCGCGCCGGGACCTGGAGGCCCTGTCATCGGCCGGCGTACCGGTGTATCCGCAGCCGGGCCGCGGCGGCGGGTGGTCGCTGGTCGGCGGCGCGCGTACCGACCTGAGCGGTTTGTCGGCGACCGAAGCGCAGGCGCTGTTCCTGCTGGTCGGACCGGCGGCGGCGGTGTCCGGCGAGGCGAAGGCGGCGCTGCGCAAGCTGGTCCGCGCGCTGCCCGAGCCGTTCCGGGCCGAGGCCGCGGCGGCCGCCGACGCGACGATGACCGACCCCACCGGGTGGGGCGACCGCGACCGCCCGCGGCCCGGAATCGTGGACTTGCTGCAAGCTGCCGTCATCCGGCGCGAGCGGGTACGGCTGGCGTACACCGACGGCCGCCGGGAGCGCAGCGAGCGGGTCGTCGACCCGTGGGGCCTGGTCGACAAGGACGACACCTGGTACCTGATCGCGGGTACGGAGCGGGGGCAGCGGACGTTCCGCGTCGACCGCATCACCGAGGCCGCGGCGACCGGTGAACAAGCGGAGCGGCCGGACGACTTCGCGCTGGCGGCGGCCTGGCAGGGGGTCGTCGACGAAGTCGAGCAGCGGCGCTCCCGCACCTGGGCGACGCTTCGGGTGGAGGCGCGGTACGTCGCGATCCTGCGCGACCAGTTCGGGCGGCATTGCGAGGTCGAGGACGATTCGGAGAGCGCGGGCCGGGTCCAGGTCCGGGTCGGCGCCCCCACACCGCTGGACATCGCCCGGAACCTGGCCGGCTGGGGCGCCTTGGTCGAGGTCGTCGAACCGGCCGCGGTCCGCGATGAACTGGCGCGTATCGGTCGGGAGTTGACGGCAGCGTACGACGGCTGACGCAAGCGCAGGACGGTCGGACGGGAGATCCCCGCCCGACCGTCACTCACGTCTGCCGCTCACGTGTGCCGCTCACGCCTGGCACTCGAGCCCGTCGCTCGCGCCCGTCGCCGGCACCCGTCGTTCACGCCGGACCGGGCTTGGCGAACTCCTCGATGAGCACCGGGTACTGCTCCCCGCCATGCCCCGCCGCGATCGCCCGGTCGGCCATCGCCTTGAACAGCTTGGGCAGTTCGGCGTTGACGCCGAGTGCCTCGCTCTCCTCGATCAGGTGGTCCATCGCCCGTACGTCGGTCTCCAGCGCGGACACCTCGGCCGGGAATTCCCCGCGGTCGATCTGCTCCGCGTACCCGGGCAGCCACTCGGCCACGCCCGCGGCCATCAGGCGGGCGAACCCCGCGTACGTCACGGCGTCGACACCGGCCGTCCGGAGCATGGCCGTGCCCTGGAGCCACGCGTTCAGGACGCTCCACATCATGGCCAGCCCGGCCACGTCGTACAGCGAGGCCAGCCCCGGGTCCTCGCCCAGGTAGGACGCAGTGCCGAGGGCCGCGAGCGTGGCCTCGTGCGCGGCGAAGTCGGCCTGCGGTCCGCTGTGCAGGATGACCGCTTCCGCGGTGCCGATGCTCGGCGGGACGGCCATGATCGCGCCGTCCAGGTAGCGGACGCCGCGCTGCTCGGCCCACCGGGCGGCCTCGCGGGCCTGGGCGGAGTCGCCCGAGGTGAGGTTGAGCAGGGTCGTACCGCTCAGGTCGAGGGCGTCGTCGGCGAGGAGGCCGTTGACGGCCGAGTAGTCGGTGAGGCAGATGATGGTGAGCGGGCTCGCCTTGACGGCGTCGGCGACGCTCGGCGCGAGCCGGGCGCCGTCGGCCACCAGGCCCTCGGCTTTGGCGGCGGTGCGGTTCCACACCGTGGTCGGGTGGCCGGCCGCCAGGAACGCGGCGGCGAGGGATCGGCCCATCAGGCCCAGGCCGATGACGGTCACGGGAGTACTGGTCTTGCCGTTGTTGTTCATACGAGCATCGTCAACGTTCATATCGGTATGAAGGTCAAGCGAGGTTCGCATGCGGATCGGTGAGCTGAGTCGGCGTACGGGCGTGCATGCCCACCAGTTGCGCTACTACGAGGCCCAGGGGCTGCTGGAGGCGGACCGCCGCGGCAACGGCTATCGCGACTACGACGACGATGCGGTGCTGCGGGTGAAGCAGATCCGGCACCTGCTGGGCGCGGGGCTGTCGTCCGAGGACATCGCGTACCTGCTGCCTTGTGCCACGGGCGAGGTGCCCGAGCTGGTCGGATGCCCCGAACTCTTGGCCGCGATGCGCACGCGCCTGCAGCGCCTGGAGGACCAGATGGCCCGGCTCGCCCAGTCCCGCGGTGCGCTGATGGACTACATCGCCGAGGCAGAGCGGATCGGCGGGGACGCATACCCGCCCTTCGACGGCACCGAGGAAGCCGCGCCCGGTATCGAGCGAGTCCCGGTCGCGGCGCGCGCCTGACCACGTTCTCGGGAACGTACGCGTCAGCCGATTTCGAACGGAGCCGTGGTCCCGGTGAAGGACCCGCGGGGAGTGTTCCCGTGGTAGCTCAGGCGGTAGCGGCCGGGCGGGGCTTCGCCGGCGTCCCATTCGATGCGCACGGTGGCGTGCCGGCCCGGGCCGGCTGTGCGGCTTCGCAACGGGACGCGAGGGCGCACCTGTTCGTCTCCGGCCCGGTCGCGGGCCCAATGGAGCCTGGTGGACCAGTCGCCGTCGTCGGCGACGCGTACCCACTTGCCGGGCTCGGTCTCGCGTTCGACGGTGAGGTACGTGCTGCCGCGCCGCAGGTCGATGCTGGGGTGGGCGGCCACGAACTCGGCGGCCACGACACGCCCGTTGCGGGCGAAGGACAGTTGGTCGCCGAACGACTTGCCGCGCGGCGGCACCACTTCGGCGGGCGGCTTCGCACCGCGGTTGTGGCGGCGTCCGGACAGGTCGGGCTCGGGCGTCCCGCTGCCGACGCCCACGCCGTCCCGCATCGCGGTGGCCAGTTCGGACGCGATCTGCTGGAGCGCGGGCAGTTGCCAGCGTCCGAAGAGGGTGCTGCCGCCCTCGTACATCTGCGCGTCGTACTCCTCGGGCGTGGTCGTGTAGTGCCCGTACGCGTTGCTGTACCCGGCCACCAGCACGTCGGAGACGTCCGCACCCACGACCGCGGCCACGGTGCGGCGCAGCCGCAGGCCCGCGGTGATGGTCACCTCGAACGGCAGGCCGATCAGATAGAGCGGGCCGATGCGCAGCAACTGCACGGGCAGGCGCTGCTGGACGAGGGGGATCAGCTTGTTGACGAGCCCGCCCGGGAGGGCGATCGGCTTGGGCGCCTGGGCATCGCGGGCGCGGGCCGACAACGGGTAGACGACACGTTGCGACAGCGCGCCGAGGATGCGGTTCTGCTCGGCGTCGAAGCCCTTGAAGTGGGTCGGGCCGTCCGGGAGCGCGCCCGCGAACGACGTCGCCCCGCCGGCCGGGCCCGAGGTGCGGTGCGGGCGGCCGTCGCCGGTGAACTCCGGGCGCACGCGTACGTCGGCCATGTCGACGTACGTGATGCGGTGGTCGAGGACGAGGTCGAACGGGTCGGCGAGCGGGGCCTTCTCGGCGAGCGCGGCCGCGGCCTCGGATTGGCGGGTGCCGATGATGCGGGTGTTCTCGAACATGTCGTCGGTCGGGCCGTGGCCCGCCTCGAGGTCGAGGTTGGGCGACATGTCGCCGGCGTTCGTCTGGGCGAAGGCGGCGATGAAGTCGGCCGGTGCCCGGTCGAGGTAGTCGACGTCGGAGACCACGCGTTCCCAGTGGTAGCCCGCGTAGCCCTTGTTGTCCGCGCTGACCAGGCGGTTCTGGTTGGTCATGCTCGTGTTGTGCACGGCGAACCAGTTGAGCGCGCCGACGAGGCGGCCGTCGCGTTCGACGGTCAGCACCGTGGTCTGTGGATCGACGGCGAGGGGGAAATGCGCGCGCTCGTCGGCCGGGTTGCGCTCGAACGCGCGCCGGGAGCGGTTGGCGCTGGCGTTCTCCAGCGTGCCGTGCGCGAGGCGCAGCGCGGCGGGGGCGAGGTCGGCGTGCGCGGCGAGGGCCGCCTCGACGATGCCGTCGACGATCGCGCCGAAGGTCTGCGGGCGGAAGCCGCCGGTGTTGCCGTTGTAGAGGGCGTGGTGCGCGTAGCCGCCGGGCCCGCAGTGGGTGTGCGTCGCGGTGAGCATGACGTTGGAGTCGGTGTAGCCGTCGGGCAGCCGCGGCAGCACGGCCTGGACGATGCTGCCGAACATCAGCGGCAGGTCGCAGACTACGACCATCAGGCGGCGGCCAGCGCTGTCTGCGAAGGCGAAGGCGCGGGCCCGCAGCCGCGTGTGCAGGCCGGCGCTCTGCTGGTACGCCATGCCGTAGCCGAGCATGCCGCACTCGGCGATCTCGCCGGTGATGTCCGCGATGCCGCGGCCGACGAGCCCGGCGGCTGCGGCGGTTCCGCTGCTTCCGCCCGGTCCGGAGGAATCCGCCGCCGAGGGATCCGCTGCCGAGGAACCTGCCCCCGGCGAGCCTGCTGCCGAAGCACCTACTGCTGAGGAATCCGCTGCTTCCGAGGCCACGGCCACTCCTCTGTCGTCGGCGCCTGCCTTGCTCCTCTGTCCCTTCCCATCGTGACCTACGAGGTCACCCGGGACTGACATCGGATCCGGTCGCAGGTCTTCGACGAGGTGCCGGTCCGGTCCTGCCGGGTGCGGCTCAGTCCTTGCGGCCGGTGACGGCGACGGTCACACCGAGGCCGATCATGGCCAGGCCACCGGTGCCGCCCACTGCCGAGAGCCGTTGCGGGGAGTCGGCGAACCAGCCGCGCGCGGTTGCTGCGGCCAGCCCCCACACGCTGTCGCAGGCCAGGGCGATGACGTTGAAGATCACGCCGAGCACGAGCATCTGGACGGCGACGTGGCCCGCGCCGCGGTCCACGAACTGCGGCAGGACCGCGGCGAAGAACACCATCGTCTTGGGGTTCGCGACGCCGACCGCGAAGCCTTCCCACATCGTGCGGGCCGTGCCCTGCGAAGGCGCTTCGCCCTCGAACGCGGCCCGGAGCGCGCCGCGTTGCCGGAAGGCCTTGACGCCCAGGTAGACCAGGTAGGCGGCGCCGACCAGCTTGAGTGCGGTGAAGACGATCACCGAGCGTTCCACGATCGACCCGATACCGAGGGCGACCGCCACGACCAGCGTGTACGCGCCGAGAGTGTTGCCCACGACGGTCGTGAGCGCGGCCCGGCGTCCCTGGGCCAGCGCGCGTCCGACCACGAACAGGACGCTCGGTCCCGGGATGATGATCAGGACGAACGACATCGCCGCGAACGCGAGCATTTGTTCCGTGGAGACCATGCAGCCATCGGACCACAGGGGCAGCGAGACCGGTATCGAATTTGCCGCCGGGATCCGCGGGGGGCGCGGGGGGCGCTACGCCTCGTCCGCCCCGTGCGCGATCCCGGGCAGATGCGCGGTGACGTAGCCCGGCAGGTGCGCGGACGGCTGGGTCGGGCGCTCGTCCGCCGTGTACCCGTCGTCCGCCAGCATGCCGGTGGCGGCGAGGACGGCCCCGATGCGGCGCACCGCGCCCGGCCGACCGGTCACCGCGATCTGCACGGCTTGCCGGTGCCGTGCGAGGTTCTGGTGGTGGCGGACGCGGCGCGCCTCGTCGGGCGGTGGCGTGGCGGCGATCTGCCGCATCAGGTCGAGGAGGACGAGGGCGTCGGTCGGTTCGGCGGGCGTCACGAGCCGGCAGGACACCGGGTCGACGTCGCAGCGCCACTTCGCGACGAATGCGCCCAGGACGCCGCCGTCCAGTGCGCCGTGCCCGCCCCGGAGGTCCAGGCCGAAGTCCACGCCGAGATGCTGACCGGCCCGGTGAACGGCACCCATGCTGAGCGTCGACCAGAACGCGAGGCGGCGTCCGGCGAACGCCGAGCGCATCAGCGCTGCGGCCTCGTCCGCCGGAAGCGCTTCCGGCAGAATCGCCTCGTCCGGGCCCTCCGCGGGCGACGGCGGGACAAGCCAGGTGCACACTTTCAGCAGCATCTGCCCCGAACCGTCGACCGCTTCGAGGTAGGCCGCCACCGGCACGGAACGCCCCGAGCCCCGTCCTGGCCCCAGTCCGGGCCGGCCCGGATCGCTCATGACCAGGCGTACGGCGACGACGGCCAGGCGCGGATCGGCCAGTCGGCCCCGCACGTCCCCGATGACCCAGCCGCGCATCGCCTGAGCGTCGCGCTGCGCTTGCAGGATCGAGGCGATCTGCCGACAGGCGCGGCACTGCGGGCGGTTGTCGGACCACTGGCAGCGCTGCTCGGTGATGGCACCGCAGTCGCCGCACAGGAACACCGACGGACGGCTGTTCCGCAGCGCATAGAGGGGCACGTACGACTCGTGGCCGCCGACCCGCCGGAGCAGGGCGACAGCGTCGCCGCCCGGCTCGCGCGGCTCCGGCAGGGCGGCCAACTCCGCCTCGGTCAGCAGCCCTTCGGGTACCTCGTCGGCGTCGTGGACGGGCAGTGGTTCGTCGTCGTGCCGGCCCATGATCCGCCTTTCCGTCCCTCGATGTCTGCCGCCGCGGGCCCGCCTGTGGACAGAGGCCGGCCTGTGGACGACCGCTTTGCGGGGACCCCGGGGTGCTCGGCGATCCTGGCGTTCCGAGCTTGTACCGCCCGAGACCGGAAGGCAGGGCAGAACCGCCATGACCGCCTTTGCCAGCACCCCCGCAGTTGCCAGCGCCTCCGCAGTTGCCAGCACCTCCGCAGTTGACGACGCGACCGCCTTCGGCGCTGCGGCCGTCATGCGACGACACTCACCCGCCAGGCTGCGCGGCCGCGGATTCCGCTCGCCGCCGCCCGGTGCGGGGCGGCGGCGGGCGGAAGGCCTCGCTCCGTCAGGCCGTGCTGCCGGGCATCGGTCAGGCGCTCGGCGGCGTCCACTTCGGGTCGCGGCCGGTGAAGGCGAGGAGCTTCTCGGCGGGCGAGGCGTTGTCCGGGACCTCGACCACCGGGCCGTACTTGCCGAAGCTCTGGCGGATGAACTCCACGATGCGCGCCGAGATCTCCTCCAGGCCGACGGCGAGTTCGTCGGACAGCGGCAGGTCCTGGCCGGTCGCGACGGCGATGTCCCACGCGTGGATCGCGGCGTCCAAGGCGGCCGCGGCGGTGCCGAGGTTCGCCGGCATCGGGCCCATCGGGGTGGGCACGCTCTCCGCGTCCCGCCCGGATTCCCAGGCCGCGGTGGCGGCGGCGAAGACCGCGTCGAGTTCGGCCACGTGGTCGGCGGCGAGGGCGTCCTCGGGCGAGAAGGGGTCGCTGGTCGGCGTGCTGGCCGGGTCGATCTGCATGACCAGGGCCTGCTGGTCGAGCCGGGCGTGGTTGAGGACCTGGCGTACCGTCCATTCGGTGCACGGCGTCGGGTCGCCCCACGCGTCCGGTGCCACGCCGGCCACTGCCGTCCGCAGGTAGCTGTGCGCGTCGGCGAGGAGCTTGAAGCCGTCGGCAGAGGTCATATCGGTCCTTCTTCCTGTGCGAGTAGGTGGTGCAGTACCCGGAGTACGCCTGTGCCCCCTCCCACCGTTGCCCCGGCGGGCGGGTCAGTGCACCGCGATGCCGAAGTCGGTCAGCAGCGGCTCCAGACCGCCCGGGTAGCCCCGGCCGCCCAGCACGAATTTCCAGTCGCCGTTCGACCGGCGCCGGAAGGATCCGAGCACCAGGGCGGTCTCGCCGGGACGGCCGTCCGAGACGTCGATGCTGTCGAGTGCCTCGCCGCCGGGCCGGTCGGAGAGCCGGATCGCCGCGTCGGTGAAGCCGGACAGGTCGGCGCGCGGGTCCACGGCCGGGTCGACCGCGGCCACCAGCACCAGGCGGTCCGCCCGCGCGGGCAGCGCGTCGAACGCCAGCCGCAGTGCGGCCTTGTCGGTGCCGGTGGGCGTCACGGTGCGCACCGAGCCGTCGGGGGTCTGCTCGTTGTTGTAGAAGACGAAGTAGTCGTCGCTCAGGACGCGGTCGCCCGCGCAGACCAGCGCGCACACGTCGATGGCGACCCGTCCGGTCCAGGTCATGCCCAGGATCAGTGCGTCCTCGGAGGCGTTCGCGCGGGCCGGAGCCGCAGCGGCAGCGGCTCGCCCGGAACTCCCGGAACTCCTGGATCGCCCGGATCCGGCGGACGACCGGGAGCCCGTGGCCGGCAGGGTGCCGGGCGGAGTGGCGGCCGTCCCCGCCGAGCGGCTTGCGCTCGTACGCCGGCCGCTGCCCCCGGCGGAGGTGCGGGCCGCCGGTATCGTCCCGTCAGGAGTACGCGTCCCGGACCTGCTGCCGGCCCTGCTCCCGGCCGCGTTCCCGGCCCCGCTTCCGCTTCCGGCCGCGGAGCCGGCGCTGCCCGTACCGCCCGCGGCACCGCCGCTGCCGCTGCCGTCCAGGCGACCCCGCAGGCCGCAGTCGCGCAGCAGTTGGACCAGTTCCTCACCGTTGATCAGGGTCAGCGGCTTGTCGCGGACGAAGGTGTACGACGACGGCCCGAACCCGGACGTCGCCACCAGCACGCCCTTGTTCGCCCCGACCGCGTGCACGGTCCCGAACAGGTCGCGCACCGCGGTCGGCGGGACCGTGTTCCGGTACCGCTTCACCTGCACGATGATCTTCCCGCCGCTGAGCGGGTCCGGGTCCATCGCCTCGACGTCCACACCGCCGTCCCCGGACCGCTGCGTGGTGACCGCCTGCAGCCCGCGAGCCTGGAACAGGGCGGCGACCAGGCCCTCGAAGGCGATCGGGTCCATCTCCAGCAGGTTCGGGTCGTCATCGTCGTCGCCATGGGCGACCACCGCGACGCCGCCGCCCACTTCGTCCGGACGCCGGGTCGGCGGCACCGCGGCCCGCTGGTCGGGCCGCGGCGACACGCTGCCGCGCAGCGCCTCGCCGATGCACTCCACCGCGCTGACCATGGCGAGGTCGAGCGCCGTGAAGTCGCGCTTGGCGACCCGCGCCGACACCAGCACGATGCGGGCCCGCCGCCCGGTCGCCGGGTCGCGGTCGTCGACGTAGCCGTTGACGGCCACCGACTCGACCAGGCCGAACTCGTCGGCGCCGAACACCTCCCGGATCACCAGCAGGACGCACTGGGCCAGCACGTCGCGGTAGAGCGTCCGGCGCGCGGTGGCCGACCGCGCGGTCTCCTTCTCGGTATCGGACGCCGCGACGTAGCGCACCGACTTGGTCTCCGGCACAACGTCGAGTCCGGGCAACTGCCAGTCCAGGACCAGTTCGCGCGTACCGCGGTCGTAGGCCGCCTCGACACCGCGCGGGAACTCGTTCGGCCAGGCGTTCGAGGCGTACAGCGCGGCCGAGAAGTACTGGACGACGGCCTCGGCGTCCCCACGTCCGACCGTCTGGCCGATGGTGCGCACGTGCGCGTTGTGCTGGCGCGCCTCGGCGACCGTGGTCGCCGCCCACTGCAGGTACTGCTGGTGGTAGGCCTCCAGTTGGCGTACCCGCTGGGCCTCCGCGTCGCGCGCCGCGTACCAGTCGCGTTCGAAGCGGGCGCGCGCTTCCTGCTGCGCCTGCGCGTTCGGGCCCATGCCCCATCCGGCCGAAGCGGGCCGGTAGTCGGCCTCGTTCGGGAACACCACCGGGATGCCGAGATGCCCCGGGTCGAACGGCTGCACCTGCTCCGAACGGAGCATCGTCCCGCTGCGGAACGCCGGCCTGCGGCACCCCGCGGCAAGCAGCCCGGTCAGCAGGTCGACCTGGGCGTCGATCTCCTCGGTGCGCTGCCGCGCCTCCGCCTCCCGGCGCTGCCGGTACGCGGTCTGCTGTTCGCGCTGGGTGCGTGCCGCGGCCTGCTCCGCGGCGCGTTGGCGGCGTTCGGCGTCTCTTTGCCGGCGCTCGGCCTCGCGCCGCTGCGCGTCCAGGCGGCGTTGCTCCTGCCGCTGCGATTCGGCCCAACCCCCGGCCCATCCGCCGACCGCACCGTCACCGCGCCAAGCCATAGCGAAGCCGTCCTCCCCCAACCGTCCCCGGCCGTAACGGCCGTTCCCGCCGCAGCCGTCCGGGAAAGCGACCGTAAAAGGACGACTCTAGTCCGCTTGTACGGGTCGCCATGCCGGGAACGGGACCGGGCGCCGAAGCCGGTCCGGCTACCTCGGATCCGGTCCGCCCGCCTGGCCGCCGGCACTCGGCGGATGCGCGGGGTTCTCGGCCGAGGACCGCACCAAAGCCAGCAACAGCGCGTCGTCGGTGAACGGAATCGGCCCGACGTGCCGCTGCAGATCGTCGCCCAGGCGTTCGACCGCGGACAGCGGATCGGCCTCCGTCCCCCGGCCCTGGTCCGCCGCCTCCGCACCTGCGCCTGCGCGTACTCCCGCGGACATGCTCGCCCCGCCGCCTGCCAAGGCACGCGCCCCGTCCTGCCGTCCGCCGAGCAGCTCGGTGATCCGCTCCACGAGCGGGTAGGAGCCGCCCAGCACATCCCTCGCGTCCGACACCCCGTCGGTCATGAGCAGCAGCAAATCACCCTCCCCGAAAGGCACCTTCCAGGCCCGCTGCTCGTGCGGATCGAGTTCGCCCAGGCCCAGCGGCACGCCCGGCTCCGGCGGTTCGAGGACCTGCACCGTGCCGTCGGCCCGGATCACCACCGGCTGCTCGTGGCCGCGATGCACCAGGACCACGTGCTCCGGGCGCACCTCGACCAGCAGCGCCGTGACGAACTGGTCTTCGGGTGCATTGCGGGCCAGGCTCACCTCGATCCGATGGGCCACGGTGTCGAGTTCGGGTTCGTCGTACGCCGCCTCCCGGAACGCACCGAGGGTGATCGCCGCGGTCCGCACCGCGCCGAGGCCCTTGCCCAGCACGTCGCCGACGATCATCCGCATGCCGTAGGGCGTGTCCAGCCCCAGATACAGGTCGCCGCCCAGTTCGGCCTGGTCGGCCACCGCGAAGTAGCGCACCGCGATCCGCACGCCGCCGAGTTCCTCGGGCGGCGGCAGCAGGATCGCGCGCTGCGCGGCGACCGCGACCTGGGACAGCGCGACGAGGTCCCGCTCGTGCCGGATCCGGGCCGACGACAGGTACATGCTCAAGCCGGTGGCCAGGACGTACATCCAGGTGCTGACGGTGAACAGGTCGTCGTAGGCCGGCGCGAGATAGCCGTCCGACTTGGCCAGCATGTACCGCAGCGGCAGCGACGCGCAGCCGATGCCGAGGATCGCGAGCGGCGGCGCGGTGGCCGCGGCAAGCGTCGGGGCGAGGAGCAGGAACGGGTAGAACACGGTCCCGGGCCCGGTGGCCAGGTCCACGACCGTGACCACGATCAGGATGGCCACGGGCAGCCCGACCTGGCGCAGCGGCGACCTCGTCGCGGCTGCGGCGTACTTCAGGGGTCCCAGGTTCTTCTTCGTCACGTCCATGTCCGTAGTGCCGGATCTTGTTCCGTCCATGGTCGCCAAGAACCCGCGGCGCACGTGGCTGCGCAGCGCCCGCCGAACAGGTGATGACCGCCGCGTTGACCGACGATCTTCCCGCTCGCTTGAATGGCGCCGCACCTGTGCCGGCCGCGCGGCCCGGATCCGCGGCAGCAGGCGCGGCAACAATCAGGCAGCCCTATTCGCAACTCGCGCGTGTGCGCGTGTACGTCCAGAGGACTCCGCATGATCCAGCGCTTCGAAAGCAACGCCCGCATGTCCCAGGCCACCGTGCACAACGGCACGGTCTACCTGGCCGGCGTGGTCGCCGACGACCTCACCCAGAGCGTGGGCGTCCAGACCAAGACCGTGCTGGCCGGCATCGACCGCCTGCTCGCGCTGGCCGGCACCGACAAGACCCGGATCCTGCGCGCCGAGATCTTCCTCGCCGACATCAAGGACTTCGCGGACATGAACGCGGAGTGGGACGCCTGGGTGCCGGAGGGCGCAGCCCCGGCGCGCGCGACCGTGCAGGCCGCGCTGTACACCCCCGAGGCGCTCGTCGAGATCGTGGTCACCGCGGCGGTCTGACGCTCCTGCGTTCCCCGTTCTTCCTGCGGCCCGGGGCCGCAGGAAGAACGGGCCGGCGGCTCGGCACGCAGGAAGAACGGGTCGGCGGCTCGGCCGTCACCCGGCCCGCAGCGGCTCCAGCGCCGCGGCCAGCTCGGCCACCACGCCCTCCCCTACCGGCGCTTGGAGGTACACGATCCCGAGGTCCAGCCCGACCTCCGCATACGCCTCGGCCTGCCGGACGACGTCCGCGACCGTCTTGCCGGGCCACATCATCAGGTGCGTGGACGTCGTGATCTCGGCCGGGTCGCGGCCCAGATCGGCGCAGTGCGCGTGCAGCACGTCGCGCTTGCGGGCGAAGTCCGCGGGCGCCCCGCCGGGGAAGTTCCAGTGCTGCGCGTACTTGGCGGCGATGCGCAACGTGCGCTTCTCACCGCCCCCGCCGATGCAGACGGGCGGGTACGGCCGCTGCACGCTCTTGGGTTCGCAGCGGGCCTCGGTGAGCGTGTAGTAGCGGCCGGAGAAGTCCGTCACCGGGTCGCGCAGCAGCGAGGTGACGATCTCGCAGGCCTCCTCGAACCGGTCGAACCGCTCGGTCATCGTGCCGAGCTCGATGCCGTACGCGTCCGCTTCCCGCTCGCTCCAGCCCGCACCGAGCCCGAGTTCGAGCCGGCCGCCGCTGATCACGTCCAGCGTGGCGGCCATGTTGGCGAGCACCGCAGGGTGCCGGTAGACGATGCCGGTGACCAGGCAGCCGATCCGGATCCGCGAGGTGGCCTGGGCCAGCGCACCCAGCGCGGTCCACGCCTCCAGGCACGGGCCGTCCGGGTCGCCGTAGATCGGATAGAAGTGGTCGAACGTCCATGCCGACTCGAACACTTCCTCCGCATCGGCGGCCCGCCAGAGCGCGAGAAGCTCGTCCCATGCGCAGTGCTGGGGCATGAGCTTGATGCCGAACCGCATGTATCTGGCTCCGATCCACTCGACGAACCTGCCGACTCCCGCCCCGCGACGACGCGCTAGGCCGGAGGTATCTCCACCACGACCACCACCGCGGGCTCGTCCCCCGCGGCCGTCCACCCCGGCACCGCCCCGCGATGCACGGCGACGTCACCGGATCGCAGCAGGACCTCACCTCGATCCGCACCGCCGAGCCGTACGGCACCCGACACCACCGCCGCGATCCCCACGGCCGCCCCTGCCCTTCCTCCACAAGGCCCGGGACCGGCAACCCGACGGAACACCGTCCCGTCCCCCGCACGCCACAACTCCCTCTCCCCCAAGCCCCCTGACGCGGCCTCCGACACGACGGCCCCGGCCCACCCCCCGGCTCCCGCCTCAGCCGGAACCAGCCCAGACGCTCCATCCGCCCCGGTCCCCGTCACCAGGCAACCCGGCCCGCCCCCGCTGCCTGTAAGCCCCTCGTCCCCGTCGACCGCGATCAGCACCGTCAGATAGGTGCACGGCGACGCATCCGCGACCCGCCAGCGGTGCATCGTGGCCCGCTGCACGACCGCATCCCCAGGCCCGAGTTCGTACTCGCCCGCGTCGAGCCCGAGCACGATCCGGCCGTCGAGCACCACCATCAGGTCCAAGGTCTCGGACCGGTGCATCCCCGGCCGCTCCGGGTCGCCACCCGGCATCGGCAGCCACCGCTGATCCGGCGGCGTACCGTCCGGCACCCCCGGCAGCCGCACGACGCGCGCCGCGATCCCGTCCCCCTCCGGAAACGCCCCGATCGAGGCCGGCTCCGGATCACCGCCGTCCTCGGGCCCCTTCGGCCGGGCGTCCGCCCACCACAGCTCGGACACCCCGTGCCCGGTCGGCGCCGACACCGTCAGTGGCGGCACACCGTCCGACAGGACCACCACACGGCCGTCCCCGTCCCACCCGGTCACGACCCTGCGCACCGCAAACGGCTCCACCACGCCGCCTCCTCGTCACATCCGCAAGCCCCGCAACAACCCAGGCCCGGCCACCAAGTCCCCCGACCACCACCGCAGCACTATCTAATGAGCCCGCATCATTAACAATCCTCAGCACTCCAACGGCGACCCCGTGAGGACAACCCGCTGTGTGATGTTGCTGTCGGCCTGCAATGCCTCGGTGAGGGCTTGGGCGGTCGCGAAACGCCGATCCGGTGGGGCGCGTCCCGGTCGGGATGCCCGGCACCCTTCCAGGTCTTGGCGTCGGCCTGGAGGGTGCACCCGTTCTCCGGCAGCAGGCAGCCCACGGTCGGCGCGGACATGGCGCGGCCCTGCCGGGTCGACTCATCGGCGAGGTTCCGCAGCGACTTCGTCGTCCACCTCAGTGGCGACGTGGGATCGCCCCGTTCGTCCGGTTCGACGAGGGCCGGCAGCGCCGGTGTGAGATGCGGGGCCTTCGCTGCGGCCCGCCATCGCTACTGGACCGGGCCGCGCCGCCTGCGCAATCTCCGCGGATGTCCTGCACAACGCCGAACTACCGTTCTGGACAAGCCGATTGCCCTGCATTGCGGCCATGCTCCCGTGCTACGGTGCGCGGGTCCGCACCTGCGTCCGGACCCTGGGGGCAAGCCCATGCGAGCGACTCCCGCCCTTCCCGCCCGTTCTGCTCGGTCCGCCCTTCGCGCCCTGCTCCGCACGGCCGCCGCGCCCCTGCTCGCGGTCGTGCTCGTGGCCTCCTGCACCGGGGGATCCGATACGGCGGGCACCCCGCCGCAGAGCACCGTGGCCGGCAGCCCGCAGACCACCCCGCCCGGCACCCCTGCGTCGCCCGCCGGCGAGCCGCCGTCCCCGAGCCCGGCCCCCTCGCCGTCGCTCGCCGACGCCGACCTCGAATCCGTGCTCATCGCCGACGGGGACGTCCCCGGCTATTTCCTGGACCCGCTCGAGAACGCACCCGGCAGTGCGCAATCTCCGGACGAAGGACCTGCCTGCCGACCGGAGAACGCCCTCTTCTTCGGGGCCCACAAGGGCGCCTATCTCGACTCGCCCTACCGGCGCATCGTCGGCACGGGCCTGGTTCGCCCGGCGGCGCCCGCAGGGACCGCCACGATCCACATCTCGACGTTCGACCCCGGGCAGATCGAGAACTTTCTGCAGGCGGTCCGGGAATCCGTGCCCTTGTGCCTTTCCCAATGGCGCAAACTCCCTGGAAGCGACGAGTTCGCCCCGGTCGCCGACCTGGTGGAAATGCCCCCGCTGGGTGACGACCGGCTGGCGATCAGCGTCCTGGGCTCGCCGCAGACCGGCTCGTGGCTGCTCACCTCGGCCGTGGTCCGCGTCGGCAACGTGCTGATATGGGGCATCGAAGCGGACAACGACGACGACAGCCACGCCGGCCTGATCTCCCTGGACCTGCTCCGCGCCCAGGTGGACAAGGTCACCGCCGCCGCGACTGCTCCCCGGTGATTCCGGCGCCGCCGGTCACCGCACGTCGGACCAGCCGTACGACGGCATGCCGCACTCCCTCCCCCTGCCCGCTCCCCACCCCTCCGGCATGATGCACGCATGACAGAGATCCTGAAGTACACGGCGTTTTCGGCCGATCCGTCCGGCGGCAATCCCGCCGGCGTCGTCCCCGATGCCACCGGGCTGACCGAGCCCCGCATGCTCGAGATCGCCGCCGACCTCGGCTTCTCGGAGACCGCCTTCCTCTTCCCCACCGGGGAACGCGCTTACCGCATCCGCTACTTCAGCCCGCTCGCCGAGGTGGCGTTCTGCGGCCACGCCACCATCGCGACTGCGGTCGCCCTCGGTGAGCGCATCGGCCCGGGCACCATCGAACTGGCCACCCAGGCCGGCCCCGTTCCCGTCGACGTCACCGCCGACCCCGAGTCCGGCCGGCTCTCCGCGACCCTCACCAGCCCCCCGGTGTCCAGCACCGCGGCGTCCGACGACGACGTCGCCCGCACCCTCGCCGCCCTCGGCTGGTCGGCCGACGACCTCGACCCCGCGTACCCGCCGCACGTCGCCGACGCGGGCAACCTCCACCTCGTCCTCGCCGCCGCCACCCGGGCCCGCCTGGCCGACCTCGACTACGACTTCGAGGCCCTCGGCAAGCTGACCGCCGAGCGCAACTGGACGACCGTCCACCTCTTCTGGGCCGAGTCCCCGACCGTCTTCCACGCCCGCGACCCGTTCCCCACCGGCGGCGTCGTCGAAGACCCCGCCACCGGCGCCGCAGCCGCCGCCTTCACCGGCTACCTCCGCGACCTCGGTTTCATCGGCGCGGACACCGCCATCACCATCCACCAAGGCGTCGACATGGGCCGCCCCAGCCTCCTCGCCGCCTCCCCCATCCCCCACCGCCCCAACACCAAGGTCACCGGCACCGCCGTAGCCCTCCCCTGACCCACGCGCGCCTTCACCTCGCCTCTCCTGGCCTGCAAGTAATCCACCGACGCCAGGCAACCACGCGGCAGCACCGGTGCCGCAGCAGGAATCCGAGCAACTCCACTCGGAACAAACAGCCGTCGACCGGGTCATTCGGATACGGTTGCCCCAACTGCGTGCCTTCCCGGAGGGTGCCAGGAGGAGTTCACGGACCGGTTCACCGACGTGGACGAGTACGGCAGGGCCACTCAAGTGGACTCACCTCGTGTGAGAGCGGATGCCCGGTTGGGCGACCGCCTGCCATCCGCTCGTTCACGACGAGGAGTGGCCCGTTGAATCCCTTCGAGCACAAGCCCGCGCGCCGTACCTGGATCCGCGAGATCCTCATCGGCGCCGCAGCCGCGATCGTTGCCGACCTGCTGTCGGCGTTGGTCGAGGTGGTGACGCAGTTGCTCGCCTGAGGTGAGCTCGTGTGGCGGGCCCGGTGAGCCCGCCACACGCCGCACCTTGCTCCGTGTGGCCCGCACCTCGGGCTCGGGCGGCCCGACAGCTCAAGCCCGGACTGCCGGGACGGGCGATCAGAACAGGAACAGCTGGTTCGCCCCGCTGCCCTGCTTTTTCCCCGTGCGCGACTTCCCTCGGCCGCGTCGGGGCCGGGGCAGATGCGGCACCCGGGCTTCCGGCGGAAGGTTCGCCCACGTCGGACGCAGTCCGTGGATCTGGATCTCGCCGACGAGTTCCTTCAGATAGGCCCTGGTCTGCTCGTCAGTCGAATAGAGAACCGTGGCGCGGCTCGCGCGGGTCATGAGCACGTGGTACGAGTGCGTGACGCACCTGGCGAATTCATCGTCGGGCAGGGTCCCCATCCGCACGCTGGGGTCGCAGGAGCCGGGCTCCAGCAATTCGCGGATCCCAGTCTCCGGGTTCTTGGCGTCCTTGCCGCGCCGGAACTCCCACCGTCCGTCGCGGCGCACCATGTCGTCCCCGATGATCACGCCGCACCAATCCCATTCCAGTCCCTGCGCGGTGTACACGCAGCCGATCTGGTCGAGGCCGGCGTCGTACACGGACCACAACTTCGCGGGCGGGGCGTCGCCGGCGCAGAAGTTGTCGCCCTTGGCATTCCACGAACGTTTCCACTCTCCGATGCGGATATCGGTCTCGAGGCGCCGTTCGTCCCCCTGCGGCTCGTTCCACGGCCAGCAGTATCCGGCGACCATGCGCGCGGTGGCCCCGGCCAAGGCCTCGGAGCGGATGATGCTCTCCAGTTCCTCCGGGCTGTCGGCCACCTCGACATGCATCAGACCGTCCGGAGTCCATTCCCGCGGCTCCTCCCCGGACAGCCCCAGCGCTGCGCGGACCCAGCGGATGTACGCGTCGCTGCCCCCGCAGCGGAACTGCTCGCGGAGGTTGTAGCGCCTCGGGATGGTGCCGTGCCGTGCCGCTGCCTCTTCGATAAGGCGCACCGTACCGACCTCGTCCGGGCGGACCGTCTGGCTCTCGTCGAGGAAGAACACGGTCAGCCGCGCGGCGTTGATCAGTTCGTCCACCTGCGGCTCTGTACCGGTGCGCTTTCCCATCCAGTTGGTGGAGAACTTCCTGATCCGGTGCGCCTCGTCGCACAGCAGGACGTCGAGCGGAGGTTCCGGGGTGGTGACGAAACTGCTGAAGTAGGTGAAGCTCCGCTGGAACTCGGTGTCCCCGTAACCCACGTGCTGCTGCATGGCGGTGTTGAAGGCACGACTGCCGCTCGCGTATCTGACGGTCCGGCCTTCGGCTTCGAGTTCGGCCTTCACCTGAAGGCCCACGGCACTCTTTCCTGTCCCCGCACCACCGGTGACCAGGAACACCGCCTTGGCGGTGTCCCGTACCAGAGACGGCTGGGCCGCCTTGCCCAGTGCGACGGTCGCCGCGTCCATGATGTCCTCGGCCACGAGCTTTTGCCGGCCTCGCAAGGTGAAGACCGTGTCCTCGCCGCGCGCGTTGATCATGGCGTCGAGCAAGGGCGTATTGCGGACGTTCAAGCGGGCCATGAGGGCCTCGGCGGCCGATGCCGCGCCCTCTGGTGCGAAGTGGCTGCGGAAGTCGCTACGCAGGCGCTTCCTGCCATCCTGGGTATACATGCGGCCGCAGACACCGGTCGGCAGCGCCAGGTCAACGAGAGGTTTCACGGATTCGTCGGTCATTCCGTGCATGTAGGCGAATCCACCGCACTCGAATGTGATTCCTCCGAGCGGCCCCCGCTCCCCCGTGAACAAGTCGTAGTTCTGCTGGAGTTGGACGGTCGGGTGCTTCTTGCCCCCGTCGATGCCCGGAACGAACACCTCCGCAGCGCTTGCGGGCGTGACGCGGGCCGCTTGGGACCAGCGCTTCATCTCGACCAGTTGCACGGAAAGGCCGTGGCTCTCGGGGTGGCGGCCGACGAGCACGACGTCGATCAACTGCGGGCCACCCGACGTCGGCAGGCCGTCGACGGTAGCGGAGCACTCGACGATCATCTGGACGTTGCCGCGGTCGGCAGCCACCAGATCGCAGGCAAGCTGGACCAGGCTCTCGGCCCAAGCCGTCCTCTCGTGTTCCGAGGCCGCGGAGCCGCGAAAGTACCGCCATCGTTCCGCAAGATGCGGCACCATCCGGCGTCTTGCGTCGAGTGCCAGCAGGTCGTCCGCCGACAGCTTCAGGAGCAGCATGGACACGGTGTGTTGTCCCCCAAGGCACGAGAAGCTCGTGCGGATGGGGGCATGTCCTCGCGAAGGAAGCCCGTCGGACCGCAGTCTGTCCGGATGATCCTAGACGGAAGCGTTGGCCGGCGGGTTCCGCTCGCGCGACCGGTCAGGAGTCGGACGATCACCCGATCGGCCGCTTCCTCAGACGACCGCCATGGCCTGCTCCACGTCCATGAGCCGACGCAGCTTTGCCAGCGTCTCCGGATCCGTGGAGTACACGATGGTGCCGACCATGCCCCGCGTCAGGAGGACCTTGTAAGCGTTCCGTACGAGGCGGTCGACGTCCGCGTCGGGGACGGACTTCGTGAAGGCAGGGTCGCGTGACTGCGTACGGTCGACGATCCATCGGTCGTCTCGCCAGACGATGTCCGGCCCGATGATGACGCCGGACCAGTCGTACTCGAAGCCCTGAGCCGTGTAGACGCAGCCGATCTGGCCGAATCCCGCAGGATCGGTGGCCCACAGGGCGGAAGGAGGCGCCCCCGAGACGGATCGGTCACCGCGCAGGTTCCACGGGTGGGCCCATTCGCCGATCACCACATCGGGTGCAAGCGGCTCACCGGGCTTGGGTTCCGGCGACCATGGCCAGCAATACCCGGCGGACATGCGTGCGCCGTACCCTTCGGCCCGTCTGTCCTCGAGGAACGCCTGCATCTCCGCCGGACTCTCCGCCACCCGAAGCTGCATGCGGTCGTCGGGCTCCCAGTCCACCGGTCCGCCCGGCTCGAGGCCCAAGAGTCGGACGACCCAGCGCAGATAGGCGTCGCTGCCCCCGCAGCGGAACTGGCTGTCCAATGCGACGACCTGACATTCCAGCCCCTTACGGGAAGCTGCAGCCTTGATCTCGTCGACCGTGCCCATCTCACCTGGGCGCACCACTTGGTGCTCGTCCAGCAGGAACACCGGAACGCGGGCAACGTCGATGAGCTCGTCGACCTGGGGGCGTCCTGTGCGGTTCAGCGCCGGGGTGTAGCGGTTCGCCGAGGTTTCGCGAATGCGGTGTGCCTCGTCGCAGATCAGGACGTCGAGCGTGTTCCGTTCCACGGTCATGAAGCTGTTGAAGTACTTGAACAGGTCTTGGACTTCACGCTTGCGGGCCCCGGCGACACGGCGCATGGTCTTGGTGAACGACTGGGACCCGGTGGCGTGCAGCGCGGAGATGCCCTGCCGGTACAGCTCGCCGAGCAGGGAAAGGGCGATCACGCTCTTGCCCGTACCGGGCCCTCCGGTGACGATCACGACTTCCTTGTGATCGGACTGCTTTGCCTTTCGCACCGCGTTCAGCACCAAGCGGTAGGCCACCTGCTGCTCGTCCAGAAGAACGAACTGTTCGCGGTCGCGTACCTCCTGTGCCGCAACCGCCATGAGTTGCCGGGACGGCACCGTCTTGCCCGCAAGCAGTTCGTCGGCGGCCTCGGCGCCGGCTTCCTGAGTGCTGAGCTTGCTGCGGAGGTAGTCCAGGAACTTGCCCCGCGTCTCTGCCGTGAACATCCGGGCTGTGTCGTCCGCTTCGATGTCGCGCAGTCCTGCGGTCCCGAACTCGGTCGCGTTGTGGAGGTACGCGACGCCGCTGACCCGGTGCCGGTGCTCCGCGACAGCGCCGTTGAAGTCGACGAGATAGGCGCAGTAGCGGCGGACCTGTTCCACCGGGTTGAGGACCGGTCGCGCATACGCGTCGACCTGGCACAGTTCCGGATCTTCCTCGTCCGGCATGGCCTGGCTCCACTGCTTGAGCTCGACCACGACGTAGGAGGGTTCCCCCGTGGTCGGGTGCAGACCGGCCAACACGGCGTCGGCACGTTTGCTGTTCAGCGGCAGTGCGTACTCGATCAGTACTTCGACGTCGTCGAGGTGGGCTTCGATCAGCGCGTTCGTGAGCGCCGGAATGCTGCGTTCCCATGACCGCGCCTCCGACGGGCTCGGCCGATGCCCGTGAACGTGCACGAACTGTTCGGCGAGGTGCAGGAAGAGCGAGCCGTCCAGCACCATCACAGCAACCGTCTTGGCGGACGCACGGAACAGCAAGTCTTCCCCCGGGCAGCACGAAACGAATCGTGCGGGTGGGGGCATGTCCTTCGAGACTCCGCCGCAGCGGAGCGGAAGCCCGTCGGGCCGCGACAACGACGCTGCAAGCGTACCCGGAGCTCCGGACGGGGCCCGTGACGGCAGGCCACCGACCTACCAACCGGATGATCCGCTGCCGTTCAGGGCGTCCCCGGTCCCCCCGCTTGGTCCGAAGCGGTTCCGGGCCTTTCCGTAGATCAGTGGTTGATCGCGGCGAGACAGAACGGGAGGGTGTGGGGAATATCCGGTTCGTTTGGCTGTGGCGGTTTCCGGCCGGGGCCGGCCGCATCGTCGATCAAGTACAGAGGAGTGCAGGCGTGGCGGATGCAGGGCAGAAGTCCGCGGAGGAGCTTGAGGCGCTTGACGTTGCGTACAACGTGCGGCGCGGGGTGGGGGAAGAGCTGTTCGGGCGGCTGATGGCCGAGTACCGGTGGAGTTCGGAGCGGGCGGTCGCGGGTGTGCCCGGGACGGCCGGGGTGGTGTACGACGAGGCGAGTGGCGAGCGGCTGGATGTGCGGGGGAATCCGGCGGGCGAGTCGCGGCCGGTGTTCGTGTTCGTGCACGGGGGTTATTGGAAGGCCCTGTCGAAGGACGACTCCGGGTTCATGGCGGAGATGCTGCACGGGCAGGGCATCGCGACCGTGGTGCCGGACTACACGCTTGCGCCGGCGGTGACGCTGGAGGAGATCATCCGCCAGGTGCGGGCGGCCATCGCGTGGGTGTATCTGCACGGTGCCGCATACGGGCTGGACCGCGACCGCATCGTGGTGGGCGGGAGTTCGGCCGGCGGGCATCTCACCGGTGTGGCGATGGCCGACGACTGGCAGGCGGAGTTCGGGGTGCCTGCGGACGTGGTGAAGGCGGCGCTGCCGGTCAGCGGGCTGTTCGACCTGCGTCCGCTGGTCGACGTGTACGTCAACGAGTGGCTGGGCCTCGATGTGCCGCGTGCGGAGTCGCTCAGCCCGGCGTTCATGCCGGCCGCGCGGCACTGCCCGGCGGTGGTGGTGGTCCCCGAGCACGACGGATCGGGATTCCTGGACCAGTCCCGGGAGTTCGCGGCCCGGTGGCCGGGTGCGGAGCTGCTGGTCGTCCCCGGTCGCAATCATTTCGACGTGGTCCTCGACCTGCAAGGCGCGGAGACCCCGATCAGCCAGGCTCTGCTGGGGTTGTTCCGCGGGCTTGCGTAGCGCAGCCGCGGTGCGCGACTGGGGGTTGTTCCGCGGGCTTGCGTAGCGCGGCTGCGGTGCGCGACGCCGTGTGGGGGCGCCCCCCCGCCCGGGGGGGGCCCCCCGGGGTGCGCAGACAAGGGTGCGCCCACCCGGCCCCCCAC
>NZ_JAKFHA010000001.1:298959-348306 GCF_021502675.1 Yinghuangia soli
GCTCGGGGGGGGGCGGGGGGCGCCGCCGTGGGGGCCCCCCCGTCGTCGGGGGCGCCCCACACGTATTGCCTACTCAGACGTCAGCCGCAGGCTCACGCCAGGTCGAAGCGGTCCAACTCCATGACCTTGACCCAGGCGGCCACGAAGTCCGTGACGAACTTGGCCTTGGCGTCGTCGCTCGCGTAGACCTCGGCAAGGGCGCGCAGCTCGGAGTTCGAGCCGAAGACCAGGTCGGCGCGGGTGCCGGTCCACTTGACCTCGCCGGAGGCGTCGCGGGCCTCGAAGGCGTTGGCGTCCTCGGAGGTCGCCTTCCACGTCGTGCCCATGTCGAGCAGGTTGACGAAGAAGTCGTTGGTCAGCGTGCCGGGGGCGTCGGTGAGCACGCCGTTCTGCGACTGCTGGTGGTTCGCGCCGAGCACGCGCAGGCCGCCGACCAGGACCGTCATCTCCGGCGCGCTGAGGTTCAGCAGGTTGGCGCGGTCCAGCAGCAGGTACTCGGCGGGAAGGCGGCTGC
The DNA here is from genome assembly GCF_021502675.1 of Yinghuangia soli. Lineage (GTDB taxonomy): Bacteria > Actinomycetota > Actinomycetes > Streptomycetales > Streptomycetaceae > Yinghuangia > Yinghuangia soli. The sequence continues at coordinate 299,474 of NZ_JAKFHA010000001.1, forward strand.
CCTTGCCGAGGTAGTTGCGGAAGCCGTCGGCGCCCGGCTCCAGCGCGGCGAACGACTCGACGTCGGTGTCGTCCTGGGTCGCGTCGGTGCGGCCCGGGCGGAAGGACACCTCGACGTCCGCGCCCGCGTCCTTGGCGGCCTTCTCGACCGCGGCGCCGCCGGCCAGCACGATCAGGTCGGCGAGCGAGATCTTCTTGCCGTCGGACTGCGCGGCGTCGAAGCTCTGCTTGATGCCTTCCAGGGTGCCGAGGACCCGGGTCAGCTGGTCGGGGTCGTTGGCCTCCCAGCCGCGCTGCGGCTCGAGGCGGATGCGGGCGCCGTTGGCGCCGCCGCGCATGTCGCTGCCGCGGAACGACGAGGCCGACGCCCACGCCGTCGCGACCAGTTCGGACACCGACAGGCCCGAGGAGAGGACCTGCGCCTTGAGCGACGCGATGTCGGCGGCGTCCACGAGCGCGTGGTCGACGGCCGGCACCGGGTCCTGCCACAGCAGCTTCTCGGACGGCACCTCGGGACCGAGGTAGCGCACGATCGGGCCCATGTCGCGGTGCGTCAGCTTGTACCAGGCGCGCGCGAACGCGTCCGCGAAGTCCGCCGGGTTCTCGTGGAAGCGCCGCGAGATCTGCTCGTACGCCGGGTCGAAGCGCAGCGACAGGTCGGTGGTGAGCATGGTCGGCGCGTGCTTCTTGGCCGGGTCGAACGCGTCCGGGACGGTGTCCGCGCCCGCGCCGTCCTTCGGCCGCCACTGGTTGGCGCCGGCCGGGCTCTGGAACAGCTCCCATTCGTAGCCGAAGAGGATGTCGAAGAAGCTGTTGTCCCAGGCCGTCGGCGTGTTGGTCCAGATGCCCTCGAGGCCGCTGGTGATCGCGTCGCCGCCCACGCCGGTGCCGTACGTGCTGCGCCAGCCCAGGCCCTGCTCCTCCAGCGGCGCGGCCTCGGGGTCCGCGCCGACGGCGTCCGCGGGGCCCGCGCCGTGCGTCTTGCCGAAGGTGTGGCCGCCCGCGATGAGGGCGACGGTCTCCTCGTCGTTCATCGCCATGCGGCGGAACGTCTCGCGGATGTCGCGGGCCGCGGCGATCGGGTCCGGATTGCCGTTCGGGCCCTCCGGGTTGACGTAGATGAGGCCCATCTGCACCGCGCCGAGCGGGTTCTCCAGCTCGCGGTTGCCGGTGTAGCGCTCGTCGCCGAGCCACTCCTGCTCGGGGCCCCAGTAGACGTCCTCCTCCGACTCCCAGACGTCCTCACGGCCGCCGCCGAAGCCGAACGTCTTGAAGCCCATAGTCTCCAGGGCGACGTTGCCGGTGAGGACCATCAGGTCGGCCCACGAGAGGCTCTGGCCGTACTTTTTCTTGACCGGCCACAGCAGGCGGCGCGCCTTGTCCAGGCTCGCGTTGTCCGGCCAGCTGTTGAGCGGCGCGAAGCGCTGCTGCCCGGCGCCGGCGCCGCCGCGGCCGTCGCTGATGCGGTACGTGCCCGCGCTGTGCCACGCCATGCGGATCATGAGCGGGCCGTAGTTGCCGAAGTCCGCGGGCCACCAGTCCTGCGACGTGGTGAGCACCTCGGCGATGTCCCGCTTCACCGCGGGCAGGTCGAGCGCCGAGAACGCGGCCGCGTAGTCGAAGTCCGCGCCCAGCGGGTTCGCCACCGCCGGGTTCTTGGCCAGGATCTTCAGGTTGAGCCGGTCCGGCCACCACTGTTGGTTGCCGCCGCCCTGCGTCGGGTGGGGGGCGCGCCCGTGTACGACGGGGCATCCACCCCCGCCCTCCGCCTTGGCGTCGGTGACGATTGCGTCATGGTTCTCGGACATCGGAAATCCTTCCGGACTAGGCGGATCACGCTGCACAGGAACGGGGTGCGGTGGCTCGTTCGGGGATCAGGGGCGGTCCTCCCGCGCCGCACCGGCGGCGATAGGGATCCGCGTCGCAGTCATGACCCAAGCTAACTGCGCAGACACGAACGATTCAAGGCAACGAACTACTCAAGTCTTGCCGATCTCCCCGCAACTTTTGCCCCATTATGCAACCCGAATCCCCGGCGTCCCGGCGCTTCCGGGCGCGCCGCACCGGCGATTCGGGGATGTCCGCCGAGAGCGAATCCGCTGCAGGCAGATATCCGGACCGCGGGCGGCGCCGGCGGCGCAGGGTGAAGGCATGAGCGAAACGACGAAGGCACCCTCGTTCCACGACCGGGCCCGGCGCGAGCTGTACGACCAGCGGGTGCTGGTCCTGGACGGCGCGCTGGACGACGACAACGGCAGCCTGCTGGCGACGCAGATGATGAGCCTGGCCGCGGAGGACCCGGACGCCGACATCGCGCTGTGGATCCACTCGCCCGGCGGCTCGGTGCCCGCGATGCTGGCGATCCGGGACGTGATGCGGCTCGTGCCGTGCGACGTCTCCACGTTGGTCCTCGGGATCGCCTACAGCGCAGGGCAGTTCCTGCTCTCGTCCGGTACGCCGGGCAAGCGCCGCGCGATGCCGCATGCCCGCGTCCTGATGCACCAGGGGTCGGCCGGGATCGCCGGTACGGCGGTGGACATCGAACTGCAGGCCAACGACCTGCGGCACACCCGCGACACGGTGCTCGGCCTGATCGCGCAGGACACCGGGCAGCCCGTGGAGCGGATCTTCGAGGACTCGCTGCACGACCGCTGGTACACCGCACAGGAGGCCCTGGACTACGGCTTCGTCGACGCCATCGTCCAGGACTTCGCCGAGATCGCACCGCGCGGCGCCAAGCGCTTCGGCGCCGACGCGGGATTCCAGGGAGCCGCCCGATGAGCACGTACACGATCCCCAACGTCATCGCCCGCAACTCGCGCGGCGAGCGCATCATGGACGTCTACTCGCACCTGCTGGCCGAACGCGTCATCTACCTGGGCACCGGGGTCGACGCCGGCGTGGCGAACGCGCTCGTGGCGCAGATGCTTTTCCTGGAAGCCGACAACCACGACCAGGACATCCAGCTCTACATCAACTGCGAGGGCGGCGACCCGAGCGCGATGCTGGCCGTGTACGACACGATGCGCTACATCAAGCCGCAGATCGCCACGACCTGCGTCGGGCAGGCCGTCGGGATCGGCGCCGTGCTCCTGGCCGCGGGCGCGCCGGGCAAGCGCTCGGCCCTCCCGCACGCCCGCGTCGTCCTGCACCAGCCCGCGGCGCAAGGCCGGGGCACCATCCCCGACCTGATCCTGCGCGCCGACGAGGTCGTCCGGGTACGCGCGGACATCGAGAACATCCTGTCCCGGCACACCGGGCGCAGCACCGAGACACTGCGCGCCGACACCGACCACGACCGCGTGTTCACCGCGGCCGGGGCACAGGAGTACGGGCTGATCGACAACGTCATCGCGGAGCGCTGACCAGCAGCGCTCCGCCGACGTCCACCCGACGTCCACCCGGGGACCAGGCGGCGCTCAGGCCGCGCTCAGGCCGCGGTCAGGCCGCGAGCGCGAAAGCCCCGTACCGTCCGGCCGCAGAGGCAGAGGCAGAAACAGAGGCCCGAGCCGTACCTGCGGCCGGACGGACCGCCCGCAGAGTCTCGGCGACGCCGAGAGTCAGCTCGACCAGACTGACGTCCAGCGCGCCGGCCATCGCCGCGATCATCTCGCTGGACGGCTCCTTGATGCCGCGCTCGACCTCGGAGAGGTACTGCGGCGAGATCCCGGCCCGGCCGGACGTCTCGATCAAAGTCTCGCCGCGCTCGCGGCGCAGCGCCCGGAGTTGGTCGCCCAGCACCTCGCGCCACAGCGGCTCGGCCGCCGGCCGCGCCGCGCGCTCGCCCCGCCCGTTCGCCGCCTGCCCGGCCCGCGCAGAAGTGCGCACGGACGCCCGTACGGTCCCGAAAGGAATCAACGCCCCAGTCTCACCCATGGCTCATGCTAAGCCGGACCCGCGCCGACCTCTCGTTTTGTCTGCTCGCAGCGGAATTCCGCGCCGCACCCCGGCCCTCGCGACACCCGCGCATGCCGCCGAACGATCAGCAAGAAGCGGTGAGTTCGTGCCGACCGGGCTATGGACGTCCGCTTTTCCCGCGGCCTATGGTCCGGGCTGGGGAGTGCGGCAACCGCTTGTGGGGGGCGGTTGCGCATCTGCGTCTGGGGGTCGGCCATGCCGGACAGCGCGCGGTTAGAGGTCCATCACATCAACGTCAGCCAGGGCGACGCCATCCTGATCATCATCCGTGATCTGGACAAGGTGAAGGCCCTGCTCGGCTCCACCGTGCCGACCAGTCCGATGGACTACGTCCCCGAGGCGGTACGCCGCGAGAAGAGCCTGCAAGGGACGGTCGTTTCGGCACTGCTGATCGACGGCGGGGACGACGAGTTCGGCGGCGACGTGGTCAAGTACCTGATCCGCCACGGCGCAGCGTCCGGCAAGGGCTACCAGTCCAAGCTGTCGGTGCTGGTGAGCCATCCGCACGAGGACCACATGGCCGGGCTGCGGAGCATCTTCAAGGAGCGCATCGAGCCCACCCGGAAGGGCCAGAAGGTCCAGCTCGTCGAGCGGATGTGGCCCGCGTACTGGTACCGCGAGTCGCCCAGCAGCGAGACCGACCCGACCAGCGGCACCTGGCACTCGCTCGAGGACGACCTCAAGGGAGCGTCGACCAAGGGCAAGACCAACTCCACCAAGGTCGTGGACATCAAGCGCGGCGGCTTGAACGACAAGGGCAAGACCACCGTGATCAACATCGGCAGCATCGGCGTGATCCCGGTCGACCTCTTCGTGATCGCGTCCGGCCAGGGTGTCTGGAACGAGAACAAGCAGAAGATCATCGGCATCGACTCGGTCCGCAAAGGCACGGCCAAGAAGAAGAAGGGCGGCAAGGGCAAGCGCCGGCCGCGCGGCAAGAAGCTCGCGGTGGACCAGAACGACCGGTCACTGGTCACCATGCTGCAGTACGGCTCGTTCCGGTACTTCCTCGGCGGCGACATTGCCGGGAGCGGCGGCGCGGCGGGCGGCAACTACGGCGACAACGCCGTCGACATGTCGAAGAAGAAGAGCTACTCGCAGCACGCCAATGTGGAGAAGGAGATCGGGCCCGCACTCGAGGCCTACTTCCCCCGGACGAAAGAGTTCAAGGCGGGCGTCCCCAAATTCCGCTCCCCGGGGTACGCGACCTTGATGAAGGCCAATCACCATGCGAGTTCGTCCAGCTGCGACGTGCACTTGTTCGCGACGCTGCAGCCGCTGCTCTTTGTCGTCAACTCCGGTGTGAAGACCCGGTCGCACGGCCATCCGACGCAGGAGACCATCAACCGGGCGCACTTCGAGACCAGTCCGGACTGGGAGCTGCGGGGCACCGGCGGCAAGGAAACGCCGAACACGGTGGACCAGATCTACGTCACCGAGATCGCGTCCTCGTACCGCAGCAAGCCGTTCACCACGGATCTGTCCGGCGGGAAGATCCTCGGTGACATCGTGGTCCGGCCTACGGACCAGTCGGTGGCCGCATGCCACAGCGCAGTCGGCGAGAACAAGACCGAGCTCAAAGTGCAGGTGTACGGAACGGGCGAGCTGACCGCGCGCTATTCCGACAAGAACAGCCTGCGTCCGATCCCCACGAGCGACATCAACAAAGCGGGGTCGACGTACCCGATGGGGCCGTGGGAGCACACGGACAAGCATTGATCGGGCGCCGTTGATCCGGCGCCCGCACGCCGGGCATTCGCACGCCGGCCGGGGCTGCGGTCGAGCCGCCCGCACACATTCCGCTCACGCACTTGCACAGCACGCACCCACGCACAAGCACGCCACGTACTGGCACGTACAGACACGCACAGGCACGTACAGGCACGCCCAAGGGGGAACGATGACGGTCGCGGTGTCCGAGGATGACGGCCAGTACTACCTGACCGGGACGATCCGCGGCAGATCGACTGCACGCGTCCCCCTGGGCCGCTGGTACAAGAAGGTGGGCGCGCACTGGTTCGGGGTCGACGACGCCTTCGTCGAACCGACCGTGGTCCGGGCCTACTACGACCCGACGCTGGACAAGGCCGCGCGTGCCGAGATGGCCAAGGAAGCCGACGTCGAGGGCGGCCGGGTCGTCCAGTTCGTCGGCTACATGCAGTTCATGCAGCTCAAGTTCCTGGGCATCCCGATCCCGCCCGACATCTACGGCGGGCGCCTCGCCGACCGCAAGCCGTACTCCGACGCCAGCCACAACGTCATCGACTTCATGGGGCCGGCCGATGCGTACGTGCGCGGGTTCCTCATGCCGTTCTACGCGTACAACGCGCTGCTCTCCGACGGCACGTTGACCACGCAGGAGCAGTTCTACACGGCCCCGCTCACCAACGGTTCGCTCTACTCCCCCCTCGACCGCGGCACCGGCCAGTCCCTGGTCGCCTCGCTGGCCGCCGAGATCGCCCCCGGCCTGGTGACCCGCGGGCAGGTCGAACGTGCGCTGGAAGGGCTCGACCCCGTCCTCGTCATCACGCCGACGAGCGAGGAGGCCGGCCTGGAGCCCTACCGCATCGCGCTGAACCGCCTGGAGACCGAGCCCCTGCCGGACGAGACGACGCCCTGGCTGGCCGGGCTCGACGAGTCGCAGATCGACGCGCAGGTCATCGGCGACTACATCCTGCTGACGCTGCCCGACCCCGAGGACTTCCGCGACACGGTCGTGGTCAGCGCCCTGCCGAACCGCACCGACATCTGGGTGTACGTGCTGTCCAACTACGACACCGACGACATGGCCGGAGGCGCCGGACGCGACATGCTCTGGCGCGTCCGCGAGTACCTGCTCGAACAGGAGCGCACACCCGTGTCCCGCCCGGGCCTGAGGCCGCCCGCGGGGCGCGGTTCGACGGGTCTCACCACCGCCCCCTACCGGCTGGACGACGGACCCGCCCTGCAACTGCGGTACTGGACGATGCCGGTCGCGCTCCGGCACGGCCCGGACACCCGCAGGATGCCGAACCACGTCATGTTCGACGGCATCACCTGGTCCGCGTACCTGAGCTTCGACCAGGACAGCGGCCAGATCGCGCTGACCCGGATCCAGGAACCGGTGCGGTCGCCCACGTTCGACCTCCGCAGCGCCCTGGACCAGTACATCGTCGCGGTCGGCGCCGGAAGCCGGGGACGGATCGACACCTCCAACTTCACCAAGGCCGCCATGAAGCGCGAGGCCTTCAACACCGGGCCGCGGCTCCGCATGGTCAACGCGTCCGGCACGGACGTCTGACCGCGCCCCGGTCCCCGGTTCGGCCTCCCCCGCAGCCCCACCGCAACGCAGCTCCGCCTCTCTGAGCTCCGCCTCCGCCTCCGACCCGAGGGACGCCCAGCATGCCGAGCGGTCTCCAGCCCACGGTCACACTCACCCTTTCCGGGAGCACGGTCCAGGCGTCCTGGCCCGCGATCGACGGCGCGGCCGGATACCGGGTCGCGGTCTCCGACTCGGCCGGGGTAAGCCTGGAGGTCGATGTCGTCGACCCCGCCTACGAGTTCACCGGTGAACCGGGGCTCACATACACCGTGGCGGTGACCGCGTTCGGCCCGCCGAGCGAACCCGTGCAGATCGAAGTCGACTCCGCCTTGCGTGTCCTGACGGAGCTTCAGGAGCGCCTCCTGGCAACTGCCGTCGACGAGGTCTACCTACTGGACGAGGCAGCGCTCCCTGGCGACCAGGCCGCGGTACGCATCGCACTGGAGACCGCCTTGGCGGCCACCGCCGGGCTCTCCGTCACCTCCGGCAGCGGACCCGAACTGGCCGAGAGCGCCGAACCCGCACTCGTCCTGACCGGCACCTCGGCCGCGCTCACCGGCAACCCGGCGACCGCCGTGACGGTCGTGTTCACCGTCGCCGCGGACTTCACCCTCCAGGCGACCTGGACCGCGACGCCCCCCGAGCCGTGGAACCTGGCCGACGCGTTCCCGGTCCTGTCCGGCGGCCCGTTCGAGTACGTGCCCACGACTGCACCGAAGTTCGCTGCCACGACCTTCGAACACACCGAACCCGGCTTTCCGTTCACGCTGACCCCCGGCCTCTCCTTCGCCGCCGGCACCACGGTCCGGGACGACCTGAGCACCGCCCGGTCGGAATCCGGCACGGCGCTGCCCACCGTCGTCGGCGGCCCGCTGACCGTCGGCCCGGACCTGGTCCCGCAGTTCTCGTGGACCTCCTTCTCGGACCTCGGCCCGGTGACCGCGGCTCCGGTCGGCCAGGCCCCGCTCGTGCTCACCGGCGGCCGCCTGGTCCTCGCGTACGAACCCGCCCCCGCCGGACCTGCCACCCCCGAGGCCGAGGTCCCCGAAAGCGACGGAGGCACCGGAGCCGACGGCAGCAGCGCCGATCAGGACCCCGCCGAAACCCTCTCCCTCACCGGCCGCCTCCCCTTCGGCGCGGCCACGCTCGACCTCCCGACCCCGCTGGCCCCCCTGCTGACCCTGCACGTCGACGACCCCGCCCTGGACGGCACGTCCCTCGAGACCATGCTGGCCGCGTCCGGCGTCGGCGACGTCCTCGGGCCGCTCCTGCCGGTCACGCTGCTGGCCCTGGCGGACATCCGCCCGGGCGACTGGTCGATGCAGTTCGCCCCCGAAGGCACCGTGCCGACGCTCACGTCCGTCACCCTGGACGCCGGCACCTGGACCCTGGCCCCCGGCCTCGCCGTCGAGGACATCCAGCTCGAACTCACCGTGCTGCGATCACCCGGATACGCGCGTCCCGAGCCCGAACTCTCCTACGGCGGCGAGCTCCGCGGCACTCTGCAACTCGGCGACGGCCGGTACGACGTGACCGCGGGCATCCCGCCCGAGGGCCCCTGGTACCTCACCGTCGAGGACACCGGGACAGTCCCCACCCTCGCCGTGCTGGCCGGCCTGACCGGTCTCGGCGAGGACGACGTCATCGGCGTGCTGCCCGCCCCGCTACTCGCGTTCGGCCGCGCCTTCACGCTCAGCCGGGTCGGCCTGCTCATCGACCCGGACGACCAGAGCCTGACCGAAGTGGCGTTCACCATCGCCCAGACCGCGCCCTGGCCGCTGGTCGACAGCCTGCTGACGGTGTCCGACTGGGCCATCGACATGGTCATCGCACGTACCGAGGACAGCTGGGCCACCACCGGCACCCTCGCCGGCACGGTCGTACTCGGCTCAGGAGACGTCCGCACCGCGGTCGCCGTCACCCTGGCCGTGCCGATCGGCGACGGCGTCCAGTGGACGTTCGCACTCGCCGAACCTGTCGAACTCCCCACGGTGGCGCAGATCCTGGAACTCTTCGGCGGCGACCCGACCACCCTCCCCGTCGGCTTGAGCAGCCTGGGCGGCCTGTCCCTCAATCTCTTCAAAGTGTCGGTCGACCCGGCCGCCACCACTCTGCAGCACGTCGCCTTCGGCTTCACGCAGTCCGGCGAATGGACGGTCATTCCCGGCGAGTTGGCGGTCAGCGACCTGTCCGCGGTGTTCTCGTTCCTGCCCGACACGGACCCGATCGGCGTCACCGGCATGCTGCACGGCGTCCTGATGCTGTGCGAGAGCGCGGTCGACGTCACCGTCAGCAAGTACGAGCCGGACGGCGACTGGCGCGTGTCGGTGGCCGACGAGGACTTCGTGCACGTGGACGCGTTCCGCCTGCTCGACACATGGCTGGCCGGCGACGATGCGGCCGCGGCCCTGCCCGACACCCTCCCCCTCGGCAACGGCTTCGAGATCGGCGGGATCACTCTGGTCTTCGCCGGGGACGGATCCGGCGCGCTCAAGCAGTTCGGCTTCGCGGCGTACGTCGAGGACGTCTGGCCGCTCCTCGACCCGTACCTGGCGATCACCGACGTCACCGCGCAGGTCCTCATGCCGTACCCGGTGGTCGCCGACCAGGTCACCGGCAAAGTCGGCGCGGTCGTGGCCATCGGCGGCACCGAGATCGCCCTCATGGCCGAGAAACCGGAGGACGGCCCGCACTGGGAGTTCACCGGCACGCTCCTCCAAGGCGCCACATTCGACCTGGAGAAGGCGGCCGCGGGCCTGAGCGACGCGATTCCCGTGCTGCCGTCCGACATCACCGCGTACGGGCTGCCCGCCTCCGTCACGATCACCGAGGCGAGCGTGCGCGCGGTGCCGGACACGGGCGAACTGCACGTGGCGGGCGGCGCCGAGTTCGACTGGGAAGTCGCTCTGGGCACCAGCACGTTGGCGATCCGCTCGATCGGCGGAACGCTGGACGTCCCGGCCGGCGGCGGCCCCGTCGCCGCGGCGCTCACCGGGACGCTCGACTACGCGGGCCTGCACGTGAAGCTCGCGCTGGCACTCGGCGGCCCCGAGGCCCGGACCGTCCTGACCGGGGTGGCGACCGCAGGAACCGCCGCGGACATCGACGTCCCGGATCTCGCGAACGGCATCGGTGCCGCGGACGAGACCGAGACGTGGGACGCGCTGGTGCCCGCGGATCTGGGCGGGCTGACTTTCGGAGAGGCGACGGCGTACCTGGACCTGACCGGTTCGCGGTTCATGGTCTACGGCAAGCTCGCGTACGGCGGCGGCACGGCCGCGGACGGCTTCGTCTACCTGGCGCCCGCGTCGGCGCTGCTGCCGGCGGTGGCACCGGACCCGGCGGACGACACGGACACCGATCCGGACCCCGGCGCGGGCACGGATCCCGGCACCGCCCCCGACGCCGACGCCGACCCTGGTACGGCCCCCGATTCCGACCCCGGCACGGACCCCGACGCGGACCCCGGCGCAGACCCCGATCCCGGCACCGGAATCGAGCCCTGGAGCTACGCCGTGGCCCTCCACCTCGGCGCCGAGTTCCGCTTCGCCTCGCTGCTGTCCGTCCTCGCGGTCGTCGACGACTACATCCAGGTGGCCGACGCCCGCCTGGTCGTCTGCAACCTGTACGGACACCCGCTGTCCGCCCTCAGCACCGCCACCACGCCGCTCATGCGGAGCGTCTCCCCCACCTTCACCGACCCGCTCGCCGACCTGGCCGGCAAGTCGATCATGCTGTCCGAGGGGGCGCTGGTCTCCGCGCGCATCGTGTTCGCGTCCGGCACGCTGTTCGCGCACATCCTCACCATCGGCAACGACCAGACCCCGCCCGAGGTCTGGCTCTCCGCGCTCATCGACAAGGCCGACCCGACCAACACGACCTTCGCGGCCTGGCTGCCGGACATCACCGTCCTCGACACGATCGTCTTCTCCAGGGTCGCGCTGTCGTACTCGCCCGGACAGGCCGACCGCTTCTCGCTCACCGGCTGGATGACGCTGACCGGCATCTTCGACGGCAACTACACCTTCGCGGTCGCGCTGACCGTCGACGACACCAAACTGCACTCGACCGCCGAGCAGACGTCCAAGGCCATCGCCAATCCGTTCGGGATCCCGGGCATCGAGCTGTCCGGCCTCGGCCTGCGGGTGGACTACACGTGGGCGACCCCGGCCAAACCGCAGTCCTCTTCGTACGGCATCCACGGGCATGTCCTGCTCGGCCCCGAACCGGCTGCGGGTACGCCGGACGCGCGCTTCTCGTGCAATGCCGGACTCGACCTGCTGGACGGCATTCCCGTGCTGTTCCAGATCGTCCTCGACCGGGACTTCTCGATCGGCGCGTTCATCGCCCAGTGCGTCACCGGTTCGGCGGCGGCCTGGCCGTCGCAGTTCATCGAGGTCACCTTCGCCCGCGACACCCGGATCACGTACTACGCCGACGACAAGGACCCGCACGGGGTACTGGGCACCGCCGCCGACGGCGAGACGCCGATCCCGGGCGGCTTCACGGTCGTCGCCAAACTGGCCCTCACCCTCGTCGAGACGCTCGAACTCGACGGCACCATCAACGTCCAGTACGACGAGGACGCCGACGAATACACCGGCGTCGACGCCGCGGTCGAACTCCGCGAACCCCTCGACCTCGTGTTCGTCGAGCTCGCCTCGCGGGACAACCACGTCCCCGGCGATCCCTACACCGGCGGCCCGCGCCTGTCCTTCGCGACCGGCGCCCACCCCCGCTTCGAACTCTCTTCCGGCATCAACTTCTTCGGCTCGCCTTTCGTGGCCTTCTCGGTCAGCGTGGCCGAAGGCTCGGACGGCGGGACGGTGTTCACCGGGAATCTGCAGGCGCCGGACGAGCTGAAGCCGTTCGGCGTCCTGGAGCAGAGCTTCACGTACACCACCCACCCGGAAGCCGACAGCGAGTTCGCCATCGACGGCTGGCCGGACTTCGGCTGGGAGCGCGAGCTGGTCAAGTTCGTCGAGACCATCAAGTCGCTGGCCGACACGAGCGCGGAATCGGCCTGCGGGGCACTCGCCGAACTCGTGGTCAACAACGCCTTCAAGAGCAACTACGAGATCGCCACATCGGTACGGGTCGCCGGCAGCAAGCTGGTCTTCGGTGTGACCGGGACGTACACGTTGACCGTGCTGGAGGCCCTCGGCGGCCCGTTCCTGGAGATGGAGTTCCCGCCGCTCGAAGTCGAAGTCCCGAGCACGACGCGCTGGGAAGACGTGCCGGAGGTCTTCGCCGCCGAGTTCCTGAAGGGCTCCAAACGGTTCGCCCAGGCGCTGCTCGCGGACCCCGAGAAGATCTCCATGTTCCTGGCCATGGTCGTCGGCCCCGATGCCCTCAAGGTCGGCGCCGAACTCGCCTGCAACGCCTTGGTCGACGGGGTTGTCGCGGCCGCCGCGGACGCCGCCGTCACCGCGATCGTGAACGCGGGCGGCGTCCTGGCCACGGGTGCGGTGACCGCCGCAACCACCGCCATCTCGATCTCGCTGGCCGGCTCCGGCCACCACAGCGGCGGCGGGGACGGAGGCGGCAGTGATGGCGGAGGCGGGGGCGGCGGCGGAGACGACGACGGGGACGGAGACGGCGGCGGCAGTGGCGGAGGCGGGAGCGGCGGCGACACGGTCACCGTGGCGGCCCCGTATCTGCGCAAGGTGTCCTACGCCGCGGGGGCAGTCTCCGGCACTTGGGACGCGGCCCGCGGCGCGGCCGGCTACACCTTTGCCCTCGTCGGCCCGGAAGGGCCTGACAGCCATACCGTCGCCACGCACGATTACGGCCTGGTCATCACGGGCGAACTCACCCTGGATCCCGATCCGTTGCCGCCCGGCACGTACACCGCGCAGGTACGCGGCAACCGCCTCGACCTGCACGGTCCGTGGGCGACGCTCCCGCTGGTCAAGCCGGCGACGCCCACGCCCGTGCTGACGTACGCGGACGGGACGCTGACCGCGACGTGGACGGCCGACCTCGCGGCCGCCGACACGTACCTGATCGCCTTCCTCGATCCGCAAGGCGAACGCGTGGTGCCCGACCAGCCCCTTGCCGGGACGGCCCGGACTGCTGCGACGGCCCTGCCCGACCCCGTACCCGGCCTGTACTCGGCCGTGCTGCGCGCCGACCGCACCGATCAGCTGCCGGGGGCCTGGAGCGAACGCCCGACGCTGGACATCGTCGCGCTCACCGCCCCCGAACCCGGCGAAGTCAGCCGGACCGAAGGCACCTTCAGGGTCACCTGGACATCGCCCGACGACACGCCCTCCGATGCCGCTCATGAAGTAAGGATCGTCGCGGACGGCCGCACCCTCGCCACCCGGTCTGCCCCCGCCTCCCCCGCAACCCTCACGGCGGACACCGAGCCGCTCGCGAACGGCACCCAGGCCCAGGTCCGGATTCGCACCGTGGGCACGAACACGGTGAGCACATGGGCGAGTTCCGACTTCACCATCTGGTTCCCGCCGCCCCCCGAGTCGGTCGACATCTGGGAGCGCGCGGGCTACATCGCGGTCTCGTGGGCAGGCGTGGCACTCGACGACGCCCCGTCCGCGGCCTTCGACTTGGAGCTGCTGGACGGCGGCATCGTGGTCGGCTCCCGCTACGGCGAACGCGAGGCGGGTGCCGAACTCACCCGCACGGACGGCTCCGAACCGCAGCCCGGAGCCATGTACACCGTCCGTGTGCGGGCCGTGATCGGCGGCAATGCAGGGCCGTGGACCGAGTCCGAACCGCTGGAGGCGGCCACGCTCGCGGCCCCGTCCGACGTACGCCTGGCCATCGAAGGCACCGTACTGACCGCGTCCTGGACGGAGCCCGAGCTCCCGGCACCGCTCACCGGGCCGGTCCGGTACTACGCCGCCCTCGCGCAGTACGGCATGGAGGTCGGCGCGGTCGTCGACTTCACCGGCACGAGCACCGTCCTGACACGTCGCGACGGCCGCACGCCGCGCCCCGGCGAGACGTACAGCGTGCACCTCATGTCGATGCTGCCCCGGCACAGCAGCGCCTGGTCGGAGTCCGATCCGGTTGTCGTCTTGAGCAACCCCGTTGCCGTGTCGGCCTCTTACACCGCCGACACGTTGACCGTCCGATTCGACCCGCCGGAGCCGCCGTCCCCGAGCGGGGCGTCGTACGAAGTGGAAGCGGCCGGAAACGACACCACGCGTACGGTCGTCCCCGGATCCCCGGTCGAGATCGCGATGACCGGACGGCCCCGCGGGCTGTACGCGGTCCGCGTCCGGGCCCGGTCCGCTGCTGCGGACGCCGCCGAATCCGCGTCCATCGGCCCGTGGAGCGCACCCGTCTCGGTACCGGTGGCCGATCCGCCGACCGGACTGACCCTGGCCTGCGACGGCCTGGAAATCGTGGCGTCCTGGACGGCAGTCCCCGAAGCGACAGGATACGTCGTGACCGTACGCGATCCCGCGTCCGCCAATCCGGTGCAGACGTACCAAGTCGGCGGCGGAGCAACGACGTCCGCCCGCTTCTCCGCGGCCGGCCGGACGAGGGGCGTGCCCTGCACGGTCACCGTCGCCACCGAATGCTGGGCAGCCGTCTCGGCGCCCTCGGATGCGGCGACCGTCGTGGTCATCGACGCCCCCACCGACGTGCGGACCACGTACGACGGCACCCGCATCACCGCGAACTGGGCTGCGGTGAACGGCGCGACCGGCTACCGCGTGACGCTGCGCGGCCCCTCCGGGAGCACCGCGTACACCGCCGAAGTCACCGCCGCCACCGTCCAGATCCCGGCCTCGGGACTGGCCCGCGGCATGGCGCACCAGCTGACCGTGACGGCGCTGGCCGCCCCGACCACCGCCGTGGACGGCACTCCGGTGCCCGTCCTCCTGCTTGATCCGCCGACCGGCGTAAGCGCCACGGTAGCGTCCGGAACGATCACGGTCCGCTGGGACCCGGTGTCCTACCAGGCGTCGTACGCGGTCGAGTTGGTCGATCCGAGCGGCCGTCCGGCCGGCAATGCAACAGCCGCCCAGCCTCCGGCGACGCTGCCCGGTGCGGGCCTGACCCGCGGGGTGGCCTACACGGTCTCGGTCCGCACCCAGGCCGGCGGGAGCACCTCGGCCGCGTCCGCCCCCGTCTCGGTCATGGTGCCGCCCGACCCGCCGGCCGGTGTCACCGCCACCTACGACGGCACGGCAGTCACCGTCCGCTGGGCCGCGGCTCCGGGCGCCACCGGGTACCAGGCGGTCCTGCGCGACCAGAACGGCACGGTCGCGGGCACGCAGAACTCCGCGTCCCCCACGGCCTCGTTCCCGGCCTCCGCCCTCACCCGCGGGGTGCCGTACACGGCCACGGTCATCGCCCAGGCCGGACCGACCTCATCCGCACCCTCCGCACCCGCGTCCGTGACGCTCCTGGACCCGCCCGGCGGCCTGACCGCCTCGTACGCGGCCGACATCATCTCGGCGAGCTGGCTCGCCGCGCCCGGAGCCACGTCCTACCGCGTCACAGTCACCGACCCGACCGGGCAGGTAGTCCGATCCGTGCAGACCTCCAGCCGGAGTCTGCCCCTCCCGGCGACCGGCCTGGCCCGCGGTGGCGTGCACACCGTGAACGTCGTCTCGATCGCCGGGCCCACAACCTCCCGGCCCTCCGCGCCCGTCGCGGTCACCGTCGTCGACCCGCCGACCGGCCTGAGCGCCTCGTACAGCGGATCCACCTTGGCCATCACCTGGAACGCGGCGGCCGGCGCCACCGGCTACGACCTCGACATCCGCCCGGTCTCCCCGACCAGCGGCCCGCCGCTCCGCACCCGGACGACCGCGCCGAACCTGCCCCTGTCCACCTCGTCACTCGTCAGCGGCGGCACCTACGTCCTGACCGTCACCACGGTCACCGCCGCCGCTCCGTCCCTGCCCTCCGGCCCGTTCCAGATCAGCCTCGCGGACCCGCCGGCCGGCGTGACCGCCGCCTACGACGGCACGCAGATCCAGGTGAACTGGTCGGCAGCGCCCAGCGCGTCCTCGTACCGCGTCACCCTTCGCGACTCGGGCGGCAACACCGTGCTCAACGTGCCGGTCGGCACCGTCACGTCCACAGTGCTGCCTGCCACCGGCCTCACGCGCGGGGCCCCGTACTCGGTCGTCGTGACAACCACTATCGGCGCCTTCACGTCCCGTCCGTCGGCCCCGGCGACCGTCGTCCTGGCCGATCCGCCCCCGGCGCCCACTCTCGCCTTCGACGGCACGATCATCACCGCCACGTGGCCCGCGGTCTCCGGAGCCGCCGGCTACACCGCGTACCTGTACGCCCCCAGCGGCGCCCTGCTCGTCACCCAACAAGTGACCTCCCCCGCAACCACTTTCAACGCGTCCGGTCTCCAGCGCGGGATCCCGCACACCGTCACCGTCGCTACCCGGTACGGCACGACCACCTCGCGCCCCTCCCCGCCGACCCCCATCACCCTCGTCGTCGACCCGCCGACCGGCATCACCGCCTCCTTCGACGGCACACGC
Organism: Yinghuangia soli; assembly: GCF_021502675.1. Lineage (GTDB taxonomy): Bacteria > Actinomycetota > Actinomycetes > Streptomycetales > Streptomycetaceae > Yinghuangia > Yinghuangia soli. The sequence continues at coordinate 316,177 of NZ_JAKFHA010000001.1, forward strand.
ATCAACGCCACATGGCAACCGGTCCAAGGCGCGACCACCTACCGCGCCCAGATCATCGACCCGTTCGGCCGCGTCGTCGCCACGCCCACCAGCACCACACCATCCCTGACCTTCGCCGCCGTCACCCCCGGAGTCCCGTACTCCATCAAGGTCGGCTCCGCGACCTACCCGGCCGCCCCCTGGTCCCAGGCCGTCCCGGTCACCCAGAACGGCTACACGCTTCTCTGCCTGGGCACTTCACCAGGCGGCACCTGCGGCAGCGGCGCCCCCACCGAGAACTTCACCGGCGTCGCCGCCCGCATCACGCGCGCCCAACTCGACAGCAGCTTCATGCCGACCCGCGTCCCGAACCGCACCGGCTGGGTCGGCGTCCTGCCCGGCCGAACAGGCCACGCCGCCGTGCTCCTGCAAATCGTGGGCGCCCTCACGACGAGCGGATTCCTCACCTCCACCGAGGCCTTCGGGGTCTTCACCCCTCCCGCCCCCAGCCGCGACACCGGCGCCGGCGGCCCCCTCACCTGCCTCTGCCTGGGCGCCCCCGCCGGCGGCAACTGCGGGAACAGCGCCCCCACCGACACCTTCACCGGCCTCTTCACCGGCGTCACCCAAGCCGACGCCGACGCCCGCTTCCGCCCCACGATGACCCAACCCATACGCACCGGCTGGGTCGCCGTCACCAACGACCCCTACGCCCCACTCGAGGTCATGCTCCAACTCGTCAAACTCCTGGCCTTCCAGGGCAAGTTCCCCATGCCGCCCTGGGACGTCTTCAACAAGTCCATGTCGGTCCGCATCAACACCGACTCCGGCGGCACCACCACCTGCCTCGCCCTCGGCCCCCCGTAGGCCAGTCCTGCACCACCATGAACGGCAGCTACGGCGACATCGTCGTCGACGTCACCGCCACCAACCTCACCAACGCCTACCGCCCCGGCCCCACCACCGGCTGGACCACCCTGGCCCAGAACGACCAGGCAGTCCTGACCGCCCTACTCCGCCTCGTAACGGCCCTGGCCCGCAAAAACGTCCTCACCGGCACCCAGCCCTACGACATCTTCAACAACGCCAGAGCAGTCAGGAGCCGGTGATGCGGAGCGGCCATCCTCGCCTGCGGCCTACGCCTGGCCGCAGCGCTGCAGGAGGGCGGCCCAGCCGCCGTCGGGGACCTGTAGGCGCGGTCCGTCCGGGTTCTTGGAGTCCCGGACGAAGACCGACACCGAGGTGCGCGCCACCTCGACGCACTCGCCACCTTCGTTGCTGCTGTGGCTGCTCTTGACCCAGACGATGTCGGAATCGGCGCCTTGCGTGTCGCAGCTCATCGTTCCCCCACAAGCTTCTCGATCACGGCCAGGGACTCGACCGGAGTCAGCGCCTGGCCCCTGATGCTTCCGAACCGCGAAGCCAGAATGCGCACTTCCTCTGCGTCTGTGATCAAAATACTCTCGCTCTGCACCTCCAGGTAGGCGACTTGTGGCCGCCCCTTTGGTGTCAGCAACGTGAGCGGACCACCCACTCCCGCGTGCTCCGCACGGTCGGACGGCATGACCTGAAGTTCAACGTTGCGCATCCGTCCGATGCGCAGGAGTGCCTCCAGTTGCCGCCGATGGATCTCCCAGCCTCCGATCGGACGCCGCAGGACGACCTCCTCGATCACGCAGACCACCATTGGGGCCGGCCATTTCGCGAGGATCGCCTGGCGAGACAAGCGCGCCTCTACTCTCTGCTCGATCGTCTCGGCATCAAGGAGCGGCTTCCGCATCTCGAACAACGCACGGGCATGCTCCTCCGTCTGGAAGATCCCCGGCATGACGTGGTTGACGTAGTAGCACAGCTCGACGGCCTCCCGCTCCAGACGCGCGTAATCGCGGAACCACGCCGGATGCCGGACGCGGGCTCGTACCTTCGCCTTCTCGACGTCTTCAGCTGCCGTCGCGAGCAGGCCGCCCACGTCGAAGAACTTGTCGACCGCCACCAAGAACTCCGGCTGGGGAACCCGACGTCCGCGCTCCACGGAGTTCACCGTCGCCTCGCTGTAACCGAGACGATCCGCCAACTCCCGCCGCGACAACCCCGCTCGCTCACGCAGGATCTTGATCTGCCGCCCCAAGGTCCGGAACAAGCCGTGCGCATCCTCCGCATCTTCGGCCGGCAGCAGGTCCGTCCGGTCGGCTCCGTCGCCTCGGACATCGTCGTTCTCCGCCATCTGCGTCACCCCGCAATCGGCCCACCCCCAGGCCAATAGTCACGTGGAGCACCCATCGGAACACGTTCCGCATCGGGCATCCGAGGCCAGCGTACGGCGCGACGCACCACACAGCGAACCGAACGCGAACACCCATTCACTTGGCCGGTATTCGCCACCGCACAGCGCCGGTCGGTACGTCAAGGGACGGGCTCACCCCGATCAGGTACATCGCTTCCACGTACCGGCCGCCGACCTCGTCAGCGCCGCTCGCCGGCCAACACGCTTGCCGCATGACCTCCGGAACGCCGACCTCCGAATCCGCCAGCCGCACCGACACGTTCGAGTGCACCCTGGAGTCCGTACCCCAGTCCGCACGCCGGGCACGCCACCTCGCCACGTCCTGCCTGGCCGACTGGGGATGGGGACCGGACACCCAACTCAGCCTGTCCGCGGCCTTGATCATCGGCGAGCTCACCGCCAACGCGGTCGTCCACGGGCATGCTGACGACACCTCCGCCACTTTCCACTTTCGGATGCGGCTGATCCCTGCCGACGAGGGCAGGTCCGTCACGACGCTTCGTATCGACGTCACCGACTCCGACACACGGCAACGCCCCCGGCTGGGCGACGCATCGCTCGAAGCCCGGTCCGGTCGCGGCCTGCTCCTCGTGGCCGGGATCGCCGATCGCTGGGGCTGCGACGACAACTCGCCGTCCGGCAAGACGGTATGGGCCGAACTGGCCGCTCCGAAGGAGCCGGATCCCCCGTCCGGCCGATCCTCAGCGGGCGCCTCCATGTCCTCGCCCGGACGCCGGTGAACATCACTGCAACCCATCAAGTCGCTTGGGCAAGGGTGCGCTCCCACTCGTCGTGCTGGTCGCGGACCTCGGTGGTGAGGTCGGCGGTCGGGCCCAGGACACGTTCGCAGTCGGCGAGGAGTTGTCGGGCCTCGGCCAAGGCTCGGGGAACGTCGCCTGCCTCGGCGGCCCAGTAGGCGGCATGGCGGCGGATGGAGAGCGTCCGCGGGTCGTCTACGCCGCGCGCTGTCCGGCTGGTTTCGGCGAGTCGGCGGAGCCGCTGCAGGGCATCATGCGGGTCACCAGCCCGACCGATCCAAATGGCCAGACGGGTGCGCAGGGTCAGCCCGAGCCGAGGATCGGCCGCGGTCAGCGTCTCGTACTCGTGGACGACGTCATGGAGTATTCGCACGGCTTCGACGGGATCGCCGTCCCGGCCCAGACAGTCCGCCAGTTCGTAGCGCAGGAACAGCACGGTCGTGTGCCCTGCGCCGACCTCTTGCGCCCAGGCTTCCGCCTGCGCCGCAAACGACCTTGCAGCGCCCGCATAGTCTCCGGCCGCGACCCTCCGATATGCGACCTGCGAGACAAGTTCGCGGTGTGCGCGCGTACCTGGGCGAAAGCGCGCATCGTCCATGAGCGCCTGTAGGTTCGCGTAGGCATGCCCAGGGCCTTGAGCATCACCGGCGTGCTGTGCGTGCAGCACCATGGAGTGCGTCACCGATGGAGAATCCGGGCCTGCGTACGCCTCCCAATCCTGGGCGAGATCCGACGAGAGTCGGGCCGCTTCAGCGTGGTTCCCCAAGGCGGCGTGGAACACCGCAGCGCCGCGGCGCAGAGCCAACGAAAGCTGTTCGTCCATGCCCGGCGCACTACCGATGGCGGTCCGCAGCGATTCCACAAGGGCCAGGGCCCGCGCCGAGTCGCCTCTGTGGTGGAAATTCCAAGCCTCAAGGCTGCGCGCGTCGAGCGAGTCGGGATCCATCGTCCCCAGCCGGGTCTCGTACTCCCGCGCCAGATCAGAGGCAAAGCGCAGCGCCGCCGGGGCACCGTCCCGCTCAAGAATGACGTACGAGACCCCGCTGAGTGCCCTCCGGCGCCGGGCAGCGTCCGGATGATGGTTCAGCGCGCGTCGGTACGCCTCCTCTGCGACGTCGAGGAGTTCCCACCCGTCCGCCAGTTCCCCGAGGTCGATGGCCTCGTCCGGGGTGGACACCGCAACGAGCGCTGCCACAGCAGCAGCAGGCGGCGGTTCCTTCGGGAGGGCGTCGATGAGGTAGTCGAACGCCCGTAGGCCGCCCTGGCCATCCGGCAGAAGGAGGCTGCTGGTCGCGAACAGCGGTGTCGTCGCCCAGGCGACCGCGTCGGCGAGGGGTTCGGGGCGCAGGAGCGCCCCGCCGCGCGCTTCGAGGTACGCCTCGGCCGCGTCCGCGAGTTGTTGCGCTGTCAGGTGGCGGTGCATGCCGCTGCGGCGGGCCAGGACTCCCGCGGCGACCAGGGCCGCTCCCCGCGGGTGAGTTCCAGGTGCCCAAGCGGCCTGCCACGCGCCGAGCAACTGCGGTCCTGCGGAAAGGTATTCGGAGACCCCGAAGGCTTCCGCATGCGCGAGCGCCTCGGAAAGCCTGGGGTCGGCATCGTGTGCCCGCAGGCGGCCGACTTCGGCGGCCGACCAGCGTCGGGCCAAGTGGATCTGGTGAGCCAAGCGGATGACGTCCTCGCCCTGAGCCCGGGTCTCGGCGCCGAGGCGGTCCGCGGAGTGGTGCCCGGAGTGCAGGAACCGCGCGTGCTCCTCCGTACGCATCGTGGCCAGGATCGTGTTGCGGTGCCGCCCGCCTTCGACAAGAGCGCGGACGTCCGCTCGGGTAAGACCGCCCGTGCCCAGGAAGCGCTCCAGGTCGTCCAACCAGACCACGCACGGCTGCCGGCTGTTCTGCGCGGCATCCAGGGCGGCCGCGAGACCGTCCCGGTTCTGCGGCTCCACGAGTACGTGGTCGCCCAGGACAGCGGTCATCGCCTCGTACGCCGCCCGGGTCTTGCCGGCCGTCGACTCGCCGATGATGAGGACGAACTCCTCGACCTGTAGGAGGTCTTGCAGGCGCCCGCTGACATCGCGGGCGACGAAGGGGGGCACCCGACCGGCGTCGTCAGGTCCGCCTGCTGCCGGGTGCACGCCGAGCTGGATCGGGTCTCGGCACGCGCGTATCCGCGGGAGTCTCCCGCGCGCGTCCGTATGCAGGTGACGACGTGAAGTCGCTTGGGCAGCCGCAGAGTTGTCACGCCGGGCTATGCCTCGCGACGACCACACCCCGGCGACGGTCGCCCCGACCGCTCCGACGAGTGCCGACCACGGGCCGGTGAACCACCATGCCGCCGCCGCTGCCGACGCGCCGGCGGCGACCGCCGAACCGGCGATCAGGACACGCCCATCCCAAGGTCTCCCGAATGCCCGGCCCGTCGTCCCCGCCTGTCGCCCCCGCATCGGTCCATCATCGCGGCCGGAATGGCCGGCGGCCACTGGCCTTGGGGATTCCCAAGGGCAGTGGCCGTCGGACGGAGCAGCAGGAAATGCGTCAGTAGTCGATGCGGTCGGCCTTGGCGAGCCAGGCCTCGAAGGGCTCGTTGCGGTTGGGGATGTCGAGGCGGTGGATGCCCATCGGCCACATCGAGGCGGGCTGCTTCTCGAAGAGGTCGTAGAACTTGCGGTCGTCGAAGCCGGCTACTGCGGCGTCGTCGCGGTCCGCGGCGAAGACGATGCGGTCGACGCGGGCCCAGAGCGCCGAGGAGAGGCACATCGGGCACGGTTCGCAGGAGGTGACCAGGACGCAGCCTTCGAGCGAGAAGTTGTTCAGCTCTTTGCAGGCGGCGCGCATCGCGCTTACCTCGGCGTGGGCGGTCGGGTCGAGGTTCGCGGTCACCTGGTTGTTCCCGAGCGCGACGATCTCGGTGCCCTTGGCGACGAGGGCGCCGAAGGGGCCGCCGCCGTTCGCGACGCTGTTCGTGGCCAGCCGGATCGCCTCGTCCATCCAGGCGCGCTCGAGCTCGAGGACGGACGCTTCTTGGGTGTGCGCGGTCATGGTCACTCCTTAGGAAACAAAAGACGGGGGGCTGCCCGGATGCCTGTGTCGTGCAGGCAGTGCGCGATGCGGCATCCGGGCGGGAAGTCGGGGGCGCGTGCGTCTCAGACGCCGACGATGTGCTCCGGCTTGACCGGGGTGTGGGTCAGGTTCAGTCCGGTCGCGTTGCGGATCGCATTCACGACTGCCGGGGTCGCGGATATGGTGGGCGGCTCTCCGACGCCGCGGACGCCGTACGGCGCATTGGGGTCGGCCCGCTCGATGACGTCCACCGTCATCGGAGGCATGTCCATGATGGTCGGGATCAGGTAGTCGGTGAAGGACGGGTTGAGGACGCGGCCGTCCTTGACCAGGATCTCCTCCATGACGGCCAGGCCGAGGCCCTGCGCCGAGCCGCCGTGGATCTGGCCGACGACGGCGTCCGGGTTGACGGCCTTGCCGACGTCCTGGGCGCAGTCGAGCTGTACGACCTTGACCAGACCGAGTTCGGTGTCGACGTCCACGACGGCGCGGTGCGCGGAGAACGCGTGCTGGACATGGACGCGGGGGCTCTGCCCGGTCTCCGGGTCCATCGCGTACGTCGGGCGGTGGTGGTACTCGCGGGTCTCCTCGATCGGCTCGTCGCCGAGCGCGTCCACGAGGTCCGCGAGGACGCCGGTCGCCGCGGAGACGATCTTGCCTCCGGACAGCGAGAGTTCCGCGGGATCCTCGCCGAACTGCCGGGCTACGCGGGCGAAGAGCTGTTCGCGTACTGCTTCGCAGGCCGCCTTGACCGCGCCGCCGGTGATGTAGGTCTGGCGCGATGCCGAACTGGAGCCTGCGTCGCCGACGTTGGTGTCGGCTGTCTGGATGGTGACGCGCTCCACGCCCAGTTCGCTGCGGGCGATCTGCTGCTGGACAGTGATCAGGCCCTGCCCGACCTCGGCGGCCGCGGTGTGCACGAGTGCGACGGGCTCGTCGCCGATGACCTCCAGGCGTACGCGCGCGGTGGAGTAGTCGTCGGCGCCTTCCGCGTACGAGATGTTCTTGATGATCACGCTGTAGCCGACGCCGCGGACGACGCCTTCGCCGTGCGTGGTGTTGGAGATCCCGCCGGGCAGGTCGCGGATGTCGGCCGGCCCGGTGCGGTCCTCGGGCGGCAGCGGCAAGTCCGCCAGCCGCTGCAGGAGTTCGGCGACCGGGGCGGGGTAGTCGAGCACCTGCCCGGTGGGCATGGCCGAGCCCTCTTCGACGGCGTTGATCTGGCGTACGACCACCGGGTCCATGCCGAGCGCCTTGGCGAGTTTGTCCATCTGCGACTCGTACGCGTAGGCAGGCTGCACCGCGCCGAGACCGCGCATGGCGCCGCACGGCGGGTTGTTGGTGTAGAGGCCCCAGCCTTCGATCTTGACGTTGGGGACCTGGTACGGCCCGACGCCGAGCGAGGTGCCGTTGCTGACCACGACGGGTGTCTTGGAGGCGTACGCGCCGCCGTCGAAGTACATGCGGGCCCGGACGTAGACGAGCTTGCCGTCCTTGGTCGCGCCGTGCTCGTAGTACATCTTCGCGGGGTGCCGGTGCACGTGGCCGAAGAAGGACTCCTCGCGGCTGTAGACCATCTTGACCGGCTTCCCGGTGTGCAGCGCGAGCATGCAGGCGTGGATCTGCATCGACAGGTCCTCGCGGCCGCCGAACGCGCCGCCGACGCCGGACATGGTGAAGCGCACCTTCTCCGGCGGGAGGCCGAGCGCCCGCGCGGTCTGCTTCTGGTCGACGTGCAGCCACTGGGTGGCGATGTACAGGTCGACGCCGCCGTCCTCGTCCGGGATCGCCAGGCCGGACTCCGGGCCGAGGAACGCCTGGTCCTGCATGCCCATGGTGTAGACGTCCGAGACGACCACGTCGGCCGTCGCGTCCGGGTCGCCCTGGACGATCGGCTGGTAGCGCACCACGTTGCCGCCAGGGTGCAGCTTGGGCAACGTGTCGTCGTGCGCGGCCCGCTCCGGGTCGGTGACCGGCTCGTACACCTCGTACGCGACCGCGATCTTCTGCAGCGCGCGGCGGGCCGTCTCGGGGTGGTCGGCAGCGACCAGCGCGATCGGCTCGCCCTGGTAGCGCACGACGTCCTCGGCGAGTACGGGGGTGTCCGCGACCTTGAGGCCGTAGATGTTCTCGCCGGGTACGTCCGCATGGGTGAGCACCGCGGTCACGCCGGGGTGCGCGAGCGCGGGGCCGATGTCAATCGACGTGATGCGTGCGTACGGGTGCGGGCTGCGCAGGGTCGCGCCCCAGAGCATGTCCTCGGCCCACAGGTCCGACGAGTAGGCGTACTCGCCGCGCACCTTGAGCGTCCCGTCCGGCCGCAGCGGGCTGTCGCCGATGCCGCCGGAGATCGACGCGTCGAGGTCCTGCGGAGAGCGGGCCGGCGAGGTCGGCTTGGGCATCAGGGGCCTCCACTGTCTGGGGAAATACTCGGCAGCCTGGGTCGGGGGCCGAGCGGACCCGTGGGCGGCTGGTGGACGGACAGCTCCTGTCTCGTTCACAACTCCTGTGATGGAGTACACAGCGCGCCGCGCAGTGGCAGCCAGACAAGGAAGACATGAAAACGTCCACGGACCGAGACCGGATCTTCGGAGACTTCTACAAGAGTCGGTTCGGGGCCTTGGCCCATCGCCCGTGAACAGGCCTCCGACCTGCGCAGAGGCCCGTTCCCCGGGTGGACCGCCGGCCACTGACCGTGACCGGCGGCCGCGTCGGGGTCACCGGACGCCGGCCGGGAGCGGGCGCGGGACGAGGGGTGGATCCATCTGCCGCTGTGCCCGCTTGAGGAGCTTTCGGGGGCGGGTGGGCGGTCTGCGCGGCGTGGTTGACGGGCGGTGCGGGGTGTGGACAACCAGCGGTTCGGGGGCGGGGGATGCGCGAGAATTGGGTGCGTACGGGTCGGCGGCGAGGGGGCAACGTGGACATCCAGCACGACGACGGTACGGCCGCGCAGCGGATCGCTGCCGCGGTGTACATCGCGAAGTACGCGAAGGGCTTCCGCGCGATTCTGCTCGACGGCCCGCAGCACAGCGCCGCGCCCCTCGACCAGGCTCTCGACGCCCTTGGCTGCGGCGGGGACCCGGCCCGGGTCGACGCCGCGATCGCCGAACTGCACAACGCGCTGCGCGCTGCGGGCGATCCCGTCGGGATCAACGCAGCCACCCGCGACTTCACCATCGCCCGCTCCGGTGGGGCACGGCCTGACGAGACCGTGTACCTGTGCCCGACTGGCGCCTGCTCCCGCGTGTGGTGGCCGCAGCCAGGGGAGGCCGTGCCGCACTGCGCGACCGGTAATACGGAACTGCGCCGCGAGCGTCTGTAGTGATGGGCAGCCTGGTCTCCGAGCTCGGCAAGCAGCTTGCCGAAAAGTGGATGTCGCTGCTCGTCCTTCCGGGCGCGCTGTACCTGGCGGTCGCCACGGCCGCGCACACCCTGGGGCACAGCCACGCGCTCGACGCGCCGATGCTCTCCCGCGAGGTGACCGCGTGGGCGGAGCGCCCCGCGGCACACACGGCCGGCGGGCAGCTTGTGCTTCTCATGGCCTTCCTGCTCGCCGCTGCCGCGGTCGGCGCGATCGCCCAGGCGGCCGGTTCATTCGTCGAACGCGTCGCGCTCGCGCAGGACTGGACGCAGTGGCCGCGGCCGTTCCACGGCTTTGCGCAGCGTCGCGTCACCGCCCGCAAGGCCAAGTGGACGACGCACGTCGCGGACTACCGCCAGGCGCGCGCCGACGCCGTGGCCGAACTCCGGGCCGGGCGGCGGGCCGACCGCGCCGCGCGGGACGCAGCGTACGACCGGCTCACGCGTACCTCGCAGGAACTCCCCGCGCGGCCCACGTGGTCAGGCGACCGCATCAACGCGGTCTCGGTCCGGCTCGACCGCGAACACGGCTTGAACCTGACCGCCGTGTGGCCGTACATCTGGCTGACCGCCCCGGACACCGTCCGCACCGAGACCTCGACGGCCCGCCAAGCCATCGCCCGCGCAACTGCGCTGTCCGCATGGGGCGTCCTCTATCTGCTCCTCACCATCTGGTGGTGGCCGGCCGCCCTGGTCGGCGCCGTCCTCATCACCGCCGGCTGGCGCCGCACCCGCGCCGCCACGGACCTGTACGCCCAGCTCCTCGAAGCATCCATCCGCGTCCACGCCCCCGAACTGTCCCGCATCATGGGCCTCCCCGCCGCGGAACCCTTCGACCTCGCAGCAGGCGTGGCCCTCACCGACCACGTCATCCTCCGCCCACCGCCCGAGGCCCTCCCCTCCCCTGCCGCGCCACCCCCACCCGTCCCGGCCCCGGCCGCCGCCTCGGGCGCAATCCCAAGCCCCGGGCCGGGCAGCAGTCCAAGCCCGAGTCCGGGAACTGGCACCGGCTCTGGCTCCAGCTCGGGCCCCGGGCCCGGCCCCGGCTCCGGCTCGGGCTCCGGCTCCGGACAATCGGGAGCCACGCCGTAATAGGGGCTCAGGACCGAATCGGCGCCGCATGCACGGCAGAAGCCGCTGCCGCCTCCACCCTCACGAGTCCTTGACGACAAGCTCCAACACCGCGGCGCGCAAACGGTCGTGGCGCCGTCCGTCGAACATCTCGTGCAGGCACACGTCGCCGATCATCGCGATCATCATGCGGGTGATCGGCTCGGGATCGGGCCAGCCGGCCGCGGCGACATCAGGGATGCACAACTCCACGATCAGGTCGTTGCGCAAACGGGTTTCGTCGAGCAGGTCCAATTCCGTACGGGCCTGGATCAGCATCCCCCGGGTTCCCTCGGTCGCCGCGCACGCGTCCAAGTAGGCGTGCATACCGGCGCTCAAGCGCGCCGCGCCCGGCTCGAGCCCGTCCACCGCGGCCAGCACCAGCCGCGTCAACTCGTCGTGGTAGATGCGGTGCAGCGCGACGACGAACGCGCGCCGGTCGGCGAAGTGCTGGTAGAACGCGCCTTTGGCCATGCCGGCCGCCTCGACCACGGCGTTGACCGACATCCCCGCCAAACCGCGCTCCCCGGCGACGCGGAATCCCGCGCGCAGCAGCGCCTCGCGTCCCGGACCGGCCGGCCGTGCCATACGGGCTCCTCTCCTGCCCCCGTGCTGAATCCCCCGTGTCGAATGCCCCCGCAGTGAATGCCCCGTATCGAACGACGTCCCGGGCCGCTCCGCAAGCCCCGCAAGGGACTTCGCTTGACTTCTCGCGCCGGGCGCCCGAGCCTATGACCGACCGGTCGGTCATACAAGAAGAGGGGGATTCTTCTGCGACGGTCGGAAGCCGCTCGGCCCCGTGCCGGGAGGCTGCTTCTCCGTGCCGCGCCGAGCCGTACCCGTGCCCTGCGGCAACACCCCTCCCCGAGTCCGGGCCCACCCTCATGGGCCCCCGTCCTGGCCTGCCCGGAGCAATCCGGGCGGCCGACTTGAGGAGTTCCACCAGTGAAACGCACCCTCGCCAGGTCCGCCACGGCCATCGCGCTGGCGATAGGCACCCTCACCGGCGCCCTCGTCGCCATGCCCAGCGCCACTGCCGACACCCCGCCGACCACTCCCCCGGTCCTGGCGAACGGCTTCGGGCTGACGCAGATGCCGACGGCGCCGAACCCCTATATCGCGCAGACCGCGTACGACTTCTCCATCACCGTCTCCACCCCCGAGGTGCAGGGCACGGCCCTGAACGACGGCGGGCACCACATCCGGATCGTGCTGCCGTCGGACTACTACAGCAACCCTGCCAAGCGGTACCCGGTGCTGTACCTGCTCAACGGCTCCAGCGAACAGGCTGATCCGGCCACGTACTTCAACGGCTACGACAAGGTCGACAGCTCTTCCGGGATGATCTTCGTCATGCCGGACGGCGGCAGCCGCGGCTGGTACAGCAACTGGCTCAAGCAGAACTCCGCGGCAGGCCCGCAGCGGTGGGAGAACTTCCACATCAACCAGGTCATCCCGTTCATCGACGCGAACCTGCGCACCAAGGCCGACAAGCCGAACCGCGCCGTCGCCGGGATCTCGATGGGCGGCTACGGCGCCGTCCGCTACGCCGAGCGCCACCCCGATCTGTTCGCGCAGGTCGCCTCGTTCTCCGGCGACCTCGACCTCTCCCGCATGTCGGCGCAGCTGCGTACCGCGGTCGTCGCCTCGCTGACCGGCTTCTCCCCGCAGGTCGGCAGCGACGACCTGTACGGCACCCCGTACCCGTTCTCGGTCGTCTACCCCTACTCCGACGTCCTGTGGAACGAGAACAGCCCGGGCACCAAGGCCGCCAACCTGCGCGGCGTCGGCGTCTCCTTCTACGTCGGCAACGGCGGCGGTGGCGCAACCCCGCCGGTCAACGACGCGAACATGTTCCTCGAGTGGTGGCTCCCGGGCGCGAACGACCACTTCCGGAACGCCCTCGACGCCGCGGGCGTGCCCTACTACTACGTCAACTACGGCAACGGCGCCGGCACCCCCTGGGCCTCCTGCGGCGGCAGCCACCACCCCAACTGCTGGAACCAGGACTTCATCGACTACATCCCCCGCCTCCAGCAGGCCTTCGGCGTCGCCTGACGCCCGGCAGGAACCTGGTGGGGCCGCGTCGTCGCGAGGCGGCCCCACCGCGCACCGCGCCTCCTCGAAGGGCGGCCCCTGCGGCTGCTTCGAGACCGACTTCGACCGCCGACACCGGCCGACTGCCCAGCAGTCGGCCGGTGTCGGCGCGTGTGGGGGCCGTCGGGGACGGCGGCGCATGGGGAGCGGCGGGGTGGGGCCGGGAAGCCGCGAGTTGAGTAACGCCCTTTGATGAAAAGGTAGTTGGTTTCAGGAATGGCCCGGACCGGGGCTCGGCTTGGGGCGAGCGGAGAGGCCCAGGGATCGGAGCCAGATTTTGTTGAGGGTGTCGATGAGGGTCTCGGCGTCGTATTCGACGCCTTCGTAGGTCCAGGCCATGACCACGCGTTCGACCATCAGGGTCAGGGCGTGGGCCGTGTGGCGGGGGTCGAGGTCGGTATAGACGAGGCCGGCTTCCTGCCAGAGGGCGATGGCGCGGGTGACGCGGCTCTGGAAGTGGTCGGCCACTTCGTCCCATTGGGCCTTGAGGCGTTCGTCTTCGTCGCGGACCTGGTAAACGGCGTGCAGGACGCGGGCGTTGCGGCGGAACGCCTCAATGTAGATCCGGTTGACTTCCTCGATGCGGCGGACGGGGTCCTGCTGGGCGCTGACGTGGTCCGCGGCGATGGCGGTGAGCTCGGCGGAGACGACCTTCATGAGTTCGTGCAGCAGGTCGTGTTTGGAACGGTAGTAGTTGTAGAGCGTTCCCGATGCGACCTTGGCTTCTTCGCTGATGTCGGAGAGCCGGGCATTGCGGAATCCATCGCGTTCGAAGACCACGCGGGCCGCTTCGCGGAGCCGCTGCGGGGTGGTCTCGCGGCGGCGGTCGGTGCGGGTGCGCACGCCGCCCTCTGCCTCGGATCCGGCGACGGGCTTGGGCACTGGCGCACCTCTCTTCGGCGATCGCGGCGGACAGCGATGTTATCAGCGGGGGCGTCGGACCCCCTCTGACCTGGGCTGCCATCCGATCAATAGTAGAGGTTGACGTCAACCTCAGTTTTTCGGTAGCTTCTGCCCCGCGTGACGCGGCTCACGCGACGCGCGTACTCCGGGTGATCGACTCCGACAAGTGAGGCATCCATGAGGCTGGGTACACGTGGGAGACCGGTACGGTCGCGGCTCGCGGCGGGAGGGGCCGGGCTGGCCCTGGTTCTCCTGGCGACCGCCTGTGGGGGCGACGGGGATTCGGCCGATGCAAGCACCCCGTCGACGCTCCCCGGGACGCCGATCAAGGTCGGGCTGTTCAATCCGGACGCCGGGGCACTGGCGCTGCCCGGGGTCAAGCCGGCCACGGATGCCGCCGTGAAGTACATCAACGGCGAACTGGGCGGGATCGGCGGACATCCGCTGGAGGTCGTCAGCTGTTCGATCGACGGCACGCCGGAGAGCACCATCGCGTGCGCCAACAAGTTCGTGCAGGACAAGGTCGTCGCCGCGTTCGACGGGTTCAACTACAGCTCGAGCGCCGGGATCGGGAGCCTGCTGGCGGCCAAGACGCCGCTGGTGGGCAACATCGCGTTCGACCAGACGACGGGAAGTTCGAGTGACGGACGGGTGTACTTCGCCGCGCCTCAGGCGTCGTTCATCGTCGGGGCACTGCAGGGCTTCAAGGCCGAGGGCAAGACGTCCGCGACGCTGACGCTGCAGGACCTGCCCACCTCGCACAAGACCATGGACACCCAAGTCGCACCGCTGGCAGGCCTGTTGGGCATCAAGGCCACGGGGCTGTACTTCTCGCCGACGAATCCGAACTTCAGTGCGGTCGCGTCCACGATCGCGTCCACGAAGCCGGACGTGGCGGGGCTGATCGCCTCGCCGAGCGAGTCGATCTGCACCCAGCTGGTGAAGAACCTGCGCTCGGTGGGCTACCGCGGGCAGGTGCTGGTCGCCGCGTGCACGTCGTTCATCAAGTCGGACCCTGCATCGGCGCCCGGCTCGGTGCTGTATTCGTCGGTGTGGATGCCCGGTTCGGAGAAGAACGCGCCGCCGGCGGCGGTCGAGCAGCTCAAGCTCGCGACGAAGTACCTGACGGAGAAGGGGTCCTCGGCCGACTTCTATTCGTACGCCCAGTTCGCCACCGTGGTGAACTTCGCCAAGGGCCTGGCCACCGCGCAATCGCTGGACAACCTCACCGGCGCGACCGTGCTGGCGACGCTGCAGAGCCTGCGCGACTTCCCGAGCTTCCTGGGGCCGAACATCAGCTGCGGCAAGCCGACTTCACCGAACTGCACCACGCAGATGCTGCTCTTCGAGGTGGGCGGCGACCTGACGCTGCAACCCGTCACACGCGACTGGATCACCCCGGCCGCGGAGATCCTCGCGCAGATCCCGGGCGCGAGTTGAGGCATCTGCCGGGCCGGTCCTGCGCCGGCCCTGCGTCGCCCCTGGCCCCGGGCAGTGACCACCGCCGGGGACCAGGGCGGCGGAGAGGGAGGGAAGCCGCCCGATGAACGACCTTCTGCAATTCGCCGTGATCGGCTTCTCCACCGGAGCCGTCTACGCAGTCCTCGGCGCGTCGCTGGTAAGCCTCCATATCGCCACCGGAGTCGTCAACTTCGCGCAGGGTTCGGTCGCGTTGTGGGCGGTGTGGCAGACCGCCGCCCTGCGCGCGAACGGCACCTTGGTGCTTCCGCTGGGCAGCGTCGCGCTGGGCGACGGGCCGATGAGCGCGTGGCCGGCCGTGCTCGTCGGCGCGACCAGCGGGCTGGTGTGGAGTCTCGCGGCCCATCTGCTGGTGTTCCGCCCCCTGCGCCGGGCCCCGGCGCTGGGGCAGGTGGTGGCCTCCGTCGGCGTGATGCTGTTCATCCAGGCTCTCGTCACGCTGCGCTTCGACCGGGACACCATGGGGGTCGACCCCGGTGGGCTGGTGCCGCTCCCGGTCCTGACCGCGCAGACGTTCACCTTCGGCGGGGCGACGATCGCGGTCGGGAATCTGCTCCTGGCCGGGCTCGCGGTCGCCGCTGCGGCCGGGCTGGCCGCATACTTCCGGTTCACTCGGACCGGCATCGCCACCAAAGCCGGGGCCGAGGACGAGCAGGCCCTGCGCCTGATGGGCTACTCCCCCGACCGGCTGGCCGCCGTCGTCTGGGGCGCGACCGGTTTCCTCTCCGGGCTGACCGTGGTCCTCGCGGCGCCGGCCATCGGCGGTCTGGACCCGGTGAGCTACATGCTGTACGTCGTGCCGGCGCTGGCGGTGGCCCTGGTCGGGCGCCTGTCGTCGATCGGCGTCGCCTGCGCCGCCGGGCTCGTACTCGGGGCGCTCCAGCAGATCCTGCTGTTCCTGTCCACCAAGCCGTGGTGGCCGTCCTGGGCCTCGGCCGGAGTGGGCGACGCGATCCCGTTCGTCGTGGTCGTGGTGGCGCTCTTCCTGCTCGGCCGCGGCATTCCGGAGCGCGGGGCCCGCGAAGCCGGAGCACTGCCGCCGGTGGCCGTGCCGCAGCTGCGCCCGCTGTCGGCCGCGGCACCCCTCGCGGCGACGGGCATCGCCATCGTGCTCACCTCCGGGCAGTGGCGGTTCAGCCTGGTCATGTCGATCGTCCTGACGCTCGTCGCGGCATCGGTCGTGCTGCTGACCGGGTATCTGGGCCAAATCTCGCTGACGACAATGGCGTTCGCCGGAGCCGCCGGCTTCGCGCTGTCGAAGCTCACCACGAACGCCCACGTCCCGTTCCCGCTCTCGATCCTCCTGTCGGCGCTGGTGGCCACGGCACTTGGCATCGTGGTCGGGGTACCTGCGCTGCGTATCAGAGGCGCGCAGCTCGCCGTCGCCACCATCGCCGCCGCGCTCGCGATCGAGAGCTTCGTCTTCAACAACCCGTCCCTGACGCCCTATACCGGCAATCTGATCCGCGATCCGTCGATGCTCGGCCACTCCCTGGCAGTACGCCAGGGCACCGACGTCATCACCCTCCGGTTCTCGTTCATGGTCCTCGTGATGGTGGCCGTGCTGCTGATCGCGCTGGCCCGGCTGCTCTCCGGTGCCACCGGCCGGGCGTTCCTGGCCGTACGGTCGAACGAGCGCGCCGCCGCGGCGGCGGGAGTGAACGTCCCGGCCGTCAAACTTCTGGGGTTCGCGCTCGCGTCATTCCTTGCCGGGGTCGGCGGATGCCTGATCGGCTACAGCCGCGGCCAGCTCTCCACCGCGTCGTTCACCGTGCTCGTGGGGCTGACCGTCCTGGCGGCGACGTACGCAGGAGGCATCACGCGGATCTCGGGCGCGGTCGTCGCAGGACTCGCCGGCCCGTTGGGGGTGCTGTACCTGTTCTGCACGCAGACCCTCGAACTGGGCAAGTACTACACGCTCATCGTGGCCGCGGTGATGCTGCTACGGGTAGTCGTCTTCAGGCCCGACCGCGCGCTCATGCCCCAAGGGGCAGCCCGGGTACGCCGTCTCCTCGCCCCGTTCCCTTCGATCGCCCGGCGCCACGCCCCGACCGCACCGGCGGGGCCGCCCGCCGACGCCGTCCACGAACCGGAGTCCGCACATGCCGGCTGACCCGGCCGGGCGCGATCCTGCCCCGGCATCCGTACCGACAGCTCCGTCGCGTCCTGCACTTGCTTCGGCGCCGGGCCCCGCGCCGAGCCCGTTGCTCGCCACCCGCGGCCTGTCGGTGCGCTACGGAGGCGTCCTCGCCAACGACGACGTCTGCATCGACGTCGGAGCGGGCGAGATCGTGGGCCTCATCGGGCCGAACGGCGCCGGGAAGACGACGTTCGTGGACGCCGTCACCGGTTTCGCGTCGCACACGGGCACCATCGAACTCGGCGGCGTCCGGCTCGACTCCGTGCCGGCGCACCGCCGCCGGCGCCTGGGGCTGGCCCGGACCTGGCAGTCCGGAGAGCTGTTCACCGACCTGACCGTGGCCGAGAACCTCGCGGTCGTGGTGGAACGCGCCGGACTGCGCGGCGTGTTCGACGACCTGGTCGGAAGGCGGCGAAGAGGACGCCGGACGCGGGCGGACCCGGCGATCGACCCGGCGATCGACCAAGCGCTGGACCTGGTCGGCCTGGCCGCCTCGGCCGACCGCCGCCCGGAGGAACTCTCTTTGGGACAACAGAAATTGGTCGGTGTGGCCCGCGCCCTGGTCGGCTCGGCACGGGTCCTGCTGCTGGACGAGCCGGCCGCGGGGCTGGACACCGAGGAGAGCGCCGAGTTCGGGCGGGAGCTGCGCCGGATCGCGGTCGCGGGCCCAGGCGTCCTGCTCATCGACCACGACATGGCGCTGGTCCTCGAGGTCTGCGACCGGCTGTACGTCATGGACTTCGGGCGGATCATCGCGGCCGGCACACCGTACGACGTCAGCCGCGACGAGCAGGTCGTCGCCGCCTACTTGGGAAGTCCGGTGACCCCGTGAACGCGACCTCGCCGACGGCGGAAACACCCGACGCCTCCCAGGCGCCTGACGCGCCGGCGGCAGACAGGACGGACGACGCCCTGGCCATCCGCGGCCTCAGCGCCGGCTACCGCGGGGTGCCCGCAGTCCGCGACATCGACCTGCAGGTGCCCGCCGGTTCGATCCTGGCCCTGCTCGGGCCCAACGGTGCGGGCAAGACCACTACGCTTCGTGCGGCCGCCGGTCTGCTGCCCGTGCTCGGCGGGTCGGTGACGGTGCTCGGTACGCCGATCGCCGGCCGCGTCGAGCACGCCACCCGCGCCGGGCTGTGCCTGATCCCCGACAACCGCGGCGTGTTCCACCGCCTCACGGTCGCCGAGAACCTCCGGCTGGCCAGATCGAAGGATGGCTACGGCCCGGCGCTCGACCGCTTCCCCCAACTGCGCGGACTCCTGAACCGGCGCTGCGGCCTGCTGTCCGGCGGGGAACAGCAGTTGCTGGCCATCGCCCGGACACTCCTGCTCCGGCCGCGGGTGCTCCTGGTCGACGAAATGAGCATGGGGCTCTCCCCGGTCGCCGTGCAGCGGATCCTCCCGGAGCTGCGCCGCGTCGCCGACGAGGACGGCACGGCGATCGTGCTCGTCGAGCAGCACATCGACCAGGCGCTCTCGGTCGCCGACGAGGCGGCGGTCATGCACCACGGCCGCATCGTGCTGACCGGGCCGGCCGCGGAACTCCGGCAGGACCGGGCCCGGATCCAACGCGCGTACTTCGGGGACTGAGTCGCCGCCGCGCGCCCCACCAGACAAGGACCCCCCATGGACCTCGACCACCGCCAACGGGCAGCCCTCACCGCCATATGCGACACCTTCGCCCCTGGCGACGGCGCCGGCATCCCCGCGGCCTCCGCACTCGGCGCCGTCGACATCGCCGCCGCGATGGCCGGCGCCCTGCCGCGCGGCGCCGACCGCAAGCGCATGGCTCAGCTGCTGTCCGGCTGGGATTCGCGGGCTGCCGGTCTCCTGCTCGGCACGGGCGGCCGGCGGTTCTCCCGGCTCTCCCCGGCGGACCGCGAAGCCGTCCTGCTGCGGATGGGTGCGTCCTCCTCGGAGCGCAAGCGCGTACTGTTCCAGGCCCTGCGCGGGCTGGCCGCGTCCGCCTACCTGCTCGCCCCGGGCCCGACCGGGACGTCGCCCGTATGGGCGGCCATCGGCTACCCCGGCCCGCTGGGGCCGCTGCCCGCCGCCGCGCCCCGCCCGAGGCTCGCCCCGCTGTCGCCGGCCACCGACACCGCACTCGACTGCGACGTGGCCGTGGTCGGCTCCGGCGCAGGCGGCGGGACGGCCGCCGCCGTCCTGGCCGAGGCCGGCCTGAGCGTGGTGGTGCTGGAGCGCGGCGGCTATTACGACGATGCCGACTTCGACGGCGGGGAGCTGTCCGGCCTGACCCGGCTGTACGCGTCCGGCCCTGCGACCACCACCGAAGGCCAGGTCGCGCTGGTCGCCGGCTCGTGCCTGGGCGGCGGCACCGTGGTCAACTGGACGACCTCCTTCCCCACCCCGGACCCGGTCCGCGCCGAATGGGCGGCCCTCGGCGCGGCACAGTTCGCGGACGACGAGTTCACCCGGGCCACGAAGGCGGTCATGGACCGGTTGTCGGTGAATGGCGACCACAGCCGCCCGTCCGCCCGGGACACGGTCATGGAACGCGGCCTGCGCGCGCTGGGTTGGCACGTCGACGCGATGCCCCGCAACGTCGTGGGCTGCGACATGGCCACCGACTGCGGTCGGTGCGGGTACGGCTGCCGCCTCGGCGCCAAGCAGTCGGCGACCAAGACTTGGCTGGCGGATGCCGAGGCGGCCGGCGCACGGCTCATCGTGGACACCGACGTCCGCAGGATCGACGTCGAGTTGGGCCGGGCGGTCGGCGTCGTCGGGACCACCGCGGCCGGCCACACGGTCACCGTGCGAGCCCGGGCCGTCGTGGTCGCGGCGGGCGCCATCCAGACTCCCGCGCTCCTGCGCCGCTCCGGCCTCACCGACCCGGCCGTCGGCCGGTACCTGCGGCTGCACCCCGCGACAGCCGTCTGGGGCGTGTTCGACGAAGACGTACGCCCCTGGGAAGGCGGTTTGCAGACCCGCTACTCGCTGCAGGACAGCGATCTGGACGGGCGGGGGTACGGGGTCGTCTACGAGACCGGTCCGGGCAATCCGGCCGCGCTGCAGGGCTTCATGAACTGGCGCGGCGGCAGCGCTCATATAGCCGCGCTCAAAGATCTGCGGCGCACCGCCGGGATCGGCATCATCACCCGCGACCGCGACCACGGAGAGGTGAAAGTGGCCCGCGACGGCGAACCCGTACCGCGCTACCGGCTCTCCGACCGCGACGCCGCGCACATGCGCGCCGGGATCGAGGGCGCGACCCGGATCCTGGCGGCCGCCGGGGCGCGCCGGATCTTCTCGGCGCACCAGTCCGGGCCCTCGTACGAGCCGGAAGGGCAGGGCACGTTCGAGGAGTTCATCACGGCCTGCCACACGGCGGGCTACCGGCCCGGACGCTGCGCGATCGCCGCACTGCACATCATGGGCAGCGCGCGGATGGGCGGCTCCCGAGGCAGCAGCGCCACCGACCCCGACGGCGCAACATGGGAGATCCCGAATATCGTCGTCGCCGACGCATCGTGCTTCCCTACCGCGTCCGGGGTGAACCCGATGATCTCGATCGAGGCGATCGCGTACATGAATGCGGCGCGGCTGGCGGACCGGCTGGGCGGCAGGCGGGTCTGACCGGGGCACCGGGCACCAGGCCGGCCGACGCGGCGGACCCCTTGTGATTCACTTGCATCATGGTTCCGTCCGTGTCCATGCGTGTGAACGTGAACGTGCATGCCCAGGTCCGCCGGTGACCGCTGAACCGACCGCGGCCGCCCGTCCTCAACCCCGGCCGCGCAACCGCCGGCAGCTCATCGTCGACGCGGCCGGCCGAGTGTTCAGCGAACGCGGGTACCACGCGGCGTCCATGGAGGAGATCGCGGCCGCCGTCGGCATCACCGCGGCCGGGCTCTACCGCCACTTCCCCGGCAAGTACACGTTGTTCGCCGAGTGCGCCAACGGCCTGGTGGACGGTCTCGTCGCGGCCCTCGACGCGGTGCCGGCCGACGCCGGCCTCTCGGACGCCCTCGCGCCGGTGACGCGGGTCACCGTGGCGCGCCGGGCGTCCGGTGGCGTGTACCGGTGGGAGGCGCGGTACTTGGCGCGCGACGACCGGCTTTGCCTGCGGGCCAAGTTCGAGCATGTGGTCGGCCGCGTGGCGGAGGCGGTGCGGCGCGAGGACGGACTGCCGGGCGACGATGGCGAACTGCCCGGCGGGCCGTTGCCCGGCGAGCGGTTGCGGGCGGTGGCCGCGCTGGGCGCGATCGGCTCGGTGACGATGCATCACACCACGGTGGCCCAGCGCCGTCTGGAGGACCTGCTCCTGGGCGCCGCGGTGAACGCGGCCCGGACCGACCCCGGGGCAGCCGTCGGCCGCGCACCGCGCGTCGAGCTTCCGGCCCGGCCCGTCCCGCGCACCCGGCGGGCGGTGATCCTGGCGGCGGCGGTCCCGCTGTTCGCCCGGGACGGGTTCGCCAACGTCACCAACGGGCAGATCGGCGAGGCGGCCGGGGTGGCCCCGTCCGCGCTCTACCGGTATTACCCGGGCAAGGTCGACATCCTCGTGGCGGCCTGCCTCCAGGCCGCCGAGCTGCTCTCCCAGGCGGTGAACCACAACCTCGACGGGGTCGCCGCACCGCGTACCGCGCTGACCACGCTGGCCGCGACGTACGTCGCCTACAGCTTCCGGCACACCGCGCTGACCAGCGTCGCCGAGGCCGAGGTCCGCGGCCTGCCCGACGAGCTGCAGCGCCCGGTGATCCTGGCGCAGCGCGAGCACATCGCCGTCTGGGAGCAACAACTCCGCTCGGTACGACCGGAGTTGGACGCGCGCCAGGCCAGGATCCTGGTGCACGCGGGCTTCGGCGCCGTGGTCGAGGCCGGCCGGCTGCTGCGCTGGCAGGACACCCCGGAGAACCGGGACGCGGTCACGGCGTTGGTCGTGGGGGCCTTGGGCGTGTAGATCACGTCAAGCACGCGGGCACCCAGGCACGCGGGGACGCGGGGAGCCTGACGGCGGGATAGTCGAGATGCCCCGCGGCCGGACCTGGTCGTACCGCGGGGCATCGCGCGGGGCATGTCCCGCTCAGGCGCCGGGACGGTTCGCGGCCGGGAACGTGATCGGTGTGTACGTCGCCGAAGTACCGTTGTTCAGGTAGAGCATGGCGATGGCCCGGATGGCCTGGTCGAACAGGTAGTAGGTGTTCGGCATAAACCAGGACGTGGCCTCGCGGAAGGCGACGTACAGCGGCCAATCGGTCCTGATGATTGCGCGCGCGAGGAAGTCGCGCGGGATGTTGAGCCAGTTGGCGTAGGTGTCGCCGATCAGGTACCGGACCAGCTCGCTGACGAATCCGGTGTCCAGGCCCGCCACCGGGTCCTGCACGTACCCGAGCAGTGTCTTGCACAGTTCGTTGCCCTCGAACGTGCCGGCCAGGACCGGCCACAGCATCTGGTCGGCCTGCGCTCGGGCGTCCGACCAGCTGGCCGGGATGAACTCGTCCCGGACGCCGAGCAGAGACAGCGCTACCTGCCAGGCGTGCAGGTCGGCGGCCGCCTCGGCGGGCGAAAGGTGGACATGCCACTTCTTGAGGTTGTTCTGCGTGTACGTGGCCACGGAGTGGAACGTGCGCAGGATGTCGCCGTTGCTGATCGGCTTCGGCTGGTCTGCGGTCGCCATGAACTTCGCGGACGTCGGCAGCAGGTTGCGGACGGCCGCGTGCACGAGACGCGTCTTGTTGGCGGTGACGATGAAGTGGCCGGTGGGTTGCCAGGCCCGCGCGCTGTGCAGGTCGTAGCCGAAGGTGAAGGTCTTGGCCGCGCGCGCCTTCATGTCGGCGCCGCCCTCGGACCAGTAGACCGCCCGGGCCTCGCGCGGGATCACGGTGCTGAGGATGCCACTGCCCAGGCTCTCGGAGACGAACAGGTAGCTGCTCAGCCGGGTGTAGAGCTTCTCCGACTGGGCGAGCAGGGCGGGGTCGGCCCAGGAGGGCAGGCGGTTCACCTGCTGCAGGTAGGCCGTCACGTAGCCGGGCATGCCGCTCGGCAACGGGTCGCGGTTGTCGCGCCACGAGCCCCAGGCCGCGTTGACCGAGGCGGCGGCGCCGTCGGCCAGGACCCGTGCGGCGACCTCGTCGGCCACCGGGTCCCAGACCTGGAAGGGGTCGGCGACCGTGTCGGTCCCGGCGAGCGAGCCGGACGAGGACCATGCCCACGCTTGCGGAGTGGCGGCGAGGGTGGTCAGACCCAGGGCGGCACCGAGCGTCAGAGCCTGCCTTCTATTGAGATTCTCCATCTACTTACCGGCTTCCGGGTAGGCCAGAACTCACCTTGATGAGAGGCGTGATGCTGACTTGAAAGGAGAGCGACAAGGTTGTCTGGCGATGTGATTTCTGATTAACATAGCGGCGCGATTCGGTGCCGTGAAGGGTTCGTTGCGGCCGAGTTTCCGGATCCTGTCGCCGCGGTGCCCAGGCCTCGCTCGACGGCCCGGGCCCGGGCTCCGGCGCACCTCCGCACCTCCGCCTTGCCCAGCAATACCCCAGGCCCGGATCGGAGTTCCTGATGACCGGTGTGGTCTCCTTCCGACGCGCGCTATACGGCGAGGAGCACAGGCTCCTGCGCGAGACGGTCCGGGCCTTCGTCGAGAAGTACGCCGCACCGCACGCCGACCGGTGGCGTGCCGAGGGCAAGGTCGACCGCCGGCTGTTCAGGGAAGCCGCCAAGGCGGGGATCCTCGGCTTCAACATCCCCGAGGAGTACGGCGGCGGCGGGGTGTCCGACTTCCGCTTCAACGCGGTGATCGGCGAGGAGTTCTCCCGGCACCCGGTGTCGGACGGGCTGGCCGGGGTGTCGCTGTCCAACGACATCGTCGTCCCCTACTTCACCGACCTGACGAACGCCGAGCAGAAGGCCCGCTGGCTGCCCGGCATCGCGGCGGGGGAGCTCATCGTCGCGGTGGCGATGACCGAACCGGGCACCGGCAGCGACCTCGCCGGGATCAGCACCACCGCGGTGCGCGACGGAGACGAGTACGTGGTCGACGGCAGCAAGGTGTTCATCTCCAACGGCCAGAACGCCGACCTCGTGGTCACCGCGGTCCGGACCGGCCCGGACCGGCACGGCGGCATCAGCCTCATCGTCGTCGAGGCCGACCGGCCCGGATTCGCACGCGGGCGGAACCTGGAGAAGATCGGCCTGCATGCGCAGGACACCAGCGAACTGTTCTTCTCCGAGCTCCGGGTGCCCGCCGCGAACCTGCTCGGCGACGAAGGCACGGGGTTCAAGATGCTGATGCAGAACCTGCCGCAGGAGCGCATCTCGATAGCGGCGAACGCGCTGGCGGCCGCGGAAGGCGTGCTCGAACGCACTCTGGTGTACGTCAAGGAGCGCAAGGCCTTCGGGCAGGCGATCGGCTCCTTCCAGAACACCCGCTTCCAGCTTGCCGAGATGGTCACCACCGCGCGGGTGGGACGTGCGTACATCGACGACCTGATCGTCCGTCAGTCACGCGGGGAGCTGAGTGCCGCAGACGCGGCGGCGGCGAAGTTCTGGGCCACCGAGCAGTACGTCGACATCGTCGGCCGCTGCCTGCAACTGCACGGCTCTTACGGCTACATGCTCGAATACCGGATCGCGCACGACTACCTGGACTCGCGCATCTCCACGATCTACGGCGGCACCACGGAGATCATGAAGGAGATCGTCGGCCGCGACTTGGGGCTGTAGCCCCGCTCTTCCTCCCATCCCCGCACGCCCACCCATCGGGCCTGTCCGGGACTTCCGGCGCCCCTCCCTCCCGCATCCCGTTCGAGACGAGGCCCCAGTTGACCAGGATCCTGCGGCTCCCCGCCGAGCCGGGCCGGCTCACGCTGCCCACGCTGCTTCACCGCAACGCCGAGGACCACGCGGACCTGCCCGCCCTGTCCTGGCACTCCGCCGCGCTCGCCGCAGCCGCTGCCGGTCCCGGTGCGGGTGCGGCTGCCGATCCCCATGCCGATGCGGCGTCCACCGCCTGGACCACCCTCACCTGGGGCGAGGCCCGGCGGCGCGTCCTGAACCTGGCGGCGGCACTCGCCGCCCTCGGCATCGGACGCGGTGACAAGGTCCTGCTGATGATGCCCAACAGCCCCGAACACTGGCTCACGGACTTGGCCTTGGTGCATCTCGGAGCCGTGCCGATCAGCGTCTACAACACCGCCGCCGCCGACCAGATCCGCCACATCAGCCGGCACAGCGGTGCCGAGACCGCGATCCTCGACGGTCCCGCCGAGGCCGAACGCTGGCAACCGGCCCTGGCGGACACCGAATCCCGGCTGAGCCGGCTCCTCCTGGCCCGTCCCGGCACTACGTCGCACCCCCGGCTGCCCGACCCGGAGCGCACCGACCGCGACCTGGCGGCGGTCGAGTCCGCCTGGCGGACCGCGGACCCGGCAGAACTGCTGACCGTCGTCTACACGTCCGGAACCACCGGCGAGCCCAAGGGCGTCGCGGTCAGCCACCACGCCGTCGTCGCCAACGCCCTCGCCCTGGACGGCGCGACCGACCTTCCCGACCACGTCGAGCACGTCTGCTACCTGCCGTTCGCGCACATCGCCGAACGCATGCTCGGGATCTACCTCCCGGTCTTCCGCGCCGCACACGTCTATCTGTGCCCGGACGCCGCGATGCTCGGCCCGGTGGTCCGCGACGTGCACCCTGTCCAGTTCTTCGGGGTACCCCGCATCTGGGAGAAGACCGCCGCGGCCGTCCAGGCGGCCGTCGAGCGCCTCCCTTCCGAGCTCCGTACCGCCATCGCCGACGCACAGGACACCGTCCGGCACCACCACCACGCGCTGGACCAGGGCACGCGCCCCTCGGCAGCCGCGTCCGCCGACTGCCAGGCCGCCCTCGACCGGACGCTCCGGCCGATCCTCGCCTCGGCAGGGCTGGACCGTGTCGAGCGCGCCGCCAGTGCCTCCGCCCCGATGCCGCCCACTGTCCTCGACTTCTGGGCCGGCTTCGGCATCCGCATCATGGACGCCTGGGGCCTGACCGAAACCATGGGCGTGGCCACCACCAATACGCCGGACGCCTTCCGCGCCGGCTCGGTCGGCAAGGCCACCGACGGCGTCGAACTGAAACTGGCCGCGGACGGCGAAATCCTCGTCCGCAGCGACTTCCTGACCCCCGGCTATCTCCGGGCCGACGGCACCGTCGAGCCGGTGGTCGACGCCGACGGCTGGTTCGCCACCGGCGACGTCGGCAGGCTCGACGACGACGGCTTCCTGTGGCTGACCGACCGCAAGAAGGAACTCATCATCACCTCCCAGGGCAAGAACATCTCCCCCGCCCTGGTCGAGAACGCCCTCAAGGCGCACCCGCTCATCGGCCAGGCCCTGGCGTACGGCGAAGGCCACCCCTACATCGTCGCGCTGCTCGTCCTCGACCCCGAAGCCGCCACCGCCTGGGCCACCGCCCGCGGGCTCACCGGCACCATCCCCGAGTTGGCCGGCCACCCCGACCTCGCCACCGAGGTCGCTGCTGCCGTCGCGGCGGCGAACGCCACCCTCAGCCGCGCCGAACAGGTCAAGAAGTACCACCTCCTGGCCCGCGAATGGTCACCGGAGACCGGCGAGCTGACCCCCTCCCTCAAGCTCAAGCGCCGCATCGTCGTCACCCGGCACGGCCACCACTTGGAGGCCCTCTACAAGAACGCCGCCACCCCGCAAACCACCACCAAAGGCTCACCGGCGCTCCCCTGACCGGCCTCCGACACACCGACGATCGGCGACGTACAGAACCTCGCAGAAGCAGCATGCCGGAGGTTCCGCGCCGAAATCCGTCGAGCTGCTCCTCCGCCTGACGCGCCGACTGTCACATCGCGTGTTGTGATCGATGTCACCTGGCTGCGAATCGGTGGGTGGAGTGTCGGAATTGGGGTTTCCCGGAGGGGTTTGCGCGCGGGAATCGGGAGGGGAATTGCCTCGGTTATGCGGGACGCGCCGGCGTGCGCGCCGGGGCAAAGGGCTTGCAGAGCGCGCGCATAGGCGGACAAGGCGGGTATCGGCCGGGTCCGAATGCGGTATGCGGAGCTCGCGTGCGAGCGTCGCACTGCCCGGCAATCTGAAGCGACTATGCTCCGGAGGGCCCTGCGAGATGCGGCGATCACGGCCAGTGGTCGGCAATCGCGGTGCCGCCACTGACCGTTGAGACGGGGTGGCCTCGGTGCCGATTACCGAACGCCGACGGCAAGCGACAACGGTGCGCGCTGGTGCTCCTGTTGCCGCACGCGCCGGGGCGGTGCGGCGGTAAGGCGGCGGACCGCGGCCGTGCCGGCGGGGCTTCGCCCGGCACGGGTCCCCGTCCCTCCGCGCGATTCCGAGGATGTCCATGGTCCATGTCGGGTCACCACCCGAACCCCAACGTCCCACGCCCGCCGGTGCGATCTGGTTGATCCCGGTGGCCGTGTCGGTCATTTGTTCCGCGACTGCTGTCGCTCTGGTCGGCAAAGACGTTCGTTTACCTCTGGGGATAGGCCTCGGAGTGGCGACGATCGCAATTGCCGTGGTGGCAGTGGAAGCCGTACGCCGGGGCCGGCAGATCGCCGCGGCGAAAGAGGCGCACCGGCAGCAGGAGGCGGCGCTGGTTGCCCGGCTGGCGGCCCAGGAGGCGGAGCTGCACCGGTTGACCGGTGAGCTGCTGCCGAAGGCCATCTACCGGCTGCAGCACGGTGACGGCGTCGAAGAGGTGCTGCAGGGCGTCGACGTGGGGCCGGGCGTGTCGCCCGAGTTCGCGGCGGCGCAGCGTTCGGTGCTGCGGTCGGTCGCCGAGGCGGTCGAGGCGGAGGAAGGGCTCCGCGACTCCGCGCAGCGGGCGTTCGTCAACATCGCGCGGCGCGTGCAGGCGATCGTCCACCAGCAGGCCACCGACCTGCGCGAGATGGAGGACCGGCACGGCAACCGGCCCGACGTGTTCGGCGACCTGCTGAAGATCGACCACGGGACGGCGCTCATCGGCCGGCTGGCCGACAGCATCGCCGTCCTGGGCGGCGCCCGACCGGGGCGCCAGTGGCAGAACAACGTCGCGCTGTACAGCGTGCTGCGCGGTGCGGTGTCGCGGATCACCGACTATCCGCGGGTGGAGATCCTGGCGGTCACCGAAGTGGCTGTGCTGGGCGCTTCGGTGGAGCCGCTGATCCACGCGCTCGCGGAGCTTCTGGACAACGCCACGCGCTACTCGCCGCCGAAGACGAAGGTGCGGGTCACCGCGAGCGAAGTGCAGTCCGGCGTCGCGGTGGAGATCGAGGACGGCGGCATCGGCTTGGCGGAGGAAGCCCGACGGCGCGTCGAGCGGCTGCTCGAGGAGGCTTCGGCCGGGCTGGACCTGGCGGACCTCGGCGAGTCGCCGCGGCTCGGTCTCGCGGTGGTCGGCCGGCTGTCGCAGGCGCACGGGTTCAAGGTGTCGCTGCGGCCGTCGGCGTACGGCGGCGTCCGCGCCGTCCTCGTCATCCCGAAGGAACTGATCACGACGGCCCCGGTGTCCGTGGTGTCCGGTGCCGCGCCGGGGCTGCCCGCGCTGCCGAACTCCCGTACGCCGCAGCCGGTCGGAGCGTCCGTCAGGTCGGGACGCAGCACTGCTCGGGCCGGATCGGCATCCGCGTCGGCGTCCGCAGCGGCATCCGCAGCGGCCGCAGATTCCGGCAAGTCGGGTGCGGCGCCTGCCGGGACGGTGGGCGGGCCGTCGGACGCAGGCCGGGGCAGGCCCGTCCAGCGGACCGCGAACGGCCTGCCGCAGCGCAGCCGCCGTACGCCCGCGACCCCGCCGTACGGCACCCCGGCGCAGCGCCCGGCCCCGGAGGCCGCGGACGCGGCGGGTACGGCAGGCGCCGGAGACTCCGGGCCGGCGACCGAACCCGGGCTGTGGCTTGCGGCGTTCCAGAGCGCGGTGTCCGGCACGCCGACCGCGGACTCGAGAGTTGACGAATCGTCGGACGAGGGTGATCGGTGATGCAGAAGCGAGCGGATCTCGACTGGATCCTGAAGGATCTGGCGGACAGCGTCCCGCAGACCCGGCACGTCGTGGTGCTGTCGTCCGACGGCCTGTGCATCGCCCAGCACGGCTGCGACGTGGACACCGCGGACCGCATAGCCGCGGCGTGCGCCGGGCTGCAGAGCCTGTCGTCCGCGATCGCCACGGAATTCCCGCACGGCGACGGGCGGATGCGCCTGGTCGTCATCGAGATCAGCGGCGGGATGTTCTACCTGATGGCCGCGGGTACCGGCGCCTACCTCGCGGTGCTGGCCGACGAGGGCGTGGACGCGGGCCTCATGGGCCAGCGGATGCGCGACCTCGTCATGCGGATCGGCGAGCACCTGAGCGCGCCGCCGCGGGCGACCCCGGCCGGGCGGGCCACATGACAGGACCCAGGCGACCCGAGTGGGACGAGGGCGTACCCGAGCGCTTATATGTGATCACCGGCGGGCGGAGCGGCACGACGGGGCCGGAACCGCTCGACCTGGTCACGCTCGTCGTCTCGCGGGCGAACCCGGAGGACGTCACGCAGCCGGAGCTCGCGGCGATCCTGCGGATGTGCGAATTCCCGTTGTCGGTGGCCGAGATATCCGCGTACCTGGCGCTGCCCGCCAGTGTCGTGATGGTGCTGCTGGCCGATCTTCTGGCCGCCGGACGGGTGGAGGCCCGCGCGCCGATTCCGGCCGCGTCGCTGCCCGACACGGCACTCCTCGAGGCGGTGATGCATGGACTCCGGAATCTCTGAAGGGCTGCCGGGCCCGGCGGTCGGCCGGAACGGGCCCGCGACGCTTTCGGGCCCGAGTCCGCAGGACCTGCTGCCCGCGACGGCCACCGCCGCCGTCAAGATCGTGATCGTGGGCGGCTTCGGCGTCGGCAAGACCACGATGGTGCGCGCGGTCAGCGAGATCCGCCCGCTCACCACCGAAGAGACCATGACGCAGGCCGGCGAGGGCGTCGACCTCCTCACCGGGGTCGAGGACAAGACCGAGACGACCGTGGCCATGGACTTCGGCCGCATCAGCCTGAACGAGCGGCTCGTCCTGTACCTGTTCGGCACGCCGGGCCAGGAGCGCTTCTGGTTCCTGTGGCAGGGCCTGTTCGAGGGCGCGTTGGGCGCGGTGGTCCTGGTGGACACCCGGCGGCTCGAGGTCAGCTTCGACATCATCGGGCGGCTGGAGGAGCGCGGTGTGCCGTTCGTCGTGGCGTTCAACGCCTTCCCGGACGCACCCCTGCACGACCTCGTCGAACTCCGCCAGGCGCTCGATCTCCCGGACTGGGTGCCGCTGGTGGACTGCGACGCCCGCAGCCGCGCGTCCAGCCGCGACGTCCTGCTCGAACTCACCCGCTATCTGCACGCCATGACGTTGGCCCGATCGGAGGCCCGATGACCGCCTCGCCCACCTCATCCCCCACTGGTGCCGGCGTGCCCGATGCCGGTGCGGCGACGCCGCCTCCCGGCTGCCCGGCGCATGCCGGTGCGGTCCACCTGTCCGGCACCGAGCACCGCACCGACCCGATGGGCCTGTACGAGCGGCTGCGGGAGGAATACGGCTCGGTGGCACCGGTGTTGGTGGACGGCGATCTGCCCGCGTGGCTGGTGCTCGGCTACCGCGAGAACCTGGAGGTCGTCCGCACCCCCAACCGGTTCACCCGCGACTCGCGCCACTGGGGCTCCTTCCAGCGCGGTGAAGTCGCGGCCGATTCGCCGCTGTTGCCGATGATCGGCTGGCAGCCGCTGGCGGCATTCCTGGACGGCGACGAGCACCAGCGGCTGCGCTCCGCGGTCACCGACAGCCTGGGACGCCTGGACCGCCGGGGCATCCGCCGGCACGTCACCCGGTACGCCGAGCAGCTGATCGCGGGCTTCGCGGCGGACGGCGAGGCCGACCTCATCGAGCAGTTCGCCGAGCAGCTGCCGATGCTGGTGATGACGCAGCTCCTCGGCATGCCGGAGGAGCACGGCCCGCGGCTCGTCGAAGCCACCCTGGACCTGGTTCGCGGCACCGAAACCGCTTACGAAAGCAACCAGTTCGTGGTGGATACCCTCCAGGCGCAGATCCCCCGCAAGCGCGAGCAGCCGGGCAGCGACATCACGTCGTGGCTGATGACGCACCCGGCGGAACTGAGCGACGAGGAGGTCGTGCAGCACCTGCGCCTGCTGCTCGCCGCGGCCAACGAGAACACGACGGTGTGCCTCAGCAACACCCTGCGCCTGGTGCTGACCGACCACCGGTTCCGGGCTTCGCTGGCCGGCGCGCGGATGACGCTGCCGGACGCCGTGGAGCAGGTGCTGTGGGACGAGCCCCCGTCGATGGTGTGCCCGGGGCGCTGGGCCACCGGTGACACCGAGTTGGGCGGGCATTCCATCAAGGCGGGCGACATGCTGCTGCTGGGCCTGGCGTCCGGCAACGTGGACCCCGCGGTGCGGCCCGACCTGAACGTCCCGATGCACGGCAACCGTTCGCACCTGGCGTTCAGCAGCGGTCCGCACGAGTGCCCGGGGCAGGACATCGGCCGCGCGATCACCGAGACCGCGGTCGACGTGCTCCTCGCCGCTCTGCCGGGGATCCATCTCGCGGTCGAGGACAAGGAGTTGGAGTGGGTGTCGTCGTGGCACTCGCGGCATCTCACGGCGCTTCCGGTGCAGTTCCCGGCGCGGCAGCCGGTGGCTCGGGCGGCTGAGGCGGAGGTTCCGGGGGCGGCTGCAGGGGCTGTTGCAGGAGCTGTTGCGGGAGCTGTTGCGGGGAGCCGCCCGGCGGCGACGCCCGCGGCGTCGAGTGCGGCCTCGCGCGCGGCAGCTCCGTCCGCCACGCCGGCTGCCCCGGCTGCCTCCGCGGCACCGGCTCCGGCTCCAGACGCTGCTGCACCCGCCGCGCCCAAGCGTCCCTGGTGGCGGCGCCTGCCGCTGCTGCGCTCGCGCGGCTGACGCGTTCCGTCGCCGGGCACCCCGCAGCGGGGTGCCCGGCGCCGGGCGTCCCCACCCGGCGCGAA
>NZ_JAKFHA010000001.1:348316-396844 GCF_021502675.1 Yinghuangia soli
GGGGCGCGGGGCGGCCGCCCGGCCCCCCCCGGGGGGGGGCCCCGCCCCCCGCCCGTCCCGACCCGGCGCGAAGAGCACCGGCTGGACACGATCAACGCACGCGCGGCTCCGCGACCATCGGCAGATGGTTGGGCCGCGGGACCACCGCCACGACGTCCCGTACCGGAGTCGGCGACTCCACCGGCCGGAGCTGCCACCGGGACAGCACCGTGGCCAGCACGATCGACATCTGCATGCGGGCGTACCCCTCCCCGATGCACTTGCGCGGACCCGCCCCGAACGGGATGTAGTCGGCCCGCGAGCGGCCTGCCTTGTTGTCGGGGAGCCAGCGGTCCGGGTCGAAGCGGGCCGGGTCGTCGTACACCCGGGCGTCCCGGTGCATCGCGTACGGGCTGAAGGCGATCTCCGTCCCGACCGGCAACTCGACATCGCCGATCACCACGTCCTGCCGCGCCCGGCGCATGAGCAGCAGGAACGAGTGCAGCCGGGAGACCTCGTCCACGACCCGGTTCAGGTACTCCAGTTTGCCGATCTCCGGTATCCCGATGGGCCCGTCGCCGACGACCGCGTCGATCTCCTCGACGACCCGCGCCTCGACCTCGGGGTGCCGCGCGAGCTCGTGGAAGGTCCAGGCCAGCGTCGAGGCGGTCGTCTCGGTGCCGCCGATGATGAACGTGACGATCTCGTCGCCGAGTTCCTCATCGGTCAGGCCGTCGCCCGTCTCGGCGTCGCGCAGCAGCACGAACGTCGAGAGCAGGTCGACCTGTTCCTCCGGGTCCCGGGTGCGCGCCAGCGCAATGAGCTGCTGGACGGCCGCCCGTACCTTGACCACTGCCTTGTCGAAGCGGCGGTTCGCTGGGAACGGCATGCGGGTGAACGCCTCGGGAAGCGCCGTCTGCGTCAGCGCCTCCTTGATGAGGACCGGTACGTAGCGCCGTACTTCCTCCGCCGCGCCCGGGTCCAGCTCGGTCGCGAACAGAGTCTCGGTGGCCGTGTTGAGCGTGTACTGGTAGATCTCCTGATCGAGCGCGAGCACACTCCCCGGCTGCCACGGCTCGATCATCTCGACGGCGAACTTGCCCATGATGTCGGCGTATCCGGCGATCCGCTCGTGATGGAACACCGGCTGCATGAGCCGACGGTTCCTGCGGTGCACTTCGCCGCTCGACGTGGTCAGCCCGTTGCCGATGAACGCCCGGGCCCGGTCGAACAATCGCCCCTTGTCGAAGTCCCGCGATTTGGCCACGAGGACTTCGTTGATCAATTCCGGTGTGGTGACGAAGTAGACCGGTGAGGTGCCGAGGTCGACACGTACGAATCCACCCGTGTCACCCAGCCCCTCCAGGAAACCGAACGGGCGCCTGGCCAGCGGAAGTACATGTCCCAACAGGGGTATTCGACCAGGTGCACGCGGCACCGAGCGAAGCGTGACGGTCATCCCAGGATTCCTTTGCGCGAGAACGGACGGGCAGCCGGCACAACGTCAGACACGGACGTCGTCCCACCACCACGAAATCGAGGGAATAGGCAAGGGTTCGGCGCTCCCATCCGTCGGCACGTCGGTGAACACCTCGGGCAGGTCCGCCGGGTCGTCCGGACACGTGTAGCGTCGCGACGAGATCCCCCAGTCCTGTGCGGCACGGATGAGCGTGCCGAGTCCGTCGACGTACCGCCGCAGTTCCGGGGACGCGCGCTCCAGCACGGTCTCGCGCACCGCCAAAAACCGGATCAGCACGCGGTCCCGCTGCGCGATCGCCAGCGACAGCGCCTCCTCAGCGGTGATTCCGTACTCGTGCCGCAGGACCTTCACCGCGTTGAGCACATAGGCGTCTGCGCGGTTCTCCTTGTGGAACGAGAAGATGTCGTTGTCCCATGAGACGACGAAGCACGCCATCTCGGCCAACGCACGCGCCGCGGGCGCATCCCGCTCGTTCGGGTCGAGTTCGTAGCCGTACGCGAACTCGAGAATCGGCGCCACCGTCGCCGCGGCCCCGTCCCCGATGCGGATCACCGTGTAGTCGTCGAGCCCCGGCACCGTGCCGCGGCTGCGATGCACGGCCTCCCACACCAACGCCATGAAGTACTCGCGGAGGTGCTCCACCCACCGAGTCGCCTGCGCCGGCGTGGCGAACAGCGCCATACGCGCCCGCAGATCCCGCATGGACCGAGCCAGCGGATCGTCGGGCAGCAGCGCCGCACTCGGACTTTGCGCCACGCGCAGCAACCGCGACAGCACCGGCATCAGATCGTGCGGGTCGGCGCCTTCGACACCTTCCTCGCAGCACCCGTCATCGACTCCGAACAGCCACATGACAAAGTCCGACAGGACTTGTACGACGTCCGGCTGCGCATCCGGGAGGATCCGGGCAGCGAGCTGGCCTATGTCCTGGCGGACGAGTTGCGCGCGCAACGCGGCCGAGCCTATGCCGAACTTCTCCGCCCACTCTCCTGTCTGTCGATCGATCTCGGCGAATCGCGGGTGGATGGCTGGTTGGAAAGGCGAGTAAATGGGCGGGACAGCGAGTCTCTCGTCCATTGCTTGTGACCACCTTGGCTTACCGGGATGGAACGACACCGCCGTGACAGTAGTGGCCACCGCACCTCTGCCGTGATCATCTTTTGCGGTGAGCACCGCCCCTTTTCAGTCAAAATCGATCACACAGCGCAGCCA
Organism: Yinghuangia soli; assembly: GCF_021502675.1. GTDB lineage: Bacteria > Actinomycetota > Actinomycetes > Streptomycetales > Streptomycetaceae > Yinghuangia > Yinghuangia soli. Next base: position 350,988 of record NZ_JAKFHA010000001.1, read on the forward strand.
ACCCCCTTGATCCCTCACACACAGTAACCTCTCAATCGCCCCCCGCAGCCCCAAAGCCCAGAGTCCACCGACGTCGGGCATTCCCGGCCCCGGCGGGAGGGCGCTGATCGTCGCCCAGCGCAAGGAGCCGAATCCGGACGCGGCCCAGCGTTCCGTGCCCATCCGCATCGGCATCCGACCCCGCTGCCACCGATAAGCGACGGGTGCGCCTTCGTCTCCCCTCGCCGTCGCCCACCGATGGCCCTGGGCCGCGCGCTGCCGCCGGTGCCCGTGCCCGTGCCCCTTCGAGAGCATCCAGATACCGCGGGAGAGGTGGCGTGTTTGCGCATGGGCCTCGTGGCGGAGCTGCGGCACACGTCACAGTGCGTCGACCCGTCGGCCTTGGCGTCGGGCGACCACGTTGCGGAGGATGCATGAAGGTACCCCTGCCCGTTCGCGCGCTCGCGACCGGCGCGGTGGCTCTGTCGTTGATCGCTGCGTCGGCCGCTTCCGCGGTGGCCGCGGAGCCGGCCCAGGCGCTTGTCGAGGTGATCGACTTCGACCCGAACGCGGGTGCCACGCCGCCTGACTACCGGCTTGCCTATGCACTGCAGCAGGCCGAGGAGCGGGCGTTCGCCAAGCCTGACGTCTACGGCAAGCCGTACGTGAAGTGGAACACGCTGTACGTGCCGGTCATCCGTACGGACGCGCAGGCGGAGGCCTCCGCCCCCGTCGCCCTGCCGCCGGACCTGAGCCCGGCGGACGACGGCACCGATGACACCAGTGTCACGCCTCCCCCGGACAGCAAGGACGCCGACGGCACCGCGCTTTCACCTGCCGCGACGGCAGCGGCGAAGCAGGCGGCGCCCCAGCAGGCCACCGCGGTCGAGAACCCGTACATCATCACGCCGAAGGCTCCGCTGGTGAAGTACAGCCTGACCCGGCTCGCCGCGATCCAGGATGAGGTGCTCGGTCTGACCGCAACCGAACTACCCGACACCAACCGGCTTTTCACCGCGCAGATCATCGCGGACCGCGACCAGGTCCTCCTCGAGTCCAACGCCCCGACGGAGCCCATGCGCGCCGCTCTGGCCGCGCGCTACGGCGCGGACGCCGTCGTGATCCGGACCGTCACCGACGCAGCCCCGGCCGAGCCGAAGAGCCGCGACCGCGACTCGCCGAACGGCGGCTTCTGGGCCGGCGCGTGGATACGCACCAACGTCAAAGGCAAGTGCACCGACGCCTTCTCGTGGCGCTCCAACGGCGCGGCCTACATGCTCACTGCCGGACACTGCACCAGCTTGGGCGGCTGGGCCGGCACTCAGGTCACCGGCATGGGCAATGTCGTGAACGACACATGGGCCAACGGCGTCGGCAGCGTCCGGGTGAACGGCGTGTACCGGGGCGACCTTTCGCTCATCAAGCTCGACGCGGGCCTGACCTCCGCGGCGACCATGTACGTCGGCGGCGTGACCTCCACGTCCGCCCGCCCGGTCGGCGCCATGTGGTCGCGGCGCTCCGCTGTCGGCGACAAGTACTGCACCGGCGGAGCCAGCACCGGCGAACACTGCGGCTGGACGGTGACCGCCGTGGGCATCACCGTCAAGTACGACTCCGGCACCATCGTCCGCAACACCGTCAAGGGTATGAAGCTCGGCCAGTGCCTCATAGGCGGCGACTCCGGCGGCCCCGTCTACACCGTCAACTCGGTCGGCAAGGTCGTCGCCAAGGGCGTCACCAGCGGCGGCGGAGGCGGCGGCAGCGACGACTGGGGCGGTGCCTGGGACCGCTGCGAGGGCTACTTCACCGACATCTGGGACGCCTACTACGGCTTGCCCGGCTACCTCGCCACCCGCTGACGCCCCACCGTCGCCACACCCCTGTTCTCCGCAAGGCACGACCGGCGGGGGGGGCCCGGCCCCCCCCCCCCCCCCCCCCCCCCCCCCCCCCGCCCCCCCCCCCCGCCCCGCCCGCTATTCGCGGGCGCCCGGTAACGAGGGTCCATAGAATCGGCTCGGCCGGCCGCGGGACTTCGGCTGCGACTTTCGACACCGCCTCTTAAGCGATCCCTCGCTGTTCGCTCCTCCATTCCCCGGCCGGCCCTCGCATGCCGGTCATCGGGGGAAGGCCACATAGTGGAGCGTCGGGAGTGGGTCGCCTGCGAGGACACCCTGCTGTTCGTCAACGCGGCCGTGACGTCGACCGGCCAGCGCGAGTTCCGGGACAGCGAGCAGGCCCAGCACATGTCGCTCGCGTTCCTGCACGAGTACATGCTCGGCAACTACCGTGAGCTGTATGCCGCGAGCCTTGCGCTCGACGTCAACGACCACAATGCCGCGCTGATCGTGCGCCACCTGCTCGTGTCCAGCCGCGATCTGGCACCCGCGGTACGCCGCCGCGAAGGGGCGTTGATCGCCCGCCGCCTCCAGGTGATGGCGCCGCAACGCGTGTACCGGCTGTTCCGCGAGTTGGCGCGGCTCGGCGTCAACAACCGCCGGACCCGGGCCATCATGCGCGAGTGGATCGCGCAGCGCCCGGACCCCGCGTTCGACGCGGTCAAATACCGAGGCGCTGTGAAGGCGACCGTGCGGCACGCCCACCTGTCAGCCCAGGGCGAGACGGGACCGTTTTTGTTCGCCCCGCTGCGCAGGATGAAGGGATTCGACACGCCTCTGTTCGAGTCGTGGCGGCAGGCCCACTACGCGGCGAGCGCGCTGTACGACCTGCCGTACACCGTCGCCGAAGGCTTCGCGGCCCGGCACAGGGTGCCGCGGCCGGAGTTCCTGCGCCGCATCACCCCCAACCTCACCCGGGTGGAACGCCTGCGCCTGCAAGGCTCCGCGGAGCGGCTGAAGGTCGACGAGGTGCGCACCGACCTCGGCACGATGCCGCTGACCAGGCTGGCGTCGTACGTACTCGCGCTGCCTCGGGAGGTGCGCGCCCGCCGGCACGACGAGCTGCACGCCGCGATGACGGCCGCGGCACGCCGCGTGGCCGGCGACGCCGTGGGCAGGTGGGGGCACGTGGTCGCGGTGCTCGACGACAGCTTCTCGTCGTTCGGGTCGACCGCCAAGCCGCAGCGCCCGCTGGCCGTTGCGCTCGCGTGCCACTACCTCCTGAAGGCACTTGCCGGTTCGTACGCGTCGTTCTGGACCTCCGGGGCGCCGGATCCGCTCATGGTCCGGCCCTCGGGCCCGACCGGGCTGGGCGACCGGCTGATCGACGCGCTGGAGCTGCGTCCCGAGCGGCTTGTCGTGGTCTCCGACGGCTGGGACAACGCACCGCCCGGGCTCGCCGCGGAAGTGCTGCGCGTGTGGCGGGCCCGGCTGGACCCGGCGGGCTCGACGTCGATGGTCCATCTCAACCCGGTATACGACGCCGACGACTTCGGCGTGAAGCGGCTCGGTCCCGGCATCCCGACGGTCGGCGTCCGGGATGCGGAGGACGTGCCGACACTCGTCGAGTTGGCCCGGTTCGCCGAGGGCCGGTCCGGCTTCGACGAACTGAACCGCTACCTGGCCGCGCGGCAGGAGCAGTTCCTCGCGGAAGGAAAGGCATCGTGACCACCGGTGGTTTCGCGTTGACCGGGCTGTCCGTGCGCCCGTCCCAAGTCTGGGGCGCGGTCCGCCTGGTGCCGCTGGTGCGCGATCAGCCGATCGCCGGCCTGCGCCTGGACCGCCGGGTGTACGAGGCCGGAGACCCCTCGATCGTCGACGTGGGCGACGGCACGGTCTACCGCTCCTACATCCCGCACGCGTTCGTGGCCACGTGGAGCCAAGGCACGGAACCGTCGGCGGCGTTCGGCACCCAACTCCAGGAACGGCCGGCGACACCGCGCGGCGCGAAGGCGCAGACCGGGGCGCGGGCGATCCGCCGCATGGCGCGCCGGACCGCTCCGGGACGGCTGCGGTTCCTTCCCCTGCATCTGGCGATGGAGGGCTATCTCGCCCTGCACTTCGGCGGCCCCACGACAGTATGGGAAGAGTGGACGGACACCGCCGTCCGGCACGGCCTGTCGCCGCGTGTGGAAGAGGCCTACTGCGGTGCCCAGGTACGAGGACTCGCCGATGCGCTGCGCGCCTTCGAGATCCACCCGGGCCAGTGCGGTGTGGCGCTGTACGTCGCGGACGCGCTCGCAGGCGTCTTCGTGGTCCCCCATCCCGCCGACTACCGGGCGCTGCACACCACGCTGCTGGAGGACATGTACGGCGAGGTGCTGTTCCACTACACGACCTATGTCGCCGGTGTGCCCGACTACTCCGCCGCGATCGACGCCGACTGTGTCGCCTCGTTCGCGGACCTGCGGCGCGAGGCGGCCCGGCAGTCGCTCGACTGGGCGCACTTCCACGACAGCGCCATGGCGGACGGCCTGCTCCACGAGGGCACGTACACCTACGAACACATCTACCGGATGGGTGAGTTCACCCTCTCGCGCATGCTCCCGTCGTTCCGCCTGAACGAGGAGAACCACATCGGCGAGCTGATCTCCGGCCCCGGCGGAGAGCTCGCGTACTGCAAGACCTTCCGGCTCTCGCCGACCCAGGCCAAGCGCGGATACCTGCTGTCGCGCCTGCACGAACACAGCTGGGACCTGCTCGCCACAGCCCAGGCCCTCGGCACCGAACCGTCCCAACTGACCCACCGAATCGAGGCCGCCGGCTTCACCGGTCTGCTGCGCCAGGACGTAGTGGACCGCCTCGCCCGCACGGGCCGCCGCGATGACGCCCCGCCGGGCGACGGCCGATCACGCTGACGGGCGCCCCCAATAGGCGCCACCCGGCGACTGGCGTCCCGACCGTGCGAATCCTCCAAAGTCGGCATCACCACAGGGCTGCAACAGCTACCGTCACTGCGATACGGAGTCATCGCATCACTCAGCGTGGGGAGAGTCGAATGGTGGCGGTGTTCGACGCGCTCGGGTACATGTTCATGCAGCAACACCGGGACGAGGTAAGCCCGTTCCGCATGCACGCCCTCCTCTACCTGGCGCACGGCGACTGCCTCGCCGCGCAGGAACGCCCGCTGGTGGACTCCGGGTTCGAGGCGTGGCTCGTCGCGCCGATCAACCGCGAGCTGTACGAGTCCCAGCGCGGCGGCGGCCGGTGGGAGCACGACGCCGAGCCGGACCACCTCGACACAGCCCAGAAGGGCGCGCTCGTCCAGGTACTCGACCGGTACGCGCGCACCCCGGACGGCGACCTGCGCCGCATCGTCCGCGATCCCGTATGGGCCAACACCCGCGACCGCGCCGGCGCCGGCCCGGACGACGGCTGCACGGCACACATGCCCGACACCGAGATCGCGGTGTACTTCCGCGCCGCAGGCCAGGCCGTGACGGCCTTCTGACGCCGCCCGCAGCACCGCGCACACCGCCAAAAGGCCGCCGGGGCTCTCGACGGCCGCCAAGCTCTCGATCGTCTAGGCGCGCCTGCTCGATGAGCTCTCCGAGGCATCGCTGTGGACCGAGCGCGGCAAGGGCGGCTTCGGGCGGTCCGATGCTGCTTCGCGTGCGCCGGGGTTGCCGTAGCCGTAACCGTAGCCGCGAGCGCCGGAGAGTTGGGCCATGCTCAGCACCGTGCCGAGGATGGAAGCGCTCACACCTCGGAGCGCACCGATCGCGGCTTCCACACTGTCGGCGCGGGTGCGTCCGGCTCGTACGACGAGGATGGCGCCGTCCACGATCGGGGCGAGGCCCAGCGTGTCGGCGACCGGCAGGAGCGGGGCGCTGTCCACGATGACGATGTCGAAGTCCCGGCCGAGGTCTTCGAGGATCTGGCGCATGCGCATCGAGGCCAGGATTTCCGCGGGGTTGGGCGGGATGGGCCCCGAAGTCAGGACGACGAGGTTGTCGTCCGTGCCGCGCTGCAGCACGTCGTCCCGTTCCGCGTGGCCGATGAGCAACGTGGTCAGTCCGGCGCTCTGGACCAGGCCGAGGGTCTTCGCGACACACGGGTTGCGCAGGTCCGCGTCGACCAGGCACACCCGCTGTCCGGCCTCGGCCAGCGAAAGCGCGAGGTTGACGGCGGTGTTCGTCTTGCCCTCGCCGGGCAGCGCGCTGGTCACCACGATCACCTGCTGCTGCCGGTCGACCTGGGCGAACCGCAGGTTGGTGCGGACCAGCCGGAAGGCCTCGGCGCGTCCGCTCAGCGCACCGGGACGTACCGCCAGCGGGTCGGCTTGGGCGCGCTTGTCGAACGGGATGACCCCGAGCACCGGAAGGGCGGTGGCGCCCTTCAGTTCGTCCTCGGTGCGCACGCTGGTGTCGAGGTTGTGGCGCACCATGGCCAGGCAGATACCGGCGAGCAGACCGGCGAACAGGCCCAGCGCGGCGTTCAGGTACGGCCGTGGGCTCACGGGCTCGGCGGGGGGCGACGCGCTGCGGGTGACGCCGATGTGAACGGGAGCGCTGCCCCGGCCCGGCGTCGTTTCGAGGCCGACGATGAACTTGCCGGCCTCCGCGGCGGCCGCGTTCGCGATGCGCGCGGCGAGGACGGGGTCCGGGTCGGTGACGGTGATGTCGATGAGCACCGTGTCCGGCTTGGCTCTGGCGCCGATGCGCTGCGCCACGTACTCGGGTGAGAGCGGCAGCCCCAGAGCGTCCACGACCGCGGCGGCGACGCGGGGGCTGGAGACGACGTCGGCGTACGACTCCACGCGCGCCAAGGAGAAGCTGCTGCCCTGATTGAGCTGGGTGATGTCGGTCGTGGTCCGCGCGGAGACGAAGATCTGGGCGGTCGCCTGGTACTGGGGCGTTGCGGCCAGCGTGGCGGCGACGGCGCAGCCCAGGCCGGCCGACGTCATGAGCAGGATGGTCAGCCAACGCCGGGCGAGGGCTCGGAAATAGCAGCGCAGGTCCACGGTGTGCTTTCTCGGGTCGAGCCGTCGGCGGCCTGGGGACTGCCCGGTACCGGTTCGCGGGTCTCGAGGGGTGCGTGGCCGCGCGGGCGCCTCGTCGCGAATGTCGGCGCGGCCCATGCTGGTTCCGACGATGACCGCGATCGGGACCATGACGAAGGCGTAGACGAGCAGGTTGGAGGTGAGGATGTTGAGGCTCAGGCCGATCAGCGCGAGGAGGGCGGCCTGGTGGATCGCCCAGTCGGCCTGGTTCGCCGCGTGACGCCGCCGCCGGTACGCACCGATGCCCAGTGCCGCGAAGGCGGCCAGCCACAACGCGAGGCCCAGGAGCCCCAGGTCGTGCCACAGCCGCAGGTAGTCGTTGTGCGGATGGCCGAGGTCCGCCGGATTCGCGGGGTCGGCCAGCAGGTTGCCGGCGCTGCCGATGCCGTGGCCGATCCACGGGGACGTCTGGATCGACTCCCAGGTGGTGGCCCACAGGTCGCTGCGCCCCGACGTTCCGACACGGACTCCGGCCATGGACGCGCCGTCGTTGTCGATGAACCGGTTCCGCAACGGCTCGTAGCGGGTGATCACGAGCCAGGCGGAGCAACCGACCACCGCGCTGACCGCGAGGACTTTGCCCAGCTCCTTGCGGCTGCGCCCCTTGGCCACCAGGCCCAGGAACAGCAGGGCGCACACCGCGCTGGACGTGCGGGAGAGGCTGAACACGTCGGCGGCCAGCAGCACCAGAGGGACGGCGTATCCCCAGCGGGACTTGCGGTCGGTGAGCGGCACCGCGGCCACCATGCCGATCCACACGCTCTCGCCGAGCAGGCGTGCGGGGATGACGACGTAGTTGCCCGGGCCGTAGACCAGCACCGACGCCAGGTAGACCAGCGCAAGAACCACGGCGACGGCCCGCACCGCCCGCAGCACCAGCATCGGCGAACCGGCCGACGTCCAGGCCGCCGCGATCGCCAGCAGCGCCACGAAAGACAGGTACACCGCACCGTTCTGGACCGCGGCGTACGTGCGCATGGACAGCGCCGAGACGACCACCAATACAGCGAAGCCCCACAGCACCCACGGCAACCGGGCGCGCCAGGGGTTCGTGGGCTCCAACGTCCCGACGTTCCCGTCGGACCTGAAGTACAGCGCGGACGGCAGGACGAGCATCGCCGCGAGGAACACCAGTCCCGTGGCCGGAGCGTTGAGCCCGTACGTACCCAGGCTGCCGCCTGCGGCCACCCAGAAGGCCGCCAGCACGATCAGCGACAGACGCGGTCGTCTACCTCGTAACGCACGAGACGTTACAACTAGTGACATGCCGGTCACAGTACATTTCGCCGGTCCCGAAGATCACCGCGCTCCAGGCGTGTCGGTCCAACCGACACCACCGTCACCACTCCCACTCCATCCACCGGAGTACCCATGCGCCAAACGAGGCACCGACCCTCGCGACCCGCATTGCAGTGCGCCGCACCGGTGACGCGCCCAGCATGCCGACCCCGACGAGAGCACCGGTATCCGCCTAAGACCGCGTCCCACGAATCGCTCGGTCGCTTGGCGCGGGTGCTCACGGTGGCCTGAGCGCGGTCAATTCTTCAATGTCAAAACACAAAAGGTGATGGTCGAAACTCGACCATCACCGACTGCGGGTCTACCGATTGTGTCCGAGGGGGACTTGTTCCACACGCCAACCCCATGGAGGCCTACGGCCTCCTCGTGCTCTGATAGACACGATCCCACGCACCCGAGGCGTCGTCACCGGCACAGATAGCAGTTCACCCATCTGGGTGAGTGATGGATGTCCGCGGGCTACTCGGCCCTCGGGACTCGCAACCGCCTCACCGACTGGAAGCCGGTGAGGGAGTGAGGACATCACCGGGACCTCGCTGCCTTCCTCTCCATCGCTCCGGCGTTCGAGAGGACGTCGACGCCACTCATTCGTCTTCGAAGCCGCTGTCCTCGAACTTCAGTTGGGCGGCGTTCTCCCGGACGGTGCGCACCTGCTGTTCGGAGAATCCTGCGCTTGCGGCTGCGGTGATTTCGATGCGGACCTCGAGCTCGATGCCATCAGCGGCCTCGAGGTGCGCGAGGATTTCCTGCTGGATGTTGGCGAAGTCTGCGGCGGGGCGATTGGGGTTGAGCGTCTTGACGCCCCAGAACCTGCGGGCGACCTTGGTTGCCGCTGGAGCCGGGGGCTGGGCGTCAGGTCCTGCAAGCGAGGTCGTGGGGCTGGCGCTGGCGGGCGGGGTAGCCACTGAGCCGCTGTTGCCGCCGTCCTGAGCGGCACCCGGAGCATCCGGCGGGATGTCGATGACTCGGGAGCGCTGGGCGACCGCGCGGCTCGGCTGAACGAGGAGAGTGTCGTCAGTGACGAAACCGGGTTCGGGTTTGTCGCCGTGGATCCAGAGGTTCAGGTATTCATCGGTGGCCTGGTCGTAGGCGTCAGCGAGTGCGAAGGCGTCCTGCTGCCACAGGAGGACTTCGGCAGCGCCGAGTACGGCTTGTTCCAGCACCTGACGGTTGGGCAGTCGCTTGAGGTAGGGGTACTGCGTGTACCACGACCACAGGTCGCCGAACCGTACGTGGCCTTTGTTCCATGCGTTGGCCAGCGCCCCTTCGAGGGCCATGCGCACGAGCGTTGCCCCAAGTACCGGGGTGACCCAGCCCTTGGCCTTGAGCGCCGCAGTGGCGCGTTCGGCCAGGGAGCCCCCGTCCTTGGCGACCCGGGTGAAGGAGATTGTCGGCTTCTGGCCGGGCAGTTCGGTCGGGACCAGTGCTGCGGTGAATGCCGTGCGGACGCGGTCGTCGACGGCCGCATCCAACTGGCGGGCACGGGTTACGGACTGCTTGCGCTGCTGGGGGCTGAGCTCCAGTTCCTCGGCCTCGTCGGCGATGGACCGCCAGGCCAGGTATTCGCGCGTCACACCTTCCAGTTCAGGGTAGGCCTCACGGTCGGCAGCGACCATGACCAGCATGTTGCGGCGCTGGCGTTGCCCGGTGCCCGACTCCAGCAGCAGGCGCTCGGCGAACGATGTGGCCGCGGAGGCATCCTTGCCCCAGGCGTACTTCGGGTGCAGGACCACCAGCTTGAGGACCTCGGAGTCGGGCACGTCCCCGGTGTCCAGCGGGGCTGCGTGAACCGCGCCGAAAGAAGACTTCGGTTCCCTCTCGGCGGTCTTGACCCGAGCAACGATCGCGGCGTGTACGTCAGCCTCGCTGTAGCCGGCGGCACGGTCGGCGGCCACGCGGGAGACTGAGGCCGCCAAGTCGTACCACGACCGGTCGCCATCCTCGTAGAAGTAGGTGGCGCGCTGACCGAGCAAGGCACGTGCGTCGCCGATGTGGTTGATGACGTCGCCAGGCACGGCTGTGCCCAAACGCAAATGCTGGATGTCCACGCCCTTGTGGGCCGAGCGCAAGGTCGGGACGGTGGCGATGAACACTGACCGGGCGATGCGCGTGGTCAGCGCGCGCTGGCCGAACGAAGGACGCTCTCGGTCGATCTGTTTCGGGGTGGAGCCCTCGCCGTCGACGTCCTTGTCCACGACGGGCTTCCAGTTGTCATCGAGGTACTTGGTGATCTCGCTGAACACCTGCGTGTCGTCGACGGGGACGGTGCCGGGAGTGATCAGCGGGGCTTGGTCGCCGGCGTCCCACAATGCGTTGATGACCACGCTCATCAGGCGAAGTACACCGCGGGTGCGCTGGAACTTCGGCAGCGTCGACCAGTCTTCGTAGAGCCGGTCGAACAGCTCGGGGTGGATCGGGTAGGCCGCCCGGACACGCTGCTCGTACGCGCCGGTCGTCGTCTCACGGGGGAAGAATCCCGTGTTCTCCTGGTAGTACTTCACGTACTGCTTGGCCACCGCGGCAATGTCCGCCAGTGCTGCCGCATCGGGCTCTTCGAACAGGCGTCGGCGCACGATCTCGAAGGACTCGATGTTGTTGGCCGGCCGCCAGTCGTCGGCGTTGCGGCCGATGACCTGCTGCAACGCCTCCAGGGCCACGTGCCCGTTGGGGCCACCGACCTCAAGCGCCGATCCGCCGCCCCCGTTGTCCAGCGAGTCCGAGGCGGGAATGGAGACGACGACCATGACGCCCGCGACGGACTTCGCCATCTCGGTCAGATGCTGGGCGAAAGTGTGCTGCGTGGCGAACGTCCCGCCGGGCAAGTCGTCGCGGCCCACCAGTTGGCGGGCGTACGCCACCCACTCGTCGATCAGGATCAGCACACTCTCGCCGCCTGCGACGATGTCGCGTACAACGGCGTCCAGGGCATCGCCCGGATCTGTGCCAGTCCTGTCGGCCTCGGCGACGCGGTCGAATGCTGCCCGGCCGCCGAGCTGCCAGGCCAGCTCACCCCACACCGTGCGCACCTGTGTGCCGTCATCCTTGATGATGGGCTGGCTCGGGGAGAGCTTCGTGCCCACCAGGGTCACACGCTTGACTCGCAGGGAGCTCAGGGGGTTGCCCTCACTTGCCGGCATGCAGTCGTGCACGATGTCCTGCACTGCCGGAGGCAGGGAGCTCGTTGTCAGGCCCTCGGCGAACAGGTGGTACAGGGCCAGCATCGAGTGGGTCTTGCCGCCGCCGAACTGGGTCTGCAGGTTTATCACCGGGCTGGCCCCGGCGTCCCCGGAGATGCGCTTGAGCGCACGGGTCAGCAGGTCGGACAGGCCGCTGGTCAGATAGGTGCGCGCGAAGAACTCCGTCGGATTGAGGTACTCCGGCGCGGCAGTGAGGCCGTTGGCCACGGCGAAAAGGTCGGCGGCGAACTCCGCTGCCGAGAACTGCCCGCGGATCACGTCGGCGTGTGGCTTGACGACCTCCCGCCACGGCTTGATCGCCGTACCGGCTTGCATGCCGGTCACCTTGACCGCCTGTGACTCACGGGCCACACGGTTGCGGGTCTGCTTCTCGAAGACCTCGCGCTGGTGCTCCATACGCACCTTCGCGACCGCATCGGCCTCATCCGTGGCTCCGATGACCGTCAACAGACGCTCGATCGTGTCCAACGCACGGTACGTGTCGTTCGAGGAGAACTTCTCCCCGTGATGGGCCGCGTTCGCAGTCTCCCGCAACTCGGAAGCCAATGCGGATTGCGGACGGGACAGGTCCTTCTCGAAGACCTTCCACCTCTCGGTGACCAAGCGCAGCAAGAAGCGCACGTCGTCCCGCGAGTACGTCTTCGACGTGCCGAACTTCGCGGCGTCCTCGGCGGCGACCGATTCAACCCAGTCCTTGCCAGCCGGCGCCTGGGCGGACATGCGCATGTCAACCCAGGGACGCATGCCTCCCAACAGCTGGTCGAAGCCGCGCAGGACCTTCTCGTTGTTCGTCAGCGCCATTAGTCGTCTCCCCCGAAGAGCGTCTCAGCCACCGCAACCGAACGGAGCGTAGCCGACGTCGCCGACACATCCGCCCACGCGCCGCCCAGGCCATTGAACAGGCCAGCGGTCGGGGCGTCCTGGGATTCCATCAGCTCGTACAAACGGGTGGCCAACCGGTTGACCTCGTCCAGACCCACCCGATCCTTCACAGCGGCCATGAGCCGGGCGGCAGTTTCGCGTCCCTCGGCCGCATACGCGCGGGCGAGGTGGCAGGTGACCTCCCACAACGACAGCCGGTCGTCGTTGGCCGGATCCCACTTCGGGTCGAGGTCCTGGGGCTTGATCAGTGTGACCTTGCCGCCGCCGGAAGTGAGGACCCCGCCGCGGGCGATCCCTTCCACCGACAGACCGAGCGGAACGGCCAGGGACTCGGCGTCGCCGTAGGGACGGGTGTTCCAGCCATAAGAGCGGTACCAGTCCAGGCAGAAGCGGGTGTCGGCATCCAAATCGGCGTCGTGTTCGTTCTGGAGCGCATCGAAGGTCTGGTTGATCAATGCCAGTGCCGTCTTCACGCTCATGGGCGAACCATCGTCCTCCAGAACCCGCGAGTAGCGGGAAAACACTGCCATGCCAGGACCCAAGATTGTCTGGCGCAAGTCCGCAGGCGCGATCGCACCCTCGCGGATCTTCGGAAGGGCTGCTTCCAACTCATTGTGCAGAGCATCAAGGAAACCGGTTCGGTCGGTTGCGGGGGCCGTCGCCTCTCGAGGCCGCAAAGCCAGCACGATGGATGAAGCGAGCGCATTCATCCCCACGGACATCATGCGATTTGGTAGTTCCGAACGAATAGGCCACGTTGCAGTGATGATCCAACCGGACCGGATCATCCCGTCCAGGAAGGTCGACCACCCGGTACTAGCAATACCCTCCTTTTCAAGTTCCGACTGCTTGAAAGCATAGAAGACCGTAATTGGATATTCAGGCAATGCGGCGCGCCGGGCCTGCGAGAAGACAAGCTCAAACCCCTTCTCGAAAAAAGATTCCGCTTCCCCCTTTCCACCGTGGCGATATGGGTTGGCGACGAGTTCCTCCGCCTTAGGCACAAGCATGGTCCCGAAAAGATTCGGGTGAATGTCGCGGAGAGATCGGCGGAGCCAAATATAGAAAAAGTCGGACAGGTCAGAGTAGCCAATATTGTCGTAGTATGGGGGGTCAGTGGAGATCAGAGCCCCGTCGTAACTGCGACTCGCTGCGTCTGCCTGCAATGCCGAGCCGGCAAATCGGGTAATAGCCATACCATCAAGAACTTCAGCTTCCGATGCCACTACAGTGGTAAATCCACCGCCATATTCCTCAAGAGGGGGCGCTTCCGCAAAGTCCCAAGTCATAGGGATTGCCTGGCGCTGGAATGACCCACGAAGTCGGTCCATTCGAGCTTCCCAGGTGCACATTGTATTATTTCGCGCGGCCATCTTGCTCAGAGCAAATGAGAGATAAGTAGCGACTGCATCTGCGTAGGCTTCCGCCCCCATGCCACCGTTGTTTAGACGATCGCCGCGATCAATCCCTGCTGCAATAGCGTCGGCAACAATCCGCTCTCGAGCTTCGCAGATGAGGTCGCTGAAGGTGGTGAGCGCAACGAGCTGCCGATTCGTGAAAAGATCGGCAAAATCTGTCATTCCGTAAATCGGAGCCTTGATGTCGCGCGGATAATGCCCCAATTGTCCGGCGGGAACCTCTTCGGGACGCTCGACAGTGGCTGCGTCGACATCGTTATCGTTCGGCCGTAGGTAGACTCTACGCTTATCTTTCTCCGCGGCTATGGCGACCAACTGCTGGCCAATGAGCTTGGCGCGCCCCTCGGATCTGATGTACTTCAGGTCAACTGCGCTGCCACACCCTACGCAGTGTGCGCCTTTGCGGCCGACGGTCCCATCATCGGTGCCATTAGGAGCACTCGCAGGATCATGCTCAATGTCGAATTCGACCCGGCGCCCACCAGGCACACTTGCGTCATCGACCAGGTTCGGGACGACGTACGCCTCCTTGCCCTTTTTCTTGCCGAGCCACCAGGAGCCCGCCAAAGGCATCCTGATACCACATGCGGGATTCGGGCAGGTGACTGTGCGCGCCCAGATCCAGGCGATTACCGTAGCCTTTGTCGTTTTGCCAGTGGGCTTGCCGTCGGGGCCGAGTACCGGTGCAGCTGCACTTGGGTACAGATGCCCGATGCGCTCCTGCGCGTGATCGCGCATCCAGGCGCCGTACCGACGAACGTCCTCCGCCAATCCCATGGCACGGGGCCATGGCCCCATCCGCGCCTCAGCGGCCCCGGGGAACACGGGAGGCTGTCCTGCAAACTTCGGCGGGATCTCGATGAGGGCCTTGTTAATCAACACTGGCACCGGGTTAAGGTCACTGGCATGAGCCTCAAGGCTCAGACGCTGAGCCTCCAAGGGGATCGTGCCGCCGCCCGCAAAAGGGTCCAAAATCTTCGGTGGTTTACCCCCGGTGCTCCTGAGAATCTCATCGTGAGCCTCTCGGTACAGAGTCTCATTTGAGATGTTTTCCCACTTCACCAATCTGCGCATGATTCCATGCAAGCGCTCACGCTCTGCCTTCTGATCCTCCTCGGCGGGGAACAGTTCCGGGTGGCTCGAAGGGTCGTCGACGAGCTGCGCGAACAGCACCGCTCGGGCGGCAGCAAGAGGGCGACGCGCCCACCACAGGTGCAGCGTGGAAGGGTGACCGTGGCGGATCGACTTCTCGCGGGCGGACTCAGCGTTAATGTCCTCGAGCGGAAGCGAAACCTCGATCAGCTTGCGTCGAGGTACGGCACCTGATGTGGCTCCGGGCTGCACTGCGGGGTTCACCTGCTCAGTCTCGTGTTCGATGTGGACTCGATCGTCGCGTCAGCAGGCGTTCGAGCAGATGAACAGTCTAGAGATTCCGAACGGTCAGACCGGGTCGATCCCTCGGTCCCATTCGAGCTGCCACTTGCGGCGCAGATCGTCCACGTACTTGTCCAGCACCAAGTCAGCGAACGGGTCGAGCACGTAACGAACATGGTCGTTGGACCCGTCCGGGGTGTCCAGGTCGACGGCCACCAACGCGAGCCGGTAATCAGGTTCGGCGTTCTTGGCGTACCCGACCTCGCTCGTCGTGACCGTGAAGGTGTCGGCACCCAGGACACGGCCCTTGACCTCGATGAAGACCAGGTGGCCGTCAGGCTTGCCTGAACGGATGTCGAAGCCCTTGTTGGAGTGGCTCATCTCCTCTGGATCCCGTCCGAGCCGGCGTTCCGCGGCCAAGACGGCATCGACGGCTCTGCGCTCGACGACGCTGGTGTCCACGGCGTAGCTGTCTGGGTTGGCTTGGTTATCCGCAGCGGCAGGGAGGACCGACGCAGGTAGCACCAGTACGGCGCTGATGATCTGTGGCGGGCGTACGCTGACCTGGGCATCGAGGATTAGCTCGGCCAGTCGGCGTTCGAGTCGGCTCTCCAGGGAGCGGGCACGCTCACGTGCGGTAGCCGGCGACACGCGGATCTTCTTGCCCGCGGCCTGCGCCTCGGCCAGCTTGATCGCCTCGCCATCCCAGAAATTCAGCTGCGCCTTCAGCCGCTGCTGCACCATCTTCTTGGTTCGCTCGTGAGCAGGGACGACACGCGCGACGACATCCGCGCGGTGCTCGGGCAGACCGTGCTGGATCGCCCATGTCTGGGCGACCTGCTCGACGCCGTCCGTTAGCCAGGCGGACGACAGCTCTGCCTCCACGGCGAGTTTCAGTGCGGCCTCCTGCTCCGCGTTCAGGTTTGCGGGCAACGACAGATCCAGATATGGCGCGGGGCCCGCAGGCTCTGCGTCTCCGTCCGGCAGGACGGAGACATACTGAAATCTCTTGCTGATCGGGGCGCCGCGCCCATCGGTGAGCTCCTCCAGCAAGGCGACGACGAGCCGGGGGGTAGTGGCAGCCCGATCCAGGAGCGTGGCACCGCGAGTCAAGGTGTCGCCGTACCTGTTCAGGATCTCGGTGACGATCGCGTCCATCAGCGGGTGCCCGGGCGCGATGAGCTCCGCGTCCGGTCGCCCGGGCACCACTGTTGCGGAGGGCTCGAAGGTGATACGCGCGTACCGTGGACTTATGGTGCGCCGAAGTTCGCGCAGTGCAGCTGGGACGTGAGTCAGCTCGAACCGGTCCTTCTCTCGCCTGGACGCCCGCCCGCCCAGTGCACGCAAGGACTCCATGACGAACGCCTGCACGAAGTGGGGCTGCATGCGCCGGGCGTGGGCCTCGTCCATCTGCCGGCGCAGCTCGGCGAGATCCTCCAGCCCGATCTCCGGGCTGGCCAGCGCTCGTTCTTTGATTAGCTCCTTCAGACCATCGGCCACGGACCTGTCGATGACCCGGTCAAGGTGCGCCCGAACTTCAGGCTGCTCGCCGTAGCGGATGGCGCGCATGAGCAGGTCACGCAGCGGCTCGTCTGCGAAGGCGTGCTCGCCGAGAACATCGAAGACCTTGCCGCCGTACGCGCGGCGCTGCTCCTCGATCTTGGTCAGCAGCCGCCGGAACACTTGGCCCTCCCGAGTCTGGGAGGCCACGAGATTCCACAGCCGACAGACTTCCCGCTGGCCGATGCGGTGGATGCGCCCGAACCGCTGCTCGATCCGGTTGGGGTTCCACGGCAGGTCGTAGTTGACCATCAGGTGCGCAGCTTGCAGGTTCAGGCCCTCGCCAGCAGCGTCGGTGGCGATCAGGACGTGGCAGCGCGGGTCGTTGGTGAATCGGGTGCGAATGTCCCGACGCGCCTGGCGTGGGGTGCCGCCGTGGATGGTGACGACGGCATCCTCGTCACCACCCAGCAAGGTGGTGATGCGGCTGGCGAGGTAGCCCAGGGTGTCGCGGTGCTCGGTGAATACGATGATCTTGTGGGGGGCCTGGTTGGCCCCGCCCAGACCGTTTTCGCGAGCCTTGAGAACAAGGGAGCGCAGCTCCTGCCACTTGCGGTCTTCGCCCGATGCACGCACCTGCTCGGCGATCTCCTCCAAACGCGCCAAGACGGCGAGCTCGGTATCGAGTTCCACAGCCGTCCGTGCCGCGGTGGCAGAGTCCAGGACCTCTTCCTCGAACTGCTCACGCTGCCCGGCGTCCAACTCGTCCGAGTCGAAGTCTTCTGGCTCGAACGGCATCGTCGCCGCCGCGAGGGCTCCAGCCCCAGCCAGCACCTCATCCCGGTAGGTGCGCAGGCGAGCAGCACGGCGACGGATCGACTGGTAGATGGCCTCGGGACTGGATGCGAGGCGCCGCTGCATGACAGTGAGGGCGAACCCCACCGTGCGGCGTCGGCCATCGGACTGCTCGGCCCGGTTCATCTCCGTGCGCACGTACTCGGTGACGTCTTCGTAAAGCCGCATCTCCATCGGGGAGAGGGTGTACTCGACGGTTTCGGCCACCCTTTCGGGGAAGAGGGGCTTCCCTTCGAAGGTGAGCAGATCCTCCTTGATCATCCGGCGCATCAGACCGTTGGTGTCAGTGGAGTGCACGCCTTGGCGGTACTCGCCGGCGAACCGGTCGGGATCCAGCAAGGCCAGGAAGGTCTGGAAATTCGCTTCGGAACCCGCGTGTGGGGTGGCCGTCATCAGCAAGAGATGCCGGGTGATGCTGCCGAGCAGCTGACCCAGCTCGTAGCGGCGGGTGCGCTTGAGCTCGTTGCCGAACCATGAGGCACTCATCCGGTGAGCTTCGTCCACCACGATCAGGTCCCACTCGGTGTCCGCGAGCAGGTCCCGCCACTCTTCCTTGCGAGCCAGTTGATCCATTCGTGCGATCAGCATGGGATTGCGGCGGAACGGATCACCGTCGCGGTCCGCTTCCGCAAGGTCGCGCGTGAGGATCGTCATTTCGATCCCGAACTTCTCCGCCAGTTCAGACTGCCACTGGTCGACCAGCCCGCCAGGGGCGACGATCAGGCAGCGGCGCACGTCCCCACGCAGCATCAGTTCCTTGAGATACAGGCCGGCCATGATCGTCTTGCCGGCGCCCGGGTCGTCAGCAAGCAGGAAGCGTAGGGAGCCTGGCTGGCCCAACAGCGTGCCGTAGACGGCGCGAATTTGATGGGGCAGCGGGTCGATGCTGCTGGTCTCCACCGCCAGCATCGGATCCGACAGACCAGCGTGCCGCATGCGCAGCGCCTCGGCGGCCAGACGGAACTGCGCGGGGTCGGCATCGAACGACCATCGCGACTTCAAGACTTCCGGACGTAGCACGGCGATGTCGTCAGGGAACAACACCTGATCGGACAAGTGGCCAGCGTCGTTACGGAGCGTGACATGCAGCGCATCGCCGATCGGCGTGACAGCCACCACCGTGGCCTCCCCCGAAGTGAGGCCAGTCAGCCGAACCCCAGGCTGGACTTCATGGCTATGCAAGAGCCCTACTCCCATGGCCAAGCACCGAGAAGCCTCAGCGCTGCGCTCGATCGTATCGAGTAAGTGCTCTGTTCTGGTCGCAGACTCGGCTGCCGGCTCTGAGCTTGACGTGCTGTGCGGCCGACGGGCGCTCGCAGCGTAGTCCGCCGCGCCGTTGACGGCGTTGGATCCTGTCAGGCTGGGGCGGGAACGCGGTCACCTTTGATTCGTAGTCCGGGGCTCGCAGACGCGATCGTTCCTTGCCGGCCGTCGCCGTCGCGGACCAGGCGGGTGATCCGGTGTCCAGCGGTCTCGAGACCGGCCGCCAGGCCACACGCGACCTCTTGCCTCGTCTCCGCCGAGGGCAAGGACCGTTCCGTGATGACGCTCTGGCGACGGGCCCAGTCGGACGAAATGATCAGTAAAGTTCGGCTGCCGCTACGCACGGCCGCCGAGGGGCGCCGGCACGACGGGCCGCGCCTATTAACTCGCGGCGAAACGATCTTAGGGGGCAGTGAAGTGGCCACTCGAGCGATGCTTCGGGGGTACCTCCTGGAGGAGGCGCTGGCCTGGCTGTTGCGCCACAGCGGCTACCGGCTGCTCGTGAACGCTGAGCAGGACCCCGAAGAGCTGGTCTCGGACGGGGGGAACCTTCGCGTACGTGGACGTGGCGCGGTCCATCAGGTCGACGTGCTCGGCGAGTTCGCCTTCACTCCGGCTTTCTCGCTTCCGGTGCGACTGTTCCTGGAGGCGAAGTACTACCGAACGCCGTGCCGGCTGGAGGTCGTGCGCAACGCGCACGGGGTGATCCACGATGTCAACGAGAACTTCATGAACCGACCCGGATCCCGGCCGCGGCGGCGCTACCAGTACTCCTACGCCCTGTTCTCCGCGAACGGTTTCACGTCCGACGCACAGGAGTACGCCCTCGCGCACCAGATCTCCTTGATCGACCTTTCCGGGGAGTCCTTCACCTGGCTACTCGAGGCCATCAAGGAAGCAGCTCAGGACTTGTACACCGCCCAGGTGCAGCACCACGTCACGTCGTTCCCTGTGTCGTGGATGCGCGCGGAGCTGCGTCAACGCTTGGACACCGGACCCCTGGATCTGCTGCCCGTGGTGAATACCGGAGCACCGGGGTTCCGTGCCGCCGCCAAGTCCCGGCTCGCCGATTTCGTCGCGTCCCTGACCACCCACCACGAATCCGAGCTCCTGCTCGGCTTCCCCGCAGCGCCGTTCGTTCTCCCGCTGGCCGCGTCCGACGCACAGCAGTTCATGAACTACGCGGACACCCATCCGGACCACGTCGTGAGACTGAGGCGGACCGGGCAGAACGGGGACGCCGAGTGGACCGTGTCTCCGCGAGAGCCGGGCGGAGGCTACTTGCTGACCTTCAAGCTGCCGGAGCAGATCGAGGACTGGATCAGCGACAACGCCGAGAAGGAACGTCAGAGGACGATGCAGATCAAGTCCGAGTTCCTCGCCGGCATCACGGTCTACCGCATGGTCGGTGCTGGAGTGCGGTCGTACCAGCTGCGGTACGAGCCGAGCGAGCTCCGGCGATAGCAGCCTGCCACCAGCCGGATCCATCCGACAGAAGTCTGCGTGATGCACGACCAGCCCGAGTGCCATGGCTACCCGACCTTCGTGGTTCCGACCGCCGCCGCCGACACCCTCCGGACAGCCACGATCACAGATGGTGTCGGAGCTTGAAGGGGACATCGATGTGATCATCGACTGATTCGCCCGGTTGCGCCCCAACATCGTGTTCGCCGAACCCGAACCCGTCCTGGGCGAACGCCGCTCGCGCCCTGCTCCACCTGGTGACTCGTCTCCGCACCCGCGCAGCGGAACCATCGCACGCCGCGCAAGCACCCGAAGACGACCCTCCCGGCGCCGGGCCAAGCGCGGCACAATGGCTTCACGGCCGGACGGAACCGCCGCACCCACGCGAAGCCTGCGTCGAGGAGCCCCCGGATGAGCCACTCCCAACTGCCCCTCACTCCTGAGTACGTACGCGCCCGGACGCATTCAGGCACGCATGAACACCACCTTCCGAAGCCGGAGTTGCAGTTCGCCTTCGCCGGGCGGGCCTCCACCGAGGACAACCAGGATCCGGAGTCCTCACGCTCCTGGCAGCTTGGTCGTGCCAAGGCCCTCGTGGGACCGGTCGGCGGGGTGATCGTCGCCGAGTACTTCAACGTCGGCCAGACCCGCGCCCTGCCCTGGCCGCGCCGCCCGCGGTCCGCGGCGTTGCTCGACGAACTGCGCAACTCCGCCCGTGGTTTCGATGCGGTGGTGGTCGGGGAGCCGCAGCGCGCGTTCTACGGTGCGCAGTTCGCCAACACCTCCCGCTGTTCGAGCACTACGGCGTGGCGCTGTGGGTGCCGGAGATCGGCGGGCGATCGACGGGGCCAACGAGGCCCACGATCTGATCATGAACATGTACGGCGGGTTTCCAAGGCGGCGCGCAACCGCGTCCGCATCCGGGTCCGCGCAGACCAGGATCGAGGGACGGTTGCTCAGCGGACGGCCACCGTACGGGTACATGCTCATCGACCTCGGCCCGCACTCCAACCCGGCCAAGGCCCCCGACGGCCGACGCCTGCACGGCCTCGCCGTCGACCCCCACACCGGCCGGGTCGTCCAGTGGATCTATCGCGAGTACCTGGCTGGCCGCGGCCTGTACGCCATCGCCGAGGGCCTTACCCGCGACGGCATCCCGTGCCCGTCCGCCTACGACCCCGGCCGCAACCCGCACCGCACCAGCAACGCCTGGTCCAAGGGCGCCGTCCGCGGCATCCTCACTAACCCCCGCTACACCGGCCACCAGGCCTGGAACAAACAGCGCAAGGACGAGGTCCTCCTCGACGTCGACGAGGTCACCCTCGGGCACACCAACAAGCTCCGCTGGAACACCCCCGACCAGTGGATCTGGTCCGCCGCACCCGCCCACGAACCGCTGGTGTCGATGGAGGACTTCGACACCGTCCAGTCCGTCATGGCGGCCGGCGGGCGCGCCCGCACCACGCGTGACCGGGCCCGCACCGTCCACCCCTACGCGCTCAAGAGCCGCCTCCGCTGCGGGATCTGCACCCGCAAGATGCAGGGCAACTGGACGAACGACCAGGCGTACTACCCCTGCCGCTACCCCGAGGAATACGCCCTCGCCAACACGATCCACCACCCCCGCAACGTCCTGCTCCGCGAAGCCGTCCTCCTGCC
This sequence comes from Yinghuangia soli, assembly GCF_021502675.1. Taxonomy (GTDB): domain Bacteria; phylum Actinomycetota; class Actinomycetes; order Streptomycetales; family Streptomycetaceae; genus Yinghuangia; species Yinghuangia soli. The sequence continues at coordinate 372,775 of NZ_JAKFHA010000001.1, forward strand.
CCCGCTGGATGCCTGGATCGCCCGGGTCTTCTCACCCGCACGCATCCGCGAAACCGTCGGCGCCCTCGCCGCGCACCAAGCCCCCGAGGCCCTCGCCGCGCAGACCGCCGCCACGCAGGCCCTGCTCGCCGACTGCGATCGCAAGCTCGACCGCTACCGCGCCGCCCTCGACACCGACAGCACGCCCGCCGCCAGCATCGGCACCGGATCGCCGAGACCGAAGCCGTCCGCGCCCAGGCCCAGCACCGCCTGCGCGCCCTCACCACCAAACGGCGGTTCACCCCTGCGGATCCGCCAGATCATCGAGGAACTCGGCGATATGACCACCGCGCTGGTGCGCGCCGAGCCCGCCGAGAAGGCCCCCGTCTACGCCGGCTTCGGGCTACGCCTCACATATCTTCCAGAACGCAAAGAAGTGCAGATCAGGAGTGATCCTGAACTGCACTTCATAGGTCAAGAAGTGTCCGAGGGGGGACTTGAACCCCCATGCCCTTGCGGGCACTAGCACCTCAAGCTAGCGCGTCTGCCTATTCCGCCACCCGGACTGGACTGCGGCCTGGGGCCGCGCGTCTTGGGTCAACGATACCAAGGTTCGGGGGTGACCTGCGACGCGGTATCGGAGGTGAGGTCTGCGGGTGACGACTTGGGAGGGGGTGGGGTGGATTTGGGGGTGGTGGGTGGTGATGGTTGGGGGTTTGGGGCTGGGGGGGGTTGGGGCTGTGGGGGGGCTTGGGGCTGTGGGGGGAATTTGGGGCTGTGGGGGGTGTGGGGCTGGTGGGGGTGGGGATGGCGAAGGGCCCGGTGGGGTGGCCGGGCCCTTCGGGGTGGGGTCAGTAGGTTTTGCCGTTGTAGCACTTGGCGACGGTCTGGCCGGTGGCTGCGGACCAGGTGAGTGTGCCGTTGGCGAAGTACTGGGTGCGGGTTCCTGGGGTGCTGCCGTCGTACTCGCGGGTGTTGGGGAGGCCGAGGCAGCTGTTGTGGGTGCCGATGGACTGGTACTTGGCCCAGATGCCGCCGTGGATGGGGATTGTGTCCGTCTTCGAGGAGGCGGCGTAGTCGGTGTACGCGGCGCCGCGCTCGTAGAGGACGTATTGGGCCTGGCCGCCCGGGGTGGTCAGGACGTCGGTGGTTGCGACACCCATGTTCGTTGGGGAGAAGACCTGGTTGAACGCGTGCGGCATCATGTGGGCGCCGGCGCTGGGGCCCCACGTGATGACGCCGCCTTCGAAGCGCTGGATGACTCCGCCGTTGACGGGCATCTCTTCCCAGGTCGAGAAGCCCAGCCAGCCGGAATCCCAGCCTTGGGTGGCCCACTTTTCGCCGACGGCGCCGCGGATGATCTGGGCGTCCGTCTGCGGGCTCCAGAAGATCGCGCCGTTCTGGAAGACCTGGTAGCTGCCGCGGCCGCTGCCGGCGGGCATTTCGTCGGTGAGCGGGAAGCCCAGCCAGAAGCCGTTGTGCATGCTGCCCTGCCAGCGGGAGCCGATGGCGCCGTGGACCTCGTGGACGCCGGTTTCCGGGCTCCAGACGAGGAGGCCGCGCTGGAAGCTGCTGTACCGGCCGCCCGCCGCGGTGCCCGCATAGGCGCGCTCGTAGTCTTCCGGGTAGCCGAGGAAGCCGGTGGGGCCGCCGAGCTGGAGCCAGCGCGTGCGGATGCCGCCGTGGACCTCGCCGACGCCGCTCTTGGGGCTCCAGTAGATCGAGCCCCGCTCGAATTCGGAGACGCGGCCGATGCCGTCGCCGACCGGCAGTTCGTCGGTCGTCGGCAGGCCCAGGAAGCCCGTCGGGCCGCCCAGCTCCTGCCAGCGTGCGTAGATGCCGCCGAAGACGAAGGTCGTGGCGCCGTTCGGTGTGCTGAGGATGGCGCCGTTCTGGAAGCGCTGCATCTGCCGGCCGCCGACGGCTTGCGGGAAGTCGACGGGGTAGCCGAGCCACTGTTTGAGGGAGTCCCAGCGGGTGCCGATCGCGCCGGAGACCGGGAACGCCTGGCCGGTGTCGCAGGACGATGCGTAGAGGCGTACGAGGGCGAACGTCTGCAGGCAGCCGGCACCGGACGGGTCTTTGACCGTGTCGCTGGTCGGGTAACCGAATTTTGCCGCGGGATTGCTGGTCCGACGCCATGTGCTCGATATCGTCCCGGTGAGCGTGCGGGCGCCGGTGGCGGCCGACCACACCAGGGTCTTGTTGCCGAGCGGCAATGCTCCGCCGCCGTCCGCATAGGTGGCCGCCGGTCCGGTCGGGGGGCCCAGCGGGCCGGTGATTCCGCCGAGGGCCTGGTAGGCCTGGGCCAGGGGGCCATGGATCAGGACGGTGCCGGTGCCGGCGTACGAGTAGTAGCCGAGGCCGGCGCTGAATTCCCGGACCCAGCCGGTGCCGACCAGGGTGGGGAGACCGAGCGGCGTGCCCATGACCGACGGGTCGGGGAGCAGGCTGACCGCTTTGATGATCTCGTCCACGTACTGGATGGACGAGGTCCCGCCCGGGATCGGCGTGCCGTTCTTGTCGAGTGCCGTCACCGTGTAGACGACCGTGGTGGGCGCGATCGGGGCCCGGAGCGTTGTCTCCAGGCCGGTGGCGGGGGCGGTCAGGACCGGTGTCAGGTGGTCCTTGTCGGGGCCTGCTGACACCCGCCAGGAGACGAGGTCGGTGGCGCCGTTCCAACTCGCGGAGATCGGGATCTTGCCCTCGTCGTACGAGGTGGATGCGCCGATGTCGACTGCGTCGAAGCCCGGGGCCGACCACGCGGCGCGTTGCGCGCGGTCGATCTCGACGCCTGCCGGGACCTGGCTTTCGAAGACGACCTTGCCCGCGGGGGTGACCTCGGCGACCGCGCCCTTGCCGCCGAAGGTGACCAGCCGGCTCCCATTGGGGAGGATCTGGTTGCCGCCGGTCCGGACGTCGGAGAGCCCCTCTTCGGGCGCCCACTGCCAGACGAGCTTGGCGGTCTTGGCGGTCTCGTCGAGCACGTACGAGACCGAGCGGGCGGACGCGGCTGCGTCGTCGTCGAGGAAGGCCAGCCGTCCGGTGGACGGCTCACGGGAGGCGTCGATGGGTCGGCGCGGCGCGGCGTTGGTACCGGTGAATTCGAACTGGTTCCGTTCGCCGCCCAGGATCCACGTGAAAGCGGACGTGGCCTGGTCGAGCTTGTAGACCGAACCGGTGGACGAGGCGGAGAGCAGGATCTTCCCGTCGGTGTCGTACGCGGCGGCGTTCAGGCCCACGTAGTCGACATTGGCGATGATCGGGACCTGGCTGTCGTCGAAGGGGATTTGAGCGGCACCGGCCGCAAGCGAGGACCACTGAAAGGTCGTCTTGCCGGTGGCCAGGTCGACCTCGTGGACGACGCTTTCGAGGACCTTGGCGTCCTTGGCGCCGCCGTGCGGCGTCAAATCGACCGCGGCGAGGCGTTTCATCGTGACGAGCGCCTTGGTCCCGTCCGCATTCGTCTGCAAGTGGGACTGGGCGAACGCCTGTTGCGGGATCTGCAACGACTTGAGTGACTGCCAATCGTTGCCCAGGATGTCCCAGTTGTAACCGGACCTGAAAGCCAGCGCGGGGCGGCCCAGATAGTTGATGACCGAAGGCGCGGAACCGTCCCCGCTGAGCGAGAGCAGTGTGCGGCCGTTGTTGTCGTGGATGAACATGTTCGACGGAACGGGGACGTTGCCGCCGTCCGCATTGCTGCCGAACAGCAGCCCCGGCGCGACGCCTTCGGTCACGCGAGTGGCTATCGGAGTCACCCAGATATGCGCTTCCGGATACTTGGGCGGCTGCGGCGGGGTGACGGCCTGGGGCAGGAACACCGGTGCGCCGGGCGAGGGCACGAACGCGGGCGCGGCAGCTGATGCTTCGACGGATCCGGTGGATGCGGGCGCTGCGGATACTGCTCCCGCCGTCCCGATGGCGACACAGGTCGAGAGGACCGCCGTCGAGCAGGCCCAGACGAGGGCCCGTCTCATAGGTGTGGACACGATTGCGTACTACTCCCCGAAGAATGGAAAAGGCCATTCAGCATCCTGCTGGTTGGCACCGTCAAGAAGGAATTCCGACCGGCACGATGGCCTGACGCAGAGTCACCGGGTATTACCGAAAAGGGAATTCCGGAAGTGGGCGGAGGGCATGCCGAAGGGCCCGGCGCCGGCCGGGCCCTTCGGGTCGAGCATGGGTATCGCTCAGTAGGTCTTGCCGTTGTAGCACTTGGCGACGGTCTGGCCGGTGGCTGCGGACCAGGTGATGGTGCCGTTGGCGAACTGCTGGGAGCGGGTTCCCGGGGTGGTGCCGTCGTACTCGCCGGTGTTGGGGAGGCCGAGGCAGCTGTTGTGGGTGCCCATGGACTGGTACTTGGCCCAGATGCCCCCGTAGATGGCGATCGTGTACGTCTTCGAGGAAGAGGCGTAGTTGGTGTACGCGGCGCCCTGCTCGTAGAGGACGTATTGGGCCTGGCCGCCCGGGGCTGTCAGGACGTCCGTGGTCGGGAGGCCCATGTTCGGACGGAAGAAGGTGTGGTCGAACCACGACGGCATCATGTGGGCACCCGCGCTGGGTCCCCAGGTGATGGAACCGCCCTCGAAGCGCTGGACGACGCCGTTGGTGCCGGTGACAGGGAACTCGTCCCGGATCGGGAAGCCCAGCCAGCCGGAATCCCAGCCCTGGGTGGCCCATTTTTCTCCGATGGCCCCGCGGATGATCGTGGCGTCCGTCTGGGGGCTCCAGAAGATGGCGCCGTTCTGGAACACCTGATAGCGGCCGCGACCGCTGCCGGCCGGCATCTCGTCGGTGAGCGGGAAGCCCAGCCAGAATCCGGAGAAGGTGGTGCCTCGCCAGCGGGCACCGATTCCGCCGTGTACTTCGTGGACGCCGGTGGCCGCGCTCCAGACGAGTTCGCCGCCCTGGAAGACGCTGGACCGGCCGCCGGCCGCGTTGCCCTCATAGGCGCGCTCGTATTCGAACGGGTAGCCGAGGAAGCCGGTGGGGCCGCCGAGCTGGAGCCAGCGTGTGCGGATGCCGCCGTGGACTTCACCGGCGCCGGTCTTCGGGCTCCAGTAGATCGAGCCGCCCTGGAACTGGGAGACGCGGCCGATGCCGTCGCCGACCGGCAGTTCGTCGGTCGTCGGCAGGCCCAGGAAGCCGGCGGCGCCGCCTCGCTCCTGCCAGCGTGCGTAGATGGCGCCGAAGACGTACTTCGTGGTGCCGTCCGGCGAGCTGGTGATGGCGCCGTTCTGGAAGCGCTGGACCAGCGAGCCGTTGACGGCCTGGGCGCGGTCGACGGGGTAGCCGAGCCACTGCCGGATGGAGTCCCAGCGGGTGCCGATCGCGCCGGAGACGGGATAAGCACTGCCGGTGTCGCACGACTCCGCGTAGAGCCGGGCGATGGTGAAGGCCTGCAGGCAGCCCGCTCCGGCCGGGTCCTTCACGGCATCGCCGGTCGGGTAGCCGAATTCCGTCGCGGGAGCAGCGGAGGTCCGCCACGCGTTCGACATCGATCCGACGAGGGTGCGGGCTCCCGTGGCGGGCGACCACACCAGCGTCTTGTTGCCGAGCGGCAGCGCGCGGCCGCCGTCCGGGTACGAGACCATCTGCCCCGTGGGCGCTCCGAGCGGTCCGGTGGGTCCGCCGAGTGCCTTGTAAGCCTCGGCCAGCGGGCCATGCACAAGGAAGGTGCCGTAGCTCGGGTAGTTGTACCCCTGGTAGCCGAGTCCCGTGCCGAACTCGCGTACCAGACCATTGGGGACCGGTGTCGCAAGGCCGAGAGGTGTGCCCATCACCGACGGGTCGGGGAGCAGGCTCACCGCCTTGATGATGTCGTCGACGTACCGGAAGGACGAGACGCCGCCCGGGATCGGCGTGCCGTTCTTGTCGAGTGCGGTCACCGTGTAACCGACGGCGGCCGGTGGGATCGCCGCCTTGATGTCCGTCTGCAGGCTGGTGGCCGGGGCGGTGAGGACCGGCGTCAGATGGTCCTTGTCCGAGCCGGCCGACACCTGCCACGAGGCGAGGTCCGTGGCACCGTTCCAGGTCGCGTCGATCGCGATCTTGCCCTCTTGGGCGGTCGGCGAGCCGTAGATGACGGGCAGCCCGCGACCGGGGGCCGACCACTCGGCACGTTGCGCGCGTTCGATCGCGACGCCTGCCGGGACCTGGCTTTCGAAGACGACGGCACCGGCCGGCGTGACCTCTGCGACCGCGCCCTTGGCGCCGAAGGTGATCAGCCGGTTGCCGTTGGGGAGCACCTGGTTGCCGCCGGTCCGGACGTCCGACCACGCGTCCTCGGACGTCCAGTGCCAGTCGAGCTTGGCTGTCTTGGCGGTCTCGTCGAGCGTGTACGACACCGAGCGTGCGGGTGCCGACGCGTTGTCGTCGAGGAAGGCGAGGCGTCCGGTCCCGGGCTCGCGGGACGCATCGATCGGGCGGTGCGGCGTCGCGTCGGTACCGATGAAGCTGAACTGGTTGCGCTCGCCGCCCAGGATCCAGGCGAAGCCGCCGGTGGTCCGGTCGAGCTTGTAGACCGAACCGGTCGAGGACGCGGAGACGAGGATGCCGCCGTCGGTGTCGTAGGCCGCGGCATTCAGGCCCACGTAGTCGACGTCGGCGGCGATGGGTACTCGGCTGTCGGCAAGAGGCACCTGCCCCGGGCCCGCCGACAGGGACGACCACTCGAAGGTCGTCGTGCCGGTGGCCAAGTCGACCTCGCGGACGACGCCTTCGAGGATCTTGCCGACCTGCGGACCGCCGTAAGGCGTGAGGTCCACGGTGGCGACCCGTTTGAAGGTGACGAGCGCCTTGGTGCCGTCCTGGTTCGTACGCAAGTGGGATTCGGCGCTCGTCATGTCGGCGAACGGGAGAGTCTTGAGGGTCTTCCAGTCGTTGCCGACGATTCGCCAACTCGTCCCGACCCGGGCGGCCAATGCGGGGCGCCCGAGATAGTTGACGACGGAAAGCGCCGCCCCTTCGGCGGCCCGCGAGTCCAGCGTGCGGCCGCTGTTGTCGTGGATATACATATTGGGCGGAACCGGGATATCGCCACCGTTGGCATTACCGCCGATCAGGAGCCCCGGCGCGACGCCGTCCGTCACACGCGTCGCGATCGGGGTCACCCACATACCCGCTTGCGGGTAGGTGGGCGGCTGCGGCGGGGTGATCGCCTGGGGCAGGAAGACCGGCGTACCGGATGACGGCGCAAATGCCGGTGCGGTGACGGGTGCTGCCGTCAGGCTGGTAGGTGCCGCGGCCGCGGTTCCCACTGCACCGATCGCGACGCAGGTCGACAGGACGGCAGTCGAGCAGGCCCATACGAGGGCCCGTCTCATGGGTGTGGACATAGTTGCGTACTACTCCCCCCGTGACATGGAAATGCCTCATTGAGCATCGCCCCGGTTGGCCTCGTCAAGCGAGAATTCCGACCGGCACGGTCGTCTGACGCAGAGTCACAATCCTTTGCAGGAAAGGGGTTTCCGGCCATTGGTATATCGACATGGCGAGGCTCCGCAGGAGACTCCTCTACCGGGGCGTGCCGAACACCTGGGTCCAGTAGATCCGGTAGCTGCCGCCGTACGCGATTCCGATGCCGATCTGGGTCAGTTCGGGCGTGAGGATGTTGGCGCGGTGGCCGGGGCTGTTCATCCAGCCGGTGACGACCTCGGCGGGCGTGGGCTGTCCCGCGGCGATGTTCTCGGCGCAGCGGCTGTAGACGTAGCCGGAGGCGGTGACCCGGTCGGCGGGTTGGCGGCCGTCGAGGCCGGTGTGGTCGAAGTAGTCGCGGGCTGCCATGTCGTCGCTGTGGACCTGGGCGGCCTGGGTGAGCCGGGGTTCGTACGCGAGGGCGCCCATGCCGTGCCGGGCGCGTTCGGCGTTGGTGAGGGCGATCACCTGGGTGCGGAGGTGGTCGAGTTCCGGGGTGGACGGCATGGCGGGCATGGGCGGGGGCGCCTGCGGCCGGGGCGGCGTCGACGGGGACTGGGCGGGCCGCGGGGCGAACGGGTTGTTGCCGTCGGGAGTCAAGTGCGGGCCGGCCGGCTGCGGGATATGCGGGGCCGGGGCACTGGGCGGGGCCACATGGCGGTTCGGCGCAGGGGCCCGTGCGGGAGTCGGAGCAGAAGGCGGAGCCGGGGTCCGCGCGGGCACCCGGGCCGGGGCCGGTGCGGGCTCGTCGATGACGTCCACGCCGAAGTCGCGCGCGATGCCGGCCAGGCCGTCGGCGTAGCCCTGCCCCAGGGCGCGGATCTTCCAGGTGCCGTTGCGGGCGTACAGCTCCGCGAGGAGGAGGACGGTCTCGTGGGTCACCGGGTGGGGCGTGAAGCGGGCGAGGACGGCGCCGGCGCGGTCGGTGACGGTGAGGGCCGGGGTGGGGAGCGAGCCCAGGCGGGCGGACGGGTCGGCGGGGCTGACGACGAGGGTGACACGGGTGGCGCCGCGGCGGAGGCTGCCGGGGTTCACCGAGGCGGAGTCGCGTTCGAGGCGGACCCCGGGGGCGGTGGTCTGGTTGAAGAAGACGAAGTCGGCGTCGCCGGAGACGCGGCCGTCGTCGCCGGTGACCAGGAGGGACAGGTCGAACGGGCCGGGTACGCGGAGCGTCAGCGCCCCGTCGGGGAGCGGGCGGTTGGCGCCCGGGGCCAGCGTGGTGCTCATCGTGCGTTCGTCCCGCCCTTGGTGTGGTGGTGGTCGTCGGGTGGCAGGGGTGGTCTCGCGGTGACTATGCAGGGGACAACGGACAAGCGGAAGCAGAGGTTCGCGCCGGAGCTGTGGGATGCGTTACGGGTGGGCGGCCGGCGATGGCCGGTGACGTGCCCGGCACCGCCGAAGTGGTGTCGCCCGGCGTGCCGGCCCCGCGGAAAATGATGCCGCCGGGGCGCCCCGGACCGCTTGTCGGGGCGGCCTCGCCGGGCAGAGGATGTCCCGCGGGCTCGTCGTATGCCCGCCTTCGGAATCGGTCGGAATCGGGGGGTCGACGCGTGGCGGTCGGTCGTCGCACGGCAACGTCGAAGGTCGTACGGATCGCCGCCCACATGCTCGGTGCCCTGCTCATCGCCGGGCCGTTCATCGCGTGCTTCTTCCTGTACGCGGCCTTCAAGGTCCCGTCGGGTTCGGTCTCGATGGAACCGACACTGCGCCCGGGCGACCGCATGCTGGTGCACAAGGCCGCGGACGGCATCGGGCGCGGCGATGTGGTGATCTTCGGGCAGCCGGGCTGGGGCGTGACCCCCTCGGCGAAACTCGTCAAGCGCGTGGTCGCGGTCGGCGGCGACACTGTCGTCTGCTGCGACGCGGGACGCTTAGTCATCAACGGCAAGCCAGTTTCGGAGAGTTACCTCCCCGAAGGGGTAGCCGCCTCGGAGAAGCCGTTCAAAGTCACGGTTCCGGAGGGCAGGTTCTTCGTCCTCGGCGACAACCGGGCGAACTCGCTGGACTCGCGGAGCCACATGATGACAGCGGAGCACGGCACGATCGCCGAATCGGACGTCATCGGCCGGGTCGAGCGCATTCTCGAGCCCTGGCCCGCGGAGGGCGGACTCGCAAAGGGGAACGGCGACTTCGTCGCTGCGGGGCTGCCCGGCAGTGGTGCTCCGGACAGCCCCGCGCTCCTGCTGGCCTGGCTGGTAGCGGCCGGCGTGCTGCTCAATGTGCTGGCGAGTGCGGTCGGCGTGACCGCGCTGCTACGCCGTCGGCGCCACACGTCCCGCGGCGCCGGTCCTGCCGGAGGTCGCGGAGGGAACTCCGGCGTCCCGCCAGTGCCCCGCGGGGACCCCGACGAGCCCGTACAGCCACCGCACCGGTGACCGCCGCAGCAGCAGGAGCGGGCCGACCGTGACCGCGAAGACGGCGAGCCCGATCCACCAGCCGGTTCCGTGCACGAGCAGACTCGCGTAGACGGCGCCCGCGAACGGCATGACGTGGACGCCCAAGGCAGCGATGCCGACCGCGAAGACGCGGCGCACTTTGCGCTCTTCGTCCGCGCCGGGCAGCCGCCAGCCTTCGAGGAGCCAGCTGATCTCGGTCATCAGCATGACCATGACCACCGGACCGGCCAGGAAGACGAGTGCGAGGAAGGTCCCGGACGTCGCGAACTCCGAGATGTTGTTGACCAGTTTGTCGTCCGGCCAGGTCTGGAATCCGTTCCGCGTCGGGCTGAGCACGCGCCGGTAGCCGCAGCCGTCCCAGCCGTGCACGAGCGTCCCGAACATCAGGAAGTACGCCGCGACCGCCTGCAGGAAGGCCCAGTACCCGGCGCCGACCAGCGCCAGGGCGCGCGAGATCCAGAATCCGAGCATCGCGGCGACCACCACGCCGCCTGCGTAGACCGCGACGAACCCGGCCCACAGGTCCTCGTGCCGCGCGACGACGTGCATCGTGCCCCAGGACGGGTTCTGCCACAGCAGGAAGAGCCCTGGAGGTGCGACGAGCACCGCGGCGAACAGGACGGTGGCGACGAAGTGCGGATTGGCGGTCAATGCCCGCGCGCGCTGCGCCAGTTCGGGATGGGCATCGGCGTCCGGCAGCGGCCGCCGCTCCCAGGACTGGAGCTGGCGGGCGGCGGCGAGCGCGAACGTGGCGCCCATCGCGTACGAGAAGAACAGCACGGCCTGGATCGGCAGCATCGGGTCACCCCGTCTCGATCGCCAGGTTCTTGGCCCTGATGATGTCCGAATCGACCAGCGCCTGACCGGCCTTCACGTCGGTCATGAACACGAACGGCGGGATGATCGGCGGCAGCGGCAGACCCTCCGCGGAGAAGGTGAAGCAGATCAGGCCCTCGATGCAGCCGTACAGCCACGTGACGTAGATGACGACGTCGCCGTTGAGATTGAGCTGGTCGGCGCCGATCCGGTAGGTCGGCGAACCGTCGTTGGTGGTCAGCCGGTAGTCCCCCAACTGCGCCGCGCCCATGCGGAGTTTGAGGACCCTGAGCGGTCCGTTCCGGGTCGGCAGGTCGGTGATCTCGACGAGGGCGAAGCCGATCGGCGCGAAGTAGGTCGCGGTGACGGTCGGGGGACGCTCGCCGACGGTCGCCGCGGCCGAGACGGCGTCGAGTGCCGGACGCAGGCACTCTCCGCCTCCCGCGCATCCGGCGGCGTGCGCCTTGGGGGCGGCCGTGCCGATCGTGGCGGCGATCAGCAGCAGGGGCAGGGCAAGTGCCGCGCCGGTCGGGCCGGTACGCCCGGTGCCCGGGGAGGGCCCGGCACCGGGCCCCGCGGTCCCCGCGGATCCTGCCCTCGCGGATCCGGCGGCCGTGGATCCGGCGGCCGCAGGAGGCCCCGCCGCATCCGGGGATCCCGCCGGGCCGGCCGGGACGGCCGGTCCGGGCGGCCCGGCGGGGGTTCCCGGGTCCGGACCGGCCGCAGCCGCCCCGGACTTCGTGCTGCCGGCGCCGTCGTCGTCCCCGCCGACGCCCGGCCCGGCTCCCTCGGCCGCGGTCGGCTTCCTCGGCTTCCAGCCGAAGCCCATCGAACTCCCCAGCACGCCGAGCGCCATGCCCAGCAGGAAGCCGCCCAGGTTGGTCGCCGCGAAGGACACCACGGATGCGATGAGCGCCACCAGCGAGACGAAGTGCCTTTGCGCGGGCAGGAACCACAGGCACAGCCCCGCGATGACGAGCACCGATCCGATGGCCAGCGCGGCGAGGCCGCCGACGCCGAGGGTGATGAGGATCGACAGCGGCGACATCGGGATCAGGATGATCTCGACGCCGCCCAGGATCAGGTAGAAGCCGCCCCAGAACGGCCGGGTACGCCGCCAGCGGCGGAAGTGCCGGCGTCCCCTGGGGAACGGCAAGTGCCGGTCGAGCCAACGTCCGGGGTGCACGGCGGGCTCAGCTCCTTCCGTACGGTACGCGTGGGCGCGTGCGGGCGGATCTCACCGGGATTCGGGCGTCCCGGCCCGGCGGGCGCTCCGGGCCGGGACGCCGCTACCGGCTCAGAAGCAGCCCTGGCCGCCGAGTTTCACGGACAAGTTGAGGCCCTTGAGCTTGAAGTCGCCGCCGGTGGCGGCCCAGGCGTTCGACTTCACGTTGCTCACCGTCACCTGACCGGCCTGCAGGCCGAACGCCCCCGGGTCGCCCTTGGCGCCGGCCACCTTGTCCAGGGTGGAGGCGTCGCGTCCGATCTCCACGGTGCCGAACTCCGCGTCGCCGTTGAGGTCTTCGGCATCGATGATCAGGCTCTTGGCGGTCACCGGACCGGCCTGCCCGCCCGCCGTGAGCTTGAAGACGACGTCGCCGAGCGGGGTCTTGATGCGGGCCGCCTGGCAGATGTCGCTCAGCGTCGCGTCGCCGATGTGCAGCAGCGCGACGGAGTGCCCGTCGCCCTTGATGTCCTTGTCGGTGCCGACGTACGAGCCGAGCCCGTTGCTGGTCAGTTTTCCGGAACTGACCTGGAAGTTCGTGCCCGAGACGGCGAACGACGCGGCGAGCGCGCCCTGGGCCATCGCGGCGGTCATGGCGCCGATCGCGACGATCGCCGGCACGCCGACCGCCACGGAGCGCCGCCAACTGGTGCCGCCTTCGGGTGTTTCCTCGTCGATGCGCAGTCTGGCCGTGACCCGGCCGAACACCGAGCCGCTGTCCCCGATCACGTCTGGTCCCTCCCGTTGTTCCCGTAGGTCTGGCCTTGCCACGGGTTGCGCAGGGTGGTGCTGGATTTGTGCAGGGGTGGTGCTGGGGTGGTGCATGCCGGTGCGGCTGCCGCGTGGTCGCCGGCGCCGCACGACGGTGGAACGGGTCCTGCCGGACGGCCGTCCGCGAATCGCGGAATACGGCGGTGCACCGGGAATTCCGGGCAGCGCGGAACAGTCTCCGTGAACGACCGCGGAATGACGCACGCGGCCTGTCGAAATACCCTGCCAATTGCTTCCGGCAGCAGCCGGAAACATGATCTCGCCGTTCCTGTGCCCGCTCCTCTGGCACAATGCAGGCGTCGCCTTCAAGCCGCAGAGTAGGGCCGGTTTTGAACAAAAGTCAACAGCGCCGCAGCGAGTTGATCGCGGTCGGCCGCCGCCTGTTCGCCCGCACCTCGTACGACGCCCTGTCGATCGACGACATCGCCTACCACGCGGGCGTGGCGAAAGGCTTGATCTACTACTACTTCGCCAACAAGCGCGGCTACTACATCGCCGTGGTGCAGGACGCGGTCGACGAATTGATCATGAATGCCGAACGTGATCCGGAACTGCCGCCGCGCGAACGCCTGCTGCGCACCCTGGACAGCTACCTGCTCTTCGCGCAGGGCCACGAGGCCGCGTACCGCACGGTGGTGAGCGGCGGCGTCGGCTTCGACGCCGAGGTCCTGGCGATCCGCGACCGGGTGCGCGGGCAGCTCGTGGCCACCATCGCCGAGGGCGCGTACGGCCGCAGCGACCTGTCCCCGACCGCCCGGGCCGCGCTGGCCGGCTGGCTGTCGTACTGCGAGGGCGTGACCCTGGACTGGCTGCACCACCAGGACCTGGACCGCGACTTCGTGCGCACGCTGCTGGTCGCGATGCTGCTGCGGACGCTGCGCACGATCGAGGAATTCGACCCCGGCTTTCCGGCGCCCAGGCCCGCCGACTGACCCGCCCGGGCCCGGCCGGCTCCCCCGGTATCGGGCCGGGCGCGCGGACTTCGCGGGTGCGCAGCCGGCCCCGGGCACCGAATTGTGTACCGCCACACCGATTTCCGGGCGGCCGTTGACAGCCGGGAATCGCGCTGCGACGTTACTCGGGCGTCCCACTTTTCCGCGTACCCGGGGAGGAATCATGGCGACAGCCGTGGAGAAACTCGCTACGGAACTCGGTACGGCGCCGCCGGACGGATTCTCCGGACTCGCGGCGGACGATGTGGAATTCCTCGCCGAGGCGCTGCGCAAGGCCCGCGAAGATCAATCGGCGGGCCTGGACCAGGCCGCCGAGGACTCGTTGAAGATGGTCCCGGCGATCGCGCGCGGCCCGGTCCGGCGCATTCTCTTCAGGTGAGGTGGACCCGCCCATGGACACGCTCCGCACGCGCGCCGAGATAGAGAAGACCGCCCACTTCCTGGACGTCGGACCGGACCGCCTGGCGTTCCTCGCCGCGCTGCCCGCCGCCGACGTGCGCCGCTTCCGCGAGCAGGTCACCGCGTCCCTGTTCGACGACCAGCCGGACATGCTGGACCGCATCGCCAAGGCCACCAAGCTGGTGCCCACGTCGATCGCGGCGACCATCTCGCAGAAGGCGCTGGGCGCCAAGCTCGCCGCCCGGGTCGCCGGCCGCCTGGAACCGGCCCGCGCCGCGGACATCGTGGAGAAGCTGCCGATCGGCTTCACCGCCGAGTCGTGCGGCCACCTCGACCCGCGCCGCGTCCGCGACCTGGTCGAACGCCTGCCGGAGGATCTCGTCGTCAAGATCGGCGTGGTGCTGGCGACGCGCGCCGACTTCGTCACGATGGGCCGCTTCGTCGGGCACCTGTCCGACGCCGCGATCGGCCGCATCCTCGGCCAGGTCGGCGACGACGTGGTGCTGCGCGTCGGGTTCTTCGTCGACATGCCCGAACGCCTCGACCACATCGTCGGGTTGATGGACACCGAGAAGCTGGCATCGGTCATCCGGGCCGCCTCGACCGAGAGCCTGTGGGCCGAGGCCCTCGCGGTCGCCTCGATGGTCGGCGACGCCCGCCGCGCCGAGATCGCCCGGCTGACCGCACGTCAGGACGGCGAGCAGTTGGACGCGTTGGTCCGCGCGGTGCACCGCGAGCACCTGTGGGAGGCGCTGCTGCCGCTCGTCGCGCTGCTCGACGGCGACGACCGCCGCGCGGTCGCGGTCCTGCCGTCACTCCAGTCGCCCGAGGTGCTGGGCGACGTGGTCCGCGCCGTCGTCGCGACCGGCCTGTGGTCCGACTTCCTGCCGCTGGTCGACGTACTCCCGGAGAAGTCGCGGCAGTTGGTCGCCGAGGCGGCCGGCACGCTGGACGACGCGGACCTGGACCGGATGGCCTCGGCCGTCCAGGAGCAGGACCTGTGGGAGGCGGTGATCCCGCTCGTCGAGCTGATGGACGACGCCGCGAAGGAACGGGTCTTCGCCCTGGAGGCCTTCCAGGACTTCGACGGTGACCCCGACAGCAACAACAGCGACGGCGACAGCGGCATCAGCAGCAAGGACGGCAGCGCGAAGTAGCCTGGCTCCACCCCGCTGCCGCAGGAGGACGCATGCCCGCCGACCTGTCCGCGATCCTGGCCGACCTGCACGCCGAGGGCGACGACCTCGACGCCCTGGTCGCCGGGATCCCGGCCCGCTCATGGGCCGCGCCGACTCCCGCGGAAGGCTGGAGCATCGCGTACCAGATCGCGCATCTCGCGTGGACCGACGCACAAGCCCTCTTGGCCGCCGCCGACCCGGGTGCCTTCGCCGCACGGCTGAAGGAATTCGCCGCGATCGGACCGGGGTTCGTCGACCAGGCGGCGGCCGAGGGAGCCGCGCTGCCACCCGCAGCGCTCCTTGCGCACTGGCGGGAGAGCCGGACGCGGCTGGCCGCGGCACTCGCCGCGTACCCGGGCGACGGGAAGCTGCCGTGGTTCGGCCCGCCGATGCGCCCCGCGTCGATGGCCAGCGCCCGCCTGATGGAGACCTGGGCGCACGGCCAAGACGTCGCGGACGCCCTGGGCGTCCGGCGCGAACCCACCGCCCGGCTGCGCCCGATCGTGCATATCGGGGTGCGCACCTTCGGCTTCTCGTTCGCGATCCGCGGACTCCCGTCGCCCGCCGGGGAGCTGCGCGTCGAGCTGCGGGCGCCGGACGGCTCGCTCTGGGAGCAAGGCCCGCCCGACGCCGCGGACCGGGTCACCGGGTCGGCAGAGGACTTCTGCCTGCTGGTCACCCGGCGGCGGCATCCTGCCGACCTGGGCCTGACCGTGACGGGTGAGGACGCCGGCCGCTGGGCGGGCATCGCGCAGGCTTTCGCCGGAGCGCCCGGCCCCGAGCGGCCCGCCCGCACCGGCTGAACCGGTCAGTCGGTCGGCTCGGTGGGACCCTCCGAAGGCACCGGCCCCCCGCCGCCCGGGCCCACGCCGCTCGGCCACTCGTCCATCATCTGCGCGAGCGCCGGGTGCACGGCCCACATCTCGTCCCGCGTCACCGGCCCCGGCTCGGCGGCGTGCTGACGGGCCCTCACGTACTCGTACAGGCGCCGGAACAGCGGGGTCCCGCCGGTCTCCCACAGCTCCTCGGCCGCCAGGGTCAGGTGGAAGAAGTACCAGGCGAAGTTGAACAGGCCGTTCTCCAGGGCCTGTTCCATGTCCGGGAGGCGCCGGAACCACATCGACTCGGCGGGCATGTCGTACACGACCGAGGTCAGGGCGTGCACCGCCGGAAGCATGTCCGGTTCCATCTCGGACAGGTAGCCGATCATGCCCATGTTCGCGTGCAGTTCCACGAGCCACAGGTCGGGGTACGAGGCCCAGTCCTGCTGGTGGTACAGGTGCATCAGCTCGTGCACATGGATGGCCTCGTAGTACGGCAGCAGCGACCCGGGCTCGCCGAACTCCTCGCGGAGGTTGGCGCGGGTCGCCGTGCTGATGTGCGGTTCGT
The DNA here is from genome assembly GCF_021502675.1 of Yinghuangia soli. Classification (GTDB taxonomy): domain Bacteria; phylum Actinomycetota; class Actinomycetes; order Streptomycetales; family Streptomycetaceae; genus Yinghuangia; species Yinghuangia soli. The sequence continues at coordinate 389,300 of NZ_JAKFHA010000001.1, forward strand.
ACGAGGCCAGCTGCTCGGCGAAGAACGGGGCGTCGCCAGGGGCGACGGCCACCTCTCCGTCCACCGTACGCGGCATGCCGTACAGCGGCATGTCGGTGATGCCGGACCAGTCCTCGGCGTCGGCCACGTTGAGCCGCAGGGTGGGGACGAAATGCAGCGCGTCGGTGGTCCAGGCCAGGACGCGTTCGGTGCGGGCGGCCAGCTCCTCGGCGCGTGCCTCGGTGCCGGAACTGGCTCGGACCGGGAAGGGGAATCCGGATATCGGAGTGAGTCGACGGACTTCGGTACGCGCCATGCCGGACCTCCACGAACGATCGATCAGATCCAGCGTAACGCGCACCGATTTGGCACTATCCGTTATGCGTTTGGGTATATCGGGCGTCGACTTTCGGTCACAGCCCGGCGTGCATCGGAGCTGCGTCCTCCGCGGTGTCCGCGGCCGGGTCGGGCTTCGGCAGCAGCTGCACGATCAGCGCGGTCGCCAGGCAGGCCCCGGCGAGCGGGATGAGCGCCCAGGTCATGGCGTGCGCATAGTCGTTCGGTACCGCGCCGCCGCCGAGCGCCTCGTAGAAGACGATGCCGATCAGCGCGACGCCGAGCGCGTTGCCGACCTGCTGCGCGGTGGTCAGCACGCCGGCCGCGGAGGCCGCGTGCCTGGAGGTGACGCCGGCCAGCACGATCGCGGACATCGGGGCCAGGGCGACGCCCATGCCGTAGCCGGACAGCACCAGGCCCGGGATGAGCCAGCCGACCGAACCGGTCACGCCGATCGCCGCGACCGTCTCGGCCAGCACGGCGAAGCCCGCTGCGGTCAGCACGGCACCGAGCGTGAGCACCTGGCGGCCCAGCCGTGCCGCGATCTTCTCGGCCTGCGCGGCGCCCACGAAGTAGCCGGCGCCGAGCGCGACGAACAGCAGTCCGGACTCGAGTGCGGTCATGTGGTGGCCCATCTGCAGGTACAGCGCGAGGACCAGGAAGAACGACGCCATGGCCAGCTGGTACGCGAGCATCACGCCGAGGCCCGCGGAGAAGGAGCGCTCGCGGAAGAGCACCAGGTCGATGAGCGGGGCCTTGCCCGCGGCCGCACCGAGGCGGCGCTGGTGCCGCGCGAAGACGGCGAGGAGCAGCGGGGCGGCGGCCAGCGACAGCCAGGTCCACAGCGGCCAGCCCTGCTCGCGGCCCTGCACCAGCGGCAGCACGACGGCGACCATGGCGGCGGTCACCAGGACGACCCCGGCGAAGTCCAGACGCGTGCCCGCGGTGCCGCGCGATTCGGGCACCAGGCGCGGGGCGAGCAGCATTGCGGCGATGCCGACCGGGACGTTGATCCAGTAGATGCTGCGCCAGTCCAGGCCGAACAGGTCGACCTCGATCAGGCCGCCGCCGATCAGCTGCCCGAAGACGCCGGCGAAGCCGATGGTCAGGCCGTAGGCCATGAACGCGCGGGCGCGGTGCTCTCCGGTGTAGACGGTGTTCACGATGCCGAGCACCTGGGGCATCAGCAGCGCCGCGGCCGCGCCCTGGGCGGCCCGGGCGGCGATCAGCACCTCGGGGTTCCCGGCCAGGCCGCAGGCCGCCGAGGCGAGCGTGAACAGGCCCATTCCGACCATGAACATCCGGCGCCGGCCGGCCATGTCGCCGAGCCGCCCGCCGGTGATCAGCAGCGCGGCCAGCGCCAGGCCGTACCCGGCCACCACCCACTGGATCGCGGCATCGCTCGCGCCGAGGTCGGCCTGCGTGGCCGGGATGGCGACGTTGACGATGAAGAAGTCGAGCGTGGTGATGAAGATGCCGGTCAGGAGGACGAGGAGGGTCCCCCACGACGGCCTGCCGCGGTCCTCGGCGGGAGCCGCGGAGGTACGCGCGGCGGGGGTGGTCGTGGTGGTGGCCACGGTGAAGTCCTTCCGGATGCGGACCGTCGAACGGCCCAGGCAGATGGGGTGGAGGGAGTGGTGAAGATGGGCCGGGCGCGCGTGGGATGCGGCAGGCCGGGCCGGTGCGGCATCACGCGGGGCGGGCGCGGTGTTGCGTCGGGCGTTCCGCATACGTTGCGGGTGGGCGCGGGACAGGCCGGGTCGCGACGGAACTCCGGCCTGCCCCGCGGCTTCTGGCATGGCGTCAGGCTGCGCGGGTGGCGTCGGGCCTCAGGCGCCCGGGACCATGTCCAGGAAGCCGAGCACCGTCTCGACGCGGCCGTCCTCGGCGATGCGGGCCACGTCGAAGCCGATGGCCAGCGCCTCGCCGCCCTCGGGGCCGAGGTGCCAGGTGAAGCGCACGATGTCGTGGTGGCCGTCCACCGGGCCGCCCAGCGTGAACACCAGGCCGGGGAACTGGCCCTGCACGGCGCCGATCACCATGTCGACCGCGTCGCGTCCGGCGACCGCGGCCAGCGGGTCGGTGTAGGTGGCCTCGGGGGTGAACGCGGCCTCGGCGAGCTTCTGGCGCTTCGCCGGGTCGGTCTCGTTCCACACCGCGAGGTAGCGCTCGACGATGGCGGTGTAGTCGGTGGCGGTGATGGTGGCCATGGGGTCCGTCCTCGGTTCTCCGTAGGGGGCGGGGCGGGTCTTCCGCCTGCCGCTTCTTGCTCGTTCCTGCAGGTCAAGAAGCTACGGATGATCGAGATCACAGGAATCGGTCACGTATAGGTACTTCCGCGGGCCGCCGCGTGCGGACATCGGTAGGTAACGTTCCGGGCATGCTGCACGGGAGACTCGCGGAACGCTCCGCCCTCGAATCGCTGCTCGCCGAAGCCCGCTCCGGGAGCAGCGGCGTCCTCGTGGTGCGCGGCGAGCCGGGCATCGGCAAGAGCACCCTGCTCGACCATGCCGCGGCCGCCGCGGCGGCCGACGGGATCCCGGTGGTGCGCGGCACCGGCGTCGAGTTCGAGGCGGAACTGCCGTACGCCGGCCTCAGCCTGCTGCTGCGTCCCGCGCTCGCGCACCTCGACGCGCTCCCCGCACCGCAGCGCCAGGCGCTGGACGCCGCGCTCGGGCTGGCCGTCGGCACCGCGCCCGAGCCGATGTTCGTCGGCCTCGCGGTGCTGTCGCTGCTCTCCGAGTACGCGGGCGACGGGCCGCTGCTGTGCGTCGTGGACGATGCGCAGTGGCTGGACCGCGTCTCCTCCGACGCCCTGGTGTTCGCCGCGCGCCGCCTGCACGCCGAGGGTGTCGTCATCGTCTTCGGGGCCCGCGACGGCGAGGGGGCCTTCCCGGCGCCCGGCCTGCCGGAGCTGCGGCTGACCGGTCTGCCGCCCGCGGAGGCCGGGGCGCTGCTCGACAAGCAGGCCGCCGACCTGACTCCTGCCGCACGCTTCCGGGTGCTCGCCGAGGCGCACGGCAATCCGCTGGCGCTGCTCGAACTGCCGGTCGCGCTGGCCGCCGACAACGCCTCGACGGTGTTCCGCCCGGGTGCACTGCCGCTGACCAGCCGGCTCCAGCTGGCCTTCCACGGCCAGGTGAGCCGGCTGCCCGCGGCCACCCAGACGCTGCTCCTGCTGACCGCGCTGGACGACTCGGGCGATCTGGGTGTGGTGCTGCGCGCGGGCGCGGCGCTCGGTGCGGACGCGACCGATCTCGAACCCGCCCAGGCCGCGGACCTGGTCCGGCTGGGCGGCGAGATGGTCGGCAGGGCGCCGCGGTTCCGGCACCCGCTGATCCGCGCCGCGGTGCATCAGCGGGCGCCGCTGGACCGCCGGATCGCGGCGCACCGGGCGCTCGCGGACGCGCTCGACGCCCCGGACCAGGCGGACCGCCGCGCGTGGCAGCTCGCCGCCGCGGCCACGGGCCCGGACGAGGCGGTCGCCGACGCGCTGGAGGTGACCGCGGGCCGCGCCCGGGAGCGCGGCGGTTATGCGGCCGCGGCGCGGGCGTACGAGTTCGCGGCCCGGCTGACGGCCGATCAGGACCGCCGGATCCACCGTCTCGCACAGGCCGCGCAGTGGTCGTCGGAGGCCGGCGAGCTGGACCGGGCCCAGGACTTCGCGCTGCGCAGTGCGTCCGGCGCCACCGATCCGGTGGTGCGCGCCACGCTCGCGCACGTGCACGGGCTGGCGGACTTCTGGCACGGCAAGTTCCCCGGCGCGCACCGCACGCTGCTGACCGGCGCCGAGGACGCGGCCGCGGACGTGCCGGGTCTCGCCGCCCGGCTGCTGATCCAGGCCGCGCACACCGCGTGGTACATCGGCGAGGGCGAACTCCAGGACACCCTGGAGCGGTTGGCCGCCCTGGAGCTGCCGGCGGACGACCCGGTCACGCCCGTCGCGCGCTACCTCGTGGAGTGCCTCGGGCAGGAACTGCCGGGCTGGGCGGGCAGCACCGACGGCACCGCGGCCGCATCCCGTCCCGCTCCCCCGCCGCTCGGCGATGCGGTCGCCGCGGCGCAGGCGCTGGGCGAGGTCGACGCCCGGGTGCTGCAGATGCTGTGCGGTGTCGCGTTGACGCAGGGCCAGGACGAGGAGGCGTTCCGGCTGACCGTCGACCTGGTCGCGGAGAGCCGCCGCCAGGGCGGCATCGGACGCCTGCCCACGCTGATGTTCTTCCAGGTCGAGGCGGAGATCTTCGGCAACCGGCATGCGGACGCGCTGGCCACCGCCACCGAGGCGCTGGGGTTCGCGCGCGACACCGGGCAGCAGCAGTGGACCAGCCAGTTCCACAGCGTGGTGGCGCTCGTCCGGGCCTTCGAGGGCGACGAGGACGCCGCCCGCACGTCCGCGGACCTGGCGCTGGCGACGGGTGCGGGCGGGGCGATGGCCCCCGGCCTGCCGTGGACGTACTGGGCGCTCGGCCTGCTGGACTTGGGGCTCGGCCGCGCCGCCGCGGCGCTGACCCGGCTGGAGCACCTGACGCGTGAGCCGCTGCGGCATCACATCTGCACGACGCGCAGCACGTCCGACCTCGTCGAGGCGGCCGTGCGGATCGGCGAACCCGCTCGTGCGGAAGAGCAGTTCGCACGCTTCGCGGACTGGGCGGCCCGCGTGCGGCAGCCGTGGGCGGACGCCCTCGTCCTCCGCTGCCGGGCGCTGCTCGCCGACGATGTGGCGGCCGAGAAGATGTTCCTCGCGGCTCTCGACGAGCATGCCCGCGGCCAGCGGCCGATGGACCGGGCGCGCACCGCCCTGCTGTACGGCGAGTGGCTGCGGCGGATGCGCCGCAAGACGGATGCGCGCGAGCATCTGCGGGCCGCGCTGGAGGCGTTCGAGCGGCTGGGTGCCAAGCCGTGGGCGGACCGGGCGCGCACCGAACTGGACGCGACCGGCACCGGGGCGGCCCGCCCCGCGGCAGCGTCCCCGACCGGTGCGGCGGCCGTGCTGACCCCGCAGGAGCTCCAGATCACCCGGCTTGCGGCGCAGGGGCTGTCGAACAAGGACATCGCCGCGCAGCTGTTCCTGAGCCCGCGCACGGTGGGGCACCACCTGTACAAGGCGTACCCGAAGTTGGGGATCCTGTCGCGGACCGAACTGGCCGGCATTCCGGACCTGGCTTCTTGACGGTTCGTCATCAGCCTATGACCGGAAGGCAGTCTGCCTCCTGGCTGTAACGAACGCTCGCTAGACTCTCCTCTCGAACCCCCGCGTTCGCGGGGGCCGGGAAAGCGAAGGACGTGCCATGGCCGAGCTGGTGGCGGATCTGCGGGCCGACGGCCACGACGACTGGCGGGCGTACGGGCCCATCGTGCTGCCGCCGATCCTGTCGGCGTCGCTGGACGCCTTCGACGAACACGGCTACCACGGCACGACGGTGCGCGACATCGCGCGCCGGGTCGGCGTGACGGTCCCGGCGCTCTACTACCACTACCAGAACAAGCAGGCGCTGCTGGTCGAGCTGCTGCTCGGTTCGATGAACGCGGTGCTGGGGCGCTGCCGCAGCGCGGTGGCCGAGGCCGGGGACCACCCGGTGGACCGGTTCTCCGCGATCGTGGAGTGCATCGTCCTCTACATGGCGAACCGGGCGCCGCTGGCGTTCCTGGACACCGAGACGCGCAGCCTCGAACCGGACAACCGGGCCCGCTACATCGGCATGCGCGACGAGTTGGAGGCGGTCGTGCAGACCGCGGTGCGCGATGCGGTGGAGCTGGGCGAGTTCACCACCCCGTACCCGGTGGACGCCGGGCGCGCGGTGCTGACGATGGCCCAGGCGGTGGCGCACTGGTACCGCCTGGACGGCCCGCTGTCGCCGAAGGAGATCGCGGACCGGTACGTGGAGATCGCGCTGGCGAGCGTGGGGCACCGGCCCAAGGGCTGATGCCGCCCGGCGGCCCCTGTACCGCCCGGCCGCTCCGCCGGGGTCAGTCCTCGTCCAGCAGCGTGCCGAGGCGTTCGACGGCCGCGGCGAATTCCTCGGCCATCGTGTAGACGACCTCGCGGGCCGGCCGGACCCGGTTCATCAGTCCGACGCCCTGGCCGACGAAGTACGTGGCCAGTTCGCGGGCGCCTTCGTGCCCGGACTCGGCGAGGCGGTCCACGCGGCGCAGCGCGGGTTCGCTGAGCAGGGACTGGACCGGCATCGGGAGCGCGGGCGGCGCGGCCGCGTCTTCCCATGCGTCGGTCCACGCCGAGCGCAACTGCCGCGACGGCTTGCCGGTCCGGCTGCGCGAGCGGACCGTGTCGCTCGAACCGGCGGCCACGAACTTGGCTTTCGTGGCGGGTGCGGTCTCGGCTTCCTCGCAGGTCAGCCAGACCGAGCCGGTCCACACGCCGGCCGCGCCGAGGGCCAGTGCGGCGGCCATCTGGGCACCGTTGACGATGCCGCCCGCGGCCAGCACGGGGACGGGCGGTCCGCCGGCCGACACCTGGCGTACCGCGTCCACGACCTCGGGCACCAGGACCATGGTCGACACTTCGCCGACGTGGCCGCCGGCTTCGCTGCCCTGCGCGACGATGATGTCGACGCCGGCCTCGACCTGCCGGACCGCGTGCGCCTTGGTGCCGACGAGAGCGGCCACCGCGACCCCTGCGGACTTGCCGCGTTCGACCATGTAGGCGGGCGGTACGCCGAGCGCGTTGGCGATCAGGCTGATCGGGTGGGCGAAGGCGATGTCCAGGCATTCGCGGGCGTGTTCCTCGGTCAGCCGGGGCCGGTGGCGCTGCCCCGCCGAGGGCGGATCGTGCGGTTCGACACCGTGCGCGGCCAGGAGTTCGTCGACGAACTTGCGGTGCCCGTCCGGGATCAGGTCCCACAGGCCGACCGTGTCGCGGCCCTCGCCCTTGCCCGCGTAGGTGGCGGGCGCGATGAGGTCGACGCCGTACGGCCGTCCGGCGACGTTGTCGTCGATCCAGCGCAGTTCGTGCTCGAGTTGCTCGGGGGTGTGCGAGGCGGCGCCGAGGACACCGAGCCCGCCGGCGTTGGTGACCGCGGCGACGACGTCGCGGCAGTGGCTGAAGGCGAGCAGCGGCAGTTCGATGCCGAGGAGTTCGCAGATCGGTGTGCGCACGGAGCTCTCCCTACGCCGAGGCCGATCGGTGGATGCGGATGTCGGTGCGCGTACGGGCGGGGTGAGCGGAGGGGTGGGGGGCCCCCGCCCCCCCACCAACGCGGCGGCGTGCCCCAG
>NZ_JAKFHA010000001.1:396854-618389 GCF_021502675.1 Yinghuangia soli
TGGGGGGGGGGCCGCGGGGGGGGCGGGGGGGGGGGGGGGGCGGGGGGGGGGGCGGCCCCCGCCCCCCCCCCCCCCCGCGTCTCGGTCCCCCTGGATGCGCGCGGTCCCCGTCCGGGAACCGTGCACATCCTCGTCGGATCCCTACTTCGGCGCCATCCGGATGGCGCCGTCGAGCCGGATCACTTCGCCGTTCAGCATCGCGTTCTCCACGATATGCCCCACCAGCGCGGCGAATTCGGACGGCTGCCCGAGCCGGCTGGGGTGCGGCACCTGCTTGCCGAGCGAGTCCTTGGCCTCCTGCGGCAGGAGCCCGAGGAGCGGGGTCTCGAAGGTGCCCGGGGCGATGGTCATCACCCGGATCGCGCGGGCCGCGAGGTCGCGGGCGATGGGCAGGGTCATGGCCACGATGCCGCCCTTGGACGCGCTGTACGCGGCCTGCCCGATCTGGCCGTCGAACGCCGCGACCGACGCGGTGTTGACGATGACGCCGCGGTCGCCGTCCTCGGGCTCGTTGCCGGTCATGCGCTCGGCGGCCAGCCGCAGCACGTTGAAGGTGCCGATGAGGTTGACGTTGATCGTGCGGGCGAACATGTCCAGCGGGAAGGCGCCGGTCCGGCCGACCGTGCGGGTGGCGCTGCCGATGCCCGCGCAGTTGACGCAGATCGCGAGCCGGCCGAGCTCCTGCGCGGCGTCCATCGCCGCGGCGATCTCCTCCTCGGAGGTGACATCCGCGGGGACGAACACGGCCCGGTCGCCCAGCGCCGCGGCGACCTCCTTGCCCGGCGACGAGGGCAGGTCGATCAGGACGACGGACGCGCCCTTGGCGTACAGCAGTTCGGCGGTCGCCCGGCCGAGGCCGGAAGCCCCTCCGGTGACGACGGCGACGTTTCCCTCGATGCGCATCGTGCCCCCTGGCAGGCGAGTTCGGTGGTCGTGGTGAGCAAATTCCGCGGGTGTCAGAGGCGTTCGATGATGGTGGCATTGGCCATGCCGCCGCCCTCGCACATCGTCTGGAGGCCGTAGCGGCCGCCGGTGGCCTCCAGGATGCCGAGCATGGTGGCCATCAGGCGCCCGCCGGACGCGCCGAGCGGGTGGCCGATCGCGATCGCCCCGCCGCGGATGTTGGTCTTCTCCAGGTCCGCTCCGGTGTCCTTGGCCCAGGCCAGCGGGACGGGCGCGAACGCCTCGTTGACCTCGAAGACGTCGATGTCGTCGATCGACATCCCGGCCCGGGCGAGGACCTTGCGGGTGGCCGGGATGACACCGGTGAGCATGAGCAGCGGGTCGTCGCCGGTCACCGCGAACGCGTGGAAGCGGGCCCGCGGCGTCAGGCCCAGTTCGTTCGCCTTCTCCTCGGTCATGATGAGCATCGCGGACGCGCCGTCGGTGAGCGGCGAGGAGTTCCCGGGCGTGATGCGCCAGTCGATCTCCGGGAACCGGGCGCCCATGGCCTCGTGGTAGAAGGCGGGCTTGAGGCCGGCGAGGCCTTCGGCGGTGGTCGAGGCGCGGACCGTCTCGTCGGTCCGGTGCTCGACCGGGTTGCCGTCGGGGCCGGCCACCGTGATCGGCACGATCTCGCGGTCGAATGCGCCCGCGGCGGCAGCCTCGGCCGCCAGCCGGTGCGAGCGGGCCGAGAAGGCGTCCAGCTCTTCGCGCCCGAACTTCCAGCGTGCAGCGATGAGTTCGGCGGAGTAACCCTGCGGGATGAGGCCGTCGGGGTAGCGCTCGGCGAGCGGCTCGAACGGGTTGCGGCCCTGCGCGGTGAAGCCCATCGGGACACGGCTCATCGACTCGACGCCGGCCGCGATGACGATGTCGTACGCCCCGGCGATGACGCCCTGGGCGGCGAAGTGCGCGGCCTGCTGGCTGGATCCGCACTGCCGGTCCACGGTGGTGCCGGGCACCGACTCGGGGAATCCGGCGGCGAGCAGCGCGTTGCGCGCGATGTTGAGGGACTGGTCGCCGGCCTGCGAGACGCAGCCGGTGATGACGTCGTCGACCAGGGCCGGGTCGAGGCCGTTGCGTCCGACGAGCTGCCGCAGCACGTCGCCGAGCAGGGCGACGGGGTGGGTCCCGGACAGCGCGCCGCCGGGCTTGCCCTTTCCGGATGCGCTGCGGACGGCGTCGACGATCACTGCGGTGGTCATGGGGCGGGGTCTCCCGTCGCGAGGGGGGTCGGGTGGTCCGGGGTCGGGTGGTCCGGGGCGAAGACCGGGAAGGACTCGCCGTCGGCCGGGTCGGCCGGGTGGACGAACGCGGCGCGCAGGCGGAGGCCGGCGCGCAGCCCGGCCGGGTCGGCACCGACCAGGCGGGCCTCCAGCCAGGGGCCTTCGTCGAGTTCGACGAGGGCGATGGTGTACGGCACTTGACCCGCGAAGGCCGGGTGCGGGGCGCGGTGCACGCTGCTCCAGGAGACCAGCGTCCCGCGTCCGGAGGCGGGCAGCCAGCCCAGGCCGTCGGCGCCGGGCGGGTGCTCGGGGTGCGGGCAGGCGTACGCGTCCATGGGCAGGGCGTACGCGCAGGCCGGGCAGCCGCGGATCAGCAGCTCGCCGCGGGCGGCGGCGTCGAAGAAGGGGGCGTCCGCAGGGGTGCGGCGCAGGATCGGGGCGCCGGGCGGCCCGGGCGCGGGGGCGGTCATGGCCGCCCCGCGGTGCGCCGGTCGTGGCCGGACAGGATCAGGGTGCTGTGGTGGTCGAGGATTCCGCCGTTGCCGCTGACCATGGCGAAGTCGACGTCGCGGACGAGGCGTTCGGGTTCGGCGCGGCCGCGGAGCTGGTTGACCGCCTCGGCGAGCGGTGTCATGCCCCACAGATACGACGCGGACAGCTGGCCGCCCCCGGTGTTGGTCGGCAGGCTGCCGCCGGGGCCCAGGATGCCGGACGCGGCCAGGTCGCCGCCTTCGCCCTTCTTGCAGAAGCCGTAGTCCTCGAGCGTGACCAGGACGGTGAAGGTGTAGCAGTCGTACAGCTGCAGCATGCCGATGTCGTCCAGGCCGATGCCCGCCATCGCCAGGGCCGCGGGCCCGGCCGCGGCGGCGCCGGTGCGCAGCCCGAAGTCGGACCCGCGCATGTAGCGATTGCCGGGGTGGCCCTGCCCGTAGCCCCAGATGTAGACGGGGGCGGCGGGCAGGTCGGCGGCGCGTTCCGGCGAGGTGACGATGACTGCGGTGCCGCCGTTGGACACCAGGCAGCAGTCGAGGAGGTGCAGGGGTTCGGCGATCCAGCGCGAGGCCTGGTGGTCGGCGAGCGTGAGCGGGTCGCGCATCTGGGCGCGCGGGTTGTGCACGGCCCAGGCGCGCTGCTGCACGGCTATGGCGCCGAGCTGCTCGCTGGTGGTGCCGTACGCCTCCATGTGCCGGCGGGCGGCCAGGGCATACAGGGTGTTGACCCCGAAGACGCCTGCGGCGGCGCGCAGTCCGGGCAGGCCGGGCGGCAGCGGGCGGTCCGTGGAGTAGGCCACACCGGTCGACTTGCCGGGGCGCAGCGGGGCGTCGGCGAAGACGCAGGCGACGGCGACGGCGGCGCCGGAGAGCACCGCTTCGGCGGCGTACTGGACCATCGCGCCCGCGGTCGCGCCGAACGCGTTGACCTGGGACAGCAGCCGCAGGTCGGTCAGCCCGAGGGCGTTGGCCAGGGTGAGGTCGAGGTCGTGCCGGAGCCCACTGGCGACCAGCAGCCCGTCGAGGTCGGCGAGCCGCAGCCCGGCATCGGCGGCCGCGCGGCGGACCGCCTCGGCGGCGAAGTCACGTGCGGTACGGCCGTACACCTTGCCGGTCTCGGTCTCGCCGAGGCCGACCAATGCGGCTGCGCGCCCCTGGTCGGTGCGCGGTGGTCGGCCCTGCATGCGGCTCCCGACACAGAGTTGCTGAACCACAGAGTTACTAAACCACAGAGTTACTGAACGATCGCTAAGGTCAGCCTATCCCGGGCTCGCCGCGGGGTGTCAAGACCCGAACCGACGCACCGGCCGGATTTTCGACCCGGGGGTTAGCAGCAAATACGCGGTGGGTAGCACCTGTTGGCCGGGGGTCGGCGGCCTTGCCGAAATGCCCCGCGGAAGGTCCCGCGGATCGCTGTGGCGGTCCGCAAGCTCCGCCGGGATCTCTGGACTTCGTCAGGACTTCCGGACATCGTCACGTGTCACCGAGCAGCACCCGCACGACACCCGGACATGCGCGCCCGGCGCGCATCCGCAGCAGCGATCGGAGTCACCCATGACGCAGGCCGCCCTCTCCCCCGGCATGACCATCGACGGCGCCGCGGTCCCCGCAGGCGCGACCATCGACGTGGTCGACCCGGCGACCGGCGCCGTCTTCGCGCAGGCCCCCGACTGCTCGCGCGAGCAGCTGGACGCCGCATTCGCCGCCGCGACCGCCGCATTCGGGACCTGGCGCCGCGACGACGACACCCGGCGTACGGCCCTGCGCGCGTGCGCGGCCGCGCTGGTGGCCCGGGCCGCGGACATCGGCGCGGTGCTGACCGCCGAGCAGGGCAAGCCGATCGCCGACGCGGTCCGCGAGGTGTACACCGGGGCGGCATGGCTCAACTACTACGCCGACCTGGACCTGCCGCGCGAGATCATCCAGGACGACGACAAGGGCATCGTCGAGGTCGTGCGCCGCCCGATCGGCACGGTGGCCGCCATCACGCCGTGGAACTACCCGCTGACGCTGGCCTTCTGGAAGATCGCCCCGGCGCTGCGGGCCGGCAACACCGTGGTGATCAAGCCGTCCCCGTACACCCCGCTGTCCACGCTGCTGGTCGGCGAGATCCTGCGCGACGTGCTGCCGGCCGGCGTGCTCAACACGGTCAGCGGCGGCGACGAGCTGGGCGCCTGGATGACCGGGCACCCGCTGGCCCGCAAGATCAGCTTCACCGGCTCGGTGGCCACCGGCAAGCACGTCGCCGCGTCCGCCGCCCCCGACCTCAAGCGCGTGACCCTGGAACTCGGCGGCAACGACGCCGCGATCATCCTGGACGACGCGGAAGTCGCGGCCATCGCCACGAAGATCTTCTGGAGCGCCTTCCAGAACAACGGGCAGGTGTGCGCCGCGGTCAAGCGCGTCTACGTCCCCGAGAACCTGCACGACGACCTGGTCGACGCCCTCGCCGAGCAGGCCAAGGCGGTGCGGGTCGGCGCGGGCACCACCGAGGGCGTGCAGCTCGGCCCGGTCAACAACAAGCCGCAGTACGAGCGGGTCGGCAGCCTGGTCGCGGACGCCCTGGCCGGCGGTGCCACCGCGGTCGCGGGCGGGCAGCCGCTGGAGGTCGGGGACGGCGGCGGCTACTTCTTCCAGCCGACCATCCTGGCCGGGCTCGCGGACGGCACCCGGATCGTGGACGAGGAGCAGTTCGGCCCGGCGCTGCCCGTGGTGGCGTACCGCGACCTGGAGGCGACCGTCGAGCACGTCAACAACGGGCGGTTCGGGCTCGGCGGTTCGGTGTGGTCGGGCGATGCGGACCGCGCCGCGGAGGTCGCGGCCCGGCTCGACGTCGGCACCGCCTGGGTGAACACCCACCTGGCGCTGGGGCCGGGGCAGCCGTTCGGCGGTGCCAAGTGGAGCGGCATCGGCGTCGAGAACGGGCCGTGGGGGCTGCACGGCTTCACCGAGCTGAAGGTGCTGCACCGGGCGCGCTGAGCGCACCGGACCTGTCCTGTCCTGTCCTGCCCGTCCGTCCGTCCGACCCCGCGTCCCGAGGAGCAACCTGTGCAACTGGCCACCTCTCTGCAGTACGCCGGCGACGTCCAGAGCACGGTCGCGCAAGCGGTCGCCCTCGAGGACGCGGGCCTGGACATGGTGTTCGTCGCCGAGGCGTACGGCTTCGACGCCCCGTCGATCATGGGCTTCCTGGCCGCCCGCACCACGCGCATGCAGATCGCGTCCGGCATCCTGCCGATCTACTCGCGCACCCCCGCGCTCATCGCGCAGACCGCGGCCGGTCTGGACGCCGTCTCGCAGGGCCGGGCGATCCTCGGCCTGGGGGCGTCCGGGCCCCAGGTCGTCGAGGGCTGGCACGGCGTGCCGTACGACCGGCCGGTGGCCCGGACCCGCGAGGTGGTCGAGCTCTGCCGGCGCATCTGGCGGCGCGAGATCATCACCAACGAGGGCCTGTACCCGCTGCCGCTGCCGGCCGGGCAGGGCACCGGGCTCGGCAAGCCGCTCAAGATCCTCGCGCATCCGCTGCGCGACCGGATCCCGGTGTACCTGGCCGCGCTCGGCGCCCAGAACGTCCGGCTGACCGCGGAAATCGCGGAAGGCTGGCTGCCGTTCCTGTTCCTGCCGGAGCGCGCGGACCAGGTGTGGGGCAAGGCGCTCGCCGAGGGCGGGGCGCTGCGCGACCCGCAGCTCGGCCCGCTGCAGACCGTCGCGGCCGGGCTGCTGGCGATCGGCGACGACGTGGCCGGGCTGCGCGAACTGGCCCGTCCCGGCACCGCGCTGTACGTGGGCGGGATGGGCGCCAAGGGCCGCAACTTCTACAACGACCTGGTGGCCAAGTACGGCTTCGAGGCCGAGGCCGAGCGCGTCCAGGAGCTCTACCTGGCCGGGCACAAGAAGGAGGCCATGGCCGCGCTGCCCGACGAACTGATCGAACTGACCAACCTGATCGGCCCGGAGGGCTGGGTGCGCGACCGGATCGCCGCGTACCGCGAGGCCAGGGTGACGGTGCTCAACGTGTCGCCGGTCGGCACCGACCCGCTGGCGGACGTACGCAGGCTCAGGGAGCTCACGGCCTGAGACCGCCGGGCCGAGCCCCGGATGCGAAAGGCCGGGGCTCGGCAGCCGAGTCCGAGGTGCGCGGATGTCAGGCGTCGACCGCCGCGGCCCGTTCCTGTGCGCTGCGCTCCACGCAGAACTCGTTGCCCTCCAGGTCCTGCATGGTCACCCAGCCCGTCCCGTCCGGCCGGCGCTGGTCGTCGAAGACCTTCGCGCCGAGCGCGAGCAGCCGCTCGACCTCCTCGTCGCGCGTCCGGTCCTGCGGCTGCAGGTCCATGTGCACCCGGTTCTTGACCTGCTTGTCGTCCGGGACGCGCACGAACAGCAGCGTCACCGAGTCGCTCTCCACCATGGCCTCCGGGTCGCCCGGGTAGTCCTCGTCGCTCCGCTTCCCGCCCAGGACCTCGGCCCAGAAGCCGGCCAGCGTGTAGGTGTCGTGGCAGTCGAACGTCACATGGCGCACCAAAGAAGTCATCCGCGGATCATAAGGAGGGCATCGGATCCGGTCACGCGGGTTTTCGTCCGGCCTGGTCGGTGCAGTGACCGGGCCGCCGCGGTGCAGTGCCCGGACGCCGCGGCAAGGTGCCGGGGCGTCCGAGGCAGAGTGACCGGGCTGCCGCGGCAGGGTGACCCTCCGTCAGCCCCGGTACGGCGCGCGTGCGTTGACCTCGGTCATGCGCTGCACCACCGGGTCCCAGGGCTCGTCCGACGACGAGACCAGGCCGAAGTTGCTGTCCTGCCCGTCGTCCGGCTGCGCGCGGCCGCCGGTCGGGGAGTCCGCGTACCGGTACCAGTGCACACCCACCACCCAGGGCGCGCCGAACAGCGGGCCGACATACTCGCCGTACCGCACGCCGCGCTGCTCCTGCGTCGCCTCGACGGGCAGGCCCGAGGGCACGGTGTTCGGCAGCCCGGCGTCCGCAGCGCGCGAGGACAGTTCGGTGACCAGGATCGGCCGGCCGCTGAGTTCGTGGAACGTGCGCAGGTCGGGCTCGGGCGGGTACGCCGGACCGGTCCAGGTCGGTGCGAGCGCCTCGGAGACCTCCGGGGTGTAGCGGTAGGCGTCGACGCTGAAGACGTCCACCCAGCGGCCCGCGGCCTTGACCACCTCGGCCGGCGTCCCCACGGCGGACGCCCGGACGCCCAGGATCAGGTGGTTCGCATCGAACGCCCGGACCGCGCGTACCGCGACCTCGAAGTACCGTGCCGCGGCAAGCTCCAGGAAGCCGGCCGGGTTGCCGCGCAACTGCTCCGCGGCCGTGCGGCCGGGCGAGCCGACGGGCAGCGCCAGGTAGTCGTCCAGCAGCGTGGTCGCCGCCCGGCTGTCCGGACCCCAGCGGATGTCGTCGTCCAGGAACCAGCCCAGCAGCTGCCGGTCCTGCGCCAGCGGGGGCACCACGTTCGACGCGATCTCGCCCGCACGCCGCTCGAAATCCGGATCGAACCAGTCGGGCACCGCGCCCGGCTGCCACGGTCCGCTGAAGTCGATCACCTGCGTGTACGCGAACCGGCCCGCGAACAGCTCGGGCTGCGACCACGCCCCCAGTGTGTTGAACCCCCACGACTGCAGGCG
The DNA here is from genome assembly GCF_021502675.1 of Yinghuangia soli. Classification (GTDB taxonomy): domain Bacteria; phylum Actinomycetota; class Actinomycetes; order Streptomycetales; family Streptomycetaceae; genus Yinghuangia; species Yinghuangia soli. Next base: position 405,143 of record NZ_JAKFHA010000001.1, read on the forward strand.
GTCTCCGGCGGTCTGGGCCCAGGCGTCCGGCGTGGCGTACTTCCCGGCGACCGCATCGCAGTACGGGCAGCGGCCGGAACCGCGTTCGGACTCCTCCGTGGTGCGCACCCCGTTCACGCCCAGCGAGAAGAACGGCTTGGCGTCGGGGGACCGGAACGCCCACCGGCCATTGGCGTCCTGCATCACCTGGTAGTAGCGGTCCTTGCCTTCCTTCGCCGTATTCGGGAGGTTCGGGTCGACCTGCGGCGCGGAGGCCCCGAAGCGGCGCGGGGGCCCGGACTCCGACGTACAACCGGCCACGAGGACGAGGGCCAGGCCGAGGAGCAGCGGGCCGAACAGCAGGCGCGGTACGCGGCGTATGTCGCGACCCGGTATGCGTCGACACACTCTGTATCGACGCCGTACCTGCCGATGCCGCATAACCGACTCCCGTGGCCGCTCACGTACTCAGGATGGGTGGACGTGCGAGGTCGTGCGAGGTGGTCCGTGGGCGGTGACCTTACGCCAGATCGCGCGACGCCGTCATGAAGGCCCGCCCGCGGCCTGCGCCAGCCGCTGCGCCAGCGCGGTCAGGTCCGCGCAACGCCAAGGCCCGTACTCCTCAGCCCGGTCGGCACCCGGCAGCGGGACATGCACTGCGTCGCGCCACGCCTCCGGGATCGCGTCCAGCCCGTACACGGCTCCCGCCAACGCGCCGGTCACCGCGGCCACGGTGTCGGTGTCGCCGCCCAGGTCGACCGCGGCGCACACGGCGTCGGCGAACGTCGGCGTCGAGCGCAGCGCCCACACCGCCGAACCGAGCGCGGGCCACACCGCGCCGTTGAACTCGGTGGCATCGTCCGGATGCCAATCGGGCGCAAGGACGACAGCCCACCGGGCCCGCTCCGCCTCGTCCACGAGCGCCAAGGCGGCTGGCAGCGCGGCAAGCGGGTCCCCGCCGCCGAGCGCGACGCGTACCAGCTCGTGGAAGACCACGCACCCCTCGCCTGTCGCCGGATCGGCATGCGTGAGCGCCGAGAGCGCCCGCGCGGCGCTGGTACTGGCGGTGGTCCCCTCCCCCGCGAAGAACACCGCTCCCGTCACCGCCCGCATCAACGAGCCGTTGCCGGCCGCCAGGTGATGGTGCGCCAGATAATCCTCCGCCGCCTCGTCCCAGGGCAGCCCCGACGTCAGCACCACTTCGGCCTGGAGCCCGATGTCCTTCGGCTCGTCCGCAGCCCAGCTCCGAAACCGCCGAAACACATCAGCCGGCTCCAACCCGCCATGCGCCGCCAACGAAAGCCCCACGTGCAACGCCATCTGCGTATCGTCCGTGGCCTCCCCGGGCTCCCACCCGCCACCGCCGCACATGCCGTCCCGCAGCGCCGCATCCCTCGTCGGAAACCGCCGTGAGAACCCCCCGGGCAAACCGAACTCGAACGGCGCCCCCAACGCATCCCCGACGGCCAGCCCGACCACCGCCCCCGCAACGCGCCCCGACCGGCCTGGCGCGTCCGGCCCTCCGGTCACTTCGGGTCGGATGGGCCCGGTGGGTCCGGCGGACCCGGTCAACGCGGCTCCGCCGGCTCAAGACAACCAAACTCCGACAACGGCCCCTCGACCCGACCTATAGCCACCATGCCGGCCATTGTGCCGCCCACCCACCGACGGCAACCATCCGGATTCCGACCGCCGCCCAGCCCACGGATCCCCGACCCCAGTCAAACCATCGGCTGTCCGACGGCCGCTCGGCCCACCAAACTCATTCCCCCTGAGTCACGCCACCGGATGCCGAGCCTGGAACGCCAGCCGCACATCGGCCTCCGCCGCCAGGTCGCCCAGCACCTCGTCCATCCCGCCGAAGACGTCCCACCGCTCACGCCCGGAACATGCCACCAGATGGTCCAGCACCAGGTCCTCGAGCAACGTCACACGCGCGCCCTTCCAGACCTTGTCGGCCAGACACACGAGCAAGTCCTCGACCGCCAACCCGGGCTCCGACCACGTCCCATGCGTACAAGCGAAGCGCGCCAGCTCGGCGTCCACCCCGCTCTCGTAAAGGAGTTCGTACCCACCGAGCTCGTGCGCGTGCCCTGGGCCGGACAGTTCCTCCGGATGCACCGCCTTGCCGATGTCGTGCGTCGCGGCCCCGAACAACACCGCCTCGCGGTCGAACTCCAGCTTCGGGTACTCCCGTTCGACCCACCCCACCAGCCGCCACGCCACGTCATGAACCAACCGCAAGTGCGCCGCCAGCCGCGGCGGCGCGTCCACCCTGCACAACAGATCGACCACGCGATCGGGCAGGGGGCGAGGGTCCGGATCCGCGCCGTCCACCAGCGCCCGACGCAACGCTTCAGATGCCATCACCTAACGGTACGTCACCCCAGCAACCCTTCCGTGACGACTCCCCCACCCCCCGGCGAACGATGCGCATCGAATCCCTCGTCTCGACAACCCGACGGCTCGAAACCCGGTGGCCGGCATCAGGGGAACGTCGAAAGGATTCCCCCATGTCCGACGCTTCTGTGCCCTCAGGTCCGCAGTCTTCCCCTACTCCCGCCCAGTCTCTGCTGGAACGGGCGTTGGCCCATGCCGAAGAGCTTGGGTTCGGGATGTCGAGTAATGGGGGGACGGGGCGGTTGTTGGGGGTGTTGGCGGGGGCGGTGCCGGTGGGTGGGCGGGTTTTGGAGTTGGGGACTGGGACCGGGGTGGGGACGGCGGCGTTGGTGGGTGGGCTGGCGGGGCGGGGGGATGTCGGGGTGGAGACGGTGGAGTTGGATGCGGGGGTGGCGGCTCGGGCTCGGGACAATGCGTGGCCTGAGTGGGTGCGGTTCCATCTGGGGGATGCGGTCGAACTGCTGCCGGGGTTGGGGGTGTTCGACTTGGTGTACGCGGACTCGCCGGGTGGGAAGTGGTTCGGGTTGGAGTTGACGATTGCCGCGTTGGGGCCGCGGGGGGTGTTGCTGGTGGACGACATGACGCCGGAGGCGTGGTGGTCGGAGGAGCATCGGGCGCATCAGGCGGGGGTGCGGGAGGCGCTGGTTTCGGATCCTCGGCTTGTGGTGTGCGAGCTGGATGCTGCGGGCGGGTTGATCTTGGCTACGCGGGTGGGGTGAGGGGTGGGTGGCGTAGCGGAGGGTTTGGAAGCGGGGGTGGGTTGAGGGGTGGGGTGGTGCGGCGGGGTTCTTGCGAGTGTGGGGTTTGGGCCTGCTATCGATTGGGGTTGATCGGTTCTTGATCAGTTTGCGTGGGGGTGATGATCGATTGGGCCGTACGCGCCGGTAGCCCCCCGATCGGGCTACCCGCGGTGGCAGGGCGCGGGAAACGCGGTCAAGGGTGGGTGAAGGCCACTCGGCCCAACTCCCTGATGCAAAGGAATGCTTTGTCATGCACAGCAAGTGGACTTCCGTCGCCCTCGCCGCCGCTCTTGGTGTGACCGTGGTGGGCTCGGGTGCCGGTGCCGCGGCCGCGTTCATCGAGAAGCCGGAGGCGCGGGTTGCCGCGCCGGCGTTGCCGGCGGTGCCGGATGCGGCCGGGACCGTGGGCCAGCTCGGCGCGCTGGGTTCGGTGCTCAAGACGGTCGGCGGGCTGGTGGGCGCGGCGTCCGTGGAGAAGCCGGATGCGGATGTCCTGGACGAGAAGCTCGCTGCGCTGGAGACGCTGGTCCAGAAGTTGAAGGACGTGGTGGGCGGGGCGGCGCCGGCGCTGCCGGGGACGCCGGCATTGCCCGGTACGCCTGCTCTTCCGGGTACTCCTGCTCTTCCGGGGACTCCTGCTCTTCCGGGGACGCCTTCGCTGCCGGATGCGCCCGCGCTTCCGGGGACGCCTGCTCTGCCGGGTACTCCGGCGTTGCCCGGGACGCCTGCCCTGCCGGGGACCCCCGCGCTGCCGGGTGCTGCCGAACTGCCGGTCAAGCCCCCGCCGGTGCTGCCGGTCGCGCCGCAGGCGGACGGGAAGGCGCTGCCGCTGCCGGGGCTCAGCCTCGACGAGGCGCTGGCCAGTCTGAAGAAGAACGCGGCGGCGCTGGTGGCCGCGGCGACGAAGGTGCCGCCGGACGTCGAGGCCGTCAAGGCGGCGGTGACGGCGCTGGCGACGGATCTGCTTGCGGTGGCGACTGCGACGGTGACGAAGCTGACCGGTCTGTAAGCGCAGCCGGCCAGGACTTGGTCGATCGTGCAGGAGTGGTTTCGGTGGAGGGCCGGGATTGCGTGGCGGTCGGTTGAGCGAGGCTGACCGGTCCGCCTCTGGGGTTCGGGTGCCTTCGGGTACCCGGGCCTCGGGGGCGGACCGCGGTCTGTGCGGGGGCGGGTGCGGGTCCGGGTGGCATGCTGGCCGATCATGGACGACATGGACGACATGGACGGTATGGACGACACGGCGGCCGGGGGCCGCGGGCCGCTGATGGTGCGCCAGGTCGCTTTGGCAGAGGCCCGCGAGATGTGCGATGCGGCGCTGGCCGAGGCGGCAGCGAGGGGGCTTGCGGTGTCGGTCGCGGTGGTGGACGGCGGCGGCAATCTGGTGGCGTTCGCGCGGATGGACGGCGCCGAGATCGCCGGGCCGGAGTTGGCGGTCGCCAAGGCGTACACCGCGGTCGCCAACAGCTGCGCGACGCACGAGCTGACCGAGGCGGCCGCGCCCGGGGGCGGGTTGTACGGGATCCATGCCGCCTCGGGCGGGCGGTACGTGGTCTTCGGCGGCGGGGTGCCGCTGCGCTGGGGCGGGCGGATCGTGGGCGGGGTGGGGGTCAGCGGGGCGCCGGACGCCGACGACGACATCGCCTGCGCCCAGGCAGCCGCGGACGCCTGGGCCTGAGGGGGGATCAGGTGGGACGCGACAGTCTCGACGCCCTGGCGGCCGAGGCCGCAGCGCTGGTCGACGGGACGCGGCGCAAGGTGCTCGGCCTGGCCGGGCCGCCCGCGGCCGGCAAGTCGACGCTGGCCCGGCATCTCGTGGCAGCCGTGGACGCGCGGCTCGGCGCCGGCACCGCGGCGTACGTCCCGCTCGACGGCTTCCACCTGTCGGATCCGCAGCTGGTCCGCATCGGCCGCCTGGACCGCAAGGGCGCGCCGGATACGTTCGATGCGTGGGGCTACGCGGCGCTGCTGGGACGGCTGGTGGCCGAGCCTGACCACGACGTGTACGTCCCGGACTACGACCGTGTGCTGCACGCGCCCGTGGCCGCCCGGCATGTCGTGCCGCCCGCCGCGCGCCTCATCGTGACCGAGGGCAACTACCTTGCTGCGGACGCCCCGGAGTGGCGTGCGGCACGTAACCGCATCGACCTGCTCTGGTACGTGGAGACCCCGGATGCCGAGCGTGAGACGCGGCTGGTGGACCGGCAACGGGCAGGCGGGAAGGGCGAGTCCGCGGCCCGGGACTGGGTCGAGCGCAGCGACAGGCCGAACGGCGAATGGGTGAAGCCGTCCCAGGTGCACTGTGACCGCAGCGTGGTGCCACCGGAGTTGCCTCTGGAATCGGACAAATAGCGGCACAATTGAACGGTTGGCAAAGTTTCCGGCACCGGGGCCTCCGCAGGGCGCACAGGCCTGTCACCGTGTCGATATGACCACGGCCGGAGCTCCCACCGAAGAACCGCCGCGTACGGATACCGCGCCGACGATCCCGGCGCCCGCCGTAGAACCGCCCCGTACGGATATTGCACCGGCGATCCCGGCGCCCACGGGACCCCCGCAGCCGACGCCCGCCGCCTACCTGGTCGTCTCCGGGGACTTGCTGGTGCTCGGCAAGCAGCCGGACGGCGACTCGGTACGGTTCCGGGCCCACGACCCGGAGATCCTGCGGCAGTTGGCGCATGGCGACCGCGTCGACATCAAGGCCGACGGCAGCGTGCAGTTGCGCCTCGACGGCATCGACGCGCCCGAACTCCATTACGCGGGCCAGCAGCAGCCCTTCGGCGACCGTTCGCGCGATGCGCTCCTGCGGCAGTTGGGGTTCGCGTCGGTGTCGCTGGCCGCCAATCACATGACGGTGACCGCCGCCGAGCCCGCGGTGCTGCCCGCGGTGATCGCCGCCCGGATGGTCGAAGTGCACGGCAGGCCCGTGGCGTTCCTGTTCACCGGCGATGCCGCGGCGGCCTTGGCGGAACGCGGCGGCAGCCGGATCGAGGTGGACGCCGATCTGCTCGGGCAGAGCGCCAACCTGGGGATGCTGGCGTCCGGGGACGCGTATCCGCTGCTGTACACGTCGACCGGCCCCGAGTTGCGCGCCGCGATCGCCGCGACCGCGTCCCGGGCCCGCGCAGCGCACTTGGGCGTCTACGCGTCCGATGCGACCGCGCGTTTCCGCGTCGTCGACCACACGTCCGTCGGCCCCGGCGGCGACCTGGTGTTCCCGAAGATCTTCCGCCGCGTCACCGAGTGGCTGCGCGAGACCGAGGCCGCCATCGCCAACGAGACCGCGACGGGGTTGGGCGGGCCGCCGCCCGCGACGTTCCCGGCGTGGCTGCGCGCGAATCCGGGACGCAACGACCGCGTGGTGGTGGCCGGGAACCGGCGTTCGCAGGCCCTGCATACCCTTCTCCAGCAGGGCGGGCACACCGTGACGATGTCCGCGGATCCGCTGACGCTGGTTTTCGTGGAGAAGTGACCTGCCGAAGTGACCTGCAGAAGTGAGCGGGAAAGTGACCTGGGGAAGTGGCGCGGAGAAGTGACGGGCCGCGCCGCCGCACCCTGGCCGTATTGAACGAGCGCTAGTACGGTGCCCTCGTCTGCCCCTGCGAAGGCGAGGAGTCCGCGATGTATCCCGGAACGTACGCCCGCACGACGCCCGACAAGCCCGCCGTCATCATGGCCGGCTCGGGCCGCTCGCTGACCTACCGAGAACTCGACGAGAACTCCACCCGCCTGGCCCGCCTGCTCCACGAGGCGGGGCTCCGCCGCGGCGACGGCATCGCACTGCTGTCCGACAACAACGTCCGCTATCTGGAGGTGTATTGGGCCGCGCTGCGGTCCGGCCTCTACGTCACCGCGGTCAACCACCACCTGAACCCCGACGAAGTGGCGTACATCGTCGAGGACTGCGGAGCGCGGGCGCTGATCGCCTCAGCCGCGGTCGGGCCGCTCGCGGAGGCCGTGGTCGGGACCACGCCCGGCGTCGAGGTCCGGCTGGCGTACGACGGGCCGGTGGCCGGCCACACGGACTACCTCGGCGCGCTCAAGCAGGTCTCCGGCGAACCGCTGGACGTCGAACCGGCCGGCGCCGACATGCTGTACTCCTCGGGAACCACCGGACGCCCCAAGGGTGTTCGCTCGCCGCTGCCGGACCGCCAGATCCACGAGCCGGGCGACACGCTCGTCGCCGTCTTCGCCGCGATCTACGGGTTCGACGAGGATTCCGTCTACCTCTCCCCCGCCCCCGCGTACCACGCGGCACCGCTGCGCTTCTGCAGCCTCGTGCACCGCACCGGCGGGACGGTGATCATGATGGAACGTTTCGATGCGGAAAAGGCGCTGGCCGCCATCGAGGAGCACCGCGTCACTCACTCGCAGTGGGTGCCCACCATGTTCGTGCGCATGCTCAAGCTGCCCGAGGAAGTCCGGGACCGCTACGAACTCGACTCGCTGCGCGTCGCGATCCACGCCGCCGCGCCCTGCCCGGTCGAGGTCAAGCGGGCGATGATCGACTGGTGGGGCCCGACGCTGTTCGAGTACTACGCGGCCACCGAGGCCAACGGCGTCACGCTCATCGACTCCGCGCAGTGGCTCGCCAAGCCGGGCTCGGTCGGCCGCGCCGCGCTCGGGGTGCTGCACATCTGCGACGACGAGGGCACCGAACTCCCCTCCGGCAGCGTGGGAACGGTGTACTTCGAGCGCGACGAAGTCCCGTTCGAGTACCACGGCGACCAGGCCAAGACCCGCGAGACGCAGCACCCGCAGCACCCGACGTGGACCACCACCGGCGACGTCGGCTACGCCGACGACGAAGGCTTCCTGTTCCTGACCGACCGCAAGGCGTTCATGATCATCTCGGGTGGCGTCAACATCTACCCGCAGGAGGTCGAGAACGCCCTCGCGCTGCACCCCAAGGTGTACGACGTGGCGGTCATCGGCCTACCCGACGAAGACCTCGGCGAGCAGGTGAAGGCGGTCGTGCAGGCCGCCCCCGGCGTCCCGACCGGGCCCGGACTCGAGCGCGAGCTCATCGACTTCGTCCGGGAGCGCATCGCGCACTACAAGGCGCCGCGCAGTATCGACTTCGTCGACGACCTGCCGCGGTCGCCTACCGGAAAGCTGGTGAAGCGGCTCATCAGGGCCCGGTACGAGTAGGCGCCGCGGCGCGCAGGGGCTGGCTGGGCGGGCCGGCCGCAGCAACGCGGGCCGGGGCCGCACGCAGCGAAGTGCCGGGCCGCGGATCAGCGCCCGGGTGGCGGCGGTACGGCGTCAGGCGCCGACCTCGGCGACCGTGCCGCCCGTCACGCGCACGAGTTCCTCCAGCGTGGTGGGGAACACCGTGTGAGCGAGCCCGCCGGCCGCCCAGACCCGGTCGTACTTGCCGAGCCAGGCGTCCACGATGGTGCGGACCGGCGCGGGGTGCCCGACCGGGGCCACGCCGCCGATGCGCTGGCCGGTGGCCGCGTACACGAAGTCGGCGTCCGCGCGGCGTACTTTGGCCGCGCCGACGAGGCCGGCCACGAGTTTGGTGTCGACGCGGTGGGCGCCGCTGGTCAGCACGAGCAGCGGTGCCCCGTCGGCGTCGAAGATGAGGCTGTTGGCGATCGCCCCGACCTCGCACCCGAGGTGTGCGGCGGCCGCGGCGGCGGTGGGCACGTCGGCGGGCAGCTCTTGCACGGCACCTTCGATGCCGTGCCGGGCAAGGTCCGCGACGACGCGGTCGAGCGCGTTGGTCATACCCAGGACCCTACTGGGCGGCCAAGTGCGGTGCGGTCCCGATGCGCAGCCGCGGGACCGCATGGCGTGCCGCCAACGTGCCGCCCGGCCCATGCGGTCACACCGCTTCGGGCCGGAACATGTCGTGGTCGGACAGGAGGCGCTCGAGGCGGGCCTGGTCGACGCGGTTGACCATCGACTCGGTCTCCTGGCGGTCCCGGATGACCTTGGCGAGCGTGAAGGACGAGGTGACCAGGAACAGCGCGCCGAGAGCGAAGAAGGCGCGGATCCATGCGGACACCGGCAGATAGGCGATGGCGACCCCCATCGACGTCATGGCGACGAGGAACGAGATCCAGGCCTGGATGTAGAACATCGCGGTGTTCTTGGGTTGCAACGGGGTTGTCATAGAGGCATGGTGACGCCCCGTCATACGGAATGCCTGAGTACGCCTACTCATTCTGCGGTGGTCGGGCAAGCCCGGAGACGCGGATGGTGATGTTGAGCCGCCCCTTGAGGCCGAGCCCCGCGGGGCCGGTGCCGGGGTACGTCTTCGGCACGCCGTGGTACGCGAAGCGCGAGGGCCCGCCGAACACGAAAAGGTCGCCGGACTCGAGTTCGAGATCGGTCCAAGGCCGGGTCCGCGTCTCGGTGTTGCCGAGTCGGAAGACGCAGGTGTCGCCGAGGCTCAGCGACACCACGGGCTCCGAGCCCGCCTCGTACCGGTCCTGGTGCAGTCCCATGCGGGCCCGGTCGTCGTAGAAGTTGACCAGCGCCATGTCCGGCGCGTACGCCTCCCCCGCGGCCGGGCCGTACGCCTCGGCCACCGCGCGCCGCCCCAGCGCGCCGAGCCAGTCCGGGAACGGCTTGACCGGCTCGCCCGCCGCGGTGACCGGCACGTAGTGGTACGGCTGCCAGGTCAGGCCGAGCGAGACGGAGCGCACCGACATCACACCGCCGCCCGGCAGCACGACCGTCTCGAGTCCGGCCGGCGGCCGCGCCCACGCACGGCAGGCGGCCAGCAGCCGGGCCTGTTCCGCGTCGTCCAGCCACCCGGGGACGTGCAGCGCGCCGGGCGCGACCTCGCGGCGCTCGCGGGGAAACAAGGCGGACATACCGCCACCCTAGGGTCCGGCACCGACGCGGCATCGACGCGTGCCGCGCCGGCACAAAAACCAGCACAGAAACCAGCACAGAGCCGGCACGGAGCCGGCCCGGAGCCCGCACGCGGCTGCGGCCCGCGGCGCCCCCTCAGCAGGGGCGCGGCGGGCCGCGGTGCGGGCGGTCGGAACCGCCCGGGCAGCTCGGACGGCGCAGACGGCGCAGACGGCGCAGACGGCGCAGACGGCTCAGACGGTGGTGACGACCTCGTCGTAGTCCAGGCGCGGCGAGCGCGGGAACCAGGCGTTCTCGCCCGGCTTGCCGAGGTTGACGATGACCAGGGCGCGACCGTTCCCGTCCGGGAAGAACTCCTTGCTGACGCCGTCCGCGTCGAAGCCGGTCATCGGACCGGCGGACAGGCCTGCGGCACGCACCGCGAGGGTGAAGTAGCCGGCCTGCAGCGTGGCGTTCTGGATCGCCGAGGCGACGCGCATCTCCTCGTTGCCGGCGAACATGTCGCGGGCCCCGGGGAAGTGCGGGAAGACCTTCGGCAGGTGCTCGTGGAAGTCCAGGTCGGCGGCCAGGATCGCGGTCAGCGGCGCGCTCTCGGTCTTGGCGCGGTTGCCCTCCATGAGCAGCGGGAGCAGGCGCGCCTTGCCCTCGTCGGAGCGGACCAGGACGATGCGCAGCGGCTGCTGGTTCATGGCGGTCGGCGCGTACTTGAGCAGGTCGTAGACGGCCTGCATCTGCTCGTCGGTGACCGGCTCGGCGGAGAAGGTGTTGGCGGTGCGGGCCTCGCGGAACAGCAGGTCCTGCGCGGCGTCGTCCAGGACCAGGGCGGGGTTGGTGCTCATCGGGTGTCCTTCGGGTGCTTCGGGGGCGTGCCGGAAGAACAGTAGTTGAGCCATCAACTATTCCCAAATCGCGCCAGGCCCGCCCCGGCCCTGGTCCGCGGCTTGAGACCCCTGGCTGGGGCTACTGCTGCTTCCAGGCCCCGGCCAGCTCGTCGACGGACAGCCCGAGCCCGCTGACCGCAAGGAGCACCTCGCGGGTGGCGTCCGACGGGAAGGCGACGTCGCTCAGGTCCATCAGGCGCTCCACCTGCTCGCCGTACGCCTCGGGGGTGTCGGCCACCGCGTCGCCCGCGACGCCCAGCACGACGCGCGCCGCCCGGCCGCCGCCCACGCTGAAGACCTCGCCGCTGACCGGCACGTCGGCCCCGGCCAGCCAGACCACGAAGGGCGCGACCTTGTCCGCGGTGAAGTGCTTCTCCAGGAAGCCGCGGAACACGGGGTCGGGGATCGCCGCGGTCATGCGGGTGAAGGCGACCGGCATGATCGCGTTGACCCGGATGCCGTCGGCGCGGCCGTCCATCGCGAGCGACTTGGTCAGGCCGAGGACGCCGCCCTTGGCGGTGATGTAGTGGCTGGTGCCCAGGATGCCGAACAGCGAGTTCGAGCTGGTGTTCACGATGCGGCCGCGGGTCGTCTTGAGGTGCGGCCAGGCGGCACGTGTCACGTGGACGGTGCCGGCCAGGTGGATGGCCAGCATCTTGTCGAACATCTCCGCGGGGATCTGGTCGAACATGCCGCCGTGCGAGATGCCGGCGTTGTTGACGAGGGCGTCCAGCCGGCCGAAGGCGTCCAGCGCGGTGCCGACCAGCGCGTCGGCCTCGTCCACGACGCTGTGCGTGTCCGCGACCGCGGTGCCGCCCGCTGCGGTGATCTCGGCGACCACGTCGTCCGCCGGGCTCGCTCCGGTCGCGTCGGCGACGTCGTTGACCACGACCTGCGCGCCGCGGGCCGCGAGGGCGAGGGCGTGCTCGCGGCCGAGGCCGCGTCCCGCACCGGTCACCAGGACCGCCTGGCCGTCGAAGCGGATCTCCGCCACCTTCGCCTCCACCGGATCGCGAACACAAGCGCACCGTGCGCCTGCCTACGTCCAGAGACAACAGGTTTTCGCGAGTGAGGTCAAGAGAACGCCGGGTTTCCGGTGGCACCGCCGCTCCTGCCGCGCCTGCCGCCGACGGCTGCGCGGCAGCCCGCCCCCGCCGAACGCCGTCAGGCCACCGTGCGGACCGGCTCGGCCAGGTGGGCCAGGTGGGCCAGCGACCGCGGTGCGATCTCCAGGAGCCGGGCCATTCGGGCCCGGGTCTCCTCGTCGCGCGGCGTGTAGACGGTGACGCGCGTACCCCGCTGGTCGCCCGCGAGCAGGTGCAGGACCTCGACGTCCAGGTCGCCCGCCTCGCGGTGCCGGACCGTCTTGAGGTGCCCGTTCATGCCCTGCACGTCCTGGTGCTCCCACAGTTCGCGGAACACCGGCGACGCGGCGCGCAGACGCTGCAGCAGCGCCTCGCGGTCCGGGTCGCCCGCGTCCGCCGCGGTGGCGGAGCGGAGTTTGGCGACCATCTTCCGCGCGGTGTCCGCCCAGTCCTCGGACAGGTACTGCCACTCCGGGTCGACGAAGTACAGCCACATCAGGTTGCGGGCCGGCTCGGGCAGCTGGGTGTAGTCGCCGATCATGCCCCGGTACGCCCGGTTGCCCGCGAGGATCTCCCAGCGCGGCCCGACCACGACGGCCGGCAGCGGGTCGAGCTGGTCCAGCATCACCTGGATACCGGGCGCCACCAGGGGCGGCAGGACCAGGTGCTCGGGGTCGGAGAGTTCGGCGAGTGTGAAGACGTGGGCGCGCTCGACGTCGTCCATGCCGAGGACCCGCACCACCGACAGCAGCACCTGCGCCGAGACGTTGACCGAGCGGCCCTGCTCCAGCCACGTGTACCAGGTGATCCCGATGCCGCCGAGCATCGCGACCTCCTCGCGGCGCAGCCCGGGGGTGCGGCGGCGCGGCCCGGGCGGCAGCCCGACCGCCTCGGGGGTCGTGCGCTCCCGCCGGGATCTGATGAACTCGCCGAGCATCCGCCGCCGTTCCGCGGTACGGGCGCGCGACGGACGGGTCCGGCGGGCACCGGCCTCCAGCTCGGTCCCCGTCCCGATCCCGGCCCCGCGCCCGGTCCCCGGTCCGATACCCGCTCCGATCACCGGCCTGCTGCCCGCCGCCGGCCCGGCCACCTCGCGTTCCATGCCGATCGTCATACCGGACATCCTCTCCCTGCGGCGGCGGGCCATCCAGGTTGAACCAGTAACAGCATCCGCAGGCTCTCGGTACCGGTGTCGCGGCGCGGCGAGGGTTGCGGGCATGGCAAAGACCTCTGTCCCCACCCCCTCCCTCGTGGTCCGGGCGCCCGCCGCCCTGCCGGGCGCGCCGCGGGGCTCCGCCGATACCGCCCGCTGGTGGCGGGCCCTGCCCATCCTGCTGCTCGGCGCGTTCCTGCCGGTCCTGGACGCGTTCATCGTCAACGTGGCCCTCGCGAACATCGGCGCCGACCTGGGCGCCAGCGAGGCGCAGCTCGAACTCACTGTCTCCGGCTACGGCGTCGCGTACGCCTGCACCCTGGTCGCGGGCGGCCGCCTGGGCGACCGGTACGGGCGGCGCCGGCTCTTCATGGCGGGCATGGCCGGCTTCACCGTGATGTCCGCGGCCTGCGGCCTGGCGCCGGGCGTCGAGGCGCTCATCGCGTTCCGGGTCCTGCAGGGGCTGACCGCGGCGCTGATGTTCCCGCAGTGCCTGGCCGCGATCCAGGCCGGCTTCGAGGGCGCCGACCGGCAGAAGGCGGTCGGGATCCTGGGCGTCGTGGTCGGTTCCGCGGGTGCGGTCGGCCAGGTCGCGGGCGGGCTGCTGCTGCACGCCGATCTGTTCGGCGCGGACTGGCGGCCGCTGTTCCTGGTCAACGTCCCGATCGGGCTGGCCGCACTGGCGCTCGCCGGGCGGCTCGTACCGGAGACCCGGGCCCCGGCGGCCGCGCCGATCGACGTGCGCGGGGCGTTCTCGCTGGCCGCGGCCATCGCGCTGCTGCTGGTCCCGCTCACGCTGGGCCGCTCCGAGGGGTGGCCGGTGTGGACGTGGGCGAGCCTGGCCGCGGTGCTGCCCGCCGCCTTCGCGTTCGTGCGGTCGCAGCACCGCAAGGAGGCGGCCGACCGCACCCCGCTGCTGCCGCCGTCGCTGCTGCGGCTGCCCGCGGCCCGGCTGGGCCTGGGCGCGATGGCTGTCTTCGCGACCTGCGTGGGCGGGTTCATGTTCACGCTGGCGATGATCCTGCAGCTGGGGCACGGCTTCAGCCCGATCCGGTCGGGGCTGGCGATGGCCGCCGCGGCGTCCGGATTCCTCGGGATCTCGCTGCTCGCGCAGCGGCTGGTGGCCCGCTTCGGCGCGGCGGTGCTCTCCGTGGGCGCGCTGGTGTTCGCGGCCGGGCTGGCCGGGTTCGCGGCGGTGGCCGGTGCCGAGGAGGACGGGCTCACCTTGGCCGAGATCGCCGGTCCGCTGTTCGTGGCCGGGCTCGGCTGGGGCCTGGTGATGGTCCCGCTCCTCGGCTTGACGCTGGCCGCACTGCCGGTGGACCGGGCTGGGCTCGCGGGCGGGGTGCTGTCCACCGCGATGCAGGTCGGCCTCGCGACCGGGGCTTCGGCCATCGGCTCGGCGCTGTTCGCGGTGGTCGGTGATGCCCCGGACGCGGACGACTGGCGGACTGGGACCTACGTTGCGGTGGGCGTGCTGTGCGCGCTGGCGCTGGCCACCGCGGTGCTGGTCGACCGGCTGCGGCGGGCGGTCGCCGGACGCTGATCGGGAGTCCCGCGGCTGCCCGACGCACCTCGGCCCGCCCGATGCTTGATCGGGCGGGCCGAGACGCCAAAAGGTCCGTCAGTGAGACCGGCGGGTCGAGCCGCCAGGGTCAGCGGGCGGCCAGGGTCTCTCCGACGCCCAGGCCGCGGGCGATCAGCATGCGCTGGACCTCCGACGTCCCCTCCCCGATCTCGAGGATCTTGCAGTCGCGCCAGAAGCGGGCCACCGCGTACTCGTTCATGAAGCCGTAGCCGCCGTGGATCTGGGTGGCTTCGCGGGCGTTGTCGACGGCCGCCTCAGAGGTGTACAGCTTCGCGAGTGCGGCTTCCTGCTTGAACGACTCGCCGTGCACCATGCGGGATGCCGCGTGCCGCCAGGCCAACCGCGAGGTGTGCGCGCGCAGTTCCATGTCGGCCAGCTTGAAGGCGATGGCCTGGTTCGCGCCGATCGGACGGCCGAACGCCTTGCGCTCTCCGGCATACCGCACCGACTCGTCCACGCAGCCCTGCGCGAGGCCGGTGGCCAGCGCGGCGATGGCGATGCGGCCCTCGTCCAGGATGCCGAGGAACTGCGCGTAGCCGCGGCCCTGCGCGCCGAGGAGGTTCTCCAGCGGCACCCGGCAGTCGTCGAACGAGAGTTCGTGGGTGTCCGAGGCGTTCCAGCCGACCTTGGAGTAGGACGGCGCGACCGTCATGCCGGGGGTCCCGGACGGCACGATGATCGTGGAGATCTCCTTGCCGCCGTCCGGCTTGGTGCCGGTGACCGCGGTGACGGTGACGAGGCCGGTGATGTCGGTGCCGGAGTTGGTGATGAAGCACTTGCTGCCGTTGATCACCCATTCGCCGGTGGCCTCGTCGCGGCGGGCGGTGGTGCGGGTGGCGCCCGCGTCCGAGCCGCCGTCCGGTTCGGTGAGCCCGAAGGCGCCGAGCATCTCGCCGCTGCACAGCTTCGGCAGCCACTGCTGCTTCTGCGACTCGGTGCCGAACTTGTAAATGGGCATGGCGCCGAGCGACACCGCAGCCTCGAGGGTGATGGCCACCGACGAGTCCACCCGGGCCAGTTCCTCCAGCGCGATGCCGAGGGCGAGGTAGTCGCCGCCCATGCCGCCGTACTCCTCGGGGAACGGCAGGCCGAACAGGCCCATCTTCCCCATCTCGCGCACGATCGGGTACGGGAACGCGTGGCGCTCGTAGTAGTCGCCGATGACCGGGGCGACCACGTCATTGGCGAACTCGCGGACGGTGCTGCGCAGAAGCTCGAGTTCGTCGTCGAGCCGGTGGTCGAGCATGTCGTCTACCTCTCCCCCGCGAGTGCGCGGACGGTACGGGACGGGCTGGGTCGGCCCAGGTGGCCGGCCATCCACGCGCTTGTGGCGACGAGGCGGCCGAGGTCGGCACCGGTGTCGATGCCGAGTCCGGTCAGCATCCACACCAGGTCTTCGGTGGCGAGGTTGCCGGTGGCGCTCTTTGCGTACGGGCAGCCGCCGAGGCCGCCGGCCGAGGCGTCGACCGTGGCGACGCCAGCGCGCAGCGCGGCGAGCGTGTTGGCCAGCGCCTGCCCGTAGGTGTCGTGGAAGTGCACGGCGATCTTGTCGGCGCCGATGCCGGCCGCGGCGAACCGGGCCAGCAGGGCGGTGACTTGGCCGGGTGTGGCGACGCCGATGGTGTCGCCGAGGCTGAGCTGCGCGCAGCCCATCCCGAGCAGGCGGGCGCCGACGTCGACGACGCGCGCCGGGTCGACGGGGCCTTCCCAGGGGTCGCCGAAGCACATCGACAGGTAGCCGCGGACCCGGACGCCCTCCGCGGTCGCGCGGGCGGCCACCGGCTCGAACATGTCGAGGGCGGCGTCCAGGCTGCGGTTCAGGTTGCGCTGCGCGAAGGTCTCGGTGGCGCTGGCGAAGACGGCGACGTGCCGGGCGCCGAGTTCGAGGGCGCGGTCCAGGCCGCGTTCGTTCGGCACCAGGACCGGCAGGTCCGCGGGCAGGTCGCGGACCTGGGCGAACAGGTCCTCGGCGTCGCCCAGTTGCGGGACCCACTTGGCCGGTACGAAGCTCGTGGTCTCGACGGTGCCGAGCCCGGCGTCGACGAGCCGGCGGACGAACTCCGCCTTGACCTCGGTGGGCACGACGGCGGATTCGTTCTGCAGCCCGTCGCGCGGGCCGACTTCGTGGATGGTCACCGCGGCCGGCAGTCCGGCCTCGGGGACCACCATGGGCAGGCCGTTCACGACGCCTCCTCCTCGGCTTCGCCGGAGTCCACCGGATGGACGACGGCGAGGACTTCGTCGAGGGCGACCCGGGTCCCGGCGTCCACCCGCAGTTCGGCGACGGTGCCGTCGAACGGTGCGGCGACCGCGTGCTCCATCTTCATCGCCTCGACCACGACCACCGCCTGCCCGGCCGTGACTCGGTCGCCGACCGCGGCCTTGACCACGGTGACGGTGCCGGGCATCGGCGCGATCAGCGTCCCGTCGCCGGCTCCGGCGCCGCCGCCCGCGCCCGCCTCGACGGGGTCGAAGGGGACGATGCGCCAGGTGTCGGCGCCGCGGGACAGCCAGGTACTGCCGTCTTCGGCCTGTGCGTGCCGGAAGGTCTCGGTGAGGCCGCCGTATGTCACGCGCAGCCGGTCCCCGTCGAGCACGGCCTGCGCGGGGACCATCTCCCCGTCGGCGTGGCCGACTTCGGCGTGCGCGGCGCGTCCGTGGACGCGTACGGCGACCGGTTCGGCGCCGTCGATGCGGAACCGGTGCACGGTGGCGGCGTATTCGCCGAGCCGCCAGCCGGACGGCACCGAGAACGGGTCCACCCAGCCGCCGCCGGTTCCCTGGGCGGCCGGTTCGAGCCGGGCCTGGGCGAGCAGGGCGGCGGCCACCGCGGCGGGGCCGGCCGGTTCGGCGGCGACCAGGCCGTCGAGCGCGGCCTCGACCAGGCCGGTGTCCAGGCGCCCCGCGACGACGTCCTCGTGGGCCAGGAGCCGGGTCAGGAAGCGGGTGTTGGTGCGCAGGCCGAGGACCGGGAAGCGCTCCAGCGCGCCGCGCAGCCGGTGCAGTGCGGTGGCCCGGTCGGGGCCGTGCGCGATGACCTTGGCGAGCATGGGGTCGTACGAACTCCCCACCACGTAGCCCTCGTCCAGCCCGGAGTCGACGCGGATGCCGGGCCCGTGCGGCTCGTCGAGCACGAGGACGCGGCCGCCGCTGGGGAGGAATCCGCGGGCCGGGTCCTCGGCGTACACGCGGGCTTCGACGGCGTGCCCGTCGAGGCGGACGTCGTCCTGCCCGAAGTCGAGCGCCTCGC
Organism: Yinghuangia soli; assembly: GCF_021502675.1. GTDB lineage: Bacteria > Actinomycetota > Actinomycetes > Streptomycetales > Streptomycetaceae > Yinghuangia > Yinghuangia soli. The sequence goes on from NZ_JAKFHA010000001.1 coordinate 423,044, forward strand.
CGGCCGCGATGCGGATCTGCCACGCGACCAGGTCGATGCCGGTGACCATTTCGGTGACCGGGTGCTCGACCTGGAGCCGGGTGTTCATCTCCATGAAGAACGGCTCGTCGGGCTGCGCGGCCGACACGATGAACTCGACGGTGCCGGCGCCCCGGTAGCCGCAGGAGCGGGCCGCCTCGATCGCGGCCTGCCCCATCGCGGCCCGGGTGGCCGCGTCGAGCAGGACCGAGGGGGCCTCCTCGATGATCTTCTGGTGCCGGCGCTGCAGGCTGCACTCGCGTTCGCCCAGGTGGACGACGTTGCCGTGGCCGTCGGCGAGCACCTGGATCTCGATGTGCCGGGGCCGGTCGATCCAGCGCTCCACCAGCAGCGTGTCGTCGCCGAACGCGCCCGCGGCCTCGCGCCGGGCGGCGGCGATCTCCTCGGCGAGGCGGGCCTCGTCGCGGACCAGGTGCATGCCCTTGCCGCCGCCGCCCGCGGACGGCTTGAGCAGGACCGGCAGGCCGACCTTGCGGGCCTCGTCGGCGAGTTCGGCGTCGGTCAGGCCGGAGCCGCTGCTGCCCGGCACCACCGGGACGCCGTACGCGGCGACCGTCTGCTTGGCCCTGATCTTGTCGCCCATCAGCTCGATCGCGGCGGCCGGCGGGCCGACGAAGACCAGCCCGGCGGCCTCGACCGCGGCGGCGAACGCGGCGTTCTCGGCGAGGAATCCGTAGCCGGGATGCACGGCCTGCGCCCCGGCCCGCTGCGCGGCGGCGACCACCGCGGCGATGTCGAGGTAGTCGGCGATGTGCACCGCGACGTCGGCCTCGCGGACCGCGCGGGAGTCGGCGTCCGCATCCGTGTACACGACCGCCGAGCGGATGCCGAGGCCGGCGAGGGTACGGATGATGCGGCTCGCGATCTCGCCGCGGTTCGCCACCAGGACCGTGTCGAACTGCCGTGTCTGCACAGACTGTTCCTTTTCCATGTCCTTTTCCATGGCGGTCACATCCGGAAGAGGCCGAAGCCGGGGTCGGCGAGCGGGGCGTTGGCGCACGCGGTGAGTGCGAGGCCGACCGCGGTGCGGGTGTCGAGCGGGTCGATGACGCCGTCGTCCCACAGCCGGGCACTGGCGTAGTAGGCGCTGCCCTGGTCCGCGTACTGGTCCAGGATCGGCTGCCGGAAGGCGAGTTCGTCGTCCGTCGACCAGTCCTCGCCGCGCGCGGCGAGCTGGTCGCGCTTGACGGTGGCCAGCACGGTTGCGGCCTGCTCGCCGCCCATCACCGAGATCTTCGCGCCCGGCCACATCCACAGGAACCGCGGCGAGTACGCCCGTCCGCACATCGAGTAGTTGCCCGCCCCGTGCGAACCGCCGATGACCACGGTCAGTTTGGGCACGCGCGTGGTGGCGACGGCGGTGACCATCTTGGCGCCGTGCTTGGCGATGCCGCCGTTCTCGTAGGCCTTGCCGACCATGAAGCCGGTGATGTTCTGCAGGAACAGCAGCGGGATCGCACGCTGGTCGCACAGCTCGATGAAGTGCGCGCCCTTGAGCGCGGATTCGGAGAACAGGATGCCGTTGTTGGCGACGATGCCGACCGGGTGGCCGTGGATGCGGGCGAAGCCGGTGACCAGGGTGGTGCCGTACTCGGCCTTGAACTCGGCGAACCGCGAGCCGTCGACCAGGCGGGCGATGACCTCGCGCACGTCGTAGGGGGTGCGATTGTCGGCCGGGACCACGCCGTACAGCCCGACCGGGTCGACGGCGGGCTCCTCGACCGGCGCGACGTCCCACGGGCGCGGCGCGCGCGGGCCGAGCCCGGCGACGATGTCGCGCACGATGCGCAGCGCGTGCGCGTCGTCCTCGGCGAGGTGGTCGACGACGCCGGAGGTGCGGGCGTGAACCTCGCCGCCGCCCAGCTCCTCGGCGGTGACCTCCTCGCCGGTGGCCGCCTTCACCAGCGGCGGGCCGCCCAGGAAGATCGTGCCCTGGCCGCGCACGATGACCGTCTGGTCGCTCATCGCCGGCACGTAGGCGCCGCCCGCGGTGCACGAGCCGAGCACCGCGCTGATCTGCGGGATCCCGGCCGCGGACATGCGGGCCTGGTTGAAGAAGATGCGGCCGAAGTGGTCGCGGTCCGGGAAGACCTCGTCCTGCATGGGCAGGAAGGCGCCGCCCGAGTCGACCAGGTACACGCAGGGCAGGCGGTTCTCGTACGCGATCTCCTGCGCCCTCAGGTGCTTCTTGACGGTCAGCGGGTAGTAGGTGCCGCCCTTGACCGTGGCGTCGTTGGCGACGACCAGCACCTCGCGGCCCGAGACCCGGCCGATGCCGGCCACCACGCCCGCCGCGGGTGCGGCACCGCCGTACATGCCGTCGGCGGCCAGGGGGGCGACCTCCAGGAACGGGGAGCCGGGGTCGAGCAGGGCGTCCACGCGCTCGCGCGGCAGCAGCTTGCCGCGGGCGGTGTGCCGGGCCCGGGCCGTCTCGCCGCCGCCCAGGGCCGCGGCGGCGAGCCGGCGGCGCAGGTCGGCGACCTCGGCCATGTGCGCCAGCGTGTTGGCGCGGTACGCCTCGCCGTGCACGTCCGCCCGGGTGCCGAGCCTGGGGCCGAGCCCGGCCGCGCCGGGTCGGCCGCCGTCCGCTCGGACGCCGGGGATGGTGGGGGTTGCCCGCATGCCGCCGCCTCCGTGTGTGGGCCCTGTCCTGTACGTGCCCGCTGGTTAGCGATCGTTAACAAGACTTGACGACCCTGACGTTAGCGATCGTTCACATGCGTGTCTAGCATGGAGGCCATGTCGCCAGACCAGGTCAAGAGCCCGCGCCGCGCGCAGATCCTCGACGAGGCCGCGCAGCTGTTCGCCGCGCGCGGGTTCCACGGGGTGAGCGTGGACGAGATCGGTGCGGCGTCCGGCATCACCGGACCCGGCCTGTACCGGCATTTCCGCGGCAAGGACGCGATGCTCGCGGAGCTCCTGGTCGGCATCAGCGAGCGCCTGCTCGCGGGCGGCCGCGCGTGCGTGGCCGGGGACGCCCCGGCGGCGGAGGCGCTGGATGCGCTGGTGCGCGGGCATGTCGCCTTCGCGATCGGCGAGCCGGCCCTGATCGTGCTGCACGACCGCGACCTGGCCAGCCTGCCGGAGGCCGAGCAGCGCACGGTCCGGCGGCTGCAGCGCGCGTACGTGGAGATATGGGTGACCGTGGTGCTGGAGGCGTACCCCGGATTCGGCCGCACCTCCGACGGCGAATCCCGCGCCCGCGCCGCGGTGCACGCGGTCTTCGGACTGCTGAACTCCACCCCGCACAGCGCCACCCGCCACCGCGGCCCGCGCCCGCCGGGACCGGACGCGATGGCCGAACTGCTGAGGACGCTGGCGCTGGGCGCCTTCGCCGCGGCGGGCAGCTAGAGCAGCTAATGCAGCACGGACGAGCGCGCAGGACGCCGGAGCCGCCCGACCGTCGGAGTCACCGGCCCCGCACTGCCCGACCTGCGCAATCACCCCCCTCCGCCCCCGTGGCCGCCCGAGCGCCGGGGAATGCCCGTCCCGGCGCCTGAGCGAGGCACCGCATCCGCGGCGAACCGCCGTTCGCCCCACCGACTCCCCGAGGATCACGCCGATGTCCCTGGTCTCCCTGTCCACCGATGCCGCCGTCGCGACGATCACGCTCGACTCGCCCAAGAACCGCAACGCGCTCTCCGCGGCGCTGATGGACGAGCTCGACGCCCACCTCACGGCCGTCGCCGCCGACGAGGCGGTCCGGGCCGTCGTCCTCACCCACACCGGCCCGACGTTCTGCGCGGGCGCCGACCTGTCCGAGGCCGCGGACGGAGGCATGGAGCGCGGCACGGTCCGGCTCATGGGCCTGCTGCGGCAGATCGTCGAACTCCCGGTCCCGGTCCTCGCGCACCTGCGCGGCAACGCGCGAGCCGGCGGGCTCGGCCTGGTCGGCGCGTGCGACCTCGCGGTCGCGCCCGCGTCCACCACGTTCGCGTTCTCCGAGGTGCGCCTCGGCCTCGCGCCCGCGATCATCTCGGTGACCACGCTGCCGCGCCTGGACCCGCGGGCCGCGTCGCGCTACTTCCTGACCGGCGAGGAGTTCGACGGCGCCGAGGCGCAGCGCATCGGGCTGCTCACGATGGCCGGCGACGGCATCGAGGGCGCGGACGCCGCCGCCGCGCACCTGCTCGGCGGCCTGCGGCTGGCGTCCCGGCAGGGCCTGACCGCCACCAAGCAGCTGCTGGGCGCCGCACTCGCGGAACGCGTCGCGGCCGAGGGCCCGGCGGCCGTCCGCCGGTCCGCGGAACTCTTCGCCTCCGAGGAAGCCGCCGAGGGCATGCGCGCCTTCAAGGAGCGCCGCCCGCCGCGCTGGGTGACCGACGCCCAGTAGTGCGACCTCAGAGTGCGGCGACCAGCCGGAAGCGTTCGGCCACCACGATGGTGGTGTCGTCGACGCGGAAGTCCGGGTCGCCGCGCCAGGCCCGCATGTCGGGGCCGTGCCAGTACGCCTCGTGCCCGGCCCGCCAAGCGGCGATCGACGCGTGCCCCTCGCCTTCGTCGCGCACGTGCTCCCATTCGACGTCGGCGAGCGGCAGCGTACGCACCTCGGTCACTTCGATCACCGCGACCGGCCGATCCGCGGAGTCGACCACGACCATGCGGTCCCCCGCGGACGGCAGCGGTTCGTCCTCGAACTCGTAGTCCGACAGCAGGCCGGTGGTCGAGGTCTTCTCCCCCGCGAGAACCGCGGCGACCAGCCGGTCGCGCAGCGGCCCGGGAAACGCGAACTGGCAGACGGGCAGGTCCGAGTAGTCGCTCATCCGCCCGACGGTAAGGCCCGTCAGGCGTGCCCGCGACGCATTATGAGCGCTCGCGGCGGGGCCTGATGAGCATCACGACCGAAGCCGTGCTGATCGTGGCGCCTGCGTCGTCGGTCAGGGTCACGGGGCAGGGCACTTCCAATTCCTCCTTGCGTGCGGCGCGTTCGCGGATGTCCGCGAAGACGTCGGCGGGTATGGCGCCGGTCGCGGTGACCGCGCCTCGGGCTCGGCCGACGTATTCGATGTCGCCGCGGCGGGCCACCACGAAGGCCTTGGCGGCGAAGTCGCCGAGGCCGGAGACCAGGGCGCCCGCGCCGGCGATCTCGGCGAGGCCGAAGAGCACGGCGGCGTTGACGTCGCCGTTGTGGTTGAGGTGCGCGGGCTGCGGGTCGAGCCGGATCACGCAGCGGCCGGCCGCGGCCTCAGTGGTCTTGAAGCCGAGGAACTTCACCCAGCCCATGTTCGCGAAGTCGTTGTGCGGTGCGGCCATGCGCTTGCCTCCGTCATATAGTCAGGTTTCCTGTCGTTATTTAGACAGGAATCCTTATCGTTGGCAAGGCGGCAAGGAAACCTGATCGCTGCCGGGGGCGGCAACCAACTACCTTCCTGTCCGTGGCCGACACCTTGAAGAAGACCTACACACGAGTCGTCGCCCTCACCGGGGCCGGGATCTCCACCGACTCCGGCATCCCCGACTTCCGCGGCCCCGAAGGGCTCTGGACGCGCGCCCCCCGGGCGCTGCAAATGGTCGACGCAGCAAGCTTCCTGACGGACCGTGAGGTGCGCTGCGCCTTCTGGTCCTGGTGCGCCGAGGGCCACGGCCGGGCCTACGAGCCCAACGACGCACACCGCGCGCTGGTGGACCTCGCCGCGGGCGGGCTGCTCGCCGGGATCGTCACGCAGAACGTCGATGGGCTGCACCAGGCCGCCGGGTCCGACCCCGCCACCGTCCACGAGGTGCACGGCACCATGGCGACCACGTGCTGCCAGCGGTGCGGCGGCCGTACCGCGACCACCGAAGTGGTGGCGCGGGTGCGCGAAGGCGAGACCGAGCCGCTGTGCCTGTGCTGCGGCGGAGTGCTCAAGCCGGACGCCGTGTTCTTCGGAGACCTCCTGGACCGCGGCGTGTTCGCGATGGCCGCCGCGCTGGCCGGCTCGTGCGATCTCATGCTGGCGGCCGGCTCGTCGCTGGAGGTCCAGCCCGCCGCCGGGCTCTGCGACAAGGCCGTAGCGGCGGGCGCCGACCTGGTCATCGTGAACGCCGGGCCGACCGGTTACGACGGCGTCGCGACCGCCGTGCTGCGCGAGCCGATCGGCACCGCGCTGCCCGGCCTGGTCCGGGACCTGCTGGCCGACCGGTCCTGACGCCTCCCTGGCGCGACCGGGCAGGATGGGACCGTGCACGTACGCCCGATGACTCCGGAGGCCCTCGCCGAGCACGTCGCCGAGGCCGTCGCCGCGCGCGCCCCGGCCGGCGGATGGCTGCGCGTCGCGGTGGACGGCGCGGCCGCCGCCCGGCCCGGCGATCTCGCCGACGCGCTGGTCGACCTGGTCCGGGCCGCCGGGCACCCCGTCCAGCGCGTGTCCGCGGACGACTTCCTGCGCCCCGCCTCGGTGCGCTTCGAACTCGGCCGCCGCGACGCCGACTCCTTCTATTGGTCCTGGCTGGACGAAAAGGGCCTGCAGCGCGAGGTGTTGGACCCGCTCGGCCCGGGCGGCACCGGGCGCCTGCTGCCCACACTCTGGGACGCCGCCCGGGACCGCGCCACGCGCGCCGCGTACACCGAACTGCCGCGCGGCGGCGTGCTGCTGCTCGACGGTCCGCTGCTGCTCGGGCGCGGACTGCCGCTCGATCTGACGGTCCACCTGCAGCTGTCGGCGGGCGCACTCGCGCGCCGCACGCCGGACGACGAGCAGTGGACGCTGCCCGCCTACGACAAGTACCGCGCGGAGTGCTTCCCCGAGGAGTCCGCGGACATCGTGGTGCGCTGGGACGACCCGCGGCGCCCGGCACTCGTCGAGGCGGCGAACTGACCGGTCCGTCGGCCGCCGACTTAGCCAAGGCTGCCCGAAGCCGGCCGGCCGGGCCGCCGGCCGCCCGTTGACCGGCCTTTGACCTGCGTACCGGCGAGCGGACACCCGGCTGCGCAAATTGCCGATCGAACGTTAGCTATCCCTCTGGTACGCGCTACCGCCCGGTACTACGCTCGCTCCGCTCGTCACCGCGCCACGCACCGCATCTGGTCCGAGGTTGCGCATGCGATACCCCCTGCGCCGTCCCGGACCGGCTTCGCCGCTTTGCCTGCCCGTGCACCAATCTGCCCTGCACAGCGCCCAGTTCGGCGATCCGAATCGCTCCTGCCCGAGCGAGCGCTCCGAGGAGGCCGTATGCCCGAGACCACGTCGCCGCAGGGCGACGCCGGCGCCAGAGAACCCCTGCCGCCCCCCGCAGCCGGACCGACGAGTTCGGTGAACTGGCTGTGGCGCCGCCAGTTGGCGCGCTACCCGGACACCACGCCACGCGTGTTCTACCTGTTCATCTCGACGCTCGCCGGGATCGTCCTCTACTACGAGCTGTACGTGCAGTACTCGGTGTCGACCTCGCTCATCCAAGAGTTCGGCATGACGTACATGTTCGCCACCATGATCTCGGTGGTCGGCAACCTGGCCGGCGCGTTCGCCTCGCTGCTCGCGGGCCTCGCCGACCGGTGGGGCCGCGCGAACCTCGTGGTGTACGGCCTGCTCCTGGTGGGCCTGCTGATCACCTTCGCGGTGCCGAACGCGGACAGCAAGAACCAGCTCATGTTCTACATGGCGGTCGTCTCGTTCGTCGAAGGCATGGTGCTGGTCGCCTCGCCCGCGCTGATCCGCGACTTCTCACCGCAGGTCGGGCGCGCCGCGGCGATGGGCTTCTGGACCCTCGGCCCGGTGATCGGCTCGCTGGCGACCACCATCGTCACCAGCAACACGCTGGACGACCACGGCTGGCAGGACCAGTTCCGGTTCGCCGGCTACGCGGGCCTTGCGGTCTTCGTGATCGCGCTGTTCGGCCTGCGCGAGCTGTCCCCGCCGATCCGCGACCAGCTCATGGTGAGCCTGCAGGACCGCGCGCTGGTCGAGGCGCGGGCCCGCGGCCTGGACACCGATGCGCTGCTCAAGGGCCAGTGGAAGCAGATGATGCGGACGGACATCCTGGTCCCGTCGCTCGGCATCGCGCTGCACCTGATGTTCTACTATTCCGCGGTCGGCAACCTGGTCGTCTACTACGCGACGACCTTCGGCTACTCCGAACAGCGGACCAACGCGCTGGCCAACTGGTATTGGGTGTCGAATGCGCTGGGCCTGGTCCTGGTCGGCATCGTCTCGGACCTGCTCAAGGTGCGAAAACCGTTCATGCTGCTCGGCGGCGTCGGAACCGTGGTGCTCACCTTGCTGTTCGCCCTGCGCACCGACGAAATAGGCACCGGCTATTACCACTTCGCGTGGCTGCTGGTCGGAATCGGGTTGTTCAGCGGGCTGGCCTTCGCACCGTGGATGGCCGCGTTCACCGAGACCGTGGAGAAGCACAACCCGGCGGCCACCGCGACCGGGCTCGCGGTGTGGGGCTGGATCCTGCGCGTGGTGGTGTCGGTGTCGGCGATCTTCACGCCGCTCATCGTCACCTCGGTCACCCCGCTGGTGAACGACGAGCCCGAGGCGCGCGCCGCGCTGGCGAGCGCCGGGCAGGCCGCGGTGACCGTGCAGCAGCACCCCGAGCTGATCGCCGAGCTGGGCAAGTACCAGAAGCTCGAGGAAGTGCCGCCGGCCCTGCTGGGCCGGGCGTTCGCCGAGATCGGCGCGGAGAAGCTGATGGAGGTCCAGGCCAAGCAGAACGAGCTGCGGATCCTGGACGACTTCCAGAAGGAGCAGAAGAAGGCGCCGGACGAGTGGAAGCGGTGGTGGTGGTTCACCATCGCCTGCCAGGCGCTCTTCATCCCGACCGTCTTCCTGATGGCCGGCCGCTGGAACCCGAAGAAGGCCAAGGCGGACGCTGCCGAGCACGAGCGGAAGGTGGCCGCCGAGCTGGCCGAGCTGGTGAGCGCCCCGGCCGCGGCGCCGTCGGGCGGATCGTCCGCGGAGGGGTCCGACTAGGCAGGCAGGTGTGCGGGGCCGGACCGGCACGGGTCCGGACCCGCACCGCGGAAACGCCGCAGGGGCTGCCGCCGGCATGATGCCGGCCGCAGCCCCTGCGGGTGAGTGAGCGGTGGGCTCACGGATCAGAGCGCGAGGCTCAGATCGTGCGGATGTTCTCCGCCTGCAGGCCCTTCTGGCCCTGGACCACGTCGAACTCGACCTGCTGGCCCTCGATGAGCTCGCGGAAGCCGGTCGACTGGATGGCCGAGAAGTGCGCGAAGACGTCGTCGCCGCCGCCGTCCTGCGCGATGAAGCCGAAGCCCTTTTCCGAGTTGAACCACTTCACGGTGCCGGTAGCCATATGACTCTCCTTCAGGGGAAGGTTGCCGAATCCACACCTCGTGGACCCGGTGTCGCCGTGATGATCACCCTGAATTCGGAAAGGCAATGAATCACCGATACCGAAATCATCCAACGAAATAAAAAATGCACCCGCCGCAACTCGACAGGTGCACACAGATTTCGCTGGGAACCACAACTGCAACGAGTAAGACGTTAGCACACCCTTCGCGGGAAACGCGAAATGTCGGAGTCCGTGCAGGTCGGAGGCGTGCGCCCGGGCGCGTCCCGGGCGCGTCGGGGGCGTGCCGCGGGACGTGTCGGCCGCCCGGAACCCGCACGTCAGGCCCCTGCCGCCCCTAGAGTCCCGGCATGATCGACATCAGCGCCCGCCCCAAGCGCATCGTGCTGGTCCGGCACGGCGAGTCGCAGGGCAACGTCGACCCGGGCATCTACGAGAAGGTGCCGGACCACGCCCTGGCCCTGACCGAGCGCGGCCGGGCGCAGAGCGAGAAGACCGGCGCGGAACTGCGCGCGCTCTTCGGTGCCGAGCACGTGACGGCCTTCGTGTCGCCGTACCGCCGCACCAGGGAGACATTCCGGCACCTGGGCCTGGACCCGGCCTCGACGCGGGTCAAGGAGGAGCCGCGGCTGCGCGAGCAGGACTGGGGCAATCTGCAGGAAATGGGCGACATGGACCAGCAGCGCGCCGCCCGCGACGCGTACGGCCACTTCTACTACCGCTTCGCGCACGGCGAGTCGGGGGCCGACGTATACGACCGGGTCGGCGCGTTCCTGGAGACCATGCACCGGGACTTCGCGCGGCACGCCGAGCAGTACGGCCCGGACCGCAACGTGCTGCTGGTGACGCACGGGCTGACCATGCGGCTGTTCTGCATGCGCTGGTTCCACTGGTCCGTCGAGGAGTTCGAGTGCCTGAGCAACCCGTCCAACGCCGAGACGCGCATACTGCTGCGCGGTGACGACGGGCGCTACCGCCTCGACCGGCCGTTCGTACGCTGGAAATAGCCGGGACCACCCGCCCGGCAGCCGGGCGGACGCGGCATGATGTGCAGCATGACCACGATGTCCAAAGGCGCGAACATTCCAGTCCCGACCTCCTCGCTGCGTGCGGTGGTCTCGTGGCGGACCGGCGGCGCGCCGGACGTCGACGTATCGGCCTTGCTCCTCGGCGACGACGGCAAGGTGCGCGGCGAGGACGACTTCATCTTCTACAACCAGCCCTCGCACCCGTCCGGCGCGGTCACGCACGCGGGGAAGCAGACGGGCGCGGACGGTGTCGCCACGGACGCCGTGAAGGTCGATCTGAACCGGGTTCCGACCGGTGTGGTGCGCATTGTGATCGGTGCGTCTGCAGATGGAGGAACGTTTGGCCAAGTTCCCGGACTGGCCCTCAAGCTGCTCGACGAGGCGGGCCGCGAGCACGCCGTCTTCGACATCGCGGACGCGTCCACCGAGACCGCGTTCCTGTTCGGTGAGCTGTACCTGCGCAACGGCGCCTGGAAGTTCCGCGCGGTAGGCCAGGGCTACGCGTCCGGCCTGGCCGGGCTGGCCACCGACTTCGGCATCGCGGTGGACGCCGAGCCCGAGCCGCCCGCGGCACCGCCCATGCCGGCCGCCCCGGCGACGTACACGCCGCCGCCCATGCCGCCGTCCGCGGTGCAGACCGCGCCGAACCACGCCGCGGTGCGCACCGCGCCCCCGATGCCGGCCACCGCGCCGCCGACCGCCCCCGCGCAGCCGGCCGCGCAAGCGTCCTCGGGCCCGGTGAGCCTGAAGAAGCAGAAGCTCGTCAACATGGAGAAGAAGCTCTCCGAGGAGGGCCACGGCCGCGTCCTGGACCTCACCAAGAAGGCCGCGATCAGCCTGGAGAAGCGCGGGCTGGGCGAGCACACCGCCCGCGTCGCACTGTGCCTGGACATCTCCGGCTCGATGCACAACCTGTACCAGTCCGGGAAGGTGCAGGCGCTGGTCGAGCGCGTGCTGTCGCTCGGCCTGCGGTTCGACGACAACGGCGAGGTGGACGTCTTCCTGTTCGGCATGCAGGGCCACGAGGCCGGCAGCCTGAACCTGAAGAACTACCGCGGCTGGACCGACCTGATGCTGCAGAAGTACCCCCTCGAAGGCGGTACCGACTACGCGGCGGCGATGCGCCTGGTGCGCGAGAACTACTTCAAGACCGCGGCGCAGCGGTACGCCCCGCTGTCCGACCGGGTGCCGGTGTACGTCATGTTCATCACCGACGGCATGACCACCACCGAGCAGCAGACCCGCGAGCAGGTCGTGCACTCCAGCTACGAGCCGATGTTCTGGCAGTTCATGGGCATCGGGCCGTCCCCCAAGGCGGTCGACAAGACCGACCCCAACGCGGTCGACCCGAACGCCCCGAAGAAGAAGCTGAAGCTCGGCGAGCGGCTGCAGAACAAGCTCATCGAGAAGCTCACCGGCGGCTTCGCGTTCCTCGAGGAACTCGACAACATGCAGGGCCGCTACACCGACAACGCGGCCTTCTTCGCGGTCACCGACCCGGCGAACCTCACCGACGAGGCGCTGTTCGAGCTGATGATGGAGGAGTACCCCGACTGGCTGAACCGGGCGCGCAGCATGGGCCTGCTCACCCAGTAGCCGCAAGAACGCGATGATCATGGGTACTTGTGTTGAGACCGGCCCGCCGCGTGGCAGGCGGGCCGGCCGCGTCCGACCGGAGGAAGCACACCCGTGAGCACCGTTCCCGGCATCACCCTGAACAACGGCGTGGAGATCCCGCAACTCGGCTTCGGCGTGTGGCAGGTGCCGCCCGCCGAGACCGAGGTGGCGGTGCGCACCGCGCTGGAGGCGGGCTACCGCAGCATCGACACTGCGGCCGCGTACGAGAACGAGACCGGCGTGGGCGCGGCGCTTGCCGCGTCCGGGCTGGCCCGCGAGGACGTCTTCGTGACGACCAAGCTGTGGAACCGCAACCAGGGCTACGACGCGACGCTGCGGGCGTTCGACGACAGCCTGGCGAAGCTGGGCGTGGAGTACGTCGACCTGTACCTGATCCACTGGCCGATGCCGGCCGCGGACCGGTACGTGGACACCTGGCAGGCCTTCGAGAAGCTGTACGCCGACCAGCGGATCCGGGCGATCGGCGTGTCGAACTTCCAGATCCCGCACCTGGAGCGGCTGTTCGACGGCGCGGGCGTCATCCCGGCGGTCAACCAGGTCGAGTTGCACCCGTACCTGCAGCAGCAGGAGCTGCGGGCCTTCCACGCCGAGTTCGGGGTGCGGACGGAGGCCTGGAGCCCGCTGGCCAAGGGCGGCGCGCTGCTGACCGACCCCGTGGTGGCCGGCCTCGCGGAGAAGCACGGGCGGTCCGCGGCCCAGGTGGTGCTGCGCTGGCATGTGCAGCTGGGCAACATCGTGATCCCCAAGTCGGTGACGCCGGCCCGGATCGCGGAGAACATCGCGGTGTTCGACTTCGCACTGGACGACGCGGACCTGGCCGCGCTGGAAGGGCTGGACCGCGGGCGCCGGACGGGCCCGGACCCGGACACGTTCAACCTCGGCTACGACGGCTGAGGACAGCACCGATAGAGCCCGCCCCTGGGGGATCCGGGGGCGGGCTCAGTGCTTGTCCGGCGGGCCGCCGGGGGCATCGCGGCGGCGGACGGCCTCGGTGCGCGTCCCTCGGCGGCGCAGGAAGCGGCCGGCGACCCCGAAGCCGGTGTGGAAGGTGAGGATCCACAGCAGGAACCACGCGGCCGCCAGCAGGAAGTGGAAGGTGCTCACTGCCCCCGGCCTCCCGTCCTGCTCGCCGTCCTGCTCGCCGTCCTGCTCGCCGTCCTTCCCCCGGCCTGGTGCCCGGGGGCGTCAGCCGCCGGCGAGGATGCGGGCCTTCTGCGCGTCGAACTCGGCGTCGGAGAGGATGCCCTGGCTGCGCAGCGCGGCCAGGCGTTCGAGCTGGTCGACGACGCTGTCCTGGGCCGGGGCCGCGGGCGCGGCAGGCGGCGGCGCGTACGCCTGGGCCTGCTGCTGGGCCTCGTACTGCGCGGCGGCGTCTTGCTCGGCCCTGCGGTCGGCCTGGCGCTGCCGCACGCGGCCGCTCACCGCGGTGGCGGTGCCGGCCACGACCGCGGTACGTGCGGCCGCGCCCAGCAGGCCGGGACCGCGGCGCATCATCGGACCTCGCATCAGCATGGGTACTCCGTAAGTCCGTAAGTCCGTAAGTTCGGGAAGGGCTGCGGTCAGCCGGCCGCGGCGGCGGCGAGCATGGCCGCCTCGGCGACGTCCGCGGGGATGCGTTCGAAGAGGGTGACCCGGCCGTCCGCGCGTCCGACCGCGGAGGCGACGCGGGCCGCCCAGGTGTTCTCCCAGACCAGCAGGGCGGCCGACGAGTCCTCCGGCAGGGCCGCGCCGATGGCCGCGATGTCGTCCGGGCTGAGCAGCCCGGCGATGGTGCCGTCGAGTTCGTCGAAGGCGCTGACCGCGGACGGGTCGATCGCGTCGAGCTCCAGATGGGTGAGGCTGCCGTCCGCGTCCTTGCGGATGAACGTCAGGTCGAGGATGCGGATGGTGCCGCTGTTGACCAGCGCCGCCAGCGCCGGGGCGATCTCGCCGCGGAAATTGCTGCCGGGGAATTCGACCACCATGCAGTCGACCGGTCCCAGTTCGATCGCGTCCATCGCGCGCTGCCGCCTTTCCTGCACCGGATCCGTTCCGAAATGTCCCGGGTCTCCTCAGTCAAACCCGGGGCCCGGGGGCCCGCAACAGCAGCGACGGGTGGGGCGCAGGACTGCTCGGGTCCACCCGGGTCAACTGCTGTGGCGGGATCGGCGCAGGTGGCACAGCATGGGCAGGTGGGCGACAGTGAGGGTGGCAGCGTGGTGAGGGATGCGCGCGCGGAGTCCGGGCCGGGGAACAGGCCGCTGCGCTGGATGGCGCTGCGCGCCGCGTGCACGCTGGCTCTGGTGGTCCTCGGGTACTACATGCTGCCGGACGATTTCGACGGCGAGTCGTTCGTCGTACGCTGCCTGATCTTCGCGGTGTGCGTGGCAGGGCTGGCCGGGCTGATCCTCTACCTGATCATGCGCGAACCGGCGGATTCGGTGTCCGCGCGGGCCGAGGGGCTGCTGCTGACCGTGATGGTGAGCCTGGCGTTCTTCGCGACGGTGTATTTCCGGTTGTCCCAGGACTCCGGGCAGTTCGACGGCCTGGAGACGAAGACGGACGGGCTCTACTTCACGCTCGTGACGACCGCGACCGTCGGGTACGGCGACATCCATGCGACCGGGCAGGCCGCGCGTATCGCGGTGATGGTGCACATCGTGTTCAACCTGGTGTTCCTGGGTGCCGCGGGGTCGGTCGCGCTGGCCCGGATCAAGCAGCGCCGACGGAGCGGGACCGGCTCCGCTTGATGAGCAGCGTGGCGATCGCGACGGCCAGGATCCCGAGCGTCAGGGTGACCACGACCGAGGGCGTCACGCCCTCCCGGACCGAGGCGCCGGCCGCGCACTGGACCATGGTGGCGGGCAGCAGGCCGATGGCGCTGCCGACGCCGAAGTGCCGGACCCGGATGCCGGTGGCCGCGGCGCCGTAGTTGACCACGAAGCCCGGCATGACCGGGACCAGGCGCAGCACCACGACGGGGAGCAGGCCGTGCCGGGTGAGGCGGGCGTCGAGGTCGGCGAGGGCCTGCTTGCGGTGCAGCCAGCCGCGCACCCGTTCGCGGCCCAGGCGGCGGCCGATCCAGAAGGCGAGCAGGCTGCCGAGGATGGCGCCGGCCATCGCGACGGCGGTGCCGGTGAGCGCCCCGAACAGGGCGCCGGCGGCCGGCGCGAGCAGCGTCTTGGGGACGAAGAAGGCCACCCCGAGCGTGCAGATGACGATGAACAGGCTGATGACGACGGGCGTCGGGTATTCGGTCCAGGCGCCGTTGTAGAGGGTGTCGCGCAGGGCGTCGAGGGTGCCGCGGACGGTGTCGTCGGACCAGTGGTAGGCGTCCAGCAAGGAGCCGCGCACGGCGCTCACCATGTGCGTTCCCCCTGGTTCGTGCGTGTCCGCCCTGCGGTCCGACCAGGTGATTGTACGGGCGCGGGCGGACGGCCGAGGTGCCTGTGCGCTAAAACCTAGTGCTCGGTAGGTTTTCATGGGACGATGCACCGCGCGATCCACCCGTTCCCCAGGAGGCCGAGACCATGACCCAGACCAGCGCGGACGCTTCGGCGCGCAATGCCTTCCGCGGCGGCGCCACGGCCCCGTACGAGGACGCCTCCCTCCCGGTCGACGAGCGCGTCGAGGACCTCCTCGGGCGCATGACGCTGGAGGAGAAGGCCGGTCTGATGTTCCAGACCATCGCGATGATCGGCCCCGACGGGCTGTTCATCGACGACCCGGCCGACCAGCCGATGGGCAAGACCGTCCGCGAGATGGTCGAAGGCCTGCAGATGAACCACTTCAACCTGCTCGGCGGCGCGCGGCCCGAGCAGATCGCGGCCTGGCACAACAAGATGCAGGAGATCGCGCTGAGCACGCGGCTCGGCATCCCGGCGACGCTGTCCACCGACCCGCGCCACCACTTCACCGACAACCCGGGCACCGCGGCGCTTGCGCAGGGCTTCGCGCAGTTCCCGGAGACCTGCGGCCTGGCCGCGATCCGCGACGAGAAGCTGGTCCGGGACTTCGCCGACCTGGCCCGCCGCGAGTACCTGGCGGTCGGCATCCGGCTGGCGCTGCACCCGCAGATCGACCTGGCCACCGAGCCGCGCTGGTCGCGCATCAACGCGACCTTCGGGGAGAACGCCGAGCTGACCGGGCGCCTGGTGGCGGAGTACATCCGCGGCTTCCAGGGCGAGGGCCCGCTGGGCGCCGCGTCGGTCGCCTGCATGACCAAGCACTTCCCGGGCGGCGGCCCGCAGAAGGACGGCGAAGACCCGCACTTCCCGCACGGCCGCGAGCAGGTCTACCCGGGTGGCATGTTCGAGTACCACCTGGAGCCGTTCAAGAAGGCGCTGGAGGCCGGCACGTCGCAGATGATGCCGTACTACGGCATGCCGGTGGACACCGACATGGAGCCGGTCGCATTCGGCTTCAACAAGGGCGTCATCACCGGTCTGCTGCGCGAGGAGCTCGGCTTCGACGGCATCGTGTGCACCGACTGGGGCCTGATCTCCGACTCGCTGATCTTCGGCGAGCCGCACGTCGCCCGGGCCTGGGGCGTCGAGCACCTGAGCGAGTCCGAGCGGGTCGCGCTGGTGATCGAGGCGGGCTGCGACCAGTTCGGCGGCGAGGCGCGCCCCGAGCTCGTGGTCGGCCTGGTCAAGGACGGCAAGGTCGACGAGGCCCGCCTGGACGTGTCGGTGCGGCGCCTGCTGCGCGAGAAGTTCGTGCTCGGCCTGTTCGAGAACCCGTTCGTGGACGTCGAGGCGGCCGCCGCGCTGGTCGGCACGCCGGAGGCGCTGGAGGCCGGGCGCATCGCGCAGAGCCGCTCGATCACGCTGCTGAAGAACGGCACCGAGGCGCCGGTCCTGCCGCTGGCCGCGGGCACCAAGGTGTACGTCGAGGGCGTCGACGCGGCAGTCGCCGCCGAGTACGGCACCGTCGTGGCCTCGCCCGAGGAGGCCGATGTGGCCATCCTGCGAATGCGGACCCCGTTCGAGGAGCGCCCGGGCTTCTTCGAGTCGTTCTTCCACTCCGGCACGCTGGCGTTCCCCGAGGACAAGCTCGCACCGGTCCTGGACGTGTGCGGCAAGGTGCCGACCGTGGTCGACATCTACCTGGAGCGTCCGGCGGTCATCCCGGAGATCGCCGCGGCGTCGGCGGCCCTGGTGGCCAACTACGGTGCCGCGGACGGCCCGCTGCTGGACGTGCTGTTCGGGCGCCGCGCGCCGGAGGGCAAGCTGCCGTTCCAGCTGCCCGGTTCGATGGCGGACGTCGAGGCGCAGCGCTCCGACGTGCCGAGCGACAGCAAGAACGCGGTCTTCGAGTACGGCCACGGCCTCTCGTACTGAGCGCGTCGCGTTCTGACGCCCTGATGTCTTGATGTCTTGATGTCCTGATGTCTTGATGGCGGCTGCTCCGGCAGCATGACGGCCCCGCCGGGGAAGCCCCCGCGGCGGGGCCGTCGCATTGCGGGGTCGTCGCATTCCCGGGCTGCCGGGCACACTGGAGACACGGTGACCGGGGCGACCGGAGGGGGCGGCGATGACCGGGTACAGCCACCACAAGGACGATGTCCTCAAGCGGCTGCGGCGTATCGAGGGGCAGATCCGCGGGCTGCAGCGCATGGTCGAGAACGACACCTATTGCATCGACGTCCTCACGCAAGTGTCCGCTGCGACACGGGCGTTGCAGTCGTTCGCACTGGCGCTGCTGGACGAGCACATGGCCTGCTGCGTGGCCGAGGCGGTCGCGGGCGGCGGTGCGGACGCCGAGGAGAAGGTACGCGAGGCATCGGCGGCGATCGCCCGCCTGGTGCGGTCCTGAGCCGAATGGCTCGCACCGGCTCGAAGCGCTTTACGCCCCGGCCGGGTTGGTGCCGGTGGCCTGCTGCTTGACGTAGCGGCTCCAGGGCCGCAGCAGCACCGGCCGGGTCCACAGCAGATGGCCGCCGCCGGGCGGGGAGACCACGCCGCCGCGGGCCGGGTCGCCCGCGAACCAGACCTTGGAGCCGTCGCAGGGCCGCAGCGGACGCGTCCGCCGCGCACCGGCGACCACGGCCAGGACGTGCTGGGCGCCGTCGCGGGCCGGGTCGATGAGCACGATGACCGGCTGGTTGCCGGCGTTGGGGTAGCGGGCCGGCTCGTGGAAGCGGCAGGAGCAGGCCACCCACTTGTGCCGGGCCAGCACGCGGCGCATCCGGGTGGCCTGGACGTGCCCGACGATCCCGAAGACGGCCGCGCAGCCGGCCGCGAGGATCGCGGCGAGCGTGCATACCGGCGGGACGTCGGAGAGGCGTTCGAGGACCCAGGCCCCGGCGTAGAGGACCGCACCGAGGACGATCAGGCCCCACGCCCGCCAGCGGCAGCCGCGCAGCGCACGGCGGGTGTCCGGCACGGCCAAGGCCGATCCCTCGGGCGGCGGCGGCACGAGGGACCTCATGACACGTCAGCCTAGAGGCTCCCCCCGGTCGCCTGGCTAGCGTGACGCGAGAGCCGCGGGCACGGGGCGGGCCGGCACTGCGGGAGTCGCCGCTGCGGCCGTCGCGGTGGCGGCGGCGGGGGCTGCGGGCGGGGTGCGGAACAGGCGGCCGCTCAGGCAGCCGCGGGCGGTGCGGGTGCCGACCACCAGCCATGCGGCGACCAGCAGCACGTACAGGGCCACGGCGAGTGCCTTGAAGGCCGTCGAGCCGGTGTGCACGGCGAGGCCGGTGGCGCCGGTGACGCAGGTGCCGACCGGGAAGGTGAAGCCCCACCACGTCATCGCGAAGGGCAGTCCGCTGCGCGCGGCCCGCCAGGTGAGGGCGGCGGCGAGGCCCATCCAGACCAGGGCGAAGCCGAGCACGGGGATGCCGTACAGGATGCCGAAGGCCTCGAAGGCGGAGGCGAGTTGCGGCGAGACCGCCACGTGGGCGACCGAGCCCAGCGTGTTGGCGGCGGTCACCGACTGGCCCAGGGGGCCGAGCACGATCCAGAGGGTGGGGACCATGACGGCGGGGCCGGTGCGGTGCAGGACCAGGCGCGTCCAGATCAGCGGGAGCAGCGCGACGGTGGCGAACAGGCTGATCCCGAACATCGCGTAGCAGGCGAACAGCAGGGCGGTACGGGCCTCCCCGTGCGCCAGGTGCGGCACCAGCAGGGGGCCGGTGGCGGCCGAGACCATCGGGGGCACCACGGGCATCAGCCAGGTGGCGAACACGCTGTCCAGGCGCAGGTCGTGCCGGGTGATCATGAGGTACGGCACGGCCACCGCGGAGGCCAGTCCGGCCAGCGTGCCGGCCGTCCACAGCACCGCGCCGATGCCGACCGCGGTCTCGGTGCCGAACAGCTCGGGCCCGAAGGTGACCGTGCCGGCGGCGATGGTGAGCAGGGCCATCGGGGGTGCGCCGTAGAAGGGGGCCATCGCGGGGTTCAGGTGGTGCCCGCGGGCGGCCTCGCGGTGCCGGGCCCAGTGCACGGCGGTGCCGGCCACGAGGGCGACCAGCAGCACCGAGGCGAGCAGCCAGACCAGGAAGGCCGCGGTGTGCAGCCCGGTGACGCGGACCGGGAGGGTGGCGGCGGCGTTCGCGACGATGCCGGTGCCCATGACCGCGGCGAACCAGTTCGGTCCGAGGTTGCGGAAGACGTCGGCGGGACGGTCCAGCTCGTGCAGAAGCCGGGTTCGGGTCCAGGTCGCGGTGCTCATGCAGGCACCTCGCTTCGCTCGGCACCGCATTCGCGAAGCGCATCCTCTTGTTTGATTCTCTCGCTGCGCTCGTTCATTCTTCAACGTTCGCCGGTCAAGATCGTCCCCGGTAGCCGTCTTGTCCCGATGAGGCCATAAGGCAGGGTTATGAGTGCTCTCGTATGCTGAGGCCGTGCCCTTGTCCTCACGCATGCCCGATCTGTCCTCGCTGGAGCTGCTGCTCGCGGTCGCGCGGCTCGGCTCACTGGGGCGGGCCGCCCGCGAGGCGGGCATCTCCCAGCCCGCGGCGAGCGCCCGCATGCACACCCTCGAACGGCTGGCCGGCTTTCCGCTGCTGGAGCGCACGCCGCGGGGCTCGGTCCTGACCCCGGCCGGGGTGCTGGTCACCGACTGGGCGCGGCCGCTCCTGGAGGCCGCGGACGAGCTGGACGCGGGCCTGACCGCGCTGCGCGAGGACCACGACTCGCGGCTGCGCGTCGAGGCGAGCCTCACGGTCGCCGAGTACCTGCTGCCGCGCTGGCTGGTCACCCTACGCGACGCCCGTCCCGGGGTGTCGGTGTCGCTGCGGGTGGCGAACTCCACGGACGTGGCCGCGCGGCTGCTGGCCGGCGAGGCCGACCTGGGGTTCACCGAGGGCAGCCGGGCACCGCGCGGCCTGGACTCCGCGGTGGTCGCCCGCGACCGGTTGACCGTGGTGGTCGCCCCGGGCCACCCCTGGTCCCGCCGCCGCAGTCCGCTCACCGCGGCCGAACTGGCCGCGGCACCGCTGGTCCAGCGCGAACAGGGCTCCGGCACGCGCGAGGTGCTGTCCGCGGCCCTGGCCGCACACGGCGGCCCGGCCGCACCCCTGCTCGAACTGGCGTCCACCACCGCCCTGAAAGCCGCCGCGGTCTCGGGCGCAGGCCCCGCGGTCCTCAGCTCCCTCGCCGTCGCCGACGACCTGGCCTCGGGACGCCTGGTCGCCGTGGAGGTCGCCGACCTCACCCTGGACCGAGCCCTCCGCGCCGTATGGCCGCACGGCACCCAACCCACAGGCCCCGCACGAGAATTGCTCACCCTGACCCGAGCCACCGCCCGCCGCACCAAGCCTTGACCCGCCCGCCCGGACCGGGCCCTGCGGCCGGCGCGGCAGGAGCGTTACAGGGAGCTAGGCATCGGGCTTGGGGAGCCGCGAGGGGGAAGCAGATAGCCGTGGACGCACGAAACCGCGATGCGCAGAGGCCTGGCGGCGAAGGCGTCACTCCGCCGGAGCAGCGCCGCAGCAAGCGCGGCTGCAGGAGGAGGACTTGGGCATCGGGGCCGGGGCGGCGTGAGGGTGTGAGGCGCAAACCGGGGGCAGGCAGGGCAGCGCATCGCCAGAACTCGAGGCAGCAAAGGGCGCGGGGTACGCAGCTACGGCCGGGGGTTGGTCGGCGGCGGGCGGCGGGCGGCGGGCCGACGCTTGTTGGTGGCGGGGGGCGTTGGTGCGCGTCAAGGTTCGACGGCCGCGGCCTAGGGTGGGCGGATGGTTGTTGCGTTGCTTGTGCCCGGGGATCCGCTGGACCCGCGGAGGGTTGATCCGCATTTTGCGGCGGAGGCGGGCTCGGCTCGGGATGCGGGGGCGGGTGTGGCACGCATTGACCATGACGCGCTGCTGCGGGGTGATGCTTGTGCTGCGGTTGCGCGGGTGCCTCGGGGCCTGGGGCGCGTCTTCTACCGCGGCTGGATGATCCCCTCCCCTGACTACCGGGCCCTCGACGCCGCGCTTCGCGACCGCGGGGTGGAGTTGGTGACCTCGCCGGACGCGTACGCCCGCGCGCATGAGTTGCCCGGCTGGTACGCGGTGTTCCGGGAACTCACGCCTGTGAGTGTGTGGTTGCCGTTGGCTCCGGCGACGATGCCGGACACCGGAGAGCTCGCGGCGTTGGCCGCGGGGCTGCCGCCGGGGGCGGCGGTGGTCAAGGACTGGGTGAAGTCCCGCAAGTATGAGTGGGACACCGCCTGCTTCGTGCCCGACCTGGCCGATACCGCGCATCTGACGGGCGTGGCCGAGGCGTTCGTGCGCGGGCAGGACGAGTTCCTGACCGGCGGTGTCGTGCTGCGGGCGTACGAGGACTTCACCGGGACGGAGGCCCGCGTGTGGTGGGTGCGCGGCGAGCCGGTGCTCGTGACGCCGCATCCGGATACGCCGGAGGCCTTGGCCGAGCCGGAGATCGGCGCCGACGTGCGGGCCGCGGTCGCGGAGTTGGACGTGGCCTTCGTGACGACGGACCTGGCACTGCGGGCGGACGGCCGGTGGCGGGTCGTGGAGGTCGGCGACGGCCAAGTGAGCGACCGCGCGGCCGGGGTGGCCCCGGAACTCCTGCTGGAACCACTGCTCATGCCGTGACGGGAAGCCGGTCGACACGTG
Source organism: Yinghuangia soli (assembly GCF_021502675.1). Classification (GTDB taxonomy): domain Bacteria; phylum Actinomycetota; class Actinomycetes; order Streptomycetales; family Streptomycetaceae; genus Yinghuangia; species Yinghuangia soli. The sequence goes on from NZ_JAKFHA010000001.1 coordinate 445,028, forward strand.
TCGATTCGCGGCGGTGGCTTCGGACGGGGCGGCGCGGTGTTCATTCCTGCGGAGTCACCGTGCCGGCAGGGCCGTTCAGCCCGTCAGGGCTCCAGCATCAGCGTCGTCACGTTGCCGTTGAGGCGGTTCGGGGCGGCCGGGCCGCGTAGGGCCTGGGCCAGGAAGGCGCCGGGGGTCAGGCCGGTGGCGTTGCGGATTTCGCGGTTGAGGTGCGATTGGTCGTAGAAGCCGGCCCGGGAGGCGATCTCGGCGAGGGGGCGGCCGGCGGTGAGCATCCGGAGGGCGTGCTGCAGGCGCAGGATGCGCGCCGCGGACTTGGGGCTGAGGCCCATCTGCTCGCGGAAGCGGCGTTCGAGTTGGCGTTCGCTCCAGTCGAGTTCGGCGGCGAGGTCGCCGATCGGGAGGGTGCCGGCGGAGTCGTGCAGGATGTCCCAGGCGTGCAGGACGCGCGGGGCGACGCCGGGTCCCGCGGACTGCCAGCGCACCAGCATCTCGTCGAGGGCGGCGAAGCGGGACGGCCAGTCGGGGAGTTCGGCGAGGCGCTCGGCGAGGCGGCCGACCACGGCGCCGCCGAGGTCGGAGGGTTCCACGAGGCGGTCCGCGACCTGGTGCATGGGCACGCCGAACATCGCGTACGCGGCCCAGGGGCGCATCACGATCTCGATGCCGTGCAGCGAGCCGGGGTGTTCGCCGATCGCGGCTTTGGTGCGCATGCCGGTGAACAGCGAGTTGAAGGTCGTCGGAGCCGTGGGGGCGTCCGCGTCGACCGGGGCGACCGCGAGGCGGTGGTCGAAGCCGAGCAGCAGAGTGGCCACGCCGACCGGGAGTTCGAGGCGGCGGCGCGGCTGGTCGGTGTCGATGCGCAGTCCCCGGTAGAAGCACACGCCGGGGCGTAAGCGGGGGTGCGGCGGTACCTCGACGATTTCGTGCGCGGGCGAGATGAGTGTGCGGTACGGCATGGCAAGGCCTCCGGAACCGATCCGAGCGCTGCCGTTCCGTCACCCGCCCCGCAGGTCCGGGGCGTACGGCCGTGCTGAAGACGGGGACGTCACGGGTTGCGGGAAACGCTCGGATGCTAGCCAGCGCGCGGTGGTCCGGAGAACCCCTGAACGGTCGGTTCCGGCGCAATCCTCAGGGTTTTTCCGGAAGGTTTGCGTCCGTTTGTGTATGCACCCGGGGCACGAACGGTCAATTGCGGTCGCGATAGGCGGCTCTGAGCTCCGTCTTCTGCACCTTCCCGGTCGCGTTGCGCGGCAGCGTGGCGACCACCTCGATGGTCCGCGGCACCTTGAAGTTGGCGAGCCGCTCGCGCAGCCAGGCACCGATCTCGTCGGCGTCCGCGGCCGCTCCGGGCTTGGCGATCACGTACGCCCGGCCCACCTCGCCGAGGCGGGCGTCCGGCACGCCGATGACCGCGGCCTCGGAGACCGCCGGGTGCCGGGCCATGACCTGCTCGACCTCGGCCGGGGACACGTTGAAGCCGCCCACGATGAACAGGTCCTTGAGCCGGTCGGTGATGGCGAGGTTGCCGCGCGCGTCCAGGTGGCCGATGTCGCCGGTGTGCAGCCAGCCGTCCAGGTCGACCGCGGCCGAGGTGGCCTCCGGGTCGTCGAGGTAGCCGTGCGTCACGTTGTAGCCGCGCACCCAGATCTCGCCGGGCTCGCCGGCCGGCCGGTCGCGGCCGTCCGGGCCGACCACCTTGACCTCGACGGACGGCAGCGCGCTGCCGCTGGTCGCGGCGACCGTCGCGGGGTCGTCGTCGTCCCGGCACATGGTCGCGGTGCCGTGGCACTCGGTGAGCCCGTAGGCGGTGATGAAGTTCTCGAACGGCAGTTCCGCCTTGCAGCGCTCCACCAGCCGGACCGGGACCACCGCGGCCCCGGTCGCGGCGAGGCGCAGTGAGGACAGGTCGTGGCGGGCGCGGTCCGGGTGGTCGAGGAGTGCCGCGAACACCGTCGGGGCGCCGATCAGCACGCTGACCTTGAGCCGGTCGACGAGCGCGAGCACCTCCCCCGGGTCGAAGACCGCGAGCGGCAGGATCGCCGCGCCCCGGGTCAAGCAGGACAGCACGGCCGACTGCCCGCCCATGTGGAAGAACGGCAGCGGCACGAGGTAGCGGTCGCCCTCCTGGATGCCCCAGATCCCGGAGTACGCGGCATAGAGGCGGACCAGGGCCCGGTGGTGCAGCAGGACGCCCTTGGGTGCGCCGGTGGTCCCCGAGGTGAAGATGATGTGCGAGGTGTCCGTCGGCCGGATGGAGTCGAGTACGGCGAGGGCGTGGTCGTCGGTCATGCGCTCGGCCTCGGCGAGGAAGCCCTCCCAGGAGAGCGGCGCGGGCGCCGCTTCGGGGGCCGCGTCGCCGACGTCGGCGGTGAGCCGCAGCGCGGGCAGCCCGGACGGCCCGGCCGCCTTGGCCAGTTCGCCGACGTAGTCGTAGCCCAGGAAGCCCTGGTGCACGAACAGCATGACGGCCTGCGAGCGGCGCAGCAGGTCGGCGGCCTCGGCGCCGCGGTAGCGGGTGTTGACGGTGACGACGGTGCCGCCGGCGGTGAGGACGCCGAGTGCGGCGATGAGCCAGCGTGCCGAGTTCGGTGCCCAGATCGCCACCCGGTCTCCCGGCTCCAGCCCGCGGGCTTCCGCGGCGCGGGCGAACCGCATGACCTCGTCTGCGAGTTGCCGGAAGCTGAGCACGGTGTCGCCGTCCACCACGGCCTCGGCGTCCTCGTAGCGGTCCGCTGCGGTCCGGACCAGGTGCGCGACGGTCTGCTTCATGCCTGTCTCCGTCCGAGGGCCGCGAGTTCGCCGGTCAGGACCTTGCCCGCTTCGTTGCGGGGCAGGGCGTCCACGGTGACATACCGGGCCGGAGCCTTGAAGGGGGCGAGGTGGGTCCGGCACCACGCGTCCAGGTCGGCAACGTCCGCTGTGTGCCCGGGAGTCGGCACGATGAAGGCGTACGGCACCTCGCCGAGACGGGGGTCGGGCATCCCGACGACGGCGGCGTCCGCGACGCCCGGGGCCAGTCGGAGGACTTCGGCGACCTCGGCGGGGAAGACCTTCAGACCGCCGCGGTTGATCATGTCCGAGACCCGGCCGTCGATCCACAGGAAGCCCTCGGCGTCCACCCGGCCGATGTCGCCGGTACGGAACCAGCCGTCCGGGCCCAGGCGTTCGGCCAGCGCGGTGCCGTCCGCGTAGCCGGCCGCGAGTGCCGGGGTGCGCACCCACAGCTCGCCCGACGCGCCGCACGGGAGTTCGGTGCCGTCGGCGTCCGCCACGCGCAGCGCGACTCCGTCGTGGGGCCGGCCCACCGCGCCGAGCTTCTCCTCGCCGTAGGCGCGGGCGTCCGCGGCGTTCCAGCCCACGATCTCGCCGCCGATCTCGGTCTGCCCGTAGCAGTTGAGCACGGTGATGCCGAAGCGGTCGCGGAACCGCCGGGCCTGGAACGGGGACAGCGGTGCGGTGATGCTGCGCACGTACCGCAGCGGGGCGAGGTCGGCGACCGCCGGGTCGTCGGCGAGCATCACCATGGCGGCCGGCGGCAGGACGACGGACCGGATCCCGAAGCGCCGGACGTAGGCGGTGAAGCGGGCGGTGTCGAAGTGCTCCATGAGGATCACGGGCGCGCCGACGCGGAAGGCGAAGAGCACGTTGTAGATGCCCGCCCACAGCGACATCGAGGTGGGGATGAGGTTGGGCATCGGCTCGGCGGGCCGGGTGCGGGCGCGGCCGACCAGCCGGTCGAGGACCGGTTCGAGGAGGGCGGAGATGCCGCTGTGCCGGAGCAGGACGGGCTTGGGGCGGCCGGTGGTCCCGGAGGTGAACTGGATCAGGGCGGTGTCGGCGTCGTGCGCGGGTGCCCGGGGGTCGGCCAGGGCGTCGGGCGGCAGCCAGCGGTACGCGGACCGGACCACCTCCGGGACCGCGACGACGACCGGCCGGCCCGGGAAGCGCCAGGCGCGCGTGGGGTCCGTGACGACCAGCGCCGGGCGGACCGCCGCCAGGACGCGGTCCACTTCGGCGTCCGTCAGGCGCGGGTTGAGCGGGACGTAGACGGCGTCGGCCAGCCACACCCCGAACAGTGCCGCGACCGCGTCCGCTCCGTCGCCGGGCATGACCGCGACGGCCTGGCCGGTGCGCACCCCGGCGGACCGCAGCACGGCGGCGAGCGCGTGTGCGCCGTCCCGCAGCGCGGCTCGGGACACTTCGCGCGTGTCGGTGTGGATCGCGACGGTGGTGGCGTCGTCGTCGCGGGCGGCGAGCAGTTCGGTCAGGCGCATCCCGCACCGTCCGGCGGAGCCCACTTCGGTTCGCGCTTCTCGGCGAAGGCGCGCGGGCCTTCCTCCTGGTCCGGGTGCCCCCACATGGACACCAGCTCCTTCGCGCCGGCCCGGCAGGCCTCGGTCAGGCCGGTCTCCAGCGCGCCCCAGAGCGCGCGTTTGGTGGCGGCCATCGCGGCGGGCGAGTTTCGAGCGATCTTCTCGCCGAGCTCCTGGGCCGCCTCGCGCAGCCGCTCGGGCGGGTCGACGACCTCGCCGACCATGCCGAGTTCGTACGCGCGCTGCGCGGACATCCGCTCGTGCCGGCCGGTCAGCGCCATCCGCATGACCGCCTCGAACGGCATCTTGCGCAGCAGCCCGATCGCCTCGATCGCCACGACCTGGCCGACCGACACGTGGGGGTCGAAGAACTGCGCGTCGGAGGCCGCCAGCACGATGTCCGCATCGGCGACCCAGTGGAACGCGCCGCCCGCGCACAGCCCGTTCACCGCGGTGATCACCGGCTTGGCGACCCCTTGGTGCCACGCAGTGAAGTGGACGTCGAACTCCTCCATCGACTGCCGGTACCGCTCCATCCCGACCCCGTCGCCGGCGATCTCCGCGACGTCCACGCCGGTCTGGAACGCCCGGCCTTCACCGGTGTGCACGATGACCCGCACCTCGGGGTCGGCATCCAGCACCTGCCAGGCCACCGCGAATTCGTCGCGCATCGCGTTGTTCATCGCGTTCAGCCGGTCGGGCCGGTTGTTGATCAACCAACCGACCGGACCGCGCCGTTCCAGCTTGAGGTGCTCGAGTTCCGGGTACGTCACGTCGCCTTCCCTCCCACGCCGGGCTGTTCCAGGGCCTGCCACAGCGCCGCCTTGGCGGCGGCCAGTCGTTCGGGCGGGTGCCGGGCGATGGTCTCGGCCAGCGCCTGGGCCGCCTCGGTCAGGCTCTCGGGCGGGTCGACCACCTCGCCCACCATGCCCAGTTCGTACGCCCGCTGCGCGGTGATGCGTTCGTGGCGGCCGGCCAGCACCATCCGCATGACCGGTTCGAACGGCATGCGTCGGGCCAGGGTGACCGCTTCGGCGGCGGAGACCTGGCCGACGGTGACGTGCGGGTCGAGGAAGACCGCCGCGGAGGACGCGATGACCACGTCGGCGTCCGCGACGAAGTGCAGTCCGCCGCCCGCGCAGATGCCGTTGACCGCGGCGATCACCGGTTTGCGGACCTTGTTGTGATGGGCCGTCAGCCGCAGTTCGGAGCGTTTGGTGCGCCGGGACTGCTCGCGGAGCGCGGCGGGGTCGCGGGCGAGCTGGGCGACGTCCAACCCGGTCTGGAAGGCCTTCCCGCGGCCGGTGTTCACGATCACCCGGACCGCCGGGTCGTCATCCAACTCGCGCCAGGCGTATTCGAGTTCGTCGAGCATCGCGGCGTCCATGGCATTGCCCTGCGCGGGCCGGTCGAACACCAGCCAGCCGACCGGGCCGCGGCGTTCGACGGCGAGCCGGGTGTAGGTGCGCGGCGCGGCCCCGGCGGAACCGGCGGACGGGGACGGTGAGGCGGGCGAGGCGGTCATCGGTCAGCTCCTCGGCACGTCGCGCCAGGGGGTGTCCAGCCACGGGTCGGGTTCGCGCGGCAGGCCCAGCACCCGCTCGGCGAGGATGTTCCGGTTGACCTCGGACGTCCCGCCTTCGATGGTGTTGGCCCGGCTGCGCAGCATGCCGCGGACCTCGTGCGGCAGCGCCTCCTCGTACGTGTCCGCATCGGATTCCCAGGCCTGCCCGAAGGCGCCGAGGAGTTCGGCGGCCATCGCCTGCATGCGCTGGTTGAGTTCGCCTTGGTGGACTTTGCCGATCGAGCTCGCGGGGCCGGGTGCGCGGCCCGCCTTGACGCCGTCGCGCACGCGTTCGTTGGTCCAGGCCCGGATGCGCTCCTCGCTGTAGAGGCGCATGAGTTCCTGGCGTACGACGGGGTCGGTCCAGCCGCCGGGGCGGCCTTCGGCGCTGATCCGCCGGGCCAGGGCGACGAGGTGCCCGACGCCGGAGCCGCCGATGCGGTCCACGCCGCCCGAGCCGGCCCCGGAGACCATCTGGCGCTCGCCGGAGAGCGTCGCGCCGGCCACCTTCCAGCCGTCGCCGACCGCGCCGATCCGGTAGGCGTCCGGTACGTGGGCGCGGTCGAGGAACACCTCGCTGAATTCGGCCTCGCCGGCCATGGTCCGCAACGGCCTTATCTCGAGGCCGGGTTGGCGCAGGTCGATGAGGAAGTACGTGAGGCCCTTGCGTTTGGTGCGGTCCGGATCGGTCCGCGCCAGCAGCACGCCGAAGTCCGCCCGGAACCCCCAGGTCGTCCAGACTTTCTGGCCGGTGACCGCCCAGTCGCCGGCCGCGTCGCGTTCCGCGCGGGTGGCGAGCGAGGCGAGGTCGGAGCCGGCGCCGGGCTCGCTGAACAGCTGGCACCAGAACTCCTCGTTGCGCACGATCGGCGGCAGGAAGCGCAGCTTCTGCGCCTCGGTGCCGTGCGCGAACAGCGCGGGGGCCGCGTTGCCGAGGCCGAGCGGGTTGAGGCGGCCGAGGTTGTACGGCCGCAGCACGGCGTCCGCGGCGCGGGCCTCCTCGCGGGTCAGGCCGAGGCCGCCGTACTCCGGTTCCCAGGTGGGTGCGACCAGTCCGGAGCGGCCGAACACCGGGTACCAGGACTCGTATGCGCTGCGCGGGCGGACCGCGCGGATCGCCGCCCGGCCATGTGCGGCGGCGTCGATCCAGGCGGCCGGGACGTACGCCTCGACCCAGGCGCGGACCGCGCGGGCGACGTGCGCGACCCGGCTGCGGTCCGGGAGCAGCAGTTTGCCGTCGGCGTCGACGAGGTCGGCCACGTCCGGGTCACCGGCCTTCGAACGCGGCCGGGCGCTTGCCGGTGAAGGCGGCCATGCCCTCGCGGAAGTCGTGGCTGCGCGAGGAGAGTTCCATGGCGAAGCCCTCGTCCCGGAGCTGCTGTTCCAGCGTCGCGGAGTTGCCGTTGTGCAGCAGCCACTTGGTCAGGCCGAGGGCGACGGTCGGTCCGCTCGCGAGCCCGGCGGCCACCTCGGCGGCGGCCTTGTCCAGGCCGGATTCGGGGACGACGCGGTCGACGAGCCCCCACTCCTCTGCGGTGCGGGCGTCGACGCGGTCGCCGAGCAATAGCATCTTGCGGGCCCGGACTTCGCCGATGCGGCGCGGGAGCAGCCAGGTCATGCCGCTGTCCGGGGTGAAGCCGCGGTCCGAGAACGGGGCCCAGAAGCGTGCGTCGTCGGCGGCGACGGTCACGTCCGCGGCGAGTGCCAGGGCGAGGCCGATGCCGGCCGCCCAGCCGCGTACCGCGCACACGATGGGGACCTGCACGGTCAGCATGAGCGGGATGAGGCGGTGGGCCTGGGACGGGAGGCGGCGCTGGATGCTGCCGACGCGCGGCTTGGCGCCCGCCCCCTGGGTCTCCTCGGCGGCATTGCGCTGGACGATGTCGGCGCCGGTGCAGAAGTGCGCGCCGCGGGCGGCGAGGAGGACGGCGCGGACCGCCTCGTCGCGGCCGGCGGCGTCGAGGGCGTCGATGAGCCCGGCGACCATGGTGTCGTCGAGGGCGTTGCGCTTGGCGGTCCGGTCGAGGGTCAGGTGCAGGATGCCGGTCGCGGGGTCGAGGGCGATGTCGAGGCCGGGGACGGGGGTGCCGCCGAAAGGTGCGCCGGTCATGCAGGGCCGTCCTCTCCGCCGGCCGGGCCGGCGTCCTCGACTGCCGCGGTGCGGTCGCGTTCGGCGAACCGGGCGGCGGCGGCTTCCAGGGCGCGGGCCAGGCTGCTGCCGGTGCCGTCGCCGGCTCCGGGGGGCGCGCCGGGCGGGTCCGGCAGGCGTACCTCGCCGTGCTCGCGGCTGGGCAGCAGGATGGTGGCGTGGCCGGGCGTGGTGGTCTCGCCGCGCTGGTTGACCGCGGCGATGTCCAGGTCGACGGCCGGGCGTCCGCCGTCCGCAAGGTACTTGCGGGTCACGGTGCCGCGCAGCCACTGCGTGTCGCCCGTGTAGTTGAACGCCCGGAACTCGCAGTCCAGCTTCCACAGCCAGGCGTCGTCGCCCATCCAGTCGGTGCACAGGTGGATGAGCCAGTTCTCCCGCATGCGGCCGTAGTCGAAGGTGCTCGCGTTGCCGGAGCGCTTGGCGAACTCCGGGTCCCAGTGGATGCGCTGCAGGACGTCGGGGATGCCCTGCGGGTCGCGGTGGTAGAAGCGCGGGATGCGGCGGCGGTTGGCGGCGCCGAGCCGCAGCGCCTTGACGCCGTACATTCCCATGCCCATGCCGACGTGCCAGCAGACCAGGTCGGTGACCGTGAACGGGCCCTTGACCAACGGGCCGACGGAGTCGCCGACTTCGACGTCCTCCCACCAGCGGGGCTGGGCGCCGCGCGGCCGCTCGGCGGCGTACTGCGCGTCGATCGCCGCGATGTCCGCCTCGGTGTACGTGGCGAGTTCGACGTCCTTCTCGCGCGCCTTGCCGCGCGCCTTGCCGCGTTCGGTGCGGATCATCAGGCGGTACTGGGCGCTCAGCAGCGTGCCGGTGTCGTCGCCGAAGACCTGCCCGGTCCACTCGTGTACGGCCCGCTCGGCGAAGGCGCTGGCCTTGTCGTGCACGCCGACCAGCGCGTTGCGGCGCCGGACGCGGCGGTTCGGCAGCAGCGGCGCCCACCATTCGCGCATGCTCGCCGAGTAGAAGGCGTGCACGCCGCGCAGCGGGTCGCCCTTCATCAGCGCGCGGTGCTCGTCGGCGACCTCCCGGACCTCGTCCTCGCCGACGAGGGTGTCGCCGCCGGCGAGTGCGGGCGGCGCGATGGGGCTCTTCCACCGGGTCTCGGGACCGTAGTCCGGGTCGCACCACAGCGGGTTGTCGTCGCCGTACGACTCGGCCACGTGCCGGAAGGCGTCGGTGCCCGGCAGCAGGTAGTGCGGGGGTGCGGTGTGCGGTTCCGGGATGCCGATCCGGGCGCGGAGCCGGTCGATCGCGTCATCCGTGATGGGCATCGCTTACCTCCGCCGGGGACGGGTGCGCCGCAAGGCTATCTTTATAATGATTGCAGTATCAAGGGTGCTGCTCGTCCAGCAAGGCGGCCATGCGGGCGCGGTGCGCGGCAGGCGGGTCGAACAGTTCGCGCGTCGACCGGGCGCGTTTGAGGTACAGGTGCGCGGAGTGCTCCCAGGTGAAGCCGATGCCGCCGTGCAGTTGCACGGCCTCCTGGGCCGCGTGCACGTACGCCTCCGCGCAGTACGCCTTGGCGAGCGAGGCCACCAGCGGGAGTTCGGGGTCTCCGCAGGCCCACGCCCCGAGTGCGCGGTAGGCCGCCGAGTGCGCGGACTCCACCTGCACGAGTACGTCGGCGAGCTTGTGCTTGACGGCCTGGAACGACCCGATCGGCCGGCCGAACTGGACGCGCGTGCGGGCGTAGTCGGCCGTGGTGTCCAGCAGGAAGCGGGCGCCCGCGGCCTGCTCGGCGCACAGCAGCACAGCAGCCATGTCGAGGACGTGGCCGACCAGCGGTTCCGCGGCGCCGGCGGACTCGAGGCGCCGGGCGGGGGTCCGGTCGAAGGCGATGCCTGCCTGGCGCCGGGTCAGGTCCAGCGTGGCGAGCCGACGGCGCGTCAGCCCGGCTGCCCGGTCCGGGTGTTCGACGACGAAGAGGCTGCTGCCGCTGGGCGTGTCGGCGGCCACCAGCAGCAGGTCGGCGGCCATGCCGTCGGTCACACAGGTCTTGGCGCCGGTCAGCAGCCAGCGGCCTTCGGCATCGGGCTCCGCGGTGGTGGCGTACGCGTCGCGGCGCCAGCGGCCGTCCGCTTCGGCGACCGCGACCGTCGCGACGGTCTCCCCCGCGGCGATCCCGGGCAGGTACGCCGCGCACGCCTCGGTGTCCCCCGAGGCCACCAGAGCCTGCGCGGCGAGCATCGTGGAGAAATAGGGCGCGCAGCAGAGCGCCCGGCCCAGCTCGGCGCAGGCGACGCCGAGTTCCTCGATGCCGCCCGCTCCCCCGTACGCCTCGGGGATCGCGAGCCCGGTCAGGCCGAGCTCGCCGGACAGCCGCCGCCACAGTGCGGGGTCGTGCCCGGATCCGCTCTCCATGGCTGCGCGTACTGAGGCTTCCGGTGCGTGCTCGGCGAGGAAGGCGCGCACGACGCGGCCCAGCTCCGCGCGCTCCTCGGCACTCCCGTCCGAGGCACGGGCGGACGAGGAGGGCGGGGAGGACTGGGACTGCGAGGAGGATGCGGATTCGGTGTTCCGGGGTGCCACGGTCAGGTCTCCTCGGTCGGGTCCGTCAGGGGCTTCGGTACGCGGGAGAACCGGCGCGGAAATCGGCCGCCCCGGACACGGAACCGAAACCCGGTCCGCTCCGTCCCACCGCCATGCGAATCGACGACGGCACTCTCGGACCGGCCGGGACGCCCCCGGGCCGGCCTCCTGTCCTGTCCGGCCGCCGCACGCGCGGCCAAGCGCTGGCGGCCCTGCTCCTGTGCGGGGGCCTGGTCGCGGCCGGCTGCACGTCCTCGGACAAGCCCGACGCCTCGCCGGGTGCGACCACCCCCGTCCCCGGGGGCACGAGCACCTTGACCGGCGAGGCGGGCGCGATCCGGGCCAAGATGATGCGGCTCAGCACGTACAACTCGTGCGACGCGCTGCTGACCGACTTCCGGAAGGCCGCCCTGGCCCGCTCGAAGCAGACGTTCCTGGAGAGCGGCGACATGGCCGCCGCGGCACCCGCCATGCCGGGTGCGGCCCCGCCCGGATCGGGCTTCACCGGCGGCGGCACCACCGGCGGCGAGCGGAGCCTGCAGCAGGACGCCGCGGGCAAGTCCGGAGCCGGGGCCGCAGAGGCCCCCGCCGCGGCCGCGCCGAACGGCGGCACCCAGCCCAGCGGCGCGCCCGGGTACTCCGGCACGAACACCCATGAGCAGGGTGTCGACGAGCCGGATCTGGTCAAGACCGACGGCAAGCGGCTGCTCACCGTCGCGGACGGCACGCTGCGGGTCTTCGACGCGGCCGGCCGCACGCAGACCGGCAAGCTGGCGCTGCCCGGCGGCCGCGCAAGCGAGATGCTGCTGTCCGGGGACCGTGCGCTGCTCATCCTGCCGGGCGGCAACGTGGCGTACGACGGCGGTCCGGGCATGCCGGTGCCGATGCCGGGCGACGCCACCACACGGTCCTCCAAGGACGCCATGGGCCCCGACCGGGCCCGCATGGTCCTCGTCGACATCTCGGGCGCGCCGCGCATCCTGGGCGAACTCGCGGTGGACGGCGGCTACGTGGACGCCCGCCAGATCGGCACGACCGCGCGCGTCGTCGTCCGCTCCTTCCCGCGCGTCCCGGTCCCCGAGAATTTCAAGGGCGACTACCAGAAGGCGTACGAGACGGCGGTCGGCAAGACCACCGTGGACAACTGGCTCCCGGCCTACACCCTCACGTCCGGCGGCCAGAGCAGCTCCGGGCGCCTGGTGGACTGCAACGCGGTGAGCCGCCCGGACACCGAGCCCGGCGCCCCCGGCCACTCGGGTGCCTCGACGCTTTCGGTGCTGTCCTTCGACCTGACGCGCGACCTGGGCACCGGGAGCCCGGTCACGGTCGCCGCGGACGCGGACACCGTGTACGCGTCCGCCTCGAACCTGTACGTGGCGTCGAACTACTACACCGTGCCGGGTACTTCCCGGCAGTCGATGGTCATGACGCCGCCGCGGACCGCGATCTACCAGTTCGACATCTCCGGGTCCGGGCAGCCCAAGCACGTCGCCTCCGGCGACGTCGAGGGCACGCTGCTCAACCAGTACTCGCTGTCCGAGTACGACAAGCACCTGCGGGTGGCCACCACCGCGCAGATCTTCGCCCCGCCGCCCTCGGCCCAGGGCACTACCGGCTCTGTCTCGACCTCGACGGGCGGCTCGGGCAAGGACAAGTCCACCGGCACCGGCGTGAAGCCGGGCCGCGGTCCGGCCGGTGCGGCCGAGCGGATCGCTCCCGTGCCGACGAGCACCGAGAGCGCGGTCACCGTCCTGGAGCGCAAGGGCGGCGACCTGGTCCAGGTCGGCCGGGCCGGCGGCCTCGGGCGCGGCGAACGCATTTACGCGGTCCGTTTCGTGGGCCCGGTCGGGTATGTGGTGACCTTCCGCCAGACCGACCCGCTGTACACCCTCGATCTGGCCGTCCCGACCGCCCCCAAGGTGCTCGGCGAGCTCAAGATCAACGGCTACTCGGCTTACCTGCACCCGCTGGAGGGCGGCAAGCTCATCGGCGTCGGGCAGGACGCGACGGACACCGGCCGGCGCACCGGGACGCAGGTGTCGCTGTTCGACGTGGCCAACCTCGCGGACCCGAAGCGGATCGCGAACTACACGGTGGCGATGGGCAATTCCGAGGCCGAGATGGACCCGCACGCCTTCCTGTACTGGCCCGCGACCGGGATCCTCGTCATCCCGCTGCAGACCGTCGGCGCTCCCGGCAGCGGGTCGGCCTCCAACGGAAGCAGCACCGGCGGCAGCACCGGCGGCTCGGGCCCCGCGCAGATCGCCCCGGACCGCGCCTACGCGCCGTCCTCGCAGGCGCTGGTCCTCAAGCTGCAAGGCGGCTCCTTCACCGAGGTGGGCAAGATCCAGCACCCGGGCGGCTACAGCCAGATGCGCCGCTCCGTGGTGATCGGCGACGACCTGTGGACGGTGTCCACGAAGGGCGTCATGGTCAACGGGCTCGGCGACCTGGCGCAGCGCGCCTGGGTGCCGTTCAGCTGACCGGCCGCACGGGGGTACGCCGGGGCCGGGAGCACTGCTCCCGGCCCCGGCGCCGCCTATGCCCCGGTTCCCCGGAATCAGGGCCGGGCGGTCAGTCGCTCGCCGGAAGTGCCTTGGCCTCCTTGACCACCAGCGGTTCGCGGCCGTCCGCGAGGGTGCCCGTGCCGGCTTTGGTCACCAGGATCTCGAAGGTCTCGTCGGCGGCGAGCGTGTACCGCTTGCCGAGCAGTGCGCCGCCGGCCAGGTCCGGTTCGGGGGCCAGGCCGCCCGGGGGTTCGGCGTCGATGCCGAGCATCGGCAGGCCCCCGCAGGTCAGGTCCACCGCCGCGGCGGGCGGCCGGACGACGATCACTTCGGCGGTGCACACCTGGCTGCGCAGCCGGGCGCCGGTCCGGATCGGTGCCCGGGTGCTGTCGGTTTCGGTCACGTGCTGCTCCTCGGGGGCGCCGCGGACGCGGCGCCGGTCAGGCGGTTCCAGCTCTCCAAGTCCCGCTGCCCGGCCGGGCGGCCGACGCGGGTGACGGTGTCGACATCGCCCGCCTCGGCGCGCAGCGCGGCGACCGTGCAGCGCTCGCGGGGCCGTACGGCGAACGGGTCGAAGCGGTAGTGCCGCAGCGCGTTGCGGTGCGTGATGCCGTCCACGAGGTCGTCCGGCAGGTCCTTGAAGAGCGTCTCCAGCTCTTCCGGCGCATGCGGCCAACTGCTGTCGGAGTGCGGGTAGTCCGACTCCCAGCAGACGTTGTCGGTGTTGAAGTGGTGCAGCAGGTCGACGCCGACCGCGTCGCTGATGAAGCAGCACAGCATGTGCTTGCGGAAGATCTCGGCGGGCCCCGAAACCCCCTCGGGGAAGGCCGCCTTGGTCCAGCCGGAGTGCCGGCGCTGGACGTGCTCGGCGCGCCACAGGAAGTACGGAATCCACCCGATGTCGCCCTCGGTGAGCGAGAAGCGCAGGTCGGGGAAGCGGTGCCAGATGTCCGCCCAGATCAGTTCGACGAGCGAGAACGTCGACATCACCGACGACAGCGTCATGTTGACGCTCGCGGGCGCGTCGGACGAGGACGGGGCCCGGCGCGAGGACGAACCCACGTGCAGGCACAGCACGGTGCCCTCGTCGCAGGCGGCCGCGAACAGCGGGTCCCAGTAGCGGGTGTGGATGCTGGGCAGTTGCAGCGCCTCGGGGTTCTCCGAGAAGGTCACCGCGTGCACGCCCTTGGCGGCCAGCCGGCGCAGTTCGGCGGCCGCGTGCTCGACGTCGTACAGCGGCAGGATGCCGCACGGGATGAACCGCTCGGGGTACGCCCCGCACCATTCGTCGACGTGCCAGTCGTTGTAGGCGCGGATCATCACCTCGTTGACGGCGCGGTCCGGGCCCTGCCACAGCACCTGCCCGGAAAAGCCGGTGAAGTTGGGGAAGTTGAGGCCGGCGAGCTGGCCGCCGGCGCTCATGTCCCGGACCCGTTCGTGCACGTCGTAGCAGCCGGGGCGCATCTCGTCGTAGCGGCTGGCGTCGATGTTGAACATCTCGGGCGGCTTGCCGGCCACCGCGTTGAGGCCGAGGTCGCGGCCGCGGGCGTCGCCGTACATCCACTGCTGGACGCCGTCGTCGCGCACCACGACGCGCGGGGCCCGGTCGCGGTAGCGCGCCGGGACGTGGGCGTCGAACATCGTGGCCGGCTCACAGATGTGGTCGTCCACGCTGACGAGGATCAGGTCGTCCTTGCGCACGACTGCCTCCAGGCACTTATTTCTCTATCTTTATAAGAATAGGAATGCCCGGCCGATGCTAGCCGTTGGCGGCAACGGAGTCGAGGAGTCCGAGCAGCGCTCCGGCGAACACGTCGTTGTCGTCGCCGACCACCATGTGGCCCGCGTCCGCGACGTCGGCGAAGGTGGATCCGGGGATCAGGTCGAGCATTTCGTGCACCGCCTCCAGGCTCACCACGTCGGACTGGCGGCCGCGCACGACGAGGGTGGGCACCGCGATCTTGCGGGCCGCGTCGGCGAGGCGCTCCGGGGTGACGACCGGGCCGCGGCCGGTAGTGCCGCCCAGGCTGCCCATGAACTGCGGGTCCCAGTGCCAGTACCAGCGGCCGTCGGCGTGCTGCCGGACGTTGCGGGCCAGCTTGGCGTGGTCGGTCTGCCGGGGCCGGTCCGGCTGGTACTCGTGGAGCGCGTCGGCGACCTCGCCGAGGTCCGCGAAGCCGGCGCGGTGCGCGAGCATGAACGCGGCGATGCGGTCGGTGCCCTCCCGCTCGGTGCGGTGCGTGATGTCGACGAGCACCAGGCCGCGGGCGTACGCGTCGCCCTCCCCCTCGCCTTCGGCGATCAGCGAGATCCACCCGCCGAACGACGCGCCGACGAGGACCGGCGGGCGGCCCTGCTCGGCGGCCACCGCCCGGGACACCGCGCGCACGTCGGCGACGAACGCGTCGATGCTGTAGTCGCCGTCCGCCGACCAGTCGCTCTCGCCGTGCCCGCGCTGGTCGAGGGCGAGCGCGGTCCAGCCCTGCCCGGCCAGGGTGGCCGCGGAGCGCGTCCACGACCCGCGGGCCTGGCCGCCGCCGTGCAGCAGCAGGACGGTCCCGGCCGACCCGCCCTCCGGGTCCCACCGGTCGCCGACCACCTCGAGGGGGCCGCCGGCGTCGTTGCGGGAGCCGTATTCGGCGGCGTGGAACCGCACCTGACGGGGCGTCGGGGGCATGGCGACTCTCCTAGCGGTCGTACCGGCCCGCCCGGGGGGCGGGACGTAGCGGAACACAGGCGTACGCGGCCCCTGGGGCCCAGGGGCGTGCGCGCCGCATCTTCGCGCGCGGACTGCGAATGATCCATACGTGCGTCAGAGGAGTTCGAAGACGGCGGCGAGCCCTTGGCCGCCCCCTATGCACATGGTCTCCAGGCCGTAGCGGGCGTCGCGGCGCCGCATTTCGTGGAGCAGGGTGGCCAGGATGCGGCCGCCGGTGGCGCCGACCGGGTGGCCGAGGGAGATGCCCGAGCCGTTGACGTTGAGCCGGTCGAAGTCGGTGGCCCCGAAGCGCCATTCGCGGGTGCAGGCGAGGACCTGCGGGGCGAAGGCCTCGTTGAGTTCGATCAGGTCGATGTCGGCGAGGGCGAGCCCGGCGCGTTCGAGGGCGGCCGCGGTGGCCGGGACGGGGCCGATGCCCATGGTGGCGGGCGGGACGCCGGCGACGGCCCAGGAGACGAGGCGGGCGTAGGGGCGCAGTCCCAGGCGCTCGGCCTCGTCCCGGTGCGTGACCAGGCAGAGCGCCGCGCCGTCGTTCTGGCCGCTGGCGTTGCCCGCGGTGACGGTCGCGTCCGGGTCCTGACGGGACATCACCGGGCGGAGCCGGGCCAGGGTTTCGGGGGTGGTGTCGGCGCGGGGGTGCTCGTCGGTGTCGACGAGGACATCACCGGACCGGGCGGGCACGGTGACCGGGACGATCTCGTGCGCGAAGACGCCGGACTTCTGCGCGGCGACCGCGTTCATGTGCGAGCGGTAGGCCAGTTCGTCCTGCTCCTCGCGGCCGATGCCGTAGTCGCGGCGCAGGTTCTCGGCGGTCTCCAGCATGCCGCCGGGCACCGGGAAGTTCCGGCCGCCCGCGGTGACGCGGCCGCGGGCCAGGCCGTCGTGCAGGGCTATGCCGTCGCCGCGGGCGCCCCACCGCATCTGGGTGGAGTAGAAGGCGGTCTGGCTCATGCTCTCCGCGCCGCCCGCCAGCACGCGGTCGCTGATGCCGCCCGCGACCTGGAGTGCGGCGTACAGGACGGCCTGCAGGCCGGAGCCGCAGCGGCGGTCGACCTGGAGGCCGGTGACCTCGACCGGCAGGCCCGCATCGAGGGCGACCACACGGCCTATCGCGGGCGCCTCGCCGTTGGGGTAGCACTGGCCGAGCAGGACGTCGTCGATCCGGGCCGGGTCCAGTCCGGTGCGCCGGACGAGTTCGCGGGCCACGGTGGCGCCCAGTTCGGCGGCGGTGACGTCCCGGAAGACGCCGCCGTACCGGCCCACCGGCGTCCGCAGCGGCTCGCAGATGACCGCCTCGCGCATGAGCATGAACGTCCGCCTTCCCCGTCGGGCGGTCCGGGCCGGGCGCCTTGCCTCAGCGCACGAGCCGGGACCGTACTCTGCGGGCCGCGTCCTCGCGGCCCGTGTAGCGCTGCGTCGCATCGAGGTGGCGGCTCGCGATCCGCGCGGCGCGGGCCGCGTCGCCCGCCTCGATGGCGTCGACGAGCTTCTCGTGATCGCGCAGGCCCGCATCGAAGGCCTCCTGCGCGGTCTGCGCGCCGGCCGCCGAGGCCTCGCGCACCCATTCCTCTTCGTGCCGCGACCACACCTGCTCCAGGCCGCCGACGACCAGGGCGAGCGTGGCGTTGCCGCAGCCGTCGACCAGCACCTCGTGGAAACGCCGGGCGGCGTGGTTGAACGCGGGCGTGTCGCCGGTCATCTCGCGCTGTTCGGCGAGCACGTCGCGCAGCGCCGGGACGACCGTCGCGGACCGGTCCTCACGGCCCGCGCACAGCGCCGCGCAGATCGGTTCGAGTTCGAGCACCGCGGAGCCGAGGTCGGTCAGCGGGGCGCGCTCGGCCTCCAGGACGAGGGCCAGCGTGTACGCGACGCGCGCCGAGGTCGGCAGGTGCACGGTGCCGCCGCCGACGTTGCCGCGCCGCACGGTGACCAGGCCCTCGGTCTCCAAAATGCGCAGCGCCTCGCGCACCGAGGGGCCGCTCACGTTGAAGCGGGCCATGAGGTCTTCCTGCCGGGGCAGGCTCTCGCCCTGCCGCAGCCGACCGGCGAGGATCTCCTCGCGCAGATCGTCGGAGACCATCTCGGCCAGCCGGGGCTGGCGCATTTGCCGCTGACGCATGGGGTCCGTGCTTCCCGTCCGGAGGTTCTGCCAGGGGTCTATCTTGCTAAAGATAGTAAGGTCTGGACCCGCCGCGCCGACGCAGCTTGGGAGGCCATGCCCATGGACCACGCGCCGAGCCCCCCGCCGGAGGCAGCGGAGGACACCGAACCGGGCGCGGGTCCGCTGGCCGGCATCGTGGTGGTGGCCCTGGAGCAGGCGGTGTCCGCGCCGTTCGCGACCCGGCACCTGGGCGACTACGGAGCCCGCATCATCAAGGTGGAGCGGCCGGACGGCGGGGATTTCGCGCGCGACTACGACGACCTCGCGAGCGGCATGGGTGCGCATTTCACCTGGTGCAACCGCAACAAGGAGTCGGTCGCGCTCGACCTCGCCTCGCCCGAGGGGCGGCAGGCGATGGCCGCCCTGCTCGCGCGCGCGGACGTCTTCGTGCAGAACCTGGCGCCCGGTGCGGCCGCCCGACTCGGCCTGGGCGGCGCCGAATTGACGCAGCGTCATCCCCGGCTGGTGGTGTGCGAGGTGAGCGGCTACGGCGTGGGCGGGCCGTACGACGCGCGCCGCGCGTACGACGTGCTCGTGCAGGCGGAGGGCGCGGTGGCCACCGTGACCGGTTCGCTGGACGAGCCGCTCAAGGCGCAGGTGCCGGTCGCCGACCTGGCCACCGGCCTGTACGCGCTGTCCGCGATCACCACCGCGCTGCTGCACCGCGAACGCACCGGGCGCGGCTGCGTGCTGCAGGTCTCGATGCTCGACACGATCGCCGAACTCATGGGCTACTGCACGACGGTGGTGCGGCACGGTGGTACGCCCGAGGTGCGCCGTGGCATGAGCCACCCGGCCATCTCGCCGTACGACGCGTACCGTGCGGGCGACGGCCGCCATGTGGTGGTCAGCGTGACCAACGACCGCGAGTGGGCCCGCCTGGCCGAGCATCTGCTGGGCCGGCCCGAGTTGGCCCGCGACCCGGCGTTCGCGAAGAACCCGGACCGGGTCCGCAACCGCGCCGCGGCGGATGCGCTGATCTCCGCGGCGCTCGCCGCGCACACCGCGGACGCCGCCATTGCGCTGCTCGAAGCGGCCGGGGTGCCGTGCGGCAAGGTCAACTCGGTCGCCGAACTCGTCGACCACCCGCAGCTGACCGCGCGCGGCCGCTGGCAGCAGGTGGGCTCGCCGGTCGGCCCGATCCCCGCACTGCTGCCCCCGGTGGTGTCCGACACCTGGGCGCCGCGCCTGGATCCGGTCCCCGCACTGGGCGAGCACACGGCGAAGGTACTTGCGGATCTTGACGATCCGTCATAAGTACTTAACCCAGTCAATGATTCCGGGAGTCGGGGCCGGGGACCGGATTCCCGGTGCGGCGCCCGCCGCCTCGCCGTGGGGAGAACCAGCATGGGCCGACTGCAGGACCAGGTCGCGGTCATCACCGGCTCGGGAGCCGGGATCGGCCGCGGTATCGCCCGCAAGATGGCCGCCGAGGGCTCGCGCATCCTGGTCAACGACATCCGCGCCGAGCACGCCGAGGCGGCTGCCAAGGCGATCGCCGACGACTTCGGCGTCGACGTGCTCGCGATACCCGCCGACGTCACCGTGAAGGAGCAGGCGGTCGGCCTGGTCGAGGCCGCGGTGGCCCGCTGGGGCCGCATCGACACGCTCGTCAACAACGCCTGGGGCGGCGGCCGCATCAACCGCCTGGAGAACAAGACCGACGAGATGCTCGAACACGGCCTCCATATGGGCCTGTGGGCGGGCTGGTGGACGATGCGCGCGGCCTTCCCGCACATGCGGGACGCGGGCGGCGGGAGCATCGTCAACGTCGCCTCCCTCAACGGCGTCAACGCGCACCAGTTCACCGCGGAGTACAACATCTCCAAGGAGGCGCTGCGCGCGCTGACCCGCTCGGCGGCCCGCGAGTGGGCGCCGCACCAGATCCGCGCGAACGTCATCTGCCCCGGTGCCAAGACCGACGCCTTCGCCGCGTACGCCCGGATCAACCCGGAGGGCGCCGCCGAGGCCGAGGCCCGCAACCCGATGGGGCGCATGGGCGACCCGGAGGACGACATCGGCGGCGTCGCCGTCTTCCTTGCCTCCGCGGACGCCCGGTATCTGACCGGCAACACCCTGTTCGTCGGCGGCGGCAGCCACATCAACGGCGTCTCCTGGGCCCCGGTCCCGGAGGAGGAGCGCGCGAAGTAGCCCGCTGCGTACGGACGGTTGCGCAAGGTCCGCGAATTCGCCGCATGTCGCGGGCCGGGGCGCGGCCCGCGGCATGCACGCGCGATTTGTCGGACCGCACGTCTAGGCTGCGATATGTGATCGATGCCGACGGAACCGCGACGCTGGAACTCGCGCTCGAACAGCACCGGACCGAGTTGACCGGCTACTGCTACCGCATGCTCGGCTCCCCGTTCGAGGCCGAGGACGCCGTCCAGGACACGATGGTCCGCGCCTGGCGCGGCTACGACAAATTCGAGGGCCGCGCGGCCCTGCGGTCGTGGCTGTACCGCATCGCCACCAACGTGTGCCTGGACATGCTGGGCGGCAAGGAGCGCAAGGCCAGGCCGACCGACTTCACCACGGTCGGCTCGGCCTCGGACCCCTCCCTCGCCACCCACCCGGAGAACACCTGGCTGGCCCCGACGCCGGACCACAAGGTCCTCGTCGGCGGCGACCCGGCCGACGTCGTGGTCGCGCGCGACTCGGTGCGGCTGGCGTTCGTCGCCGCGCTGCACCACCTGCCGGCCCGGCAGCGCGCCGTGCTGATCCTGCGCGAGGTGCTGGCCTGGCCGGCCGCCGACGTGGCGGAGCTGCTGGACACCTCGGTCGCCTCGGTCAACAGCGCCCTGCAGCGTGCCCGCGCCACGCTGGCCGCGGCCGATGTGGCCGCGACCGACCTCGAGGAGCCGGACGACGAGGCGCAGCGGGTCCTGCTGGCCAAGTACGTCAAGGCGTTCGAGACCTACGACCTGGAGTCGCTGGCCGCGCTGCTGCACGAGGACGTCACGCTGTCCATGCCGCCGTTCGAGCTGTGGCTGCGCGGCGCCGACGAGATCCGCACCTGGATGCTCGGCACCGGCAACGGCTGCCGCGGCTCGCGCCTGGTCCCGGTGGTGGCCGCCAACGGCACGCCGGCGTTCGGGCAGTACCGCCCGGCCGGGCCGGGGCGGTACGAGCCGTGGGCGCTCCAGGTCATCGAGATCGCCGACGGCCGCATCGTCGGCCTCAACTCGTTCCTGGACACCGATCAGCTGTTCCCGCTGTTCGGCCTGCCGCCGCACCTCGAGGACGAGGACTAGAGCAGCAGCCCGGAGACCGGGTGCGGGCCCGCCGCCGGCGGTGGCGGGTCCGCAGGTGGCGCGGGCGGGCCGTCCGCCGGCTCGGCGGCGTCCAGCGGTACGGCGGCCGCGAGGCCGACCAGGCCCAGGAGTTCGCCCAGCTCCGCCGGGGCGTCTCTGACCTGGTAGACCCGGCCGCGGCGTTTGGCGGTCAGGCGCAGCCGGGCGAGGGCGTCGATCAGTGCCAGGTCGGCGGGGCGCCCGGGCGGCACCTCGCAGACGAGGCGCGCGTCCGGGAGTCCGGCCAGCCGTTCGTCGGCCAGCGCGCACAATGCGGGTACTTCGGCCCGGGTCAGGGCGCCCAGCGCCACCACGACCTCCCCTGCGGCCACGCGCACGCCAACCCATCCGCCCACGTCGAACTCCTCCCGTAGCGCCGGTCCTGCGCCCGGCGAGGGCGCGGCACGGCGGATCGAAGGCCGCGTCGTCCCGAAGCCCCGTGCAATGGAGACCGTGGCGCCGCCGGAAACTCATCGCACCCGGTCGGCGGCCTCGCGCGCAGTGGACAGAACCGGTCGCGGAACGGGCGGACTGCGCCGCGGAACCGGCCGTGCACAGCCCGGATTCGAGGGACTTCTGCCTGCTGGCGGTACGTACGCCGGTGGTAGGGTCCCCGCCGTTGATCGACGAAACGGGGCCGTGATGGGGAACTGGCATTCGCCGCCGAACGATTCGGGCGGAGCGGGAGGATACGGCGGGCCGGGAGGGTCGTGGCCGGGCGGCCCGGGACCGCACGACCAGCCGCCCGGCGGCTCGGGACCGGGGTTCGGCGGGAGCGGCCCCGGCGGTCCTGGCGGGCTCGGCCCGGCCGGCCCGGGCGGCCTCGGCATGCCGCCCGGCGGTGCCGGGCAGCCGAGCAGCGGCGCCCAGGCCGGCGCGGTCGTCGGGGTCATCGCGCTGATCATCGCCGTCATGGCGGTGCTCGCCGGAGCCAGCGGAGGCGGCAGCAAGGTGCCGATCGGGGCGGGTTCGTCGGGCGGGGGCGGGTTCTCGTCGTCCGGCAGCGCGTCGTCGAGCGGGTCCTCGGGCTACAGCAGTTCCGGCGGGTCGTCCGGCTCCGGGAGTTCGTCGGGGTCCTCGTCCGGGTCCGGCTCGTCGGGGTCGTCCGGGTACAGCTCCTCGGGGTCGTCCGGGTACAGCTCGTCCGGGTCGTCGGGGTACAGCTCTTCGGGTTCGTCCGGCAGCGTCACGCCGCGGGCCACCGAGGACCCGGTGGACCAGGCCTTCCGCAAGATCCAGACCGGCCACTGCCTGAGCCAGTACTGGGAGGACAAGGCGTTCTCCGAGAAGACGCCCTCGGTCGTCGCGTGCGACCGGGACAACGCGTACCTGCACGTCACGCGGGTCGGCACCAGCTCCAGTGCCTGCTCCGAGAGCGGCGAGGGCCGCTCGTACTGGCGGTCGCCGGACGGCGGCACCGTGCTGTGCGTGGAGCGCGTCTTCCACGTCGGCGACTGCTTCCCGGTCCAGTGGACGCAGAAGGACAAGAACTCCGACATCCGCGCGACCGCCGAGCTGTTCACCCAGTGGCCGTGCAGCTCGAACGAGGTGCCGAGCGGGAACAACGGCATCGTGCGCATCACCAAGATCTACAAGTGGCAGACCGGGCAGACGTACCCGTGCGGCCGCGATGCGAAGAACCGCAACGAGCTCTGGTACCCGCTCGAGGACCGCAAGATCAGCATCTGCTCGGCCTTCACCGACTGATCCGCAGGGCCGATTCCCGTATGACAAGCGCCACCTGGCGGTCCGTCAGATACGCGGTGCTTGCTATACAGGGGATGCCGACAGTCCAGCCGAACACGGAGATCACATGGCCGTCACGACCTTCACCGATCTGCAGCAGATCAAGGACTCGCTGGGCAAGCACCTCGGCTACAGCGAGTGGCTGGAGGTGACCCAGGAGCGCATCAATCTGTTCGCCGATGCGACCGGGGACCACCAGTGGATCCATGTGGACGTGGAGAAGGCGAAGGAGGGCCCGTTCGGCGCCCCGATCGCGCACGGCTACCTGACGCTGTCGCTGTCGAACCTGTTCCTGCCGCAGATCGTCGAGGTGCAGAACATCTCGATGGGCGTGAACTACGGGGTCGACAAGATCCGCTTCCCGAACCCGGTCAAGGTGAACCAGCGGGTGCGCGGCGGGGCCGAGATCGCCGCGGTGAGCGACATCCCGGGCGGCATCCAGGTGACCATCAAGATCACCATCGAGATCGACGGCGAGGCCAAGCCGGCCTGCATCATCGAGTCGCTGACCCGCTACCTGGTCTGAGACGCGCCGATACGCGCAAAGCCCGCGGGGCCCGTACGCCGGACAACCGCCGACCGGCCCCCCCGTGTTTCGCCCGTCCCGGCGCTCACACGACCGTCGGGGGCTCCGGGTCGATGACCACGCAGCGGGTGCCGGAGTAGATCGTCGGCATGCAGCGGTTGCAGTGGATGCACAGCGACTTGACGGCCTGCCGGCTCTCGTCCGCGGCGATCCGGTTGATCAGGTCCGGCTCGCGCAGGATCGCGCGGCCCATCGCGACGAACTCGAAGCCCTCGCGCATCGCGAGGTCCATCGTCTCGCGGTTGGTGATGCCGCCCAGCAGGATCAGCGGCAGGCTCAGCTCGGCCCGGAACTGCCGGGCGAACTCCAGGAGGAACGCCTCCTGGTACGGGTAGGCGATGAGGAACTTCTTGCCGACCAGCCGGATGCCGAGCCGGGTGGGCTGCGGGAAGTTCGCGGCGAACTCCGGGATCGGGGCGTCTCCGCGGAACAGGTACATCGGGTTCAGCAGCGAGCTGCCGGCGGTGAGTTCGAGGGCGTCGAGGCCGCCGTCCTCCTCCAGCCACTTCGCGGTCTGCAGGCTCTCGGCGAGGTCGATGCCGCCGGGGACGCCGTCGGACATGTTGAGCTTGGCGGTGACGGCGATGCGGTCGCCGACCGCATCGCGGACCGCACGGCACACGCCGCGGGCGACCTTGGCCCGGTTCTCCAGCGAACCGCCGTACTCGTCCTTGCGCTTGTTGAGCTTGGGGCTCAGGAAAGCGCTGGCGAAGTAGTTGTGGCCGAGGTGGATCTCGACCGCGTCGAAGCCGGCCTCGACCGCGGTCCGGGCCGCGTTGGCGTGCGCCTCGGTCACGCGCGCGATGTCCTCGGCGGTGGCGGGCTTGCTCGACTTCATGCTGATCGGGCTGAAGAGCTTGCCCGGGGCGAGCGCGGGCAGCCCGTTGGACTTGGCGTTGGCGACCGGCCCGGCGTGCCCGATCTGGGCGGACACCGCGGCGCCTTCGGCGTGCACGGCGTCGGTGAGGCGGCGCAGCCCGGGGACGGCCTCGGGGCGCATCCATATCTGGTGCCGGTCGGTGCGGCCTTCGGGGGCCACCGCGCAGTAGGCGACGGTGGTCATGCCGATGCCGCCGGCCGCGGGCTTGACGTGGTAGTCGATGAGGGCGTCGGTGACGAGCGCGTCGGGGGTGACGCCCTCGAAGGTGGCGGCCTTCACGATGCGGTTGCGCAGGGTGAGCGGGCCGAGTTTGGCGGGCTCGAAGACGTCGGGGACGGTCGGCGAGGCCGGGACGCCGGGGGCGGGGGTCATGGGGGTCACCTTTCGGCGGGTGGACGTTCCGGTGCGGAGGCAGCGGGCGCGGCCGGGGCGTCGAGCCCGGCCGCGACGAATGCGGCGACCTCGCGCGCGTCCGGCGGCGGTACGGCGCCGATCCGGTCGGCGGGGGCGAGGGGTTCGCCGTAGGTGTGGAGGAGCAGCGCGAAGGCGAGCCGCCAGCGGTCGCGGACCGCGCGGGCGTCGAGGTCGGGGCGCATCGCGGCGAGCAGTTCGCGCCAGGGGCGGTGCTCGAACCACGGGTCGTCCCAGGGCAGCCGGTCGTTGCCGAGCACCACGCGGGCCAGCAGGTGCAGCAGCATGCGGCCGTCGGCGGTGCGGGACAGGGCGTCGAACGGGCGCACGATGATGTCGGCGAGCTCGGCCGGGGTAGGCGTCCAGCCGGACGCGCACCGCTCGGTGAGCGCCTGGAGGTCGCCGGCCCACAGCGGTCCGAGACGCTGCTGGAGGAGCGCGACGACCAGGGCTTCCTTGGAGCCGAAGTGGTAGTGCACGGCGGCCGGGTTCATGCCGGCCGCGGCGTTGACCGCACGGACCGAGACCTTCTCGTAGCCCTGCGCGAGGAAGAGCCGCTCGGCTTCGGCGAGGAGGCGCGCCCGGGTGGCGGCGGTGGCGCCGTTCGGGACGCGCGGTTTGTCGGTGGTGCCCATGGGCGGACATGAGAGCACGATCCGCGGCACTTTTCAATCAGTGATTTAAAAATGCCCCCGCCGAGCAGAACGGCGTACAGGCGCCCAGCTCCCGCGGCACTTTACACTCCTTGTTTTAAACGGCCCGCGGACGAGCTGACGGTGACTCAGGACCGCGCTGCCGGTCGGCCGCCCAGGAGCCGCGGGCGCCGGATGGAGGCAGCGCGAGCGGGCCCCGAGGGTGGGGGCGACGCGGGAGGGCGCTGGACGCCGAGGGTGCGGCCGGGCGGCGGGAGACTCCGCTCGCCGGGCGGGTCGGCGCTGGGGCGCCCGGCGGCCGCGCGGGGCGGCTGCCGGGCAGGCGTGGCGGACGTGGGGGCAGCTGCCGCGGCCCCGTGCGCGGCGCCGCCGGATCAGGTCAGCGGGACGACCAGGACCGGGCAGTTCGCGTGTTCGATGACGGTGTGGGCGACGTGGCCGACCCAGTGCCGGAGGAGGCCGTTGCGGTGCCGGACGCCGACTACCGCGACAGCAGCGCCGGCCGTCGCGGAGACGAGCGTGCCGGCCGCATCGCCCAGGATGGCCTGCTCGGTGCCGAACACGTCGGGGTAGATCTCGCGGACCTGGCCCAGGGCCGAGTCCAGGCACACCGCGTGCGCCTCGGTGACCGCCTTGAGGTCCTCGGGGCTGGGCCCGGACATGCCGACGTAGCCGGGCCAGGCGTACGCGTGCACGGCGTAGACGGGCAGGCCCCAGCGGCGGGCCTCGGCGTACGCGGCGCGCCCGGTCGGCGCATCGCCCTCGCCCTGGATGCCGACCACGACCTTGTCGCCGTCCAGCTCCAGGTCGCCGTCGTCGCTGGGGGCGCCGTGCTCGCCGCGCACCACGAGCATCGGGCAGGGCGTGCGGGCGGCCAGGAAGCGGGCCACCGAGCCGAGCAGAAGGTTGGCGAATCCGCCGCGCCCGCGCGAGGAGACCACCAGCAGTTCGGCGCCCTGGGCGGCGTCCAGGAGGACGTCGCCGGGCAGCCCGACCGCGACGTCGCCGTCCACGGACAGGTCGGGGTGCCGGTGCAGGACCTGCGCGGCGGCAGCCTCGACGAGGCGGACGCCGGCGTCCTGCGCGACCGGGTCCGGCGCGGCGTCGCCGTGCTGCGGCGGGGCCGCGGTGGGCACCCGTACGGCGTGCACGATGCGCAGCGCGGCGCCGCGGCGCACCGCCTCGGCGGCGGCCCGCATGACCGCGCGCATTCCCGGGTCGGATCCGTCGGTGCCGACGACGACAAGACCCGGCGGCGGCCCGCCCGGGGCGGGCTGCGGCGGATTGCCGGTCTCGACTGCGGTGCTCACGTGCGCCTCCACGGCTCGGGGCGGATTGCCCGACGGGTACCCGTTCCCATGGATATCCCCACCTGTCTGCCGCAGACAGGTCCGGAGGTCCCGGTCCGACGGGACCATGGGCCTGTCGGCGCGGTGCGCCACCCTGGCCGGAGCCGCCCGCGGCGGAACCGTCCGCGGCCGATATTCGTCTCATTGACGAAAATCAGCGCCCTCGTTATCGTCATCCTGACAAATGAAGATCGGCTTCGCGACCGGTCTCCGGCCCCGGGGGAGTCCCGATGGTCCACATCCAGCGCCGCCCGTTCATCAGCCACCTGCGCGCCGACCCCGTGCAGTGGATCCGCCACCAGCACAGCGGCCAGGTCGTCCACGAGGGCGCCGGACTCGCCTTCTGGTTCCGCCCGCTGACCGCGGCGCTCAGCGAAGTGCCGATCGACGACCGCGAGTTGCCGGTGCTGTTCCACGTGCGCACCAGCGACTTCCAGGACGCCACCGTGCAGGGCACCGTCACGTACCGGATCACCGACCCCGCGGTCGCGGCCACCCGGCTCGACTTCGGCGTCGACCCGGCGACGGGCCGCTGGCGGTCCACGCCGCTCGAGCAGCTGGCCTCGCTGCTCACCGAGAGCGCCCAGCAGCACGCCGTCGACACGCTCGCCGACCTGGACCTGATGGCCGCCGTCACGCGCGGGCTCACCGAGGTCCGCAACCGGGTGACCGCGGGCCTGTCCGAGGACTCCCGGCTGAGCGACTCCGGGGTCACCGTGCTCGGCGTCCGCATAACCTCGATCCGGCCGGAGGCCGACCTCGAACGCGCGCTGCAGGCCCCGGCCCGCGAGCGCGTGCAGCAGGCCGCCGACGCGGCCGGGTTCGAGCGCCGCGCGCTGGCCGTCGAGCGCGAGCGCGCCATCGCCGAGAACGAGCTCCAGAACCAGATCGAACTGGCCCGGCGCGAGGAGCAGTTGGTCGAGCGCAAGGGCCTCAACGAGCGCCGCCGCGCGGAAGAGGCGGCGGCCGCGGCCCGCATCCAGTCCGAGGCGCAGGCCGAGCGCGACCGGCTGTCCGCGGCCACCGCGGCGGAGAACCGCAGGCTGCTCGGTGCCGCCGAGGCCGAGGCGCACGCCGCCCACGTGGCCGCGTACGCAGGCGCCAGCCCGGCCGTCCTGCTCGCCCTCGCGGCGCAGGAACTCGCCGAGCGCTTCCCGGAGATCGGCACCCTCAACATCACCCCGGACCTGCTGAGCGGCGCCCTGAGCCGGCTCGCCGAGGCACCCGCCGCACCGGGCGGGCCCGCGCCGCAGCAGATCCAGCAGGCGCGGTGACGCGGTGGCGCAAGTCCCCCGGGCGGTCTTCGTGCACCGGCAGTCCGCGCTGCAGCAGCTGATCAACCGGCACGGCACGTACAACCAGGGCAGCTTCTTCCTCAGCAACAAGGGGCTGTCCGCGAAGAGCATGGTGGCGCAGAACGACACGGTCCAGGACGCGCTGGCGCTGGCCGGCGCGTCGGTGCCGCCGCACTGGCGGCGCGGCACGGTCGAGCGCGGCGACCTGGACCGGTTCCTGTTCGACGAGCACGACGTGGTCGTGGTGGTCGGCCAGGACGGCCTGGTCGCGAACGTCGCGAAGTACCTCGACGGCCAGCCGGTCATCGGGGTGAACGCGGATCCGGGCAACACCGGGGTGCTGACCCGGCACGGCCCGGACGCCGTCGAGCGCCTGCTGCACCGGGTCGAGGCCGGCACCGCGCAGTGCGAGCTGCGCACGATGGCCGAGGCGCGCACCGACGACGGGCGCACGCTGACCGCGCTCAACGAGGTGTTCCTGGGCCACCCGTCGCACCAGACCGCGCGCTACCGGCTGGCGACCCCGGACGGGCGTACCGAGCGACAGGCCTCGTCGGGCGTGCTGGTCGGGACGGGTACGGGCTCGACCGGCTGGTGCGGCTCGGTGCAGCGCGAACGCCCGGGCGCACCGCGGCTGCCCGGGCCGACGCAGGACCAGTTGGTGTGGTTCGTGCGCGAGGCGTGGCCCTCCCCCACCACCGGCACCGACCTGACGCAGGGCACGCTGGACGGGGCCGCGACGCTTTCGCTGACCGTGGAGTCGGAGGGGCTGGTGGCGTTCGGCGACGGGATCGAGGCGGACCGCCTCGTGCTCTCGTGGGGCGAACGCGTGGACATCGGCCCGGCCGGCAAGCGGCTGCGCCTGGTGGTGTGACGGGGGTCGTACCGGCCGAGGGCACGACAGGGCCGTACGAGGGGCCGGGCCGCCCCGGGAGAGGGGAGGCGGCCCGCCCGTACTCGGCAGACCTAGAAGTTCAGGTTGCCGAGCAGATTCGCGACGCTGTTGCCGCTCGTCCTGATGCTCGGTGCGATGGACGTGCTGGCCAGGTAGAACCCGAGCAGCGCGCAGACGATCGCGTGCCAGATCTTCATGCCGCCCTTGCGGATGAAGAGGAACACGATGACCGCCAGCAGGACGACGACGGAAACGTTCAAAGCCATGGGGACTCCTCGAAGGGGCGCAGGTTAAGCGCAGGGGACGGCACGCTTGCCGCGACCAGGGGGGATGTGTGGCTTTCCAGGCCGCTTTGAACGCTTTTGGCGCAGGCGGCCCCTATCGGGATGACTACCGAAAGTGTCTACAAAGTAGCAAAGCGTCATCTTTTGTCCGGGAGGCGCCGCGCAGGCCGACGGCGTGTCCCGGACAGATCACCCGGACGCCGCGACGGTCAGGCGTTCTGTCTTCCCCGTTCCGGGGCCGCGTGGCATGCTCCGGGGCAGTCGCCACACGCCGCACCCGCGCAGCCGCGCGCCGCGTGCAACACGCCGCACCACCGCACCTTTTCCGTCCACGAAAGGTCCGCCGTGCCCCACCCCGCGCCTGCCTCCGCCGACGTCGCCGAGATCGACGTCTACTCCGCGGACGCCTACGAGAACGGCATCCCGCACGAGTCGTTCGCGACGCTGCGCCGCGAAGCCCCGGTCCACCGCCACCCCGACCCCGAGGTCCCCGAGGGTTTCTGGGCGGTCACCCGGCACGCCGACGTCGTGACGGTGTCGCGCAACCCCGAGATCTTCTCGTCCTACGAGCGCCTGTCGCTGCTGATCGAGCCGGTCGGGGACACCCTCGACACGCAGCGCATGATGATGCTCAACATGGACCCGCCGGAGCACTCCCGGCTGCGCAACATCGTCAACCGCGGCTTCACCCCGCGGACCACGCTGACCCTCGAGGGCAAGGTCGAGGCGGCCTGCGAGCGGATCGTGGACGAGGCACTGGCGCAGGGCGAGGGCGACTTCGTCACCATGTGCTCGGCCGAGCTGCCGCTCGTCGTCATCGCCGACCTGATGGGCGTCCCCCAGGAGCACCGCCACCAGCTCTTCCACTGGTCGAACGCCCTGGTCGGCTCCGAGGACCCGGACCTGCGCAAGGGCGAGGGCCCGGACGCCGGGCAGGCCGTGCAGATGGAGATGTTCGCGTACGCCGACCAACTGGGCGCCGAGAAGCGCGCCTGCCCGGTCGACGACATCGTCTCCAAGCTGGTCCAGCCGGACCGCGACGGCAACGAGCTGACCGCGCTCGAGTTCGACCTGTTCTTCATGCTGCTGGCCGTGGCCGGCAACGAGACCACCCGCAATGCGATATCCGGCGGCATGCTGGCCCTCATCGAGCACCCCGAGCAGTGGGCGCGCCTCAAGGCCGACCCGGAGGGCCTGGCGGCGACCGCGGCGGACGAGATCGTGCGCTGGGTGTCCCCGGTCAACGCGTTCCGGCGCACCGCGGTCCAGGAGACCGAGCTGGGCGGGCAGAAGATCTCGGTGGGCGACAAGGTCATCGTGTTCTACGGCTCGGCGAACCGCGACGAGTCGGTGTTCGAGGACCCGCACACGTTCGACATCGGCCGGGACCCGAACCCGATGCTGGGCTTCGGCGGCGGCGGCCCGCACTTCTGCCTGGGCCGGCACCTGGCGAAGCTCGAGCTGGAGATCATGTTCAAGACGATGGCCCGCAAGTTCGACCGCGTCGAACTGACCGGCCCGGCGCGGCGGATGCGCTCCAACTTCCTGAACGGCGTGAAGGACATGCCGGTCCGGATCATTCCGGCCTGACGGTCTCCCGCAGGGCCGGCTGCTCCTGGCGGCCGGCCCCGCGGCGGCGACCCGTGCCGAGCGGCACGTCGATCCAGATCGAGTCCGCCTCCGGAGCATGCAAGAGCAGCTTGCCGATCCGCCCGATGACGTCATCGGTACGGCCGGGCACACGGGCGTCCCAGAGTCGGCCTACCAACCAGGCCTCGGCTTCGCCCTGAGTCGGCCGAGTGGACCATCTCCAACCGTTGTCGGGCTGCGGCCCCACATACCGCTGCCATTCCCCGGCCATCGACGCCAGGCACAGCGCCGCACACAGCGCGCGGGCATCGTCGTCGGCGAGCCACGGGACCAGCATGAGGGCGGCAGGGCCCGGGCCCATGCCCTGGACAAGACTGACGACCAGCATCTGCTCCCTTCCCCAGGGCCGACCCGTATCGGCTATCGGCTCGAGCGCCGGGATGGCGATCTCCCGCATTGCTGCCAGCGCCGAAAAGGCCTCTTGGGAGCGGGCGAACGACCTGACCAGGATCTCGGCGGCTTCGGGAAGGCTGGTGTAGGCCAAGGCATCCGCGGCGAACCTGTGCAGCCCTGCCCCGTTCCCCGGATCCGCCAACACGCTCGCCAGATAGGCAAGTGTCCTTTCGCCGCGCGGAGTCCGCGCGGCCGCCACCCGGCCGAATTCGCCGGTGAACCCCCAACCGGGCCTCGGAGCGGACGCATTGTGCTCAGCTCGCTCCTGCGCGTACGCCACGATGAGGTCGGCGATCTCGTCCGCCACCGCGTGCACCTCGGCCAGCGCCTCGAAGGCCAGCAGCCCGTCCACCGCGAAAAGCTGCTCCAGGAATTCCGTGCAGTCGCGTTCCGCCATCCCGCACCACAGCAGCACGGTCTCGCGCCAGCGCAACCGGTCGTTGCGGAAGCGGCCGAGCAACTCGTCCGGCCGGTCCTGGAGTTGGCGGGCCGCGAAAAACTCCTGGAGCGTCAGGTGCGCGAACTGGACCTTGTCGCCGCCGTCCACGTACACCAGCAGCCCACTGCGGTGCACGATCTCGTCCAGCATCTCCCGCGCCTCGGACGGGTCGCGGTTCAGGTCCGGCAGCTTTTCCGCGATCAGCCGGACCACCTCGTGGTACGGCAGCGCCAGGCGGTCGGCGTCCATGACGCCGCCGTTCTCCATCGCGGCCAACGCCACGGCCTGCAGCACGATCTTCTTCTCCGGCCCCACATAGCGGTTGTGCCGGTTGTTCCAGCGGTGCAGCAGCTCGGTGGTCACCTCGTTGTAGAACTCCGCCCGCGAGTGCGGCAGTCGCTTGCCGCTGTGCACGTACACCTCGCTGTAGAGCCACGCGATCATCGTGAGCAGCAGCGGGTTGCGGGCCAGCTGCATGACGCGCGGCGCGTTCCGCAGCGCGGCCATCAGTTGCTCGACGGTCGAGCGCCCTTCCGGCAGCCCGGGCCAGGCCTCCAGAAAGCGCCGCATCAGCCGGTCGTCGAACTCCCCGATCCGCACCTCGTCGGCGAACTCCGGCCGCAAGCCGCCGTCATACACAGCCGATCTGCAGCTGACCACGATCCGGCACTCCGGGTACGCGGTCGCGAAGTCCCTGATGCCGCCCATCGCGCGCATGCGGTCTGCGCTGTCGACCTCGTCCAGGCCGTCCAGGTAGACGGTGAGCGTGCCGGCCTCCAGCCGCCGGGCCACGAATTTGTCGGCCCGCGGGAAGCGGTGCCGGGCGAACTGGTCGACGATCAGGCGGCGGAACGCGTCCGGCCCCTCCACGTCCACTAGGCCGTTGAGCCGGTGGAGCTCGACCAGTACTGCCACGGCACCGCGTCCCGGCTTCGGGGCCGTAGCCCAACGGAGCAGGCTGTGCCGCAGCAGGACCGACTTCCCCGCCCCGGGATCCCCGATCACGACCGCCCGCCGGTGCGCGTGCAACACCTCGTACGCGTCCCGCCGCTCGTCGGCCCACCCGAACTCGTGGACTGCCAGCGGGACGTAGATCTCGCTCATCTTCAGCGTGCCGCGCGTGGCAAACGGCACCGGGACCGCCTCGTACGCCTCGGCCACCGAGCGGGCGTACCGCTTGAGGACGGTACGCCGCAGCAGCGCGCTGCCCGCGAGCCGGTCGAGGGCCAGGTTGTAGAGCTTTGCCGCGGCCTTCTCGATGGAGTCCTTCAGCAGCGCGAGGACCACGCCGGCGAGGAACAGCCCCGCCCCGACTCCGATCCCGGTGACACTCGCCCAGTCCATCGGCACCCCCGCAACCAGGCTAGAACCAGCGCCACTTGCGGGGGCCCGTTTGCCGCCGCCTACGTGGTTCCGTAGGCGGCGGCCCTGCGGCGGGCGTACTGGCGCCGCCACGCCAGCCGCCACATCACGCCCGCGCCCGGCGGGGCGAAGCGGAGCAGACGGATCTGCTCGACCGGGTCGGCGTGATGCAGATAGAGGGAGATGAACACGGGCAGGTCGCGGCCCCAGCCGCGCAGGGTGCGGCGTACCAGCCTGCCGTGTTCGCGGTTGCTCACGTGCCGCCGCATGAGGGGGAACAGGTCGCGCTCCTCCTGATAGGTATGCCGGGCCACGAGATCGTGCAACCGGCCTACCGCGGGGGCGCGTTCGCGGAGCGGAACGCGGACGTCGGCGGCGCGGCGGGTGAGGGTGTCGAGCGAGTCGTGGTCGCCTTCCAGGTCGCTGAAGACGCGTCCGGGGACCGGGGCGCGCAACCGGGCCCGGACGCGCGGGTAGACGACGGTGTCCTCTTCGCGGTGGTGGGCCGCCAGGAAGCGCAGCACCAGGGCCAAGTGCTCTTCCACTGCCTGGACTTGGCGGATGTCGGCGGGGTTGACCTCGCGGGTGGCGACGGCCAGCCGGGCCAGTTCCTCGCGCAGTCCGCGGTGCGCGAGGTAGCCGGGCGTCAGGTCGGGAGGAGGAGAGGGAAGGGAAGGACGAACAACGGTTGATGCCACAGGGGACCGCCAGACGTGCGCTCGAACCGAGCCTCACAGCTTGGCACACGGCGCGGCGCCGTTCCCGCCGGACAAGATGGTTTTACGCCGTTCTCCGAAACTGGCCCCAAGTCGACCGTTCCCGGCGGAAATCCCCGGGAAGGACCGGGAAATCGGTGTCCGAAAACGACGCTCCGCGACCTCGGATGACCGAGGCCGCGGAGCGCTGGTGGTGCGGTGGTGATGCCGTGGTGCCGTGGTGGCACGGGAATTGTCAGGCGTCGACCTTGCCGAGGTCCGGGATCTGCCAGTCGATCTTGCCGTGGCCCATCTTCTCCAGCGCGGCGTCGATCTGCGAGAACGGCTTGCTGCCGAAGAACTTCTTCGCGGACAGCGGGGAGGGGTGGGCGCCTTCGACGATCACGTGCCGGGACGTGTCGATGAGCGCGGCCTTCTTCTTGGCGTGCGCGCCCCACAGCAGGAACACGACCGGCTGCTCGCGGTCGCTGACCGACTTGATGACCGCGTCGGTGAAGCGCTCCCAGCCCTGGCCCTTGTGCGAGGCGGCCTCGTGCGCGCGCACGGTGAGCACGGTGTTGAGCAGGAGCACGCCCTGCTCGGCCCACGGCATCAGGTAGCCGTTGTCCGGCACGGTCAGGCCGATGTCGGTGACCGACTCCTTGTAGATGTTGCGCAGCGACGGCGGCACCTTGATGCCGGGGCGCACCGAGAAGCACATGCCATGTGCCTGGTTGTTGTCGTGGTACGGGTCCTGGCCGACGACGAGGACCTTCACGTCCTCGTACGCCGTCGCCTCGAGTGCCGCGAAGACCTCGTCCTCGGGCGGGAAGACCTCGTGTGCCGCGCGCTCGGCGTCGACGAACGCGGTGAGTGCGGCGTAGTAGTCCGCGGTCAGCTCGTCGGCGAGGACCGGGCGCCACGACTCGGGCAGCGTCTGCACAGCAACAACCTCCACGCATTGGTTCGACTTCGGCGCCCGGGGCACGCGCGGGGAGCCGCGACGGATCGCGGCCCGCACCGGTCGGGTGCAGCGCCTTCGTGTCCACCCAACGTAGTCGCCCGGGACGACAACGGGGGCGGCACCTGCCGGTTCGACCGATCGACCGGCGGTGCCACCCCCGCATGTGCTTGTGCGCGGCGTACGGATCAGACCGTTTCGTCCGGCTTTTCCTCGGGCTTGTAGCAGAGCTTGAGGAGCAGGGCCGCGTTCGCGATGCCGAGGCCGGCCGCGACGAGCGCGGGCTTGGCGCCGGAGGATTCGCGGCCGAACAGCCGGTCCACCGAGTACTTGCCGTTGCCCAGGCCGGCCAGCGCGACCGCGGCGCCGCCGACGACCGCGCAGTACTCCCAGCCGCCCTTGAAGACGAAGTAGCCCTTGCCCCGGTGGTCGGTGCGCGCCGCGACCGACATCAGGCCGACGGTGGCGGCCGCGGGCAGCGGGTTGGCTATGCCGAGGGTGAGGCCGACGCCGGCCGCCATCTCGGTGCCGGCCGCCATCTTGGCGTGAACCTCGGCGGGCTTGAGGCCGAGCGCCTCGAACCAGCCGGTGGTGCCCTTGAGGCCGCCCGGGCCCGCGACCTTGTTGTAGCCGTGCGCGAAGAGCATCGGGCCCAGGGTGGCGCGGAGCACCAGGGCCGCGACGTCCTTGCCCGTGCCGTCCGCCGCCGCCTTGCCGGCCGCGGCCGCCTTCTTCCTGCCGAACATCGCCCACCTCATCTTTTCGCCACCGCGACCGTCGCCGAGGACCGGCCGGCGCACCTGCGGACCGCCGTGGGGCAGAACGGATCTGACCCACCGTCACATTGCTTGTGCAACCTACCGGACGCAGGGCTGGATGCGCCGTGGCGAACGTCATTCCGCGGCGGCCTGCTCAGCGGGCGGCGATCTCCGGGAAGCCGGCTGCGGTGACCTTGCCCGCACGGTCGGCGTACAGCAGCGCGTCCGCGCCCGACCAGGCCAGGGCGACGACCGGGGCGCCCGTGTGGCGGCGGGCGACCGGGACCGCGGAGCGGCGTGCGGAGCCGGCCCGGACGTCCCACAGCGACACCGTGCCGTCCACTCCCCCGGTCGCGACGACCGCGCCGCGGGCCGCCGGGCGCCACGCGGCGACGCCCATGCCGATGCGCGCTTCGAGGCGGCGCGGGCGGGGGCGGACGCGTCCGCCGCGGGCGGCGAGGTCCCACACCGTCAGCCCGCCGTCGACCTCGGCGGCCAGCCACTGGCCCGTGGCGTCCAGCGTGAGGCCGTCGATCAGCCCGTGGCCCTGCGTCGGGAGGTCTTCGTACGTGCCGCCGATGCCGCGGATGTAGACGCCCGGGCCGTCCCCCGCGGCGCACAGCCACGCGCCGTCGGTGCCGCCCGCGAGGACGCGGACGGGGGCGGGGTACGACCAGGCGGCGACGCGTCCCCGTGCGGAGTACGCGTGCGCCTCGCCGCCGACCGCCACCGCGATCATGCGGCCGCGGTCGAACCAGGTCATGTCGTCCACCGCGACCGCCCCGTCCACCGGGCGCCACTGCTCCATCCCGGTCGCGGCGTCGAAGACGCGGACCGTGCCGGCGGACGAGACCGCGCACAGATTGCCGTCGGTCCAGGCGAAGCGCGACGCCGCCTCGGTGGTCCGCATCATCACCGCGCCGTCGGCGATCCGCCACAAGGCGTATCCGCGGGGGCCGGCGAGGGCGACGACGGTGCCGTCCGGGGAGAACTGCACCTGGCGGGCGCCACCCGGCAGCACGAGCTTGGCGAGGAGCCGGCCGGTGGCCATGTCGAGCAGGTTGACCGCGCCCCCGTGCCCGGCCACCACGCACTGGGTGCCGGAGACCGCCAACGCGGCCGGTACGTCGTCGATTTCCCGTTCCCAGCCCAGTGCCGCCTGCGTCGCCATGACACCCATCGCGGTCCTCTCGTCCGGTGACGCGGCCGGGGAACCGCCCGGAACCGCCCCGAACCGCCGCCCGCGACGGCAAGCCTCTCGGCGCCATGTTACGGGCGTGAAAATTTCATCGTTCGGTTCCGTTTCCGGTTGACTTTTTCGGCCGATTCGATCATGCGTTCCACGCAAGGATCTTGACGGGCCGTCATATGTCGCATCGGACCGCGCCGGACGCAGGGCTGGGCCGACCAGGGCGGGATCTGAAGGGAATTCACCCACTCGGGAATCTGTGTGGCTTTCGGGTGAACTCCCGCAACCAAACCATTCTTTGGCTGTTAGTCAGGCTGCCGCAGCGCTAGCAGCACCCTTTACGGCAACCCATATTCGAAGGAAGTCTGATGACGAACGCTCTCAAGCGCGTGTCCGCCACCACCCTCATGGCCGCGTCGGTCCTCGGCCTGACGGCTGCCGGGGCGCCCGTGGCCATGGCTGGGGGTCAGGACGGCAACAACGCGGTCTCGTACGGCAACAGCTCCAACCAGCAGATCGCCAACACGACCAGCGGCGGCTACATGAGCCCGAACATGGCGCTCGTCCAGGGCGGCGTCGTGAACTGCTTCGGCCTGCAGAAGATCCCGGTCAACGTGCCGGTCGGCGTCATCGGCGCGGGCATCGGCGTCCAGGACGTCCTGACCGACCAGGTCAACCAGTACTGCAGCCCGAACGCGGTGCAGCAGACCGGCGACGACCCGCTGGCGCACGTCCTGCAGAGCGTCATCTCCGAGAACGGCTGACCCTACCTCCGAGGCCTCCGGCCGTTGCGCGGGAACTCCTCCACCCCCGCGCTTCTCGGGAACGGCCGGCCAGGTTGACAGGTGAGTACGCGGCGTCGGGCTTCGGCCCGGCGCCGCGTGCGCCGTTCCGCGGCCGTTTGTACGGCCGTCTCCGGTGCCGATCCCGATGCCGAACCCCGTGCGGCTTCCGGTGCCGTGCCGGGGGCAGGTGCCGGGTGCCGGGTGCGTGCCGGGTGCCGGGTGCCGGGTGCGTGCCGGGTGCCGGGTGCCGGATCAGTCCTCGGCCATCGTGGTCAGGGCCCGGGCCAGGCGGCCCAGCAGCAGCGGGAGCATCTGGCGTTCCGCATCGCCCCAGGCGGCGGTGGCCTCGCCGAGCAGGCTCGTCCACGCGTCCCAGATCAGCCGCAGCGTGGCAGTGCCCTGCGGGGTGAGCTCCAGTGTCGCGGCGCGGGCATCCTGCGGGTCGGGGGTGCGCGCCACCAGCCCGGCGGCGACCAAGTCGGCGACCTGGCGGCTGAGCGTGGTGCGGCCGATGCCCATCTGGTCGGCCAGGTCGGTCAGCCGGACGGGCTGGAAGTCGCCGATCCGGGTGAGCGCGAGCACCAGGTGGGTGGGCACGTCGACCTCGGCGGCCCGGCCCACGCGCGCGAGCAGGCGGTCGTCGCGGGCCGCGCGGACCAGGTCGCGCAGCGGCGGCACGAGCGCCGCGAGCCAGACGGCGTCGTCCGTTCCGCTCCGGGCCGGGGCGGACGGAGTTCCGGTCGTGTGTACGTCTGCCATCGGCCTGCCCTGCCTGCTCGGTGCTGCTCGGTGCTGCTCGGTACTGAAGTCCCACGTACTGCGGTACTGCGCCGCGTCGCGGTGCCGCGGCCGCAACACCCTATGCCGCCGCCCCGGCCCCGGTCAGACGCCCGCGGCGTACGTGTCGGCCGGGCGGGGCGCGCGGAGGCCGGCCAGTGCCGCCATCGTGCGCAGCAGGTGGATCTCGTCGTCGGTGAGCGTCCGGCGGCCGCCGGCCACGACGACGTCGAGCCCGGTGCCGTCGGGCGTGCCGGCGGCACCTCCCGCGCGGGGATGGTCGGTCATGGCCGGCTCCTCCGTCTTCGACTGCCCCGGAGGCTACTCCCCGGCGGCGTCGCCGATGACCGCCTCGACCGCGATCCAGTCCGGCGGCATCTGCGGCGGGGTCTTCCAGAAGATGTCGAGCTTGCTGATCAGGCCCTCGTCGTTCAGTTCGAGGTAGTTCGCGAACCGCATCGCGAGCGGCTCCTCGCCCGGCGCGTACGTGATGATCTCGACGGCCTCGTTGAAGGCGAAGCGGCCGTCCTCGCTGAGGAAAGTGAAGCGGGACTGCAGTTCGTGCTCGACCATGCGCGAG
Organism: Yinghuangia soli; assembly: GCF_021502675.1. Taxonomy (GTDB): domain Bacteria; phylum Actinomycetota; class Actinomycetes; order Streptomycetales; family Streptomycetaceae; genus Yinghuangia; species Yinghuangia soli. Next base: position 483,957 of record NZ_JAKFHA010000001.1, read on the forward strand.
ATGACGCCGGAGACGAAGGCGATGTAGTTCTCCTTGCCCCGGCAGGTGTCCGCCTCGTTGTCGCGCATGCCGATGCGCACGAAGTCGTCGGCCAGCGTGGACGCCACCAGGTCCCAGTCGTGGCTGTCGACGCCCTTCCAGAAGTCGGCGACGGTCTGTGCCCGCTTCTCGCGGTCGGTCATCTTCCGCTCCCTCCCCTGCCACCTGCCCGGCTGACGACCTGACGGACCGTCAGTGGCGCCACGCAACCATAGTTGCGCCACTTGCGCAACTATCTCCTGCGTCCGCGGAATCGGCGCAGTAGTGTGGAGAACGGCCGCGGGCCGTCGCCCGTCGGCGTACCGCCGACGGCGCCCGCGGCCGCGAGCGGCCCGCTCCGGGCCGGGCTGGACGGCACGCATGCCGACTCCCGAAAACGCGAACTCCCCCTGGGGGATCTGGGGTCCCCCGTGGTCGCCGCTGCTCCCCCGGCTGGCTCTGCTCCTGGACCGCGAGGGCATGTTCGACGGAGCGTGGTGGCCGCGCAGCGACGATGCGCAGACCGAGCTGACCGACCTGGTGACCGCGGTCGGCGCGCACATCGGACCCGTCCTGCGGATCGGCATCCACCACGCCGATTGGCGCTCGGTGCCGCAGGCCGTGCTCACCGAGGCCGCACCGGCGAAGGTGAGCCCGCTGTCGACCACCGCGCACACGGTGCACCTGGCGCACGGTCTGGAGGACCACGTGCTGCTGCTGGTCGTGCCGCCGGACACCGACGAGGCGACCGCGGCCGCGGCCATGGCCCGGGCGGCGTCGGCCGGCAACCGCGCCACGGCCGCCGACCTTCTCGCCGGACGCGAGAACGGGGCGCGGCCCGCGGACTGACGGACTCCCGGCGGTCGGAACTAGTCGGGCCGAGTCGGGCCGGGTCGGGTCGGGCCGAGTCAGCCGATGCAGGCCGAGTCGGACCTCGGACCTCAGCCCTCAGACCGAGGCGGAGTGCTTGTGCTTGCGCCGCGCGCCGCGGCCGCGCGGGGCGGCGTGGCCGTGGTGCCCGGACGCCTGCGGCACGCGCTCGCGCGCCGCGACGACCGCGGCCAGGGCCGTCGTCAGCGGCACGGACGCGACCAGGCCGATGCTGCCGACCAGGGTGCGGATCACTTCCTCGGCCACGATCTCGCTGGTGAGCAGGCCGTTCACGGCGAGGTCGGAGCCGGAGAAGAGGAGCAGCAGCGGCAGCGAGGCGCCCGCGTACGCCAGGACCAGGGTGTTGACGGTCGAGGCGATGTGGTCGCGGCCGATGCGCACGCCCGCGCGGTACAGGTCGCGGGCCCGCAAGGCCGGGTTGGCGTGCTTGAGTTCCCATACCGCGGACGTCTGCGTGACGGTCACGTCGTCCAGGACGCCGAGCGAGCCGATCACCACACCGGCGAGCAGCAGGCCGCGTACGTCCACTTCGGCGTGCAGTGCGCGCACCATCGTGGCTTCCTCGGACGCCATGCCGCTCAGCCGGGTCAGCCCGATGAACACCTCGCCGAGCACCCCGATCAGCGCGAGGCTCACCAGGGTCCCGAGCACCGCGATCGAGGTGCGCGCGCTGAAGCCGTGGCACAGGTAGAGGGTGACGAGCATGATCGCGGACGCCCCGACGACGGCCACCGGAAGCGGCGAGCTGCCCTGCAATATCGCGGGCAGCACGAACCACACCAGGACCGCGAAGCTGCCCGCCAGGCCGACCAGCGCCATCAGGCCGCGCCACCGCCCGACCGCGACGACGGCGAGGGCGAAGATCCCGGCCAGCCACAGCATCGGCTTGTCGCGCTGGTAGTCGACGATGGTCCACTGCGCTTCGGGCGGCGCGTTCTCGGCGTAGTCGAGGACGACCTTGTCGCCGACCTTGAGGCCGGCGAGCCCGGCGCCGGGCGAGATCAGCTGGCGGACGGTCGTGCCGCGGCCGGGGCCTTTGGCGACGTCGACGGCGACCGAGGTGCAGTTGCGCGGTGCGGCCGGGGCCGGGGCGGCGTTCTGGGGCGGAGTCCCCGGGGCACCCGCGGCTCCCGACGCGGCGTCAGGAGGCGTACCGGGGGCGGCCGCCGGGTCGGCCCCGGGGGTGGTCTCCGGCGTCGTTCCCGGGTTCGTTCCCGGCGCGGCTCCCGGGACGCCGGTGCCGTCCGCGCCCGAGACCCCAGGGTCGCAGGACACCGCGGCGGTCGCGGTGACCTCACCGTACGCGGTCTCGACGCCTTGCGTGGCCTTCCCGTTGCGGTGCCGGTCGGTGTCGTGGGAGGGCCACATGAGGTACATGGCGACGGCCACCGCGAGGGCGAACGGGATGAGCACCATGGCCAGCATGCGGCGTACCCGTGAAGACGCGGGCGCGGCGGGACCGTGGCCATGACCATGCCCGGCGTGGCCGTGCCCCTGACCGGCGTGGCCGTGGGTGCCGTCGGCGCCCCGGCTTTGCGTCGGTATGCCCCCGGAGCCGCCTCGCGGGCGCCTCGGGTCGGCGGCGCGGTCGTCGGTCATGGCGGCCTCCGGAGTGGGGGGCCGACACTTTCTCGTACCGGGTGCGCGGCGGGCAAGTCATCTCGATCATCGCAATCCACCGCGCGGCGCGGGCGTTCCGTTCCGGGTCGGGCTCCCGCAGGGGCTCTGGTCCTGCTAGGAAGGTCGCAGACACCCGGTCGGCATAAGGACAGAAGAGCAACTGCATGCTGCAGAACACGTCAACGAAGACGTTGCGCCGCGTCGCGGCCGTCACCATCGCCGTGGGCGCCCTGGCCGTGGCCGCGCCGTTCACGGTACGTGCGGTGCCCGGCCTGCAGGACGACCCGCAGCCGGTCCTCGCCGACACCGGCGCGACCGGCAAGGACCCGGCGATCCTCACCGCGGGTGTCGCGATGCTGCTGGGCGGCGCGGCGGTCGTCGGCGTGGTCCGGGTACGCGCGGCGCGGGCCGCGGCCGCGGAGGACGACCTCGACGAGGACTGGGACGACGACTGGGACGACGAACTGGACGACGAGGAGGACGAGGCGGCCGCAGAGGCTGCACCGGCCTTGCCTTCATCGCCATCGGCGCAGTCGTCACCGGCATCTGCCGCCGCCGGGTCGGAACCGGCTGACGCTCCGGCGCCGGACGCCGGGAAGACCGCGGGCAGCCGGGCGGAAGAAGCCGAACCCGACGCCCCGGAAGCGGAAGCGAAGCGGGCAGCCGAACCAGAGCCCGACACCGCCCCGGCCTCCGACGCTGCTTCCGGAGCCGACTCCGCTGCCGCTCCCGACGCCGGCCCGGATGCCGCGTCGGACTCGGATGCGGAAGCCGAAGCCGATGTCGACACCGACACCAACCCCGAGACCGACGCACCCGAGTCCCGGAAGCCGGACGGCCCCGCCTCCGCCTGACCGCCGGGGGCAGCGCGCGGCCCCCGGCTCGTCCGCTATTCGGCGCGTCCCCTATTCGGTGCGTGCTCCGGCCGCCAGGTCGGGGCGCGGCCAGGGGTTGCCCTGCAGGTCCTCGATGGAGCGGTTGAACCGGGCCAGGACGTCGAGGAGTTCGCGGCGCTCCGCGTCGCTCCAGTTCGCGACCACGCGTTCGACGCCGCGGCAGTAGCGCTCGCGGTCCGCGGCCAGCCGCCGGCGGCCTTCATCGGTGGCGCGGAGCTTGCGGGCGAGTCCGCCGTCCGGGTCGACGATGCGTTCCGCGAGTCCGCCGCGCAGCAGGGCGGCGACCTGGCGGTTGACGGTCGAGGTGTCCAGGCTGAAGGCGTCGGCGAGTTGGCCGATGGACATCGGGCCTTCGTCCTCGAGCCGGCTGATGAGCAGGTACGCCGAGCGTTCCAGCGGGTGCCCCTCGGCATTGCGGTTGACCATCACCTGATGCCGGGCCAGGAGCATGCACTCGCGCTCGATCTGGGCCAGCACGTGGTCCAGCACGTCGTCCTCCCTCGGATCGCCTATTGCCGCAACGTGTACCGGATCTGCGGCGTTCCGGTCATTTTCCCGTCTCTTGGCCCCACCTGAATATGCACGATACACACTATGTGTATCGTGCATACCGAACGACCTCCCGCCGCCTCGGCCGGGACAGCCTCGGAGGGCAGATGACCGCCGCACCTTCCGCCGGCGACGCGACCGCGCCGCCGGCCCACGACGCAGCCGCCGGACGTGCCGGCCCCGGCGTGATCGTCACCGTTCTCGCCTTCTGCGGCATCGTCGTCTCGCTGATGCAGACGCTCGTCGTCCCGCTGCTCACCGACCTGCCGCAACTGCTCGACACCTCGGCGTCCAACGCCTCGTGGGTGATCACCGCGACGCTGCTCTCCGGTGCGGTGTTCACGCCGGTGATGGGCCGGCTGGGCGACATGTACGGCAAGCGGCGCATCCTCGCGCTCTGCCTGGGGCTGCTGACCGTCGGCTCGTCGATCTGCGCGCTCAGCGACACCATCGGCCCGATGATCGTCGGACGCCTGCTCCAGGGCGCGTCGTTCGGTGTCATCGCGCTCGGCATGAGCCTGATGCGCGACGAGCTCCCGCCCGCGAAGCTGGGCCCGAGCGTCGCCCTGATGAGCGCCACGCTCGGCATCGGCGGCGCGGTCGGCCTGCCGATCGCCGCCGTGGTCGCGCAGAACGCCGACTGGCACATGCTGTTCTGGGGCGCGGCGGTCCTGGGGGCCGTCGACATCGTCCTGGTCCTGCTCCTCGTCCCGGAGTCGCCGGTACGCACGCCCGCCCGCTTCGACTTCGTCGGGATGCTCGGCCTCTCGGCCGGGCTGGTCGCGCTGCTCCTTGCCCTGTCCAAGGGCTCCGACTGGGGTTGGGGCAGCGCGACGACGCTCGGCCTGATCCTTGCCGCGCTGCTCGTCCTGCCGCTCTGGGGCTGGATCGAACTGCGCACCCCCGCACCGCTGGTGGACCTGCGCATCAGTGCCCGTCCGCAGGTTCTCTTCACCAACCTCGCGTCCATCGTCATCGGATTCTCGATGTACGCGCAGTCGCTGGTCTTCCCGCAGATCCTGATGCTGCCGGAGTCGACCGGTTTCGGGCTCGGCAAGTCGATGGTGGTCACCGGTCTGGTGATGGCCCCGGCGGGCTTGGTGATGATGTTCGTGTCGCCGCTCTCCGCGAAGCTGTCCGCCGCCAAGGGCCCGAAGGTCTCGCTGTTCATCGGCAGCGCCATCACGGCACTCGGCTACCTGCTCGCGATCCTCATGCTGGACGCGGTCTGGAAGATCATCCTGGTCACCTGCGTCGCCACGGTCGGCTGCGCGTTCGCCTACTCGGCGATGCCGGCCCTGATCATGCAGGCCGTCCCTCCGCAGCAGACCGGCGCCGCGACAGGGCTCAACACCCTGATGCGCTCGATCGGCACCTCGACCTCTGCGGCCGTCGTCAGCATGATCCTGGCGTCCATGACCATGGACCTGGGCCCGCGCACGATCCCGTCCCTGGACGGGTTCAAGGCGGGCCTGTGGACCGGCTTCGCCGCCGCGGTCCTGGGCGCGCTCGCCACCCTCCTCATCCCCGGCCGCGGCTCCGCCGCTTCCGGCGAATCCCCGGTGGCGGCTCCGGTCCCGGCCAAGGACCACCCCGCCCCGGCCGCGACCCCGGCCGCCTGATCCGGGCCCCTGATCCGGGCCCCTGATCCGGGCCCCTGATCCGGGCCGGGCCCGGTCTGCGGACTCTGTACGCCTGCTGCTCGCAACGCACGTGTGGCCGCCGACCCTTGCGGGTCGGCGGCCACACGCCGTCTCGCGGTTCGCCGCGGCTCAGTTCGGGACCATCAGGCGCTCTCTGAGGGAGGCGAGGGTGCGGGCCAGGAGGCGGGAGACGTGCATCTGGGAGATGCCGACGCGTTCGCCGATCTGGGCCTGGGTGAGGTTTCCGTAGAAGCGCATCACGAGGATGGCCCTTTCGCGGCCCGGGAGTTCGGCGAGGAGGGGACGCAGGGCCTCGCGGTATTCGACGAGGTCGAGCTCGTGGTCCTCGGCACCCAGGCGGTCGCCGACGGTCTCCTGGCCTTCGGCGTCGCCGTACGCGGTCTCGTCGAGGGACGTGGCCGTGTACACCGTGCAGGCGTCCAGGCCCTCGACGACTTCTTCCTCGGTGATGCCGATGCGTTCGGCGAGTTCGCGCGGGGTCGGGGTGCGGCCCAGCGTGGCGGTGAGCTCGTCCGTGGCCCGGAGGAGCTCGGTGCGCAGTTCGCGGAGTCGGCGGGGCACCCGGACGGACCAGGAGGTGTCCCGGAAGAAACGTTTGATCTCGCCGATGATCGTGGGCATCGCGTAGGCCATGAAGCTGCTGCCCCGGTCGGCCTCGTAGCGGTCGATGGCCTTGATCAGGCCGATGGTGCCGACCTGGACGATGTCCTCGACCGGCTCGCCGCGGCGCCGGTAGCGGCCGGCGGCGTGCCGGACCATCGGGAGGTTGAGCTCGACCAGCAGGCCGCGCACGTAGCTGTGCTGCGCGGTGCCCGGTTCCAGGGTGGCGAGCCGGGCCAGCAGCCCGTCGCCGGCCTCGCGGGCCAGCGGGGTGGGCAGGTGGTTGAGCAGTTGCGGGTACGCGAGCAGCTCGTCGATGTCGAGCGTCGATCCTGTGCGGACCGGCGACAGCTGGTCGGCCGGTGCGGGCGGGACGACGGTCGCCGCGACGGATGGTGCGGCGGCGGCCGCGGTGGCTGCCGGGTGTGCCGCGGGGTCGGCAGAGTGGTCGGCAGCGGGCACGCTCGCGGGCTCGGTCGCCACGGCTGCGGGGCGTTTGCCCCGCCGGGCCACGGCGGCGTCGTACTCGAGGCGCACAGCCATACAGGTCTCCAAAACCGGACGGACAGACACCGAAACCCCGAGTGGACACTGAGTCTGTGACGCCGGACACGTAAGGGCAAGAGGCCCGACGGGTTACGGAAGTGTCCAAAACACCACAAAACCCCCTTCTACGGGCGTTAACGCGCGCAAGGAGCGTCCGAAAAACTGATGAGACGCCGTTCATTCGGCCTAATGTCCGCTTATCGGAACCGCCGAATGGGAGTGCCGGGCCGAGAGGCAGGGGGCGTCCGAAATCAAACGCTTCGCGTGCGGCGATGAACGTCACATATCGGGCAACGTGTTGGTTTGCCGCGACGGGCGGCACGATGCCGGGCCGCGCGGCTTGGCGCGGGGCCGCGCGGGTTTCGCTCGATGCGGCGCGGGCGCGGGGCGAACGCGGGCGCGGGGCGAACGCGACGTGGGCTCAGCTTGAGCTCGGGGCACGACGCGGGATCGGCGTCGCCGAGTACGCCGAAGGGCGGTGCGCTGTGTGCGCACCGCCCTTCGGCGGTAGTTCCGCCGCTGTGCGGCTGTGCGTCGACCTGGGCGAACCCGGGTGCGGACTGCGTCGGCCAAGGGTCGGCCGACGGTCAGCGGAAGGTCAGCCGACGACGACGAGCAGGTCGCCGGCCTCGACGGAGGCGACCTTGTCGATGGCGAGCCGTTCGACCGTGCCGGAGGCCGACGCGGTGATGGAGGCCTCCATCTTCATCGCCTCGATGGTGGCCACCGCCTGGCCGGCCTCGACCTGGTCGCCGACGCCGACCTGGAGCGTGACGACGCCGCTGAAGGGTGCGGCGACGTGGCTCGGGTTGTCCGGGTTGGCGCGCTCGCTTTCCGGGCGGGCGGGCTTGACGGACCGGTCGCGGACGGACAGCACGCGGGGCTGGCCGTTCATGCGGCAGTAGACCGTGCGGTAGCCGCGCTCGTCGGCTTCGCCGATGGCCTCGACGGCGAGGTAGATCGCGACACCGGTGGCGAGTTCCACGGTGAGTTCCTCGCCCGGCTTGAGGCCGTGCAGGAACGCCGGGGTCGGGACCACCGAGACGTCGCCGTAGAGCCGGCGGGCCTCTTCGTAGTCGCGGGCCGGGCCCGGGAACAGCAGCCGGTTGAGGGTGCCGCGCACGTCGTCGCCGTCGAGGGCGGCGTCCTGCTCGGCGGACAGTTCGACGGTGCGGGACACCGTGGTGCTGCGGCCGGCCAGGGCCCGGGAGCGGAACGGCTCGGGCCAGCCGCCGGGCGGCGTGCCCAGCTCGCCTTGGAGGAAGCCGATGACGCTGTCCGGGATGTCGAACGCGGCGGGGTCGTCCTCGAACTTGGCCGGGTCGGCGCCGACCGCGCTCAGGTGGAGGGCGAGGTCGCCGACCACCTTGGAGGACGGGGTGACCTTGACGATGTTGCCGAGGATCGCGTTGGCCGCGGCGTACGCGTCCTCGATCTGCTCGAACTTGTGGCCGAGGCCGAGGGCGATGGCCTGCTGGCGGAGGTTCGACAGCTGGCCGCCGGGGATCTCGTGCCGGTAGACGCGGCCGGTCGGTGCGGGCAGGCCCGATTCGAACGGCGCGTACACCTCGCGGACCGCGGCCCAGTAGGGCTCCAGGTCGCATAGGGCGTCCAGGGAGAGCCCGGTGGCGCGCTCGGTGTGGTCGGTGGCGGCGACGATCGCGGACAGCGGCGGCTGGCTGGTGGTGCCGGCCAGGGCCGCGGAGGCGCCGTCGACCGCGTCCACGCCGGCCTCGATGGCGGCGAGGTAGGTGGCGAGCTGGCCGCCCGCGGTGTCGTGCGTGTGCAGGTGGACGGGCAGGTCGAAGTTCTCGCGCAGCGCGGTGACGAGCGTGCGTGCGGCGGGGGCGCGCAGCAGGCCGGCCATGTCCTTGATGCACAGCACGTGCACGCCCGCCTCGACCAGTTGCTCCGCGAGCCGCAGGTAGTAGTCGAGGGTGTAGAGCGTCTCGTCGGGGTTCGCGAGGTCGCCGGTGTAGCAGAGGGTGCCTTCGGCGATGGCGTGCGTGCCGAGGGTCGCCTCGATGGCCGGGCGCATGGCTTCGATGTCGTTGAGCGCGTCGAAGATGCGGAAGATGTCGATGCCGGTGCGGGCGGCCTCTTCGACGAACTTCACGCACACCTTGTCGGGGTACGGGGTGTACCCGACGGTGTTGCGGCCGCGCAGCAGCATCTGCAGGTTGAGGTTCGGCATGGCCTCGCGCAGCGTGCCGAGCCGCTCCCAGGGGTCTTCGGTGAGGAAGCGGAGCGCGACGTCGTAGGTCGCGCCGCCCCAGGCCTCGACGCTGAGCAGCTGCGGCGTCAGCCGGGCCACGTGCGGTGCCGCGGCGGCCAGGTCGAAGGTGCGGACCCGGGTCGCGAGGAGCGACTGGTGGGCGTCGCGGAAGGTGGTGTCGGTGACGGCGAGCGCGGTCTGCGCGCGCAGTGCCTCGGCGAAGCCCTTGGCGCCGAGCGCGAGGAGCTGCTGGCGGCCGCCGTCCGGGGCGGACCCGGCCGGGAGTTCGGGCAGCTTGGTGCGCGGCGTGGCGAGCGCGGGGGCGGGGCCGTGCGGGCGGTTGACGGTGACGTCCGCGAGGTACGCGAGGAGGCGCGTGCCGCGGTCCGCGCCGGCGCGGGCGCGGAGCAGGTCGGGGCGGTCCTCGATGAAGGACGTGGTGACCTTGCCGTCCCGGAACTCGGCGTCGTCGAGGACGGCCTGCAGGAACGGGATGTTGGTGGCCACGCCGCGGATCCGGAACTCGGCGACCGCGCGCCGCGCCCGGGCCACCGCGTCGCCGAACGTCCGGCCGCGGCAGGTCAGCTTGACCAGCATGGAGTCGAAGTACGGCAGTACCTCGGCGCCGGTGAAGGTGCCGCCGTCGAGGCGCACGCCCGCGCCGCCCGGCGAGCGGTAGGCGGAGACGGTGCCGGTGTCGGGGCGGAACTCGAGGGCCGGGTCCTCGGTGGTGATGCGGCACTGCAGCGCGGCGCCCTGGACGCGGATGGCGTCCTGGGACAGGCCCAGTTCGGCGAACGTCGCGCCGGAGGCGATGCGCAGCTGGGACTGCACGAGGTCGATGCCGGTCACCTCTTCGGTGACGGTGTGCTCGACCTGGATGCGCGGGTTCATCTCGATGAAGACGTAGCGGCCGCGCTCGTCGAGGAGGAACTCGACGGTGCCGGCGTTGCGGTAGCCGATGGTCTCGGCGAAGCGCACCGCGTCGGCGCACATGCGGGCCCGGATGTCCGGGTCCAGGTGCGGCGCGGGGGCGATCTCGACGACCTTCTGGTGGCGCCGCTGCACCGAGCAGTCGCGCTCGTACAGGTGCACGACGTTGCCGGCCGCGTCGGCGAGGACCTGGACCTCGATGTGCCGCGGGCGGATCACCGCCTCTTCGAGGAAGACGGTCGGGTCGCCGAAGGCGGTCTGCGCCTCGCGCATCGCGGTCTCGATCGCGCTGCGCAGGTCTTCGCGCCGGTCGACGCGGCGCAGGCCGCGCCCGCCGCCGCCGGCCGCGGCCTTGACGAAGATCGGGAAGCCGATCTCGTCGGCGGCGGCGAGCAGCGCGTCGATGTCGTCCTGCGGGTCGGCGGTGCGCAGCGTGGGCAGGCCGGCCGACTTGGCGGCCTCCAGTGCGCGGACCTTGTTGCCGGCCAGGGACAGGACGTCGGCGTTGGGGCCGACGAACTGGATGCCGTTGGCCTCGCAGGCCTCGGCGAGCAGCGGGTTCTCGGACAGGAAGCCGTAGCCCGGGTAGATGGCGTCCGCACCGCACGCGAGCGCGGCGTTGACGATGGTGTCGACATCCAGATAGGCGCGCAGCGGGTGGCCGCGTTCGCCGATCTCGTAGCTCTCGTCTGCTTTCTGACGGTGGAGCGAGTGGCGGTCTTCATACGCGTAGACGGCCACGGTGGTGATGTCCAGCTCGGTTGCGGCACGCAGCGCCCGCACGGCGATCTCGCCGCGGTTGGCCACCAGCAACTTGCGGATCACGAGCTACCTACCCTCCTTGCCCGGTCGCCCGGGGATTCCGGTCGGAATGCCCCGAACCATAGGACAGATGTACTGGTCCCCCGCAGGTCGGTCCCATATGCCGGGCACCGTGCGTGATTGCGGAGCAACAGCGCTGACCAGCGGGAACATTGTTCCCTCACAGGTCGTAAGCGGTTCTGTGAGCTTGGTCTCAACGCGCCGGGGACTGTGCGGGACGACAAATATTGCGGGCGCCGGGGCTGCGCACCGCACAATCCACGGGGCGGTTCAGGGGGACCGGGGGCTGCGGTCAGCGCATGATCCAGGTGTCCTTGGCGCCGCCGCCGCGGAGGGAGTGGACGAGGAGGCTGCGGCAGGGGGCCGACCGGGTGAGGGCGACGGGCAGGACGGTCGCGCTGCCGGACTGGCAGACGAAGGCGCGCAGGTCGACGGCGCGGGGTTCGAAGCGCTCGCCGGTGAAGGTGGGGTGGGTGGAGAGCGGCACGGTCTCCTGGGCGACCCAGCGGCGCGGGGCGGCGGCGATGTCGGCGCGGGCCTGTTTGAGTTCGGCGTCGGTGGCGTCGGGGCCGATGAGGACGCCGTTGCCGCCGGCTCCGTCGACGGGTTTCACGACGAGCCGGTCGATGTGGTCGAGCACGTGGGCGCACTCGTCGGGGTCGCCGCACATGTAGGTGCGTACGGAGCGCAGGAGCGGCTGCTCGCCGAGGTAGTACTCGATGAGGCGGGGCACGAAGGCGTACAGGACCTTGTCGTCGGCGACGCCGTTGCCGAGGGCGTTGGCGACGGCGACCTTGCCGGCGCGTACCGCGTCGAGGAGGCCGGGGCCGAGGGGGCGGCGGTCGGCGCCGAGGGCGGCGACGAGGCGGTCTTCGTCGATGCGCCGGTAGAGGACGTCGACGGGGTAGGCGCCGTAGCGGCCGCCCATGACGACCACGCGGTCGTCGACTATGCGGAGTTCGCCGGGGGTGACCACCGGGACGCCCATCTCGGTGGCGAGGAGCTTGTGCTCGAACCAGGCGGGGCTGTCCGGGCCTTCGCTGAGGACGGCGACGACGGGGTCGCGTTCGGAGCGGCGCGGGGCCGCGGCGAGGAGGGCTCCTTTGAGCAGGCTGGGGACTTGATCGGGCGTCAGGACCAGGTCGCCGGGCTCCAGTTCGGGCAGGACCACGGTGGAGAGGCGGCGGGCGGCGAGGGCGTACGCGATGCCGGAGGGGGTGCGGAGGTTGTCCTCGAGGACCATCCAGTGGCCGTCGCCGTCGCGGACGAGGTCGATGCCGGCGAGGGTGATGCGGACGGTGTCGGCGGGTACGCGGGCGCCGGTGTCGCGCAGTCCGGGGGCGTCCTCGACGACCCAGGCGGGCACGATGCGGTCGCGGACGGCCATGCGGTCGCCGTGCACGTCGTGCAGGAACGCTTCGAGGGCGGAGACGCGCTGGGCGAGGCCGCGGCGCAGCAGGGACCAGTCTTCGCCGTCGACCATGCGCGGGAGCAGGTCGTAGGGGAACAGGCGTGGCTCGTCGGCGCCTTCGGGCCGGAAGAGGGTGCCGTCGACGCGCTGGAGTTCGTCGCGGGCGCGGGCGCGTACCCGCAGGCGGGCGGCGCCGAGGCGGGCGAGGGCGGCGACGGGGCCGGCATAGGCGGGGCGTACCCGGCCGTCGGGGCCGACGGCTTCGTCGGTGGGGGCTGCGTAGCCCTCGAAGAGTCCGGGGGTGCGCTGGGCGGGGATGGTGCCGCCGAGCGGCCATACCGGGGTGGTGCGGGTCTGGCCGACGACGAGGTCGACGGCGTCGGCGAGCGAGCCGCCGCGGGCGACGGCTTCGCGCTGCCGGGCGGCGGAGGTGCCGTGGGCGAGGACGGCGAGGGCCGCGGCGGACATCTCGTCCCAGTCGCCGAGGTCTTCGAGGTAGGGCCGCAGGGTTTCCAGGAGCTGGTGCACGACCTCGCCTGCGGGGGCGGCGTCCAGGCGTACGGGGTCGACGAGTTCGCCTTCGAGTCCGGAGCGGGCGGCGCGCCAGGTGGCGGCGCGGAGCCATTCGTCGCGCATGTGCGGGGGGCGGGTGCCCTTGGCGGCGTTCGTGCAGCCGCGGACGACCAGGGCGCGGAAGAGGCCGGCGATGAGGAGGACGTCGTCGACGTTGGGGCAGGCGTCGGTGATGCGGAGTTCGAGGGTGGGCAGGTGGCGTGAGGGGCGGACGTCGTAATAGACCATGCCGGGGTCGCTGATCACGCCGGACCGGAGCAGCCCTTCGACCATCTCGTCGTATTCGGCGGCGGAGGAGAAGCTCCCGGCGGGGCCGGTGGTGGGCCAGCGCTGCCACACGCTGGTGCGCCAGCTGGCGTAGCCGGTGTCGGTGCCGAGCCAGTAGGGCGAACTCGCGGAGATGGCGAGCAGGACCGGTAACCAGGGGGCGAGCCAGGGCAGCGCGGCGACGGCGAGGTCGCGGTCGGACACGCCGACGTGGACTTGGGCGCCGCAGATGAGCTGCTCGTGGGCGACGCGCTGGTAGGCGTCGACCATGTGCAGGTAGCGCGCGTCGGGGGTGACCGAGATTTCCTCGATGCGGGCCAGCGGCACGGTCCCGGCGGCCACGATCGCCAGGCCGGACTGCTCGGCGGCGTCGGCGAGTTCGCGGCGCGACCGGACGAGGTCGTCGCGCAGCTCGGCGAGGCCGGTGTGCGGATGGCTGTTGGTCTCCACCACGGACTGCTGCAGCTCGGCGGTGAACCCCTTGCCCGGCAGGCGCTCCAGCACTTCACGGGCGCCCGGTACGAGATGCCTGGTGTCGAGCCCGACGAGGTGGAATTCCTCCTCGACCCCGACCGTCACTGCGCGCGTCGCACCTGCACTGCCGCCGCCCATTACCGCAGCGTAAGGCCCGTGTGTTACAGGCATATGTCAGAGTTGATCAGTGTTATGACGTTGCGTCAGCATACAGGCGGGTTCATTGACGCTGAGTGAGAACGAAGGGCTGGAGCCGTGCACGCGCCGCCGCGGAACCCCTCCCCCATCGCATTCGTTATGGCTGCAAGGGACCCACCCGCTTTACAAACACCTGACTCCCTTTTCCACCACCCGTGACATACGCCGCCCCGCCAGGCCCAGGCCCGCCCCGCCAGGCCCAGGCCCAGGCCCGCCCGGCCCAGGCCCGCTCGGGCCGCCAGGCCCGCCAGGCCCGCTCGGGCCGCCAGGGCAGCCCGGCCCGCCCGGTAGGTTCGGCGGGTGCCTCCGTCTGACGTGCCACCCCCCGCCCAGCCACCCGCGGCCGCGCCTGCACCCGCGTCCGGGCACGCGCCCGGGCCCGCGTCCGGCCGCCCCGACGCCGCGCAGATCCAAGGCGCCCTCGCCGACTGGTGTCCCGAGTACCGCCCCCAACTGCTCCCCTCCCCCGCCGACACCGCCGTCCCCGCCTCCGCCGTGCTCGACGCCGCCTGGCTGGCCGACCGGGTCGCCGAGTCCGCGCGCCGCTACCGCACCGCCGACGCCCGCGTCGCGGCCGTGCTCTGGTGGTACTCCGCGAGCAGCGTCCTGCTCACCCCCGCCCTCGCCTCGTACGCCATCACCCGCTGGGCCGTCGACCCGCGCCCCGCCGCCACCGTGCTCCACCTGCGCCGGGACGGACTGCCGTCCGGCGCCCGGTCGTCCGCCGTCGCGGGCAGCGATCCCGCCGAGGTCGGGACGGCGCTCGGCGAGGCGCTCCGCTCCTACGTCACCGCGCTGTCCGCCGCCGCCCCCGTGCGCCCGCGCGCCGCCTGGGCGATCGGGGTCGACGCCGCGGCCGGCGTCCTGCTCCGCGCCGGGACGGTGATCGGCGAGGCTCCCCGGGCGACCGCCCTCGCCGCGCCGCTCTTCGCCGCAGCGTCCGAAGCGGTCGGCGAGCCGCTCCCGCCCCCGCGCTACGTCGACTTCGGCCGCACCCGGTTCGTGCACCGCACCTCCTGCTGCCTCATCTACCGCGCCCCCGGCCAGGCGATGTGCACAAGCTGCCCGGGCCGCCCGCCGGCCGAACGCACCGCGGATCTGGCGCAATTGGCGTCGCGGATGGGCGGCGGACGCGGCTGACCCGGCGGATGATCCGGAGGCTGATCCGGAGACTGACCCAGTGGCTGATCTGGCGGCTGATCCGCCGGCGGGCCGGCACCTGATCCACCCTGATCCAGCGGGTCATCCAACGCCTGATCCAGCGCCTGATCCAGCGCCTGATCCATTGTCCGCGGCGGCGCGGTGCCGGACCATGAGATCCGGGCGTGCGAGCGGCAGGGGGGTGTCGGCGTTGGATGCTCGTCAGCAGCCGGGCCACGGGGCGACGTGGCAGCGGGACAGCGACGAGGCGCTGATCCGCGAGGCGGCCGAGGCGCGGGCAGCGGCCGCCGAGGCGCGCCGCACCGGCCGCGTCATCGCCGGGCAGCAGCTGTGGAAGATGCTCCTGGTGAACGGCCCGTACGGTACGCGCTACGTGTACGTCCACCGCGTGGACGTCCCGCCCGCCGACGTCCTCCCCGACCCCGTCGCGCCGCACCGGTGGGCCGCCGCCGAACCCCTTGACGCCTACACCCTCGACGCCGCGCTGCGCGAGCTGAGCCGATGGGCGAACGCGCCGGTGCGCTGGGAGGTCGCCGCCTGGGAGGCCCTGGAGGCGGAGTCCGGTACGCGGCTCGCGCTGTGGTGGGAGGCGCTGTTTCCGGACTCGGACGTGTTCTCCTCGTACCCGTGGTCGCGCACCGCAACCACCCCGCCGCGCCCGAGCAGTCCTCCCGCCTCCGCACCGACGACGCCGGGGGCGACTCCGGGGGCGACGCACCACACCAGCCATGGCGCACACCACAGTTGCGGTGCGTCGTTCTGAGCGAAGCTCCCGGCGTCAGCGCGTCGGGAACACCGGGTTAAGCGGCGCAAGGACAGGTTGCGGGATCCCCAACTCGCTGTATTCGATGCTGCGTTCGCGTGATCCGGTGAAGATGGCCCGGGACGGGAGGATCGCTTCGCCGGTGAGGTGCACGGTGAGTTCACCGCCCTGGGCGCGGCCCTTCAAGGCGGTGACCGGGCCCTGCCCCTCGGCCTGGACGGTCACCTTCTCCGGACGTCCGTCCCAGCTGGTCAGCACGAATTCGGGCACCGACTGCTCCAGCAGCACTTCGAACGCGTCGAAGTTCGGGTCCACGGTGGCGGCAACGTACCGGTCGCCGAGCTGCTGGGCGTCGCTCTCCGGCCACCCGAGATCCATCCAGTACGCCATCGACGCGCTCACCCACGCGTCCGGCCCGATCCGGACGATGTCGCGTGTGAACCGGCCGGAGACGACAATGGCCGTGTACGTGTTCTCGCGCGGGTTGTAGCCGGCGTCCACGAGGCTGATCCCGCTCCGCGCGTCCGGCCCGATCCGGATCCGCAGGCCTTGCAGGTCGGCGACGGCGAGCCGGGCGCGGCGCAGGAGTTCGGCGGCGTCCAGCGCGTCGGGGCGTACACCGCCGCCAGGCGCACCGGACACGGGCGGCGTGGTGCCGCGGCCGGGGGCAGGGGCGGTCACCGGGGCCGTGGCGGTGGGCCAGCGGTCCGGGAACGCGTCGTTCCGGTTCTCGAACCTGCTGCAGCCGGTCAGGACACTCAGCAAGCCCGCCAGAGCGAGCCCCACCGAAACGCCGCGACGCATTGCGCCCCCTCGATCTTGTGCCCCCGTGGTGCCGGACTGTGCCGAGCCGAGCCGAGCTGTGCCGAGCCGAGCTGTGCCGAACTGTGCCGAGCCGATCCGAACCAAGCCGATCCGTACCGGGCTGTGCGGAACCGAGCCGAACCGAGCCTCTGTTCAGGCGGTGCATTCGATACGCGTCGGACCAGACGTCCGAGCCGTGCGCTGCGTGCTGTCCGTACAAGCGGTACGTGGAGCGCCGTACATGGAGCGCGGTACGTGGAGCGCCGTACATAGTTCGTGGTGCGTGCGCAGTGCGCTGCGAGCAATGCGCCGTTCACGCCGCACAGGCCCGCCCGGCCCCACCCGGTACTGCCCGCGCCTGCCCCCGGCGCCTTCCCCCGCGCCTGTCCCCCGGCCCTGGCCTCGCGACCAGGGTGAACGGCATGATCCCAGCCCGCACGGCGCCGGACCATCCCTTGGCCGGGAAGAAAGGGAGACTGCCTACGATCGGGCCGTACCCGTCACCCCGTGGAGGCCCCCTGTGACCCCGCCCGCGACCCCG
Organism: Yinghuangia soli; assembly: GCF_021502675.1. Classification (GTDB taxonomy): domain Bacteria; phylum Actinomycetota; class Actinomycetes; order Streptomycetales; family Streptomycetaceae; genus Yinghuangia; species Yinghuangia soli. Next base: position 500,903 of record NZ_JAKFHA010000001.1, read on the forward strand.
TCCGCGACCCCGCTCGTGCCCCTCGCCGTCCCGGCGGCGGCCGACCGCCCGGACGCCGTCGTCGTGGACGGCCGGGCGATGAGCCGCGAGGAGCTGTTCGGCGCGGCCGCGGCCGTGGCCCGGGACATCGCAGGCGCACGTGCCGTCGCCGTCCGCGCGACCGCATCCGCGGGCACGGTGGCGGCGACGCTGGGCGGGCTGCTGGCCGGGGTCCCCGTGGTGCCGGTACCGCCGGACTCCGGGCCGGTCGAACGCGCGCACATCCTGGGCGACTCCGGAGCCGAACTGCTCCTGGAGCCCGATCCGGCCGGTGCCCCCGGCTGGTCGACAGACGACCTGGCCCTCCCCGTCGTCCCGGTCGACCCGGCACGCCGCGCCGACCCCGCGTACACCCGGACCGCGCCCGAGCCCGCACCCGACAGCGCCGCGCTCATCCTCTACACGAGCGGCACGACGGGTGCCCCCAAGGGCGTACTGCTGTCCGCGGCCGCGCTGGCCGCCGACCTGGATGCGCTGGCCGACGCGTGGGCGTGGACGCCCGACGACGTCCTCGTCCACGGCCTGCCGCTCTTCCACGTGCACGGTCTGGTCCTGGGCGTGCTGGGCGCACTGCGCACCGGCTCGCGCGTCGTGCACACCGGGCGCCCGACCCCGCAGGCGTATGCCAAGGCCGGCGGCTCGCTCTATTTCGGCGTCCCCACGGTGTGGTCGCGGATCGCCGACGACCCGGCGTCGGCGCGGGCGCTCTCCGGTGCGCGGCTGCTGGTCTCCGGCAGTGCACCGCTCCCGGTCCCGGTCTTCGACCGGCTCGCCGCGCTGACCGGGCAGGCCCCTGCAGAGCGGTACGGCATGACCGAGACGCTGATCACCGTCTCGGCCCGCGCGGACGGCCCGAAGCAGGCCGGCTGGGTCGGTACGCCGCTCGCCGGCATCGCCACGCGCCTCGTCGGCGAGGACGGCTCCGCGGTGCCGCACGACGGTGAGTCGGTCGGTGAACTCCAGGTCTCCGGGCCGACGTTGTTCGACGGCTACCTGAACCGTCCGGACGCCACCGCGGAGTCGATGACCCCGGACGGCTGGTTCCGCACCGGCGACGTCGCCGCGGTCGCGGCGGACGGCCGGCACCGGATCGTGGGACGCGCGTCCACGGACCTGATCAAGACCGGCGGCTACCGCGTAGGCGCGGGCGAGGTGGAGAGCGCGCTGCTCGCCCATCCGGGGGTCCGCGAGGCGGCGGTCGTCGGCCGCCCGCACGACGATCTCGGCCAGGAGATCGTGGCGTACGTGGTGGCCGAGGGGGTCTCCGGTACGGAGCTCACCGACTTCGTGGCCCGCTCGCTGTCGGTCCACAAGCGCCCGCGCCGCGTCCTGCTGCGCGACGAACTGCCGCGCAACGCGATGGGCAAAGTCCAGAAGAAGCAGCTGGCGGACGACTGACCGGAGCGCCGCGGCGCGGGCACCCGCGGACGGACATGACAAGCTGTCGCCATGGGTTTGTTCACTGTCGACGAGGCGCGCGAGGTCCTGGCCGAGCTGCTCCCGGTCCTCGACGAGATCGTGGCGCTGCGCGCACAGGCCGCCGAGTTGTCCACCGACCTCGCGGAGGGCACCGGCCCGACCGAGCACGGCGGGCTCCCCGAGCTCAAGGGCTTGCACGCCCGCCTCGACGAGCTGATGACCCGCGTCCAGGAGACCGGCGCCGAGCTCAAGGGGTTCGCTCCCCTCCTCGTCGACTTCCCGTCCGACCTCGACGGCACCCCGGTGCTGCTCTGCTGGCTCGAAGGCGACCGCGCGCTCACCTGGTACCACCGCACCGACACCGGCTTCGCCGGCCGCCGGCCGCTCACGTAGCGGCTCCGCACGAAGCGGCCGCACACGCAGCGACTCCTCAGCACACCGGAAGCCTTCAAGCCACGCCGCCTCGGCCAAGGAACGCCCGTACCACACCGTCCAGTTCGTGTACGTCCAGGCGATACTCCGCGGCCGCCACGTTCATACCGATCCAATGCCCGATCGGCACACTCCACGCCGCCTCCACCGCGACGGGCGTCCTCTGTGGCTCACGCAATTCCGCGGTAAGGCGCCCAAAGTCCGCCGCAGCCCTGCCCGTCTTGCCTGGCGATCCCGTCGTCTCTCCCGTACGCCAGATAACCGCCGACCCCACGCTCTTCCACGCGTCCACGACGCCCACTTCGAGCGTGTCCGGCGCCGCCGCGGACAGCAGCGCCGTGCCGTCCGGCAGCCTCCAGTACTCCGGGGCAGCGGCAAGCGACCTCCACCGCCCATCCCAGACTGCAGCCGCCACCCCGTGCAGGAACTCCCGATCCCTGGTCCGAGCCCCAAGGAAGACCCGGTCCGCGAAGAACACCTCCACGGCAACGTCCTCACCCTGCGCGTCCAGCCACTCGTCGAGAAGCCGCACAGCTCCCCCGGCACCGCCGATACTCCCGGCACCCTCCGCCCCAGGCTCCAGAACCAGCGGGTGCTCCCACGCCCCATCGGCGGCCAACTGCACCTTGGTCACCGGAAGCCGCCCCCACCGAGCCAGCGCCGCAGGCAATAGCTCCGTCGGATCCGCCTCCACCCCCGAAGCCAGACGTGCCCGATCCGCAGCCGCCCCCACAGCACGCCGTACCGCCAACGGCACGTCCGCACCGTCCAGTTCGTCGAGCGCAGCCCGTGTCGTCCCGCCCGGCGTGGCCACCGCCTCCACCAGAGCCGCAGGCGTATCGGCCGACCCCCGCATCAAGGCGGCCGCCCCGAACAGGGTCTGCGTGACCAGGGTGCGAACGGCGTCCGCATCCAGCCCCTGCCCCAGCGCGGCGTCCGACATCGCCGACGCCTGGTGATACAGGAACGCGGGCCCGGACCCGGCAATCGCCGTCGCCGCAGGCTGCGCGTCCTCACCGACCCACAACGTCGCCCCAAGCAGATCGAACAACGCCTGCACACGCGCCCGTTCACCGACCCCCAGGCGAGCATCAGCTGACAGACACGACATCCCTTCCCGCACACCCACCGCCGTATTGGTCATCGCCCGCACCACAGACGTACCCGATGGCAGCAACGCCCCCAGCCGCGCCAGCGACACCCCGGCCGCCAGGGACACCACCACGGCATCCGGCCGGAGCACCGGCGTCACCCGTTCGAGAGTCGCCGCCACCGCACCCGGCGGTACAACCAACACCACAACCCCCGCACCGCCGACCACCTCGCGCGCATCGGCCGACACGCGGACCCCGTACGTCGCGGACAGCCGCTCGGCATCGTCCGCGGACCGCGTCGAGCCGGAAAGAGCGGTACGCGCCACGCCCGCGTCGAGCAGTCCGCGGAGGATCGCCTCCCCGAGGTGCCCGAGTCCGACGATGGCGACAGCGTCGTGATCATCCATCCCGGGCCGGTTCCCCGAAGCCGCCGACCCCAGACATCCCCCGCGTCCACCAAGCCGACCGACGGACGCCGTCACCAGCCCTTGGCAGCCCCCGCCCGGTCGACCAGCAGCGGGATCGCCGTGCAGCTCCAGTAGTGCAGAGACACTATGCCGTCGCTGATCCCCGACCCGGTACGGAACTGCGCGACCGGGATCGCTTCGTCCTGCCCCGGCAGCCACTGCGGCGCCACGCCCACCACCTCGGTGAAGGCCTCCTCGAGGACGCGCCGCGTCGCGAAGGCGTCGTCAGGCAGCGGCCGGCCCCGCAGGTACTCGCGCATCGCCGCCCACACATGAGGGTCGCCGCGCAGGCCCCACTGCCACGGCGAGCGCTCGAACAACTCGTCCAGGTTCACCGCGGCCTCCTGACCGAAAGATCCCGACCACGATATCGAGCCGCCGTCCGCGCTCCGCGTTTGCCGACCCCCGAAGCGGCAAGCGTCAAGGTCGCCAACCACCCGTCACACACGCCACCCCGCCCACCACCCACACACCCTCAGGACCGGAGAGGCTCCATGGCACTCACCCACCAAGAACGCGAGGCAATGCTGGCCGAACCGCACGTGGCGGCCCTGTCCGTGGACGCGGGACCAGGCCGCGGCCCGCTGACCGTACCCCTCTGGTACCTCTACACCGCGGACGGCGACCTCCAGATCCTGACCGGCGCCGACTCCCGCAAGGCCCGGCTGATCAAGGCCGCAGGCCGGTTCTCCCTGATGATCGACCGCGTCGACCCCACCGCCCGCTACATCTCCGTCGAAGGCCCGGTCATCGACATCAGCCCCGGCACACGCGCCCACCTCCACGCCATGGCGTCGCGCTACCTCCCCGCAGAACTGGTCGACGCCTACGTGGATTTCGCCGACGCCAACCACGGCGAGACGGTACTGATCACCCTCCGCCCCGAACACCACCTGAGCGCCGACCTAGGCGACGGATCCGTCGCCAACTGACCCCCGCCGCCCGCTGGCGCCGCCCCCTCCGCCCACCACCCCGGTCGGACGCCCTCTCCCCACCAGCCACGGGCAGGCGGGTCATCGCCGATCCGTTGTGCCTACCGGCTGCCGGACTTCGCTGCGCAGTTGAAGGGTCGTGCGGGCGAACGCGGCCAGGTCCACCTCTCGGGGATCCTCGACATCGGCACGCAGGATCGGGACCTTGACCGTCCCGAGGGTGTTGTCGTCGGCCCATGCGCACAGGGCGTATGCGCCTTCAGGCCCGCCGGTGTGCACCACGCAGCCGACCTTGACGTCGGAACCGGGCGGTGTCATGTCACGCGGCGGCACCGCCACGACGACTTGTTGAGGGACATCGGGCCTCAGCAATTTCTCGCGGTGGAGGTCCGGATTCCTGAAACGGCCGTGCATACCGAAGAAGAGCAACGGGCCGGCACCGGTCGAGGCCATCGCGTTCGGAGTGGCGGGCCCGTAAACGGCAGCGACCGGTATCGGATCCTTGGCGTCCGGGATCTCGGTGCCGTCGTCGCGCTGGTTCACGGTCGGGCGCTCCTGCAGCTTGTACGCGCCGTCCATCAGCGTCTCCGGCACCACGATCCGGTACTCCGCGGCGGGGAACTCACTCTCGGAGTCCTCGTTCCCGCCGGCCAGCTTGTACGCGCCTACGCCCAACCCCAACGCCAGCACAAGGCAGCCCGCGACAGCCGCCACCAGCCGGGTCCGCTTCCGCTTCGGTGCCGCGGTCGGCGCCGTGCCCCAGGACGGCTGCGCCTGGGGCGGTTGCGGCCAGGACCCGTTCCCGGGTCCGTGCGTCGGCTCGCCCGGCGCGGGGGGCTGCGGGGGCCTGGGGGGAATGGTCATGGCAGCGAAGCTACTTCACGGCCGTGCTGCCGCGCGTTGCGGGCCAGGGGCACCGGCACGCCGCATCGCGGTCGCCCTCATCGGAGACAGAGCCGCTCACACGCGAAAGAGCCTCGCCCTACTGGGCCGTGATCAGCCAGTCACATAGTGACCGGTGATCAGAAGGCGCGCTTCGTAGTGCGCGCGCATGTCGGGGAAGGCGTCGTCATTCAGCGCCGCAGCTATGTACTGCTTCATCTGCGGGGTCTCCGGCCCGTCGGTCCACTCAAGAACCCATCGCTTGTTCCGGAACCGGAGCGTCACCTCGACTCCGGCGACTCCTGACAGCTGCGCAGCGAGGCGATGCGCTTGGACACTGCGGCTGACCACGAAAACTCCCAGACCGTCGGCGGCATGTTCGAGATGCGTGGCGAGCCTATCCACGCCGACAGACACAGCAGTTGTCCCCGCACACAGATCCGTCACGCCGCGCCCCGCTTCGGGTGGCAGGTTCCAATACGTGGGGCCAGATCTGGGTGGAACCGTCCCGCCGAACCAGCGAGTCGACCAAGTACAGCGCTGTCCGTGGCGTTCATGCGAACGCCGACACCGGAGGCAGACTGCTCCGACGCCTACGGCCGCCATTCCTCGCGGTAGGCGGCGCTGTAGTCATACGCCTGGGTGAGAACGCGAAGGGCGTATTCCACCCCCGCCGAACGGGCATCCGTGGCATCCATGGCCTTGTGGTCGTTCGCCAGTTGCCAGATCAGGTCGAGCATAGGCAGATGGCTGTCCAGAAGGGCTTCTCCGCCCATGGTGTCGGCCACGAAAGCATAGGCATGGTTGTCGTCCATGATGCGCCCGACGAGGAACCCCAGCAGATCGTCCATGCACTCATCCTGGCGCGCCGCGCTGCTCGGCCGCCCCCGATTAAGGACGGTGGCGAACCGGCGGGTGCGGATCACGTCTCGTCAGAATTGTTGTTGCCAGAGCGCTCAACGCGTCGTCGCGTTGCCGGCGCTCGAGACGGAACGAGCCGAACGCCGTGTGGTCGCGAGTCTTGCGGTGAGGCTGCGCGAAGGAGTCTCAGACCACGAGATCTGCGCTCATGGTGATGCGGCCGTGAGTGGCCGGCATGCCCGCTCTCCGCATTCACGGCCGAGCAAACGCGTCCCCGGCCCCATCGCGTCGGTGGACGGTCCGCGGAAGTCACGGCAGTTCGCGAGATCCGTGACAACCTTCAGGGTGCCGGCGTACTTGCCGGCCATGGACCGGTGCGGCCGGTTTCGTCTCGTCGGCGTGCGCGCCCCACCGCAGCGCGCGGCAGGTGCTCAGTGTCATCCATCGCCTCGCCCAAGGCCGCAAAGGGGAATTCCCTATTCCGCTGCCGGAGTTGCCGAAGTTCCGGGATGCTGGGCCGTGTTACTGCACACGTTGTGGACCGGGGGCGGCAATGACGGGTGGGGAAAGAGCGCTGTCGGTAGGTGGCGACGCCATCGGCCAGTTCTCCACCGGAGACCACAACGTGCTCGTGACCGCCAATGCTTCGCTGGTGCAGGTCCACCTGGCCGCCCCGCGTGTGAAGCCTCAACGGCGGACGCACATCGAGCGCCTCCCCCGCCGCGGCGCCGGCCCTTTGGGACGCGACGACGAAACGGCGCTGGTGCTGCGCTCCATCGCGGACAACGAGCCCGTGCAGGTATACGGCGCGGACGGAATCGGCAAGAGCACACTGATCCGGCACGCCGCCCTCGAACTCGACGGCCGCGATGGGGTGGTGTTCCTCGACGGGTACGGGAAGGAACTCGACGACCTGCTTCAGAGCGTGTTCGAGGCGTGCTACGACAGTCCTGGCTACCGTCCGAGCGACGGGGAGTTGCACGCCCTGTTGGCCGACATCCGGCTTTGCCTGGTTGTCGACGACTTCGACGAGCCGAGTCGGCATCTGGCGCGGCTTCAGGACGCGATACCCGTCGGCACCGTCCTGGTCGCCTCCGGCGAGCGCACGCTTTGGGGACACGGCCAGGCGCTCGAACTCGCCGGTATCCCGCAGTCGGCGGCACTGCAGCTGTTTGCCGGAGAGTTGCGGCGTGAACTGTCCCCGGCGGACGAAGTCGGCGTGTCCCTGCTCTGGGAAGCGTGCTCGGGGCACCCCTTCAAGCTGTTGCGCGCCGCCGCGCTGGGCCGGCGCGATGCCGGAACAGGACTTGCGCGGTTGCCTGCTCCGGCCGAGGTTCCCGAGATCCTGCACGACTTCATCACGGCCGCGACCAGCGTGGAAAGTGAGATCCTCGGGCTGCTGTCGGTGGCCCAGGCCGCCGAGGTGTCGATCGACCTGCTGGCGGTTCTGCTGGCCCCCTCCGCGACTGCCGAAGCAGTACGTTCGACCGCCGCGCGGCTCGCCGCATTCGGGCTCCTCACCCGTACCGACGAGAAGGTCAGAGTCTCCCCGGATGTTGTCGCAGCCCTCGCCACGGACCCCGGCCAGGACACGGCCCGGATCGCCGAGATCACCGGCCGGATGACAGCGTGGGCCATGGCACACGACACGTCGGTCGCAGCGGTCGCCGAGCACGGCCCGCTCATCGCCGCCTGGATCGAGGCCGCAGGCCGTTCCGGTCGGCCGGATCTCGGAGTCGGGCTGGCCCGGGCTGCTGCTCCTGCCGCAGCCTGCTCCCTGCGGTGGGGGGCCTGGGGACGCATCCTCACCCGGGGCCTGACCGCGGCACAGCAAGCCGGTGACGAGCGTGCCCGCGCCTACTTCACCCACGAGACCGGCGTCCGGTCCCTGCTCACCGGCAAGCGGATCGCCGCTGTGGCAGCCTTTGCCGCGGCCGCAGCCGTCTGGCGCTCACTGGGCGACGACGGCGGTGCGGGCATCGCCGAGCACGGTCAGGCACTCGCCGACCCCCACGGCACGACGACCGGATCGCCGGGGCTGGACTCGGGCGCGCAATCGGCTCAGGGCGGATCCCCCTCGGCGGACGGCAACCAGGCGAGCGACCCGCCTCACCTCGGAGACGGACACGACAACGGCGCGGACAGCCGGCCCGGTTCGGCAGACGGCCATTCCGGTGGCGCGGAACATGCGAAGGAGCCAGGGTCCGTCGATCACGGCGCTGCCGACACGATCCCGACACCTCGCCGCCCCGGAATCGACGGCCACACGCCACCCGGCGGAGGGGTCGCCCCAGGTGGCCTGACACTGACCGCCAAGCTCGTGATCGGCGTTACCTTGCTGGCACTCGGAGGCGGCGGCCTGTGGGTGCTCGGTCAGGGCGGCGGCGGAGGTGCCAAGCCCTCGGTGCCGCTGCGCGTTCAGGTGGCGACCGACGTCTTCGAGGTCGGTGCGATGCCCGGCACAACCGAGGGAACTTGCCGTGTCGAGGCCGGCCAGACCGACTGCACGAAGATCGTCCAGGTGGCCAAGGGAGAGCGGGGACCCGTCACGGTCGTGCCCGACGGACCCCTGCCCGCCGGTGTCGGCATCGTCTACTGGGGCTGCGACGAGGGCGCGGCGTCGGCAATTTGTACCGTCACAGCGGACGCCGAGCGCTCAATATGCGTCACGACAACCAGTCCGAAGGACACGGCGGCCCGCAGCAGATGTGCCGCGCTCGGCGGCGCCGGCCAGGAGGCACCTACGCCGACCGCCCTCGGCACCTCGCCGGCGTCGATCTCGCCGTCCCCAGCGCCAGGCGGCTCGAACGCGGACCCGCAGCCCGCGTTCGATCCCTGCGTAATCCTGAAACCGTCCGACCTGCAACGCACCGCTGGATATCTGGCGGTTGCCACGGAGTTGGACGTCCGAAGAAACTCGGACCCTGGGAACAACGGTGCCGCGTTCTTCGCGCAATGCGCGTACTACACACCGCCGAATACCGACAACTCCGCATCTGTCGAATGGTCATACCAGCCTTCACTGAAGAACTCGAGCAGCACTGAATGCCGTCGGATCGACATCTCCGGCAATTCCTGGATCTGTCCGTACGGGCGCAACGTAGAGGAAGTCCGCGTTCAGCTCGGCAATGGAACCGGCCTTGTAGTGCGCGTCAGGCGGCAGCAGGGATGGGACTCGACCGGCGACATCGCGGCGGCCCAAGCACTCATGAAGATCATTCTCTCGCGCATCTGAAAGAAGGAAGCCGTGACAGAATCCCCCGGCGCCCGCAGCATCAGTGTCGGTGGCAACGCCATCGGCCAACTCAACACCGGCGACGGCAATGTACTCACAAGCCGACAGGCATCCGACCGCGAAGCCCTGAGCGCCTTCGTCACCATGATGTCCCGTGAACTGGCTGCCATCAGCATGGCAGCGGAGCACCGAGCCGGAGCACAGGCTGCATTGGCCGAAATCGAAGAAGCTGCCTCGGCCGAAGCAGCAGATCCCGGACGCCTGCGGGCCGCGTTCGCACGCTTCGCCTCGTTCGTTGCCGAAGCAGGCCAGCCTGCTCTGACGGCGGTGATCATGACCCTCGCTCTGAACCTCGGGGCGGTGGCGCAACCGAGGTGACCGCCTGTCGACCAACGTGGCCACGCCGTCCGGGTTATCGAACAATCTTTAGTCCGCCGTGATCGCGTTCAGTTGGCCCCGCAGGTAGACGTGCGAGTCGATGCCCCGTACGTCCGTCCCCGGGTCGCAGTCGTAGAAGTAGACCAGCGAGATCAGTTCTTCGTTCGGTGTGTGCTCCGGCGGGGGCAGGACGCGGTGGCGGCCGGAGCGCCAGCGGTCGTCCGACCAGCGGGCCATCAGGTCGCCGATGTTGATGGTGAACGCGTCGGGGTTGTACGGCGCGTCCTCCCAGCCGCGCTCGTCGGTGAACACCTGCAGGCCGCCGCTGCCGGCTTCGCGGTCCAGCACGGTCACGGTCCCGAAGTCGGTGTGCGGGCCGATCCGGAACTGGCCGGGAGCCGCGGGGCCGACCCGGTCCGTGCCCGGGTACCAGTTGATGTTGAAGCCCCAGGTCGGGTGCTTGGTGTGCGCGGTGAAGTAGTCCTCCCCGGCGCCGAGCGCCACGCCCAGCAGTTCCAGCAGCCGGTCCGAGAGTTCCCGCATTTGGCCCAAGTAGGTCTCCACCAGCGGCCGCAGTCCGGGCACCTCGCCGGGCCACACGTTGGGGCGGAACCACTCCTCGTCCACGATCGGATCGCCGGTCGGCTCGTCGGAGACGAACGAGTACGACTCCTTCAAGTCCGGCGGGCCTTCCCCGCCCTCGGCGTACGCGTTGGCCTCCGCCCCCGGTCCGAGCCACCCGCGGCCGCCCACCTTCACCGCGTACGCCTGCTTGGCGTCCGCCGGCAGGTGGAAGAACTTGCGGGCCGCCGCGCGGATTTCGGCGCGCGGACCCGGATCGATGCCGTGCCCGGTCACCAGCAGGAACCCCGCCGTACGCAGGGCCTCGTCGACGGTCCGGCCGATCGTGCCGCGGGCCTCGGGGCCGCCGGCAATCCACGGTCCGAGGTCGATGGTGGGGATGCTCATTCCCCAACTGTGTGGCCTCGTTCGCAGGCCGATCAAGTCGGCGGCCGCGCGTTCGCATCAGGCCGCTGAGACGATCAGACGATTTCCGTAGGGATGGATCTCGCCGCCGTCGGCCCCGACGCCCGCACTCCTGTGACGAATCGCCCCTTGCTGGCCCGCTCGGTGATCGCAAGGATGATGCCCGGCCAGGCGACGAATCGTCCGGATCCGGACCAACACGAAAACGGGGGCGTCGATGCGGCACGCGCAGCAACGGCAACGGCAATGTCGGTTGGCGCACGGCATGCTGGCGATCGCTCTGGCGGTCGGCCTGGCCGCCTGCACCTCCGATTCCGGGGACAAGCAGCCGAGCCGGACGGGTCCCGTCCCCACCAACCCCCAAAGCACAGGCGGCGGCACGGCCGGCCCGAGCGGCGGCAGCGGAGTCGCTCCCACCGGACCGCCCCTGCCCGGTACGTACGACGTGTCCGTCACCGGCACCGCGCCGTCTTTCCAGCTCAGTGGGACGCTCTACCTGCGCTCCGGCGTCGTGGACGACGACACCACCAGTGCCGTCAACATGGTCGAGATCTGCCTGGTCACGGGTTATCCGTACGAGCGGCCCGAAATGCCGTCGATCTGGTTCGGCAGCAATGCGGTCTGCCAGCCGGACGCGGGCGAGAAGGACCTGGGATTCGTCGCGGTCGAGGGTACGCAGGTGCTCTTCGAGCCCGACCCCGTGGAAGCCGTGGGCCGCGCGAACGTCTTCACCGCCGGTACGTCCCCGACCTGCGTGTACAAGGCGACGTCCGGACGGCTGACCGTCACCGCGGGTACGACTGAGGGGACGGTCACCGGCACGGTCGAGGTCTCCGGCCCGGCAAATGGGGCGTGCCCGCCGGAACGCGTCCAGGCGACGTTCACCGGAACCCGCAGGTAGGCGCGGGAAGCGGCACGCTCCGCCGAATACCCGGGCGCCACAGATCTGTTCGCGGTACCGCTCCCCCGGTTGACCGGTGGACCCTCACGCCCGCCGCCCGCCCTGCCATTCCTCCCGGCTCACCGCATACTCGACGTCGCCCTCCTCCGACCCCTCGATCGCCACCGGCCACTCCTCGAAGAAGGTCCGGACGTACCGCAGCCCGGCCTTCTCCATCACGCGGCGCGAACCCGCGTTGACGGTCATCGTGTCGGCGACGATCCGCTCGGCCCCGTACGCCGCGAAGCCGCGCTCGACCAGGGCACGCGCGCCTTCCGTCGCGTAGCCGCGGCCCCACGTGTCCCGGCGCAGGCGGTAGCCGAGTTCGGCCTCGGCGACGGAGTCGTCGTCCTCCGGGCAGAGTTCGAACCAGCCCAGGAATTCCCCGGTGGCCTTGTCCTCGGCGGCCCAGGTGCCCGGCAGCCCGGCGATGACCGGGTAGCGGTGCAGCACGTGCGGCATGACCTCGTCGCGGACCCGCTCGGGCGGCGTCGGCTTGCCGTCGTCGAGGAAGCGCATGACCTCCGGGTCGGAATCGAGCTCGACCATCAGGTCGAAGTCGTCCGGAGTGAACGGGCGCAACCGCATCCGCTCGGTCTCCCACGCCTCGCTCCCGGCGGCCGCGATCTCGGCGGCCAGCCATTCCGGACGCGTCAGTTCGTACTCGACCTCGCCCTGCTCGCCGCCCTCGACCTCGGCGAACCGGCCGCGGAACACCGTGCGGCGGTAAGCGAGTCCGCACTTCTCCATGACGCGGCGCGAGCGCGCGTTGACGACCAGGGTCTCGGCGTAGACGCGGCGAACGCCCAACTCGGTGAAGGCCTTTCGTACGAGCGCACGTCCGCCTTCGGTGGCGAGGCCGCGTCCCCACGCGTCGCGGCGCAGGCGGTAGCCGAGTTCCACGGCATCCGCGGCGTCCATGGCCGGCGGCCGCAGCGCGAACCACCCCAGGAACGCATCGGTCGCCTTCTCCTCCACGGCCCAGAAGCCGGGCCGCCCGCCGATGCCGGGGTAGGGCTCGGTCAGGCGGTGGATGACCCGGCCCGCGATGTCGTCGCGCGGGGTCGGGACGCCGCCGTTCAGGTAGCGCATCACCTCGGGATCGGCGTCCAGCGCCACGAGCAGGTCGACGTCGTCAAGCGTGAACGCGCGCAGCCGGAGGCGGTCGGTCTCGGCGAAGATGTCCATCCGCGGATCCTCACCCGCCGCCCGAAATCGGGCAAACCGATTTGCCGTATGACGCGGACGCGCCCTGTCCGCAGCCCGCATCCCAGGCGTTTCAGGCCAATGTGCCCCGTCCCTCCCCCAGTCGTCCTCGTTCCGCCCATGGGTGGTCGGCCCGCCCCTGATACTGACGGGCGTGGGGCCCGCCCTACCGGTTGCGGCGCGGCGGGGAACTGACGGAGACCGGGGGGTCGCCATGACGGAACAGCCGGGTGGACACAACGTACCGACGGCGCCCAAGGAGCCGACCGAAGCGCAGATGGAGGCGTTCCTGCTGGCCGCGCTGAAGGCGCTGGCGGGCGGAAAGGTCTTCGCATGGCACAAGGCGGCCCTTGCCGCCGTGGACCAGCAACTCGCGGCGATCCCCGCCGGCCCGCGCCGCACGCTGTGGGTCCAGCAGATGAACGCCCTCATCGCCCAGATGTACGCGCAGATCCTGGCCGAGCTCCCGCCGACGTTCGACACCGCCATGCAGGAGGTCATGGAGGACCTCCAAGGCGTCGCGCACGGCTTCACCGCCGCGGAGGTGGACCCGGTCGACATCACTCCGGCACTCGCCAAGCGGGCGAACCAGTACGTGGGTTCCAGCACGTGCATGAAGAACATCACGGACACCGTGCTGCCGGACAAGACCAAGAAGCTTGCCGCTTTCGCGAGCCGCCCGCTGCGCCTGGAGCCGTGCATCGTCGAACAACTTGCCTCCTATGCAAAGGAGTTCAACGAGCTCAGCCTGATGGTCGGCGATGTCGACCGGATCGAAGCCCAGATCTCCGGCATGAAGCTCACCGTGTTCCTCGGCCCGTTGACCGAGCAGCTGTACGCGCTGCGCGCGAAGGCCCGCCTGGCGCTGCAGACCACGCCCGCGCAGACGGCGACGCTCATCGACCAGCAGCTGCTGGCGACGTTCGCGGCGACCGAGGAGGTCCAGGAGCAGCTGATCAAGGACCTGTGCGGGACCCCGAAGGCCGAAGCGCAGATCTGCACGCTGAACCTGAGCGGCGAACTCGTCCGGACGTCGCCTCCGCTGATCGGACGCTTCGCTCCCCTGTCGGGCATGGGCGGCGCCGCGATCAAGACGTGCACGTCGCTGTCGCAGACGTACGGCAAGCCGTTCGTCCTGTGCTTCGGGGCGCAGGAGCCGGACGCGATGGCGAGGGTCGTGCTGCACTGCCAGAACAAGACGATCTTCCAGGCGGTGACCAAGCGCCTGGGGCAGCACCCGCCTCTGTCGATGGTCTCCAAGGTGGTCGGCATCCTGGCCTGGGACAACCCGGAGTGGGACCAAGTCTGCCTGGCAATCAACAAGTTCGCGTACACGGAGATCGACCTGCCCCCGCACACCGACGCCATCATCTGGCAGCCGCTGGGCAACCTGTGGGTGCCGGTGGCGATGGAGGGCGCGGGGTTCCAGACCGACCAGGCCTGCATCAAGCACCACAAGCAGGAGCTCGGCGCCAACCCGTCGAAGGCCAAGGCCGAGGCCTACTACGCGGAACTCGCCGAGGCCTGCCGCCAGGCCTGCCAGTTCTGGTACGCGAACGGCCGCCCGCAGTCCATCGACGCCCCCGACCTGCAACTGGCCGTCGGCAACTGGCGCATCAAGGTGAGGAACCTCTACGGCAAGCCCGAGGTCTTCCACATCGACAGCCACTACCAGCACTCGGCCTGGATCAACCACAAGGTGTGAGGGCCCTGAACGACAGGGACGCCGATACCGACGCCGCCGCCGACGCCGCCCTGCCCGCAGTAGCCGGGGCAGGGGCGGCGGCCAAGGTCCACGGATGGAGAAGCTCTTCCGGGCCCTCCGGCATGGTGACGTTGCCGTCGTCGCGGCTCTGTCAGTACATGATGGTGTTCTGCCAGAGGCACTTGAGTGCACCGGGGGAAGCCACGTTGTACCCGTCGGTCCGTCGGGCGTCCCAGAATTCGCGGAACGTCTTCGGCCGGTGCTTGGCCGTGGTCTTCCAGATGTACGCCGGCGAACCTTCGCCGTAGGTGTCGGACCCGTCGTTCATGTAGTCGGAGATGTCCACGAGAGCGCCGGCGACGCGGCCTTCGACGGTGTCGCCGTCGTCCCAGTCCAGGTTGGCCGTCTCCAGGCTGCTGGGGGCACCGACCGGCCAGCGCACCCACGGATCATCCAGGGCGGACGCCGCGACCCAGTGGGCGAAACCTTCGACCCATGCGCAATTGGGCCCGGTCGGACGGTGGAGATAGTGGGGCGACGCACAGTCGAGGGGCGGCGGTGCGTCCTCGTACAGGTCGTCCATGAGGGCATGCCCCATTTCGTGGACCACGATGAACGGCGCCTTCGGCTCGATGCCGTTGAGGAACGTCTCGTTGATGTCGCCCCGGTAGTACGTGCCGCCGGTGCCGCCGGGCGTCCAGTTGAGAATGTGCTTGCGGCAGACGGCGTCGTCCTCGTCCCAGCACGTACCGCCCGGTACCCAGCGCCACAGATCGTTGGCGGCTTTGAAGGCGGCCCAGGCACGCATCAGGGCCGGGTCGGCGGGCTTGAGGGGGCCGAAGTCGTTGGTGCTGCCCTTGAGGGTGTTGCCGATCGTACGGCTGACGAAGACGTACGGCTCGGGGGTGCCGGTCTTCTGGACCCGGTACCGGCTGGTCTCGGTGATGAACTTCAGGTAGACGTCCTGGCCGCCGGCGTCGGTGTTCGGGAAGCAGATCCGGTAGTCGCCGACCGAGCCCGTTGTGCCGACGGCGAGGCGGTCGTGGGCGCTGTCGGTGTCGGCGTCCCACGCCTCGACGGTGGCGTTGACGACCAGCCGCGTGGCCCCCGTGTCGTCCACGTACGCCCACTGGCCGGTCACGCACGCCGTCCCGGCGGCGGTCTTCGCCGCTTCGGTCCACGGTGCGTCGTCGTTCGGCCCGGTCGGCGCGGGGTCGGCGGGAACCTTCTTCTGGATGACCCCGGCGTACCGGCTCGGCAGCGTGGCGGTGGTGGTGGCGCCCGGCGCGGCGGCGGCCGCGGCGACGCCGAAGGCGGACACCCCGGAGCCTTGGGCCATGGTCAGAAAGACGGTGTCCTCGCCGATGGACTCCCGGCCGCTGCCCGCGCGCACGCGGATCTCGGTCGAGCCAGGCGCGACCGCGGTGACCTTGCCTTCGTACGTGCGCACTTGGCCGGCTTTGAACGCGTGATCCGTCGCGGCGCGGTGGAGGGTGCCGCCGGTGACGGGCGCGGGGTCGGCGACCGTGGTCCCGGTGAGGCCCGCGGGGAGCGCCGCCCAGGTCATGCCCGCCGGAAGGTCGGCTTCCACGCGGACGTTCTTCGCCGCATGTTCGGCGGTGACGGTGAAGCGGATGGTCGCGGTCTCCCCCACGGCGGGTGCCCGGTCGAGGGAAGCGTCCACGGTGAAGCACGAGCGGCTCTCGCTCAGGTCGGACTGGTCCGGATTCGGCTTCAGAGTGCACCGGGCCGCGGAGGTCGAACCGGCGTCGCCCGATGTCTGCTCGGCGTAGGCCGCCACACCCAATCCGGCGGTGACGGACAGGACTCCGGCGACGACGAGCAGCCCACGTCCGCGAGGCTTCCGGGGTATGAATCGATGTTGTCCCACGTCGGGGGATGGTAGGGCGGCACTCGGATTCGACGCTATCCACCCAGGAACAGACTCCCCGCGGTTCACGGCTACGCCGCATGCGGCAATGCCTGCGGACGCCGCCGCGGCCCCAGGGCGCAGGCGGCGGCTAGGGTCCACGGATGGAGAAGCTCTTCCGGGCCATCCGGCACGGTGACATCGCCGTCGTCGCGGCTCTGCTCGACAAGAACCCCGCGCTGGTGGCCGCCGTACGCAAGCCCCCGCCCAAGAAGGACGCGGGCCAACAGCCGCTCGGCGTCGCCCTCAAGACTGCCCGGTACGAGATCGCCCGGCTTCTCCTCGACCGCGGCGCCGACGTCGACTTCATCGAGGCCCCGTCGATCCCCGGCCGCCAGCCCGTGATCAACGACGCCGTCGAGGCAGCGCTCGTGGACGCCTTGAGGCTCAACGCGACGCGGACCGAAAGCCTTGCGCTGCTGACCCGCATGCTCGACGCGGGAGCCGACGTGGCCACTCCGCACCCCGATACCCAACGTACGGTCCTGGGCTGGGCGGTCTTCCGCGTGTGGCGGTGGCACAAGGAGCAGCTCACCCTTGCCCAGGTCGAGGCCCTCACCCCGGTGTTCCAGGCCCTCATCGACGCCGGCGCCGACCCCGACGCACCCTCAAGCGAGCAGACCAGCGTACGGACGCACCTGACCGAATCCGGCTCGCGAGGCCAGGAACCCTACGCGAGTCTGCTGCCGCTCATCGACGGACTCGGGCAGCCCTGAGCACACTCAGCGCGCAAGCTCCGCGACGAACGACCGCCACCCAGCAACCGTAGCCGTGACCCGGGGCCCGTCGGCCACCTTGGAGTCCCGAACAAGGATCCCGGCGTCCACGACACCCATCTCGACGCACTCGGTTCCGTTGCCGGAGTACGACGACTTGCGCCAATCCGACGGCTCGACCTTGGCGGGAGAGTTCACAGCAGTTCCTCCAGCTTGCGCGCGACCAGGTCCATCGACTCCGCGGGGCTCAACGCCGAGTTCGCCAGGTTCTCGAAGACACGGGCGATTCGCCGCACGTCCCGCAGGTCGTCTCTCAGGAGATTACCTCCGATGACGTCGAGGAATGCCACGCTGGGGTCCCCGGAATCGGGGAAGTCGAATAGCGTCGCACCGCTCGTGTGCGCGCTTAGTGACTGCGACGTATACGGCACGATCTGTACCGTCACGTTGGGCAGTTCGGCAGCGCTCAGCAGGTGCTGCAACTGGCCGCGAAGGCCCGCTGCTCCGCCCAGCTGGATGTTGAGAGCTGCCTCGGTCATGAAGGCGTGCAGCTCCAGCCCGTCTTCATCGGTCAGCCGTCGCTGCCGCAGCATGCGGATCTCGACCAGGTCGTCCACCTGATCCGGACCGAACGCGAAGAAGCCGGTGGCATGTGTCGCACGCGCATACGCCTCGGTCTGCAACAGGCCAGGGACGATCAGTGGTTGATACTGCCGGGCCACTGCGGCCTCAGCCTCGAACGCCAGGAACTCGGCGTAGCCCGCGGACAAAGTCTCGTTGTAGCGCGCCCACCAGTTCGCACCCCGGCGGTTGCCACCGCGGACGTAGCGCTCGAGTTCGGCCCGTGCAGTGCCCGAGACCCCGTACAGGCGAAGAAGTGCGTTGAGGTCGGCCGCGGCGACCGAACTCTTCCCCTTCTCGATGCGCCCCAACTTGCTTCGCGTGATGTCCACACGCTCCGCCACGCCTTCCATCGTCAGCCCGGCTTCGTCACGCAATCGCGCCAACTCGGCTCCCAGTCGGCGGCGTTCGAGCACGGATCCGGCGTTGATCGGCATCCGATTCCCCTTCGATTTTGGGATCCCGCTTGTGTGACTGAACGAACAGGAGGATGGTTGCACGCAGTAACTCAGCGCGTCCAGACGATCACAGATCTCACCTTCGGGAGTTGCCCATGGACTCCAGCCTCCGGCTGCCCGCCGTCCCCGCATCCGTCCCTGCCGCACGGCGCCATGTGCGGGCCGTGTGCGCGGCGCATCGTACGGACAGCGAGGGGCCGGAGCTCGCGGTGTCCGAGCTGGCGACGAACTCCGTTGTCCACGCCGGTGTTCCGGACTTCGAGGTGCGGGTCGTCGTACGCGAAGAACTGCTCTGGGTCGAGGTTCTGGACGGCTCTCCCGGCATGCTCCCGATCTCGCGCATGCCCGGGCTCTTCGACGAGGGCGGCCGCGGCCTGACCCTCGCCTTCGCTGGTGCGGACGCCTATCGCCTCGAAGTCGGCAAGGGCATCAAGGCCGTGTGCGCGGGGTTTTCGCTGCTCGCAGCGAACCGCAGCGACTGACCTGGAGTTCCCGGATGACGCACGCCGACATGTCGGATGCCGCCCGCATAGCCGTCCATAACGTCTCGCATACTGGATAGTGGGCGCGACCCGCCCGCTTCGACACTGGCCTGAGCAACAACGCGACTCCTGAACACAGTTCGTCCCCAACGAGCGAGGAGATCACATGCGTACACTCAAGGCCGGCACCGGGCGCATCATCGAAAAGCTCCTGCCCAAGGCGAGTGCCGAGGCGTCCTGCTGGAACGAGTGCTGGAACGAACGGAACAGCGCGACCGGACAGTGCCGCACCTGTTGCATGAAGGCGACGGGCGGTTGCCGTATCACGTGCAGCAGCTGGGCCGCCTGCTGAGACCTCTCGGCCAGGGCCGGACAGCGGACGCTACGTTCCGCTCTCCGGGCCTTGGCCGAGGATCGCCAGAAGGTTGGACACCACCGGGTTCGCGTCGTCTCTGCGCCACGCGACGGCGACGCGGGTACGCACCCTCGCCGCGGCGCCGGGGTCGATCCCCCGGAACGCGACCCCGCCCAGCCGGATACGCCGCACACTCGCCGGGGCCAGCGACACACCCAGCCCGGTTCCGACCAGGGCGCAGACGGTCTGCCACTCGACGGCGTTCTGCACCACCCGGGGCGTGAAGCCGGCGTCGGCGCACAGAGCAGTGATCTGGTCGTAGAGCGGTGGTCCGACCTCGCGAGGCAGCAACACAAAGGGCAACTCCGCCAGTTGCTCGATCCGGACCGTACGTTGCCCGGCAAGCGGGTGCCCGGCCGGCACGACGGCGACGAACGGCTCGGTCAGAACCGTCCGGAAGCACAGGTCCGCGTCCCCGGTCGGCGGTTCGCGCAGCAGCCCGATGTCGATCATCCCCGCACGCAACGCGGACAGCTGCGGTGCGCTGGTCATCTCCCGGATATCCAGGCGCACCGCTGGGAAGTCCGCCCTGAACCTGCGCAGCAGATCCGGAAGAACAGTCAGCGCCAGCGACGCGGCGAAGCCGATCCGCAACCGCCCGGCCCGCCCACTGCCCGCCTCGCGCGCCGCTGCCACACCCTTCGCAATCAGCGCGAGCGCCTGCCGGGCCGCAGGAAGCAGCTCCTCCCCCGCCGGGGTCAGCGCGACCCGTCCCGGCTCGCGGGTGAAGAGCGGATAGCCGACCTTCTCCTCCAGCCGCCGGATCTGCTGGCTCAGCGGCGGCTGCGCGATCCCCAGCCGTACCGCCGCCCGCCCGAAATGGAGTTCCTCGGCGAGCACGGCGAAGGCGTGCAACTGGGCGAGGGGAAGTTCCGGCCGGTCGTCCATACCTCCAGAGATATCACGTAGCCGCACGACGAGTATTAGACGTATGTCTCCCGCCCACCTACGGTTCGGCGCATGACGACCGAGCGACGTTCCATCCTCAGCGGTTCGACCTTCGAAGAGCAGATCGGCTACGCCCGCGCCGTGGTCGACGGCGACTGGGTGCACGTGTCCGGGACGACCGGCTTCGACTACGCCGCGATGACGATCTCCGACGACGTCGTGGCGCAGGCCGAGCAGTGCCTGCGCAACATCGCGGCCGCACTCGACGAGGCGAAGTGCACCTTCGCCGACGTGGTCCGCGTCCGTTACCTCCTGCCCGCCCGCGCCGACTTCGAGCCCTGCTGGCCCGCCCTGCGCCGCGCCTTCGGCGACGTACGCCCGGCCGCGACGATGATGGTCTGCGGCCTCGCCGACCCCCGCATGAAGATCGAGATCGAGGTCTGTGCACGACGCGCTGCCTGACCCGGGCGCGGCCGCCGACCGGGTAGCTTGGAAGCATGGCCGGTCGGCGTACTGGTGATGGTGGGGTTGCCCTCGATCAGTCTCTTCAGCTTGTCGTGGAGAGCGGGCGGGGGGCTGCGGACGTCGTGGGGGCGGCGGCGCGGAGGTTGCTCAAGGTGGTGCCGGCGGACGTCTGGTGTGCGGTGCTTCTGGACCCTTCGACGCTGCTGGACACCGGGGGCGTGCACGAGGACGGGTTCCCCGAGCACGTGATGCCCCGGCTCTTCGAGATCGAGCATGTCGAGCACGACGACGTGGACAACTTGCGGGCGCTGACAAGGCGTTCGGTGCCGGTGAGTTCGCTGCACAACTCCACGCAGGGCGACCTCGCTACGAGCAAGTACTACCGCGACATCCTGCGCCCACTGGGCCTGGGCGACGAACTTCGGGTGCTGCTGCGCGAGCGCGGCCGCACCTGGGGGATGTTCGTCATGTGCCGCGAGGCGCGCAAGGGCGGGTCGGAAGCCGGGTTCTCGGCGCGGGATCTTGCGGCGGCGCGGACGTTCTGTGCGCCGACCACGCGTGCGGTACGGCGTTCGCTGGTCGCGACCGGGACCGACTCGGGACTGGAACTCGCCGCCGACGGCACCGGGTTCGTCGTGCTGGACGAGCACCAAAGGCTCGTCGAGTGCAGCCTCAGTGCGGAACGCCTGATGGCACGCATCGAGGAGACGCCGACGAGCGGTCGCCCCAAGTCGTGCCCGCATGCGGTACGGGCTGTCGCGGCGGCGGCTCGGGCGTCGCGGGACGGGGAGACCACGCGTTCGCTGGTCCGGACGCACAGCGGCCACTGGCTCACCCTGCACGCCTGGCGGCTGGTCACGTCCGACCGTCCGATGACGATGGTGTCGATCGGTCCGCCGGAGCCGGGCATGCTCATCGCGCTGGTCCTCGAGGCGTACGGTCTGAGCGAGCAGCAGCGCAGGATCGCCCAGTCGGTCCTGCTGGGGCGGTCGAGCCACGAGATCGTCGTGGAGCTGCACATCACCCGCAACACCCTGAACGACCACTTGGCGAAGATCTTCGACAAGGTCGGCGTCCGCAGTCAGCGCGAGCTGGCAGGCGCGATCTTCGCGCGGCACTACTGGCCCCGCATCGGGACGGGCCCGCTGGCGCTGGACGGCCGCGTACCTCTGCTCCCGGCCGCCGGCGCCTGAACGGACCGGATGCGGCCGGCCCCCTGCCCTGCGGCGACCGGTCCGCCGAATACCCCACAGTCATGGGGTTATCGCCTCCCCGCCCACTGCCTAGCATCCAACTGTCGGGCGCGCCGTGGGGGCGGCGGGGGGAGGCGCCCGACGCGTCCGCCGTAGGCGGGGGTACGGGCGCACGCGGGGGCCCACGTCCGGTAGCCGGGTGGGTCCCCGCCGCCCGTCGGGGCGAAGTTCGGGGCAGCCGCGTCCTTGACTCGGTCGAGGGATTCGGCAAGCATCAACCTAAGAAATTTCCTTAAACGATTGACGGCGGGACGGCGCCTGGCCCCGTCGCGTGGTTCCCGACGAGAGCAGGCATCCCGTGTCCCTGAGCATCCGTCAACTCCCGCAGGCTCTCGGTGCCGTCGTCACCGGACTCCCGGAGAAGTTCGACAGCGTCCTCGGCGAGCAGCTGCACGAGGCGTGGATGGAGCACCTGGTGCTCTTCTTCCCGCAAGCGCACCTCGACGACGAGCGGCTCGTCGAACTGGGCTCGCTGTTCGGTGACTTGGCTGCCACCACCCCCGGCGAGGAGAACGACGCACGCGACTACATGACCAAGCTCGGCAAGGGCGGCGAGATCCTGGAGTTGGACTCCGACAAGGAGCGCGGCGCCAACATCTGGCACACCGACCTGACCTTCGCCGAGACTCCGTCCATCGGCGCACTGCTGTCCATGCAGGTGTGCCCGGAGCGCGGCGGCGACACGATGTGGCTCAACCAGTACCGGGCGTACGAGACACTCGCCGAGCCGGTCCGCATCCTCGCCGACAGCCTCCGCGCCAAGCACGGCCGCGCACCCTTCACCGGCACCGCGGTCCACCCCGTCGTCACCACGCACCCGGTCACCGGCCGCCGGACGCTGTTCGTGAACCGCGGCTGGACCGCCGGCATCGAAGGGCTGTCCTCGATCGAGAGCAACGCGATCCTGCGCATGCTGTGCGAGCACGCCGAACGTCCGGAGAACACCGTCCGCTGGACCTGGCAGGCCGGTGACGCCGCCCTGTGGGACAACCGCTGCACCCAGCACTACGCCATCAACGACTACGGGGATGCCAAGCGCGTCCTGCACCGCGTCGCCATCTACCCCCGTGCCGCGGCCTGATCCGCACGCAATGCGCGTCCGCCGGCGACCCCCGCATATGCGCGGGCGCCTGCGGATTCCGGCGGCGGACTAACCTTCCTCCATGCCCCGCACCTCACGCCCCGGACCGGTCGACGGCCTGCGCGCCGACACCGCGGAGACCCGCGAGGCCCTGCTGCGCGCCGGTGCCCGGCTGATCTCCCGGCACGGCCTCGGCATCCCCGTCTCCCGCATCCAGCAGGAGGCCGACCAGCGCAACAAGTCGGCCGTCCAGTACCACTTCGGCTCCGTCCCCGGACTGGCCGCCGCCATCCTGCGCGACCACCGCATGCAGGTGGACGCCCGCCGCGCCGCGGCCTTGGAAGACCTCGGGCCCGGCGCCGAGGACGCGGATCTGCGCACCCTCGTGGGACTCCTGCTCCGCCCCGCCGCCGAGGAGCTGCGCACCCCGGCCGGCCGCGACTACCTGCGCCTGCTGCCCCAGGTCGCGCACCTCGCGCGGATCCGCACCGGCGACCCGGACGCCCCGCCCGGGCAGGCCCGGGTCCTCGACCTCCTGCACCTCCGCCTCCGGCAGGCGGACGTCCGCGACGTCGACGAGCGGCTCGCCCTCGCGGTCCAGATGCAGGCCGCCGCCCTCGCCGACCGGGCCCGCCGCATCGACGACGAAGCGGACACCGACCAGGAGGTCTCCCCCGGCCACGACCGGTTCGTCGAACTCGTCGTCGGCATGCTCACCGCCGCTCTGGCCGACGCGGCGTAGCACCGTCGCGGCGTAGCACCGACATGCCGCGCCGTCGCCCGCGGCGGCACCGCGCAGGGCGGGCGGCTTCGCGGCTCCGACGATCCCCGATCATCCGAAGAGCCGGACCAACGCCCCCGGGGCCAAAGCGTGTTCCTGGGCCAGAGCGATGGCGCCGACGATGGCGGCGCGGTCGCCCAGGGGGCCGGCCTCGATGCGGAGGTTGCGGGTGGCCAGGGGCAGGACGCGGCTGTAGACCACGGCCTTGATCTCGGCCAGGACCTCGTCGCCGAGGGCGGTGAAGGCGCCGCCGATGAGGATGCAGCCGGGGTTGTGGAAGCTGACGACCGCGGCGAGGATCTCGCCGATCTGCTGGGCGGCGACGCGAAGTGCGCGGCGGGCGGCGGTGTTTCCGTCGACCGCGAGGCGGGCCACGTCGCGTGCGGTGGCGACGTCCAGGCCGCCGGCGCGCAGCGAGCGGACGAGCGCGGCGCCGGAGGCCACGGCCTCGACGCAGCCGGTGTTGCCGCAGTGGCAGACGACCTGTTCGTGGCCGGGCAGGCGGATGTGGCCGATGTCGCCCGCGGCGCCCGCGCTGCCGCGGTAGAGGCGTCCCGCGGTGACCGTGCCGCAGCCGATGCCGGTGCCGATCTTGATGTAGAGCAGGCTGTCCTCGGCGGCGCGGCTGCCGCGGTGCTCGCCGAGGGCCATGAGGTTGACGTCGTTGTCGACGAGGATCGGCACGGCGCGGTGGTCGGCGAAGAAGGCGGGCACCCGGAAGCCGTCCCAGCCGGCCATGATCGGCGGGCGGACGACCGTGCCGGTGGAGAACTCGACCGGGCCCGGCACGCCGATCCCGATGCCGCGGACGTCCCGGGCGCCGCGGTCCAGCGAGGCCAGGAGGCCGTGCCAGCCGTCCCGGACGCGTCCGAGCACCCGGTCGGGGCCGTGGTCGATCACGAGGTCCTCGGACGATTCGGCCAGGATCTCGCCGCCGAGGCCGGCGACCGCGAGCCTGGCGTGCGTGGCGCCGAGGTCGGCGGCCAGCAGGACGCCGCTGCCCGGCGCGAGCGCGAGGACGGTCGGCGGGCGGCCGCCCTCGGACGCGCCGCTGCCGTGCTCGACGGCCAGGCCGGCGTCCAGGAGCCGGTTGACCCGCTGGGTCACGGTGGAACGCGAGAGGCCGCAGACGGCGGCGAGTTCCGTCCGGGTCACCGCCCGTCCGCTTGCTATCAGCGCCAACAGGGCGCTCATCGCCTCGTGTTCCCGGGTCGCGGCCATGGCGGCGATGGTAGGCGGCGGCTGGTTCTTATGTCCATATCCGAAATAAGTCCGACCACTCTTGTACGTAACTTGCCTCGCTATTAGCTTCCGGATCACCAAAGTGCGGGAGGGCGTGCGTGCGAGCACAGTCATTTGGCGGTGGTGGCAGCGACGGCATCCCCGGAAGCGGGCAGGGCGCGAACGGCGGCGAGAGCCTCGATGAAGGCGGCGCACCGGAGCGCCCGGTCCTCGGGGTCGCCATGGTCGGCCACGGCTTCATGGGCGCCGCGCACTCGCAGGCGTGGCGGACCGTCGCCCGCGTCTTCGAGGACGGCCCGGCCCCGCGGATGGCCGTGCTGTGCGGCCGCGACCTCGCCAAGTCACGTGCGGCAGCAGCGCGTTGGGGATGGGAGCGGGCGGCCGCCGACTGGCGCGAGGTGCTCGCGGACCCGGATATCGCGATCGTCGACATCTGCACCCCGTCCGGTACGCACGCCGAAATCGCCGCCGCGGCCCTCGCGGCCGGCAAACACGTACTGTGCGAGAAGCCGCTCGCGAACACCGTCGAGGAGGCTGTGCAGTTGGCCCCGCACCGCCCGGACCGCGCGCGAACGGTACGGCTCGGTCGCGCTGCTCGGCTTCAACTACCGCCGCGTCCCGGCCGTGGCGCTGGCCCGGCAGTTGGTCGCCGACGGGCGCCTCGGCCGCATCCGGCACATCCGGGCGCGCTACCTGCAGGATTGGCTGGCCGCACCCGATACGCCGCTGAGCTGGCGGCTGGACGCGGACGAGGCCGGCTCGGGTGCGCTCGGCGACATCGGCAGCCACATCCTCGACCTCGCGGCCTACCTGACCGGAGACCGGGTCGTGGCGGTGTCCGCCGCGACACACACGTTCGTGTCCGAGCGCCCGGCGGCCGGCGGCGGCACCGGGCGGGTGACCGTGGACGACGCGGCGGTCCTGACCGCCCGCACCCGGGACGGCGCCCTGGCCGTCTTCGAGGTCTCCCGGGCCGCGACCGGCCGCAAGAACGCGCTGTCCATCGAGATCGACGGGGACCGCGGCGCGCTCGCCTTCGACCTGGAGCGCCTCAACGAGCTGCGCTTCCTGGACGCCGCTGCGCCGCCCGCCGAGCAGGGCTTCCGGACCCTGCTGGCCACCGAGCCCGGCCATCCCTACCTCCGCGCGTGGTGGCCTCCCGGGCACGTGCTGGGCTGGGAGCACACCTTCACCCACCAGGCGTACGACCTGCTCACCGCGATCGCCGAAGGGCGCCCCGCGGCGCCGGACTTCACCGACGGCCTCGGCATCCAACTGGTGCTGGACGCGGCCCTGCGCAGTGCGGCGTCGGGGACGTGGCAGGACGTTCCGGACGCCGCGGAGTCGGTCGCGGCGTACGGCCCGCCGAAAGCTTCGAACGGCGTCGCCTCGCACCGCGCGAGCAACTCGGGCGTCCGCACACCCATCGCCCTCGACGACGAAAAGGACTCCGTGTGAGCACACCAGCAGAACCCACCGTCCCGGCCATCTGCATCGGCATCGTCGGCTGCGGCAACATCTTCGAGCGGTACGTGCGCGGCATCGCGCGCTTCCCCGGACTGCGCATCGTGCACGTCGCCGACGTCGACCCCGAACGCGCCAAGCTGGGCGCCGAGACCGCGCAGGCCGCCGCCCCCGCGGGCACCACCGTGCGGCACGGCAGCCTGGCGGACCTGCTCGCCGACCCGGCCGCCGTGATCGTCGTCAACATCACCCCGCCGACCGTGCACGCGCACGTCACCGAGGCCGCGCTGCGCGCCGGGAAGCACGTGTACGTCGAGAAGCCCATCACCACCGACCTCGGCATCGCCCGCGCGCAGCTGGAGCTGGCCGCTGCGTCGGGGCTGACAGTCGGCGGCGCCCCGGACACGTTCCTGGGCAGTGCCGGGCAGACCGCGCGGCAGGTGGTCGACGCGGGCACGATCGGCGACCCGGTCGGCGCGACCGCGTTCGTCACGCACAGCCGCGCCGAGACCTGGCATCCGGACCCGACTTTCCTGTTCAAGCCCGGCGGCGGGCCGGTGCTCGACCTGGGGCCTTACTACGTCACGCAGTTGGTGAACTGCCTGGGGCCGGTGGCGGAGGTGTACGGGACGGCCCGGGTGGGTGCGCCCGTGCGCGCCGTGACCGCGCCGGGCCGGCTGGTCGACAGCATCGACGTCGAGGTCGAGACGCACGCCAACGCGGTGCTGACGTTCGCCTCCGGGGTCCTGGCGAGCATGGTGCTCAGCTTCGACATCTGGGACCACAACCTGCCGTACCTGGAGATCTACGGAACGCGCGGCACGCTGAGCATCCCGGACCCCAACGCGTACGACGGCGACGTCAAGGTCCGCCTGCACGGCGCCGAGGACTGGACCGTCGTGCCGCCCGTGCTGCCGGTCCAGGGGCCCGCGGACTCCTTCGAACACCAGATGCTGCGCGGGCCGGGCGTCGCCGACCTGGCCGCCGCGCTGCACGGCGCGCCGCACCGGGCGACCGGCGGCCTGGCCCTGCACGTCCTCGAAGTCCTGGACGCCATCGGCACGTCGGGCAAGGCCCGTACGCCGGCCGCGATGACGACCACGTGCGCACGCCCGGCCGCGGCTGCCGCGGTCGCCGCGGATTGAACGGTCCCGCACACCGCGCTGCTGAATCGGATCAGCTGCCCACTCCGAGAGGATCCCGCATGTCTGCTCCCGAGCCGACCCCCGCCGCCACCGCACCCGCACCCGCGAGGCCGGGCGCACCCCGCGAGACGCCCGAACCCCTGTACGCCGTCGACCTGATCACCTTCTACCACCCGGAGTTCTGGGGCCTGGCCTCCTACGACGAGTTGGTCGCCAAGACCGCCGCCGAGCCCCGCTGGTTCTGGGACCGCTGCCTCGACGCGCTCGAGGAAGCAGGCGTGCCCGGCCTGGAGATGACCTTCCCGCCCGGCGACCGGCACTCCGCGGTGGCCGCGTACGGCTCCCCCGAGGGCTTCGCCGAGGCGTTGGCGGCGCGCGGGCTCACCCTGGTCAGCGGCTTCTTCGCGGACATCGACCGGACCGAGTGGCGTACCGCCGAGGGCCGCGCCGCGATCCTGCGCTCGGCCGCCGAGTACGCCGAGTTCGTGGCCCGGGCCGGCGGTTCGGTCCTCGTCGCCGGCCTCCCGCTGCGCCGCACCGTGGGCGCGCAGCCCGCGCAGTTCGTCGACATGGCCACCGCCGGCCCGCTCGCCGACCTGGCCAACGAGATCGGCGACGCGACGCTGCGCCACGGGGTCCGCCTGGCGCTGCACACCGAGGCCCACTCGATGCTGGCCACCGGCCGCGACGTCGACCTGTTCATGCTGCTCACCGACCCGATGTACGTGGGGCTGTGCCCCGACACCGCGCACCTCACGCTGTCCGGCGCCGACCCCGTGCAGGTGGTGTCGCGGCACCGCGAGCGCATCGTGCTGGCGCACTGGAAGGACGCGCTCGGCCGGGCGCCGATGGACGTCGAGATCGACGAGCAGATCTACGCCGCGCACGGGCCGTACTTCTGCCCGCTGGGCAGCGGCGTCGTGGACTGGTTCGGGTGGGCCCGGCTGATGCGCGAGATCGGCTTCACCGCGCCGACGCTGCTCGAACTCGACATGGTCCCGGACCCGGTCGCGGAGATGCAGGCGGCGCGGCGGTTCGTGTCCACTTCGCTGGCACCGCTCTACATGTAGACGAGCCTGAATGATCTGACGAGGACTCAGAACGACAACTGAATCTTTGAAGAGAGCACGTCATTTTCGCCGGAACGGGAACAACGGGCGGACACCGATCGCTGGACGACGACACCACGGAGTACCCGACACTGCCGTGTCCGAGAGGATCACCATGTCCGACCGCGCCACCCGTCCGTCCGCCGAGACCGCCCCGCCCAGCATGCGGGCGGTCGTGCAGCACCGGCTCGGCGGTCCCGAAGTCCTCGAAATGGCCGAGCTGGACCGGCCGGTGGCCGGTCCCGGCGAAGTGCTCGTCAGGATCGCCGCAGCCGGGGTGAACCCGCTCGACTGGAAGATCCGCGAAGGCGACGTGCCGATGTACGGCCCCCCGCCGTTCGTGCTGGGCGTCGACGTGTCCGGGACCGTCGAGGCGGTCGGCGCGGGGGTCGACCGGTTCGCGGTCGGCGACGAGGTCTTCGGCATGCCGAGGCTGCCCGCGCCGACTCAGGCATACGCGGAGTACCTGACCGCGCCGGCCGGCGAACTGGTCCGCAAGCCTGCCGGGATGACGCACCCGGAGGCCGCCGCACTCGCCTCGTCCGCGCTCACCGCGTGGCAGGCCCTGGTCGGGATCGCCGACGTGCAGCCGGGCCAGCGCGTCCTCGTGCACGCAGCCGCGGGCGGGGTCGGCCATGTGGCGGTGCAGGTGGCGAAGGCGCGCGGTGCCTATGTCATCGGGACTGCCCGGGCCGGGAAGCACGCGTTCCTGCGCGGGCTGGGCATCGACGAGGCGGTGGACTATTCGGTGGTGGACTTCGAGGACGCGGTCCGCGACGTGGACGTGGTCTTCGACCTGATCGGGCTGGACTACGGCGCGCGGTCGCTGGACTCGCTGCGGCCGGGCGGCATCCTGGTCTCGGCCTTCCTGGCCGATCCGGGCACCACGGTCGAGGAGGCCGAATCGCGCGGGGTGCGCTTCCGTACCATCGGCGTCGCGCCGTCCGGACCCGATCTGGAGGCGATCGCCGCGTTGGCCGAGCAGGGTGCGCTGTCGGTGCACATCGCCGCCACGTTCGCGCTGGAGGAGGCCGCCAAGGCCCACGAACTCGGCGAGACCGGCCGCGTGCAGGGCAAGATCGTCCTGCTGCCCTAAATCGCCCTGCCGCCTGGGCCGGCCGACGCCTCTGGCCCTTGCCGGGGGCTGCGGCCATCATGCGCTGCCATGGACATGAAAGAGCAAGCCAGGCGGGGGTTCGGGTCCGGTGCCGACCGGTACCACCGGGCCCGGCCTTCGTATCGGCCGGAAGCCCTCGCGTATCTGCGGGACCGGCTCCGCCTGGGGCCGGGCTCCGCCGTGCTCGACCTGGCGGCCGGCACCGGCCGGATGACGGCGGAGCTTGCCGCGCTGGGCGGGGACGTGACGGCCGTGGAGCCGTCCGAGGCGATGCGCGCCACGTTCGCCGCGGAGCTTCCGGAGATCGCGCTGTACGACGGAACAGCCGAGGAAATCCCCTTCCCGGACGCCTCGTTCGACACGGTCGTGGTGGCCCAGGCATTCCACTGGTTCGACGGGCCGGCGGCGCTGCGCGAGATCGCCCGGGTGCTGCGGCCGGGCGGCGGGCTGGCATTGGTGTGGAACGAGCGCGACGCATCGGACCCCGAAGCCTCCGCCCTTGGATCGGCGGTCGAGTGGAAGCAGTTCCAGCCGTACGACGTGGGCCGCGATTTCCGCCCCGACCTGGACGCCTCGGGCCGCTTCACGCCCGCGCAGCGGCAGGCGTTCCCGTGGACCGAGATCCTCACGCATGAGCAACTCGTGGACCGTATCGCCACGTTCAGCTACGTCAACGCGATGTCGGAGGCGGATCGGGCCGGTTTTCTCGCGCGGCTGCGGGAGCACCTTGCATCGCGCCCGGATCCGCTGCATATCCCGTACCTGACGGACACGTTCGTGGCACACAAGCTGGACGGCTGACCCCGGGCACGGCCCCCGGCTCGGGCCGGGGGCCGGGGGCCGAGGCCAGGGACTGGGAGAGCTACCGGGCGGCCAGGATCCCCTGTTCGGCCAGCCAGGTGCGGGCCGGGGCATGCCCCGTCCACAAATGCGCGGACAGGCCTGCGGCCAGGGCCCCGTCGATGTTCACCTGGCGGTCGTCGAGGAACGCGCAGTCGGCGGGCGAGGCGTCGAGGCGTTCCGTGAGCACGCGCCACATCTCGGCGTCCGGCTTGGCGATGCCGTGGTCGGCGGAGATCACCAGGTGGCGGAAGTATTTGGCCCACGGCTGGGTCGTGAAGGCGCGGCCGCACGAGGCCGGGGCGTTCGACAGCAGGGCGAGCGGTACTCCGGCGGCGGTGAGGTCGTCGAGGAGGGCAAGGGACTCGGGCGCGGTGTGCAGCCAGCCCGCGATGTCCGCCTCGGTCAGCGCGGCCACCCGGGCGGCGTCCACGGCGAAGCCCGCGCGCTCGCCCACTCCGGTCCAGTAGTCCGTGTCGGACATCCCGCGGTCGTACGCGTCGCGCAGCGCCCAGTAGGCGTCGTGGAACGTGTCGAGCGGTGCGTCCACCGATGCGGCCATCGCCGGAACCGCCGCCGAGGCGTGGCAGATCACTTCTCCGTAGTCGAACACCAGCCACTTCGCCATGTGCGTTCTCCTTCCGGGGACCGGTCGGCGGCACGCCGAGGTCCGGCGCGCGGGCGGTCACCGTTTGATCAACCTATCCGGGCAGGGCGGGAGTTCCCGGGCGGCAAAGCGAGGGGCTCCCCGCAGACGGCGGGGGTGGTCGCGTTCGTACCGTGGGCTGGAGACGGGGAACGCGAGACGGGAGAGGGGGAACCCGGTTTGCCTGAGGGGCTTTCGCGGTGGGATCCGCG
Organism: Yinghuangia soli; assembly: GCF_021502675.1. Classification (GTDB taxonomy): domain Bacteria; phylum Actinomycetota; class Actinomycetes; order Streptomycetales; family Streptomycetaceae; genus Yinghuangia; species Yinghuangia soli. The sequence goes on from NZ_JAKFHA010000001.1 coordinate 532,345, forward strand.
CACCGTGAACGGGTATGCGTTGTCCGGCGTGCTCGGCGAGGGCGACTTGGGCCGCGTGTTCGTGGGCAAGGGCTTCAGGGGCGAGCGGGCCGTGGTGAAGGTCGTCCATGCCTATCTGGCGGAACAGCCGGGTTTCCGGCGCAGGTTCGCCGAGGATGCGCAGGCGGCGCAGGCGGTGGGCGTGGACTTCGCGGTGCCGATGGACGGTTTCGGCCTGGAGCCGAACCCGTGGATCTCGCGGCCGTACATTCCGGGCCGCATGCTGGCCGGGCGGTTCAAGGACCGTCCGATGTCCGGCCGCGAAGTCCGGGACCTGGGAGCCGACTTGGCGGAGGCACTGCTGTCGCTGCACCTTGCGGGGGTGGTGCACGGCTCGGTCAAGCCGAGCAACGTGCTGCTGACCGAAGGCGGACCGCGGCTGGTCGACTTCGGCATGGGCCGGGCCGCGGTGTGGGCGGCCGCGCACCATCGGAGGGGCGGGGTCTCGACTTGGTACGTGGCGCCTGAACTGAGCGGCGGCCGTACGCCGACGCCCGCTGCCGACGTGTTCGGGCTGGGGCGGATCCTCACGTACGCCCTCACCAGTGCCCTGGACAACCTGGGCGGCCTGCATGCCGCGGTGCTGCGGCCGGTCGCCGAGGCGTGCACGGCACGGGTGCCCGAGGAGCGGCCGTCGGCTGCGGAAGTGCTCGCGCAGTTGCGACCGGGGGCGGGCGGCAACGGGCACGGCACAGACCGCCGGGACCGCGATGACGATGATCCGGACATCGAAATACTCACCACCGCGAAGCTGTCCCGGATACGCAGGACAGCTCCCGCGCCTGCCCCGGATGCGGCTGCCCCGGATGCGGCTGCCCCGGCGCCCTCGTCCGGCCCGGAACACGCTGCACCGGCGCCCTCGTCCGGCACGGTTGCGGCCTCGCGCCCTGCTGCGGCCACCTCCGCCGCCACGGCCGTACCCTCTGCCGCTTCCGCTCGTCCGGTGAGCCGGCGCAAGGTGATCGCGACCATGACCGGCGCATTCGGGGCAGCTGCAGGGCTCATCGGCGCAGCGGTCTATGCCGAGACCCGGTCCGAGCCCACGCCCAAGGAAATCCTCTGGCGTTTCCGGACCGGCGGCTCCGGCGCCGCGCGCGGCGCCGTCCTCCATCTCGCGGCTGCCGGGCGGGTCCTCGTCACCGCCGAGGACGGGCTCCACAGACTGGACGCCCGGACCGGAAAGCCGGACTGGTCCTGCGGGCTGCCCGGCGGCGCCCGCACTTTCGATGTCGCCGACCGGATCAGGATCGCCGCAGTGAGCTCCCAGTCAGCGGTGTCCCTGGTCGACAACGGGACCGGGCAGCTGCTCTGGTCGAAGACCGCGCCCATCGGCTTGGCCGAATCTCCGCTCGCCGCGGCGACGTGGGACCTTGTGTTCGTCCTCGCCGGCGATCCTTGGGCCGCCAATTCCCGCGGCTTTCTTGCGGCATACCGGCACGACGGCTCCGTGGCCTGGCAGCAGCAGCTCCGGGCAGCCGGCGCCGGAGACCAGGACCTGGCGACCCCCACCAGCGGCCCCGCGGTGGCCGGCGACACGGTCGTGGTGTTCGCGCGTAAGCACAGCGGAGGGTCGCTCGCGTCCGGGTACGACACCGATACCGGCGCACTGCGTTGGCGGACCGATCTGCCCGGCAGCGACCTCATCGGCCACCCGGTCCTCGGCGCCGGCGGCATCCTGTACGCCACGCGCGAGGATTTCGAGGTGCTCGCCCTGGACGCCGAGCAGGGCAAGGTGCTGTGGTCGAGCCGTCCGCTGGTGTCACCGTCCTCGCAGTACCGAAATCCGCACGGCGTCCAGCCGACCGTGCTGGGCGGCAGCGTGCTGGTGGTGACCGATGAGGGTGCCCTGCACGCGGTCGCCTGCAATACGGGGAAGAAGATGTGGGACATGCGGCTGGACGTGGACTCCAGCGGCGCGCGGCCCGGTGCGGGCCTGCCGGTGCCGGTCTCGGACGGCCGCTCGGTGTTCGTCCACGACGATGACCACGTCATCGCCCTGGATGCGGCGAGCGGGGCGCGGCGTTGGGCCGTGCCGCTGGACCGGGACACGTTCACGGGCCCGCAGCTTGCCTTGGGCAACGGCTACCTGCATGCGGTGGGCGACGAGGCCCTGTGGTCGTACTGGACCGAGGACGCAAGCCTGGTCCGGCGCACCAACCTCGGTCATGACGCCTCGTCCGTGATGCTCGGGCAGGACGCCCTCTTCGCGTCCGGCACGGGCGTGACCGCGGTGGAACTGGCCCCCTGACCCGGGCGCGGGTACTGCGAGGGGGTGGGTCCGCGCGTACGGGGGCGGGCTGGTGGAATGTGCCGGTCGACCAGTCGACCGCTCGCCTGTCCGCCCGCTCGAAAGGCACTGCCCCTGAACGCCCCGGCCGCCGAACTGCTCTCCGTGTTCCTCCTGGCCGTGGTCCTGGCCGGTGCGGTGGTGCGCCCGCGCGGCCTCCCCGAGGCGGTCTTCGCGGTGCCGGCCGCTGCGCTGCTGATCGCGGCGGGGGTGGTCTCGACGGATCAGGCGCGCGAGGAGGCCGCGCATCTGGGGCCGGTCATCGGGTTCCTGGCGGCCGTGCTGGTCCTCGCGCAGTTGTCCGACGACGAGGGGTTGTTCCGGGCCTGCGGGGCGTGGATGGCGCGTACCTCGGCGGGCCGGCCGCGGCGGCTGCTGGCGCAGGTGTTCGCCAGTGCCTCGCTGATCACCGCCGCGCTGAGCCTGGACGCCACGGTGGTGCTCCTGACGCCGGTGGTTTTCGCGACCGCCGCCCGGCTGGGGGTCCGGTCCAAGCCGCACATATATGCGTGCGCCCATCTGTCGAACACCGCCTCGCTGCTGCTGCCGGTGTCGAACCTGACGAACCTGCTGGCGTTCTCGGCCAGCGGGCTGAGCTTCACGCGTTTCGCCGCGCTGATGGCGCTGCCGTGGCTGGTGGCGATCGCCGCCGAGTACGTGGTGATCCGCCGGTTCTTCCGGGCCGATCTGGACGCCGCGGCGTATGCGCCGCCGCCTGCCGAGCCGGTGGCGGTGCCGGTGTTCGCGCTGGTGACCGTGGTCGCGACGCTCGCGGGCTTCGTGCTGTCCTCGGCGGCCGGCATCGAGCCGGTGTGGGCGGCCGCGGCGGGTGCCGCGGTGCTGGGGGTCCGCGCGCTGCTGCGGCGGCGCACCACGCCGGCCGCGATCGTGCGGGCGGCCGCGCTGCCGTTCTGCGCGTTCGTGCTGGGCCTGGGGATCGTGGTGCGGGCGGTGGTCGACCACGGCCTCGGCGATGCGCTGGGCCGGCTCGTGCCGTCCGGCACCGGCCTGCTCGCGCTGCTGGCGCTGGCCGCACTGGCCGCGGGGCTGGCGAACGTCGTCAACAACCTCCCGGCGGTCCTGGTCCTGCTGCCGCTCGCGGCACCGATCGGGCCGGGAGCGGTGCTCGCGGTGCTGATCGGCGTCAACATCGGCCCGAACCTGACGTACGCCGGTTCGCTGGCGACGCTGCTGTGGCGGCGCATCGTGCACGCGCACGACGGGGCGGTCGGGCTGGGCGAGTTCACCCGCCTGGGGCTGCTGACCGTGCCGGCTGCGCTCGTCTCCGCGGTCGTGGCGCTGTGGGCGTCCCTGCAGGTCATCGGCACCTGAGCAGCCGAGTGCCCGGGAGTGCGGGTGCACGGGGTGCTCAGGTGCCGTCCGGCCGGCTCAGCCCAACTTCACCGCGTCCGCCGCGACCACGCTGCCGAACCGCGGCAGGTCGAGCTCCACCGCTGCCCGGTGCTCCTCGGCGGTCAGCGCGGCCATGGCGTCCTCGACGAAGACCAGTTCGTACCCGAGGTCGGCCGCGGCGCGGGCCGTCGACTCGACACCGAGATTCGTCGCGATGCCGGCGAACACGAGGGTGTCGACCCCGTAGCCCTGCAGCACCTCGTGCAGCCCGGTCCCGTGGAAGCCGCCGATCGTGCGCTTGACCACGACCCGGTCCGCCACCGCGGCCACGTCCGCGGCCAGGTCGCTCCCCGGTGGCTGCGTGTCGACGTTCGGCCGCTCCACGCGCACCGCGACGACCCGTGCTCCCGCCGCGCGGAACCGGCGTGCCAGCCCGACGCCAGCCGCCAGCACTTCGCTGCCCGGCCGCGGTTCGACCGGCAGCGCGACGATGCGGTCCATCAGATCGACCAGGACGAGGGCGGAACGCGCGGGCACGAGAGTGATCATGACGCCACGTTAGGGGGTGTCCCGGGGATCGTGCGCCACCGCACTCAGTTCCCGCCGGACGCGGCGGCGGCCCGGGTGGCGGCGTGGCGGCCGGCCAGGTAGCCGAAGGTCAGGGCGGGGCCGATGGTCGCGCCGCCGCCGGGGTACATCGGGCCGAAGATGTTGGCCGCGGCGTTGCCGGCCGCGTACAGGCCTTCGATGACGCCGCCGTCCCAGCGGCGCACCCGGGCGTCGGGGTCGACGAGGGGGCCGCCGTTGGTGCCGAGGACGCCGTCGTGGATGGGCAGCGCGTAGAAGGGGGCCTTGTGGACGGGTCCGAGGTTCAGGCGCGGGTGGCCGCCGCCGGACATGAAGCCCTCCCACCACACGGTGCCGCGGCCGAAGTCGGGGTCCGCGCCGGCCGCGGCGTGGCCGTTGAACCGGTCGACGGTGGACTCGAGTTCGTCCGGGTCGATACCGATGAGCTCGGCGAGGCCGCGCAGCCTGGGGGCGTTGGCGAGCCAGTCGGGGGCCTCCTGGCCGGGCATCGCGGACAGGACCGGGGTGCGGTCGCGCAGGGTCTGGTCGAAGATCAGCCAGGCCGGGCCCTGGTTGGGGTAGTCCACGGTGACCGGGTCGTACGCGGCGAAGGCCTTGGTCATGTCGTTGTAGGTGACGCCTTCGTTGGTGAAGCGGCGGCCGTGGCGGTTGACCATGAGGGTGCCGGACAGGTTGCGCAGCGTCTCGTACTGGTAGAGCTGCCGTCCTTCGTACTGCACGGTCGGGTCGGCGACGGCCGGCTGCCCCCAGACCTGGTTCATGTTGGCCACCCGGGCGCCGAGGGCCATCGCCATGCGGTGCCCGTCGCCTTCGTTGTACGGCGGGCTGAGCGGGACGACGTCGCGGCCGACGAAGGCGCGGACCATGTCGCGGTTCCATTCGAAGCCGCCGCAGGCCAGCACCACGCCGCCGCGGGCCCGGATGCGGACCGGGCCGCCGGGGCCCTCGGCGACGACGCCGACGACCGCACCGGTGCGGTCGGTGACCAGGTCGCGGGCTGCGGTCTCGGTGAAGACGGTGACGCCGCGGTCGAGGAGGCCCTTGAAGAGCGCGGCCACCAGGCCGGGTCCGAGGACGCGGATGTCGGCGGCCGCGCGCTGCCCGAGGATCGACAGGTCGGGTGCGTCCGGGGTGCCGAATTTGGCGCCTTCCGCCATGGTCAGCCGCGGCATGAACGGGCTGGTCCGCAACTTGGGCGCCCAGTCGCCCAGTTCCGTGCGGGCGTCGAACGGCTCGACCTCGAGGGACCGGCCGCGGCGCTTTCCGCCGATCTGGTCGGCGTAGTAGTCGGAGAACGTCGGCGGCGCGGCGAAGCGGACCGGGGTGTGCTCCTCCAGGTACGCGATCATGCGCGCGGCGGTGTCGACGTACACCTCGAGCAGGTCGGCGTCCGGCTCGCGGCCCAGGGTGAGGCGGCGGATGTACGACAGGGCCTCCTCGCGCGAGTCGGTCTCGCCGACGTCCGCGAGGTGGTGGTTGCACGGCACCCATGGCATGCCGCCGGAGACGCCCGTCGTGCCGCCGACCATCGCCGCCTTCTCCAGCACGAGCACCTCGGCGCCCCCGTCGGCGGCCAGGGTGGCCGCGGAGAGCCCGGCGGCGCCGGTGCCGAGCACCACGACGTCGGCGGTGCGGTCCCAGGATGCGGGGTCGTGCGGGCCGGCGGGCAGGGACGTCACGGCTACCTCCGCGGTTCGGCGACTGGGCCACGTTGCGTGCATGGCGCATCAAAGTGGAGATCGCCGAAGGAAGCCAGAGGCATCGCCCAATCCTTGCCAGAGTCAAAGACTCGCGCCTATCGTTCCGCCCGTAGGTCGTTCCAGGACGCGCACCACGTGCAGGACGTGAAGGAGGCCAGTAGTGGCAGTCGACGGGCACCAGGTCCACGGCCAGGACATCCCGTGGCTGCTGCGCCACTGGGCGCAGCACCGGCCCGAGCACCCGGCACTCGTGTGGGAGCCCGGGGACGGCGGCGAGGTCCGCACCTGGACGTACGCGGACCTGGAGCGCGAGACGCTGCGCGTCGCCGCCGGGCTGTCCGGGCGCGGCATCGGCCGCGGCGACAAGATCCTCGTGCACGCCGACAACTGCCCCGAGATGGTGTTCGCGTGGCTGGCCTGCGCGACCGTCGGCGCGGTCGCGGTGACCACGAACACGCACGCCACGGCCAGCGAGATCGCGTACTTCGCGGCGCAGACCGAGAGCGTCGCGGCGATCACGCAGCCGCACTACACCGAGGCGGTCGCCGCGTCGGGCGCCGAGCTCGGCTGGGTCGCGGTCATCGGCGCCGACGCGCCCGAAGCCGCGTCGGCGACCCCGCACATCCCGTTCGCGGACCTGCAGGGCGACCCCGAGGCCTGGGCCGGCCGCGAGATCGAGCCGCTGCTGCCGTTCGGCATCATGTTCACGTCCGGCACGACCAGCCGCCCCAAGGGCGTCGTGCACACGCACGCCAACGCCGTGTGGGCGGGCCGGTCCGGGCCGCGCAGCATCGACCTGACCGCGGACGACCGCTACCTGATCTACCTGCCGTTCTTCCATGTGAACGCGCAGAGCTGGTCGTTCTTCTCGGTCCTGGGCGTGGGCGCCACCGCGGTGCTCATGCCGAAGTGGTCCACCAGCCGCTTCTGGGACGTCGTGGTGCGGCACGAGATCACCCACATCTCCCTCATGCCGTTCGCGATGGGCACGCTGGCCGCCAAGGACCGCCCGGCGTCCAAGCTGCGCGTGGGCGTCTTCGGCATGGTCAACACCATGCTCGACAAGATGCTCGGCCTGAAGGTGTACGGCGCGTACGGCATGACCGAGACGGTCATCCACGCGGTCACCGGCAAGCCGTCCGAGCACCTGCCCGCGAAGTCGATGGGCCGTCCGGCGCCCGGCTACACGATCAAGATCGTCGACCCGGAGACCGGCGCGGAGTGCGGCGTCGGCGAGCAGGGCGAGCTGTGGCTGAAGGCGGAGCGCGGCGTCCAGCTCTTCCTGGAGTACTACGGCAACGCCGAGGCCACCGAGAAGGCCTTCCAGGGCGAGTGGTTCCGCACCGGCGACATGGTCGTGCTCGGCGAGGGCGGCAACGTCTTCTACCGCGAGCGGGACAAGGACCTGCTGAAGGTCGGCGGCGAGAACGTCTCGGCCCGCGAGGTCGAGGACGTCGTCGGCTCGGTGGCCGGCGTCGGCTCGGTCGCGGTGGTCGGCAAGCAGCACGAGTTCCTCTCCGAGGTCGTCGTCGCGTTCGTCATCAAGAACGCCGCCGCACCGGACGAGGCCGCCTTGGAGAAGACGATCCTGGAGCTGTGCCGCGAGCGCCTGTCCGACTTCAAGGTGCCCCGCGCGGTCTACTTCGTCGACGCGTTCCCCCTGGGCACGCTCGACAAGGTACTGAAGAAGGAGCTGCGCACGATGGCCGACGAACGCCCGGCCGTCTGACCGCACTTCGCGGCAGCACGGGAGTACCCGCGCCGCTTTGACGCCGCACCGCTGCTGCCGACTCCGCCCTTACACCTCTCACGCCGGAGCCCCGAGGCCTTCGCCTCGGGGCTCCGGCGTTTTCCCGCTCAGCCCCCGGAATCCGCCGCCCTCGCCCGGCCCGGGCCGGTACGCCGCGGGGCGACGTTGGCGGTCATGGCCGCCAGCAGGCCGGGGATCTCGGCCGCGGCCGCGGCGGGCAGGCCGGCCACGGTCTCCTCGGCGAGCCCGCGCCACACTTCCTTGACGCGTTCGGCCAGTTCCCGTCCGCTGTCCGTCAGTTCGACGATGCTCGCGCGCCGGTCGGAGGGCGCCGGGCTGCGGCGGATGTGGCCGGACGCCTCCAGCTTGCGGGCCATCAGCGTGACGCTCGGCGGCTCCACACCGAGCGCCTCGCTCAACTGGGCCTGGATGCGGGGACCGGTGCGGTCCAGTTCGAGCAGCAGCGCCTCCTGACCGGGATGCAGGCCGAGCGGGGCGATCAGCGCGGCGGCGCGCGCCCGGTGGCGCAGGCTCAGCAGCCGGATGGCCTGGTTGAGGGCGTCGGCTTGGGCGAAGTCCACGGCTCCTGGCTCCAACCTTCCTCGGGTCTTCCTTGACGGATTACTTAAGCACATAACATTATGCACATAAGCTTATGCGCATAAGCAATTCTCGGAGCCCACCCTACGCCCACGGCAGCGGGCCGGCCGACGCTGCCGTGCGCCCGGACGCAATCCGCGCCGTCCGAACCGCCGTTCACCCCGAGGGGATGCCATGACCGGTACCACCGCTCGATCCACCGCACAGTCCGGCACCGCACGCGACGGCGGTGCGCCCGCCACCCGCGCCGCATGAACCGCCGCCCAGCGCAAGGGAAAGCCATGACCAGCAGCTCCCCCGTCCCTGCCGCGGCCTCGGGAGCGGACCCCGCCGTCCGGTCCAACAGCGGCTCGTCCGCCGACGCCCTCACCAACTCCCCCAGCGACTCTCCCATCGGCAGCGCCCCCGGCGTCGCCGCCTCCGCTTCCCGCTCCCGCGGCACCTGGCTGATCCTCGTCCTGGCCTGCGCCTGCCAGTTCATGGTCATCCTGGACGCCTCGATCGTGAACGTCGCCCTCCCCTCGGTGCGCAGCGAACTCGGCTTCACTGCAACAGGCTTGGCCTGGGTGGTGAACGGCTACCTGCTGTCCTTCGCGGGCTTCATGCTCGTCGGCGGGCGCGCCGCCGACCTGTTCGGGCACCGCCGCATGCTGGTCGCCGGGCTCGCTGTCTTCTCCGCAGCAAGCCTCGCCGGCGGCCTTGCGGACACGCCCGGACTGCTCGTCGGCGCCCGCATCGTCCAAGGCGTCGGTGCTGCCGTGATGGCCCCGGCGACGCTCGCCGTCCTCAACACCGCCTTCGGCGAAGGGCCGGAGCGCGCCCGGGCGTTCGGTGCCTGGGCGGCCGCGGGCGGGGTCGGCGGGATGGCCGGCGCACTGGCCGGCGGCGCGCTCACCACGGGACTGTCCTGGCGGTGGGTGTTCCTGATCAACGTCCCGATCGGGGCCGTCCTCATCGCAGTCGCCCTGGCCGCGCTCTCCGGTGCGCGCCCCGCGCGCACCTCGTCCCTCGACCTGCTCGGCGCCTCCACCGGCACCGCCGGGCTCGCCGCGCTGATCTGCGGCGTCATGCAGGGCACCGACCACGGCTGGACGTCCGCCTACGTCCTCGCACCGATCGCCGCCGGGCTGCTCCTCCTGGTCGGATTCCTCGCCGTCGAGGCCCGCTTCGCCGCCCGGCCCATGCTCCCCCTGCGGCTCTTCGGCCTGCGCGGGGTGGCCGTCGGCAACGTCATGCTGCTGCTGTTCGGCGGCATCGCCATCGCCATGTGGTACTTCACTTCGCTCTTCCTGCAGAACGTGCTCGGCTACAGCGCGCTGCGCGCCGGCCTCGGCCAGACTCCCGCCGCGGTCGCGTTCATGCTGGTCGCCGGGCGGTCGGCGGCGCTGCTGCCGCGGACCGGCGTACGCCCGCTGGTCCTCTCCGGGGCCGCGTGCTTCGTGGCGGGCTTCGGCTGGCTGTCCTTTGCGGATGCCGGCAGCAGCTATTTCGCGGACATCCTCGGCCCGACACTGCTGATCGCGGCCGGCATCGGGCTCACCTTCCCGACCCTGATGGCCGTGGCGACCGCCGAGGTCCCGGACGGCGACGCCGGGACCGCGGGCGGCCTGGCCAACACCGCGAGCCAGGTCGGCAGTTCCCTCGGCCTTGCCGCCCTCGCCACCGCCGCGGCAGCCCGGGCCGACCGCGAATCCCTCGCCGACACCCCCTCCGCCCTGGCCCTCGGCTACGACCTCGTGTTCCTCGTCGCCGCTGCCCTGGCCCTCGCCATCGCCGCGGCAAGCCTGCTGCTCCCGGGGAAGACGGGCGACTGATCCGCGTCGGCCCCGATCTCGTCGCCCGATCGGGGCCGACGCCATTTCCGGACGCCGTCAGGGCAGCGCGGCCGTCGACGCAGCCGCCGTGTCGGGCCGGGGCAGACTGGCGTACGCCAGCACGGGGCGGCCGGCCCCGTCCATGGTGAATTCGGCTCCCACGCCGAAGACTTCGGCGAGGTTGGCCGGAGTCAGGACGGCTCGGGGCGGGCCGTCGGCGTGCAGGCGGCCGTCGTGGAGCAGGAGCAGGCGCGTGCAGTAGCGGGCGGCGAGGTTCAGGTCGTGCAGGGCGATGACCGCGGTCCGGTCGGCCGCCGACAGGAGTTCCATCAGTTCCAGCTGGTGTCGGATGTCGAGGTGATTGGTCGGCTCGTCGAGCAGGATTGCGTCCGGCTGCTGGGCGAACGCGCGGGCGATGTGGGCGCGTTGGCGCTCGCCGCCGGAGAGGCTGCGCCACGGCCTGCCGGCGAGGCCGGTGAGGCCGACCTGGCCGAGGGCCGCGGCGACGATCGCCCGGTCGGCGGCGTCCGGCCCGCGCCACGGGTCGCGGAACGGGAGGCGGCCGAGGCCGACGACCTCGGCGACCGGCAGGTCGGCGTCCAGCGCGGTGTCCTGCGCCACGAAGGCGACGCGGCGCGCGATCCGGCGGGCCGGCCGGCCTCGTATGCAGGTGCCGTCGTGGCGCACGCGGCCCGCGTCGGGGGTACGCAGTCCGGCCAGGCAGCGCAGGAGTGACGACTTGCCGGAGCCGTTCGGCCCGATCAGGCCGATGGTCTCGCCGGTCCCCACGGACATGCTGACCCCGCGTACCACGGGCGTCCCGCCGACCGCCCAACTCAGCTCCTCCGCTTCGATCTTCACAGGTCACCTCGGCGGCGCAGGACGAGCAGGAACAGCGGGACGCCGAGCAGCGCGGTGAGCACCCCGACCGGCAGCTCGCGCGGCGCGAAGGCGACGCGGGCGAGCGCGTCCGTCCAGACGAGGAACACCGCACCGGCCAGCGCCGCGTGCGGCAGCAGGATCCGGTGGCGGGCGCCGACCACGAAGCGCACGCCGTGCGGGACGATCAGCCCGACGAAGCCGATCGCGCCGACCGTGGCGACCGCCGCCGAGGTGAGCACGGCGGTGACCACGAGCAGGATCATGCGGGTGCGCCGCACGTCGACGCCGAGGGATGCGGCGGTGTCGGTCCCGAAGGCGAGTGCGTCGAGGGCGTTCGCGTGCAGCCAGGCGGCCAGCAGGCCGAGCGGTACGGCGATCGCGCACAGCGCGACGGCGTCCCAGCGCGCGGGGGCCATCGAGCCGAGCAGCCAGTGGGTGAGGGCGCGGGTGGTGTCCGCGTCCGCGGCGGCCATGAGGACCAACGAGGTAAGTGCGGCGCAGAGTTGGCCGACCACGACGCCGGTGAGGACGATGCGGTCCGAGTCCAGTCCGGTGCGGTGCAGGAGTGCGACGAGGAGGCCGAACGACAGGAGCGCGCCCACGAGCGCGCCGCCGGTCACACCGACGGTGCCCGCACCGATGCCCAGGACGACGACCGCGACCGCTCCGGTCGAGGCGCCGGACGACACGCCGAGCAGGTACGGATCGGCGAGGGCGTTGCGGGTGACGGCCTGAAGTACCGTGCCGCAGACGGCCAGTGCGGCGCCGACCAGTGCGGCCATGAGCACGCGCGGCAGGCGCAGGTCCCACACCAGCGAGTCGGCCAGCGGCGGCAGGGGTTCGACGTCCAGGCCGAGCCGGGGTCCGACCACGCGGGCGAGGTCCGTCCAGCTGACGTCGACGGTGCCCAGGCGTACCGCGGCGGCGATCGAGGCGGCCAGCACGGCGGCCCCGAGGGCGAGCGTGCCGCACTGCCGGGCCGACGAGCTGCCCGGCAGTGCGGCGGCGGGGTCAGCCGTCATGGCCGAGCGCCCCCAGGCCGTCGGCGATCAGGCCGAGGGCGTGCACGGACCGTACCGAGGGGTCGAGTTCGATGCCCGGCACCTCGATGATCTTGCTGTCGCGCACCGCGGCGAGCTTGGATACGACCGGGTGTCCGGTCAGCACGGCGCGCTTCTCGGCGGCGCTGTCACCCGGTCGGCCGCGCTCGGAAAGGTCGCCGATCACGATGAAGTCCGGGTCGCGCTTCGCGACTTCCTCCCAAGAGACCTCCGGCCAGTCCTCGGCCACGTCGTCGAACGCGTTCTTGGCACCGACGATCCGGCTCATCTCGCTGGGCAGGCTCGTGCCGCCCGCCACGTACGGCTGGCCGTTGAAGACCGAGTAGAGGTAGAGCACGGTCGGCACCTCGCCGCCGTGGCCGTGCCCGTGCCCGGCGTGTCCGGCGGCCTCGGCGACCGCGGCGCGCTGGTCGCGGGCCAGCTGCCCGGCCCGCTCGCGTACTCCGAAGATCGCGCCGAGCTGCTCGTAGTCGGCGAACAGCAGCTCGAAGGGCGTCTTCCCGGCGCCCTGCTGCGGGCAGTCGACCGCGCTGACGAACGTCGGCACCTTGAGCGCGTCCAGCTCCTCGCGGGTCCCCGCCCGGTCCTTGGTGAACAGGTCGACTGACGAGGCCATCACGAAATCCGGTGTGGCCGCACGCACTTGCTCACTGGTGGCGATCTTCGGGGCGATCACCGGGACGCGGCCGTACGCCTCCGCGTAGGCCGCGGGGATCTTCGTCTTGAGGTTGGCGGTGCCGGCCATGCGGTCCTGCAGCCCGAGCTCCAGGAGCGTCTCGGTCGAGGTCTGGTCCAGGGCGACGGCCCGCCCCGGGGGCCGTTCGACGGTGAACGACCGGCCGCAGCTGTCCATGGCGACGGGCGCCTGGGCACCGGACGCCGGCGCTCCGCCGGCCGCGGAGCCCCCGCGGTCGGGGTCGGCGCAGCCGGTGCCGGCGAGAGCGAGTGCGGCGGCGAGTGCCGTGCCGATGAGGACGGGGTGGCGCATGGAGGGACTCCGGTCCGGAAGAAGGCATGGGTGGACCCCGGCATCCGAGGGGAGCCGGGCAGGCGCTAAATATAATGGTAATCATTTCCAATAACACCCCTGGGGGGCCGCCCGCGCCGAGCGGGCCCGCCCCCGCACCGATCCACCAGGAGCCCTGCCCGTGACCGCCGCACCCCCCGCCTCCACCAGCAAGACAAAACCAAAACAAGGGAGTTCGCTGCTTCGCGATACACCGTTCCGACGCCTGTGGCTGGGCACCACCGCCTCGGGTCTCGCCACCTGGGCGCTGCCGTTCGTCCTCGCGCTGGCCGTGCTGCACCGCGATCTGAGCCCGACCGGACTCGGCCTGGTGCTCGCCGCCCGCACGGCCGGCTTCCTGGCGGCGGTCGCGGTCGGCGGCGTGCTGGCCGACCGGCACTCGCGCCGCGGCGTGGTCCTGGCGGCCGGGCTGGGTGCCGCACTGGGCAGCTTCGTCCTCGCCGCGAGCCTGGGCCGGTCCCTGCTCCTGACCGCCGCCGCGGCCGCGGTCGCCGGCGCCGGCCAGGGCGCCTGCCGCCCGGCCTTCCAGGCGCTGACCGCCGAGACCGTGGCCCCGGAGCACCGGCAACAGGCCAACGCCGCAACGAGTTTCGCGATCCGTACCGCGACACTGACCGGCCCCGCACTCGCCGCCCTGCTGGCCACCCGCCTGGGCACCGAGGCCCTCCTGGCCGGCATCGGCCTGCTGTGGCTGGCGGCCGCACTGGTTCCCGGCCGGGGCGCCGCGCGGACCGAGCCCTCCGACGGCGGTGAACCCTTCACCGCCGCCTTCCTGGACGGCATACGCGAAGCCCGCCGCCACCCCTGGTTCGTCGCCGGGCTCGGCGCACTCGTCACGGTGATCGCACTCGGCTACTCCGCCACCGGCGTGGCACTCCCCCTGGTCACCCGGGACCGGTACGGCAGCGAGTGGGTCCTCGCCGCCGCATTGACCGCGTACACGCTCGGCGCCCTGGCCGGAGCCGTCGCCGCGGCCCGGTGGCGCCCCCGCTCACCCGGCTGGGCGGCCTTCGCAGGCCTGGCCGCCTACGGGTTCGCGCCGCTGAGCCTCGCCCTCCCCGTCCCCGCCGCGGCGGTCTTGGCCGCGTACGCCGTGGCCGGGGTCGGCATCGAACTCTTCAACGTCCCCTGGTTCACCGCCGCGCAACGCGAGGTCGACCCCGGCAAACTGGCCCGGGTCTCCTCGCTCGACTTCCTCGTCTCGTACGGCCTGGCCCCCATCGGCCTCGCCGCCATCGCCCCCGCCATCGACACCTTCGGCGCCACCCCGGTACTGGCCACCTGCGCCGCAGCCTGCTTCCTCGCCCCCACCGCCGCCGCCCTCACCCCGACCTCCCGCCACTTCGGGGCCCCGCCGAAATAGCCGTCGGCCTCCGGACATGCCTGTGGCGCGGCACCAAGCCGGTGCCGCGCCACAAACGGGACTGCGCGAAGAGGTCAGCCGCGCTTGGCGACCAGGTTCGACTCCGGGAGGCGGACCAGCGGGATCCGGCGCTCGCAGCGGGTCTGGTAGTTGTTGTAGTACGCGCGGTCGGCGGTCAGGCCGGCCCAGGTCTCGGTGTAGTCGTCGCCGTCGAGGACCTCGGCGTCGCTCCAGTAGGTGGCGCCCTGGACGCGGACCAGCACGGTCGGGTTGGCGTTCTTGTCGGCGAGGTTGATGAACCACGACGGGTTCTTCTCGGCACCCGCGAACGAGGCGACGACGACACGGTGGCCGTCCTTGTCGACCCAGTACGGCAGCGCGACCTTGTGCACGTTGCCGGTCTTGCGGCCGACCGTCTGGATCAGGACGTGCAGCATCCCGGCGACGTTCCACCACTCATCGTCGTCCGAGCCCTCCATGCCCTTCACGTGCTCCTTGGTGAAGGCCACGATCTCTTCCGGGCTGGGCTCGATGAACTCTTCGTTGCGCTGATCGGTCGACATGCCCGGAGCGTATGCAATCACTGTTTGACTTTGCAATGGATGTGCGGACCGGAACCCGGCCAGGGTTCGGGCACCCCGGCCGGGTCCGAGAAAACCCCAGGTCAGCGGCCTTACGGGGCGACCGCGAGGAGCCGCGTGACGGAGGTCATGATGCGGGTCCCGTCGGGACGGGTCCAGGTGACGCGGAGGGACACGTTCGAGCCGCCCGCGAGCACCGGCAACGGGGCCGCCGGGCCGAACATCGTGGGGATGACCGCCAGCGGTGTCCAGGCGGCACCGTCGTCGACCGACATCTCCAGAGTCAGACTTTGCGGGGCCTCGTAAACGTCGGAGCTCCCGGGCGGCCCGTACCGGGCCATGATCACCCAGGGGCTGCTGCCGGCCGGTGCCCGCGACAGGGTGTCGCGGGGCACGTTGACGAACATGCCCACGGCATCCAGCGGCAGCGGCACCTTGCCGCTGCCGGCCTGCGCGGAGGTGAAGTCCCATTGGGTCCGCACCTTCGTCGACGTGGCCGCGTAGCCGGCACTGCGCTGCGCTTCCACGGTCAAGGTGTACTGCGCCGGGCCGGCCGGCAGGCCCGGGATCGTCCACTTGTTGTTCACGCTGTAGCTCAGCGGTGCGGACGACACCCGCGTCCCGTTGACGTCGAGTGCATACGTCCCGGTCGCAAAGTCGTCCCGGCCGGCCGCATCGCGCCGGTCCGCGAACAGCGACGGCGGCGTGTCCATCGTCATGGTCGTCCCGGTGCGCGAGAAGTTCGCGCGCGGCATGGTCGGCATCATCAGGCCGTGCCGCTCGACCGTGCCCTTGTCGCCGGCCGTGGCGACCGCCCCCTCCGGGTTCCGGAAGACGTCGTGCACCTTGCCGTTCCCGCCGAGGTAGAACTGCGAGTCATGGCTCCACTGCAGAGTCGGGTGCGGCGTGTAGTACTCGTCGATGGCTGCGGGGAACACCGCCTTCGTGCCCACGCCCATGACGGCCTGCAGGCCGTGGAGCTCGTGGGTGACCAGGCCGTACGCCCCGCTGCCCTGCCCCTGGTAGACCGCGCGGTACTTGGCCATGTCCGCCAGCCTGGTGACGCTGTTGGTCACGGACGGGATGCCGCCGCTGTACTCGTGCACAAGCGCAGCCGTGTACGAGGGCGTGTAGGTCTGGTTCGACCGCAGCAACTCATAAGCGGTGTAGCGCAGTCCCGGCATCTGAATGGGCAGCACGAACAGCATGGTCTCGGTCAGGATCGGCCCGGCCGGATCGGCCCGGGCGACCTGCGTGTGGACCGCCTGCCCGGACTGCTCGTAGGTGAGCGCGACCCGCACACCGTCCGACTTGGCGTCCGCCCGGTCGACCTTGTAGCCCACGTGGACCGCTTGGCGCAGGTCCCAGCTCAGTTGCGGGCTCTGGCCGGACGAGACGTTCACCGGAAGCTGTGCGGCGACCGCCTCGACGACACCGTTCTTCCGGTAGCCGATCTCCAACGCCAGGTTGTAGTCGCCGACTTCGACCGGTCCGGACCAGGTCTCCCCGATCGGGCGGAGGATCCGGGTCGGCTTGACCCCGGCCTTGTCGTACAGCGCCAGGTACTGCCACGCGATGTCGGCGCTGCGGCCGGTGAACGTGAGGCTGACGTTCTGTTCCTCGGGCTTGACCACCGCGCCCGCCCGGAACCGCGTCGTGTACGTGCCGGCCGCGTCGGCGAGCGTGACGATTGCGTAGTACGCACCGGCCGGGACACCGTCCGCGTGCGCGGTGACGGGCAGGCCGACGGTCGCGCCGGCCGGCAGCGCCAGGGTGCCCGGCGCGGTGAACACCCCCGCGGGGGCCGGGGATCCGTCCGGTTTCACGGCTTGGATGGTCACGTTCAGGGTGGTGCTCTGGCCGGTGAAGTTCTTGATCTGCGCCTGCTGGGTGTCGGCCTGGCCGGCCGGGTGGGGGTAGGCGAGCGTGCTGTGGGTCTCGCCGAGCGCACCGAGCTTCCGGGCATTCGCGTCCGGGGCCGAGACGAGTCCCATGCCCTGGTCGTCCAGCCGCAGCGCCGGATTGGGCCGTCCCGAGGAGGCCAGCGCGGACCGGATGTCGGTACCGGTCCAGGACGGGTGCGCCTGCATGAGCAGTGCGGCAGCTCCGGACACATGCGGGGTGGCCATCGAGGTGCCGGACTTGGTCGTGTAGGCGCCGGACCCGCCTGGGGTGCCCGCCGCGCGGGCGGCCAGGATGTCCACGCCGGGGGCGGTGATGTCGGGCTTGGTGGCGATGGACCCCGGTATCGGACCGCGTGAGGAGAACGGCGCGATGTTCCCGTCCGCGTCCACGGCGCCGACGGTGAGCGCGGTGCGGGCGCTGCCCGGCGAGCGGACCGTCTGGGCGCCCGCCCCGTCGTTGCCCGCGGCGATCACGAACAGCACGCCGCGCGTGGTCGAGTAGTGGTCGACGATGGCTTCCATGGCGTCGACCTCGGGCGTGTCCAGGGCCCCCAGGCTGAGGCTGACGATCTTGGCGCCGACCTCCTCCACCGCCCAGGTGATGCCGTCGACGATGTCCGTCGAATCGCCCCGGCCTTGGTCGTCGAGGACCTTGCCGATGGCCAGCCGGGCTCCGGGAGCGACCCCCTTGTACTGACCTCCGGAAGCCGTGCCGGTGCCGACTGCGGTGGACGCCACGTGCGTGCCGTGGCCTTCGCCGTCCACGGCGTTGCCCTTGCCGGTGAAGTCGCGGCTCGCCGCGACCTTGCCCTGCAGGTCGGGATGGCCGGCGTCGATGCCGGTGTCGAGCACGGCGATGGTGACACCGGTGCCGTCGTACCCGGCCTGCCACAGCTGAGGGGCGCCGATCTGCGCGGTGCTCTGGTCCAACGTCTGGACGGCCTGGACCTTGGCGTCGATCGACAACCGCTGCACACCGTTGCCCGACAGCTTGGCGGTCCGCTTCCCGGACTCCCCCGGTGCGCCGACGAGTTGCCGCCAGACGTCCGCGGCCTTGGCCTTCGGCACCCGGGCTGCATCAACGCCGATCGACGCGTATGCAGCGGACGCGACCGCGCCAGGCGGCACCGCCTTCCGCTTCTTGTCCTCGCGCTTTGCCAGCACCGGGAGTTCGCCGCTCGCGCTGTCCTGGTATCCCCATGAGAGCAGCAGGGTGACGTCGAAGAACCGCGGGTCCACCCGCCCGGCCGCGATCAGTTCGGCGGCATCGGCGGGGACGACGTGGACGTCCCCCGAGGAGTCCAGGACCGTGGAGTACGGGATCTGCTCGCGCCCCGGGGCCGGCTGCAGGGTTGCCGACTGGCGACCGGTCCCGTCGGAGGAGACCACGGCGACGTCGCCGGTGACGAGGGTGATGCGGTCGGCGGAGACGGGCTCGGTGACCGGCGGCGGCGCGGTGCCGTCCGGAACTCCCCTGCCGCCAGGAGTCGGTGCGTCCGCGGCCAGGTGCGCAGGCAGCTGGGGTGCCTGCGTTCCTGCAGCGGATGCGGAGTCTGCGGCCTGTGCGGTCGGGAAGGCCTGCGGGGACACCAGGGCAAAACCGAGGACCGCCGCGATCACGGCGGTCCTCGGAGGTGTTCCGGGTATTCGGGTACGGCGCCTTCGGGGCGCCAAACGTTCAGTCATGCGCGAATAAGTAGGCCTACTGCCACCAGAGTTCAATGCTCGGGCAGCAAGCAGCACATGTTCGGCACAACCGGCCGCGGGTGTTCCGGTTGAGCTCGCCGAGCGTGGTCAGGCGGGTACGGATCCGTCCAGATTCCGTACCGTCAGGCCGAGTTCGGCGATGAGGTCGAGACTGACACGGATGCCGCCGGTCATGTCCGCAGGGCAGTCGCACAGGGCGAGCGTGCCCTCGACCATCTCCTCCATGGATTCGATCTGGTCGTCGCTCACGATGTGCCCGACCAGTTCGCGGGCGCCCTCGCTCATGACCGCGGCGCGGGGCTCGACGGTGTTGACGCGGACGCCGGTGCCGTGGAGCTGCGCGCCGAGGCCGTTGGTGACCTTGTTGAGCGCGGCCTTGGAGGAGCCGTAGATGGTGATGTCGGTGCCGGTGCCGCCGAGCGTGAAGGGCGGGCCGTCCCACAGCTTGGCGCTGGCGCTGGAGAGGTTGACGATCCAGCCCTCGCCGCGCTCGCGCATGCCGGGGATGACGGTCTGGGCCAGGTGCAGCGGCGCGATGACGTTGACCTCGTAGTGCAGCCGGGCCCGGCGCAGCGGGTAGTCGAGCAGCGGCGCGTAGACGCCCATCGCGGCGTTGTTGACCAGGATGTCGAGCGGTCCGCCGAGTTGCGCCTCGGCGTCGGGGACGATGCGGTCGCGGTCCGCCTCGTCGGTGAGGTCGGCGCCGATGAGTGCCACCTTGCCGCCGTACGCCGCGAGCCGGGCGCCGACCTCGGCGAGGGTGCCGGGGAGCTTGGACGCGGTGTCGAGGCTGCGGGCGGTAATGGCGACGTCCGCGCCTTCCGCGGCGAGGCGTTCGGCCAGGGCCGCGCCGATGCCGCGGCTGGCGCCGGTGACCAGTGCGCGGCGCCCGGCGAACCGCTTGTCGGACATGGGTACTCCGTAACTATGGGGTGAGGGGGCGTCAGGCGCGGGTGAAGGCCGGGCTGTTGCTGTCCGCGGGGATCTCGGCGAGCGGTTCGGCGATCTCCGCCACGGTCGGTCCGCAGGCGGCCGCGTAGCCGTCCAGGACGGCCAAGTCGAAGCCGTAGACCTCGGCGGCGTTGCCGGCCAGCATGCGGCGCAGGTCCGCGGGGTCCACGCCGGCGAAGGAGCGGCGCAGCGACTCGCGGGTGTAGGGGTAGGTGCCTTCGTCGTGCGGGTAGTCGCTGCCCCACAGGAAGCGGTCGACGCCGATGCCGAAGCGCGCCTCGGCCTCGACCGGGCTGGGGAAGCTGACCCCGACCCAGACGTTGCGGGCGAAGTACTCGCTGGGCTTGAGCGGCAGCCGGTCGTCGTCGCCGTACTTGAGCTCGCCGATGCGGCCCGAGGACATCTGGTCGTGGTAGGCGTCCAGTTGCGTGAGCAGCGGCGGGATCCAGGACGCGCCCTGCTCGGTGATGACGAACTTGAGCCGCGGGAAGCGCTCGAACGCGCCGGAGACCAGCATGTGGGTGAGCGGGCGGCGGAAGAACGTGGCGGCCTCGGCGATCCACAGGAACTTCGCGGCCGGGTACGGCCCGTAGTCCGGCGACCCGGAGCCGCCGTGGTTCACGACGACCAGGCCGAGGTCCTGGCAGACCGCCCAGAGCGGGTCCCAGTCGGGGGCGTAGAGGGGGATGATGCCCTCGGCGTCCGGCGGGGTGGTGGGGATGAGGATGCCGGAAAGGCCGTTCTCCTTGGCCCACTTGGCCTCGGCGACAGCGTCGTCGACGTTGTTGAGGAAGACTTGGGCGAGGCCGGCGCGGCGGTGCTTGTTCGGGCCGCCGCACCACTCGGCGAGCCAGCGGTTGTGCGCGCGGATGCCGGCCAGGCGACGGGCGTACGAGCGGGCCGTGGGCGGGCGGGCGATCAGCTGGCCGGTCGGGAAGAACGGCGGGACGGTGTTCGGGAAGACGACCTCGGCGACGATGCCGTCGGCTTCCATCTCGGCGATGCGGCGGGCGTCGTCCCAGTTGCGGGTGCGGCCGTCGTCCTGGAGGTCGCGGAACGGGTTGCGGTACTTGTCCCGCCAGGCGTCGAACTCCTCGTGCCACGCGCTGTCGAGGTAGCGGCGGTAGGTCTCCATGTTCGCGCCGGCGTGGCCGTCGGCGGAGATGATGGTGTAGCGGTCGCTCATCGCACGGCCCTTTCTCGGCTGCTCAGCGGGATTCGTCGGCGCCGAGCTTGAAGACGCGCATCGCGTTCTCGCGCAGGAACTTGGGCCACACCTCGGCCTTGAACGGCACGTCGGGCAGCTCGCGGAAGATCCGCTCCAGGGACAGGCCCATCGGGTAGTACCCGGCGTACATGATCTTGTCGGCGCCGCGGGTGTTGGCGTAGTCGACGATCGCCTTCGGGTAGTACTTGGGCGCGAAGGCCGAGGTCATGTAGTAGAGGCCGGGCCACTTGAGCATGAGCTTGACGGCGAGGTCCTCCCACGGCTCGGCGCCGTGCCGCATGACGATGCGCAGCTCGGGGAAGTCGTAGCAGACCTGGTCGAAGTGCATGACGTCCTGGCAGGCCGCGGGCACCCGGGGGCCGGGGATGCCGGCGTTGGAGATGATCGGGATGTCCAGGTCGATGCAGGTCTGGTAGATCGGGTAGTAGCGCCGGTCGCTGACCGGGACCTGCGGGTTGCAGCCGGCCGGGAACGTGGTGACCGCGGCGATGCGGTGCTCCTCGTGTGCGGCGCGGATGCGCCGCACCGCCGCGGTGATCTCGTTGGGGTCGACCTCCAGGGAGAGCCGGAAGCGGTCCGGGTGCTCCTTGGCGGCGCGCAGGCCCGTCTCGCTGAGCCCGACCAGGCCGACGGCCACGCCGCAGGCGTCCATCTTGGCCACCGTCACGGCGACCGGGTCGTCCTCGTCGGCCAGCTGATTGGGGACGCCCTTGAACATGTACTCGGCCGGGAACTCCATGTCCGCGCTCTCGGCGTCGCGGAGCTGGGGCTTGAGGAAGTCGTAGTGGCTGCGTGCCTGGGCGCTCGGGAAGCCGATCATCAGGTCGACCGCACCGACCTCGGCGGGGAATCCTGGCACGCGCGAACCTCCTTGTCGGACCTGGTTTTCCAGGCCGGTACGACTCCTCCTGCCATGCTACTTATTTGATTGACTCTGTCAACCTATTCACCTGCGGGGCAGCCGTGGTGAGTGCTTCCAGGCGGCGGATGTGGCGCAGCACGATGAGCAGCGGCACCGCACCGAAGACCCCGAAGGACATGTCGATGAACCGCCACCAGAGCGGGATGTCGCGGAGCGGGCCGCAGATCAGCGCCAACGGGATGATCGCGGCGCAGGCGATGAGGCCCCACTGCACCACCCAGACGTTGCGGATCGGATCCTTCCACGGGCCCCAGAACGCCACCGCGATGGTCAGGTGCGCGAAGGCCAGCCAGTCGGTGCCGTACGCCATGAAGGGGTAGCGGTCGTTGGTCACCACGACGCCCTCGTAGCTGCGGTCGATCCAGCGCACCAGCGGATCGGGCACCCAGTCGAACCGGTGCAGCACGTCGACGAGCACGCGCATCTCGGTCTCCATCGGGAAGGCCGTCACGCCGCTCAGGACGAGCCCGACGATGAAGGCGGCCAGCCATATGCGGATGCGCTTGGCGTGCCACGCGGCCGTCTTCGCCGGCTGCCCCGGCGCTGCCGGCTCGGTGGGCTCTGCCGTCGCCGGAACCTCGGCGACCCCCGCTCTCGGTATGTTCATATGCCGGATATTAGACCCGCGACGGACTGCCAAATCCCGGTAAAGCCCCAGGTCACACAACCCTGCCGAGACCTCCACAGCATCTTTGCACGGGGTTCGCGAGGAACCGCCGCGGCCGGCGCTGCGACGCGGCGGCAGGGTCGATACGTCTTCCTTCCAGGGGGAACACAGGCACCACATACGGGGGTCAGATGGCACGGGGAACGAGGGACCGGGACGGGTTCAGCGGGTTCGCCGCCGCGGCGGCGCCACGCTTGCGACGGACCGGCTACCTGCTGTGCGGGGACTGGCATTTGGCTGAGGACCTTGCCCAGACCGCATTGGAGAAGTTGTACGTCGCGTGGCCCCGCGTCGCGCAGGCCGGGAACCAGGACGCGTACGCCCGGCGCGTGCTGGTCAACGCCTATCTCGACCGGGGGCGGCGGCGCAGCTCCGGCGAGACGCCCGGGCTCGACAGCGCCGCGCTGGAAGGCACCGAAGCCCGTCCGGAAGGCGACCCGGATCTGCGGGTCACCCTGCTGGACGCGCTGACCGGGCTCCCGGCCCGCGACCGGGCCGTCCTGGTCCTGCGCTATTGGGAAGACCTGAGCGTCGAGACCACCGCCGAGCACCTCGGCCTGACGCCGTCCGCGGTCAAGACGATCTCCGGACGCTGCCTCGCCCGGCTGCGCGGCGCACTCGCCGACCTGGCGCCGACCGCCCACCCCGCGAACGAAGCGCCCGCAGCGAGCTGACGCCGCGTCGGACAGGAGGAATCACCCATGGACACCGAAGAGCTTTTCCGGCGCCGCCTGCAGGCCGAGATGCGGGACGCCGGCGAACCGGCAGGCCGCGCGGACATCGCGGTGCGCGCGACGACCGGAGGCCGGCAGCGGCTCCGGCGGCGGCGGCTGCTGGCCGCCGTGGGCACGGCCGCCGCGACCGCGGGCATCGTGACCGCCGCGGTCCTGCTGGCGGCGCCCGGTACCGAGCAAGGGTCGGCCGGCACGGCACCTTCGTCGCCGCCGGCCACCGGACGCCCGTCGCTCCCGAACACGGCCATGCCCGGCCCGTCGTACGGCGAAATGCCGCCCGACGCGATCCCCCCGCAGTCCACCCCGGTCCCCGTCGACAACCCGCTCGCCGACGAGGCGGCCGGGATCCTGACCGCGCTCATCGCACCCGCCGGACCGCCGAACCGCACTCCGGCCTGGTCGAACGACAAGGGCGACGTCTCCGCGCGCATCGAGTGGGAGTCGGCCACCGGACCGGCCGACTTGTCCGTCCACATCCTCTCCGGCGAGCGCCTGTGCCAGGACGGCGGCGGGCCCGCCCCCGAAGGCATCACCGAATGCCGCCGCCTGGCCGACGGCAGGATGGCGGACATCATCTACGACACGGTAGGCACCGCGATCTCGATCGAAGTGGAAGTCCCGGTCACCGCCACGCTCTCGGTGCGCATCATGCTCGGGGACAACTCCGAGCAGGCGTCGATCGACCCCGAGATGGGGAAGGTGCCGTACACCGTCGACCAGGTCGTCGCGATGGCCGCGGACCAGCGGTGGGCGCCCCTCGCAGCCCAGGTGGCGCCCGGTTCCTGAGGCACCGCGAAAAGGGTGCGGCCGCCGCGGAGTCCCGCAGCGGCCGCACCTTCTGCCTTGTACCAAGTAGCGCCGGAACAGCCCTACTTCGTGATGGCCTGCTTTATCAACGTGCGGCCGAAGTCCCACATCAGGCCGGTGCCCTTGTGCGCGTCGTCCATCACGTCCACGAACGCTGTCGTGAAGTTGTCCACGTCGCGCTGCGAAATGACGTACGGCGGAAGCAGCTTGATGACGTCCATGTGGTCGCCCGCGACCTGCGTGAGCATGCGGTGCCGCTGGAACATCGGGACCACGACCATCTGGGCGAACAGGCCGGTCCGGGCCGCCTGCAGGGCCGACCAGCCGGCCCGCAGCTTGAACGACTTCGGCTTGCCGAACTCCAGGCCGACGATCAGGCCGCGGCCGCGCACGTCCGCGAACAGCTCGTACTTGTCGATCAGCGGCCGCAGTGCCGCCTGGTACGCGTCGCCCATCCTCTGGCAGTTGCCCAGCAGATCCTCGTCGTCGATGACCGCGAGCGTCGCGAGGCCGGCCGCCATGGCCTGGTTGTTGCCGCCGAACGTGCAGTCGTGGACCAGGACGCGGTCCATCGTCGAGTAGACCTTCTTGAAGATCCAGTCCTTGGTGAGCGTCGCCCCGATCGGCACATAGCCGCCGGACAGCGCCTTCGCGACGGTGACGATGTCCGGCTCGACGCCGTCCTCCCACTCGTACGCGAAGAACTTGCCGGTGCGGCCCATGCCGACCTGCACCTCGTCGGCGATGAGCAGCGCGCCGTGCTGGCGCAGCAGCTTCTGCGCCGCGGCCAGGAACCCGGGCGGCGGGATCAGCACGCCCTTGCCCTGGATCGGCTCCACGATGAAGGCCGCCACGTCGCCGCGCTTGAGCTCGCGCTCCAGCGCGTCCAGGTCGCCCAGCTGGATCGCCACGTCCGGCAGCAGCGGCTCGAAGCCCTTGCGGAACTCCTTGGCGCCGTTGACCGACAGCGACCCGGTGGTCAGGCCGTGGAAGGCGTGGTCGACGTAGACGATGCGCTTGCGGCCGGTCGCGAAGCGCGCGAACTTCAGTGCGGCCTCGACGGCTTCGGTGCCGCTGTTGCAGAAGTAGACGCGGTCCAGGTGCGGGGTCTTGGCGAGCAGCCGGTCGGCCAGCGCGGCGGCCAGCGGCGGGGTCGCGAAGTGCACGATGTCCGGCAGGTCGAGCGCGATGACGTCCTGCATCGCCTTGCGGACCACCGGGTGGTGGCGGCCGACGCCGTAGGTGCCGAAGCCGGACAGGTAGTCGACGTACTCGGCGCCGGTGTCGTCGTAGAGGTACGGGCCCTCGGCGCGCACGTAGTTGCGGTGGAAGCCGATCGTCTGCAGCACGCGCGGCAGCTGCGGGTTGAGGTGCTTGGCGTGCAGCTCGAAGCCGCGGCCCTCGTACTCCGCGAGGGTCTCACCGAGATCGAACGTCATGCGCCACCGTCCTGCGTCGTGTCCCGACCTGCTTCTCGCCGCTCTGCCATGCCCAAGTCTGCCCCTTCGGGACCGTCCGCGGTCGGCAACGGCGCCGAATCGACCGAGTGTGCCGCGACCGCCGCGGCAGGCCAGCCGGCCAGGGCGGGGGCTGCCGCCTTGAGTGCCCGGTATGCCCGCATGCCGTTGCGCACGATGCCGGGCCGCAGGAGTTCGTGGCCGGGGGCGTCCGAGACGACCCGCAGCACCGCCCACGGGCTCGTGCCGCCCCCCGCCCACACCCCAGCGAGCAGGAACGACGATTCCATATCGGCCGCGATCACCCCGGCGTCCGCGAGCGTGACGCGCTCGGCGGGCCGGACGAGCTTGCGGACGGTGGCCACCGGCCCCACGTGCACCGCGAGCCCCGCGCGGCGCAGCTCTTCCGCGAGCGACTCGGCCCACGGGCAGGGGACGACGGTGCCGTCCGGGTCGCGTACTTCGGAGGCCACCACGACGTCGCCGGGCACGAGCCCCCGCATGCCTGCGCACATCCCCGCGACAACCACGGCCGGCGCCGCCGCCAGGCGGGCCGCCGCGGCCCGCGACTTGGCCTCTCCCATGCCGGTACGCACGACCGCCGCGGCACCGCCGCGCCGCATCGCACGCTCCTCGATGCGGAGCGGGGTGGCTACCAGAGGCACACCGAGGCGCGCTTGCGATGTACCAGGCGCCGGTTCCCCGGCCGGCCTCGCCCGGGCTTCCGGGTCGGGGAGGCCGGGGAACCGGCGTCGCGAAGGTCCGTTCATCCCGCGGACTTCACCGGCGTGGAGTTCACGTAGCGGCCGAGGGCCATGATCGGGAAGACGATCCGGTACATGTGGTACTTGATGTAGAAGTCCCCCGGGAACCCGGTTCCGGTGAACTGCGGTTCGTCCCAGCCGCCTTCGTCGTTCTGATGGTCGGTCAGCCAGCGCACGCCGCGTTCCACCTCGGCGCCGCGCTCGCCGGCCGCGAGGAGCGCGAGGAGCGCCCAGGCGGTCTGCGAGGCGGTGGAGTCGCCCTTGCCGGACCACGACGTGTCGGCGTACGAGCGCAGATCCTCGCCCCAGCCGCCGTCCGGGTTCTGGATGCCGTACAGCCAGCGCACCGCGCGCCGGACCGCGCTGTGCCGCGGGTCGACGCCGGCCAGCACGAGCGCGGGGACGACCGCGCCGGTGCCGTAGATGTAGTTGGCCCCCCAGCGGCCGAACCACGACCCGTCCGCCTCCTGGTTGCGCAGCAGCCAGCGGACGCCCTCGACGACCTGGTCGCGGTACTCGGGGCCGGATTCGGCGAACATCTCGACGATGTGCGCGGTGACGTCCGCGGAGGGCGGGTCGGTGACCGCGCCGAAGTCGCAGAACGGCAGCTTGAGCGGCAGCGTGGCGGTGTTGTCGGCGTCGAACGCGCCCCAGGCGCCGTCCTTGCTGCGCATGCCCGCGGTCCACACCTCGGCCCGGCCCAGCACCGCGCGCATGCGCTCGGTGTCCGGGTGCGCGGCGTAGCGCAGGGCCATGACGACCTCGGCGGTGTCGTCCGTGTCCGGGTAATAATCATTGGCGAACTCGAAGGCCCAGCCGCCGGGTTCGAGCCCGGGGCGGCGGACCGCCCAGTCGCCGACCTCGCGGATCTCCTCGTCGAGGAGCCAGTCCGCGGCCTTCACGACCTGCGGGTGGTCCTCGGGGAATCCCGCGTCGCGCAGCGCGACCAGCGAGAGGCCGGTGTCCCACACCGGGGACTGGCAGGCCTCGAAGCGGCGGACCGTGCCCTGGTCGGTCTCCTCCCAGATGGTGAAGCCGTCCAGGCCCTTGATGCCCTGGGCCACCACCGGGTGGTTGAGCGGGAGTCCGGTCAGGTGCAGGGCGATCAGCGAGTAGACCCAGGGCGGTTGGATGCCGCCCCAGCCGCCGTCCGCCTCCTGGCGTTCGATGATCCACTGCTTGGCGCGCCGCATGGCGTGCCGGCGGACCGGCATCACCGGGCGCTTGGAGTAGACGTGCAGCACCTGGTCCAGGGTGCGGAAGAAGCGCGACCACGCGTCGTCGGCCTGCGGCTTGGCGGCCACCGGTCCGGTGGGGCGCAGTTCGTCGAGCCGGAACGGGGCGGGCTTGACCGGGCGCAGCGCGCTCACGATGGTGAGCGGCACGATGGTCTGCCGGGCCCAGCAGGCGAAGTCGTAGACGTTGAGCGGGAACCACTTGGGCAGGTAGATCAACTCCGGCGGCATGACCGGGAGTTCGTCCCAGGACCACCAGCCGAAGAAGGCCAGCCAGAAGCGCGTGAAGACCCGGCTGTGCGCAAGGCCGCCCTGTTCGCGGATGTACGCCGCGGCGCGCTGCATGTGGTCGGCGTCCACCGCATCGCCGGCCAGCTTCAGGGCGACGTACGCCTCGATGGTGGTGGACAGTTCGGCGGGGCCGCCCCGGAAGGAGGCCCAGGTCCCGTCCGCGCGCTGGTTCGACCGGATCCACCGGGCGGTCTGCTCGGTCTGCTCGGCGGTGCGGATGCCGAGGAACTCCCGGAAGAGGAGGTCCTCGGCGTCCATGGTGACGTTGGTCTCCAGCTCGCCCTTCCACCAGCCCGCCTCGTCCTGGAGGCCGAGCAGGTGCGCCACAGCCCGGTCCAGGGTGTCCTTGGCGCGGTCGGGCGCGTCGGTGGCTTCGGTCCGGACGGTCACCGTCATCTCTACAACTCCCGAGTCGTCGTGAATGCCGCCAGGGCCGCCAGGTCGGTACGCGTCACCTCCGGGATGCCGAGTCCGTCGAGGCTGGCCAGCGCGAGTTCCAGATGGCGCTGCGCTTCCACCTCGGTGCGGATGCGGCCCCCGGCCTCCTCCACAAGCCTTGCGGCAAGCGCGAGTTGATCCTCCGTCAGGTCGCCGGGCGTGGCGTACAGCTCGGCGAGTGCGGTGGCGTTGCTGCCGCCCGAGGTGAGCGCCGCCGCCACCGGTACGGACTTCTTGCGCTGCCGCAGGTCGTTCCAGGCGGGCTTGCCGGTGACCTCGGGGCGGCCCCAGATGCCCAGCAGGTCGTCGACCGCCTGGAAGGCGATGCCCAGGTTGTGCCCGAAGGCGTAGAGCCGGTCCACCACGACCTGGTCGGCCCCGGCGAGGGCCGCACCGATCGCGCTGGCGCAGGCGAGCAGGGCGCCGGTCTTGTTGCCGGCCATGGCCAGGCACTCTTCGACCGTGACGTCCATGCGGGTCTCGAAGGAGAGGTCCTGGGACTGGCCGTCGATGAGCGCGGCGGTGGCGTCGGTGAGCAGCTTGGCGGCCCGGTCGCCCTGGCCGGACGACTCCATGAGCACCTGCTCGGCGAGCACCAGCAGGCCGTCGCCGGCCAGGACCGCGAGGCCCGGGCCGAACGCCTTCCACGCGGTGGGGCGGTGTCTGCGCTCCTCGTCGCCGTCCATCAAGTCGTCGTGCAGCAGCGAGAAGTTGTGCACGAGTTCCACGGCCACCGCGCCCGGCACGCCCTCGCCGGTCGGCGCCCCGACGGCCTCGGCGGACAACAGGGCGAGCGCGGGGCGCAGCGCCTTGCCGCCGTTGCCGGGCATCGGGCGGCCTTCGGTGTCGGCCCAGCCCATGTGGTACGAGGAGACGCGGGCGAGCGGCGGTTCGAGGCGGGCCACGGCGGCCCGCAGTGCGGGTTGCGTGGCTTCGCGGGCTCGGTCCAGTACAACGGGGGCGAGTGAGCTGTCGGCTACGGTCACGGTGTCGTCGTCCTCTCCGGGAAGGCACCAGGTCGGGTCGGCAGTACACGCCCGGGATCCAAGTCCAGGCTGGGCAGGATGGATTGCGCCGCGGCCAGCCCGCTGCGGACAGCGGACTCCATGGTCGCGGGCCAGCCGGTCGCGGTCCACGCGCCGGCGAGTGCGAGTCCGGGGACGGCGGTGCGCGCATGCGGACGCAGCCGCCCGGAGCCGGGCGCGGCCCGGAAGGTCGCGGTGCGCTCCTTGGTCACGACGAACTCCTCGACACGTGCCGTGCGCGTGGCGGGGAGCAGTGTCTCGAGCGCGGGCACGAACCGGTCGCGGAGTTGCTGCTGCGTCATGTCGATCTCGGCGTCGGCGGCGGAGACGGAGACGGCCAGGTAGCGGCCGCGCTCCAGGCCGAGGTTCTCGCTGCGGTCGAACACCCACTGCACGGGGGTGGCCAGGCCGGCCGCGAAGTCCTCGGCGAACACCGGGCGGTCGTACACCGCGTGCACGTTGACGATGGGCGAGCGGCCGAGCCCGGCCAGGACCGTGGGGTCGGCGGGCCGGTCGTCCAGGAGCAGGGCGCCGGCCGGCAGCAGCCGGGCGGTGTCTTCGTGCGGGACGGCGAGCACGACGGCGTCGGCGTGCAGCGTGCCGCCGTCCGCGTCGACCGTGAAGCCGCCGCCGGGCAGCGCTTCCAGGGCGGAGACGCGGGACCGCAGGCGGATGTCGACCTTGGCGTCCTCGAGGGCGCGCTGCGCGGCGTCGCCGTGCAGCTGCTGCAGCGGGACGCGGCTCCAGCCGATGTCGGCGCCGTCGTTCGTGTCGAGCAGCCCGGTGCGGAAGACCTTGGCGGCCATCGCGAGGGAGGCGTGCTCGGCGGTGAGGTTGAGGGTCGCGATGCCGACCAGGTCCCACATCGCGGCGCGCTCCCGGGCGGTGACGCCGAACTTGTCGAGCCACTGGCCGAAGGTCTGGGTGTCGAGCCGGGGGTCCTCGGGGTCGAGGCGCTTGAGGGCGAGGGCCGCGAAGCCGACGCGGGCGCGCCCGGCGAGGGTCAGGAAGGGGTAGCGGGACAGCGCGGCGGACAGGTGCAGCGGCGAGGGGAGGCTGCTGCGCTTGAGCCGGCCGGCGGTGCCCCACGGGGTGAGCACGGGGACGTCGAGGCGGTCCTGCAGCACGGTGTCCTTGGTGCTGCCGATGCGGTCGAGGAACCAGCGGTACTCGGTGCAGCAGCGCAGGAACACGTGCTGTCCGTTGTCGATCCACCGTCCGTCACGGCGGAAGGAGAACGTGGCCCCGCCCAGGCGCGGACGCCCTTCGAGCAGCGTCACCGCGGCGCCGCCATCGGCCGCGGTCAGGGCAGCGGTGATGCCCGCGAGTCCTCCCCCCACCACGATCAGACGACGTGTCATGACCCCTCACGTACCCAGATGATCACTTGGCCTACTCCCCGTTGAAGCGTTTTTCGCCGGTTCGTGTTCCCCCTGCGGCACCACTTTGATGATCTTTTGCGATGAACCTTGCGAAGGCCGACCGCTCGCCGACCGGGAAGCCGGACAGGCCGCGGACCGCGATCTCCGCCTTCTCCCAGCCGGGCAGCGACTGGCGGCCTTCGAGGACGATGGCCGGCTCGGCGACGATGCGGGTCAGCAGGCGGCGGTAGATGCCCGCCATCGCGCCGGTGCACGCGGCGCTGCGCCGGTCGAGCAGCGGCAGGAGCCGCAGGCCCTCGTCGAAGAGCCGCCGGGCCCGCTCGCCCTCGAAGCGCACCAGGTCGTCGAACGCGGCGCCGGGGACGAACGCGCCCTCCGGCTCCCAGGCGTCCTCCAGGCCGAACTTGGCGAGGTCCTCGCGCGGCAGGTAGACGCGCCCGTTGTCCTTGTCCTCCTTGATGTCCCGGAGGATGTTGGTGATCTGCAGCGCGATGCCGAGCGTGTCGGCGAGCTCGGGGGCCCGCTCGGGGTCGGTCGAGCCGAAGATGCCCAGCGAGAGCCGTCCGACCGCGCCGGCCACGCAGCGGCAGTAGACCCGCAGCTGCTCGAAGGTGCGGTACTGCGTCTCCTTGAGGTCCATCTCGACGCCGTCGATGACCTCGCCGAGGGCGGACAGCGGGATGGGGTAGCGGCGCGCGGCGTCGGCCAGCGCGGTGCAGACCGGGTCGCGGTAGGCGTCCAGGTCCTCCAGTTGGGCGCGCATGCGGCCCAGCTCGGTGACCTTCGTCTCCAGCGGCAGGTCGCCGTCGCCGATGTCGTCGACCTCGCGGGCGAAGGCGTAGACCGCGCTGAGCGCGAGCCGTTTCGGTTCGGGCAGCAGCCGGATGCCGTAGTAGAAGTTCCGCGCCTGGTTGCGGGTCAGCCGCTCGCAGTACGCGTACGACGCATCGACGTCCATGTGGCTCCTCACCGTTTCCGGGCCAGTACGCGGACGAGTTCCCGCAGCAGGCCGGCCTTTCCCGGCCGGGGGCGCTGCCCCAGCACGTCGTGGTCCGCCGCCGCGATCGCGGCGATCGCGGCCCGGCCGCCTGCGGCGAACCCGGCGACCGCGAGACGCTCCCGTCCGCTCAGCGAGTCGATCAACGGGGCCCCGGCGCGCAGCAGGTTAGTCGCACGTGCGGCCTCGAACGCAACCAGTTTTCGCAGGTCAGAACCTGCCGAGGGGGCTTTCAGGTCGGTTTCCGCGACACCGAACCGGGCCATGTCCTCGGCCGGCAGGTAGATGCGGTCCTTCCCGAGGTCCTCGGCGACGTCCTGGAGGTGTTCGACGATCTGGAGGGCCGTGCAGATCTGGTCGGACCAGACGAACCGCTGCTCGTCGGCGCGGCCGAAGATGTACAGGACTATGCGGCCGACCGGGTCGGCGGACAGCCGGCAGTAGGCGACGAGGTCGTCGTAGGTGGCGTAGCGGCGTACCCGCTGGTCCTGCCGGTTCGCCTCGATCAGCGCGAGCAGCGGGTCGGCGGGCAGGTCCGTCTCGGCGACGGTGCCGCGCAGCGGGCGCAGGACCGCGAGCTCGGGATCGCGGCCTGCGTAGATGCGCTCGACGTCGGCCTGGACCGCGTCGAGCTGGGCCAGCCGGTCGCCGGCCGCCTCGTCGCCGATGTCGTCGACGAGCCGGGCGAAGCCGTAGACGGCGAGCAGGTGCCGCCGGTGGTCGGGGCGCAGCACGCGGGAGGCGACGGGGAAGTTCTCGTCCTTGGCCTGGGCCATGACGACCGCGGGGTCGACGACCGCGCGGTCGGGTTGTTCCCCGGTGCCGGCTCCTGCCGCATCGCCTCCGGTGTCATCGGGACCTGCATGACCGCCGGAATTGCGCTCCATCTCTCTCCCTGGACTGCTGGGAACCGTGTTCCCGGGTGCCTCGGATCGTGCCCCGACAACGATTCCAACACGACAGTTGGCCAGGAACTCGGTTTGTCCCGGTCGGTCCGACGGCTCAGCTTGCCTGATCACCGACGCGCCGATCAAGCACCGGGTTGACGCGTGTCAGCCCGCCTCCGCGACTTTCCCCGGACGAAACCCCGACGTAATCCATGGCCGTGGAACCCGCTATCCTCCGCATGCGGGCGCCCTTCACCCCCTTGGCTCTCAGGACGCGGTTCGAAGGGGCCCGGTTTCACTGCGGGCCCGCTTTTCCGGGGTGTTGTCCGGCGTTCGGACCAACCGGAGGTTGGGATTCCGCGGAATCGCTTTTCCCGATCAAATGGCGAATTGGGAATCTTTTTCCGGACCCCGCTAACACCACGGATCACACCGTTCTCGGCGGAATCCGCAGAGCTCCGGACAGGACACTCGACGCGCCTTCCGGGCGCAAAACGGACACCGGGTCCATCTCCGTCGCAGCCGGGACCTTTGCCCCTGACCGCCTCCGGGCCGCGGGGAGATCCTGGAGACATGACCACGACACCCATGCCCGTGCTCGAAGAGCTCTCGGCCGCCGAGGCGCTCCGCCTGATGGCCGGAGTGCCGGTCGGCCGTGTCGTCTTCACCGAGGGCGCACTGCCCGCCATCCGCCCCGTGCACTTCGTGCTGGACGACGGCGGCATCGTGTTCCGCATCGTCGGCGCGCAGCGGCTCGCCGACGGCCTGCACAACACGGTCGTCGCGTTCCAGACCGACGAGTACCAGGCGGACCGCGGGGACGGCTGGACGGTCACCGCGACCGGGCACGCCACCCGCATCACCGACCAGGACGAGATCGCCCGGCTGGCCCGGCAGCTGCCCCTGCCCTGGTCGGACCGCGGCCACATGTTCCGCATCGAGCCCGAGCTGGTCACCGGCCGCCGGCTGACCCGCTGACGCAGCCCCCGCAGGGAGAGGCCGGACGGGCAGCGCCGACTCAGGACCAGGGCCGGATCAGGGCCGGGTCAGGCGTCCGCGTGGTGGCAAGCCGCGTCGACCGCGCCGATCCGGCGCAGCTCCGGGACCTCGGCCGTGCACACGGCGGTGGCCAGCGGGCAGCGCGGGTGGTACGCGCAGCCGGGCGGCGGCGCGACCGCCGAGGGCACCTCGCCGACCGCAGTCGGCGTGTCCGCGGCGCGGGCCGGGCCGGTCCTCGCGGGATCGGGCTCCGGGATGCTGGCCAGCAGCATGCGCGCGTACGGGTGCACCGGCCCGTGCAGAACCTCCGACGCCGGGCCGAGCTCGGCGATCCGGCCCAGGTACATGACCGCGGCCCGGTCTGCGAGGCGCCGGGCGATGTCGATCTCGTGGGTGATCACCACGATCGCCAGGCCCAGTTCGTCGCGCAGCCGGAGCAGCAGGTTGACCACGGTCGCCTTGACGCTGGCGTCCAGGCTCGCGGTCGGCTCGTCGAGGACCAGCACCCGCGGTTCGACCAGCAGCGCGCGGGCCAGGACCATGCGGGCCAGCTCACCGCCGCTGAGGTCGCGTGGCATGCGGTCCAGGTGCTCGGCGGACAGCCCGACGCGCTGCACGGTCTCCAGCGCGCGGCGCTCGCGCTCGTCCTTGTCGGCCAGCCCGTGCACGCGCAGCGGCTGGTGCAGTGCGTGCCGGATGCTGCGGCGCCGGTTGAACGCGGCCCTCGGGTTCTGCGTGACCAGCTGGACCAGCCGCTGGTCCGCGGCCGAGCGGTGCGCGGCCAGCGTGCGGCCGTCCGACTCCACGGTCCCGGCGGTGGGTTCGCTCAGCCCGGCGAGCATGCGCGCGACGGTGGACTTGCCGCAGCCGGACTCCCCCACGATCGCCAGGATCTCCCCCGGTGCGACGTCGAACGACACGTCCTCGACGGCGTGCACCTGGGCGGCCGGGCCGCGCTTGCCCAGGGTGCGCGGCACCGGGAAGTACCGCCTGAGGTGACGCGCCGTCAGGATCGGGGCCTGGCCGGTCGCTTCGCCCGCGTCCGCGTCGAGGGGCGCGGCAGGCGCGGGAACGGCGGCGTCGGCGGGGCGCGTCATGCGGCTTCTCCTGCTTCTCCCCCGCTGCGGTGGCAGCCCACCGTCGCGGCGGCGCGGCGGACCGGCGCGGGCATCGCGGTGCGGCACACGTCCATGACCTCGGGGCAGCGCGGCGCGAACGGGCAGCCGGGCAGCAGGTTGGCGCCCTCCGCGGTGCCCGGGATGGGCCGCAGCGGCTGGTCGGCGGGCGTCGTCGACGGCATCGCGGCGACCAGCGCGCGGGTATAGGGGTGCCGGGGGTTCGTGAAGATCTCCGCGACCGGC
The DNA here is from genome assembly GCF_021502675.1 of Yinghuangia soli. Classification (GTDB taxonomy): domain Bacteria; phylum Actinomycetota; class Actinomycetes; order Streptomycetales; family Streptomycetaceae; genus Yinghuangia; species Yinghuangia soli. The sequence goes on from NZ_JAKFHA010000001.1 coordinate 567,146, forward strand.
GCGGTCTCCACCAGCCGGCCGCCGTACATCACGCCCACCCGGTCGCAGATCTGCGCCACCACGGCGAGGTCGTGCGAGACGTACAGCACGGCCAGGCCCAGGTCCTCACGCAGTGTCAGGAGCAGCTTGAGGACCTGCGCCTGCACGGTCGCGTCGAGTGTGGTGGTCGGCTCGTCGGCCAGCAGCAGCGCGGGTTCGTGCGCGAGTGCGGCGATCGCGATGACGAGGCGCTGCAACTGCCCGCCGGAGAACGCGCCGGGCAGGTCGTGCGGCCGGTCGAGGACCGCGCCCAGGCCGATGGCCTGGAGGGTGCCGCGCAGTTGCGGGTCGTCCAGGCGGTCCCCGAGATACCAGCGCAGTTGGCGGCCGACCGGGGTGGTCGGGGCGAGCGAGGTCATCGGCTGCTGCGGGACGAGGGCTATGCGGCGGCCGCGGATGCGGCGCAGGTCGCGCTCGCGCAGCCGGGCGAGGTCGCGGCCCTCGAAGCCGATCTCGTCGGCGTCCAGGCGGGTGCCGTCCGGGAGCAGGCCCATCACCGCGGTGCACACGCTGCTCTTGCCGCTGCCGGATTCGCCGACCAGGCCCAGGATTTCGCCGGGGCGGACGTCGAAGGCCACGTCGCGCACCGCGGGCACCGGGCCGCGCGCCGACGGGTAGGTCACCGACAGCCCGCGGACCCGGAGCAGCGCCGCCTGGTCCGCGGCCGCGCCGGCCTCGGGGGTCGCGGCCGTGCCGGGGCGGGAGCCCGGTCCGAGTGTGGTGGCCATGGATGGGGTCCGTCCGTCGGGGTCGGTCGGGGCGGTGCGGTGGTGCGTCGCCGGATCGGTCGGGGTGGGCAGTGGGTGGGCGCAGTGGGTGGGCGGGTCGGGTCAGGCGTCGGTGAAGCGCAGGGTCTGCGGCGACAGGCGGCAGATCTTCAGCTGCGCCTGGTTGAGCGGGCTCAGTTCGGTGCGCTGCGCGACGACGAGTTCGGGGTAGACCGGCGGGAAGATCACCGCGTCCTCGGCGAGGGCGCGGTCCACGGTCTTGAGCGCCGCGATGCGCGCCGCGGGGTCGGTGGTCTGCCAGACGGTGTCGATCGCGGCGTCGACCGCAGGGTTCTTGTACCCGCAGGAGAGCACGTTGGACGACGACGCGGGCGCGAGTGTGAGGTAGTTCGCCGGGCCCGAGGTGAAACCGGACGAGAAGGTGTTCATGAGCATGTCGTAGTCGCCGGACAGCCACTTGTTGGACCACGGGCCGCCGGACAGCTGCTCGATGGTGACCTTGACGCCGATCTTGTCCCAGCCCGCGACCAGGACCTGGGCGAGGTCGCGGACGACCTGGCTGGCGCCGACGGTCAGCGTGAAGGAGCGCTTCTGGGTCTTGGCGCGCGCCAGGTGCTCGCGGGCCTTGGCCAGGTCGGGGGTCGGCGGGTAGACCGCGAGCGCGCTGTCGTAGCCCAGTTCGCCGGGGCCGATCGGGCCCTGGCCGGGGGCGCCCTTGCCGCCGTAGACGCGCGCGAGCACGCCCTCGCGGTCCATCGAGTACGCGATCGCCTTGCGGAAGTCCGGGTCGTCGAACGGCTCGCGCTTGACCATGACATAGGTGAGGACGTCGAGCGGGGCGATCGCGGAGACGACGGCGACGCCCTTCTCCTTCTCCAGCACCGGCAGCGTGGTGTGCGCGGGTGCGGTGATGAGGTCGACCTTGCCCTGCTTGAGGCTGACCGCGCGGGTGTTGCCGTCGGTGAAGACGGTGTACTCGATGCCCTTGAACGCGGCGCCGCCCGGCAGGTCCGCGAACGGAGCTTTGTACTGGCCGCCGTGGTAGCCGTCGAACTTCGACATCGTGAAGCTCTGGCCGGCCACGTAACTGTCCAGCTTGAACGGGCCGGTGCCCATCATCGTGTCCTTGCGCGACACGAAGTCCTTGTGCGTGACCGGCAGGTTCGTCAGGTGCGAGCGCAGCAGGCCGTACGGCTTGGCCAGCACGATCCGCACGGTGCGGGCGTCGGCCTTCTCGAAGCGCAGCACGTAGCCGAGCATGTACGTGATCCACTCGCTGCCCGCGGACAGGTCGAGCATGTGGGTCAGCGTGGCCACCACGTCGTCGGCTGTGAACGGGTCGCCGTTGTGCCAGGTGAGGCCCGGCTTGAGGCGGACCGTCCAGGTGAGCTGGTCCGGCGACACCTCGGGCTCGCCCTCGGCGAGCAGCGGCACCGAGTTCAGCTGGTCGTCGTACGCGTACAGGCTCTCCATCACCGGCTCGGCGATCCACCGGGTGACCTCGGCGCCGGAGTCGAGCGGGTTGAGGCTGCTGGGCGCGGCCGCGACGCCGATGCGCAGGATGCCGTCCTTGTGCCGGTCCGCGACGCGCGAGCCGGAATCGGCGGAGCTGCACGCGGTCAGCAGGCCGGTGCCGCCGAGCGCGAGGCCCGCGGTCAGCCCGAGGAAGCCGCGCCGGCTGGGGCCTGCCGGGCCCGCGATGCCGCCGGCCGTCTCGGTACGGGCCCCCCACGCTGCGCGCGTCACTTCGTCTCCTCTGTCGCGTACCCGGCGGGGATGCCGCCGGTGCTGCCGGTGGTGCCGCCCGGTGCGGCGCCGGCGGGTACGGAACGTACCGACCGGGTGCTCCGGTTCCGGTTCCGGCTGCCGTAGGCCTCGCCGAGCAGATTGAATCCCAGGATGCCGAGCACCAGGACCGCGCCCGGCAAGGTGGCGTACCACCACGCGTCGCCCAGGATCTGGCCGCCGGCGTCGGCGACCAGGTTCCCCAGCGTCGCGTGCGGGGCCGGCACGCCGAGCCCCAGGAAGCTCAGCCCGCCCTCGGCGAAGACCGCGATGGCCATCGCCAGGAACGCCTGGCCGAGCACCGGGGGCAGGACGTTGACCAGCACCTCGCGGAACAGGATCTCGCGTGGCGGCACTCCGAGGCCACGGAGGTTGACCACGTAATCCTCGCGCATCTCCACCACGGTCGCGGCGCGCGCCACCCGCGCGAAGTACGGCACGAACCCGATGCCGATGGCCAGCGCCACGCGCACCCCGTTGCCGATGGTGAGCGGGCCCCAGTGCATGTCCTGGGTGCCGACCAGGCCGATGACGAACATCACGAAGATGAACTGCGGGAGCGCCTGGACGGTCTCGACGCTGCGCATGAGCAGCCCGTCGAGGCGGCCGCCGTGCCGGTAGCCGGCCGAGACGCCGATCGCGGTGCCGACCACCAGCGCGAAGCCGATCGAGGTCAGGCAGATCCACAGCGAGGTCCAGGCGCCTTCGGCGGTGCGCGCGAGCAGGTCGCGGCCGAGGTGGTCGGTGCCGAAGGGGTGCGCGAGGGAAGGGGCCTCGGGGCCGAGCGTGACCAGTTCGGTGGGGCTGCCGTGCAGCTGCCCGACGGTGGCGACCAGCAGGTACGCGACGACGAAGACCAGGCCGGTCCAGCCGGCCGGGCCGAGGTTGCGCAGGTGCCGGAACCGCGCGGGGCGGGCGGCGGACGCCTTGGCGGTGGCGGCCGCGGCGGGCGGGCCGGATCTGTCAGGCACGGTGCAGCCCCTGTCGGGTGCGCGGGTCCACGACGAGGTAGAGGAGGTCGACGACCAGGTTGAGCACCAGGAAGATCGCCGCGGTGGCGACGCAGCCGCCGAGGGCGAGCTGGTAGTCCTGGCGCTGGAACGCGGTGACCATGAGCTGGCCCAGGCCCGGGATCTGGAAGACGTTCTCCACCAGGACGGTGCCGGAGAGCAGCCCGCCGATGAGGACGCCGGCCACGGTCAGGGTCGGCACCACCGCACCGCGCAGCGCGACGCGGCGCAGCACCTCGGTGCGCGAGGAGCCCATGGCCCGGGCGAAGGCGACGTGGTCGGAGGCGTACGCCTCGACCAGGCCGCCGCGCAGCGAGCGGGTGATCATCGCGAAGGCGGCGAGGCCGAGCACGAGTGCGGGCAGCAGCAGGACCTGGAGGTTGCGGACCGGGTCCTCGGAGAACTCGATGTAGCCGCCGGCCCCGGGCAGGAAGTCCGGGTTGTCGACCATGACCAGCAGCACGACCGCGAGCCAGTAGCCGGGCAGCGACATGGCGACCACGGTGACCACGCGGGTGACCTGGTCGACCGCGCGGCCCTGGCGCAGCGCGGACCAGGTGCCGAGTCCGACGGCCGGGACGACCGCGAGCAGTGCGGCGAGGAGGCCCAGTTCGAGGGAGACCGGCAGGGCGCGGCCGATCTGGTCGGCCACCGAGGAGCCGTCGTAGAGGGAGACGCCGAAGTCGCCGGTGAGCAGGCCGCCGATGTAGTCGAAGTACTGGACGACGAGCGGCCGGTCCAGGCCCATCTTGTGCTCGACCGCGGCGCGGGCGACGGGGTCGGCGGCGACCTGCGGGGCGAGCTGGTTGACCGGCGAGACCGGGGAGGCGTGCAGCAGCAGGAACATGGCGGTGACGACGGAGAACATCACCACGAGCACGCCTATCGCGCGCCGCAGGATGTACGTGGCCATGTTCCGCTCCTGTTGAGTTGCCTGGTTCGCTGCGCGGCCGTGGGGTGGGACACCGGTTCGTCTCGGCTATCCCACCCCACGGCCGATGCGCGTGGACGGCGGGGGGTCACTCCGCCTTGCGCCACTGCTCCATCTCGGCACCCAGGTCCTGCAGCACGGCGCTGTTGACCGCGTATGCGAACAGCACCTCCTGGATGATCCGCTCCTTCTCCTCGTCGTCCCACGGGCCGTTGTCCAGGGACGCGCGGTAGCCGGTCTTGAAGGCGTCCAGGTCGCCGACCGCCTCGAAGTTGTAGAACTCGGTGCCTTCGTTGCCCTCGAGGCCGAAGTGACGGCGCATCAGCTTGGCGATGTGCTGGCCGCCGGACATGTCGCCGAGGTAGCGGGTGTAGTGGTGCGCGACGTAGCCGCCGGGCCAGTCGAAGCACTTCTCCCGTATGCGGTCGATGTAGCGCTGCGTGGCGGCGTTGGCCGGGTACTTCTCCTGCCAGCCTTCGCCGGCCAGGAAGAGCATGTCGGCTTCCAGCGCGGCCATGCGGTCCAGGCTCTCCGGGCAGAACGGTGCCGCGACGGCGTCGTCCCGCATGACCACGGAGGCCTGCTCCAGGACCTCGTACGCCCAGTAGTGCTGGGCGACCATCGCGGTGTACGCGTCGCGGGTGAGTCCGCCGCGCATCAGGACGTCGAGGAAGCCCTCGCCCTCGGCGCTCTGGTGGCTGCCCCAGGAACGCTTGCGGATGAGTGCGGAGAACGTTTCTTCGGCGGTCTCTGCGGTTTCGGTCGTGGTCATCGTTTGAGTCCCCTTGGCACGGCCCATGACAGGCCTAGAACGGCATCGGTACGACAAGCTGCCGAACCGCAGTGTGTTCGGCTCCGTACGCTGCCGTCAAGAACTTGCCGACATCTTGTCGGAACGATGTCGGAGGTGCATTCTTAGGCCCCAAGGGGTCCGGGGGAAGGCCCCGGCGATGCGCACCATGATGATGAGGGTAGCCTAACCTCCGCAACGAACGTACGCCGGTGTACAGGCCGTTGACCTGGGAGTTAAGCAGCGTGACCATCCTTACCCGCCGCACGGCCGGGGCCCTTGCCGTCCTGTCCCTGCTGCTTTCCTGGCTGTTCCTGAGTGCGGGCAGCGCCCACGCGGTCGGCGTGAGCATCACCGCCTCGACCTCCACCGGCCTGGATCCGGCAGGCCAGACGATCACGGTCACCGGGAAGGGCTTCAATCCCGGCATCAAGCTGTTCCTGACCGTCTGCGACCCGAGCAAGGGCGCCGGCCGGGCGTGCGATGTGATCAACTTCAAAATGGTGGACACCGATTCCGCCGGCGGCTTCGTCGCCGAGTACAAGCCGGTCGCCAAGTTCGGCACCACGGACTGCCTGGCCACGCCCTGCGCGCTGCAGACCAGCTGGATGGGCAACGGCAAGGACCGCACCCAGGAAGCCACCCTCGCAGTGAACTTCACCGGCGGCGTGCCCGCGTCGCTGCCGACCGCACCGCAGCCGACCGGCGGCCCGAGCGGTGCGCCGTCCGCCCCCGCGACCGGCGGCGGCTCGTCCGCCGCCGCGACCGGGAACCCGGGCGGTGCGGTGCCCGAGGCCTCCCCGGGCGCGGGCAGCGCCGACAGCACCGCGGGCGCCGCGGAGAAGTCCGACGACAGCTCGTCGACCGGCATCGTGATCGGCGTCATCGCCGCCGTCGTGGTGGTGGTCGGTGCGGGCACCTACTTCTTCGTGCGCCGCCGCAACGCGAACTGACGTCACATCAAGTCCCTTCCGGAGGCGCGACCCATGACCACCACCCCCGCTGCACAGGACGCGACGGCCAACCCGTTCGGCCCGGACGTCGTGGCGGCGATCACCAAGCACATGAACGACGACCACCCCGACGACAACCTGCTCATCGTGCGCGGGCTCGGCGGGCAGAAGGACGCCACCGCCGCGACGATGACCGGGCTCGACGGACTCGGCGCGGACTTCACCGCGGTGGTCGAGGGGGCCGGCACCGCGGTGCGCATCCCGTGGGAGCGCGAACTGACCGAGCGCCGCGAGGTGCGCGTCGAGGTCGTGCGCCTCTACAACGAGGCCTGCGCCGCGCTCGGCATCGAGCCGCGCCAGGAGGGCGAGCACTGAGCTCCCCCTCGGGGAGCCGCAGGGACAGCGGGAGCCACAGGGACCGCGGGGACCGCAGCCGGATCGTTCGGATCCAAATGTAATCCGTGCCACAATCCGGGCCCGGGAGGAATTCCTCCCGGGCCCGGTGCGTTGCGCCACGTTGGCGCAGTGCCGGGGCGCAGACCCGGAGCCGTGCCTGCCCGTGCACAGGCAGCAGTCCCCGCGCGCCCGGCGCGCCGTACTCGGCACGCCCGCACACCCGTCCCGAAGTGTCCGCGGTCCCCGGCCCGCACTGCCCCCAGGAGTCCGCCCATATGGCATCCCCAGGCCGATCGTCTTTGCCCGAGCTGAACCAGAAGGTCGTCGTCGGTGCGGTGTTCGTGGCCGCGATGTTCGTGAACATCCTGGACATCACGATCATCAACGTCGCACTGCCGGCCATCGGCGAGGACTTCGGGGTGGCCCCCTCGGAGCTGGGCACGGTCGCGGTCGGCTACCTGGTGAGCCTCGCGGTCTTCATCCCGGCGTCCGGCTGGCTCGGCGACCGGTTCGGCAGCAAGCGGGTCTTCCTGGCCGCACTCGCGATATTCACGGGCGCATCCGCCCTGTGCGGGTTCGCCCAGAGCCTCGATCAGCTGGTCCTCTTCCGCATCCTGCAGGGTGTCGGCGGCGGCCTGCTGACCCCGGTCGGCATGGCCATGATGTTCCGCGCGTTCCCGCCCGAGGAGCGCGTGCGCGCCTCGCGCGTGCTGATGGTCCCCACCGCGATCGCCCCCGCGCTCGGCCCGGTCCTCGGCGGCCTGCTGGTCGACAAGGTCTCGTGGCACTGGGTCTTCTTCATCAACCTGCCGGTCGGCGCGGTCGCCCTCGTCTTCGGCGCGCTGTTCCTCAAGGAGCACCACGAGCCCGGTGCGGGCCGCTTCGACCTGCCGGGCTTCCTGCTCGCCGGCGTGGGCTTCGCGCTCCTCATGTACGCGCTGAGCGAGGGCCCGGGCAAGGGCTGGGACTCGCCGCTGATCATCGGCACCGGCATCGCGGGCGCGGTGCTCCTCGTCGCGATGGTCTGGTACGAGCTGCGCGCCACCGAGCCCATCCTCAAGCTGCGCCTGTTCGGCGACCGGCTCTTCGCCAGCACCAACACGGTGTCGCTGCTCGGCTCGGCCGGCTTCCTCGGGCTGCTGTACGTCTACCCGCTGATGGGCCAGCAGGCCTTCGGCTGGAGTGCGCTCAAGACCGGTCTGCTGACCTTCCCCGAGGCGTTCGGCGTGATGATCACCTCGCAGATCGTGTCCCGCATCTACCCGAAGGTCGGTCCGCGCCGCCTGATGGCGGTCGGCCTGGCCGGTATCGCCGCGGCCGCGCTGATGCTGAGCTTCACCGACCAGCACACCTCCCCCGCGGTCTTCGTGGCCATCCTCTTCTTCACCGGCGTCTCGCTGGCCTTCAACATGATCCCGATGCAGGCCGCCGCGTTCGCGAAGACCAAGCCCGAGGACAGCGCCTCGGCGTCCACGCTGTTCAGCACGCAGCGCCAACTCGGCTCGGCGCTTGGCATCGCGCTGCTGAGCACGGTCATCGCCGCGGTCGGCGCGTTCACCGTGGGCCCGGGCGGGGCGGTGTCCCCGAACCTGGACGCGTACCGCGCGGCCTTCTACACGGCCGCGGGCATCGCGCTGGTCGGTGCGCTCGCCGCGCTGACCGTCCGCGACAAGGACGCCGCATCGACGATGCGCAAGCCCGAACCGGTCCCGACCGAGGCCTCCGCATCGGATGCGGTCACCGCCTGACCTGCACGAATACCGAAGGGCGGCGCGGCCACGGGCCGGCGCCGCCCTTCGGCGTATCCGGCCGGGAGCCGCCCCCGAACGGCTGCACACTCGGTGTATACACCGGAGGTATACCTCGTGTGTATAGTCGTCCTCATGATTAGCCACACGCTGCTCGGCCTGCTGGAGTCCGGGCCCCGGCACGGATACGACCTCAAGCGCGCGTTCGACGACCGCTTCGGGAAGAGCAAGCCGCTGGCGTACGGCCAGGTCTACGCGACGCTGTCCCGGCTGCTGAAGAACGGCCTGGTCGAGGTCGAGGGCATCGAGCACGGCGAGGGGCCGGACCGCAAGCGGTACGCGATCACCGCGGAGGGCATAACCGACGTCGCGGCGTGGCTGGGCCGCCCGGAGAAGCCCGAGCCGTACCTGCAGAGCACGCTGTTCACCAAGGTCGTGATCGCACTGCTGACCGGCCGCAGCGCGGGCGACCTGCTGGACACCCAGCGGGCCGAGCACCTGCGCATGATGCGCGAGCTCACCGAGCGCAAGAAGGGCGGCGACCTCGCCGACCAACTGATCTGCGACCACGCGCTGTTCCACCTGGAGGCGGACCTGCGCTGGCTGGAGCTGACCGAGGCGCGCCTGGACCGGCTGAAGGCCGAGGTCGCGCTGTGACCGCGGCCCCCGAGGCACGCTCCGCCGCGCCGCATGTCCCGGCGGCGGCCCCGGCGCAGCTGCTGGTCGCGCGCGGGCTGCGCAAGGCGTACGGCCCGACCCCGGCGTTGGAGGACGCGGCCTTCGAGATAGCCGCCGGCGAGGTCGTCGCGGTGATGGGCCCGTCCGGCTCCGGCAAGTCCACGCTGCTGCACTGCCTGGCCGGCATCGTGCCCCCGGATGCCGGCGAACTGCGCTACCAGGACCGCGACATGGCCGCCATGTCGGACCGCGAGCGCAGCGCGCTGCGGCGCCGGGCGTTCGGCTTCGTCTTCCAGTTCGGGCAGTTGGTGCCCGAGCTGACCTGCGGCGAGAACGCCGCCCTGCCGCTGCGGCTCGGCGGCGTCAAGCGCCGCGAGGCGGCCCGCCGCGCGGCCGAGTGGCTGGACCGGCTGGAAGTCGGGGACGTCGCGGACAAGCGGCCCGGCGAGGTGTCCGGCGGCCAGGGGCAGCGGGTGGCCGTCGCCCGCGCGCTGGCGGCCGAGCCGCGCATCCTGTTCGCCGACGAACCCACCGGCGCCCTCGACTCGTTCAACAGCGAGCGCGTGATGACCCTGCTCACCGAGGCGGCCCGGGAGTCCGGCGCCGCGGTGGTGCTGGTCACCCACGACGCCCGGGTCGCCGCGTACTCGGACCGCGAAGTCGTCGTGCGCGACGGCCGCACCCGCAGTTGGGCGACGGCGTGAGCGGGCCGGAGGCGGACGGCACCGGCGGCATGTCCGCGTGGCTGCGCGACCTCGGGATGGGCGCCCGGTTCGCCGTCACGGGCGGCGCCGGAAGCTGGTTCCGCTCGCTGTTCACCGTCGTCGGCATCGCGCTGGGCACCGGACTCCTGCTGCTCGCCACCGCCGTGCCGGGTGCCTTGGACGCCCGCGAGGCCCGCGGCGAGGCCCGCGTCGAACGGTCGGTCGCCCCGTACAGCAGCTGGGTCCAGGGCAAGGTCCTTCCGGTCGACCCGGCCACCGCCGCGGCGGACGCGGCAGCGTCCCGGCCGCGGCCGGACACGCTCCTGGTCGGCAGCGCCGACACCGAGTTCCGCGGGAACGAGATCCGCGGCCGGCTGCTGCAACCGGACGGTGCCGACGCTCCCCTGCCGCCCGGCCTGAAGGCCTTCCCCGGCCCGGGCGAGATGGCGGTCTCCCCCGCGCTCGCCGACCTGCTGAGCGCGCCGGGCAGCGAACTGCTGCGCGAGCGGCTGCCGTACAAGACCGTCGCGACGGTCGGCGACAGCGGTCTCACCGGCCCCGCCGAACTCGTCTTCTACGCGGGCAGCGACAGGCTCACCCTGGACGTGGCCGAGCGCGTCGACGGATTCGGGCGGCCGCACCAGCCCAGCGAACTGGGCCCGCTGCTCACGCTCCTCGCGGTGACCGTCTTCGTCGTACTGCTCACCCCGGTCCTCGTCTTCGTGGCGGTCGCCTCGCGGTTCGGCGCCGCCGCCCGCGACCGGCGCATGGCCGCGCTGCGCCTGGTCGGCGCGGACCTGGCCATGACCCGGCGGATCACCACCGGCGAGCTGCTGGCCACCGCGGCGGCCGGCAGCGTCCTCGGCATCGTCTGCTTCGTGGTCGGCCGGGAGTTCGTGCGCGACGTGGAACTGTGGGACGTCAGCGCGTTCCCCGCCGACGTCACGCCCTCGCCCGGCCTCGGGCTGCTGGTGGTGCTGGGCATCCCGGCCGCCGCGGTGGCCGCGGGCCTGATGGCGCTGCGCGGCGTCACCGTCGAACCGCTCGGCGTCGTACGCCGCGCCGAACCGCCACAAGGGCGCTGGTGGCTGCGGCTGGTGCCGGCCCTGCTCGGGCTGGTGCTGCTCCTCCCGATGCTGCGCGGCCCGGAAGAGCCGACCGAGTCGGTCAACATCTACGTGCTGTCCGCGGGCATCGCGCTGCTCCTGCTCGGGCTGACCGCGCTGATCCCCGGCCTGGTGCGGTTCGCCACCGCCCGGCTCGGCGGCGGCCCGGTCGCGTGGCTGCTCGGCGTGCGGCGGCTCGGCTCGGGCAACGCGGCGTCGGTCCGCGTCGTCAACGGCATCGCGGTGGCGGTCGCCGGGGCGATCGCGGTGCAGATGCTGCTGACCGGCATGGAGTCGACGTTCACCCAGGCCACCGGGCAGCGCCCGGACCTGGCCGACATGCGGGTGACCGTGCAGGCCGGACCGGAGAGCGTCGAAAAGCTGGCCGCCGTCGCCGCAGCGCCCGGCGTCGAGAGTGTCGTGGCGTTCTCGGAGAGCGCGGCCACCGACGGAACCTCCGAAAAGCTCCAGCACGTCGCGGTCGCCGACTGCGCGGCCATGTTCGTACTCGCGGGGATCGCGGACTGCCGTCCCGGGGACGTCTTCTCGGTGAGCTTCGCGCCCCGGCCGCCGAGGGGTGCGGAACCCGATGGGTACGGCGTTCCGGGGTCGCCCGCGCTGCCCGGGAGCGATGCGGCGGCGGGGGCGGACGGCGGGTTCGCACCCGGCACGGCGGTCCGGCTCACCCTGCCCGGTACGGAGAACGAGACCGTGCCGTGGACCGTCCCGGCGACGGTGCGCAGGACCCAGCTCGCGCAGGATGTCGCACCGCTCGGCGGCTCGGGGCTGTACATCACCCCCGAGGCGCTGGCCGGCAGCGGCTACCGGGCGATGGCCGCGGCGGCGTACGTCCGGCTCGTCCCCGGGTATCAGGACTCCGCCGAGCAGGTGCGTACCGCGGTCGCCAAGATCGATCCGACCGCGAATGCGCACGCGCTGGCCGAGCGCAGCCAGGTCCGGAAGTACACCAACATCAAGCGCGGGCTGTTCATCGGCGCGGTGGTCACGCTGCTGCTCATCGCGGTGAGCATGCTGGTCGCCATGCTGGAGCAACTGCGCGAGCAGCGTCGCCCGCTCGCCGCCCTGGCGGCGATCGGCACACCGCACCGCACGCTGGCGCTGTCGGTGCTGGCGCAGGCCGCGATCCCGGTCCTGGCCGGCCTGGCACTGGCCGTGGCCGGCGGCGTCGGACTCGGGACGGTCCTGCTCGGCGTCGCGGCCCACCCGGTGGCGGTCGACTGGTCGTACGTCGCGACCGTGGCCGGCCTGGGCGCGGCAGCGGTGTTCACCGTCGCACTGCTGGGCCTGCCGCCGCTGTGGCGGCTGGTCAAACCGGAGAACTTGCGCACCGAGTAACGCGCCTCTGTCCGTCACTTCTGTCCCCCTCACTGCAGTCCGTTGCGCCGGGCCCGGCCCGCCGCAGCGCGATCCGCCATGCCCGCACGCCCCGACCCCGGGGCCGGGCCTTGCCGAAAGGAACAGGCAAGCCATGAACCCCACTTTCGTATCCCCGGGATCCCCCGAGCCCCGTCCCGGCTCGGGCACCGCCACCGGCACCGGCCGCCGGTCCGCGCGCAAGCGCGTCCGCGTCCCCATCGTGATGCTGTGGGTCGGCACGGTCACCGTGTCGACCGGCATCGGGACCGCGCTCGGTGCGACGGTGTTCGCGGACATGGGGCGCGGCAGCCCGGACACGGTGACGGTGTCGAACCCCTTCGCCGGTCCGCGGGCCACACCGAGCGGCTCGGGCGCTCCAGGGCCGGCGCCGAACGCCGCCGGCAGTAAACCGGCTTCGGGCGCGTCCGGGAGCACGCCGAGCGAGGTCACGGTCCGCTGCGACGCCGGCGACGGCGCGGACATCCCCGACCCGGGCGCCACCGACCCGGACAAGCTCGCCCCTGGCGCGCGGGCCGCGTACCGCAAGGCCGAGGAGGCGATGGCGGCGGCGAAGATCACCCTCACGCTGCGCTCCGGGGCCCGGACGTACGAGCACCAGAAGCTCCTGTGGGACACCGAAGTGGCATGCAAGGGATCGGAGTCCGCGGCCCGCGCCCGGGTGCTGCCGCCCGGCGAGTCCTCCCATGTGCAGGGCACGGCCATCGACATCGCCCCGAAGGCCGCGCAGACCTGGCTCGAACGCAACGGCTCGCGCTTCGGGTGGTGTCGGATGTACGACAACGAGCCGTGGCACTTCGAATACTCCGCGTCGTACACCGCCGGCTGCCCGGACCGGAAGCCGCACCCCTGACCGGCTGCGGATCCGGTCGTTCCGGTCGATCGGCCGGTTCCCGTCGCCGCCGCCCGGTATGGGCCGCTAACGTTGCCCCAGCGGCCGTGCCGGGTGTGCCGCCCAAGCCCCCGGCCTCGCCGAACTCTCGCTCGCAGGAGACGCATTGGTCGAGCAGAACGACTGGGGCAAGGCCCGGATCCTGCTGGTCGACGACCGGCCGGAGAACCTCTTGGCGCTGGAGGCCACACTTTCCGCGCTGGACCAGCAGCTGGTCCGTGCCGGATCGGGCGAGGAGGCCCTCAAGGCCCTTCTCCTCCAGGAGTTCGCGCTGATCCTCCTGGACGTGCACATGCCGGGCATGGACGGTTTCGAGACCGCCGGGCACATCAAGGCCCGGGAGTCGACGCGCGACATCCCGATCATCTTCCTGACCGCGGACGACCGCAGCACGCACCACACCTTCCGCGGCTATGCGGCCGGCGCGGTCGACTATGTGACCAAGCCGTTCGATCCGTGGGTGCTGCGGTCGAAGGTCGCGGTCTTCGTGAAGCTGTACGCCCAGCAGCGGCAACTCCGCGCCCAGCAGGCCGCCTTCGCCGGGGGCGCGGAGGCCGCGGAGGCCGCGGGGGCGACGCCGTCGGCGGCGTTCCTGCGCAGTTTCGCGCGTGCCGCCGAGGTGTCGCTGGCCGAGGCCGAGGAGTCCGCGGCCGGGCTCGCCGACCGCTTGCGGGACGCCAAGGACGGCGAATCCGCGGCAGCCGCCGACCGGTTGACCGGTCAGCTGGCGGACTTGCGCCGTGCGCTGGACGAACTGGCGGCGCGGCTCCCGGCCCGGGAACCGTGAGCCCGGCCGCCTGACGCGCGTGCCGGGTTGGCCCCGGTTCCGATTCCCGTCCCGGATTCGGGGGCGGTTCCGGGTCCAGGGTCGGTTCCGGGTTCGGGTTCGGGTTCGGCGAGCACGCCGACCGCTGCGGCCTTGAGTTCGCCGATCAGTTCGTCGAACGGCAGGTCGATCTCCACGCCGTCGGCGAGCCGCCGCTCGGTGTCCGCGAGCGTCGCCGTCACCAGCAGGTGCATGAGCCGCAGCCGCAAGGCCCGGCGGGCCGGGGCCTGGCCGGGCGCGGCGGCCGCGAGTGCCGCGTCCAGCCGGGCCAGGACCTCGCGGACGCCGCCGGTGGTCTCCGCGCCGAGGGGCGGGGTGACCGGGGCGCCTTCGAGGGTGAAGCGGTGGATGAAGCGTGCGTAGTGGCTGTCCGCGCGGCCGTCGCGCATGGCCTCGGCGAGCGGGCGCACATAGACGTCCACCAGCCGGTCCAGCGCATCGAGCGCGCCCGGCCCGGTCGCGGGCAGATCCTCGGGCAGCGAGGCCAGGAGTTCGAGGCGGCGCCGGTTGAGGGGGGCCAGCCGGTCTTCGTAGAGCGCGCGGACCAGGGCGTCGCGCGTACCGAAGTGGTACTGCACCGCGGAGTTGTTGCGCTGGCCGGCCGCCGCGCCGATCTCGCGCAGCGACACGTCGGCGACGCCGCGTTCGGCGAAGAGGCGTTCGGCCGCGTCCAGGATCCGGGCGCGGGTCTCGGTCTTGACATCCACGCGAGGAGTGTAAGACATTCCGTCTCACATCATTAAGACAGATTGTCTCAACACTCTCTGCGAGGTGCGGCATGCTCGACGTACGCCCGCTCACCCCTGCCATCGGCGCCGAGGTCCACGGGCTCGATCTGCGCGGCGGCCTGGACGCCGCGACGTACGCGGCGCTCACCGACGCACTGCACACCCACCAGGTCCTCTTCTTCCGGGACCAGGACATCACCGCGCACCAGCAGCGGGATTTCGCCGCGGGTTTCGGGGTGCTCCAGCACTTCCCGTTCGGCCGTCCCGCGGCCCCCGACCTGCCCGAGGTGATGGTGCTGCCCACCGACGGCTCGGGGCCGAAGGTCTCCAATGCCGACACCTGGCACAGCGATGCGACGTTCCTGGCCCGGCCCCCGATGGGCACGATCCTGCGCGCGGTCACCCTGCCTGCGCTCGGCGGGGACACGTTGTGGGCGGACATGGAGAGCGCGTACCAGGCGCTGTCCGCGCCGCTGCGGGAGATGCTCGACGGGCTGACCGCGGAGCACGACTTCACCAAGTCCCGGGCGCACCGCGGCGGGGACAAGGACGCGCTGCCGCCGTCGGTGCACCCGGTGGTGCGCACGCACCCGGCCACCGGGCGGCGCTGCCTCTACGTCAACCGGGTGTTCACCACCCGGATCGTGGAACTGGACGCCCGGGAGAACGAGTTGATTCTTCCGTACCTCTTCGAGCACGTCGCCCGCCCGGAGTTCCAGGTGCGCTTCCGGTGGCGGGCGGGCGACGTCGCCTTCTGGGACAACCGCAGCACGCAGCATTACGCCGCCTACGACTATGCGGGCCCGCGCGTGATGCACCGCATCGTCATCGAGGGCGACGAGCCCCGCTGACGCAGGGCGTGCCGTTCAGCCGCAGGGCGCGTGCTTCGGTCGGCTTCGGTCGGCTTCGGCCGGCTTCGGCCGGCTTCAGTGGGCGTCAGTCCAGCAGGCGGGCGCGCAGGTGGCCGACGGTGCTCGGCGACAGGCGCAGCCCGCGCCGGATGTAGCGGTCCACCGAGCCGTACTCGCTGCGCATCACGGCAAGCGACTCCTCGATGTATTCGGGGCGTTGCTCCATCAAGGGACGGATGAGCTCCACGTCGATGCCGCGCGAGCGCAGGAAGGCGTAGGTCGCCTCGTTCGAGGCCCGGCGGTAGACGTTCGAGAGCATGTAGTCCTCGACGATCGTCGCGCGCGGGACGTCGAGGGCCTCCAGCAGCAGTGCGCTCATCCAGCCGGTGCGGTCCTTGCCTGCGGTGCAGTGGTACAGCAGCGCGTTGCCGCTGCGGTCCTCGGCGATGCGGCGCAGGGTGTCGCCGAAGCCGGCCCGGCCCGCGTCGGACAGCACCATGTTGCGCTGCCCTTCGAGCATGAGCGCGGCGCCCTTGCCGCCGCCCAATATCTGCTCCAGGTAGCCGAGGTCGCCGGTCGCGAGCGCGCGCCCGATGGCCTCGGCCATCGCGCCGCCCGCGGCGTCCAGGACCGGGCTGAGCACCTGCTGCGCCCCGGGCGGCAGGCGGTCCGCGCCGTCCTTGGCGATCTCCGGGGCGCCGCGGAAGTCGACCACGGTACGCACCTTCAGACCGGCCAGCTTGGCCAGGTCCGCATCGGTCAACTTGCCGAGCGCGTCGGCGCGGTAGACCCGCCCCCACCGCACCCGCCGCCCGCACCCGGCGCGGTATCCGCCGAGGTCGCGCGTGTTCACCGCGCCCGCCAGCGGCACGAGCCGCTCCCGGGTCCCGGTGCCGCCTCCGTGCGCGGCCGCGGTACCGGGCAGCAGAGCCGCGCCGGCGGCCCCCGCGATCCCGACCATGAAGCCGCGGCGCCCCAAGGCGCCCGCGCGTCCGCTGTTTTCCGGCAGGCCGGCAGAGCCTGATCCCATGGTTCCTCCGTCGATGGGCGACAAGCGGAACTTGGTCTACCAGGTGTGTCCTACGAGTGGAACAGCGTCGCCGGTCAGGCGGCCTTCGGCGTTCGGCTGCGTGCGGGCGGGACGACTGCCTACGCTGGGGCGATCGACCGTGCGCTGGGTGGGGCAGCGCGGGGAGGCGGTCGCGGGGTGGGGGTGCACGGTGTCGGGATGGCCTTACGGGCAGCAGTCCGGTTCTCCGCAGGATCCGTACGATTCGCAGAGTCCGCAGAGTCCGCAGGGGTATCCGGGTTATCCCGATGCGGCCCCGGGCGGCATTCCGGGGCAGGCCGGGCCTGCGGACCCTTACGGGCAGCAGTACGCGTACCCGGCCGCGCCGAGCGCGGGATACCCCGGCGCCGCGCCCAGCGCGTCTCCCGCCTATTCGTCCGGCTATCCGTCCGGCCCCGACTACAGCTACTCCCACGACGGTCCGGATGAACCGCACAAGGACTTCGGGCTCCGCCGCAAGCGCGTGCTGGCCCGGGTGCTCGACCTCGTCCTGCTGGTCGTGCTGTGGGCGGTGCTCATCGGGACGTTCCTGCGGCAGATCCAGCAGCGCGCCGCGGAGGTCGGCTCGGACGTCATCCTCGACCTGCTCCGCAACCCCACGGCCGACGACGCCGAGGTGCTCGACGTGATCGAGGGTGCGCAGCTGGATGCCGTGCACGACATCAGCGTGCTCGTGCTGTGGTTCGGGGTGGCGATCTATCTCCTGCCGCTGGTCTACGAGTTCGTCTTCCTTGCGGTGTTCGGCCGGACGCCCGGGAAGATGCTGTGCGGGCTGGCGGTCCGCGCCAAGTCCGACCCCGACGGCCGCAAGGTGCGGTTCCGCGGCATGATCCGCGCGCTCGTCTTCACGGGCGTACCGTCGGGCGTCTTCTACCTGACGGTCGTCGCCCACGAAAACGGCGACACGGCCCTCGCCGGCGTGGGCTGGCTGGTCCTCCTGGCCGGCATCGCCGCGCTGTGGCTCATGCTCACCCCGGCCCGCCGCGGCCTCCACGACCTCCTCAGCGGAACGGTCGTCGTCTCCACCCGCTGAGCCGGGCCGCGTCCGTCCACATCTCGGTCGCACCGCGTCCACACCGCATTCGCACCTCGGTCGGAATCGTCCGAATCGCGGACAGGACGCACCCCCGCCAGCTGTTGTATCTATCTTGTGCGCATGTCTTCTCCCCAGGTCCCTCGGCAGGCGTCCGCGCCGGAGCGCGTCTACCGGCACGTCAAGCAAGGCGTGCTGGAGCGGCGCTACGAGGGCGGAGCATTGCTCACGGAAGGGGAGCTCGCCGAGGCCGTGGGGGTGTCGCGTACGCCGGTGCGCGAAGCGCTGCTGCGTCTGGAGGCGGAAGGGCTGCTGAAGCTCTACCCGAAGAAGGGCGCGCTGGTGCTGCCGGTCTCCGCGCAGGAGATCGCCGACGTGGTGGAGACCCGGCAGCTCGTCGAGGAGTACACCGCACGCAAGGTCGTCCCCGCGCCGCCCGCGCTGCTGGACCGGCTCGAAGAGCTGCTGGCGCGGCACCGGGAGGAAGCCGCTTCCGGGGACCTCGCATCGGTGGCGGTGACGGACCGGTGCTTCCACGCCGAAATCGTGCGGGCCGCGGGCAACGACATCCTGGCGAAGCTCTACGACCAGCTGCGCGACCGGCAGCTGCGGATGGGGGTGGCCGTCCTGCACGCGAACCCGGACCGCATCGCGAAGTCGCTGGCCGAGCACGCGGAGATCCTGGACGCCCTGCGGGCCGGCGACGCCGAGGCGGTCGTCGGCGCGGTGCGCCGGCACGTGACCTGGTTCTCGGACCTGGCGCACGGCGGTACGCGGTGAGCGCGGCAGCGGCCTACGGCCCGCCGGGCGGGCGCCAGGCGATCGCCGTGTGGTCGGTGGGCGTCTCGGTCTACTTCGTCGCGGTGATCTTCCGGACCTCGCTGGGCGTCGCGGGCCTCGACGCCGCGGACCGGTTCGGGGTCAACGCCTCCGCGCTGGCGGCGTTCTCGATCCTGCAGCTGCTGGTGTACGCGGGCATGCAGATACCCGTCGGGCTGCTCGTCGACCGGCTCGGCACCAAGAAGGTGCTGACCATCGGCGTGGTGCTGTTCACCGCGGGCCAGTTGGGCTTCGCCTTCTCCCCGTCGTACGGCTTGGCCCTCGCCTCGCGCGCACTGCTCGGCTGCGGCGACGCGATGACGTTCATCAGCGTGCTGCGCCTGGGCACCCGGTGGTTCCCGGCCCGGCGCGGGCCGATCGTCGCGCAACTGGCCGCACTGGCCGGCATGGCTGGGAACCTCGTCTCGACACTCGTGCTGGCCTGGCTGCTGCACGAGGTCGGCTGGACCGCGGCGTTCGCCGGAAGCGCGGCCGCGGGTGCATTCGTCCTGGTGCTGTTGCTCCTGTTCCTCAAGGACCATCCGGAGGGCCACGAGCCGCCGCGCGTGGCCCAAGCGGGCTCGGCGTACGTACGCGAGCAGATAGCCGCGGCGTGGCGCGAGCCGGGCACCCGGCTGGGGCTGTGGACGCACTTCACCACGCAATTCCCGGCGATGGTCTTCCTGTTGCTGTGGGGCATGCCGTTCCTGGTCGAGGCGCAGGGCCTGTCGCGCGGGACCGCGGGCGGGCTGCTCACCCTGGTCGTGGTGAGCAACATGGTGTTCGGCGTGGCGTTCGGCCAGGCCATCGCCCGACGGCACACCGCACGGCTGCCGGTCGCGGTCGGCACGGTCGCGTCGACCGCGGTGCTGTGGGCGGCCGCGATCGGCTACCCGGGCGACGCGCCGATGTGGCTGCTGATCGTGCTGTGCGTAGTGCTTGGGGCGTGCGGTCCGGCATCGATGATCGGCTTCGACTTCTCGCGCCCGGCCAATCCGCCGGAGCGCCAGGGCACCGCGTCCGGGATCGTCAACATGGGCGGGTTCGTGGCGTCCATGACGACACTGCTGGCCGTCGGCGTCCTGCTGGACGCGACCGGCGACAACTACCGGATCGCCTTTGCATCGGTCTTCGTACTCCAGGCCTTCGGCCTGACCCAGATGCTGCGCCTGCGCAAGAAGGCCGCCTGCCGCGAGCGCGAACACGAGCGGCTGGTCGCGGCATCGTCCGCGCCGGTGGAGGCGTCCGTATAGAAGAAGCGTGCCCCAAGGCGGCCGGGAATCACGGCATTTGCCCCCGACCGCGACGGACGTCCTGCCACACTCGCTCGCAGGGCCCGCGAGCCCGCGGCCGTACGCATCCTTGGGGGAGGAACCCGTGCCAGAGCCCATCCAACGCCCGGCCACCGACGACCAGTTGCGCATGGCGGCGGACCGTGCCGCGGGGCAGTGGATCGACGAGACCGAGCGCGGCCTGAACGACCGCTGGGTCGCGCTGCGGCCCGACTCCGCCGCACTCGCCGCAATCGCCGCGGAGGACCGCCGCCGCTGGTGGTCCGACCGCCTGAGCTCGTACGCACACGGCCGCATCCGGCTCTGGCGCAACGGCGCACGCCCCGACCGCCGCGCCATCGCCGAGGAGGCTTACGCCCAACTTCTGACCGTCCAGCCCCGCCCCGGCGAAACGGACCTGGCCCGCCCCGCGGGCGACGTCCAGCGCCTGCTCACCGACACGGTCACCGCGACCCCCGCCGGCGCCCCGCACGCCGCGGCGGCCCGGAGCGTCGACACCGCACTCGCCGCCCTCGCCGCCGAAGCGGTCGTCCTGGAAGAGCTGCGTACCGGCAAGGCCGCCGAAGTCACCCTCGCCTTGCGGCAACTGAACGAGCCGCTCCGCCGCATCCGGCGGCACAAGGAGGACACCGCCGGACCGGACGAGTTGAAGCGCACGCTCCTGGCCCCGGACTTCACCGCCGCCGCGGCCCTGGAACGCAGCCTCCCCGACCTCCGCCGCCTCGCCGACGAAGCCGACCGCGCCCTCGACCGGATCCTCGACACCCCGCTGCTGGACCGCTGCCGCGCCGCGATGAACCCCTACCACGCCGCCCGCACCGCCATCCCGCCCGCAGTCGGCGAACTGAGCCGCATCCTCAGCCTCCTGGACACCGCCACGGACACCTACTACACCCGGTTCGGCATCAGCCCGGAACGCCACGAGCGCGCGGCCCGCCACACCGACTTCTACGGCGCCCCCGCGATCCGCGCCCTGTGCGCGATCAAGGACGACGCGATCGCGGCTTACGCCTTGATCGCTCTCTCCGACCCCGCCGACGAGGCCCACTTCCGCGCCATCTGGCCGGCCGGCACCAGCCAGGAAAAGCTCCAGTCCGCCTACGAACACAAGGGCCGCCTAGCCCAGATAGCCGATGCCAAAGCAAAGTCCGGCTACCCCCGCGAGGACCGCTCCAGCTCCGCCCAGTAGCCGAAGGCCACGACAGGAGCAGGGACGGGACCGGCCGGTCGCGGCGTCGACGGTACCGGTGGAGGCGTCCGCATGGGTCCCGGCGCGGGCGTCCGGCCAAGCGCCGGCGCGGGCCCGGGGCCACCAAGGCACGGGGAAATCATAGGATTTGCCCCTGGGCGTGACGGGCGCGCTGCCACACTCGCAGCAGGGCCGCCGAGCCCGCGGCCAGACGCGTCCTTGGGGGAGGAACCCGTGCCAGAGCCCATCCAACGTCCGGCCACCGACGACCAGTTGCGCATGGCGGCGGACCGCGCCGCGGGGCAGTGGATCGACGAGACCGAGCGCGGCCTGAACGACCGCTGGGCCGCGCTGCGGCCTGAATCAGCCGCACTCGCCGCAATCGCCGCGGAGGACCGCCGCCGCTGGTGGTCCGACCGCCTGAGCTCCTACGCACACGGCCGCATCCGGCTCTGGCGCAACGGCGCACGCCCCGACCGCCGCGCCATCGCCGAGGAGGCCTACGCCCAACTTCTGACCGTCCAGCCCCGCCCCGGCGAACAGGACCTGGCCCGCCCCGCGGGCGACGTCCAGCGCCTGCTCACCGACACGGTCACCGCGACCCCCGCCGGCGCCCCGCACGCCGCCGTGGCCCGGGCCGTCGACGCGGCACTCGCCGCGCTCGCCGCCGAAGCGGCCGTCCTGGAGGAACTGCGCAGCGGCAAGACCGCCGAAGTCGCCCTCGCCCTGCGGGACCTTGATCCGATGCTCACCCGGATCCGGCAGATCGACGAGAGCGGAGCCGAGCCGGGGAGCCTGAAGCGGATGGTGCTGGACCCGCACCTCGCGGCCGCGGCAGCGCTGCGGCGCAGCCTCCCCGACGTCCGGCGCCTCGCCGACGAGTCCGACCGTGCTCTCTCCGCCGCGCTGGACACCCCGCTGCTGGACCGATGCCGGACCGCGGTGACCCCCTACCCCGCCGCCCGCGCCGCCGTACCGCCCGCGGCCGACGAACTCCACAAAATCCTCGGCCGCCTGGACACCGCCGAGGCCACCTACGACCGGCGGTTCGCCAACAACCCCGAGCTCCTGAAGCACGCGATGCACCAGGTGGAGTTCTACGGCCCCGCCGCCATCCAGGCGCTGTGCGCGATCAGCGGGGAAAGGACGGTGCAGGAAGCCCTGGCCAACCTCGCGGACCCGGGCCGGGAAGGGGAGTTCCGCTCCTTCTGGCCGGCCGGCACCGACCAGGAGGACCTGGAATCCGCCTTCCAGCAGGCCGCCCGGCGTCCGCGTACCCCCATGGAGCACGGCAAGTCCGGCTACGTACGCGAGGACCGCGTGAACTCGGCCATGGGGTAAGCGGCCTGGACGTTCCCGGTCGGCGCCCACGCATTCCCGCCGGCGCCGACCGGGACTCACACCGCGGCCGGCGGGATCCGCTCGACCGGGATCCAGAGTTCGGCGTCGGCGTGCGTGCCGTCCGCCGACAGCACGGTGTGGACCATCTCCGGGCCTGGCCGGGTCCGGTACGGGTTGGCCGGGAACCATTCGGTGAAGACGTCGCGCCACAGGAACTGCAGCGTCTCGGGGAACATCCCCGAGCTCGCGAACACCGCCCAGGTGCCCGCCTCGACGGGCAGCGCGTCGAGGTCGTCGGGGACCGTCGACACGCTGCTGACCGCGCCGTACCAGTAGTCCAGTTCGGTGCCTTCGGCGCGGCTCTCCCCTATGTCGTGGCTGACGTTGACGATGCCCTCCGGCTCCTGGTCGGCCAGGGCCGCGATGCGCGCGGTCGTCTCGGCACCGATGCCGCGGACGAACGCGACGATGTCCGGGTTCATGCCGACGTGCACGAGCGGTACGCGCGCCTTCTTGCCGATGAGCCGGAAGGCGTCCTTCTCCACCACGCGGTAGCGCATGCTGCTGCTCCCTTCGACGGTCAGGCGGAAGGACATGCGCGGCTGCGCGTTCAGCACCGCGCCGGACTGCCGGGCCTCGGACGGCCCGATGCCGTGCACGGCCCGGAACGCCCGGGCGAACGCGTCGCCCGAGCCGTAGCCGTACCGCACCGCGATGTCGAGCAGCGTCCGCTCGCCGGCCAGCACTTCGGCGGCCGCCACGGTGAGGCGGCGGCGCCGGACGTACTCCGACAGCGGCATCCCGGCCAGCGCCGAGAACATGCGCCGGAAGTGGTACTCGGACGTCGCCGCGAGCCGGGCGAGCACCGCCGGGTCGATCTCGCCGTCGAGGTGGCGCTCGATGTGTCCCAGAGCCTCGTTGAGCCCGTCCAGGCCGTCCAGCACGTGCTGCCGTCCTTCCGCCTTCGCCGGGACGGGCCTGCTGCCCGGCCCCTGGCGATCTCCACGGACTCCACGTTAAAGAGCCTCGGACCTCTCGCATCCGACATACCGTGCCCGGTACGGTCGGGTCCCCGCCGGACACAAAACGGCTGGGACGCGGAGAAACGTCTGGTCACCGGAGGAGCCGGCCATGGAGAACGCGGTGCACGCCGAGCACGCCCTGTCGTACGCGGCCGGTCCGACGGACTCGCCGCTGCTGGACGAGACGATCGGCGCGAACTTCGACCGGACCGCGGCTGCGCACCCCGATCGGCCGGCGCTCGTGGACCGGGCCGCGGGGGTGTCCTACACGTACCGCGAACTGGCCGATGCCGTGGACGCCTTCGCGCTGGGGCTGCTGGCCCGCGGCGTGACCGCGGGCGACCGGGTGGGCATCTGGTCGCCGAACTGCGCGCAGTGGGTGCTGACGCAGTTCGCGACCGCGAAGATCGGCGCCATCCTGGTGACGGTCAACCCGGCGTACCGCACGCACGAACTGGAGTACGTGCTGCGCCAGGCCGGCATCCGCATGCTGGTGTCCGCGTCCACGTTCAAGACCAGCGACTACCGCGCGATGGTCGGCGAGGTGCGCGCATCCTGCCCCGCGCTGGAAGACGTGGTGTTCCTCGACGGCCCCGACTGGGACGCGGTGGTGGCGGACGGGCGCGCTCTCGACCCGGCGCGGCTGACCGAGGCGGCCGCGGCGCTGAGCCCCGGCCAGCCGATCAACATCCAGTACACCTCGGGGACCACGGGCTTCCCGAAGGGCGCGACGCTGTCGCACCGCAACATCCTCAACAACGGCTGGTTCGTCGCCGAGCTCCAGGGCTGGACGCACGAGGACCGGGTCTGCCTGCCAGTCCCGTTTTATCACTGTTTCGGCATGGTCATGGGCAACCTCGGGGCCGTCGCGCACGGTTCGTGCATCGTGATCCCGGCGCCCGCCTTCGACGCCGCGGCGACGCTGGCCGCGGTGCAGGACGAGCGCTGCACCGTGCTGTACGGCGTCCCCACGATGTTCATCGGCGTGCTCGCCGACCCCGGCTTCGCGTCGTACGACGTGTCGTCGCTGCGTACCGGCGTGATGGCCGGCGCACCCTGCCCGGTGGAAGTCATGAAGCGGGTGATCGGCGACCTGGGCATGACCGATGTGACCATCTGCTACGGCATGACCGAGACTTCGCCGGTGTCCACGCAGACCCGGGTGAACGACAGCCTGGAGCAGCGCGTGTCGACAGTCGGCGCGGTCCACCCGCACGTCGAGGTGAAGGTCGTCTCGCCCGACACCGGCGAGATCGTGCCGCGCGGCGAGTCCGGCGAACTGTGCACGCGCGGCTACTCGGTCATGACCGGCTACTGGGACGAACCCGAGAAGACCGCAGAGGCAGTCGACGCGGACGGCTGGATGCACACCGGCGACCTGGCCACGATGGACGGCGACGGCTACCTCAACATCGTGGGCCGCATCAAGGACATGGTGATCCGCGGCGGCGAGAACATCTACCCGCGCGAGATCGAGGAGTTCCTGTACACCCACCCGGACATCGTCGACGCGCAGGTGATCGGCGTACCGGACGAGAAGTACGGCGAAGAGCTGATGGCCTGGATCAAGGTCCGGCCGGGTGCGGACGTGCCGACCGCGGAGACGCTGCGCGCGTTCTGCACGGGACGCCTCGCGCACTACAAGATCCCGCGGTACGTGCACGCGGTCGACGAGTTCCCGATGACGGTGACCGGGAAGATCCGCAAGGTGGAGATGCGGGAGACGGCGGTCGAGTTGCTCGGCCTCGGCTGATCTCAGCCCGTCCAGAGCGCGAGTTGCAGGACAGCGAACCAGAGTAGGCCGACCGACTGCCCGATTCGGGTGGCAGTGCGGTCGGATGCTCCGAGCGCATCCGCACACGCGTGCACCGACCCGTAGACACCGTGCGGCCCTGCGGGACGTTCACCAAGAAGCTGCTACTGGCCGACCCTCCGACCCGGACTCGGACCGTCGGAGCATGCACGGTGATGGCGAAGTCCCGGGTTGCCCCCGGTGCAACCGTCCCGACCTCGGCGCCTTCCACGACGACGTGGAGCGGTTCGCTGCCGCCGACGCGGTTGTTGACCTTGACCCATCCGCGAACCGCGTTGTCCGGAGGAGTCCGAGGGGTCCGAGGGGTCCGAGGGGCTGCGGGCCCGGCTTCGCGCTCGCGTCCGGGTGTGCGCGGCCGTTCGCGTTCATGCCGGGTCGCCGCGCCGCCGCCGTACGCCAGGCCGTCCAGCATGGCCAGGGCGGCCTGGACGGTGAGCCGTCGGACCGGGTCTTTCAGCAGCAGCCCGGCGATCAGCGGGCCCGGCGCCGGCGCCTTCCGCATCGGCGGCGGGTCGTGCAGCGCGACCGCGGCAAGCGTGGCCGTCGGGGTCTCGCGCCGGAACGGGGAGACGCCCTCGACCGCCTCGTACAGGGTCGCCCCCAGCGAGAAGAGGTCACTCGCGGGCAGGTCTTCCTTGCCGTCGAACCGCTCGGGGGCCATGTACTCGGCGGAGCCGATCACGCTGCCGGTGACGGTGAGCGCGGTGTCGGCCTGGTGGACGGCGATGCCGAAGTCGGTGAGCAGGATGCGGCCGTTCGCGGCCATCATGACGTTGGCGGGCTTCACATCGCGGTGCACGATGCCGACCGCGTGTGCCGACTGCAGCGCGTCCAGCAGGGCCCGGGCGACCGCGATGCCGCGCTCGATGCCCAGGACGCCGTCCCGTTCGAGGTGGCGGTCCAGTGAGCGGCCGTCGACGAGCTGCATGACGGTCCACGGGACGTCGTCCTCGACGACCACGTCGTGGACCGCGACGATGTGCGGGTGGTCGCGCAGCTTGGCGGCATTGCGGGCCTCGCGCGCCGCGCGGGCGACGCGTTCACGGTGCTCCCGGCCGGTGGCCGTGGGCGGCAGCAGGACCTGCTTCACCGCGACCTCGACGTCGAGCTCCGTGTCGTGGGCCTTCCACACGTGCCCGAACCCGCCGGACGCCAGGCTCGCGACGAGCCGGTACCGCCCGCCGACCAGGCGCCCCGGGCGCACATCCGCCGCCATCTCGTCCCCCATGCAGGTCGGCGCCGACGCCGGCCCGACGCCCGGCGACCACGCGAAAGCGCCCCGAGAATAACGGGATTCACCTTCCATCGGGCAGGCCGGACGCAGAAGGCGCCATCCCCCGGACGGCCTAGCGCAGGCGTAGCCTCGAACCCCTGCGGTCACCCGCGGCACATGACCATCGACCTTCATGCGCACTATTACCCTGCCGAGCTGCTGGACCTGATGGACCGGCACGGGGCCACGACGACCGGCAACGCCCGGGGCACAGGCGGAGGCGGAACGCCCGAGGAGTTGGAGCAGCGGTTCGCGCTCATGGACAAGGCGGGGGTGGACCGGCAGGCGATCTCCTTCGTGCCGCAGGCCCCGTACTTCGCGGACCAGGCGGCTGCGGTGGAGACGGCGCGGGTGGCGAACGATCTGTTCGCGCAGGCCGCGGCGGAGAATCCGGCGCGGTTCAGCGTGCTGGCGACGCTGCCGCTCCCGCACGTCGACGCGAGCCTTGCGGAACTGGACCGGGCGCTCGCGCTGCCGGGCGTACGCGGGGTGGCGGTGTTGACGACGGTGCTCGGGCAGTCGCTCGCGGCGCCCGAGCACCAGCCGCTGTTCGCGGAGCTGCACCGGCGCAAGGCCACGGTCCTGGTCCACTCGGCAGGCGAGGGCTGCGACTGGCCGCTGATCAACGACCACGGCCTCGCCTGGACAGTCGGTGCGCAGATCGAGACGACCGTGGCGATCGTGCACCTCATGCAGGCCGGGATCGTCGAGCGCTACCCGGACATCAATTTCGTGCACATCGGGCTGGGCGGCCTGGTCGGGTCGTTCCTGAGCCAGTTCGACACGCAGGAGACCTGGTACATGCCGCGCGGCCATGCCCGGCCGAGCGACCTGGTCAAGCGCATGTACTACGACACGTGCGCCTCGCACGGCCCGGGGTTGCGGGCGCTGGTCGAGTCGGTGGGCGCCGACCGGGTCGTGCACGGCAGCGACTTCCCGTTCTGGGGCGGCGAGCTGTACCCGCGGTCGACGGAGTACGTGCGGACCGCCGGGTTCTCCGCCGGCGAGACGGAGGCCATCCTCGGCGGCACCGCGGAACGGCTGCTGGGCCTGGGCTGACCACGGACTGAACCACTCGGGACACCTCGTCCGCCGCCCGGTACCGTCGGCGCAAAGATCGGCACGCGGGGCGGCGGACGGACGAGGACGAGCCCGGGACGGAGCGGCAGCGACATGAGCGGCAGCGACAGCAGCGGCGGCGGCACGAACGGCAACGTGGTGTGGCACGACAGCGGCGTGAGCCGGGCGGACCGCCCCGGGCGCGGGGCGACCGTGTGGTTCACCGGGCTGTCGGGCTCGGGCAAGTCGACCGTGTCGGTGGTGGCCGAGCGGCTGCTGGTCGAGCGCGGGATCGCGGCGTACCGGCTGGACGGCGACAACCTGCGGCTGGGGCTGAACGCGGACCTGGGCTTCGGCGAGGCGGACCGTACCGAGAACATCCGCCGGGTGTCCGAGGTGGCGCGGCTGTTCGCGGACGCCGGGGTGGTCGTGCTGGTGCCGGTGATCAGCCCGTACCGGGCGGACCGCGACCGGGCGCGCGAGCTGCACGAGAAGGACGGCCTGCCGTTCCTGGAGGTCTTCGTCGACACCCCGATCGACGAATGCGAGCGGCGCGACCCCAAGGGCCTGTACGCAAAGGCCCGGGCCGGCGAGATCCGCGACTTCACCGGCATCGACGCGCCGTACGAGGCACCGCTGAGCCCGGAGCTGCGGCTGACGCCGGAGGACGGCGACCCGGAGCAGCAGGCGGCGCGCCTGGTGGCCGAGCTGAACCGCCTGCGCGGCTGACGGCGCACCAGGGCCGAAGCCGGCACCGGGGCAGCGGCAGCGGCAGCGGCAAAGCGAATGGGAAGGGCCCCGGAGCCGGTTTCGGCTCCGGGGCCCTTCCCGTACTTGCCTCGTGACGCTACGTCAGCCGCCGGGCGGCCGGGTGGCGACCGGTCAGGCGTCGACCGTCTCGCGGGCCGGGCTGCCGTCCGGCTTGGCGCCGTCGTGGCCGAGGCCGCCGGTGGCCGCGCTGCGGCCGTGCTTCATGAAGATGGCGATGGCCAGGCCGAGGAGGCCGACCACGACCGCCATCCAGAAGCCCTGGACGTACGCGCTCTCGGTGTAGACCTGCGGGATCGCGGTGACCGTGACCTCCTTGGTCATCGGGTTGGTCACCGTCAGCTCGAACTCGTTGCGGGTGAAGATCGGCGACAGGAACGCGACGCCCACCGAGGCGCCGAACGACTGCGCGACGACCAGCATGCTGGACGCGATGCCCTGCTGCTCCTGCGGCACCGCCTCGATCATGAGGTTCGGGGCGGCCGAGTAGTACATGCCGAAGCCGAGGCCGTAGACGACACCGCAGATCAGCATGAGCTGCCAGTTGTCGTGCAGGAAGACGTACATCAGCGCGCCGGCCGACAGCAGCGACATGCCCGCGATCATCGGGGTGCGCAGACCCACGCGCTGGCCCCAGGCGCCGGCCACCGGGCCGGAGATCATGCTGCCGATCGACTGCCACACGGCCAGGTGCAGCGCCATGGCCAGCATCGAGAAGCCGAGCGCGTAGTCGAGCGAGTCGTTGAAGACGATGCCCTGCTTCACGCCCTCGAGGATCTGCGGGATCATCGCGTCCGGGGCGCCCTGCGCCTTCGCGCCGGCCTCGGTCTGCATCAGCACGCCGCCGGTGATCTGGCCCTTCAGCTCGGCCGATTCCGGGGTCTGCGCCATGAACGAGGTCAGGTAGTTCTGCACGCCGATGATCATGTTCGCCAGGAAGGCGATGGCGAGGACCGCGGCGACCTTCGGGGCGGTGAGCAGCTTCATGTCGATGAGCGGCTCGTCGACCTTCTTCTCCCACACCGTCCAGGCCGCGATGACCAGGACGCCGCCGACCGCGTAGCCCCAGGCGGTGGGCTCGGCCCAGCCCCAGTTCTCGCCCTGGCTGATGTAGAGCAGGATCATCGCGAGGCCGATGCCGAGGACGATGGCGCCGACGTAGTCGAGCTTCTGCTTGACGCGCAGCTTGCTCTCCGGCACGAACGCGATGAGCAGCGGGATCGCGACGATCATGAAGATGGCCAGGAACCAGAACAGCGAGCGCCACGAGTAGTGGTCGGTCAGCACGCCGGCCAGGATCGGCGCGAGCGCGGCGGACAGGCCGAGGCCGGTGGCCGAGATGCCGATGGCGACCGGGATGAACTTGCGGGGCATCAGGTCGCGGATGAGGCCGTAGACGATGGCCGTCATGCCGAAGGCGACCGCCTGGAGGCCGCGGCCGACCAGGAACAGCGGCCAGTTGCTGGTGGTGGCGCACAGGACGGTGCCGGCCAGGAACGCGACGCTGCAGACCAGCAGCATCTTCTTCTTGCCGTGCAGGTCCGAGAGCTTGCCGATGAGCGGGCTTATCGCGCCGCCGACGAGGCCGAGGATGACGATCATCCAGGAGATGCCCTCACCCGCGCTCGGGAAGCTGGGGGCGATCTTGGGCACCGCGGCCGAGATCATCGCGTACTGCAGCGGGACGACCTCGGAGAACAGGACGATGATCGCGAGGATCCCGAAGAGGCGTCCCTTGGAGGCGCCGTCGAGGCGTCCGGTGTCGTCGTCCGAGACCTGTCGCGAAGGTCCTGCTGGGGGTGTTGCGGTCTCAGACATGAGGGCCTGTCCGTTCTGTGCTCTGTGCTGTGCATGAACTGTGTGAAGCAGGGCGTGCACGTGACACGTGTCACCACACGGGCGCACGTGTCCGCTATTGACTACAGAGGAGGTCGGACGGGTGGTTCAGCGCTCCCCGGAGCTGCCAACCGACTCCTTATTTGGGAGTCCGGTCCGAACTGTTTGACAGTGTTTAGCATGTTGGGTCGGCTCTGTGAAGACACATCTCGGGGATACCGCGCCTTGTGTCTCATCTGTGACCACGGCCACTAGCTGACGCACCGTCAGATGAAGAGGATCACTCTCCCCGGGAGAAAGTCAAGGTCTGGACGTGATGCCGGTCATAGAGCACAATCCGGGTGCGGCCGTGCGCGCCGGTGCGGCCCACAGCCGAGGGGGACCTGTGGTAGATGCCGTACCGACCGGAGCCGAGACGGCCGCCGAGCCGGCACCTCCCGCATACGACCTGGCGGGACGCGTCGCCGTGGTCAGCGGCGGAGCCTCCGGGATCGGGTACGCCACCGCGGAAGCCCTGATCGGCGCCGGTGCGCAGGTCGTCGTCGCGGACATCGACCCGACCGCCGGCCAGAAGGCCGCGGACACCCTGGGCGCCTGGTACGCGGAGCTGGACGTGACCTCGTCCGCCGACTGGGCGCGCCTGGTCGAGAACGCCACCAAGGTCTTCGGCGGCATCGACATCGGCTTCCTCAACGCCGGCGTGGACACCGGCGGCGCGGGCCTCGACAGCCTCACCGACGCGGCGTACCGGCGCATCATGGCCATCAACGTGGACGGTGTCGTCTACGGCGCACGCGCCCTCGCGCCCGCGATCGAGCGGCGCGGAGGAGGCCGCCTGGTCGCCACGGCGTCCCTCGCCGGGCTGGTCGCACTCCCCCGCGACCCCATCTACACGGCCACCAAGCACGCAGTCGTCGGCCTGGTCCGCGCCCTTGCCCCGGAGCTGGCCGGACGCGGCATCACCATCCACGCGGTGTGCCCCGGCCTGACGGACACCCCGCTGCTGGGCGGCGCGAAGGCGTACCTGGAGGAGCAGGGCATGCCGCTGCTGACGCCCCCGGACATCGCCGCGGCGGTCCTGGGCTGCCTGCGCAGCACGGAGACCGGGCAGGCGTGGGTGGTGCAGGCAGGGCGCGAGCCGCTGATGTACAAGTTCCGCGGCGTACCGGGCCCGGCCGGCGGGGTCCGCCCGCCGAAGGACTTCCGCGACCCGGAGATCTGAGCCCGGTCCGTACCTGCTTCCGGTCCGCACCCGAGCCCGCCCTCGAGGAACCACCCCCCTTCGCCTCCCGCCTCATTGATCAACTCCCGTTCCGCAACCGGCCATTCACCGGAAGATCACCGCAGCGCTGTTGCCGGGCGCAGCCCGTCCGCTACGGTGACTTTTCCCTTTCCGACCGGCTGCTGGACAGCGAGGGGCGCATGACGCAAGAGCACGGGGGCTCGTCGGCGACCGGCGGTCCGGACGGCGGCGAGGGCGAGCGCGACGCGGTACGCATGGAGCTCCAGCGGTTGCGCGAGGCTGTCGAGGCGGTCGCCCGCAGTGCGGAACGGCACGCCCGGGTGGCCGAGTTGCTGCACGACGAGAACCAACGGCTGCGCCGCGGCGAGGCAGAGGCCTTCTTCGCGGCCGCGCGCCTGGGCCTGATCCGGCACTACGACCAGCTCAACCGGCAGGCCAGGAAGGCTGGTTCACGCGAGGACACGTTCGTGGCGGAGCTGCTGGCGCGCTTCGCCGCCGATGCGGTGGACCTACTGGAACGCCTCGGCGTGTCCCGCATCGGCACCGCGCCGGGGGATCGCTTCGACGAAGAGGTGCACCAGCCGAGCACCATCGTCCCGCCGTACGAGGCGGCGCCGGACGGCACGGTGGTGGAGATCATCGGCGCGGGCTTCACCGTGGCCGGCACCAGCAGGGTCCTGAAAAAAGCCGAAGTCGTCCTGGCCCGCACCGGCGAGACCTCCCCGGCGCCCGCAACCCCGAACGCTCCTGCCGCGCCCACTGCGCAAGTCTGACGGCGGACACCGCCACGAGAGGGGCCGGCTCCCGGGGTACGCCGGACCAGACTGCTCGCGATTCCCCCTCATTCTGGTCAACTCCCCATCCGCCTCGGTAGTTTCCTCGACGCCAGATGTCCGACGCCCGGCCATGGGGGGTTCAGTGGGACGCAAGGAGTGCGACGGCTTCGTCCGCACACTGAAAGGCCGGACGCTGTGTTTCACCGGCGCCGTGCTCGTCGACGGCGTCCGGACGGTCCGCCGGGACTGCGTGACGCTGGCCGAAGCACGCGGCGCCGCCACCCGGGCGGACTACTCCGGGGCGGTTTCGGTCGTGGTCCACGGGGACCTGGCGAGCAAGGCCGTGACCGACACCGACCGGGGCTACAGCCGGACGCTGGTCCGGGTCGCGGCGGAGCGCGATCGGGGCTTCCACGTATGCGTCGTGGACGCCGCCGGGTTCAGCAACCTGATCCGGCGGAAGTCGGCGCGGTGCCTCGAACTGCGCAGGGCCGACGGCGGCAGGCGGGTCCTGGTCCTGCCCCACAGCGGTGACGGAATCCTGGGCGGGCCGCTCCGTCCCCGCAGGACAGGCAGCCGCCAGGAAGCGGTGCGCATGGTCGATCTCGACCTGCTGGACCGCGGCACGGCAGCGCACGAAGCCACGATCGCCGCGCTCATCGCCCACCTCGCCGGCCGGGGCATCAAGGCGTGCACACACGACCGCAACGCACCCCGCTTCGACATCGGCTGGGCACACGACGACGAGGTCTTCATCGGCGAAGTCAAGAGTCTGAGCGGAACCGGCGAGGACCAACAGATCCGGCTCGGCATCGGCCAAATCCTCGACTACGCGCATCAGGCGCAGGCGGCCGGCACCGCAAGCTGCGTCACCCCTGTGCTGGTCCTGGAGAAACAGCCCGCATCCTCCAGGTGGATCCCGCTCGCCGCCGCCCACGGCATTCTGCTGACTTGGGCACCGGAGTTCGTCGGCTGCTGAGCGACCCGCGGCCGTTCCCGGCCCGCCCCTCGATCGCGAGCCGGTACCACTGCCTATCACTCCTTGGAGTGGTATCTCGAAAATGCCATGCCTCGCTGCCACTTCGGGGGTTGAATGGGCGGCTCATTGCCTCCCAGTCCATTCCCCGAGGAGAGGCGGACCTTCCATGAAGATCGGCGATCAAGTCGCGGCCGGCACCGACATCGAGAGTTGGAGCAAGCCGTACGTCCCCCGTGACGCGGCCGGGGTGGTGACCGACGTCGGGTTCCGCGGCGTGTCGGTCGCGTTCACGGTGCCCGGCCTGCTGGGCGGCACCCGACAGGTCACTGTCACGGTACGGCCGGAGCAGCTCATCCCCCTGTGAGCCGCCCCCGGCACACCACCGCACAACGCGTCACCGCACAGAGCTCACCTGCGCAGCACACGGCCGCGCCGCCCCCTACTGCGCGGCCAGCTTCCTCCAGTCCGCTGCCACCGCGGCCCAGCGCTCCACGTTGCCGGGCGTCTTCCACGTCCCCACCGCCGAGTAGGCGACCAGCCGGTCCGCGGCGCCCCGGTAGCGGGTGGCGAGTGCGTCCGCGAGGCCGTCCCAGTGGGCCGTGACGGTGAGCGCGTCGAGCACCTCGTCGGTGATGGCCGCGGCCATGCCGTCGCGGTCCTTTCCGGCGAACAGCCGGTTCAGGCGCGGCTGGAGGTCGTCCCAGCCGTGCGTCTCGAACACCTTCGCGTACCCCGGTGTGGAGCCGTAGAAGGCCAGGCGCAGGCGCAGCTTGGCGCGCTCCGCGTCGATTTCGGCGTCGGTGTCGCCGGCCGCGGTCATCACCGGGACGACGAGGGCGATCGCGCCCGGGTCGCGTCCGGCCCGGGCCGCGCCCTCGGCGATGTGCGGGCGGACGACCTCGTCGAGGTAGCGGATGCTGTGCAGCGGGTGGACGTGCAGGCCGTCGCCGACCTCGCCGATCATGCGCAGCATCCACGGGTTGACGCCGGCCAGGTAGATCTCCGGGTCGGGCAGTTCGGTCGGCCCCGGCGACCACTCCGGGGTCATGAGCGAGAAGTTGTAGAACTCGCCCTGGTAGCGCAGGCGTTCCTCGCCACGGAAGGACCGCCAGATGGCCCGGACGGCTTCCACGTACTCGCGCAGCCGCGGGCCGGGGCGGTCGAACTCGGCGGAGTAGCGGCGTTCCACGTGCGCCCGCACCTGGGTGCCGAGGCCGAGGATGAACCGGCCGCCGGTGGCCTCCTGGAGTTCGCGGGCGGCGGCCGCGGCGATCATCGGGCTGCGCGCGAACGCGACCGCGATGCCGGTGCCGACGGTGAGCGACTCGGTGCCCAGCGCGGCGGCGGTCGCGGCGCCGAAGGACGTACGGCCGCCTTCGGTGAGCCAGAGGCCGTCGAATCCGGCGCGCTCGGCGGCCCCGGCGGTGGCGGCGGTCTCGCGCAGGCCCTGGCCTGCGGCCATGACGTCGAGCGGGGGGAGGGTCACGGCTGCTCCGCTTCTCGTTCCGACTGCTGATCCCGGACGCGTTCCGCATCCGGTTCCCGTTCCGGGACGCGCTCCGCGTCCCACGCACGTTTCGCGTCCAGCGCACGTTCCGCGTCCAGGACGCGATCCCACTCTTCCGAGACGCGCCCTGTCCACTCCGGCACCCGCCGTTCGGCCCACGCGCGCGGGCCTTCCTTGGCGTCCGGACTGCCCATCAGCAGCCGGTGGTACGCGGTCTCCAGCGCCTCGACGCGGTCCGGCCCGGGGCTGTCGAGCCACAGCAGGCGCTTGCTGAGCGCGGCGGAGAGCGGGTTGACGTTGTCCGCGATGTCGCGGGCCGCGGCCAGCGCCGCGGGCAGCACCTCGTCGGCGGGCAGCGCCCGCGAGGCCAGGCCGAGCGCGACCGCCTCGGTGCCGAGGAAGGTACGGCCGGTCAGCAGGATGTCGGCGGCCACCGCCTGCGATGCGGCACGTGTCACCGTCCAGTGCGACCGGGCGTCCGGCACCATGCCGCGGCGCACCTGCGGGATGGCGAGTTTCGCGTCGGCCGCGACGAACCGCAGGTCGCATTCCATGGCGAGGGTGAACCCGATGCCGATGGCATGCCCGTTGACGGCGGCGATGACGGGTTTGCGCAGCCGCCACGCGGGCGGGTCGACCGGCGAGGCGGTGAACTCCCGGGCACGCTTGGGCGCATCGAAGGCGCCTGCCGCGGGGGTCAGGTCGGCACCCGCGCAGAATGCCCGGCCGGCGCCGGTCAGGACGACCGCCCGGACCCTGTCGTCCGCGTCGCATCGGGCATACGCTGCTCCGAGCGCGACTCCCATCCCGCCCGAGAAGACGTTGAGCCGCTCGGGGCGGTCCAGTGTGACGACGGCGACACCGGCGGAGATGTCGACACGGACCGGCGGCCCGGCCGCGGGTTCCTCGGCTTGTGTGCTCACCCGGCGACGCTAAGCAGCACTCTTGACCGTGTCAAGCGACGGTTATACGTTGACCAGGCTCCCGCACCACGCTCTGAGGAGAACTGCTTCATGACCAGCCCGTTCAGCTACGAAGGCAAGCGCGTCGTCGTCACCGGCGGCTTCTCCGGCGTAGGCGCCGCCCTCGTCGAACTGCTGGCCGACCTGGGTGCGGCGCACATCACGGTCCTGGACGTCAAGGAGCCGACCGGTTCGGCGCAGAAGTTCATCCAGACCGACCTGAACGACCCGGCCTCGGTCGACGCCGCGATCGCCGCGATCACCGAAGACGGCCCGCTGGACGTCCTGTTCAACAACGCGGGCGTGGCGGGCACGCTGCCGGCGCCGGTCGTGTTCGGCGTCAACTACCTCGGCCTGCGCCGCCTCACCGAGGCGCTGGTGGACAACGGCACGCTGCAGGCCGGCGGCGCGATCGTCAACACCGCGTCCATCGCCGGCTTCGGCTGGGGCCCGCACCTCGAGGACATCAAGGCGCTCATCGCGATCGAGGACTGGGACGCCGCGCAGGCCGAGCTGGCCTCCCGCGAGGTCGAGGCGTACTCCTACTCCAAGGAGATCGTGCAGGTCTACACGATGCACTACGCGCGCACCGCGGCCGCCAAGAACCTGCGCGTCAACAGCATCTGCCCGTCGCCGATCGACACCCCGCTGCTGCCGGACTTCCGCAAGACGATGTCCGACAAGGTCATCGATTGGAACGTCTCGCAGGGCAACGGCCGCCTGGCCACCGGCCTGGACGTCGCGCTGGGCCTGGCGTTCCTGGGCGCGGACGCCTCGGCGTTCATCAACGGCGTGAACATCAACCTGGACGGCGGCTTCAACGCCGGTCTGACGGTCGGCAACATCGACTTCTCCGGCCTCGCGTAGTCCGCACGCGCGTTTCATAGGAACGCAGTTCGGCCCGGTGGCCCGCCACCGGGCCGTTCGGCTTTCCCCGCGCCCCGCGCCCCGCACTTCGCATGCAGCACCCGGCCCGGGCGCCCTACTCCGGCCGCCGGATCCAGGGCACCGGCGGCCGCTGGATGAACCAGTCCGCCGGGGTGAGCGGCCGTGTCACCGAGAACTCCTCGGGCTGCACGTCGTGCCGGATCCGCTCGTCGGGCAGGCCGCCGACCGCGGTGAGCCATTCGCGCGCGGCGCGCACCATGCCGGGCGGACCGGCGAGGTACGCCTCGGCCTCCGGCCCAGGGAAGTGCCGCTCCAGCGCGGTCGGGACTTCCTCCCCGGCCCGTGCGCCGTTCGGCAGGATCGCCCAGGCCTCCAGCTTCGGGCAGCGGTACAGCAGGTGCTCGACGGCCTCCGCGTCGTAGACGTCGTCGCCGTCCCGGGCGATCAGCAGCAGGGTGGCCGCGCGGTCCGGCCGGGTGACTTCGTACTCCTCGACGAGCGCCTTGACCGCGCCCCAGCCCGTGCCGCCGGCCGCGAACAGCAGCGGCCGGTCGCTGCCTTCGATGAGCGTGGCGGCCCCCATGGCCTTGCCGATGCGCAGCGTGTCGCCCACGCGGATGCCGTCGACGAGCCGCTCGGACACCGCGCCGCCGGGTATTCGGCGCACGTGCAGGTCGACCGTGCCGTCCTTGCGCGGTGCGTTGCCGATGGAGAACTGCCGCCACACGTTGAGGACTTCGGGGTCGTGCAGGGCAACGCTCAGGTACTGCCCGGGGACGTACGGGTACTCCGGGTCGATCCGCACCGTGAGCACCGCGACGCTCGGCACCGGGCGGGTGCGGGCGACCACCTCGCCGCGCCACTCCGCGGGTTCGCCGTCGTCCTCGGCCTGCTGCGCGGCGGCGATCATCACGTCCGAGATGACCGTGTACGCGGCCAGCCAGGACGTCTCGACCTCCTCGCTCCACGCATCGCCGGAGAAGTACTTCAGGGTCGCGACCAGACTGGCGCCGACCGCCGGGTAGTGCGCGGCGAGGGCGCCGAAGCGGCGGTGGTCGGCGCCCAGCTTCTGCAGGAACGGGACCAGCACGTCCGGCTCGTCGACATGCGTCACGG
Organism: Yinghuangia soli; assembly: GCF_021502675.1. Lineage (GTDB taxonomy): Bacteria > Actinomycetota > Actinomycetes > Streptomycetales > Streptomycetaceae > Yinghuangia > Yinghuangia soli. The sequence goes on from NZ_JAKFHA010000001.1 coordinate 604,691, forward strand.
CCGCGGTCAGGGCACCGAACAGCCGGTCGCGCTGCTCCTGCATGTCGGCCGGGAACAGGCCGCGGACGCCGGGGTGCTCGCGGAACAAATGGGCGTAGAAGTACTTCGCCATCCGGTCGCCGCGGCGCTCGACTATGGCGAAACTCTGGCGCAGGACGCGCGGATCGAGAGTCACAGCGGGCGATGCTACGGGATGATCGCGCGCGGCAAACAACCGTGGAGTTGCACGGTTGGCGACGATCCTCCGCCGATTGGTCCAGACCACAGTAAACCAGACGGAACCATATGGAAGACGGACGCAAACCGGCCCGGTCTCGTCGAGACCGGGCCGGAATCACGTTCGGCAGCACGGGAGTACGGCTTGCGCCGCAGTCGGAGCGCCGCCGCCCGGGCGGATCGGACCCGGCCCGCCGGTACGTCGGAGCCGGCGTCCGATCGCGGAAATCCCGCGCAAATTGGACGGCGTCAGGCAGGGGCCGACGCGCCAGACAGGGGCCGACACGTCCGAACAGGCTCCGACGCGCCGGACCGCGGCGTCAGGCCGACTCGTCCTCGACGGTGCTGTGCAGCTCGGTGGTCGCCATGTCCTCGACGAAGCGGTTGAGCAGCACCGCGAACGCGGCGCGGTCGTCCTCGCTCCACTTCTGCAGCATCTCGCTCAGGTGCTGGTCCATGACGGAGCTGAGCCGGCGCCGCACCGCATCGCCGCGCGGGGTCAGCGAGACCAGGCTGACGCGGCCGTCGTCCGGGCTCGGCGAGCGCTTCACGTAGCCCTCGCGCTCCAACTGGCCCACCTGGCGCGCGGTGGCACCCGGGTCCATGTTGGTCAGCCGCGCCAGCTCCCCCATCGGCAGCGGCCCGGCCTTCTTGACGCGGCGCAGGAGGACGTACGCGGGCTGCGAGATGGTGGCCCCGGCGACCGCTGCCTGCTGCGCGTAGACTCGGCGGCTGGCGTGACGGCGCAGGAGGGCTTCCAGCGCCCGCTGGATCGCCTCGACATTGTCGGTGGAGTTCACGGCGCCATCGTACCAGTACTTGACTTCGTCAATTTATTAATCCGATTTCCGGATCGTGACACCGGGCGGGGTGAATCCGGGCGGCCGTCTCGGTCCCGACGGAGGAAACGAGACCGAGACGGCCTGTCGGTGACGGTACGCGGGATGCTGCATTCCCGTCCGGCGTACCGAAATTCCGGGGCCGTTCCGAACTATCTCCGAACTATGGCAGTGACCAGCCGTTCAGACAATGGCAACCGGGTTGATGGGACTCCCCGTTGCACCGGTCACCGGCAGCGGTGTCACGGTGAGCAGACACGCGTACGTGCCCGCCTCGGCCATGCCGGCCGCCAGGTCGGACAGCCACAGGTGCTCCATCAGCGGCACGCCCAGCTCCACGAGGAGCGCGATGTGCACCGACAGGAAGACGTTGTCGTCGAACGGGATGACCTCGATCGCGCTGTTGTCCGACCCCACCGCGGCGATGTCGTGCTCGCGGATGAAGGACACCGCGTCGAGCCCGAGTCCGGCCTGCGCGAACGGCACTTCGCGGCCCGCCGACGTCTCGGCCCGGAAGTTGTCCAGGTGCCCGGTGCGCACCAGCAGCGCATCGCCGGCCCGTACCTCGACGCCCTGCGCCGCGGCGCATCCTTCCAGGTCGGCGCGGGTGATGGTGTAACCCGGCTCGAGGAACGCGACGTCCTTGAAGCGCGGCAGGTCGAGCAGCACCGCGCGGGCCGCGAACGCCCCGATCTTCTCGATGCCGCAGCGCGCCGCACCGGTGTGGGTGCGGAAGGTCGAGGCGTCGAAGCCGTTGTAGAACTTGCCGCGGTGCTGCACGTGGCACAGCGCGTCCATGTGCGTGATGCTGTGCGACGCGATCACCAGGACGTCCTCGTTCGCCCCGACCTCCGTGCCGCCGGGGAAGTCGTCGAACATGTTGTCCGTCTGGCTGGTGAGGGTCAGCCGCTGGGGCGCGCCGCGGTAGTCGAAGATCGGCGCGCCCTCCCGCTGGATGGGCAGCCCGAGCGCATAGGCCTGGCCGGTGCGCACTTCGTGCGCGGCCGCCGCGACGCCTTTCGCATCGATCAGATTGAGCGTGCCGCGTTCGTCCTCGGGGCCCCAGCGGCCCCAGTTGCCGACCGCGGTCTCCGCCTGCTCTGCCATGGGCTCTCCCCGAGCTCGGATGGAACGAGTGGAACGTGCCGGACCGGCATAACCTGCTGACGAAAACCGGTTTTCAGAATGCGAGCACGCCGCGCGCGATGCGGCCGTTGTGCATGTCGTCGAGAACGTCGAGGAATCCGTCCGACGGATACACCTTGGAGACCAGCGCGTCCAGGTCGAACTTCCCCTGCCGGTAAAGCTCGACAATGGCCCGGATGTCCTCGTGCGGGCGCACGCCGCCGGCCCGGGTGCCGAGGATGCCGCGGTCGCACTGCAGCAGGTTCGCGATCCGGATGTTGGCGGTCGCGGTCTGCGAGGGCTGGCCCACCGCGATGAGCGTGCCGCCCCAGTCGAGCGCCTCCAGCGCGTTCTCCAGGACCGCGGGGTGCCCGGTGCACTCGAAGATCCAGTCCACGCCGCCCGCGCCGAACGTGCCGACCTTCTGGGTGGGGCTGTACGGGAAGAGGGTGCGGATCTCGTCCGCGACGTCCACGTCCTTGCCGGCCTGCACGAAGTCGGTGGCGCCGAACTGCCGGGCCAGGTCGAACTTGCCGGGCACGGTGTCGACGCCGACCACGCGGCCGGCGCCCTTGAGGCGCAGCGCCTGGACCGCGGACAGGCCCACGCCGCCCAGGCCGATCACCGCGGCGGTCTGGCCGGGCAGGATGTTGGCCCGGTTGAGCACCGCGCCGGCGCCGGTCACCACGCCGCACGGGACCAGGCACGCGGAGGTGAGCGGCACGTCCTCCGGGATGGTCACGCACTGGATTTCCTTGACCAGGGTCAACTCGGCGTACGTCGAGGCACCCGCGAAGTTCCACACCGGCTCGCCGTTCAGCGAGAACGGCGTGCTGCGGTTGCCGAGCGTCTGGCGGCAGCGGTTGGGGTGCCCGGTCTGGCAGTACCGGCACATGCCGCACGCCGCGATGGTGGTGATGACGACGTGGTCGCCGGGCTTGACCGCGGTCACGCCCGCGCCGATCTTCTCGACGATGCCGGCGCCCTCGTGGCCGAGAACCGCGGGGGCGGGCCACTCGATGACGCCCTCCAGCACACTGACGTCGCTGTGGCAGACGCCGGTCGCCGCGATCCGCACCAGGACCTCGCCGGCCTCCGGGTCCCGGATCTCGACGTCGTCCCGGGTCTCGACACCGTTGGCCGTGTGCAGGATCGCGCGCATGTAGTTCTCCTCGTGTGCTCTTCGGCGGCCGGGCCCCGGGGTCCCATCGGTCCGGCCGGTGCGGCTGAACCTGGTGATCCGGGGTGACCGGCTCCGATTTAGCCACTGGCCTCTGCAAGGGTCAAGGGCGGTCGGGGATGCGTTTGCCTGCGCTTTCGCCTCCGGCGGGGGCTGCGGGCGGTGGACCGGGGGCAGGTCAGCGGCCGGTCGGCTTCCTGGCGGCTCCCGGTCGGCGTCCCGACGGTCTCCCGCGGGTTCTGCGGCGCGATGTCCGCCGGTTCCTCGCCGCTCCTCCGCCGAGATTGAGATTGAGGGCGTACTTCATCGCGCACTCAGCCGATTCTCAGAATCCCGCCCGACGCTCTTGCCCATGGACACGACACCGAAGACCCCCGGCCAGGAACCGTTCCCGCCGCGCCCCGAGGGTGTCCCGGACGTAGCCGGCCCCACCCCGGCACAGGCCCACTCCGCCGCTCCCGCTCCCCTTCCCGCTGCCGGTGCCGGTGCTGCTCCCGCTCCCGCGCCCGTTCCCGGGCAGGACGCCGCGTCGCACGCTCCGTCGCTTGGCACCCCGCCGACCGGCAACCCCTTCACCGGCTACCTGTCCGCCCCGGACGGGTCCGCCGCCACCGCGGTACTCCCGGCCGTGGCCCCGATGCCGTCGGCGGCATCCGACGGCCCCGCCCGCGCCCCGCGCAAGCGCCGCGCCCTCGCCGTCGTCGTCGCGGCCGCGCTGGCCGCCGGACTGGTCGGCGGCGCGGCGGGCGGCTGGATCGGTACCGAGGCGGGCGGCTCGTCGAAGCCCGACGCGTACGTCTCAGGCGCGGCCCCCGTGACCTCGGTTGCGGACAAGAACCTCACCGGCATCTCGGCGGTCGCCGCCGCGGTGCTGCCCAGCGTCGTCGAGATCGGCGTCCGGACCCGCAGCGGCGAGGGCACCGGCTCCGGCATCGTCCTGAGTGCGGACGGCAAGATCCTCACCAACGCGCATGTGGTCGACGGCGCCACCGACGGCACGATCACCATCACGTTCAACGACGGCCGCACCGCGAAGGCCACCGTCCTCGGCAGCGACAGCGCCAGCGACTTGGCCGTCCTCAAGGTGGACGGCGTCGACAACCTGAAGCCCGCCACGCTCGGCGACTCGGACAGCGTCGCGGTCGGCGACCCGGTGGTCGCCATCGGCTCGCCGGAGGGCCTGACCGGCACGGTGACGTCCGGCATCGTCAGTGCGCTGAACCGCGAGGTGACCGTGCCGGACGAGCAGCAGGACCCGCGCGGGCTGCCGTTCGGCACGTCCGGCACGTCCGGCAGCTCCGGCTCCGGCTCTGATTCCGCCGCGCAGGGCACCAAGTACAAGGCGATCCAGACCGACGCGTCGATCAACCCCGGCAACTCCGGCGGCCCGCTCGTCGACATGAACGGGCGCGTGATCGGCATCAACTCGGCCATCTACTCCCCCACCTCGGGCGCACTCGGCACCGATGCGGGCAGCGTCGGCCTCGGCTTCGCCATCCCGATCAACCAGGTCAAGGCCCTGCTGAGCAACCTCGAGTCCGGCACGGCGGCATAAGCGGGGGCGACACAAGGCCCCGCGTCCGGCGTGAATCGTCCGCGGCGCACGAACGGCGTGGGAGCGTGGCCGCGGGCGGTGCCCGTGCGCACGGCAGACCATGAACAGACCGATGAGCAGAACGATGAGGAGAACAGCAGCCCGATGAGCAGTCCCGCGTCCGCAAGCGCCCGCATCCTCGTCGTCGACGACGAGCCCGCGGTGCGCGAAGCGCTGGAGAGCAGCCTCCGGTACGAGGGCTACGCGGTGTCGCTGGCCCCCGACGGCCTCGCGGCGCTGGAGGCTCTGGAGCGGGAGGCCACTCCCGACCTGGTGATCCTCGACGTCCTGATGCCGCGGATGGACGGGCTGACCGCGGCACGGCGCATGCGTGCGCGGGGCGAGACCGTACCGATCCTGATGCTCACCGCGCGCGACGCGGTCGGCGACCGCGTCACGGGCCTGGACGCGGGCGCCGACGACTACCTCGTCAAGCCGTTCGAACTCGACGAACTCTTCGCCCGGGTAAGGGCGCTGCTGCGGCGTAGCACGATGCTGTCCGGAGCCAACGGCGATGCCGCAGACGACGACGGCACCCTCGAATTCGCTGACTTGCGGATGGACACCCGCTCCCGCGAGGTGACCCGGGCAGGTACGTCCATCGAGCTGACGCGTACCGAGTACACGCTGCTGGAGCTGCTGCTCTCGCACCCGAGGCAGGTCCTCACCCGCGAGCAAATCCTGCACAACGTCTGGGGCTTCGACTTCGAGCCGTCGTCGAACTCCCTGGACGTGTACGTGATGTACCTGCGCCGCAAGACCGAGGCGGGCGGCATGCCGCGCCTGGTCCACACGGTCCGCGGCGTGGGCTACGTCCTCCGCGCCCCCGAGGGGTCCTGATGCGTCGCCTCACGCTCCGCGCCCGTTTGGCCCTGCTGACCGGCGTCGCGGTCGCCCTCGCCGTGGCCGCGGCGTCCTTGGTGTGCTGGTTCTTGACGCGGGATCAGTTGATCTCCCAGATGGACGAATCACTCAGGCGAGGGCCGGTCATGCGCCTCGACCCGCCGCCCGGCACCACTCTCACCTGTGAGGACATCGAGATGCCCTCGATGTCGCCGCGCTTCATGGGAGAACCACGGCCGATACTGGAATCAGTGCAAATCGTCACGCCGGCCGGCGAGGCGTGCACACAGCCGGACGCATCGCCGTTCCCGGCTTCTTCAGGCGACATCAAGGTGGCGCAAGGAAAGGAACCGGAGACCTTTCACAACGCCACCGCCGAAGACGGCACGCACCTCCGTGTCTTCACCCGTCCCATCCTCAACAGGTCGGGGTCGACAGTCGGTGCGTCCTCGGTCGCCCGCCCTCTCACCGAAATCGACAACTCGCTCGAGAACCTGGCGATCCTCCTGGCGATCGTGTCCGGAGTCGGCGTCATCGGCGCAGGCACCGCCGGCCTCCTCGTCGCCCGCGCCGCCCTCAAGCCGGTCGATCGCCTCACCGACGCCGTCGAGCACGTCGCCCGCACCGAGGACTTGGACACCGTCATCCCCGTCGACGGCAAGGACGAAATCGCCCGCCTCGGAGCCTCCTTCAACTCCATGACCGGAGCCCTCAAAGCCTCCCGTGAGCGCCAACAGCGCCTCATCGCCGACGCCGGCCACGAGCTCCGTACACCTCTCACCAGTCTGCGTACCAACACCGACCTGCTCCTCCTCAGCGAGGAGCAGGGCCGCCCGCTTCCCACAGACGACAAGAAGCGCCTGCTGCGCAATGTCCGCGGGCAACTCCGGGAACTCTCCGGCCTCGTCGGCGACCTACTCGAACTCGCCCGCCCCGACCGCGTACGAAACACCCGCCCCGAAGGCATCGCCGCCCTCCACACCGCCACCGAACAGGCCGTCGAACGCGCCAAACTCCGCAGCCACGACGTCACGTTCGCCGTCGACCTGACCCCTTGGTACGTCCGCGGCGAGGAACAGGAACTTGAACGCGCCGTCCTGAACCTCCTCGACAACGCCATCAAGTTCGGCCCCGCCGACGGCACCATCGAGGTCCGCCTAACCGACGGCCAACTCACCGTCCGCGACCACGGCCCCGGCATCGACCCGGCCGACGCCCCGTACGTCTTCGAACGCTTCTGGCGCTCCGACACAGCACGCGCCCTCCCCGGTTCCGGTCTGGGCCTCGCCATCGTCGCCCGCACAGTCGCCGAAAGTGGAGGAACCGTAGCCCTCGAACCAGCCGAAGGCGGCGGCACCCTCGTACGAATGCGCCTCCCCGGTACCCGCACCGCCCCAGGCCCCTGAGCGCTCTACGCTAGGAGATTGTCCACCTACGGAGAGTGGTCACCAATATAGGGGTACAGTTTATAGAAGTGTAGTTCTATAAACTGTCGAGGTGCGGCGTGCGCAAGCCCGTGGAGATGTTCGACCGTGATTTCGAGTGGTCCGCGCTGACCCGGTTCATCACGGACCCCCAGCCCGGCGCAACGCTCGGCGTCGTGTCCGGACGACGCCGGCAGGGGAAGACCTTCCTGCTCGAAGCAGCATGCCGAGCAGCCGGTGGTTTCTACTTCGGGGCGACCGAAGGGGCCGACGCAGAATCCCTGCGGCGGATCAGCGCCGCGTTGACCGAGCACGTCCGACCGGCAAGCCCGTTCCATTTCGCGAACTGGGCCGAAGCCATCGACGCGCTGCTTGCCCTCGGTACCGAGCACTCGGTACCTGTGGTGATCGACGAGTTCCCCTACCTCGCCCGAGCAAATTCCGAGCTCCCGTCCGTCATCCAGGAGGCGCTGCGCCCGCTTCGGGACCAGCGTGCGGCGTCACGCACTCGCCTTCTCTTGTGCGGCTCGGCGCTGTCGTTCATGGGAAGCCTGCTCTCCGGCAACGCACCGCTCCGCGGCCGGGCCGGTCTGGAATTGATCGTCCGTCCCTTGGACCATCGCCTAGCCGCCGACTTCTGGGGCATCACCGACCCCCACCTCGCTCTCAAGGTCAATGCAGTCGTGGGCGGAACTCCCGCGTACCGCCGGGAATTCGCCCGCAACGACAGCCCGGACGGCCCCGACGACTTCGATAGCTGGATCGTCCGTACGGTGCTGAACCCCGAGACCCCGCTGTTCCGGGAAGCGCGGTATCTGCTGGCCGAGGAGCCCGAACTGCGCGACACCGGGCTGTACCTGTCGGTCTTGGCCGCCGTCGCCGACGGCAACGCCACGCGCGGTGGGATGGCCGGCTACTTGGAGCGCAAAGCGACCGACATCGCGCACCCGATCAACGTGCTCGAGGATGCGGGCCTGTTGCACCGCGACGCGGATGTCTTCCGTGACAACCGTCCGACGTACCGTATCGCCGAGCCCCTGATCGGCTTCTACCACGCCATCATGCGCCCGGTCTGGGACCAGTTGGAACGTCCCGGCAGTGCAGCGCGGGTCTGGCGAGCCAGCCGCCACCGCTTCACCAGCAACGTCCTGGGGCCGCACTTCGAACAGGTTTGCCGGGACTGGACGCTCCACCACGCAGACCCCGAACTGCTGGGCGGCCTGCCCGCGCGCGTAGGGCACGGAGTCGTCCACGACGCGACTACCCGGACCGGCCACGAGGTCGACGTCGCGGCCGTCGGTATCGCGGACGGCACCAAACCACCGCTCCTCGCCATCGGCGAAGCAAAATGGAACGACACGATCGGCATCGCGCACATCGAGCGGCTGCAGCACATCCGCGACCTCGTCACCGCGGCGGGTCGCTACGACACGTCTGGCACACGCTTGCTCTGCTTCAGCGGAGCCGGATTCAACGCCAAGGCCCAAGCGGCAGCCGAGGCCTCGCCCGACATCCACCTGATCGACCTGCCGACGCTCTACCGTCCGTCGTAGGTCGTGGCCGGGCAGGAGTATCACCCCGCACGAAGCGCGTCCTTCGCCGCCGGCGTTCAACGCCGGCCACGGTTGACCTCACGAGCGCGAGGATTCCCCGACTGCCGCGCGGTACTCGTCGACGCCTCGGGGGCTCCACGCCTACCAGAACGGGCGTACGCGAGAGGCAAGGCCCCTGCCGAGGATGCGGCAGGGGCCGGACGCGCTTGACTCGGGTTCTACACAGACCGTCCGGCGGTACGCACGAACCGCGCCCAGTCGGAGCGACGGACCATGAGCATGGGCCCGCCTTCATGCTTGGAGTCGCGGACGTGGATCGCCGCTTCTCTGACGGCGACCTCGACGCAGTCGTCGCCCTGGCTGCCGCTGTAGCTGGACTTGAACCAGGTCAGTTCAGCCATGATCGAGTCCCTCGGCGCCGTGGAGGAACCGCGCCCAATTGCCCGGGCGGACCAGGAGCACGGGCCCTTCAGCCACCTTGGAATCCCGAATGTGAACAGCCTGCGCCGTGATCGCGATCTCTACGCAACTGTCGCCCTGCGTACCGCTGTAGCTGGACTTGAACCAGTCTCGGCGCGTCATGCCCGAGCATCCCCGCGCTCGGCCGATGCCACGAATCGCGCCCAGTCTGCGCGATCGAGCGTGAGCGCTGGCCCGGCCGTCGTCTTGGAATCCCGTACGTGAACGGCTTGCTCAGTCACAGCCACCTCCACGCAGCTGTCCCCTTGGCTTCCGCTGTAGCTGGACTTGAACCAGGAGAGTTCCGACGTACTCATAGTTCTCCTCGCAGTCGCTCCAGCAGGTCCCGCGAGTCATCAGGGTTCAGGGCCTGCGAGCGCAGTGTGTCATAGCGCTGATGCAGGAGGCTTACCTCTTTCAAGTCAGCGATGAGTCGCCCGTTCTGCTGCCCCTCGGCATAAGCCAGGCGCCTTCCGTCGGGGGTTTGGAGCAGTTGCAGCGGGCCGTCCAAGCACGCGTGGAGTCCGGCCTCGATCGGCACGACCTGCAACGTCACATTGCGGGGCCTGCTGTGCTCCAGAACAAGACTGAGCATCTCCCGCATCGCGTCCGGGTCGCCGAACCTGCGGCGCAGGACGGCTTCCTCCACGATGAAGCTGAACGGCACGTGCGGGCGTTCGGTCATCATCCGCTGGCGTTCAAGTCGCGCAGCGACTTGCGCGTCCAATTGGGCGTCCGTCAAGAGCGGAATAGTGCCCTCGAATACCGCCCTCGCGTACGCCTCCGACTGCAACAGGCCTGGCACCAGCCTGCATTCGTACGTGTAGAGGCTGACTGCGATGCGCTCCAAGCGGGCCCAGCGGCGGAACCACGCTGCCAGGCCCGGGTCGCTGCGGGTCAGGTGCTTCGCGGCCTTGCGGAGCGCTCCCGTGTTGCCGAGCAGCGGTTCCGCGCGGTCGATGAGCGAGCTGTCCGGCATCCGCCGACCCAGTTCCACCGATTCGATCGTGTGCTTCGAGAAGCGCACCTTCTCGGCGAATGCCGCCCGACTGAATCCCGCGTGCTCGCGCAGCGCTTGGAGCACTGCTCCGAACGTCCGCAGGCTGTCCGAGGGATCGGGTTCCCGTTCCCATCCGAGATCTTCTTCCGTCACGTCGCCGCGCTCGTCGTCGGTCATGTGCGGCCCCTCCTGTGCAACGTGCGTGCGATGGGTCCCCCGTTGTCCAACGCAACAGACTGGCCGGAAAGCATGCGTACCGTCTACGGATTGCACCCGTACGCTCACCCACCGTACGAAGCGAGTCGCTCGCCGACGGCACTCAAAACCGGCCACGGTTGACTCCATGAGCGCGACGATTCCCCAACTGCCGCCCGCCGCAGATACATTCGCCCAGGTGCTGACCGCCACCCCACGCGGGGCCCGCCTCGCCCGGCTTCTCGCCATTGAGCAGTTTCAAGCCTGGCGGCTGCCGCCCGACATCGCCGAGCGCGGCGAGACCATCGTGGCGGAGTTGGCCGCGAACGCGGTGCTGCACGGAGCCGCCGGCGACTGGGACTTCCGGCTCGTTCTCCGCCTCGGTTCCCCGACGCGAACTGTGCGCATCGAGGTCGCGGATCCGCACAGCTCAGATCTGTCCCTTCCCACGCAACTGCCAGGCATCGAGGCCGAGTCCGGCCGCGGACTCCTCATCGTCTCTGCCCTGGCCGACCGCTGGGGCGCTTCTCCGTACCTCTCGGCCGGCAAGACCGTCTGGGCAGAACTCGATGAGCCTTCGACGGCGGCGACGGTGCCGCGTAGGGCGGGCCGCGGCCGTCGGTGAGGACGACCTCCGCGCCGACGGTGAGGCGGCGACGGTGCCTGTTCAGGGCAGTTCTGCCGTCATCCGCGCGCGGGGCATCCGGCGCCAAGCGGATATCGCGGTCGGCCACCGCAGACCTAGTGTAAAAACACCATCCGCGTGCAAACCCGCAGGCCACGGCGTTCTGTGGATCGAGCGCGCCCCTTCCCGTCCTCGAGGTGTCATTTGCGCAAGAAGATCGCCAGCATGCTCGTCACCCTGGCCGCCACGGTCGGCGCCGGCGTTGCGATGGCGGCCCCGGCCGAAGCCGCGCCCGCGCCCGTGTGCCAATCCAGTGCCAGGAACTTCGACCTGCCCAATCGCGGCGACGTCAAGATCACCATCACCCTGTGCATCCAGCGGCAGGGCGCCTATCTACGGCACACGGCCAAGGTCCAGGCGTACAGCTGGGACTCCGGGCGCAGCGCGCCGGCGTTCAATTCCTTCCTGTTCGACATGTACGGCGAACGGGTGGATCGGCGCATGACACAGAAGACGTGGAACGTCCGCACGGCCAGCTACCCGAACAGCACCGACACGTTCGAGTACACGACGTACGGCCCGACGCGAGGCAGCTGGTCCACCGACGGGTCCGTCTACGCCGACATCGCCAACGACGGCAAGGGCCCCGTGCTCTGGCCGCTCCACGGGTCACCGCTCGTAAGCTGAGTCCCGGGCACTTCACACGGTGGCGTCGCGCGAAGCCGCGACGCCACCGTGTGGCATGTACGGGCCCATCCCGAAAGCGGATGTCAAGGTTGCTTCGCTGTGGTGTCGTCCGAGGCTGCGGGCTCGCTTGCCTCGGGATGCCGTGAATCGGTCTCGGGGGTGGTGGACGTGGAATCCGAGGGAACGTGGTGCGTCCTGATCGAGCAGGATGATGACATCGGCGACGTGGACGGGGTAGGTGGCTTCGACGTCTACCGCTGGAAGCTTGTCGCCGAGCATGAGGCACGGGACGAAGAGCACGCCGTCGCCTGGGCGGAAGAGCTCCTGCAGACCCACCTTCCGAGTCGACGTTTCAGACATGGCTTGTGGTCACATTCCCGACGCATCTACCAACTGGGCGAGCGTTCCTGGCTGGTGGCCATCCAGGACGGCACGCACACACGGCATTTCCGCCTCTGCGTGGCCAAGCTGGTCCGCACCACCTCGTTCGTCCCCCCGAAACGGGTCGTTCCGCCTCCGCCGGAGAAGCGTCGGCGTCGATTCTTCGGCTGAGCAGGTGCCGGTGTTGCCAGTGGCCGCCGGGCGAGGACATGACAGTGACTGGGGCGGACGCGCGTGAACGCATTTAGTAGTACGCATGCTTGGGCTGACGGTGTGTGGCCCATGCTGGCGGAAGAGGAGCGCAGGCGGTGGGACTTCAGCCCACTGATCGAAGTGGGTCCGTTGCGGTTCGGGATGACCCGTGCCGAGGTGCAGGACGCATTGGGTGAATGGCCCACGTGCAGCAGCCCGGACCATGACAGCTTTCGGCTCCTTGACCGGCCGCTGCCCGGGGATGGGGTGACTGCGTACTACCGTGCAGTTTCCCCGGAAAACGCGGCCACCGGCCCGACTGGTCACGGCCTTCGGCGCGCTGACGTCGACGAGCTCGCGGGAGTCGCGGTGGACGCCTGTCTCGGGCCACAGGTCACCTGGGATGGGCTGGAGTTGATCGGACGGACCCCTTCGACAACCGTTGTGTCGTTCTTCGCCAAGGTGGACGGGCTCGGACTGGGCGACACGGTCTATCAGACCGCTACCCGAGACTTCGGTTCCGCGGGCGTCGGACTCATGGTGCGCGCCCAGCGTGCGGGAGACATCATGCTGACCCGCGCTGTGTTTGTGGGCCCTGCTTGGAGCGAGTATCTGTGTGATTCCGAGGGGCCGTTGCCGCGTCGGGAGTGGCTGGCGTACTGACACACGGCAGTGCCTTGAAGGCATGGCCCGCAGCGCCCGACAGCGGTCGCATCGCTGCACGACACGAGCGGTTCTCCTGCGTGCGGGGCCGCGTTGAGCCGGTGGTGTGACGGTGTGGCGGCTCGGGCGGTGGAGACGTGCCGCAGTGCGGCCCTCGTCGTTGGATCTCTGCATGACTGCATCTCGTCTTGGCCGTGCCGGCCTGTCCTTGGCTGCCGCCGTCGTGTTCAGCGTCGGCGTCGGCGCCTACACCCCGGCGTCCGCCGCGACCGTGACCCTGACCAACGCCGACAGCGGGAAGACCGTCCTGGTCCCCGTGGGCGACACCGTCAAGGTCACCCTCACCCCGAAGCAGGCCCAGGGCCTCAAGTGGACCTGGCGTGTTCCCTCGGCCTCCGATTCCGGCGTGCTGGAGCGCACCGCCGGCAGTACGTCCCCGAACGGCGGTGCCACCGCGGTCTTCAAGGTCCAGGAGCCCGGAACGAGCGCCATCACCGCGCAGGGGGTCTGCAAGCCCGTCGCGTCGGGTGCCGAGTGCCCGTCCACCACCAGGACGTGGAAGGTCAGCATCGAGGTCGACTAGGACCTACCTTGAATACGGCGCTCGACGGCGGCGCGTGAGCAGTAGGCGTCGCGGTGCGGGTGGGGGGGGGGGGGGGGGGGGGGGGGGGGGGGCCCCCCCCCCCCCCACCCCCCCCCCCCCCGCCCCCCGCGCCCCCCCTC
>NZ_JAKFHA010000001.1:618399-788687 GCF_021502675.1 Yinghuangia soli
CGCTCGCCGGCGGCGCGTGAGCAGTAGGCGTCGGGGTGCGGGTGGCGCGGCCGGCCTTCGGACCGGCCGCGCCACAAACATGATCGCGAGACGCGATCACCGCAGGGATGATGACCGGATGCAAGTTCACATCGACGCGGTGCTGGGGCAGCAAGAAGCAGGTGCAGCCGTGCGCGTCCGCACCGACGTCGGGTCTGCGGTCGTGGTCTGGCGCGGCCCGCCGACCACCGCCGGGCAGCAGCACTACGTCGAATGGACCGTCGACGACGACATCGCTTGGCTGCGGAACGCTTGGCCTTCCCCCTCGTCCACCCCCGAAGTCCGCGAGGAAGGCGAGGACATCGTCTTCCGTGGCCGGCTGTACGTAACCGAGGACGGTGCAGCCGTCCTCACCCTGCACGACAGCCAGATCCTGTTCGACCTCGCCGTTCCCGCACCACCCCCGGAAGCGCACGGATCCTGGGTCGAGATCCGCGCCCCGCGCAACTGCGTAAGCCTGTGGCCGTACGAACTCTGAGCGGCCCGGCCGCCTTCTCGGCGTGATCGGGGTGCGCCCGCACGGAGGTGTTCACTCCCATTCGTTCGTCAACGGTGGGCAGCCCCGTAGCGCAGTCAGAAAATCCGGCGGTGAGGTGAGCACCCCCTCTGTAGCCTGGAGATCATGACTGGCTTCATGCACCCGGTTAATCTCTCTTGCCGGTTCGACCCGCTGGGGGAAACGTACCGCTCGTTGCAAAATGCGGATACGTCGAGGTCAATCATCGCCGAGGAGGCGTGGAGGATCCGTGAGCGATATTTCCCCGCGGACGTCGTATTCCGTGTGGGAGTACTCGACCTCAGCCGGGTCGCGGTGCCTGTCTTGGATCTTGCAATGTCATTGGAGTTCGCCGTGAAGATGCTGGCCATGGAGGGCGCGGCCGCGGTCGATTCTCCGGGCAGCAGCTGGCGAGTAGGTCTGGAGCGGTCAGGGGACGCCGTTACCGTGTCGTGCGGCCACGACAGTCGCAAGTCGGAGTGCTCGTTCGCCGATCTCGCCCAGGCTGTCGGCCTGTTCATGCGGGGCACCTTGGACAACCTGACGGAGATATGCCCGGACCTCCTGCTGAACGATGAGATCGCGCGACTGTTCCGTGAATCGGGTGCGAGGCATCTGGGTCGAGACCAAGCCCAGAGGTACGCGCGTGCGGTGGAAGCACGGTACAGAAGCGTTTGAGCAGGTCGAGTCAAGGCAGGGAGCACTGCCGACGTCGAACCTGTTGCGCAGGTGGTGGCCGCGGGCCACAGATCAGACGTTGAGCGCCGGACGGTTGGCGGCCATGACGCTGGACATGCTGTGACCGCGGATCCATACGCCGCATACCGCCGCCGGGAAACCCGGGCCCTCGTGCCGAAACGCTGGATGGCTGCAGACCCGCGCGTTGTGGCCTGCGGCGCCTGATCGGCGTCGGACGCGGCGCGTGTGGTGCCTCATGTCGCAGCCACCAGAGTTGCGAGCCGGGAACCCTGCCGAAAAGCCGGAGGGCGCGGATTGGCTGCGCTCTCGCCTCCCTGGCTTGTCTCCACCGGGAGAACTCCACCAAGGTGACGGGAAGTTCCGGTTGAGCGACGAACGGAGAAGGCGTGCCGCCCAGTGCAGACGACCGGGCCGAGAGACCGGGCCCGCGTGGACCGCTCTCCGAAACCCCCCGGTTCCGGACGCTATGGGCACCGGACGCGTACGCATTCGCGTGCGACACCGCGATCCGGTACGCGCCGGCGGTGGCCGACGGGCAGACCCTGGGCTACCTGTGGGTGTCGATCACGGAAGAGGCAGCGGGCTTCGTCCCCGCGGATGCCGCCGGAGACGACGGATGGAACACGGCTGTCGCCTGGTCCGCCCGCCTCCGCCGCAGCAAGGCCGAAGGGCTGACCGCCCTCGAAGCCTTGCGCGCCTGGACCGACATGCCGGAGGAGCCACGCACCGGCCGCATCCCCCTTGGTTCCGCGCGTACCGCCCCCAGCGTCGACGATCTGACGCAACTGGCGCAGTAGGGCGTTGCCGGACTCGCACCGACCACCTTCAAAGCTCTGCGGACGCAATCGACACAAGACCCGATTTCGCGACAGTCCGTCAGGACCGTCAGCCCTCCCCGAACCCGAAGGAGAACCACCGCATGATGCCCCCCTGGTGTTTCGTCTGCCATAAGACATTGCGCGACGTCGAAGGCGACCGCCCGATCGACCACTTCACGTACGTGTACTTCGCCGACTATCACAGCGAGCCGGGAGTCGAAGGCAGCGGCGTAGGCGCGGAGTGGTTTTGCGCCGAACACGCCGCACTGGGCGAAGCACGTGAACATATGCCCTACCGCACCGCCTTGGACGAAATCCGCGCCGCTACCAAGTAAACCCTCGACGGGGGATGCGTGAGCGGTAGGCGTCGCGGTCCAGGGGCGCGGCAGGCCTCCGAGTCGGCCTTCGCGGTGTAATCGGGGTGCGCTCGGACGGGAATCACGTGAGTCTGGGGCCGGCGCTCTCCGATGCGAAGGCGGTCCCGGCGTGTTCATGGGTATCTCCGGCTTCGAGCCGATGTTTCTGGTGGGGCTCGAAGCCGTTCGGGCGGAGCACGGCACGCGGCTGGCGGCGCTGGCCGGGCGGCGGTTGAGCGGTTTCGCAGTGGTGCGGTTCGTGGAGGACGGCGACTGGTACGCGGACTGCCCTGTGGTCCTCGATTTCGAAGGTGTGCGGGTGGAGATCTGCCACACCAAGTTCGACGAGCTGTCGATCGGCTGGAATACCGTCGACATCGGCGCCGAGATTTCCGGGTGGGAGTGGTTCGAGTCGACTCCCGCATGGTCGGACAGACATGAACGCCTGGAGCCCTTCGTCGGTCAGGAGCTCCAGGAAGCCGCACTGCTGGTGTGGCAGCCGTCGGATGTCCGGGATGTCGCCGCCGGGACCGTCGCCGTCGAGTTCGCGTTCCCTAGCGGTCGCTTCGATATTGCCAATGCCCTCGACGAGAACACCATCGAAGTCGGCGAGCGGCACCCCGAGTACGTACGCCACTGCCTGCGTTCGTGAGCGTCGGTGCGCCGTGGGTTGCCGAGGTCGGACTCCCCCGGACGGCGCAGTCCGGCGCGCGGCGGTGGCTTCCGGTGCTTAGCGTTCGACGGAGGCGCCCCGGGGCGGACGAGTGGGCGGTGGCCATCGTGACGGAGATGTGCGCATGCCGATTCATCGCAGGGCCTTTCTGGGTGCATCGGCCGCTGTCGGCTGGGCTGCTCTTGCGGGTATATCGGGGGCCCAAGGGGCCACGACGGCCGGCAGGCGTGGGATGAATGCCTGGCCGACCCGTATGGCCGGTGGTGCGAAGATGCCGCCGGATTGGCGGGTGCTGCGGCGGCTGCTCGGTGCGCGCCTGGTGCTTCCCGGGGATCCGGATTACCCGGTCGAACGCCTCGGCTTCAACGAGCTGTACGACGACCAAAAGCCGGCCGCGATCGCGCGCAGCGCCTCCGCGTACGAGGTCCAGGCCTGTCTGGCGGTGGTCCGTGCGCACGGCCTGCTCATCGCGGCACGCAGCGGCGGGCACAGCTACCTCGGCTACAGCGTCCCGGACGCCGGTCTGGTGATCGACCTGCGGGAGATGGCGGGCGTCGAGGTGCTGCCGGACGGCACCGCGCGGGTCGGCGCCGGGGCCCGGCTGATCGAGGTGTACGCCGGGCTCGCCCGGGCCGGCCGGATCCTGCCCGGCGGCACCTGCCCGACCGTGGGCATCGGCGGGCTCACCCTCGGCGGCGGGATCGGCGTCCTCGCCCGCGCGTACGGACTGACCTGCGACCGGATGGCCGCAGCCCGCGTGGTGACCGCCGATTCCCGGGCGGTGTCGGCCACGCCGGACTGCGAGCCGGATCTGTACTGGGCTTTGCGCGGCGGCGGAGGCGGAAACACCGCTGTCGTCACGGAGTTCGAGTTCCGCACCGCGGCTGCGTCGGATCTGACGGTGTTCTCGCTGGCGTTCCCGGCCGGTTCGGCGGTGTCGGTGCTCGGGGCGTGGCAGGAGTGGTTCCCCGCGGCGCCGCGCGAACTCTGGGCGAGCTGCCAGATATCCGGCGGCAGTACGCCGGGTTGCCGGGTGGTGGGCTGCTGGGCCGGCGAGCCCGGCGGTGCGGGCCCGCTGCTGGACCGGCTCATCGCCGCCGCCGGGGCCAAGCCGACGTCCACGGTCCAGGTCCTGGGTGCCTTGGACGCCATGAAGTGGATGGGCGGCTGCGCGCGGGACACCATCGCGCAGTGCCATCCGACGTGGGAGGGCGGGCGGTTGCCGCGCGACTCGTTCGTCGCCGTATCCCGCGTCCTCGGGCCGGACCCGTTGGACGCCGCGGCCGTGGTCGAGCTGATGCGGGACCGGTCCGGCGTCGACCTGCTACTGGACTCGCTCGGCGGCGCGGTCGCCGATCTCGCGCCGGACGCCACCGCCTATCCGCACCGCTCGTCCCTCGCCAGCGCCCAGATATTCGCGTCCACTTCCGCTTCCGGAGCCCCTCAGGCGAAGGCCTCGGTGGACGCCGTCCGCGACGGCCTGGCCGCGCTCGGCGCCCGCGGCGCGTACGTGAACTACATCGACGATTCGCTGCCCGACTGGGGACACGCGTACTACGGCGCCAACCTGCCCCGGCTGAAGTGCGTGGCGCAGAAGTACGACCCGGACGGCGTGTTCGACTTCCCGCAGTCCGTGTCCCGGGCTTGAGCAGCCGGGCAAGGTCTGCGTCTTGCCCAGTGTCCGGATGCCATCTCACCAGGCTCGAAGCGCCCCTCGCCCTCCGTCGAGCACAAGCCACATGCCATCAGCCGAGGCGTCAGCAGCCACGCGGCCTGCAGGTCAGGGGCGGGGAGTGGTGAGCGGTTGGGCGTTCAGCCAGACGGTGAGTTTGATGGACACGTACTGACTGGGCGAGTCCGCTGGTGCGTAGCCGAGGATTTCGATCAGCCCGATGTGCCCGGGCTTCGTGATCATGCATACCTGAGCGTTCTTGACCAGTCGGGCCCGGGGAATCGAGGAGGCCTCCTGGGTGTTGGTTCTGCACTCGTCCAGTGAGCCAGGTGTGTTGCCGTCCAGCAGCACGAGGTAGCTGTCCCAACCTGTTTCGAGGTTGACGAATCCGTCCGCGTCCGGTCTGTACGACTCGGGCTTGTAGACGATATCGGCGAACCTGTCGGTCTTCGGCCGTAGTGGGTCGTCGGAAAGATCGAGCCCCCGGCCTTCGGGCAGGTCGATGCGGTCGTAGACGATCGGCTGGGGAGCGGGGGGTGCGGGCCGCGAGGTCTGGGGAGCGGCGGTCGCGGCCGAGGCGGATGGTGACGGCGAGGAGGTAGGCAGCCCCAGGTGCGTCGGGCCCACGCTCGCCGAGAGGGGTCCGCCAGTGCCCTGGGCCGCACCGCCGTTCCCCTTGCCGCCGTCCTTCGCCAGTCCGTAGGTGACGCCTCCGACGGCAAGGAGAGCCAGGGTCGTGAAGGCCCCTGCAAGGGCCAGGCGCCGGCGCTTGCGCGGGTCCGATGGAACGGGGGGCATGCGCTCGTTCTTGCGATTGTCGATCTCCGCAGTGAGGGTGTCGGGAAGCCAGCCTTCGGCGATGCTCAGTCGGGAGTCCGCCGAGGCGTTCCGGCAAAGCTCGATCACATGTTCCGGGTCGGGCCGCTCCCCCGGTTCCTTGGCCAGCAGTTGCACGATGACCTGGCGCAGCGGTTCGGGTACGGCTGCGAGATCGGGCTCCTCGTGTACCACGCGGTACAGGATGGACGTGTCGCTGCCGTCGCCGAATGGGCCTGTTCCCGTCGCCGCGTACACCGCCAGGGCACCGAGCGCGAAGACGTCGGTCGCGGGCCCTGCGGTGCGGCCCAGCGCCTGTTCGGGGGCCATGTACGCGGGCGTCCCGATGACGACGTTGGACCCGGTCAGGGAGGTGGCCGCGGCGGCTCGGGCGATGCCGAAGTCGATGACGCGCGGGCCGTCGGCGGCAAGGAGTACGTTCGACGGTTTCAGGTCACGATGGACAACCCCGGCCTTGTGGATGGACTGCAGTGCTTCGGCAATGCCCGCGGTGAGCACCAGCACGGTGTCCGCCGGAAGCGCCCCGTGTCGGTGGACCGCTTCGTTCAGGGACGGGCCGGCGACGTACGTGGTGGCCAGCCAAGGACGCGGTCCCTCCGGATCAGCGTCCAAAACCGGTGCGGTGTAGGCGCCGTGAACACGTTGCGCTGCGTCGACTTCCTGTCGGAAACGGCGACGGAACTCGGGGTCCTCGGCGAACTCGTCGCGTATGACCTTCAGCGCGACAGGACGTCCGCCCGGAGTCGTGGACAAGTAGACGCGGCCCATCCCGCCAGCACCCAGGCGAGCCCGCAGCACGTATCCGCCGACCGTGCGCGGGTCGTCCTGCGTCAGAGGCCGCAGCGCGGCACGGTCCGCCACGGCCCGCCAGTCCGACACGTCGACGCGCCCGCCGACGCGTGGAAGCGCGGTCGGGCGCGGAGGTGGTCCCTGCCGGTGGTCGGTGGGCGGCGGCGCGGATGCGGGGGACGACGCAACGCCTTGTGCGTCATCTGCATCGACTGGGCGCACCACGGTCTCGGCGCCGGCTACCTGCGCCTGCGCCGCGGAGCGCCACGCGTCTTCCCAACCCGCCGCAGTCCCGCCGCACGCCTCCACCAGCGCGAGTACGACCGGCCACGGAGGCAGGAGTGCCCCGGTGAGGGCAGCAGTGACGATCACCTGATCCACGCCGGCGCGGCGGGCAAGTTCACCTGTCGGCAGATCGGCAGCGTCGGCACGGAGACGCCGAAGCTCCCGTGCGAACTCCGCGAGTGGTTCCTGAGCTGCCATGCTCCCCCCGAACATCCCGTAATAGTCCATGCCTTGATGGGTCGTCACATCATCGCGGATCACGGGGCGGCGAGGCTTGGGGAAAGCCATCGCACCTGACATCTCGCGCCGCTCGAAGCCACTCCAGTGCAGCCGCGAGCCGCGACAGTCACGGAAACTGCCTCCCCGGGGGCTGGCCTGCCTCCGCGCTGAACACCGAGCCGTTTGTCGGCGAGGTCCTGGGCAATCCGGAAGACATCGACGTCGACCGTCTCCGCGCGGCGCCACCTGTCCGACGGGCATGCTTGTGCGCATGACGCAGGAGCCCGAGAGTGCGAAGTCGCCGCGTTTGCCGCCGCGTTGGTTCATTCGGATGTTCTGGAAGGGGCATCGGGCCGCCTACCGGATCTTCCGCGGCCGGGTCGGGTTGTGGCGCCCCGGGAAGAAGAGCTGGGGGACGATGCAGCTCACGACGACCGGCCGCCGGTCGGGGCAGCCGCGGAGTGTGATCCTCGGCTACCTGGAGGACGGCCCCGACCTGGTCACCCTGGCGATGAACGGCTGGGGTGCCGCAGAGCCGGCGTGGTGGCTCAACCTCCAGGCGGAGCCGGACGTGGTGGTCGTCGTCCCGGACGGCCGCCGGCTGGTCCGCGGCCGTGCCGCGGTCGGCGAGGAGCGCGAGCGGCTTTGGGCGCGGTGGCAGGAGGTCGACAAGAACCTCGACGGGTACGCCACGCGCCGGCCGGGCGAGACCGCTGTGGTCATCCTGGAGCCCCGGGACGCACCGGCGGCGTGAGCAGGCGGCTCACAGGAGCTGCGCCGGGGTGGCCGTGGTCAGGCCGCCGTCGACGGCTATGTCCTGGCCGTTGATGTACGACGCGTCGTCGGAGAGCAGGAAGGCGACCGCGGCGGCGATGTCGGACGGAGTGCCGACGCGGCCTGCGGCGACCACCGCGCCCACCCCAGCCTGGGCGTCCTCGGAGGCTTCGGCCCGGTACGCCGGGGTGTCGGTGTAGCCCGGGCTGATCGAGTTGACGCGGATGCGGCGCGGGGCGAGTTCGGCGGCGAGGGCCGGGGCCATGGACAGCACGGCGGCCTTGGTGGCGGTGTAGAGCGCGGTGCCGGGGACGCCGTGGTGGACCGCGAAGGAGGCGTTGAGCAGGACTGCTCCCCCGTCGGCGAGCAGCGGGAGGGCTTGCTGGACGGTGAAGAACGTGGCCTTGAGGTTGCCGTCCACGACGCGGGCGAACTCGGCCTCGGTGACGTCGCCGATGGACTGGAAGGCACCGATGCCCGCGTTGGCGAAGACGGCGTCCAGCCGGCCGTGGCGGGTGCGGATGGCGGTGAAGAGCGCGGCCAGGGCGGTGGAGTCGGTGGCGTCGGCGGGGATGCCGAGGATGCGGTCGGCCGGATAGGTAACGGACAGTTCCTCGACGGTGCGGTCCAGGCGGGCCTTGTCGCGGCCGGTGATGATCACGTGGGCGCCCTCGTCGAGGAGCCGGGCGGCGGTGGCCAGGCCCATGCCGCTGGTGCCGCCGGTGACGAGGACGATCTTGCCGCCGAAGCGGGAGGTGGTGTGCGTCATGGATCAAGCGTGCGGCGGCGGGCCGCGGCCATACAGTGCGCGTCTATCGTGGGTGTGGCACCACCAGGATGAGCCTCAGGCCGGGGCGGCCGGCCGCAGGCAGCCGCCTCACGCAGCACGCCGTAGGTGGCGCCTCAGGCAGGCGCAGCGAGCCGCAGGTGGCGGAGCCCTGCGAGCCGGGCCTCGGTCTCGGTGCCGGGCCGCGGGTTGTAGAGCACCACGTGCCAGTACGGGTGGTCGGCGACGGTCAGGGTCGTCGCGTCGAAGAACAGCTCGCCGGCCTCCGGGTGCCGCAGCGCGTTCACGGCCTGGGCCGGGGCGCCGACGTCGTGCGAGGCCCAGAGGTCGGCGAATGCCGGGCTCGCGGCGCTGAGTTCGTCCACTACACGGGCGAAGGACGGGTCGCCGGGCGCGTGCCCTGCGTCGGCGCGGTACGCCGCCACCACCGCCGGGGCGCCGGCCGCCCACACGTCCTGCATGGCGAGGTACCGCGGATTGGTGAAGTACGTGACAAGGCAGTTGCGTGCCGTGCCGTCGAAGCCGAAGACCGTGCGCGCGGCGTCGTTGTAGGCCAAGACGTTCCACGAACGGTCGCGGAGCACGGCGGGACGCGGGGCCCACGCGTCCAGCAACTGCCTGATCTCAGGTGTGACTTCCGCCGGAGACGCGCTGCCGGCGGGCGGCGGGTTGAGGCCGGCGAGCAGATACAGATGGGTACGCTCCGGCCCGTCCAGCCGCAGCGCGCTCGCGATGGCGTCGAGCACCTCGGTCGAGACCGTGATGTCCCGCCCCTGCTCCAGCCACGTGTACCAGGACACCCCGACCCCCGCCAGCACCGCGACTTCCTCGCGCCGCAGCCCCGGGGTACGCCGCCGGCCGGCGGGGGGCATGCCCACGTCCTCGGGCGTGAGCCGCCCCCGCCGGTCCCGGAGGAAGTCGCGCAGGGCTTCGCGGCGCTGCTGCGAGGGGTCGGCCGGGGTGGCTTCGGGGCTGGTCATCACCCCACTGTGCCACCACGTCCGCAGGTCAGACCTGGGCGGTGGGGTACACGGTGATCTCCGAGAGGTTCACGTGCCGCGGACGGCCCGCGCCGAAGGCGACGATCTCGGCGATATCGTCCGCGACCAGGACCTCGATGGACGCGATCGTCTCCTCCAGCCAGGCCGTCGCGCCCGGGTCCTGGACGTGCTCCTGCAGTTCGCTGAGCACGATGCCGGGGTGGATCGCCGCGACGCGGATGCCCTGGCCGCCGAGTTCGAGCCGCATGTTGGCGGACAGGTGGCTGACCGCGGCCTTGGTCGCGCAGTACACCGCGAAGTTGGGGAACTTCTCGTCCGCGGCCACCGACGAGATGGTGATCAGGTCGGCGGTCCGGCCGTCCGCGGCGGCCTTCTCCAGCCCGGGCAGGAACCTGTCGATGATGCGCAGCACGCCGGTGACGTTCAGGTCGATCTGCCGCTGCCAGTCCCCGAACCGGCGCTCGGTGACGGGTGCGGGCAGCATCACGCCCGCGTTGTTGACGATCAGGTCGGCCGCGCCGTACGCGGCTTCGACCTTGGCCACGGCCGCCCGTACCGACGCATCGTCGGTGACGTCGACTGCGACGGCGAGCGCCGTGCCGCCGGCTTCCTCGATCGCGGCGGCCGTCGCGGCGAGCCGGTCCGCGCGCCGGGCCAGCAGGGCGACGCGGGCGCCCTGCGCGGCGAGCTGCTTCGCGGTGGCTTCGCCGATGCCGCTCGACGCGCCGGTGACGACGGCGGTACGGCCGAGCAGGGGCTGGTTGTTCGTGGTTCCCATGGCGGGATGCTCCTCGGTGCGTCGTGGTCGCGGAGGCCTTTGCGGCCGGTCCGCGGTCCCGTCTCCTCGGGACATCCACGATCTTGCGCCGGTCTCGGCGGTCCACCCAGTGCCCGCCCGGACCTGGGTCGGCCGGAACCTGGGTCTGCCGGAACCACCTCGACGCGCCGCGCGGCGCACGCGGCACTCACGGGCAAGCGGCACTCACGGGCAAGCGGCACTCACGGATAGGCGGCGATGCGGGCCTGGTCGAGGTCGGCGAGGATCGCGTCCAGGTCGGACGGGTCCGCGATGTACGCCAGGACCGCGCGGTGGAACGCGCCGCGCATCGGGGCGGGCATGCGGTCGGAGGCGTCGAAGCGGATGGCCTCGGCTTCGGCGAGCGCGCGGCCGAGGGCCTGGGCGACCGGGTGGGACGGGTACGCGTCGACCGGGACCCCGCGGTTCGGGCTCATCGCGCCTTCGCGGACCCACAGGGTCTGGGCCTCGGTGCCGGCCAGGTAGGCGATCAACTCCCGTGCCTCGTCGGTGTCGTCGAACATCGCCATGACGTCGCCCGCGACCTCGCGGACCTCGGGCCCGGGGCGCGCGGCACCCTGGGAGTCGGTGAAGACCGGGAAGGGCGCGAACGAGAAGTCCACGCCCGGCAGCGGCTTGTTAGGGGCGCCTTCGTACCAGGCGGCCGCGAAGGACGCCTGGTGTTCGAGGCCGCAGCGGGGAGGGTCGGCGACCAGCCCGGCGCCGGCCTGGTCGTAGCGGGTGAGGAGCGCGGACATGGCGGCGTTCCCTGAACCGGTGCCCGAACCCGTGCCCGCTCCCGAACCTGCTCCGGCGCCTGCACCCGTCCCGGGCCCGTCTCCCCCGCCCGCACGCCCGATCCCGAGGAGTTCGCCCCACGTCTGCCACGCGGCGCGGATCTCCGGTGCGGTCCACGGGAGCCTGCCGTCCGTCCAGCGGTCGTAGACCTCAGGGCCGGAGCGCGCCAGGACGATGTCCTCGATCCAGTCCGTACCCGGCCAGCCGGACGCCGAGCTCGACGCCAGGCCGAGGCACCACGGGGCCACGCCCTGCTCGGCCAACTTGGCTGCGCTAGCGGTGAGTTCCTGCCACGTCCGGGGCGGCCGCAGGTTGTGCGCGGCCAGCGTCTTGGGGTCGTACCAGACCAGGCTCTTGAGGGCCGCCTTGACGACCACGGCGACGCGGACGTCGTCGACGCGCCCCAAGGTGACCCAGTCGGCGGCGTACGCCTTGTCGCTCTCGGCGAGGCCGGGGATGCCGTCGAGGGCCACCAGCCGGCCGTTGCGGGCGTAGCGGATCAGGTCGCCCGGGGACGAGAGGGCGGCCAGGTCGGGCGGTGTGCCGTCCTCGACGCGGGCGGCGAGGACGGCGTCGACGTCGCGGGTGCCTTCGTAGCGGACGTCGATGCCGGTACGGCGTTCGAAGGGCGCCACTACGTCCTCGAAAGCGGCCGCCTCGGCGCCCGTCCACGTCCCGAGCACGGTGACGGAACGGCCGCCGCCGTCCGGGGTGCAGGCGGCCGTCGTGGCGGTGGTGGCGAGCAGGAGGAGCGCGGCACCGGCGAGCGCGAGCCGGCGCCGGGCACCTGGGCGCACACGGGCGCGGGGGCGCGGACACGTACGCATGAAGGGACGCGCACGGATACGGCGACGCGTACCGATACGGGGACGCGTACGGGTATGGGGGCGGTCAGCTGCCGGGCCCACGGTCAACCTCCAGTCCGGTACTCGTCGTACCTGCGCCACAGCCCCCACAGCCCGGCGCCCAGGACGACCGCGCACAGCACCGGGCCGCCCACCGCCAGGCCTTGGTCCGCGGCGGCCTGGCCGAGGTCCCGGTCGGCGGTGCGGCGGGCGGTGGCGGCCGAGCTGCCGAGTTCCTCGTCGGCGTGCGCGGCCAGGCCGGCCAGGGAGTCGGGTGCGCCGCCCGCGAGGCGGCGTACCGTCTCGGGGTCTCTGGGGGTCAGGTCGGCGCCCGGTCCGGGTTCGGGTCCGTAGCCGCGGGCCCGCAGTTCAGCGACGACGGCGGCCATGGCCGTGGCGTCGCGGCGGGTCTCGGGGTCCGGGACCGCGGGACCGGCGATGCGCGCGAGTGCGGCGTCGGCCGCGGCGCGATGGTCGGCCCCCACGCCCCGGGTCGCCAGTGCCAACGTCTCGGCGCCCACGACGCGTTGGACCGCGGTACGGGCCTGCCACAGCTCCGTGACCCGGGTGGTGCCGCCGCCCGCGCCGGAGTCCATGCGTTCCGCGGTACGGGCGGCGTTCGCGCCGTTCCAGCCCGACAACACGAGAACCGCGGCCAGCGCGACGAGGAGCGGGATGTTCAAGTGCCGCCGGAATCGGCGGCGTATATACAGGGACGCCCACAAGAGCAGCACGAAGGCCCCCACCGCACACGCCGCGAACGGCAGGATCGCGGCCTGCGAAGTCCAGTAGCCGTCCCGGGTCTTGTGCATCTCGGCCAGCTCGGCGTCGCGCAACTCCGCCAGCCGCACCAGGATTCCGGCATCGGGCGCGTGCAGCAGGTCGGACGCGTATACGATCCCCGCGACCGCCAAAGGCCCTTCGCGGCCGGACTGGGCGACGCCGACCAGCCCGGTGTACTCGACGATGAGCCCGTCCACGGCCCTCAACCGCGCCGCGGAGCCCGGGCCGAGGTTGTCGCGGGCATCGGCAAGGGCCTGGCCCGCCGTCTTGACAGCGTCCTGGTAGTCGGTGCCCGGACCGGTCAACGGGAAAGCCCCGGAAACCAGTTCGCGCCCGGCGGCCCGGTCCGCCTCGGTCAGCGCCGCGGCCACTTGTTCCAGCGCGACGACCGCCGGCAGCCGCCGGTCCCGCAGCACATCGGCCTCCCGGCCCGCCTGGTCCACCCGGATCCAGGTCGCCGCGGCCAGCAGCGCGGCCAGCGGCACCAGCAGCACCGCGAAAAGCCGCAACCGCCGCGGCGTGGGCGTACGCGGCTTGCCCACCGCAACCGCCCCGGCCGCCGCGACCGCCCCGGCAGGCCCGCTGGGGCCGGCCGGCGCCCCCGTCATCGGCATAGGCACCGAAGTCGTACGAGGTGTCATGGAGCACGCTCCCCTCGACGTCCCCGCCACCCTAGGAAACCAAGCCCCCACGATCCACACGGCACTCCCCGTTGACGCCCCGTCACCGGACGTGTTACAGCCCGGTTGCCGGATGTTCGCCCGCCAGGGCAGGGTAAATGCCCGCCTGCATAATGCAGTTGCCTTGTCGATGAGCGGGCTGAAGGCCTTGCCCGGGAGGACCCACGCCATGTCGGTTGATGCGACTGCCCCCGGCCGCTGGATGCGTTCCGGCGAACTGCTCGACGAGGTCCTCGCGCTCTTCGCCCCCAACTGGACGTACCCGCCCGAGCCGCCCGGCTTCGAACCCGAGCACCCGCTCGTCCGCTGCAACGTGAAACGCACCTTCCTGGCCGATGTGCTGCTCGCCGACCTGGACGGCGTACGCGAGCACGCGGACCTGCTCCTGCTCGCGGCGGTCCACGACACCTGTCCCGACGGCGTCCGCCGCCTCGTCGACCCTCTGGTGGCGGCCCTCGGATACCGGACCGTGCACGACGCGCTGATTGGCTACGTCCGTACCGGCACCCCCGAGCAGCAGGAAGGCGCCCGGATGGCCTGGTACTGGGCCAAGCCCCGTCCGCGGGAGATCCCACGGGACGGCATTTGGCGCACGGAGCTGCCGAGCCGTGCGGTGCTGGAGGAGTTCCGGGCTGTCGGCCTCGAGTACCGCAGGGCCTGCCTCAAGGCCGGCATCGCGTTCTGACGTTTCGCGGCGGCCGCCGCTCGGCTGCGCAACAGCGCCGACGTGCTCGAGGGGGGCTTATCGGGGCTTTCGCCCTGCGGGTCGGGAAAGTGGCCGTGCTTTCTCATGCGGTGTTAAGGATCGGCTCAGAAGGCTCCCAGTACGCGGCCCGAACTTTGCTGCATGACCCACTCGACCGCACTCGACACCAGTGCCGACGCGCCTGAGCCGCCGAGCACGCCGCCGAGCTCTCCCCGTCCCGGCGTACCAGCGCATCCGAACGGCCGCCGGCAGCGGCTGGTGGATGTGGTGGTGCCGGTCTACAACGAGCAGCACGTGCTGGAGCAGAGCGTCCGGCGGCTGCACGGCTACCTCATCGCGGAATTCCCCTACGCCTTCCGGATCACCGTCGCGGACAACGCGAGCACGGACGGCACCTGGCACGTGGCCTCCTACCTTGCCGACGAACTCCCGCATGTGCGGGCCGTGCACCTGGACCTCAAGGGACGCGGCCGGGCGCTGCGGAAGGTGTGGGCGGCCAGCGACGCGGATGTCGTCGCGTACATGGACGTCGACCTGTCCACCGATCTCGACGCGTTCCTGCCGCTGGTCGCCCCGCTGCTGAGCGGGCACAGCGATGTGGCGATCGGCTCGCGGCTGTCCCGCGGGTCGGCCGTGGTGCGCGGTCCCAAGCGGGAGTTCGTGTCCCGGTCCTACAACCTGCTGCTCCGCGCCACGCTGGCCGCGCGGTTCTCCGATGCGCAGTGCGGCTTCAAGGCGGCCCGTACCGAGGTCGCGCAGGCGCTGCTGCCGCATGTCGAGGACGAGGCGTGGTTCTTCGACACCGAACTCCTGCTGCTCGCGCAGCGGTCCGGGCTGCGCATCCACGAGGTGCCGGTGGACTGGGTGGACGACCCGGACAGCCGCGTCGACGTGCTGCGCACCGCGGTGGACGACCTGCGCGGCATGGCCCGGGTCGCGCGGCGGATCACCGCGGGCACCTTCCGGGCGCCGATGTCGGAGCGTACGCGCGACGCCCGGCTGCCCACCGGGATGCGCCGCCAGATTCCGCGGTTCGCGCTGGTCGGGGTGCTCAGCACGCTGGCCTTCGTCGGGCTGTACGCACTGCTGCGCACCGCGATGCCCGCGCTGCTCGCGAACGCGCTGGCGCTGCTGGTCACCGCGGTCGGCAACACCGCGGCCAACCGCCGCTTCACCTTCGGGGTACGCGGGCGCTCGGGTGCGCTGCGGCACCAGGCCCAGGGCGGCCTGGCGTTCGTGCTCGGCCTCGCGGTCACCAGTCTCGCGCTCGGCGCGCTGCACGTGGCCGCCCCCGGGGCCTCGCGCGCCGTCGAACTGACCGCGCTGGTCGCGGCGAACGCGCTGGCCACGCTCGTGCGGTTCCTGCTCCTGCGGGTGTGGGTGTTCCGCGGCACGCGATCCGCATCCGACGCGGATGCGGACGCAGCGACCGACCAAGGCTCCGACTCCGCTTCCCCTGCTCCCGGCTCCGACTCCCCTGTCCCCGACACCACTTCCGAGGCCACCCGATGACCACGATCCATCCCGAGCAAGCCGCCGCCGTGCCCGGCCGGTCCGAGCCGCAGATCATCAAGGCCTGGGCGCTGCGCCTGGTGCGCGGCCGGGAGGCGGACCAGCGCTGGGTGCGCCCGGCGCTGCTGGCGCTGCTCGCCGCGACCGGCTTCCTGTACATCTACAGCCTCGGCGAGTCCGGCTGGGCGAACACCTTCTACGCGGCCGCCGTCCAGGCCGGCAGCGAGAGTTGGAAGGCCTGGTTCTTCGGCTCCTCGGACGCGGCGAACTTCATCACCGTCGACAAGCCGCCCGCCTCGCTGTGGGTCATGGGGCTGTCCGCCCGCATGTTCGGCATGAACTCCTGGAGCATGCTGGTCCCGCAGGCGCTGGAGGGCGTGGCCGCGGTCGGCCTGCTCTACCTGACCGTGCGGCGCCGGTTCAGCCCGGCGGCCGGCCTGGTGGCGGGTGCCGTCATGGCGCTCACTCCGGTGGCGGCGCTGATGTTCCGGTTCAA
This sequence comes from Yinghuangia soli, assembly GCF_021502675.1. Lineage (GTDB taxonomy): Bacteria > Actinomycetota > Actinomycetes > Streptomycetales > Streptomycetaceae > Yinghuangia > Yinghuangia soli. The sequence goes on from NZ_JAKFHA010000001.1 coordinate 634,461, forward strand.
CAACCCGGACGCGCTGCTGGTGCTGCTCATGGTGGCGGCCGCTTACGCGGTGCTGCGGGCGCAGGAGACCGCGTCCACGAAGTGGCTCGTCTGGGCCGGGGTGTTCCTCGGCTTCGGGTTCCTCGCGAAGCAGCTCCAGGCCTTCCTGGTGCTGCCCGCGTTCGCGCTGACGTACCTGCTGTTCGCACCGACCGGCTGGTGGCGGCGCATCTGGCAGCTGCTCGCTGCAGGTGCCGCGGTGGTCGTGTCGGCGGGCTGGTGGATCCTGACCGTGGAGCTGTGGCCGGCGTCGTCGCGCCCGTACATCGGCGGTTCGCAGAACAACTCGATCCTCGAACTCACCCTCGGCTACAACGGCCTGGGCCGCCTCAACGGCGACGAGACGGGCAGCGTCGGGGGCGGCGGCGCACGGACCGCCGGGTACATGCCGTCCGGTATGGAGATGCCGACCATGCGCGGCGGCGGGTGGGGCGAGACCGGCTGGGACCGGCTCTTCGATCCGTCGAACGGCGGCCAGATCTCGTGGCTCATGCCCGCCGCACTCGCGCTGCTGCTCGCCGGCCTGTGGGTCACCCGGCGCCGGAAGATGTCGGACGGTCAGCGTGCCGCGTTCGTGCTGTGGGGCGGCTGGCTGATCGGCACGGCCCTGGTGTTCAGCTTCATGAAGGGCATCTTCCACGAGTACTACAGCGTGGCGCTGGCCCCGGCGGTCGGTGCGCTGGTCGGCATGGGCGGCGTGCTGCTGTGGGAGAAGCGGAAGTCCTGGAAGGCCGCGCTGGTGCTGGCCGCGACGGTGGCGGGGTCGGCGTACTGGGCGTACGTGCTGCTCGACCGCACGCCCGACTGGAACCCGTGGCTGCGCTGGGTGGTCGTGGTCTCCGGCGTCCTCGCCGCGGCCGCGATCCTGGCCACCACCCGGTTCTCCGCACGCCTCGTGGCGGGCACTGCGGCCGGTCTGACGCTGACCGCGATCCTCGCCGGCCCCGCGGCCTATGCGGTGGAGACCATGAACACGCCGCACACGGGCGCGATCCCGGGCGCCGGGCCGGCCTCGGGCCGCGGGCCGGGCGGGCTGAAGCTCTTCGGGCCCGGTCCGTACGGCAGCCCGCAGGGCATGCAGATGCTGCCGCCGGGTCAGGTGCCCGACGGGCAGGGCCAGAACGGCGGAGCACCCGGCGGTCCGGGCGGCAACCGCGGCGGGGGTCCGGCCCCGGGCCAGAACGGCGGCTCGCCGGTCCCGGGCGGCGCTCCCGGCGGTCCCGGCGGTGCGGTCACCTTCGGCCCCGACGGCACGCGCGGCATGCCGAACAACGAGGCGGGCGGCCTGCTGGACGGCAGCAAGCCCGGCAAGGAGCTGACCGCGCTGCTCAAGAAGGACGCGTCCGACTACACGTGGGTGGCGGCCGGGGTCGGCTCGAACGTCGCGGCCGGCTACCAGCTGGCCACCGGCAAGCCGGTCATGGCCATTGGCGGGTTCAACGGCAGCGACCCGGCGCCCTCGCTCGAGCAGTTCAAGAAGTACGTCGCGGACGGGAAGATCCACTACTTCGTCGGCGAAGGCCGGGGCGGCGGACCGGTCCGGATGGGCCCGGACGGCAACGGCACGTACTCGTTCGCGGTCACCGGCACCGGCGGCCCGGGCAGCAACGGCGGCAGCGACGTCTCGTCGCAGATCAGCGCGTGGGTGCAGGCCAACTTCACCGCGCAGACCGTGGACGGCGTCACCGTCTACGACCTGACGCAGCCCAACTCGGGTGGCGCCGCCGCCTCCTGACGGACCCGCACGAGTGTCGCGGGCACCACGGACGCCGCCGGCCCGGTCGACCGCCATCGACCGGGCCGGCGGCCTTCGGCGGAGTACCACCCGGAAGCATCACGCCATCCGGGTGGAAAGGATGCGGGCCGCGACCCGGGGGCGAATCGCGGCCCACACGCGCGTATGGAGCCTTTCCCGGGCGAGGAACCGGCCCAGGGGCGGTCCGGCTCCGGCGGGAAGGCTTCGTACGCATCCTTGCGGGCGCAGACCGGGCGCCCCGCCTGGCGGGCGCACCGGATCCGCCACCCGGTGCCTGCAGGCGAGTTTCGACTCTAGGATCGCGATTCGGGGTCTACTGGGCTGTGCACGCACAATTCTCGGCTCACTGTGCACTCGGTCACTCGGGAGGTTGGGACGATGGCGGTCCTCATCGACACGGCGGCGATGCCCGCCGGCGAGCGCGTCGACGCCGTGCACACGGCCATGATCGAGGCCACTGCCCCGTCGTACGTCATACACGAGGCACCCGAGCGCGGCATCCGGATGCTCATGGAGCAGTGGTTCTTCGGCGACACCCGACTGGTGCGCGCCCAGGCCACCGGGTTCCGGCTGCTGCGCACGCCCAAGCAGGCGCGCCAGGGCATCGGCCCGTCCATCGCGCTCTCCGTGCAGACGCGCGCCACGGTCCGGCATGCCCAGTACCACGCCGAACAGCAGGTGCCGCAGGGCGGAATGATCCTGGCCGACATCAGCGGTGCGTACGACTTCTCCTGGTCCGGCGACGGCGGCTGCGAGACCCTGCACGTCCCGATCGACCAGCTCGGCCTTTCCGTCGAGGTCGTGCAGCGCGCGATGTCCGGGATGACGCATAGTCCGCTGTACGGCCTGATGATCGACCACGTCCGCCGCCTCGCCGCGGACGCCGAGGTGCTGGCCGCGGACCCGTCCGCGCCGGACGTGGGCGCGGCCACCACCGACCTGGCCCGCGCGCTGCTCGTGTCGGCAGGCCGGGCGGACGGCCGGCAGGCCCGCCGCGTGCTGGCCGAGACGCTCCTGACCCGGGTCCGCGCGTACGTGCGCGCGCATCTCGGCGAGCCGGGCCTGTCCCCGGAGAGCATCGCGGCGGCGCACAACATCTCGGTGCGGTACCTCTACAAGGTGTGCGCCCAGGCGGACTTCAGCCTGCGGCAGTGGATCATCGCGGAACGCCTGCGCCGGGCCCGCGCCGAGCTGGCCGACCCGGCGGCCTCGGGCCGTACCGTCGCCAACATCGCGCGGCGCTGGGGCTTCACCGACCCGACCCATTTCGGGCGGCGCTTCCGCAGCGAGTACCAGGTGACGCCGGGCGAGTGGCGCCGCCAGAACCTCGGGTCCATCCACGTCCCCGACGCCTTGGACCTGGACTCGCTGCCTTGACGCGGTCGCAAGGTCAGCGCCGGAAGGCCGGCGCCGGAAGGTCAGCGGCGGTTGAGGACGCGCGTCAGGCCGGCGATCACCGCGGTGGTGAGCAGCCAGCCCGCGGCGCGCAGCGTGTAGCCGACCCAGGCCGAGGCGCCCATGGGCGTCCATTGGCTGCGCTGGTCGAAGACGCTGAGCGGCAGCAGCAGGTCGAGGGTGTAGACGACGGCGTTGAAGGTGCCCGCGGAACTCCCGGTGGGGGCGGGCCGGTCCAGCGAGAAGACCACGGCGCCCACCACGGCGAGGGTGAGCAGCCACAGCAGGGCGCGGGCCGGGTGGTAGCCGTAGCCGACCGTCCAGTCGAGGAAGCAGCTGAGGGCTCGGCGCAGCGGGGTGAGGGTGCGGCGGTGCCGGCGTTCCTTTTCCAGGAGGACGCGGCGGGCGAGGTCGTCGTGGCCGATGGTCCGGTAGTAGGCGGCGAGTTGCTCGTACGGCTGGGGCCGGTAGCCGCTGGAGTCCCGGCTCAGCCAGTCGAGCCGGTCGACCACCGCGAGCGGGCGGGCGGCCATCTGCACCGCGTTGTAGACGGTGCCGTCCAGGCCCAGGTCGGCAGGCCAGGATGCGGGGTCGTCGAGGATGACGCCGTATTGGCCGTAGGTGATGTTGACCCGTCCGGCGACAGGGCTGCCGGGGCGGAAGGTGAGGTAGCCGACCTCGGCGCGGCCCAGGTGCACGGCGACCGCGCCGGGGTTGGACAAGTGCACGTCGTCCAGGATGAGTTCCCCGGAGATGGTGATGTTCTTCAGGCGGAGCATGCCCTCGGCGGTCAGGCCGGTGCAGTCGAGTATGTGGGTGGCGAGGTTGTCGGCGTGCAGGGCCTCGCCGCCGGGATTGCGCAGGACGGCCCCCTGCAGGAACGCGCCGCCGTCGAGGCGGGCGCCGGGGATGCGCACGCCGCCGTCGAAGACCGTGCCGCCCATGGCGAAGAACGCGCTCTCCACGACGAGTCCGCCCGCGAACAGCGCGACTTTGCCGGGGCCGCCGGTCACCTGGGAGCCGTCCAGGTGGACTTCGCCGGTGATGGTCGAGCGGGTGAGGCGGATCTGGCCGGCCACGGTGCTGCGGTTGATCAGCAGGCCGCCTTCGAAGCGGGCGAGTTCGGCGCGCAGGCCGGGCAGGCGGCAGTCGCGCAGGGCGATGCTGCGGAGGGTGGCCTCGGAGAAGACCGGAGTGTCCGTCAGGGTGCATCCGGTGAGGGCGAGTTCGCAGTCGACGCTGCCGCCGCCGACGTCCAGCGGGCCGGTGACGGCGGCGCCGGTGAGGCGTACCGCGGGCACTCGGCCCGGGTCGGGTTCGCGGGCGCCGAGGAGCAGGGCGGCGACGACGGCGCCGCGCAGGGTGCGTTCGGGGTCCGGCAGTGCGGACACGTCGACCGTGCCGCCGTGCGGGTAGGCGTCCCACAGCAGTTGCTCGGCGCGCCCGAGGGTGCCCAGGTGGGCGGGTATGCCGTCGGCCATGGGCAGCGAGCCTACGGGACGGGATGCGCCGCGGGGCGGGTCCGATGGTGCCGGACCCGCCCCGCGGCAGGTTCGCCCGAGCCATGTCCGGCGCGCGGGGGCGGTCAGAGCGGGTCGAGGATCTTCGGCCCGGTCTTGTCGCGCATCTCGGACTCCTCGACGCCCGGGGCGAGTTCGACCAGCCGCAGGCCGTCCTCGGTGACGTCCAGGACGCCGAGGTCGGTGATGATGCGCTGCACGCAGGCCTTGCCGGTGAGCGGCAGCGTGCAGGTCTCGACGATCTTGTGGCTGCCGTCCTTGGCGACGTGGTCCATCAGCACGATGACCCGGCGGGCGCCGTGCACGAGGTCCATGGCGCCGCCCATCCCCTTGATCATCTTGCCGGGGATGGTCCAGTTGGCGAGGTCGCCGGACGCGGAGACCTGCATGGCGCCCAGGATCGCGGCGTCGATGTGCCCGCCGCGGATCATGCCGAACGACAGCGCCGAGTCGAAGCAGCTGGCGCCCGGCAGGAGCGTGACGGTCTCCTTGCCGGCGTTGATCAGGTCCGGGTCGACGTCGTACACGTACGGGTACGGGCCGACGCCGAGCAGCCCGTTCTCGGACTGCATGACCACCTCGACGCCGCGCGGGATGTGGTTGGGCACCAGCGTGGGCAGCCCGATCCCGAGGTTCACGTAGGCGCCGTCGGTGAGTTCGGCGGCCGCGCGGGCCGCCATCTCGTCGCGTGTCCAGGCCATCAGCGTCCCGCCTCCGCCGCGCGCACGGTGCGCTTCTCGATGTGCTTCTCCGCGGCCTGCTCCCAGGTCAGCGGGACAACCCGCTGCACGAACACGCCGGGCAGGTGGATCTCGTCCGGGTCCAGCTCGCCGGGGCGGACGATCTCCTCGACCTCGGCGATGGTGATGCGGCCGGCCATCGCGGCGAGCGGGTTGAAGTTGCGGGCCGAGCGGTCGAAGACCAGGTTGCCGTGCCGGTCGCCGCGGGCCGCGCGGATCAGCGCGTAGTCGGTGGTGATGCCCGCTTCGAGGACGTACTCGACGCCGTCGAAGACCCGCACCTCCTTGGGCGGCGAGGCCACCGCGACGCCGCCGTCCGCGTCGTAGCGCCACGGCAGGCCGCCCTCGGCGACCTGGGTGCCGACGCCGGCCGGGGTGTAGAAGGCGGGGATGCCGCAGCCGCCGGCCCGCAGGCGCTCGGCGAGCGTGCCCTGCGGGGTGAGTTCGAGCTCGATCTCGCCGGCCAGGTACTGCCGGGCGAACTCCTTGTTCTCGCCGACGTACGAGCCGGTGGCGCGGGCGATGCGGCCCGCGCCGAGCAGCACGCCGAGGCCGAGGCCGTCGACGCCGCAGTTGTTGGAGACGACCGACAGGCCGCTCGCGCCCTGTTCGTACAACGCCTGGATGAGGACGGACGGGATGCCGCAGAGTCCGAATCCGCCCACCGCGATCGACGCGCCGTCGGATATGTCCGCGACCGCGCCGGCCGCCGTGGCGACCACCTTGTCCATGGGAATCCTCTCGGGTCGGGTCAGCCGCGGGTGGGGGTGATGCGGCCGGCGACCTCGCCGAAGCCGATGCGCGTGCCGTCCGGGCCGGGGGCGGTCGCGGTGATGGCGACCTCGTCGCCGTCCTCCAGGTAGGACCGGGTCGAGCCGTCCGGCAGCTTCACCGGGTCGCGGCCGTTCCAGGTGAGCTCGATGAACGCGCCGCGCTCCTCGCGCTCCGGGCCGCTGACCGTGCCGGAGGCGTAGAAGTCGCCGGTGCGCAGCGAGGCGCCGTTGACCGTCATGTGCGCGAGCTGCTGCGCGGCGGTCCAGTACATGGTGCGGAACGGCGGCCGGGAGACGACGTGGCCGTTGAGGGCGACCTCGATGGCGATGTCGAGGCCATCCGGGGTGCTGCCGCGGTCGTCGAGGTAGGGCAGCGGCTCGACGTCGCGCGCGGGCGGTTCGACCCAGGCGTGCGCGAGGGCGTCGAGCGGGACCACCCAGGGCGAGACGGAGGTCGCGAACGACTTGCCGAGGAACGGGCCGAGCGGCACGTACTCCCAGGCCTGGATGTCGCGGGCCGACCAGTCGTTGACCAGGCAGACGCCGAAGACGTGCTCGCGGAAGTCGGCGCGGGCGACCGGGCTGCCCAGCTCACTGCCCTTGCCGACCACGAAGCCGACCTCGGCCTCGATGTCCAGGCGCAGGCACGGGCCGTACGCGGGGGCGGCGTCGGCGGGGGCCTTGCGCTGCCCGGAGGGGCGGACGATCTCGGTGCCGGAGACGACGATGGTGCCGGAGCGGCCGTGGTAGCCGATCGGCATGTGCTTCCAGTTGGGGGTGAGCGGCTCGCTGTCCGGGCGGAAGATCTGCCCGAGGTTGCTCGCGTGGTGCTCGGATGCGTAGAAGTCGACGTAGTCGCCGACCTCGAACGGCAGGTGCAGGGCGGCGTCCTGACGGGGCACCAGGTTCGCCTCGACGTCGCGCCGGTAGGCCTCGTCGGTGAGCCAGGCGGTGATCTCGGCGCGGACCGTGGTCCACACGGCGCGGCCCGCGGCCATGAGCGGGTTGAGGTTCGCGGCGTCCAGCAGGCCGGTGTGGTCGGAGCCGGTGGCCTGCGCGACGGCGCCCGCGTCGAGCACGAAGTCGCCGATCGCCACGCCGATGCGCGGGGTGGGGTCCTCGGTGGTGGTGAAGACGCCGTACGGCAGGTTGCGGATGCCGAAGGGCGAGTCGGCGGCGACCGGGAGCCAGGTGGTGGTCACGGATGCTGCTCCTTGGTACGGGCGGGGGCGGCGGGGCGGGCGACCAGGCCGAGGGCGACGAGGTCGTCGAGGGGTTCGTCGATGCTGCAGCTGCCGAATCCGGTGAACAGCTCGCGGGTGTACGGGGCCTCGGGGGCGGCGGCCCGGCCGATCCGGTCCGCGAGCCGGCCGGACTCGTCCGCGAGGATCGCCGCGAACTCGCCGATCTCGCGGCCGCCTTCCCACAGGTACGGGCCCTGGCGGCGGGCCGCGAGGGTGGCCTCGGCGACGTTGAGGAAGCCGTGGTGCACGAACCCGGTCTCCGGGTCGGTGTGGTGCATCGCGTTGTGCAGCCCGGCGGTGAGCTTGAACGGCAGCGAGCGGGCAGCGCACAGCCACAGGAAGCGGCCGAGCGCCTCGGGGCTCGGGAAGGCCTCGGCGACCACGCCGCCGGTGCGGAACTTGGCGCGGTGCCGGGTGGCGGCGATGAGTTCCAGGTTGGCTTCGAGGTCGTCGTCGTAGGCGACCTCGACGGCGCCGGAGAGGTCCTCGGGCAGGAACTCGTGGTACGCGGCGATGACCGCGGCGGTGTCCCCGGCGGTCTCCGCACCGGCGAGCACCAGGCCGGGGGCGGCCAGCACGGCGGTGAGCGCCGGGCCGACGGCTTCCGCGCCGCCCGCGACGACCACGGCCACCCGCAGCGGGTCGGCGGGGTCGGCAAGTTCCGTCAGTTCGGCGATCTTGCCGCTGCCGACCAGGAACGGTCCGACCAGGTCGGCGTACCAGGCGGCGCGGTGCCGCCGGTGGGCCGCGACGGCCTCGGGCAGCGGGAGGTTGCCGGGCGGGAAGACGGCCGCGTCGTCGACGAGGCCGGCGAACAGCGGCGGGATGACCCCGGGCTCGGGTGCGCTCATCGGGCCGGCCCCCGTCCCGACCAGGTCCAGGCGTACCCGGAGTCCTCCGCGGCGAGGCCGCCCTCGCCCATTTCGAGCGGGCGGAACGTGTCGACCATCACCGCGAGTTCGTCGAAGAAGTCGATACCGATGCTGCGCTCGTACGCACCGGGCTGCGGGCCGTGCGCGTGCCCGCCCGGGTGCAGCGAGATCGAGCCCTGGCCGATGCCGGAGCCTTTGCGGGCCTCGTAGTTGCCTCCGCAGTAGAACATGACCTCGTCGGAGTCCACGTTCGAGTGGTAGTACGGGACCGGGATCGACAGCGGGTGATAGTCCACTTTGCGCGGCACGAAGTTGCAGATCACGAAGTTCGCACCCTCGAAGACCTGGTGGGCGGGCGGCGGCTGGTGGATGCGCCCGGTGATGGGTTCGAAGTCGGCGATGTTGAAGACGTACGGGTACAGGCACCCGTCCCAGCCGACCACGTCGAAGGGGTGGTTCGGGTACGTGTAGCGCGTGCCGACCGGGCCGCCCTGCGAGCCGCGGTGCTTGACCAGCACGTCGACGTCCTCGCCCTCGGCTGTCAGCACCTCGTCCGGGCCGCGCAGGTCGCGCTCGCAGAACGGGGCGTGCTCCAGGAGCTGGCCGTACTTGGAGAGGTAGCGCTTGGCCGGCGCGATGTGGCTGTTGGCCTCGATGCAGTACGCGCGCAGCGGGGCATCGCCGGTCGGCACCCAGCGGTGCGTGGTGGCGCGCGGCAGGATCACGTAGTCGCCCTGGCCGACAGTCAGCGCGCCGAAGACGGTCTCGACGACACCTTCGCCGGACTCGACGTAGACGCACTCGTCGCCTATGGCGTTGCGGTACAGCTCGCTGGGCGCGCCGGCTGCGACGTACGAGATGCGCACGTCGGCGTTGCCGAGCACCAGGCGGCGCCCGGTGACGGCGTCGGCGGCCTTCCACTCCTGGCCGGGGAAAAGCTCGTGGAGCTTGAGGTGCCGCGGCTTGAGCGGGTGGTTGGCGGTGGTCGCCTGGTCCGGCAGCTCCCACGCCTCGGCGCCCACGATCGCGGAGGGGATGTGCCGGTGGTAGAGGAGCGAGGAATCCGAGGAGAAGCCTTCCTCGCCCATCAGCTCTTCGTAGTAGAGGCCCCCGTCCGGGGTGCGGTGTTGGGTGTGCCGCTTGTGCGGCACCGACCCGAGGCGCCGGTAGTAGGCCATGACTCACACCTTTGTCTGTGGCTTGTCGTCCACGCTGACGACTTCCGCACTGCCGAGCGGGCGGAGACCGCCCTTCGACGCTGGTTCCCGTTCCCGGCCTCGGGAGGGCCCAACCCGATCACTCGGTAAAACCTTTTACTAATCGGACTCTAGCACCGGCGGACCGGGGCGGCCAGGGTCAGGAATCCGTCAGCCGGCCGGCGCGTATGGCCAGGTAGTGGTGCTCCGGGCGGCTCGCGGTGCGGACCGCGGCGGTCCGGAAGTCCTCGGCGGCACCCGCCCGGTCGCCGGCCATCTCGCGCAGGTGGGCGCGGGTGACGTACAGCCGGTGGTGCCCGGCGAGGCGGCCGTCCGCGACCAGCGCTTCGACCACCGCGAGACCTGCCTCGGGGCCGTGCACCATGGCCTCGGCCACCGCCCGGTTCAGCGCGTACAGCGGGTTGTCCGACAGGCCCTCGAGGACCCGGTAGAGCGCGAGGATCTGCGGCCAGTCGGTCTCCTCGACCGTGCGCGCCTCGTCGTGCAGCGCGGCCACCGCGGCCTGGATGCGGTACGGCCCGACCGGGCCCTTGGGCATCGCCGCGGTGATCAGCTCGACGCCCTCGGCGATCGCCTTGTGGTCCCAGCGCGTGCGGTCCTGCTCGGCCAGCGGGACCAGCTCGCCGGCCGGGCCGGTGCGAGCCGCGCTGCGGGCGTGGGTGAGGAGCATCAGGGCCAGCAGGCCGCCGGCTTCGCCGTCGTCCGGCAGCCGCTCGTACAGCGCCCGGGCCAGCCGGATCGCCTCGCGGGACAGCTCGACGCGCTGCAGCTCCTCGCCCGCGCTGACCGCGTACCCCTCGTTGAAGATCAGATAGAGCACGTGCAGCACGGCCTGCAGCCGCTCGGCGCGCTCGTGCGGCTCGGGCATCCGGAACCGCGTCCCGGCGGCCTTGATGCGCTGCTTGGCGCGGCTGATCCGCTGGCCCATCGTGGCCTCGGGCACCATGAACGCATCGGCGATCTCCGCGGTGCTCAGGCCGCCCACCGAGCGCAGCGTGAGCGCGATCGCGGAGGCCCGCGACAGGGCCGGATGGCAGCACAGGAACAGCAGGATCAACGTGTCGTCGCGCGCTGCGGGGTCGTCCGCGTCGGCCGCGGGCGCGGTCTGCCGGTCGTCCGGCTCGCGCAGCGCGGCCAGCCCCTCGCGCCTGCGCCGGGCCTGCTCGGCGCGCACCTGCTCGATCATGCGCCGGTACGCCACCTGGATCAGCCAGCCGCGGGGGTTGTGCGGGAGCCCCTCCGCGGGCCACTGCGTCGCGGCCGCGAGCAGGGCTTCCTGGACGGCGTCCTCGGCGGCGTCGAAGTCCCCGTACCGGCGGGTGAGCACGCCGACGACCTGCGGCGCGAGTTCGCGCAGCAGGTCGTCGAGGGCACCGGGGGCACCGGAGCGGTCACCGCCGGGGCGGTCCGGGTGGTCCGGGTGGCTCAGAACGAACTCCTCACCGGCGTACGGGCGTCACACGTCCTCGGTCGGCGCGGACATGACCTGCCGCACCTCGATCGGCATGTTGAGCGGGGCACCACCGGGGCCAGGGGCCGCGGACACCTGCGCGGCCAGCTCGACCGCACGCGCCTCGTCCTCCACGTCGACGATCCACCACCCTGCCAGGAATTCCTTGGTCTCGGCGAACGGCCCCTCGGTCACCACCGCAGGACCGCCGCCCGCCCCCGCGCGCACGATCCGCGCGGTGTCCGGCATGGCCAGCCCGTTCGCCTCGACGAGCTCCCCGGACTCGGCCAGCTTCCGGTTCGTGTCCATCATGAAGCCGATGTGCGCCTGGATCTCCTCCGGCTGCCACGTGGTGATCGCCGGGAAGTCGGCGGTCGACTGGGCGAACTGCATCAGCAGGATGTACTTCACGGTTCTCTCCTTCATCCGCGGGCGCCCGTCCGGGCGCTCTCACGGGTAGGTAGAAGCACGCTCGCGGATTTCGACATGTCCGCCGAAGATTCCCGGAAACTTTTTCCGCACACCCCGTTCGATCACCTCAGGGCGCGGCCGAGATCGCGTCGCGACGGGAGGGCCAGCTTCGCGGCTGCCGCGTCGAGGCGGGATTCGGCGGTCCGCACCGAGACGAACAGCGCTTCGGCGGTCTCCTCCTCGCAGGCCCCTTCGGCAAAGAGCGCAGCCGCCTGCGCCTCCTGCGCGGTCAGGGTGCCGTACCGCTCGGCGTCGGCAGACCCCGTGTCGGCAAGGCCGAGCCTGCGCTCGGCGCGGCGGGCCCACGGCTCGGCACCTGTCTGCCGGAAAAGCCGGCGAGCGGCGGACAGGTGCCGGTCGGCGTCGGCGCGCTTGCGGTCCCGGAGGAACCGCTCCCCGGCCGCCAAGTGGGTCCGCGCGAGGCCATAGGGGTCCGCGATCTGCACCTGGAGGTGCAGCGCCGCGGAGAAGTGGTCGTGCGCGGCCCGGGACTCCTCGGCGAGCAGGCCCCGGCAGCGTGCCAGCGCGGCGCGCACGGTCGGCGGCGACGCGGGGTCCGCCAGTTCCGCGAACGCATCGCAGGCCCGCGCCGCGTCCGCACGGCGGTTCGCGCCCGCCAAGGCCTCCACGAAGTCGCCGTGCCAGGGAATCACCGCCGCCGTCCGCATACCGGATCCGTGGACGCGCCGGCCGACGGACTCCAACTGTGCAGCCGCCATCGCATACCGGCCGTGGGCCAGCGCCGACTGCGCGAGCCCCAGGCGGTTGAAGGAGGCGACGGTGTGGAAGCCGCCCGGCTCCAGAATCGACGCGGCTCGCGCCGCGTACTCCTCGCACCGCCGCCGACTCCCTCGGGCCGCTTCGATACGGGTCAAAGTGGCGAGCGCGTAGCCGGTGATCGCCGACTGCCCCAGCGCATCGGCAAGCGCCGCCGACCGTGCCGCACTTGCGTACGCTGCCCGCCACCGGCCCTGCCGCAACCGCAGTTCCGCAATGCCGCTGGCCAGGACGGACAGCTGCTCCGCGGCGCCGACCGAGGCGATCCGCGCCAAGGCCAGGGTCGCGAGGCGATCCGCGGCGGCGTACTCGTCGAGGAAGGTCAGTGCCAGGCATGCGTAGCCGAAGACCTCCGGCCCGTGCGCGAGCGGGTCGGCGGCGAGCAGTTCCTCGTTCCGTCGGGACAGGAGATCCGAGGCTTCCGCGGTGCGCCCTGAAGCCAGCAGGGCGTACGCGTACATCACGATCGTCGCGGGCGTCCCCGAGCCCGTGGCAGCGTGCGCGAGGCCGTAGCCTTCCTCCGCCATCGCGACGGCTTGCCCGACCTGGCCGCCCATGGCCGCCGCCGAGGTCGCGGTGGCCAGAAGCTCGGCGGCCGCCCGCGGCGCCTCGTCGCGCAGGGTCGCGGCCGCGCCGGCCAACTCCGCCACCACGCTGCGCGGCTCCGACCGGATCTGCCGGATCTGCTGGTGCACCTGCTGGATCTCGCCGACCCGCTGCGGATCGCGGGTGAGGTCGAGCGCCTGCGACAGCAACGGCAGCGCTTCGTCCGGGAGCCCGGCGAGCCGGGCACCGACCGCCGCGGCCAGGAGCCGCCTGGCTCTGTCCTCCGGCTGCGGCGTCAGCTCGGCGGCCCGGCGGCAGGCCTGCCGGACGGCTTCCAGGGCCCCGCGGCGCCGGGCCCGCTCCGCCACGGCGTCGAGCGCGAGCGCCACCTGCTCGTCGGGCCCGAACGCGGCCTCCGCCCGATGCCACGCCCGATGGTCCGGGTCGATTTCCGGCGTGGCCGAACGGGCCAGCAGCATATGGACGTTGCGGCGATCCGAGGGCGTGGAGTCGTGGTAGGCGGCCGATCGGACCAGCGGGTGCACGAATTCCACCTTCCGGCCCGCGACGGTGATGAGCTCTGCGTTCTCGGCGACCTCCAGATGCGCCTGCGCCGACGGTCCGACAGCCGCGGTGATCTCGGAAATGTCGCCGGTATAGCTGGCGGCACAGACCAGCAAGGCCCGACGGGTGCCCTCGGGGAGCGGCGCCAGACGCTTCCGGTACGCCCGGTCCAGAATCCCGGGCAAGGCCGCCGGAGAGCTGCCCGCGCGCAACGCCTCCGCCGGCGTATCCGAGCGGGAGAATTCGATCAGGGCAAGCGGGTTGCCTCCAGTCCACCGCATCAGCCTTGCCCACGCGGTGGCGTCGAAATTGCGGTCGGGGCGGACCCGGTCGACCAGTTCCCGGGCCGGACCGGCCGACAGCCCGGTCAACTCCACGTGCGGATGACCGTGCAGGTCCATGGCACACGCCTCGTGCGACCGCACGCCGACCAGCACCGCGGCCCCCTCGGTGCCGATCCGGCGGGCGGCGAACGAGAGCGCCGCGGCGGACGCCTCGTCCATCCAGTGCGCGTCGTCCACCACCGCGACGACCGGCGCTGCGGCCGCGAGCAGCCCCAATATGCCCATGCCGATGGCCATTTGCCTGGGCGAGGGCTCGCCGGGGTCCGGGTCGCGCAGCGCGAGGGCGATCTGCAGCGCGCGCTGCTGCGGGCCGGGCAGGACGGGGATGAGATGGACGACCGGCCGGAGGAGCGCGCTGAGAGCCGAGAATGCCAATTCCGCTTCGTTCTCGGCACAGCGCACGCTCAGGCGCACCATGTTCGCGGACGGCCGCACGGAGGCCAACAGGGCGGATTTGCCGATGCCCGGTTCGCCTTTGACGACCAGTACGCCGCTGCGCCCGGTCTCGGCTCCGCGTATCAGGGCCTGCACCTGCCGGACCTCAGCGTCGCGCTCGAGCAACCGGGGGCCGGCCCGATCCGGCCGGGGCATGCCCGGGACGCCTGGCACGCCCGGCAATGCGGCGGCGAATGCGGTGTCCCGCAAGGATCCCTCGGAGTCCAGGACCGCGGCCCAGCGGGAAAGCCAGGCATCGGGGTCCTGCCCCAGGTGCACGGCGATCGCCGACATCAGTGCGCGCGACGGCATTTTCGTCCCGCCGAACACCTCCGAAACCGTGCTGCTCCGGTAGCTCAGCTGCCGCGCCAGAGCGGTGCGCGTCAAGCCCCGGCTGTCCAGCAAGGCGGTCAACGCACGGGCGAACTCCTGCCGCGGCCCCTCCCCTTCGATCTGTTTGGGCGGTCTGCCCCGACGCCGCGGCTCGCTGCGCGGGCCGTCGGCACCGCCCGATCCATCCCCCATGAGCCATCTCCCGTGCCCGCCATGTCGCCGACGCGTGCCGCGCCCAATTATCCGATCAATGTTCGATGTTGCGAATGCGCCGAGGCGGAGAATTCGCGGCCCCCGCACCATGGAGCGGCGCAGCTCCATCGACAGCAGCCCTACGCGACACACGACCGACTCGGGGACGGCACATGGCACCGACGAACAGTCCACCGGCCCGACGGCTGCTCGCGGCGTGCCTGCTCGGCGCGGCAGGGGTCCTCGCCGCGGTCGCGGCGCCCTCCGCCGCGGCCGACGGGTCCATTTTGAACCCCTCGGCCCGCGTATCGGTGTCCCCGCAGTCCCCCGCCGCCGGCGACGTTCTGGAAATCCGCGGCACCGGCATGCGCGGATGCGCGAGCGGAACCGTCGACGTCCATCTCGCCTTCGACCCCGGAGGCGGGAATATGGGCCCGACCACCGAGTTGATCGCGGCGGCGCTCCCGGTGAACGACGCGAACGGCCACGCGTTCACCCTGCACCACAAGGTCGCCGAGACGTGGGCCAATGAGGTCCGGGTGTTCTGCCACGGCGCGAGGTCCGGCCCCGTGACCGCGCCCCTGGAATCCGAGGTCGACCCGCGGGCCTCCGGACCGGTTTCGCCGACCGACCGGGCACCGGTCCCCACCCCCGACCGCCCGTTGCCCCCGAACGCCGCGACCGTGCTCCCGGCATCCGGCCCGCCGGGCTCCACCGCAATCGTCTGGGTCACGGCGGAGTGCGCCTCCGACGGCAGCATGGCGTCGCTGCGCAGGAGTGACGATCTGCGCTGGGACGGCGCCGACTTCGGCGCCGACGACATCGTGATGCCCGGCGAGGGCCTGCCGGACGGCGTCGAACGGGCCATGGTGATCACCGTCCCCGTGGACGGCATGCGCGGCCCGCGGACCATCAGCGTGGGATGCGACCGGGCGACGGGCTCGTCCGAGGTCTCCCCCGGCGAGCTCACCACCACGTTCACCGTGTCGCCGGCCGAACTCACCGTCACTCCCGCCCGGGCCGCGCCCGGCGACCGGATCCGCGTCGCGGGCCGCTACTTCACCGGTTGCGCGGACGCCCTGCCCGGGCGTCCCGCGGAACTGTCGCTCCGGCACGGCGGCCGCGAGATCGGCCGGGTCCCGGTCGCACCGGACGGCGGATTCGCCGGCGACCTCGTGCTCCCCGCGGACCTGACCGGAGCCGCGCCGCTGACCGCCGGCTGCACGGCGGAGCGCTTCGACGGCACCGCACGCACCGAGTTCACCCTCACCGGCGCGGCCTCCGCCACCGGCGCCCCGAACACCGCACCAGGCCCGGACGGCACAGCCGCACCGGCATCCGGCCGCTCGGCATCGGCCCTCGCACTGCCCCAGCCGGGCGACCTGTTCGACGACCCCGAGCCCGTCGCGGCCGCAGCGGCTTCGGCTGTCCTGGCGCTGCCGATCATCGGCATGGGAGCGGAACTGTTCAACCGCACCGTCGAGGGGAACCGCGACCGGATATACCGCTTCGTCCATCCGGGCGGCCGCCGCCGGCACCTCCCCCGCCACCCGCGCCTCGCGTTCGTCGTATTCGCCGTACTGTCCTCGCTGTTCGCCCTCGCCGCCGAGCCGTGGACCGGCTTCGACCGGGCCACCCTCACCCTGGGACTCGCCCTTTCCATCGCCGTCCCCCTGGGGGCCGTCGCCTACGGGGGCAGCGCAGAGGCGTACCGGGGGCGGGTCAGCCGGCTCCCGTCGGTGCCGTCGGTCATCTGGGGTGCGCTGGGCGCCGCCGCGGTCGTCGCCGCGGTGTCCCGGCTCGCCGGCCTGACACCCGGCTACGTGTTCGGCCTCATCCTGAGCTTCACGGCCGTCTACGCACGGAATCTGACCATCGCTCAGCAAGGCCGCGCCGTCGCCATCGGCGCGGGCGTGCTCACGCTGCTCGCCGGCGCGGCCTGGGCGATCCGGATCCCGGTACGTGCCGCGGCCGACGGCTCGACGCACCCCGGTTTCGGTCTGCTGCTGACCGAGGACATCCTCACCCAGACGTTCGTGGCCGGTGTGACGGGCCTGGTCTTCGGGCTCCTCCCGCTGCGCGGGCTCGACGGTGGACAGCTGTGGGGGTGGAGCCGTACGGCATGGTCCTTCACCTATGCGATGGCGGCGTTCCTGTTCGTTCTGGCGCTGACCGATCCCGCCGGGGCCACCGACGGCGGATCACGCGTGATGCTGATGCGCGCGGCCGTCGTGTTCGGCGTGTTCTTCGCGGGCTCGCTCGCGTTCTGGGCGTGGTTCCGCTTCCGCCCCGACCCGCACGCCCCCCGCCCCGACCCGCTCGACCCGGCACTGTGAGGCGGTGCGGCGGGCAGCGGGGCCGGGCGCGTCTCGCGAGGCGCCAGGATCCAGTGGGTGCGCATTCCTAGTCGCGGCGGCGGACCCAGTCGCCCGTGGCGTGTTCGGCGATCTTGCCGAGGAGGCCGATGAGCTGGTCGCGTTCGGCCTCGGTCAGGCCGTCGGCCCAGCGGCGCTCGCGGGCGTTCTCCTCGCGGTACGCCGCGCCGACCGCGGCCTCGCCCTGCTCGGTCAGCCGCAGCGTGACCGCCCGGCCATCGTGCGCGGCCGGTTCGCGGGCGACCAGGCCCTGCTTCTCCAGGGTGTTGGCCAGGCTGGAGATGGCCGCGCGGCTCATGCCGGACATCTCGGCGATCCGCTTGCCCTCGGTGGGGCCGGCCAGCCACAGCACGTTGAGCAGCCGGAAGCCGGACCAGGTCCAGCCCTGCGGCCGGTGCACCGCGGACTCCAGGTCGTACGTCACGACGTTCGACACCCGGTTGAGCAGCAGGATCATCCGCAGCGCCACCGCGTCGAGGCCGGGCGTGCGAGCGGCCGCGCGGCGGACCGCGAAGTCGACGAACGAGAGGAAGTCGACGCCGTCGGCTTCACCCGGGCGAGCGGCCGCGCCGGGCCCGGCAGGCTGGGCGGGGTCCGCGGACGCGGCGGCGGGGCCGGCCGAGGCGGTCGGGCCGGTCGAGGCGGGGGCGGCGGGTTCGTCGGGGTCTGGCACAGCGTCAGATTACGCGGGGCTGCGGTACGGGCGGCTCACGCCACGAGATCGCGGGGCCGGGCGGCAACAGGCCGGTTCACCCGATCGGGCAATGGTCGCCACTCTGTGCAATCACTCGCTTACCATCGGTGCGTGGCGGCGATCGCACTCGTCCGAGTGCCGTACGGAAGCCGCGCCCTGCTCGTGCTGACACTCACGGTCGTGGCGCTGCTGACGCTTGCCCACGGTTTGGCGTGCGCCGCACACGCGAGCACCGCGACGCGCGGTGTGCCGAGCCCGGTCGCGCCGGTCCTCGCGACGCACGTGCAGCAGTCAGGACAGGCGGACGAGGCCAGGCAGGTCGAGCAGGTCGAGCAGGCGCAGCCGGTGAACCGGCCCCCGCAGGCCGCGTCGGCCGCCGACGCCGCCGGGCCCGTGGCGGCTTCGGCGGATTCCGCGTCGGCGAGCAAGCGCGCGGCCTTCTCGGAGGCCGAGTTCTCGCCGCTCGCCTCGACCGACCCGCGTGACTCGACCACCCTCGACCTCCACGCATCCAGATTGGGTGGCGACCAGGCGGCAGCCACCAACAACCCCGCTGCTCCGTCGGAACCCGGGTCTGCCCACGCACCCGCGGCACCCGTTCCCGCCGGGCCCGGGGCTGCGCCCTGCGACGGGCCCGAAGGGTGCGTCCTGGTCGCGGCTCCTTCTTCCCCCTCCGTGGTCGTGCCGCCGCCGGTCGCCTGCGGGCTCCCCTCGCCCGTCCCGGGGCCCGGGGCTGCGCTGCCGCCTGCAGCCGTACCGCCGTGGGGCAGCGCGGGAACGAGTGAACCGCCGGCCCCGGAAGCGTCGTTGCTCTCCCTGGTGTGCGTGAGCCGGACCTGACGGACGCGACGGGTGTTCCCGTTCCCCGCATGTCCGCAGCTTTCCGATCACTTGCTCGAAGGGCGTTCTCGCCATGCACCACCACACCCTTGCCCCGTTCCAGCCCGGCCTGCCCCGGCTCATGAGCGCGGGCGCCCGGCCGCCCGCGCCGGTGCGCACTCCCGCGGGACTGGTCGGCAACACGCCGGTCCTGCAGATCGGTGCGCCGCTCGCCCCGGTCGGCCGGACGTTCTGGGCCAAGCTCGAAGGCGCCAACCCGGGCGGCATCAAGGACCGTACGGCGCTGCACATGGTCGCGCGGGCGTGCGCCCGCGACACGCTCGCGCCCGGCGCGCGGATCGTGGAGTCGACGTCCGGCACGCTCGGCCTCGGCCTGGCGCTCGCCGGGCTGACCCGCGGGCACCCCGTCACGCTGGTCACCGACCCGGGTCTGGAGCCGCCCGTGCTGGGGCAGTTGCGGGCGTACGGCGCCGAGGTGGAGATCGTCGCACACCCGCATCCGGTCGGCGGGTGGCAGCGCGCCCGGCGCGACCGCGTCGCCGAGATCCTGGCCGCGGAGCCCGGAGCGTGGTGTCCGGACCAGTACGGCAACCCGGACAACGTCGATGCGTACACCGGTCTGGGCCTCGAACTGACCGCGCAGCTGGGCCGGATCGACGTGCTGGTGGCCGCGGTCGGCACCGGCGGGCACTCGGCGGGCACGGCGCGCAGCCTGCGCGCGGTGAATCCGGCGCTGCGGCTGGTCGGGGTGGACTCGGTGCGGTCCACGATCTTCGGGCAGCCGGCCGGGCCGCGGCTGATGCGCGGGCTCGGCAGCAGCATCCATCCGGGCAACGTCGACCACGACGCGTTCGACGAAGTGCACTGGGTGGCGCCGCCGGAGGCGGTGTGGGCCTGCCGGGCGCTGGCCCGGAACTACCGGGCGTCCGGCGGCTGGAGCGTGGGTGCGGTGGCGCTGGTCGCGGGCCGGATCGCGGGCGAACTGCCGGGGGCGAAGGTGGCCGCGGTGTTCCCGGACGGCATGCACAGGTACTGCGGCACGGTGTACGACGACGCGTGGTGCGCCGAGCAGGGACTGGGCGCGGCGACCGACGCACACGCAGTCGGCCCGGACGCGCCGGACCCGGTCCGCGATCCGCGCAGCGACGTGGCCGAGCGCTGGTCGCGCTGGGTCCGCCGCCCGGCGCCGGTGGTGGCGGCATGAGCGAGCGCAGCGAGCGAATCAATAGGGGGATGCGTTTCGCGAATGCGGCCGCCGAGCGGAGCGAGGAGGCGGCATGAGCGTCGGAGCTGCCGGGTCGCCGGCCCCTCGGACGCCGCCCGCACCGCCGAAGCCGGCTGCGGCGCCGTCGGATCCGCTGTCGGCGCGTGCCACGTGGCGCTCGTTCGACGTCCCGCTCCGGTTCTTGATGGTCAATCAGTTCACCATCAACGCGGGCTTCTACATGCTGATGCCGTACCTCGCCGCGCACCTCGCGGGCCCGCTCGGGCTGGCCGGATGGGCGGTCGGGTTCGTGCTGGGGGTGCGCAACCTCAGCCAGCAGGGGCTGTTCCTGCTCGGCGGCGCGCTCGCCGACCGGTTCGGGCGCAAGCCGCTGATCATCGCCGGATGCGCGCTGCGGACCGGCGGGTTCGCGCTGCTCGCGGTGGCGGGTTCGCTGCCGGCCCTGGTCGCCGCGTCCGCCGCGACGGGGTTCGCGGGGGCGCTGTTCAATCCGGCGGTGCGGGCGACGCTCGCGCACGCGGCCGGGCCGGAGCGGCGGGTCGCGGCGTTCGCGCTGTTCAACGTGTTCTACCAGGCCGGAATGCTGGCCGGTCCGCTGATCGGACTGGCTTTGCTGGCCGCGGACTTCGAGGCCGTGGCGACGTGCGCGGCGCTGGTCTTCGGTGCGCTCACGCTGCTTCAGGTGCGGCTGCTGCCACCGGACCAGCCGTCCGAGGGCGCCCCGGTGCGGGTGCTGGAGGCTTGGCGCAGCGTCCTCGGCAACCGCCGCTTCCTGGCGTTCTCGGCCGCGATGACGGGCACGTACGTGCTGTCCTTCCAGGTCTACCTGGCGCTCCCGCTGCAGGCCGGGCGGGCGCTTGGCGACCGCGGAGACGCGGCCACGACCGGGCTGTTCGCGGTCTCGGCGCTGGCCGGGGTGCTGGGCCAGACCCGCTTGACCGGCTACGCGCGCGAGCGCTGGGGCCCCGGCCAGGCGGTGGCGCGAGGGGCGGCGCTGATGGGGCTGGCGTTCGTGCCGCTGCTCTTCTCGGGAGGTCTCACGGCGCTGCTGCTGACCACGGCGCTGCTGGCGGTGGGGGCGGCACTCTCGTATCCGTTCGAGATGGACACCGTCGTACGCCTGTCCGGGGACCGCTTGGTGGCCACCCACTACGGCCTCTACAACACGGTCTGCGGGCTGGGCATCGCACTCGGCACGGTTGCGACAGGGGCGCTGTGGGACGCCGCCGACGGGGCCGGACTCCTCTGGCTCCCCTGGGCGTTCATGGCGGCCACCGGACTCGCGTGCGCAGCGGCGGTGGCCGCGCTCGAGCGCAGCGGGCGGCTGGCGGTGCCGGTCAGCGGGGCAGGGTAGCCGCGGGGTCGGCGCCGTCGGCGCCGTAGTCCTCCCCCGGAGTCACGCGTATTTTGACGTAGCGGGTCCCGTCGAACGCGCCCCCGCAGAGGCTGATCAGGACGACGGCCTCGTGGCCTGCGGCGTTCTTGAAGAAGAGCCATTCGTAGTCCGTCGGGGGGCACTTGCCCGCCGACGGCCCGGCCGGCGCCGCGTTGATGAGCCGCGCGGTGTCGTCCGCAGCCTTGCCCTTGATGACGCGTGTCCTGACCGTGCCGGGCTGCCAATCGATGCCGGCGCTGCCGTTGCCGTGGAGGCAGGCGAAGATGCGGCCCGGCCGGTGCGGCAGCATGGGCTGGTCGGCGGCGATGCCGGGATTCGAGGCCCGCACGACGGCGCCCTCCGGGCAGCTGGTGACGGCCGTGTCCGGGGTCCGCCCCCAGTCGTCGTCGCCGAAGTCTCCGAGCAGGAAGGCGATGAAGCCCAGCGCCACGCCTGCGGCGAGGGCGGCAGTGCCGCGCCTGCCGGGCGTCCAGCGCGTACCGGTACGCGCTTCACCGGGAGGAGCCTGGTCGGTACGGGCCGGATCGGTACGGACCTGATCGGTAGGGGCCGGTCCGCCCTGGGGCTGCCCCGAGTCCGGTTCGGCTCTGTCGTCCGAAGTCCCCACGCGTCCTCCTGCCCACCGCGCCGAGCGCGCCAACCGTCTGTACGGAGCGCCAGGGTGCCCGAACTCGCGCGCACTTTGAAGGCGTTCGCGGCCGAAAGCAGGAATGCGGATCAGAAGGGGACGGTCAGCTGCGCCGCGACGTGGGCGCGCAGGGTGCCCGGCATGTCGGTGGCCGGGTTGTAGAGCCACTGCACCTGGAGGCCGTCCATCAGGGCGATGAGTTGCCGCGCCGCCGCGGCGGGTTCGACCTCGGGGCGCAACGCGCCTTCGCCGCGGGCGTGTTCGTAGTCGATCGCGGCCGCGCCGACAGCCATCTCGTAGCGCTCGGTGAAGTACGCGTGCGCGGGGTGGTCGGCGGACGTGGCCTCGGCGGACAGCGCGGTGAACATCTCGACGATGACGCGGCGGCCGGCGTTGCGCTCGGCGACCTCGACCATGCGGCGCAGCCGGTCGACGCCGACCACGTTGTCGGCCTGGACGCGCTGCGCGTCCTCCTCGTCGCGGGCTTCCAGGACCGCGAGGAGGAGGGCCTCCTTGGTCGGGAAGTGGTGGATCAGGCCGGGGTGCGACAGGCCGCAGCGGGCCGCGAGCTCACGCAGCGTGGCGCCGCGGTAGCCGGCCTCGCCGAACAGTGCGACGGCATGCCCGATGATCTCGCGCTGCTTCGCGCGGCCCTTTGCGTAGCCGCGGCGTGCCTCGCCGGCCATCGCGCCCTCCCCTTCCCCGCCGGCCCTTGCCGACCCGGCCGGCCCTGTCCGCCCTGCCGGCCCCGTCCGATGCGTCCCTGCCCGCGGTGAGGATCTCACACCCCTGAATACCTACCATGCGGTAGGTATTCGTGCTTATAGTGGCCCGCACAGGGCGGACCACAGGCCGGCGACGGCCATGCGCGGCCGCTGCTTCCCTGCTCGGTTACTTGGGAGATGACGCATGACCACCGACGCCACGCGGCTGGACATCCCGGCGCTGCTCGCCGCGCTGACCCTGGAGGAGAAGGCCGCGCTGCTCGACGGCCTGGACTTCTGGAACACGCAGCCGGTCGAGCGCCTCGGCGTACCGTCCGTGATGCTGTCCGACGGCCCGCACGGCGTGCGCAAGCAGCCCGAGGAGGGCGACCACCTCGGCATGCTGGACAGCGTCGAGGCCACCTGCTTCCCGCCCGCCGCGGGCCTGGGCTCCAGCTGGGACGTCGACCTGCTCACCCGGGTCGGCGAGGCGCTCGGCAAGGAGGCCGCCGCCGAGCGCGTCTCGGTGCTGCTCGGCCCGGGCATCAACATGAAGCGCTCGCCGCTGTGCGGCCGCAACTTCGAGTACTACTCGGAGGACCCGGCGCTGGCCGGCGAGCTGGGCGCGGCCTGGATCAACGGCCTGCAGAGCCAGGGCATCGGCGCGTCGGTCAAGCACTACGCGGCCAACAACCAGGAGACCGAGCGCATGACGGTCTCCGCCGAGATCGACGAGCGCACCATGCGCGAGATCTACCTGCCGGCGTTCGAGACCGTGGTGCGCAAGTCGCAGCCGTGGACCGTGATGTCGTCGTACAACAAGGTCAACGGCACCTACGTGGCCGAGAGCCGCGAGCTGCTCACCGAGATCCTCCGCGACGAGTGGGGCTTCGAGGGCCTGGTCGTGTCCGACTGGGGCGGCTCCGCGCGGCGGGCCGAGTCGATGCCGGCCGGCCTCGACCTGGAGATGCCGTCGTCGGGCGGCATGGGCACCGCGCTCATCCTCGGCGCGGTGGCCGCCGGGAAGATCACCGAGGCCGAGATCGACCTCGCCGTGACGCGCGTGCTGACCCTGGTCGACAAGGCGCAGCCGGCCCTGGCCGAGGCGCGGACGTACGACCGTGCGGCGCACCACAAGCTGGCCGTCGAGGCCGCGACCGCAAGCGTCGTGCTGCTCAAGAACGAGGGCGGCATCCTGCCGCTCGACCCGGCCGCGGGCGGCCGCATCGCGGTGATCGGCGAGTTCGCGCGCAGCCCGCGCTACCAGGGCGCCGGCTCCTCGCAGGTCAACCCAACGCAGCTGGACAGCGCGCTGGACGCGCTGAACGCCGCGCTCGACGGCCGCCGCGAGGTCGTCTTCGCGCCCGGCTTCGTCATCGAGTCGGAGGAGGCGGACGAGGCGCTGGCCGCCGAGGCGGTGGCCGCCGCGGCCGCGGCCGAGGTCGCCGTGGTGTTCCTCGGCCTGCCCGCGTCGTACGAATCCGAGGGCTACGACCGCACCCACATCAACCTGCCCGCGCAGCAGGTCGCGCTCCTCGACGCGGTCGCGGACGCCAACCCGAACGTGGTCGTGGTGCTCGCCAACGGCTCGGTGGTCACGGTCTCGCCGTGGCAGGACCGCGCGAAGGCGCTGCTCGAGGCGTGGCTGCTCGGCCAGGCGGGCGGCACGGCGATCGCCGACCTGCTGCTCGGCACCGCCAACCCGTCCGGCCGGCTGGCCGAGACCATCCCGGTCAAGTTCGCGGACAACCCGGCGGTCGGGAACTTCCCGGGCTCGTTCGGCACGGTCCGGTACGGCGAGGGCCTGCTCATCGGCTACCGCTGGTACGACGCGCGCGAGCTGCCGGTGGCATACCCGTTCGGCCACGGCCTCTCGTACACCTCGTTCGAGTACCGCGACCTGACCGCTTCGGTGGTGGCCGACGGCGCCGAGCCGCGCGTGTCGGTGACCGTGACGGTCGCCAACACCGGCGACCGGGCCGGCACCGAGACCGTGCAGGTCTACGTCGCCGACCCGGAGGCCACGGTGCACCGCCCCGAGCAGGAGCTGCGCGCCTTCGCGCGGGTGACGCTGGAGCCCGGGCAGTCCGAGACCGTCACCCTCGAACTGGGCCGCCGCGCCTTCGCGTTCTGGCACGAGGCAGTCCGCACCTGGGTCGTCGAGGGCGGCGTGTTCGACATCCGCGTCGGCTCGTCCTCGCGCGACATCCGCGCCGAGGCGTCGGTCGAGCTGACCGGCGACGCCGTGGTGCTGCCGCTGCGCGCGGACTCGTCCGCCGAGGAGTGGCTGGCCCACCCCGAGGCCGGCGACTGGCTGCGGCCGCTGGTCGGCACCGAGGGCATCGCCGCGATGATGTTCGACCCGCACTCCGGCCAGATGATCCGCGCGATCCCGCTGGACCGCCTGGCCCGGTTCCCCGGATTCCCGGTGACCGAGGAGCAGATCGCGGACGCCGTGGCGAAGTTCAACGCCGCCTGAGCCGGCAGCGGCACCGACGACGCGCCGCCGCCCACCCCAGCGCCGGGATCCCCACAAGGGGCCCCGGCGCTGCGCGTTCCCCGGCCTGCGCCGCGGGCGTCAGGCGCGGGCGCTGCCGCGGATGATGGGGCGGGCCGGGCCCGAGGCGCGGCCGACCGGGAGGGGGTCCACGGTGATGCCGGTGAATCCGGCCCGCTCCAGGGCGGCGACCGGGTCGCGGGTGAGGTGGCAGCCGCCGAACAGGCGCTTCCAGGCCGGTTCGACGCGCTCCTGGGTACGCCGCGCCTTGGGTTCGCCGGCGCCCACGTGCTCGACGAACAGCAGGGTCCCGCCCGGCTTCAGGACGCGCTTCGCCTCGGCGGCGGCCCGGTCCAGGTCGTCCACGGTGCAGAAGACGAGCGTGGCCACCACGGTGTCGAACCGGTCGTCGGCGTACGGGGTCTGCTCGGCGCTCCCGGACGCGATCTCGGCGGGCACCGCGGCCCGGGCCACCTTGGCCGCCAGGGTCTTGCGCATCGCGGGGTCCGGCTCGACGAGGAAGACCCGATCGGCGTGCACATAGTGCGGCAGGTTGCCGCCGGTGCCGGCGCCTATCTCCAGCACGTCGCCGGTCGCGTCCGCGAGCAGCGAGGCGCGCACCTTCGCGAAGCCCGCCCGGTCCGTGACGTCGCAGAGCCGCCGGTAGAAGGCCGCGAAGATCCAATGCCCGCGCGGAGATCGGGACGACTCGGTCATGACGCACTCCTGTCGGTTTCCGGCTGCGCCCGAGACCGCACTTCTTCCCCCGGGCTCCCCCGAAACTACGCCGCGGCCCTTGAGTCCTCAGCCGATCACCAGTATTCATGCACTGCATTAATTGAACTGATTAATCAGCAGGCCGCCGCGTCATGCCCCGGCCGGGACCCAAGGGACGCCCATGACCACCGCCCGCCGCAGAGTCCGCCCGCTGCGCACCCTCGTCGCGATGCTCGCCGTCGCCGTCACCGCGTCGCTCCTCACCATGACCGCGAGCGAGGCCCACGAGAGCCGCGGCCGCGCGCCCGGCGTCCAGGACCGCGCCGAGATCCTCGACCTGATGTCCCGCTACGGCCAGTACTTCGACCTCGGCCACGCGGACGCCTGGACCGCCCTGTTCACCGCGGACGGCCAACTGAGCTTCCCGACCTCGGCGGCCCCGGGCGCCCCGCGCCACGTCGTCAAGGGCCGCGACGCCCTGAAGGCCTTCGCGTCCCGCCCCGGCGACGGCAAGTCGGTCGGCATCCACCTTCCCGGCCCGTCCATCCTGGTCGCCGCCGGCAACGGCACGGTCAAGGCCCGCACCCCGGTCGTGGTCGGCACGGTCCGCAGCGACGCGCAGCCGAGCACGTCCTTCACCGGCTACGGCGTCTACGAGGACGTGATCGTCAAGACCCGCGACGGCTGGCGCTTCCAGAGCCGCACCGCGGACAGTTACGGCGCGGTCCCGATGTCACCCGAGTTCCTCGCCGTTCCGCGCTTCTGACCTGCGGCTTCCTTTCCGCCGGAACAATCCCGTCGAACGGGCGGTTGAGCTAGGCCGTACTTGTTCCATCCCGGAAAGGGACCGCAGTGCTGCAGGTCGAGGTGTACTCCGATATCGCGTGCCCCTGGTGCTACGTGGGCAAGCGCCGCTTCGAGAAGGCGCTCGCGCAGTTCCCGGGCGGCGACCGCGTCGAGGTCGTCTACCGGCCGTACCAGCTGGACCCGACCACGCCGGAGAAGGCCGGGCCGCTGTCCGACCGGCTGGCCGCGAAGTTCGGCCGCGAGCAGCTCCCCGTGATGCACGCGCGGCTGAACGAGGTCGGGGCGGGCGAGGGGATCTCCTTCGACTTCGACAACGCGCTGGCCGCGAACACCCTGACCGGACACCGCCTGCTGTGGCACGCGCTCGACGCGTACGGCCGCGACACCCAGGCCGCGCTCAAGGACCGCCTGCTCAAGGCGTACTTCAGCGAGGGCGCCGACATCGGCGACCGCGAGCTGCTCACAACGCTGGCCGCCGAGGCGGGCCTGGACCGGGACCGCACCGCCGAGTTCCTCGCCTCCGGCGCGGGCCTGGCCGAGGTGCAGCAGGAAATCGACGAGGCCCGCGAGATCGGCGTCACCGCCGTCCCGACGTTCGTCTTCCAGGGCAAGTGGGCGGTGCAGGGCGCCCAGGAGACCGAGACGTTCCTGCAGGTGCTCCAGCAGGTGGCCGGCGAACTCGGTATCGAGGACAAGTCCGTTGCCGCGGACGACAGTTGCGCTGACGGAGCATGCGCCGTCGAGCACTGAGCCGGACGCGAGGGCCCGCCTGCCGAGATATCGGCGGGCGGGCCCTCGTGCGTCGTGGACACCGTCGACACGGCCAACTGCACCGTAAGTTGTCTATGCTGTGCCCGTCTTCGGGGGAAACGGGGTACAGACTTTGACAGTTCGCCATCCGCTTGGCCGCCGCACACGCGGGCGTGCCGCGTTCACCGCTGCCGCACTCGCCGTCGTCCTGGCCGCCGCGGGTTGTTCTCCGTCGGACGGGTCCGGGGCGGGTGCCACGCCTGCCGCCGGCGCAGGAGCCACCGGTTCGGCGCCGGGCGGCAGCGGTGGCGGCGGTTCGCCATCGGCGGCCGCGCTGCCGCCCCTGTCGCAGGCGGAAGCAGCTGCGGTGTTCAAGCACTACGGCGAGGTCCGGGCCGCGGCGAACGCGACGCGTGACGACGCCAAGCTCGCCGAGATCGAGGACGGCCCGCTGCTGGCCGCGTCGACCGCCGCGTACCGCATGGAACGCCTGGGCGGGGACAAGCCTTTGCCGTTCGAGCAGTCCACGCCGTACTTCCTCGTCCCGCGCCGGGAGGGCTATCCGCGGTACTTCGCCGTTCTGGCCCGCAACTCGCGCTGGATAGCCACGAGCCACGGCCGCGACCTCATGTACTTCCGGCAGCAGACCGCGGGCGGGCCGTGGAAGGCGGTCTTCCAGACGCCCATCAACGTCAAGAACGGCGATGCGGGCCAGTCGGCCACCGACCCCACGTACACGCCCAAGCCGACCGCCTCCCCCACGGTGACCTACCACCCGGACCAGAAGCCGCCTTCCAAGCTGCCCAACATGCCGGTGGCCGACGGCGATTTCGTCCGCACGGTGGACGGCCAGGCAGCGGTCACGGCCGCCAAGACCTGCACGGACTACGCGGCGTACCACACCCGTTCGATCCAGGGGCCGCAGGCGCGCGACCGTTTCGTGGCCGGGGACCTGACCACCGGCATCACGGCCCGGGAGGCCGAGCGGGCCCGGGCGCTGGGCGAGATCTCCTGGACTCGGACCTTCCGGCCGACCACCGACCCGGGCCTGCCGCTGCTCAGGCTCGGGGACGGAACCGCGCTCGTGCCCTGCACATTCGACAAGGTCGAAGTCACCGACAGCCCGCGCGCACCGGAGCGCTGGGTGTCCTACGACCAGGGCGACAAAGTGCTCCGGTT
Organism: Yinghuangia soli; assembly: GCF_021502675.1. Lineage (GTDB taxonomy): Bacteria > Actinomycetota > Actinomycetes > Streptomycetales > Streptomycetaceae > Yinghuangia > Yinghuangia soli. The sequence continues at coordinate 662,941 of NZ_JAKFHA010000001.1, forward strand.
TCTGGGGCCGTCCTTGAAGTGGTCCCATGTCGAGCGCACATCCGCTGACTTCGCCGTCATCGCGGCGCCCACGGACGGCAGCGCCGCGGACGTCCTCTTCATGCACGACACGCTGTTGTCCGCGACGGGAACGCCGATCCCCTGAGGCGAGCGGCCGGTCAGCGCTTGGCGTAGCCGATGCCGGCGCGGTCCCAGCGGGGGTGCTGCTCGGTGATGCGGGCCTCGAAGGACGGCCAGTCCTTGGCTTCGCGCGGCGACCAGGCGGTCTCGGCGACCGAGAGCAGGCGCGGGAAGACCAGGTATTCGGCGTCGGCGACGCTGGTCAGGGTCTCGCCCCACAGCGCGGCCTCGACGCCGAGCACCGACTCCTCGGGCAGGCCCGGGAGGTGGGTGGCCGGCTCCCAGGTGTACGACTGCTTCACGTCGACGGTCCCGGCCCACTTGAGGCCGAGGCGCTCGCCGGCCGCGTAGGCCATGTCGAGGTACGTGTGGTCGGCGGGCGCGAGCACGACCTTGGCGCCGGCGCGGGCGGCGGCCGCGACGATGTCGGCATCCTCCTTGCCCTGGTTCCAGTACTCGAGGACGGCCCCGGGGACCGGTGCGGCGCCCGCGAGTTGGTGCCAGGCCATGACGCGCTTGCCGTGCTTCTCGACGATGGTCTGCGCCCGGTCCATGAAGACCTTGTAGCGCTCCGCGCTGAGGGTGAGTGCCTCGTCCCCGCCGATGTGCAGGTAGGGCCCGGGGGTGAGCGCGGCGATCTGGCCGATGACCTCGTCGAGGAAGGCGTAGGTCGCCTCGCTCTCCACGCACAGCGAGCTGAAGCCGACCTCGATGCCCGTGTACGGCTCGTACTTGCGGTCGTCGCAGCCCAGTTCGGGGTAGGCGACGATGGCCGCGTTGGTGTGGCCGGGCATGTCGATCTCGGGCACCACGGTAATGTGCCGCTCGGCGGCATAGGCGGTCACCGCGCGCAGGTCGTCCTGCGTCCAGAACCCGCCCGGGCCGCCGCCGACCTGGGTGGACGCGCCGATCGCGGTGAGCTCGGGGCGGCCGTCGATCTCGATACGCCAGCCCTGGTCGTCCGTCAGGTGGAGGTGCAGGACGTTGTACTTGTAGCGCGCGAGGTGGTCGACGAAGCGCCGCGCCTCGGCCGGCGTGAAGTAGTGCCGGGCCAGGTCGAGCGACATGCCGCGGTACTCGTAGCGCGGGCGGTCGGTGACGCTGCCGCCCGGCACCGTCCAGGCGGCGTCGACGCGCTGCGCCGACTCGATCTCGGCGGGCAGCAACTGGCGCAGCGTCTGGATGCCGCGCGAGAGGCCCGCGGGCTGAGCGGCCCGGACCGTGACGCCGGCCGCGGTGACGTCCAGGCGGTAGCCCTCGGCGCCGAGTTCGCCGGCCTCGGCGCCGGCCGCGTCGAGCAGCAGCGCGATGCCGGCCGGGGCGGCCGCCGGGTCGTAGGGGGCGACGGGCAGCGGGTAGCCGGTGGCCGGGCGCAGCAGCGCGGCAAGGATCTCGCCGGTCCGGGCCGCCGCGGCGGAGCCGGGGGCGGTGGCGATGCGGGCGTCGGGGGTCAGGGTCCACGTCACGCCGGGGGCGGCTTGGGCGCGGACGGGCGCGGGGACGAGGCCGGCAAAGCCGGTGGTGGCGGACACGCGCGACTGCTCCTTGTGCTCGGGTTTGTCGGAACCGGAGAGCCACGCCGCGGTGCCGAACGCGGCGAGTCCGCACAGGACGGCCGCACCGGCGATCGCGGACACGCGTACGGCGGCGCGCATAGGTCTCCCCAGGGGCAGGACCGACGATTGGTCCAGACCACTCTAGGGGAGACGGCGCGCCGGGGCACGCACGGATTTCCGTCGGCCGTGGAACCGGCGGCCGAGGGCCGCGGCGCGGGTCGGGATGAGGCCTGGGCCGGATGCGGGGCCGGGCGCGGGCATGCGCACGGGCGGGCGCCGCAGGTGTCCCCGCGGTGCCCGCCCGTGCGTGCCGTCGAAATCGGCCCGATGTCCGGGCACTCCGGTCCGGCTACATCGCGCGCAGCCGGATCTCCAGCGTGGTCCACGCGCCCACGTGGACGCGGTCGCCGTCCATCAGGTCCACCGGCGTGTTGACCTCGATGGCCTGCTTGCCGCCGTTCATCGTGGTGCCGTTCGTCGAACCGGGGTCGACCAGCTGCCAGCTGCCGTCCGGCCGGCTCATCAGCACCACGTGCAGGTGCGAGATGCCCGGGTCGGAGGGCGGGCCGGACAGGTCGATCTCCGGTACGCCGGAACCCGATTCGCCGATCCGGCGGCGGCCGACCCGCATGCGGTCGCCCTGCAGCAGCACGCCCCACGACTCGTGGTACGGCGGGAAGCGCATCGCGTGCGCGTCCGGGCCGCCCTGCGAGACGACCCGCTGGAAGTACTCCGCGTCGGCGGTGACCACCACGGTCCACATGTACCGCTGCTGCTGCACGGACACCGGCTGCACCGGAGGCGGGGGCGGAGGCGGCGGCTCGATCGGCTCGTTGCCGAGCACGGTGTGGCCGCCCAGGCCGTAGTCCTCGCCGTAGGGGCGCTCGGTGTACTGCGGTTCGGCATACGACGGGTAACCCCCGTACGCCTGCTGCTGCGACGGCTGATGCTGCTGGTACGACTGCTGCGACGAGTGAGACTGCTGCGAGGGCTGCGATTGCTGGGACTGCTGCGACCGCTGGGACTGCTGCGAGTGCACCGCGGGGTCCTGCCCGTACGACTGCCCGCCGTGCGTCGTCTGCCCGCCGTGCGTGGTCTGCCCGTACGACGAGTGCTGCCCGTAGTCGCCCGGGTCACCGAGCGGCCCCGGCTGGTAGTACCCGCCGCGCGGATCGTGCGTGGGCGCATTCGCGAAGCCGCCCAGCCCGGACGCCTGGGCGCCGTCCTGGGCGTCGAAGGCGCGGCCGCACGCCTCGCAGTACCGGGCCTCCCCGTTGCGGGCCGTCCGGCACACCGGGCAGAGCTCGGGCGGAGCCGCCGGCCCGGGGGCCGCGGCTCCCATGGGCCGCCCGCACGCATCGCAGAAGTCGTCGGCGATCGAGTGGTGGCCGCGGGGGCATATCGCCATGTCAGCGCCTCCTGTCTTCCTGGACGACGACGCGCGCCGGGGCCCGGCGGTTCGAAGACGGTCCTATGTCAACCACGCAGGCTACGAGGTCCGCAACCGGGACGTCTTGACCGAGTCGGTGTCGAGCGTCATCTCGTCGGCATCCGAGACCTTGCGGCGCAGCTTCAGCGTGCCGGTCACGGGGTCCTCCTCGACGACGTTCTTGATGAGTTTGGCGGTGTGGTCGTCGCCCGCCTCGTTGGCCAGCCGCAGCGCCCGGCCCAGGAGTGCGGTCGCCTCGTGCTCCTCGCCGTCGCGGCGCTTCTCCAGGCCCTCCTGGATGGCGTTGGCCATCTCGGCGCGGCCGGTGTAGAACGCCACTTCCTTGCTGATCTTGGTGGACAGGTCCTCGTTGTCCGTCCACTCCGCGAACACGCCGATCCGGGTCAGCTCGTTCTCGGTGCCGTCCGCACCGCGCGACACGAGGCTGACCAGGCCGACCCGCACCGGGTCGTACAGGTCGCCCGGCTCGACCTCCAGGCAGATGTGGTAGTCGCGGCTCTCCGCGCCCCACGAACCGGTCGGGTAGTCCCCGATGTTCGGCCCGGCGTCGGCGCGCCGGTGGGTCAGCTCCTCGATGGTCGGGCGGACCTGCTTGACGAACTTGACCTGCGCGCTGCCCGGGGTGCGCACCCGCAGCGCGACGTCCGCCACCGCCTTGCCCATCGCGTTCTCGATCATCGCGGTGAAGTCCGCGACCAGGTTGGCCGGTTCGGCCACGATGTCCAGGCTGCCCAGGAGACCGGAGGCGACCTGGCGCAGCTCGGCGACCACCCAGTCGGTGCCCACACCGCGGCAGTCGCAGGTGAACACGCCCTGGCACGCCTCGATGGCGGCGGCCAGGTCCGCGGCGGTCTCGCTCTCGTCCTTGCCGTCGGTGAGCAGGATGGCGTGCCGGATGGCGTGCGGGTACGGGTCGAGCAGGCGCTTCGCGGCGCGCAGCCACTGGCCTATCGCGGTGCCGCCGCGCGCCCGCAGCTTGTCGACCGCGCGCTTGGCCTCGCGGCGGCTGTGCTCGTCGAGCACGACCATGCGCTCTTCGGGCGGGTAGACCATCGTGGCCATGCCGGTGCCGGACACGATCGCGAGGAGCGTGCCGTTGGGCATCGCGTCGATCGCGGCCTTGGTGGCCTGCTTGGCGGCGGCCAGTTTGGACGCCGGGAAGTCCATCGAGCCGGAGGTGTCCACCAGGATCACCTCGGCGGCCTGCCCGCTCCCGGCACCCGCGGACACGCCCGCGGCCCCGGTCGCGGTCACCGTGGCGATCGCGTGGACCTCGCGGCCGCCCATCGGCAGGTACTGGTTCTGGAAGACCTCGACGGCGAAGTCCGGCGCCCCGGACGGGCTTGCGTTGGCGGACATTGCGGCTACTCCTTGGGTTCCGGCCCGGCGTGGGCGGCGGGCGGGAAGGGGACGAGGACCACGGTGATGTTGTCGGCGCCCCCGGACTGGAGCGCGTAGTCGGTGAGCGCGCGCGCCGCGCGGACCGGCTGGGCCAGGCCGTACGGCAGCGCGAACGCGGACAGGGTCTGGGCGGCCTGCACGTAGTTCCACAGGCCGTCGCTGCACAGCAGCACCGCACCGGGCGTGTTCGGGCGCAGCGTCATGACGCGCGCGCGGACCTCGCCCGCATCCGCGCCCAGCCACGACACGATCGCGTGCGCCCGGCTGTCGGCGTACGCCTGGGCCTCGGTCATCTGCCCGCAGGCCACCATGCGCGCGGCCCACGAGTCGTCCTCGGTGAGCAGCGCGGACGGGGTGGGCAGCCGCATCGTGTCGTCCGGCGCGAGGCCTTCGGGGGCGGCGGGCAGCGGGGAACCGGGCAGCGCGATGCGGACCGGCTCGTGGTCCGGCTCGGGAGCCGGGTGCGCGGCGCCGCTGCGGGCCGGGATGGTGGTGTCCTGGTCGCCGACCGGATGGTCGTCGACGGACAGCCAGTACGCCCGGCTGTCGCCGACCCAGCCGATGGTGACCGTGTCGGGGGTGACCACCGCGGAGACGTACGTGCAGGCCGGTGCGTTGCCGTCGGCCTCGCCCGGTCCGGCAAGGCGCGCCACGGCACTTGCCGCCGCGGCCGCGGCCGCCCGGGTGGCCGCCTCGGGGCCCGCACCGCCGCGCAGCGCGGCGGCGAGCGCGGCCCCGGCGGACCGGGTGGCGGTCGCGGAGGCGTCGTCGGGCCGCGGCGAGGAGGAGACGCCGTCGCACACGACCGCGACCACGCTGGGCCCGTGCGGGCCGTCCACGATCTCGACGGCCATCGCGTCCTCGTTGCGCCGGTGCCGCAGCCCCCGGTCGCTGACCCCGGCGGCGATGCGCAGGTCGGCGACGACCGAGTCGCGCGGGTTGTAGGCGCGTCCGCACGACTCGCACCAGCCGTCCGCGCCGATCGACGCGGTCCGGCACGAACGGCACACGGCCGCGGCGAACTCACCGCGCCGCGGGGCGCGTTCGGCGACCGGCGGGGGCGGCGCGGTGCGCAGGTCGTAGCCGCACGCCTCGCAGAAGTTGTACCCGGGCTGGGGCGCGACCCCGCAGCTCGGGCAGCTGTGCACCACCGTGGTCGGCGAGCCGGACCGGGCGCCCGCGCCCGGATCCGTCTCGTGCGGTGTCGTCCGGCCTACTCCCACGCCCATCACACCCACGTCCGGGGACGAACTTCGTTTGCCTTGTCCACCAGGGCCACCCGCTCTTCCGAACCGTCCACGTGCCGGGCCAGGGAGCGGTACGTGCGCTCCAGGGCGAACCGCAGCGGCCGCTCCTCCAGCGCGCTGTCCAGCACGGTGCCGCCCTGGCCGGTTGCTCCTGCACTGCCCGCCCGAACCCATTCCAATGCCGCGCCGAGGAGTTCGGCGGCGAGCCGGTCGTACGCCTCGCCCTCCACCGGCAGCGCGCTCAGGTGCGCGGACGCCTGCAGCAGGTCGTGCTCCAGGTGCTCGTCCGGCCGCCGGTTGCCGACCCGGGTGCGCAGCGCGGCGGTCTGCGCGGCGACGTGGTAGCTGGAGGTGTCCGGCACCGATTCGAGGGTGCCGACCGCGCCGGGGCGGTCGCCGGCCGCGAGGCGGCAGCGGCCGAGCCCGAACGCGGCGCTGACGTAGGACCGGTCGGTGTCCCACACGCCTTCGTACTCGCGGGCCGCCGCGGCGGGCTGCCCGGTCTGCTCCAGGCACACGCCGAGCGCGAGGCGCGGTGCGCGCTCGCCGGGCAGCATGGACCGCACGGTGTCGAAGGCGACCAGCGCCTCGGCGGAGCGGCCTTCGGCGAGCGCGGCCAGGCCGCGGTACCAGAGGAGCCGCCAGTCGTCCGGGTCGACGTCGTCCAGGAACGCCTCGGCGCGCACCACCTGTCCGCGCTCTATGCACACGTACGCCAGGCGCAGCGTGGCCTCGACCGAGTCGACGTCGGCCGCGGTGAGGGCGGCGAGGAGCTCGTCGGGGTCGTTGGTGGGCAGCGATGCGAGCAGGCCGGCCGCCGGGTCGGTCGGGTCGACGCGCGGCACCGGCAGCCCGGCTGCGGTGGCCACCGCGCCCGGCGCGGCCGGCTCGTCCCAGGCCGCGACGTCGCTGTGCGCGACGCGCGTCTCGGGGCCGAACAGGCCGGACAGCGCCGGCTTGGGCTCGCGGCTGCGGGCCGCGACGACCTCGCGCAGCACGCCCAGGCACTGCTCGGCCATGTCGGCGGCGGATGCGAAGCGCTGCTCGGGGTCGGGGTGCGTGGCCCGCAGCAGGAGCCGGTGGTACGACTCGAACTCGCGGAACAGCGGCACCTCGTGGGCGGGCGGCAGGCTGTGCTTCCAGTCGCGCGTGAAGTTCGCGAACGGGAAGCTGAGCACCGCCATCGTCCGCCCGACGGTGAACAGGTCGGACTCGGGGCTGGGGCCCACCCGTTCGATCTCGGGGGCCTGGTAGCCGACGGTGCCGTAGATCGCGCCGTCCTCGTCGTCGAGCTCGCGGACCGCGCCCATGTCGATGAGCTTGAGCTGGTCGTCGGTCTGGATGACGTTGTCCGGCTTGAAGTCGCAGTAGACCAGGCCGCGGTTGTGCAGGTGCCCGAACGCCGGGAGGATCTCGATCGCGTAGGCCAGCACCTGCTCCAGCGGCAGCACCGCGCGGCGGTCGCCCGACTCGGTGCGGCGGCGCTCCAGGAGGTCCTTGAGCGACATGCCGCCGACGTACTCCATGACGATGTACGTCTCGGCGTCGCCGGTGTAGCGGTCCTGGTGGGTCACCACGTTGTGGATGGTGACGATGTTGGCGTGCTGGGTGTGCGCGAGGATGCGCTGCTCGGCGACCGCCGCGGCGCGCGCGTCGATGTCACCGCTGCCCAGCAGGCCCTTGAGGACCACCCACTTGTCGTGCAGCACGGTGTCGACGGCCAGATAGACCCAGCCGAAGCCGCCGCGCGCGAGGCAGCCGACCACGCGGTACTGGCCGACCATGTCGCCCGGTTCGAGCTTGGGCGCGAACGAGTAGGGCGTGCGGTCGTACGGGCAGAAGCCGTTGGCGATGCCGGGCTTGCCGTCGCGGCCGCGGCCGACCGGACGGCCGCAGTTCTCGTCCCGGCAGAAGCGCTTCTCCTCCGGGATGACCGGGTCCTTCATCAGTATCGTCGCCGGGTCGCGCACCGGAACCGCGGGGATCTCCACGATGCCCGCGCCGAGGCGGCGCCCGGACGAGGCCGCGCCGCGCCGCGAGGAGCGGCCCGAGGTACGCCCGGTCCCGGTCCGGCCGGACGAGGTCACCCCCGAGCGGGCACTGCCCGAACGCCCGGGACCCGCCTGGGCGCTGGACTGCGCGCCGCCCGGTCCGTAGCCGCCGCTGAGGCCGCTGGCCAGGACCGAGCCGCCGCCCATGTGGGCCGGGCGACCCGGGTCGGACTTGCCGGCGCCGGGCTGACCGGGCAGGCCGCCCTGGCCGGGCACCTTCGGCGGGGCGCCGCCCGCGGTCTTGAGCGGCGCGCGCCCGCAGTCCAGGCAGTAGCCGTCCTCGTCGATGGTCCCGGTGCCGCAGCCGGGCCGGTTACAGGTCGCCATGGTCCCCGCCTTCCCCCTTCGGCCCCTCGGCCCCGTCGTGATGGATCATGCCCCGGTCGCCCGGGCCGACTGCCCGGTGGTGCGCCGGTCTTGGTGCGGTCACTGCCTGCTGGTACTCGCCCACCACGCGGGAGGCGGCGTCCAGGTCGCAGGGTGCGCGCCACAGTACGTCGTACGCACGGTGGTGCAGCTTCTCCAAAGCCTCGTCCTCGCCCCTTCCGCGGCCGCCCGCCATCGCACGGTACGCCTGCAGCAGACCGCGCAGTTCATCGCGTCGGCCCAGCAGCGCGTCCAGCTCCGCGCGCGCCGCCCGCAGGCGGTGCACGGCCGAGTCCGTGTCCCTCTCCAACGCTCCGAGGTGGGCGGAAAGTTGCGGCCAGGCGTCACGTCTGCGCAGTTCGGACAACTGCCCGATGCGGGACCGGAGCGGCCCGGCGAGCGGCGGGATGTCCGGAACGCCGTGCACGATGCGGGTCAGCACGTGGGCGCGCTTGCGCTGGGCCTCGGCCTCGTCGGCGGAGAGCACGTCGACCAGGCCGGCCACCCGCTGCGCGCGCTCCTCGTAGCGCTCCTGGAGCAGCCGCAGCTGCCGCAGCCCGTCGTGCACGCTGCCCAGGTCGCGGTCCAGCGCCGCCAGGTCGACCGAGCCGATCCGGGCCGGCGCCGGTCCGCTGCCCGCGAACCGCAGCGGGTCCGCGGCGACTTGGGCCCGTGCGTCGGCCAGCCGGCTGCGGACCTCGGCGACCACGCGGGCCTCCACGCCGAGGGCGTCCGCGCCGCCGAGCCGGTCGACCAGCGCGGCGGTGTCCGCGGCGGCCGCCTCGACGCGGTCCAGGCGCGGCAGCACCGCGGTCCATACGTCGTCGACGGCGGCGACCAGCTCGGTGGCCCGGTGCCACACCTTGTTCATCTCGGCGACCAGCGTGTCCGGGGTAACCCGGCGCACGGAGGCCACCGGATCGAGCAGGCTGCGCTTGCCGATCGGCACCTCCTCGCCCGGCATCTCGACCGAGAGGCCGGTGAGCAGTTCGGCGATCTCGTCGAGTTCGGTGCGGGTCGGGCGGGACCGGCGGCCGCGCAGGGCGCGGGCGGCGTCCAGGACCACCCCGTACGCCGCGTACAGCTCCCACAGACGGGCGATGTCGGTGCGGCAGGCCGCCCAGCGCTCCTGGGTGCGGCCCTGCAGTGCGGCGCCTTCGAGGAGGCGCCGGCCGGGGTGCTCCTCCAGCGCCATGAGTCCGGCGGAGATGCCGTCCCGGGCGGTCTCGTGCCGGGCGATGGCACGGTCCGCGTCCTCGCGCGTCCAGGGCGCGCCGGGGAGGGTCATGACGCGTCCCGCCATGCGGTCACCGCGGGCGGCTGCGCGTCGCCGGTGCCGAGCGCGGTGCCGATGTGCGTGTCGTAGAGCTTGCGCCAGGTGCCGTCGCGGCGGGTCTCGGCGAGCACCGCGTTGACGAACCGCACGAACTCGGGGTGCTCCTTGCTGATGGCCATGCCGTACGGCTCGCGGCTGATCCGCTCGCCCACCACTGCGGTGAACTTGGGGTCCTGGGCCTGGAGTCCGGCCAGGATGGTGTCGTCGGTGCTGATGGCGTCCGTTTCGCCTTTCTGCAGTTTGACCAGGCAGTCGGCCCAGGTCTCGCCCTCGACCGGCTTGGCGTTGTACTTGGGGTCCTTGATGCGGCCCAGCGACGTGGAGCCGTTGACCGCGCACACCCGGAAGCCGGCCAGTCCGGGGAGCCCCTGCTTGGCCTGCTCGGGCAGGTCGGGGTCGAGCTGCACGAGAGCGCGCTGCCCGGCCAGGAAGTAGATGTCGGAGAAGTCGACGCGGGCGCGCCGGTCGCAGTTGACGGTCATCGTCATCGCGACGATGTCCACCTCGCCGCGCTCGACGGCGGGCACCCGGTCGGCGTTCCTGAGCACCCGGAACCGGATGCGCTCGTCGCCGGAGTCGGGCCCGAACACCGCTTTGGCGACGCGGCGCAGCAGGTCGATGTCGAAGCCCTTGAGGGAGTTCGAGACCGGGTCGAGGTAGCCGAACGGGTACGAACTCTGGTCCACGCCCACGATGATGTGGCCGCGCTGCACGATGGCCTCCATCCAGCTGGCCTTCGGCCAGGAGTCCTTCGTGGGCACGGCGGACGGGGGCTTCAGGCTGAGTTCGGCGTTTCCGCAGGTGTCGGCGGCGGGGCGGGCGGGGTCGACGGCAGCGGGTGCCGGGGCCTGCCGACCGGCTGCCGGTACGCCTGCTTGAGCGGCGGCCGAGGCCCCGGGTGCCCCGGCCGGGCGTCCCGTACCCCCGTCGCTGCCGCTTCCGCTGCAGCCGACGGCCGCCAGCAGCGCCCCGGCGACGACCGCGGCGAGCGGGACGCGCGCGGCGCGGGCAGCACGGCTCCTGCGGCCGCGGCGGGTTCGGGTCCGCGGGGGGTTCACCGGTACTCCCCCAGCCTGCGGCGTATGCCGTCCACCACGCCCGCGGCGGCGACGATGGCCAGCACCAGGACGCCGATGCCCAGCCCGTCCATCGCGGCGCGGCCCTCCCGGACCGCCTTGTCGAAGTCGGACTGGTCCTTCGCGATAGCCAGCTTGAGCGCGTTCTCGGCGCGGTTGTAGGCGAGTTGCGAGGAGCCCTTGTCGTCGATGACGACCGCGACCGCGCTCTTGAAGTCGGTCTGCTCGTAAAGCGCCATGACGGTCCCGTGCGCGATACGCCAGTCGCCGACCGCGGCGCGTGCCTCGGCGAGCTGCGCCTGCGTGGCCGGGTCGTTGCGCGCGTCGTGCGCCGCGGCAGCGAGCTGCCCGCCCGCGCCGTCGGCGGTCGCCAGCTCGTTGAACTCGGCGTTCAGGCGGGCCTCGTACTGGCCGCCGTCGCTGCCGTGCTGCACCAGGATCTGGCTCTCCGCGGCCCGCGCCTGCAGGACCGAGAACCGGGCCGCGGACAACGAGTCCACGGGCTGCCAGCCCTGGTCGCGGCTGCGGTCCAGGTCGTCGCGGGCGGACGCCAGACTCGTACTCACCCACACCAGCGACGCCGCCACCGCGGCCGAGGCCAGCAGCAGCCCCGGGTTGAACACCCTCTTGGTCCGCCGCGCCAGCAGCACTTGGGCCACCCCGAGCGCCGCAAGCGCGCACAACCCGGCGACCACCGCAGTGCCGGGCACCGCCGTCGCCTGCCGGTGGTCGGCGCGCAGCTTCGCGGCCGCGAGCCCGTGCAGATCGGCCGCGTCCTTGAGGATCACCTGCTCCATCTGCCGCGAGGCCGCCCTCAAGTACGACGCACCCAGCGGAAACCCTTGCCGCGAGGCCGACTTCGCCCGCGAGACGTCCTCCCGGTACAACGGGATCTGCACCGAGAGTTGCGTGATGAGCTCGGCCATGCGCCCGGTCGCCCCCGCCGACGACGCGGCGGTCAGCAGCCGCTGCGCGTCGTCCAGCGACTGCTCGTAGCGGTCCCGCAGGCTGTCCTTCTCCACGCCGCCCGACAGCAGCCCCGCCGCGGCCGCGGCGTCGGCCTCGGCCAGCGCCCGGTACAGCTCCTGGGTCCGCGCCCCCAGCGGCTCGCTCCGCTCCGCGACCCGCTCGGCGGCCTGCGACCGCTCGCGTACCGCCAGAAACGCGAAGACCCCCGACAGCAGCGCCAGCACCACGAGAACGACACCCGCGACCACCAGCCGCCCTGGTGTGGTCCGCGTCCCCCGCACGACCCGCCCGAGCACTTGGCGCCCGCTTGCGACGCCCGGCCGGGCCACCGCTGTGACCACCCGCGACCTCCCCCGGAACACCGGACCCCACCCTGGCAAACCCCCACCGGCCTGCGGGTATCGGAGGGCTGTCGGCCCCCACCTCGAAGTTATCGTGCGGCACAACCCGCGCCCGATGGTCTTCCCTCAATCCGCGCCCCGCACGCGTTCCCCGGTGGCCCGGCTCCCGGCGGCGCGGCCCCGGAAACGACCAGGGCAGCCGGCGTGCGGCGCACCATCGCGCCGCTCGCCGACTGCCCTGTACGGCTTGGCCGTCCTCGACTCCTCCGGGGACCCCCGAGGGCCCCGGATCAGCCCTTGACGGCCTTGACGACCTTGTCGACCTGGGTCTTGACCTGGGCGTCGGGCACGGCGTCCGAGCTGTACGCGCGGCTCTCGGAGAGGCCCACCATCTTGACGAGCACGGCACCGGACCGGACGAGCTGGATCTCGGCGGAATTGGCCGTGCCGGTCGGGTCCTTCATCGACTTCGGGTCGCTCCAGAACACGGTGATCCAGGCCGAGCCGTCGGCCAGCTTGGGCTGGGGAACAGCGAACACGAACCGGTAGGACGTCGTCTCGTTCTTGGTGTTCACGGCGTCGAACTCCAGGCATTCCTGCGCGGCCGCGAGCTTGGCCACCGCGTCGACCTGCGCGGCGATCGCGTCCGCACTCTCGAAGCGGGCGATCGTCAGGTCGACCCAACTGTGCTTGTCGGCCGCGGACTCCAGGACCTCGGCGGCGTACGCGGCGGGCTTGAGGGCCGACCCGGCCATCACGTCGAGCAGCGGCTGGCACTTCGCCGCGGCGGGCACGGCCTTCATCCCGATGCTGCCGTAGCCCGTGCTCTGCGACGGCTTGACGGTCCAGCCCGGCCCCAGCTCCTTCTGCGTCACTAGGAGTCCCTGGAGCTCGGCCGCACCGAGCACCTTCCCCGGAGCCTGCGACGCACCGGCGCCGCCGGGGGCCGCGCTGCCCGACGCGGCCGCGCCGGGGGCAGCCGACGGAGCAGACGACTGCGCCGCATTGCCGGCCTTCGCGTCCTCGTCCTTGTCGTCGCCGAGGCAGGCGGTGGTGAGCAGAAGCAGCGGAACGAGAGCCGCACCGGTCAGACGCGCGCGGGCAGAACGCATGGGAATCCTCGATCGTGCGTGGGGACATCGGAACATCACCACAATGGTCAAGGGTCGTTGACCGACAGTCAAGGATCATTGACTATTACGGTGCACGGGGCCGTATCAGCGTCATGTCAGCGCCGTGTCAGCCGCGTCCGCTCGGCGCCGGAGCGTGCCAGTGCGGGGTGCGGGGCGTGCCAGGGGGGCGGGGCACGGTGGTTCTCGTCAACCACAGCGAATCCCCCGGGAGACCACGATGACTTCCTACGCCATCGAAGCCGAAGGCCTCGTCAAGAAGTACGGCAGCACCACCGCGATCGACGGCATCGACCTCGTCGCCCGCCAGGGCAGCGTCCTCGCGCTGCTCGGGCCCAACGGGGCCGGCAAGACCACCACGGTCCGCACGCTCGCCACGCTCATCAAGCCGGACGCCGGGTACGCCCGCATCGGCGGCTACGACGTCGTGCGGCAGAGCGCCCCGGTCCGCCGCCTGATCGGCCTCACCGGTCAGTACGCCTCGGTCGACGAGGACATCAGCGGCTACCAGAACCTGGTGATGATCGGCCGCCTGCTCGACTTCTCCCGTGCCGAGGCCAAGGCCCGCGCCGACGAGCTTCTCGCGCGCTTCGAGCTCACCGAGGCCGCGCACCGCGCGCCCGGGACGTACTCGGGCGGCATGCGCCGCCGCCTCGACCTAGCCGCGAGCCTGGTCGGCCGGCCGCAGTTCCTCTACCTGGACGAGCCGACCACCGGCCTCGACCCGCGCAGCCGCGGCGACGTCTGGGAGCTGGTCCGCAATCTGGTCGCCGAGGACGGCGTCACCGTCCTGCTCACCACGCAGTACCTGGACGAGGCCGACCAGTTGGCCAACGACATCGCCGTCATCGACCACGGCCGCGTGATCGCGAACGGCACCGCCGACTCGCTCAAGGCGCAGGTCGGCGGCCAGAGCCTGGAGATCCGCCCTGCGGATCCGGCCCGGCTGGCCGAGACCGCGGCCATCGTCGCCGAGCTGACCGGCAGTGCGCCGGACAGCACCACGCGTCCCGGCCTCGTCACCACGGCCGTGCACGACCCGGACCTGCTGCCGTACGTCGTGCGCCGCCTCGACGAGGCCGGCATCCGGGCCACCGAGCTGGCGCTGCGGCTGCCCAGCCTGGACGAGGTCTTCCTCGAACTCACCGGCCACCCCGCCGAGGACGCCCAGCCGGAACCGGCCGCCGCATGATCCCCGAGGCCAGGCCGCCGCGGCACCGCACGCGCCTTGCCGTCCATCTCCCGTATTCCCCGTGGATCGAGCGCTGCGCCCTGATCGCCGTGCTCTTCACCCTCGTTCTTCTCCGGAGCCAGTCATGACCACCGCCACCCGCACCGCAGCCGACGACACCACCAAGTCCGCACCCAAGCTCCCCCATCCCGGCCCGGGCATCGGACACGACGAAATCCCCCGGCGCGCTGATCCGTTCGCCGTGGTCAGGCACTCCCTGACGCTCACCTGGCGCAGTCTGGTCAAGCTCAAGCGCCAACCCGAGCAGTTCATCGACCTCACGCTGCAGCCGATCCTGTTCATCGTGATGTTCGTCTACCTGTTCGGCGGCGCGATCGAAGGAAGTACCCAGGACTACCTGCAGTTCGTCCTGCCCGGCATCCTCGTCCAGACCGTCGTCTTCGCCTCGCTCGGCACCGGCGTCGGTCTCTGCGAGGACATCAACAAGGGCGTCTTCGACCGCTTCCGGTCGCTCCCCATCTCACGCTTCGCACCGCTGGGCGGCGCGGTGCTGGGCGACGTCTGCCGGTACGTCGTCTCCATCGCCATCGTCTTCGGCTTCGGCTCCGCGATCGGCTTCCGCGTCCAGACCGGCCCCCTCGAGGTCCTCGCCGCCATCGCGCTCGTCCTCGTCTTCGCCTTCGCCATGTCGTGGATCTTCGTCGTCCTCGGCGTCACCATGCGCAACCCCCGCAGCGTCCAGGGCACCGCAATGCTGCTCGGCTTCCCGCTGACCTTCGGCGCCAACATCTTCGCCCGCGCCGAGACGATGCCCGGCTGGCTGCAGGCCTGGGTCGACGTGAACCCCGTCAGCCACCTGACCAGCGCGGTCCGCACCCTCCTCGTCGAAGGCGGCTCCGCCACCGGCGACGCACTCGCCACCCTGGCCTGGGCCGCCGTCATCTTCGCCGTCTTCGCCCCGCTCGCGGTCCACAAGTACAAGACCAAGACCTGATCCACCCCCACATGCCGCAGGCCCGGAAGCCCCCAGCTCCCGGGCCCGCAGCATGCCCGCAACCGGCGGGGCTACCTCTTCGGATTGCCATTCTCGTAGCCCGGGCGGGAGGTTCGGTGCATGGTGCTCGGCGCAGTGGTTCATGGCATCTTCGATGTCCAAAGCGGCGCAGCCTCCTGCTCCGAAGCCCTGTCAGAACGGCGGCTCGTCCACCGAGCCCCACTCGCTGTTCCAGACAGGACCGGCCCAGGCTTCCGGCGGCTGCTCCGGCTCGATGGCGGCTTGGAGGGCCGCCACGTCCTCGCCCCACCCACCCAGAACCGTCGCCACGGCCCGGGCGGAGGGATGCGTCGGGTCGGCGGCGCCGAGTACGTGTTCCGAGATCTGCCGTGCCACTTCCGGCCGGTAGGCGGCGAGGCGCGGGTCGTCCGCCAGGTTCATGGCCGCGAAGAGCGCGGCGTCACGCACGTCCGGCATCGGATCCGCGATCCACGGAAGTACCCCTGCGAACAACTCGGGGCGCACCCTCCGAATCCCGTCGAACACCGGGCCACTCGGCGCCGCATCGAGACCCCACTGCTCTATGCGCTTCGCTTCCAGCAACGTACTTACTGTGTAGGCGACTTCATCCAGCCATCCCAGCATCCGCCAGCGTGACGTGTGGCTGTCCGGCCGCCGGATGTACGCGTCTGCGTCGTCGCTGACCGGTCCTGCGAGCACCGCGGCGACGTACCGGGCCGCCGGGATCGTCGACGGCCCTGGCGTCCCTTGGTGGATCAGATACGCCGTCAGGTGATCGACGCCGCGCACCACGGTCCTGTGGTCTCCGGACAGGATGTCCCGCAGCTTGCCGGGTGTCTCGGCCGTCGAGAAGGACCAACCGTCGACCAAGAACGCATCCCAGTCCGCGGCATCGAGGATCAGCCGGGGATCCCTGTGGATGTCCTCGATTTCCAACTGGTCGCTCGTTTCGGGGGATCTGCGGGTTGTGCCACGGCTAGACCGACTTGAAGAGGTCGAGGGCTTCTGCGTGGGACAGGGCGAGGCCTCGGTCGTGGGCCTTGGTGTACGTGTCCTCGGGCAGGGCTTCCTTCACGTCTGCGGTCACGCGGATGGCGTCGGGGCTGCCGAGGTCCACGTGGCCGCGGGTGGCGGTGGCGGCGCCGAGGATTGCCGCGGCGGATTCGGGGTCGCCGCCGGTGAAGGTCCACCAGGCCAGGCCCTCGGCGACGCTGGCGACCACCGGCATGTCGCGGCTGTCGAGGGCCGCGGCGAGGGCGGTGTCGAGGGCTTCCTTGGCCTTGCTGCGCTCGTGCGGGGCCTCGGCGAAGTAGGCCAGGCTCAGGTGCAGGTACGCGATCATCTGGAACGGGACCATGCGCGCGGTGGGCAACTCCGCCACGGCGCGGGCGTATTGCTTCTCGGCTTCGGGGCGGTCGCCGCGCAGGCGGGCCAAGTCGCCGGCCCAGGCGTACGCGAGGACGACGCCCCCGGCGGTGTCCGCGTCGCCGGCCACCTCGATGGCGGCGTTCATGTCGGCGAGCGCGGCTTCTTCGTCGCCGAGCTGCCAGTACGCCTGGGCGCGCCGCGCCAGCAGCAGCGGGACGTCCTCGTCGGAGCCCAGCACGCGCACCAGTTCGAGGCATTCGTCGATGGCCGCGATGCCCTCCTCCAGGCGCCCCGCGAACCGGTAGACCTCGGAGAGCCCGCCCGCCGCGGACGACCGGCCCCAGCGGTCGCCGATCTCCAGGAACCGGACACGGGCCCGGCGCAGCCGCCGTACGCCCTCGTCGGTCTGCCCGCCGTTGACCGCGACGTGCCCGGCGATCAGGTCGACGACGGCGCGGACCCAGCGGTCCCCGTGCTCCTCGATGGCGCCGAGTGCGGTCATCGTGCCGGTCACGTAGTCGCGCAGCGCCGCGGTCAGCGATTCGACGAGCAGCACGAGCGGGTGGGTGACCGGTCCCGCGAGCTGCCGCATGTGCCAGCGGCTGCGCATCAGCCAGCGCACGCCGTCCGGTTCGCCGCCGGTGACGACGAGCGTCGTGCCGTGGAACCACTCGGCCAGGACGCGCGACTCCGGGTCCGGCGGGTTGCCGCCGTGCGGTACGGCGAGGGCGTCGCCGAGCCAGGCGGACGCCTCGCGGTGGTAGCCGCGGATGGTCCAGTACCAGCCCATCAGCGAGACCGCGCGGACCGCCGAGCGGGCATCGCCCGCGTCGATGGCGAAGCGCAGCGCGGTGCCGAAGTTGTCGTGCTCCTCGGCGATGACCCCGATGGCATCGAGCTGGTCGCCGGTGCGGAGCATCGGGTCGAGGCGTTCGAGCAGCCGGATGGCCCAGTCCACGTGCCGCTGCGCGATACCGGCGTCGGCGCCGTCGTCCTCGCGGCGTTCGGCGGCGAAGGCGGCGATGGTCTCCAGCATGCGGTAGCGCGGTTCGCCGGTGCCGAAGACGTCCACGAGCGACTTGTCGACCAGCCCGGCCAGCAGGTCCAACACGTCGTCAGGCTCGAGGAGTTCGCCGTCCGAGAGGACTTCCTCGGCGGCTTCCAGGGTGGCACCGCCCGCGAAGACCGACAGCCGGCGCAGCACCGCGCGTTCGCGGTCGTCCAGCAGGTCCCAGCTCCATTCGACGACGGCGCGCAGGGTCTGGTGCCGCGGCATGGCGGTACGGCTGCCGCCGGTGAGCAGCTTGAAGCGGTCGTCGAGGCGCCGGGCGATCTGGGTCGGGGTGAGCGACCGGGTGCGCGCGGCGGCGAGTTCGATGGCCAGTGGCATGCCGTCGAGGCGGCGGCAGATCTCCACGACCGCGCCGATGTTGGCGCCGTCGATGACCAGGCCGGGCCGTACGGCCTTGGCGCGGTCCGCGAACAGCCTTACCGACGGGGAGGCCAGGGCCGCGGCGGAATCGGCCGTCTCACCCGGCAGCCCCAGCGGGCCCAGCGGATACAGTGCTTCGCCGACGATGCCCAGCGGCTCGCGGGTCGAGGTCAGGACGCGCAGCGTGGGCGCCTGGGCCAGCAGGGTGTCGGCGACCTCGGCGATGTCCGCGACGAGGTGCTCGCAGTTGTCGAGGATCAGCAACGCGGGTCGACGCACCAGGAGTTCGACCACGCGGGCCAGGACATCGCGGGGTGCGTCGCGGCCGCCGCTGCCGCCCGGCGACTCGACCATGCCGGAGGCGAGGATGCCGCTCTCGCGGCGGCCGAGCGCGCCCAGGATCGCCTGCGGGATGTCGGACGGGTCGTGCACCGGGGCGAGTTCGACGATCCACACGCCGCCGGGGAAGTCCGCGAGCAGCGCGGTTCCGGTCTCCACGGTGATACGCGTCTTCCCGGCGCCGCCGGGGCCTACCACCGAGACGAGGCGCGACTCGGCGAGCATCCCGGCGAGGCGGCTGCGTTCGTCGTCACGGCCGACGAAGCTGGTGAGGCGGGCGGTGAGGTTGGTCGCGGGAGCCGGAGCGGAAGCGGACGCGGGGGCAGCGGCGGGCGCGGGGGCGGAGTCGGGCGCGGGGTCGGCTGCGGAGGCCGGCGTCGTGGTGCCGGCCGCGGTTGCCGCCGGCGCCGCAGCGGGTTCGCTCGTACGAACCGTCTCGGCGGCGCCGGACACCGCAGCAGCAAGCGTCTCGTCACCGGACCCGGCGGCCCCGGATCCCGCGGCCCCGGACCCGACAGGCCCTGATGCGGCAGCCCGGGATGCGGCAGACCCGGCCGCCACCGAACCCGGCGTGGCAATGGTCGGCTCCCCGCGCAGGATCGCCATATGCACGGCGTCCAGCTCCGGCGAAGGATCGATGCCCAACTCGTCGGCCAGTTCGGTGCGCAGCGTCTGGTACACCGCCAGCGCGTCCGCCCGCCGCCCGACCGCGTCCAATGCGGCCATCAGCCTGCCGTGGATGCGCTCGCGCAACGGGTGTTCCATCGCCAGTTGTTCGAGTTCCGGCACCACCTCGGCCGCCTGCCCGAGCCGCAGTCGGGCATCGACGCGGTCCTCGAGGGCGGTCAGGCGCAGCTCTTCTAGCCGGGCGGCCGGTCCGGCCGCGAAGCCCGCTTCGGCGGCATCCGCAAGGGCGGCGCCGCGCCACAGGCCCAGGGCCTCGGCCAGCCGGGCCTCGGCCGCGGCCGGGTCGTCGTCGGCCAGCAGGCGGCGGCCGTCCGCCGCGGCGCGTTCGAACCGGTGCACGTCGACGGCGCCCGGGTCGACGGCCAGCACGTAGCCGGCCGGTCCGGAGGTGATGGCCTCGGGGCCGAGCATGCGGCGCAGCCGGGAGACCAGGGATTGCAGGGCGTTCGCCGCGCCGCTCGGTTCGTCTTCGTCCCAGACCGCGCGGACCAGGACGTCCGCGGGCACCGGCCGGCCGGCGTCCAGCGCCATCCGGGTCAGCAGGACGCGCAGGCGCGTGCCGGAGACCGGGACGGGTTCCCCTACCTCGTCCCGCACCTGAAGCGGGCCCAGCACCGATACATACACACCCCCACTCTTCCAGGTGACGCCCGGAAGGTCGGCGACCGGCTCGGCCGGGGGTGCGGTGCGGCGTCCTCGAGCTCGGGGCAGAGGTGCCGCGGACCCGCTTCAGGGCGGGTGGCGAGCGCACCGTCCGGGCCCGGAACACGGGGATTCGGCCGGTGGGGGGAACCATCGAAGTGATCATCGTGCGAATTCACTCTTACGGGTAATTCACATCACGCTTTAGAGTGAATTCGGGTGGTGCGGATACTCAGTGGGCGGAACCGCTGCGGCCCACCCGGCCGAGGAATTCGCCCCAGGCCGCGGGGGCCACGGCGAGCATCGGACCGGGTACCGACTTCGAATCGCGGACCCGCACGGAAGCCCCCGAACCGGCGGCTTCCACACAGTTGTTGGCGCCGCCGCTGTAAGTGCTGCGGTGCCACGGCAAGCCCGCGTGAGCTGCGGCGACATCGGCCGCGACAGAAGTGCCCGGGGAAGCGGGATCGTGCTGTGCGTTGCTCAAGACAATTCCTTTGCAGCGTGCTCGATCATGGACGTCGAGTCCCCGTACGAGAGCGCGGAAGCGCGGATGTCCTCGAACATCCGCTGATAGACGCGGACGTGGTCGGGTTCCTCGAGATAGAGGCTACTCGTGCGGCTGTCGACCACCACCACGTCCAGATCGGACAATGCGGGGAAATCGATGATGGCGAACGCCCCTTCGATGGCCGGGTGTGCGCCGCACGCGAACGGGAGCACCTGGATCCGGATGTTGGGGCGCTGCGAGGCCTCGGCCAGGTGCGCCAGCTGGGCCCGCATGCTCTCGCGCCCGCCGACCGCCTGGCGCAGCACGGCCTCGCCGAGGACCAGCGTGAGCTGGAACGCCGGTTCGCCGTCCGGACCGGTGCGGTCCAGGATCGTCTGGCGCTCGCCGCGCACCCGGACCAGGGTGTCGACCTCGTCCGGGGTGAGGTCGTCGCGCACCGACGAGATCACCGCACGGGCGTAGTCCGGGGTCTGCAAGAGGCCCGGCACGAGCGAGAGTTCGTAGCTGCGCATGCCGGACGCGTCCGCCTCCAGGCTGAGCAGCTCGGTGTACGACGGCGGCAGCACCGAGGAGTAACTCCGCCACCAGCCGCGCTTCTTGGCCTCGCGGGCCAGGGTGAGCAGGGCCTCGCGCTCGTCCTCGTCCTCGACCGCGTACAGGTCGAGGAGGATGCGCAGGTCCACGGGCCGCACGCCGCTGCGGCCCAGTTCGATGCGGCTGACCTTGGAGTCGGAGCACTCCAGGCGCGCGGCGACGTCCTCGAGGCTCAGTCCGCGGTGCTCGCGGAGCCGGCGCAGCTCGGTGCCGAGCCGGCGCTGGCGGACGGTGGGATTGGGGGCCAGGGCCACGGTGCGCCTCCGGGGGAATCCGAGGGATGGGGCCGGGCGCGGCCGCGCTGCATCCGGTCCGGGCGCCGCGCGGGGGTTCCGGGGTGCGGGCGCGCCGGGTGGATTTCGCGGCTGCGATGGGGGGACAGTGTGCACCACGTTGAGGCGCTTCGTGACCAGTACGCGAAAACGCCCAACAGTCCAAGAATGGGAGTTGCAGGCTTGGTGGTCGCACGGCACGCTGAAAGTCCGATCTGACTCACCGTCGCCTTCGGGTCGCTCACGGTTCCCAAAAACCCCGACCGCGCGGCCCCCATCTCACGCACCCCATGCGTGTGCCCTCGGAGGATGACTATGCCGGTGATGGCGGAAGACGTCCGTCACTACTGCGTCCAACTCTCGGCCTCGGACCTCGCGGTCCACCGGGCCCGCCGCAGCGCGGAGCGCGTCCTGAAGGCCTGGGACCTCGGCGAACTCGCCGATGTCGCGAGCCTCTTGATGAGCGAACTGCTGACCAACGTGCTGATCCACGTCGGCCCGGGAGCCTGGCATTCGCTCACCGTCGTGCACGACGGCGCCGGGTTGCGCGTCGAAGTGCGCGACCCCTGCCCGCGGCTGCCTGCGGCCCGCGGCGGGGGTCCCGACGACGAGTTCGGACGCGGCCTCGCACTCGTCGAGTGCCTCGCGCACAGCTGGGGAGCCGACGCCCTGCCGAGTGGCAAGGTGGTCTGGTTCACTCTCCGGGCTGACTGAGGATTTCACCCGATCGAGTGGAGTTGCGGCAGGGTCGGCGAGGGGCTGCCACATCCCGCCCACGCCCGTCCCGGATCCGGCCCCGGCACCCCCGGAAACGCGCCCGGAACGCGCCCGCTCCCCCGGTCCGGCGTCCCGTCAGACCCGCGCCCGGCACTCCTCGGCGAAAGCCATGATGCGCAGGTGATACGCCCGCGCAGCGTGGTGCAGGCTCATGTTGTGGCCGACCCCGGGCTGCGTGTGGAGCTCCACGCGCGGCGCCTGGGCCAGCAGCCGGCCGGCCTCCTCCAGCACCTCGGGCCCGGCCAGGTTGGAGCTCTCGTACTCCGCGACGGTCCAGTGCACCGGCACCTGCACCTTGCCGAGGATGCCGGGCAGCGTGAGCGGGTTGTCGCGGGCGTCGCAGAACTCGGCGATCGGGACCGGCGCGACCACGCGCCCCTCGCGGGTCAGCAGCGCCGGGTCGTAGGTGCCGGGCGGGCCGAAGTAGGTCTCGGCGCCCGTCCCGGGCCCGCGCAGCGGCGGCACCAGCTCTCCGTCGGTCGGCACCGCGGCCATCGCCCGGGCCTTCTCCTCGGTATAGCGCAGCGGCACGCCGCCGGCCGCGACGCCGAGCAGCCGCTTGCCCTCCTCGGTCGCCGCCATGCGGAGCGCGAGGATCGCGCCCATCGAGTGCGCGGCGAGGAAGAGGCCGCCGCCGAAGGCGCCGCCCAGGTACGCGGGCAGCACATCGGCCAGCCGGAACAGCAGTTCGGCCTGGTGGTCGAGGTCCTGGCGGTCGCGCGGCAGCCCTGCCGACGCGCCGTACCCGGGCCGGTCGACGGCCAGTACGGTCCAGCCCAGCGAGGCGCCGAGCAGCAGAAGCGAGGTGTCCGGAGCCGAGTCGCGGTGCCAGTACGCGGCGTGCGAGCCGCCGCCGTGCAGGGCCAGGACCGTGCCGCGGCTGGGCCACACCGCGGACCGCGCGAGCAGCCCGGACAGGTGGACGCCGGCCACGTCGTACTGCACCGACTCGACCTTGTACTGCATGTGCTTCGTCCGACCTCCGCGTACTTCCCCCCGTGCCTCCCCCTTGATGAGAACACATCGGTCATTGACGCTGTCATGACCCCCTTCACATAATGAACTCTCATTAGAAACCGCTCGGGCGGGCGGCAGCCGGGAGGCCGGCCGCGACCGCCGCCCCGGAGCGGGTACGGGAGCACCGAAGCAGCGGGAGAGCGGGCATGAAGCACGAGGACGTCGTCGCCACCGGACGCCGCATCATCGACCACATCACCGAGCGCACGCTCGACCTCGGCGAGGCCCCGCTGCAGGTGGACAGCTCGGTGTTCACCGACCCCGAGCGCCTGGCCCGGGAGCGCGAGGTCCTCTTCCGCCGCACCCCGCAGGTCGTCGGCTGGGCCGGCGAGGTCGCCGAACCGGGCGACTTCCTGGCCCGCGACGTGGACGGCATGCCGGTCCTGGTCACCCGCGACGAGGACGGCGAACTGCACGCGTTCCTGAACGCCTGCACGCACCGCGGCATGCCGGTCGCCCCCGAGACCGCCGACCGCGAGGGCACCTCCGGCACCGGCTGCAGCAGCGCGCGCCGCTTCATCTGCAGCTACCACGGCTGGCAGTTCGACTCGGCCGGCTCCCTGGTCGGCCTGCCCTCGCGCCCGCAGTTCCCGGGCATCGACCCCAAGCAGTTCGGCCTCAAGAAGCTGCCGGTGGCGATATCCGCCGGCCTGATCGTGGTCGGCCTGCGCCCCGACGTCGAGGTCGAGGGCGCGCTCGCGGACGTCGAGGAGGCCTTCGCCGGCTTCCCGTACGACCGGACCCGCGCGGTGGTCAGCGAGACCTTCACGCTCAAGGCCAACTGGAAGCTGACCGTCGACATCAACCTGGAGGGGTACCACATCCCCTTCCTGCACAAGGCCACCATCCACGGCATCGTGCTCAACAACGGCATCGTCGACACGTGGGGCCCGCACAGCCGCTTCGCCGTCCCGATCGCCGGCTTCGAGGCGCTCGACGCGGTCCCCGAGGAGAACTGGCCGGCCCGGCTGCCGATGGTCAACGTGCAGACCGTCCTGCCGTCCACCGTCCTCATCGAGAGCCCGCTGAGCACCACGATGCTCCGTGTCTACCCCGGCCAGGTCCCCGGCGAGTCGGTCATCCACATGACCGAGGGCACCTGGGACCCCCTGGACGAGAACAGCACCGCGACGGCGCGCAGCAACCACGAGACCAACAAGCGCGTGCTGGTCACCGAGGACTTCCCCGGCGCCGAGGCCTGCCACCGCGGCTTCGCCAACGGCATCGACACGATGGTCATCGGCATGGGCGAGTCGGCCGTCGCCCACTGGCACCACGTCTGGGACAAGGCCCTCGCCGACGCGAGCTGAGCAGCCGGACCAAGCGGGACGCCCTTGCTTCAGGGCGTCCCGCTGCTGCTTCAGCGGGCCACGGGGGCCAGGGTCGCGGCCAGGAACATGTCGACCAGGTTGCCCACGAACAGCTCCGGGGCGATCTGGGTCGGGCGGCCCGCGTGGTCGAGGAGGCGGGCGCGGTCGGCGAGCGCGTGCAGGACCATCGTGCCGCCGACGCGCATCCGCTCGGGGCGCAGCAGGGCCGGGACCTGGCGGCCGTGCTTCCAGATGCGGGCGTACGCCTCGTCCGCGGCCGTCGCGTCCAGCAGGGCCCGCACCTCGGGGGCGCTGCGCGTCGGGTCGGCCATCAGCTCGGCGACGATGCGCAGGAACGCACGGCCGCGCCACTCGTCCGCGTCCAGCTGCTCGGCGAGCGGCAGGACGAAGGCCTCCGCGGCCCGGCGCACCTTCTCCGGGTGCGCGTCGGCGAGCGCGAGCAGTTCGCTGCGGCGCTCGCGGACCTGCGGGATGTGCCGTTCGAGCAGGGCGCTGAGCAGGCCCTCGCGGGAGCGGAAGTGGTACTGGAGAGCTGATGCGTTGCGCTGCCCCGCCGCGGTGTTGATCTCGTTGAGCGACACCGCGGCGATGCCGCGCTCGGCGAAGAGGCGCGCGGCGGCATCGAGCAGCTCGCGGCGCGTGGCCTCTGGATTACGTCCCACAACCGTTGAAACTAACGGACGCGCTACTTAATGTGCACTCATCAATTGCGTGCCCGCCGTCGCGCGCACCGCTGCCGCTTGCCTGCGACACGGCGGCTGGCGTGCCGCACGTGAGAGGACCGGTATGGGGACCGCGACGACTTCTCCACCTCCCGAGACTCCGCCGACGCCGCCGAAGCTGGCCGCGATATCCGCGGACTCGCATGTCACCGAGCCGGGCGACTGCTACGTGGACCGCATCGATCCGGCTTTCCGGGACCGTGCGCCGGTGGCCGCCACCGACCCGCGGATGGGGGCGGTGATGCTGATCGACAACGGCCGCAACCGCATCCCGTACGGCATGATCGCCGCCGCGGGCCGCCCGCCGGAGACCGTCGGGCCGTTCGAGTTCACCGGCTGGGAGCAGCTCCACCAGGGCGGTTGGGACCCGGTCGCGCGGCTTGCCGAGCAGGACCGGGACGGCGTGCTGGCCGAGGTGATCTACCCGTCGGTCGGCATGCTGCTGTGCAACCACCCGGACGCGGACTACAAGAAGGCCTGCTTCGACGCGTACAACCTGTGGCTCGCCGAGGAGTTCGCCGGGCACGCGCCCGACCGGCTGATCGGCATGGGCCAGACCGCGCTGCGCAGTGTCGCGGAAGGCGTCGAGGACCTGGCCCGGATGAAGGCGCTCGGGCTGCGCGGCGTGATGATGCCCGGCCACCCGGCCTGCGCGCAGGAGGCCGGCGACTACGACGACCCGCGCTGGGACCCGCTGTGGCGGGCCGCCGCCGAACTCGGCATGCCGGTCGCGTTCCACATCCTCACCTCGGGCAACGACCAGATCGGCAGCCCGCAGTACCGCGGCCCCAAGATGAACAGCTTCCTGGGCATCATGCGCGGCTGCCAGGACGTCATCGGGACGCTGGTCTTCGGCGGCGTGTTCGACCGCGTGCCCGAGCTGAAGGTGGTGTGCGTCGAGGCGGACGCGGGGTGGATGCCGCACTGGATGTACCGGGCCGACCACGCGGTCCGCTACCACGGCAACTGGCTCGGCGACCGCGACCTGTCGCGGCTGCCCAGCGAGTACGTGCGCGACCACGTCCACCTGACCTTCCAGGACGACGCGGTGGCGTTCCGGGTCACCGACCTGATGGACCACCGCCGCCTGATGTGGGCCAACGACCACCCGCACTCCGACTCGACGTTCCCGCACTCGCAGCAGGTCCTCGCGGAGCACACCGCGCACCTCTCCGACGATGTGCGCGATGCCATCCTGTGGCGCAACTGCGCCGAACTGTACGGACTTTCTCTCCCTGACCTGCCCGCCTCCCCGGCAGGAACCCCCGACCGAAAGGGCGTCCCGGCATGACCGCAGACCTCGTGATCACCGGCGGCACGGTGGTCGACGGCACCGGCGCCGCACCCTACGCGGCCGACGTCGCGGTCACCGGCGGCCGCATCGTCGCGATAGGCCCCGGCCTGTCCGGCCGCCGCACGCTCGACGCGACCGGGCACATCGTGGCGCCCGGCTTCATCGACATCCACACGCACTATGACGCCCAGGTCTTCTGGGACCCGGCGCTGACCCCGTCGTGCTTCCACGGCGTCACGACGGTCGTGGCCGGAAACTGCGGCTTCTCCATCGCCCCGACGCGCCCCGAGCACCACGGCGTCATCGCGCGCACGCTGGAGAACGTCGAGGACATGGACGTCGCCACCCTGGAAGCCGGAATCCCCTGGGACTTCAGCGACTTCCCCGGCTACCTCGACTCGGTGGAGCGGCGCGGCGTCGGCCTCAACTACACCGCGTACATCGGGCACACCGCGCTGCGGCTGTACGTCATGGGCATGGACGCGTACGAACGCGCCGCCACCGCCGACGAGATCGCCGAGATGCAGGAGGTGCTGCGCGCCTCGCTGCGGGCCGGCGCAGCCGGTTTCGCGACCAGCTTCGCGCCCACCCACCGCGGCATCGACGGCAAGCCGGTGCCGAGCCGCCACGCGGACCGCGCCGAGATCGACGCGCTGCTCGACGTGGTACGCGAAGAGCGGCGCGGCGTGGTCGAGTTCACCCCCGGCGAGCAGCTCGGCATCCCGGACCTGTACGACATCCAGCCGGGCGTCGGCGTGCCGTTCACCTACACCGCGCTGATGACCACCCCGGCCGGCTCGCACGAACGCCTGGTGGCCCTCAACCGGGCCGGCTGGGCCAAGGGCGCGCAGGTGTGGCCGCAGGTCAGCCCTCGTCCGCTGACGTTCTCGTTCACGCTCCTCGAGCCGTTCACGCTGAACTCCAACCCGGTCTTCGGCGAGCTGATGGCCGGCGGCCTCGAGGAGCGCCGGGCAGCGTACGCCGACCCGGAGTTCCGCGAGCGCGCCCGCGCGGCGTGGAAGGCGGAAGGCGCTTTCCTGGTGCCGCGCTGGGGCACGTACACGGTCGACGAGTCGGCCGCGCACCCCGACCTGCTGGGCCGCAAGCTGGACGAGGTGGCCGCCGAGCGCGGCCTCGACCCCTTCGACCTGCTGCTGGACCTGGCCCTCGAAGAGCCGGGCCTCGACCTGCGGATGCGCTGCATTCTGGCCAACGACGACGTCGACGCGCTGCTCGGCATCCTCACCGAGGAGCACTGCACGCTCGGCCTGTCCGACGCGGGCGCGCACGTCGGCCAGCTGTGCGACGCCCCGCAGGCCACCGACTTCCTCGGCAAGTGGGTGCGGGAGCGGTCGCTCATGCCGATCGAGACCGCGGTACGCAAGCTCACCGGCGTGCAGGCCGACATCCTGGGCCTGACCGACCGCGGCTACCTGCGTCCGGGGCAGTGGGCCGACATCGTGGTCTTCGACCCGGCGACCGTGGCCCCGGGCCCGATCCGCCGCGTCCGCGACTTCCCCGCCGACGGCGAACGCCTCACCGCCGACCAGCCCACCGGCATCCGCCACGTGGTGGTCAACGGCACCCCGATCCAGATCGACGGCACCCGCACCGAAGACGCAGGCCTGCCGGGCCAGGTGGTCAGGGTCCCCGCGCGCGCCTGACAACAGCTCCGGGGGCTGCAGACCACATCGACGCAGGTCAGTCCGCAGTCCCCGGAGCAGCGACCCATCGCACAACCTGACCGGTCAGGGCCGCGATCATGTCGTAGTCGCCGTCGTAATGAAGCACGACCAAGCCGTGCCGCTCCGCCGTGGCCGCGATGATCAGGTCTGCCATCGACAGCGACCGGTGGATGCCCTTGGCGATCGCAAGTTGCTGGACCTCGACCACCCGGTCCCAGACTTCGTCGGTACAGCGTACGTAGTCGAAGCCGTAGAGCAGCCGCTTGATGCGTGCTGCCTCACCGACGTTGCGGGCACTGAAGAGCATTTCGTACTCGACTGCGCCCGTCACGGCGAGCAGTGCTCTCTCCGACAGTTCATCGAGCAGCGGCTTGGCTGCGGGTTTCCCCCAGCGCACGAGGGCCGACTTGTCGATGAGGTAGCGCACACCGCTCACCTCGCGGCTCCGCCAGGGCCGTCGTCCGAAAAGTCGAACTCGCCTGCGGCAATTGCCTCGGCCAGTTCACGACGCCTGGCCAACTTCACGGCCGCTTCAAGTGCCGCGTTGACCGTCGCCACCTTGGTCGGTGTCCCGTAGTGCCGCTGGGCTTCGGCCAGCAAAGTGTCATCGACGTCTATCACCGTACGGCTCATGGCTGCCTCCTCCTGAAACGACCGAGGCAGCCATGATATCAACTCGACAGGTCAATCGATATCACCTCTTGAGCCCCTCCCGGTCTTGACAGTGTGCGCGGGGCGGTCCAATCTCCTGGGTGTGAGAGCGCTCTCACGCAGATGTAACAGGGAGCGCTTCGACGCTGCTTTGCCCTGCCTTCTTGCGCCTGCGCCTGCTGTATTCCGAGCTGTGCCGGGCGCCGTTCCGCCGCACTTCTGCTTTGCCGCACGTCTGTTTTGCCGCACTGCCGTACCGCCGCTTTGCCGTACCGCTGCCCCGCCGCGCCGCCGCGCCCGTCCGCGCGGCCGCGTTTCCCGCCTGCCCGTCTCCTCGTCCCCAGGAGGTCCCCCATGCGCACGCCCCCCGGCCGCCACAGAGCGCTGGCCGTTCTCTGCGCCGCCGTACTCGCCGGCTCCGCCCTTGCCGGCTGCGGTTCCGACGACGACAAGGGCGGCGACTCCGGTTCGCCCGACGCGCCCGGGCAGATCACGCTCACCGTGGGCCTGTTCGGCTCGTTCGGCTACGAGGAGGCCGGGCTCTACAAGGAGTACGAGGCCCTCCACCCGAACATCAAGATCAAGCAGAACGCCACCCAGAAGGAGGAGGTCTACTGGCCCGCCCTCCAGACCCGCCTCGGCGGGGGCGGCGACCTGGACGACATCCAGGGCATCGAGGTCGGCCGCATCGTCGACGTGGTGAACAACCAGGCCGACAAGTGGCTCGACCTCAACACCCTCGGCGCGCAGACGCAGACCCAGGAATACCTGAGCTGGAAGGCGAAGGCCGCGACCACCGCGGACGGCAAGAGCCTGGCCCTCGGCACTGACGTCGGCCCGATGGCCATCTGCTACCGCAGCGACCTGTTCCAGCAGGCCGGACTGCCCACCGGCCGTGACGAGTTGGCGCAGAAGTGGTCGACCTGGGAGGGCTACCTGGACGTGGGCCGCCAGTTCGCCGCGAAGGCCCCCAAGGGCTCGTCGTACATGGACAGCGTCACCGGCATGTACAACGCGATGATCGGCCAGCAGCAGACGTTCTACTACGACGCCTCCGGCAAGCTGATCTACGACACCAACCCCGCCGTGCGCAGCGCGTTCGACCTGTCCGCGAAGGCCGCGCAGGACGGGCTCAGCGCCAAGCTCGTGCAGTTCCAGACCGACTGGGACCAGGCGTTCGCCAAGGGCGGCTTCGCCACCATCTCGTGCCCGTCGTGGATGATCGGCTACATCAAGGAGAAGGCCGGCGACGCCACCAAGGGCAAGTGGGACGTCGCGGCCGCGCCCGGCGCCACCGGCAACTGGGGCGGCTCGTACCTCGCCATCCCGAAGGGCGCCAAGCACGCCAAGGAGGCGTACGAGCTGCTGCAGTGGCTGACCGCCAAGGAGCAGCAGGTCAAGCTGTTCGAGCGGCGCGGCTCGTTCCCGTCGCGGACCACCGCCATCTCGCAGGTCGCCGCGACGACGGACCCGTACTTCAACGGCGCGCCGATCGGGCAGATCTTCAGCCAGGCCGCGCAGAAGATGCCGGTCCAGACCCTCGGCGTGCGCGACAACGACGTCAAGGTCGCGATCCAGAACGCGCTGAACGCGGTCGAGGCGCAGGGCGTCAAGCCGGACGACGCCTGGAAGGACGCCAAGGCGTCGGTCAAGGCCGCACTGGGCTGACCGGCCTGGCCGACCGCCCCCGGGGGCCCCCCAAACCCCCCCGGCCGAAGGGGCCCCCCCCCCCCGGCGCCCCCCGCGGCCCCGGCCGGGCGGGGGGGGGCCCCCACCGCCCCGCACGCCGCGAACCCGCGCCCCGAGAACCCGCGCCGCGCCCCGCTCCCGACGCCGACCTCGGCCACCCCCGACGAGGACCCCCGCATGGCCGTCACCTCCCCCGCCCGCCTGCTGACCACCCGTCAGCTGTGGCGGCGGCGCGGCACCAAGGCCGCGCCGTACGCCTTCATCGCCCCGTTCTTCGTGATGTTCGCGGCGTTCGGGCTGTTCCCGCTCGTCTACACCGGCTACGTCTCGCTGCACCGCGTGCGGCTGCAGAACCCGGACGCGATGAGCTGGGTCGGGCTCGACAACTACACGACGCTCCTCCAGGACGAGTTCTTCTGGAACTCGCTCAAGAACACCTTCACCATCGGCGTCATCTCCACCGTCCCGCAGCTCTGCCTCGCGCTCGGCCTGGCGCACCTGCTCAACTACCGGCTCCGCGGCCGCACGTTCTTCCGGGTCGCGGTGCTCCTGCCGTACGCGACCTCGGTGGCCGCCGCGACGCTCGTCTTCGCCGGGCTCTTCGGCCGCGACTACGGCATGCTCAACTGGTTCCTGGGCCTGATCGGCATCGATCCGGTCGACTGGTTCAACGAGAAGTGGCCGTCCCAGATCGCCGTCTCGACGATCGTGACGTGGCGCTGGACCGGCTACAACGCGCTCATCTACCTCGCCGCCATGCAGGCCATCTCGTACGACCGCTACGAGGCCGCGATGCTCGACGGCGCCAACCGGTGGCAGCAGTTCCGGCACGTGACGCTGCCCGGGCTGCGGCCGACGATCGTCTTCACGATCATCGTCTCGACCATCGGCGCCCTGCAGATCTTCGGCGAACCGCTGCTGCTGCAGGGCGGGACGACCGGCATGAACGGCGGTGCGTCCCGGCAGTACCAGACCACCGGGCTGTACATGTACCAGACCGGCTGGCAGTACTTCTCGCTCGGCAAGGCCGCCGCGATCGCGTGGCTGATGTTCCTGATCATCGCGCTGGTCGTCGGCGTCAACGCGGCGATCGTCCGGTACCGCCTCAAGCGCGCTGCGGCACTCACCGCGGCCAAGCCCGGAAAGGGGTGACCCCCATGTCGTCAGCAACCACGAGCCCGGGCAAGGACGTTCGGATCGACGACGCCGGGACGTCCGACCGGCCGGGCGGCCCGCCGCGCCTCCCGCGCATGCGGCGCACCCCCGGAAGCCGCCGGCCGCGCCGCCGCGGCGGGGGCCGCGACAAGGCCGGGGTCTTCACGTACGCGGTCCTGATCCTGGCCACGCTCGTGTCGGCGTTCCCGTTCTACTGGTCGATCGTCGCCGCCACGCACTCGAACGCCGAGATCAACGCGGTGCCGCCGCCCTTCCTGCCGGGCGGCGGGACGGGCAGCTTCGAGCAGGCCGCCGAGCAGGCGAACATCGGCAAAGCGCTGGTCAATTCGACGATCGTGTCGGGAACGGTCGCGATCGGCACGGTCCTCGCCTGCACGCTCGCCGGATTCGCCTTCGCCAAGCTGCGGTTCCGCGGCCGCGGGGCACTGCTGTCGCTGACCGTCGCGACCATGATGATCCCGCCGCAACTGGGCCTGATCCCGCTCTACATGATGATGGCGAAACTGGGCTGGGCCAACGAACTCCAGTCCGTCATCCTGCCGACGCTGGTCACCGCCTTCGGGGTGTTCTTCATGCGGCAGTACCTCTCCGAGGCCCTGCCCGATGAACTCATCGAGGCCGGGCGGGTCGACGGCGCCTCGTACTTCCGGATCTTCCGCAGCATCGTGCTCCCGGCCGCGCGGCCCGCCATGGCGGTGCTGGGCCTGCTGACCTTCATGACCACCTGGAACGACTTCTTCTGGCCGATCATCGCGCTGAGCCAGGACAACCCGACCGTCCAGGTCGCCATCAACTCGCTGGGCGGCGGCTACGTCCCCGACCAGTCCGTGATCCTGGCCGGCACGGTACTCGGCACTCTCCCGGTGCTGGTGGTCTTCGGCCTGCTGGGCCGGCAGATCGTCGGCGGCATCATGCGCGGCGCCGTGAAGGGCTGAACCGGCACCACTGCTCCCCTCGCCCTCACCCCCCGGGCTCCTGGCCTCCCGGACTCCTGGGCTCTTCGACTCTTGGGCTCCCGGACTCCCGTACAGAGAAGGACTACGCGTGCGCACGACCGCCGACGACCAGACCACCGACGACCAGTCCGCTGGCGACGAGACCGCCCCGGCCCACCTGCGGCCGTCCTCGGCCGCCGCCGCGTTCCCGCCCGATTTCCTGTGGGGCGCGGCGACCGCCTCGTACCAGATCGAGGGCGCGGCGGACGCCGACGGACGTACGCCCTCCATCTGGGACACCTTCAGCCGCACCCCAGGCCGCGTGCGCAACGGCGACACCGGCGACGTCGCGGCCGACCACTACCGGCTCTACCGCAGCGACGTCGCGCTCATGAAGTCGCTCGGGCTGTCCGCGTACCGCTTCTCGGTCGCCTGGCCGCGCATCGTCCCCGAGCCGGGCGGCCGCATCGAACCGCGCGGACTCGCCTTCTACGACCGGCTGGTCGACGCCCTCCTCGACGCGGGCATCGAACCGGCCCTCACCCTCTACCACTGGGACCTGCCGCAGTACCTCCAGGACGCGGGCGGCTGGACGAACCGCGACACGGCGGCCCGCTTCGGCGAGTACGCCGGCGCGGTGGCCGCCAGGCTGGGCGACCGGGTGCGGCGCTGGACCACGCTCAACGAGCCGTGGTGCTCGGCGTTCCTCGGGTACGCGTCCGGCGTGCACGCGCCCGGCCTGAACGACCCGGCCGCCGCGCTCACCGCCCACCACCACCTGCTCCTCGCGCACGGCGAGGCGGTGGCCGCACTGCGCGCCGAACTGCCCGAGGACCGGCGTATCTCGCTGGTGCACAACCCGGCGGCGGTACGCGCACTGTCCACCGACCCCGCGGACGTGGACGCCGCGCGGCGCATCGACGGCCTGGCCAACCGCATCTTCCTCGACCCGCTGCTGCACGGCCGCTATCCCGCGGACGTTCTCGCCGACACGGCCGGCATCACCGACTGGGCGTTCCTGCGCGACGGCGACCTCGCGCGCATCGCGCAGCCGCTCGACGAACTCGGCGTGAACTACTACACGCCGACCCTCGTGGGCGGCGGCGCCCGGCCCGGTGATCCACGCAACGACGGCCACGGCGGCGGTACTTCGACCCCGTGGCCGGGCTGCGAGGACATCCGCTTCGCACACGCTCCCGGACCGCGTACCGCGATGGACTGGCCGGTGGACGCGAGCGGCCTGTACGACGTGCTCATGCGGCTGCGGGCGGAGGCCCCCGGGCTGCCGCTGCTGGTGACCGAGAACGGTGCGGCGTACGACGACGACACCGCGGCCGGGCCTGCCGGGAACGGGCGGTTCGCGGACCCCGAGCGCCGCACGTACATCGCGGAGCACCTGGCCGCCATCGGGCGCGCCATCGCGGACGGTGCGGACGTGCGGGGGTATTTCGTATGGTCGCTGCTGGACAATTTCGAATGGTCCTACGGCTATGCCAAGCGGTTCGGCATCGTGCACGTGGACTTCGCGTCCGGGCGCCGTACGCTCAAGGACAGCGCGCACTGGTACGCGTCGGTCATCGCCGCCCACCGCGGCGGCAACGGGAACGGGGAGTCGCAGGGTGCCTGAGGAGACGACGCCCGGGGCACCGCACGACGCCCCGACCCTCGACGCGCCGCCTCTCGACGCCCCGGCCCCGGACGCCCCCACCCCGGACACCCCGACCCTGGAGACCGTCGCCGCCGTAGCCGGCGTCTCGCGGGCCACCGTCTCGCGCGTCATCAACAACTCGCCCAAGGTCAGCCCGCAGGTGCGCGAAGCCGTCGAGGCGGCCATCGCGGCCACCGGCTACGTGCCGAACCGCGCCGCGCGCACCCTGGTGACGCGGCGGACCGACTCGGTGGCCCTGGTCATCCAGGAGCCGGAGGCGCATCTGTTCGGCGACCCGTACCTGACCGGCATCGTGCGGTCGGTGAGCGAGGAGCTGTCCGGCACGGATACGCAGCTCGTGCTGATGATGGTCAAGACCGACGCCGACCAGCAGCGGCTGGAGCGCTACCTGCGCGGCGGCCACGTCGACGGCGCGCTGCTGGTGTCGCTGCACGGCGACGCCCAGCTCCCCGGGCGGCTGGTCGGGGCCGGGATCCCGGTCGTGGTCGGCGGCCGCCCGCTGGGCCCGACGGCCGGCCTCGTCTACGTGGACGCGGACAACGTGGGCGGCGCCCGCCTGGCCACCCGCTACCTCCACGACCTGGGGCGGAGCCGGGTGGCCACCATCGCGGGGCCGG
The DNA here is from genome assembly GCF_021502675.1 of Yinghuangia soli. Lineage (GTDB taxonomy): Bacteria > Actinomycetota > Actinomycetes > Streptomycetales > Streptomycetaceae > Yinghuangia > Yinghuangia soli. Next base: position 697,599 of record NZ_JAKFHA010000001.1, read on the forward strand.
CCGACATGTGCGCGGGCGTCGACCGGCTGGCCGGCTACCTGGACGCGGTCGAGGGCGAGCCGGTGGTCGTGCACGGCGACTTCACCCGGGCGTCCGGCACCGCGGCGATGCGCGAACTCCTGGAGCGGGCACCCGGCTTGGACGCGGTGTTCGCGGCCTCGGACCTGATGGCCGCGGCGGCGCTCGCGGTGCTGCGCGAGTCGGGCCGGCGGGTCCCGGACGACGTCGCGGTGGTCGGCTTCGACGACGTCGACGCCGCGCTGTGGTCCGACCCGCCGCTGACCACGGTCCACCAGCCGGTGCACGAGCAGGGGCGGCGCATGACGCGGCTGCTGCTGGACGCGGCGATCCCGGGCCGGCCGGCCGAACCGGAGATCCTGCCGACCCGGTTGGTCGTGCGCGCGTCGGCCTGACGTACCCGGCCGGCGGTCGGCGCGGGTGCCGCGGCGGCTTCGGCTGCTTCGGCCGCCGCCGCCGTCACGCGCCCGGGAACGGGTGGACCACGAACGACGCGCTCGACGACTCCGCGACGACGGTCGCCCGCAGCGCCGGCTCGCCGGCCACCGAGATGCGCACCTCGGCGGTGTGCGGCGGGCCGCCGTCGGAGGGCGCCCAGGTCACGGTCAGCATGGGCAGCACGCCGAGGCCGCTCATGCTGACCTCTTCGCGCCACGGGGTCCGGACGTCGACGACCCGGGTCTCCTCGCCCTTGGCCGGGTCGCCGTAGCTGTACGTCAGCTCGGAGACCCCGGCGCCGACCACCTCGTACACGACCGGCGTCCCCGGGTCGCCGCCGCTGTCGTCGCGGCGGAAGCGGGAGAACCAGGAGGCCATGCCTACTCCTCGGGAGACCGGTGAGCAGGGCGCACCGGCCGGCGCACCCTTAATGATGATCATCAGTCTGCCCGCAATCACCGCAAATAGCGGAATATGCGGCAGGTCGGGTGAGCCGGTTCCGATCGGGTAGGATCGGGCCTGCTCGCGAACCTGTGTAGTTCGCACAGAAGGGCGCCCTTGGCCGGGCGCCCTTCGTCTTTTCCCCTGCTCTTCCGGTGCTCGCCCGGTGCTTGTCCGGTGCCTGTCCGGCGTGCTGCTTGCTCGCCCGGCGTCACGCGCCGGGGCGCACCAGCTCCCAGGCGTCGCCGATCATGCGGTCCAGCCCCGGGTGCTCCGGCTTCCAGCCGAGCAGCTCGCGCGCCCGGTCCGCGGAGGCCACGAGGACGGCCGGGTCGCCGGCGCGGCGCTCGGCGGCCGCCTCGGGGATGGCGTGGCCGGTGACCGCGCGGGCCGCCTCGATCACCTCGCGGACCGAGAAGCCGACGCCGTTGCCGAGGTTGCAGATCTCGTGCCGGCCGGCGGTGGCCGCGTCGAGGGCCAGCAGGTGGGCGCGGGCCAGGTCGGCCACGTGGATGTAGTCGCGGATGCAGGTGCCGTCCGGCGTGGGCCAGTCGGTCCCGTACACCGCGATCTGCTCGCGCACGCCCTGCGCGACCTGCAGGACCAGCGGGATCAGGTGCGTCTCGCGCACGTGCCGCTCGCCGAAGCCCTGGTAGGCGCCGGCCACATTGAAGTAGCGCAGCGAGACCGCGGCCAGGCCGTACGCGTGCGCGTACGAGCTGATCATGTTGTCCACCGCGAGCTTGGAGGCGCCGTAGGGGTTGGTCGGGCGGGTCTCCGCGGTCTCCAGGATCGGGGACGTGACGGGGTCGCCGTAAGTGGCCGCCGTCGACGAGAAGACGAACCGCGGCACCTCGTTCTCGCGCAGCGCGTCGAGCAGGGCCAGCGAGCCGCCGACGTTGATCCGCCAGTACTCGGCCGGGTCGACGACGGAGTCCCCGACCAGGGAGCGCGCCGCGAAGTGCAGCACGCCGTCGTACCGGTCCCGGCTCAGCACCTGCCCGGCCTCGGTCACATCGGCCTGCACGAACTCCGCACCGCCGGGAATGGCGTCCCGGTGCCCGGTGGACAGGTCGTCCAGCACGGTCACCGTGTGCCCGGCCTCCAGCAGCATCGCCGCGGTGACCGAACCGATGTACCCGGCGCCACCGGTAACGAGCAATCGCATGGGTCCGCCTCCACCTCTCGAACAGAACCCTCATCATGCGGACCAAAGATGATAACCATCTTTGATTCCCCCGCTTCGCGCATCTGACACTCCGTCAGCTGGGTGCGTACGCACCGCGCGACCCCGGGCACGGAGGGTAGGCGTTCAGCATGCCCGAAATGCGCACCCGGAACCGCCGCTTGGACCGGCGCCGGCCGATGAGTTTCGGCGGTCCCGCGGGTCTGTGCTCCTGAGAACCGCGGGTGCCGGGACGGCCGTGCACCGCGTCGAGCCTTCGGGAGTGTCCATGGAGACCGTGCACGTCCAGGACGGCGTCGCCCTGCTCGCTCGGGCGACCGGGCAACTCGGCGCACTGATCGGGCGGATCGGGCCGGAGCAGCGCGCTCTGCCGACGCCGTGTGCGCTGTGGGACGTGCGCGACCTGGTCGCGCACGCCGTCGAAGAGGTGGTCCGCTTCGCCCTGGTGACCGAGGCGCGGGACGGCGGCGACGCCGTCGGAGTGGGCGCCGCGATGGGCGACGACTGGGCGGCCGCGTACGAAGCCGCCGCGTCCCGGCTGCGCAGCGCGTGGGCCGCTCCCGGCGCGGTCGACCGCCCGCAGCGGCTGCCGTTCGGCGAGGTGCCGGGGGCCTGGGCGGTCGCCCAGCAGACGACCGAACTGGCCGTCCACGCTTGGGACCTGGCAAGCGCGCTCGGCGAGGACGTGCGCGAGCTGGACGAAGAGGTCGGGCAGCTTGCCCTCGCGTGGAGCCGGGCCAACATCGTCCCGGCGATGCGCGGAGAGGCGGGCGGCGGATTCATCGGTGCGGAGGTCGAGGCAGCCGCCGACGCCCCGACCTACGAGGCACTGGCGGCGTTCTCGGGACGGAAGACGCCCAGCTGAGGGGAACAGGCTGACAGGCAGCCGGACGGTGCGGCGGTCGAGCGGTCGAGCGGGCTGCGCCAGGTTGGCGGCGTGTTCCCCGCTCGACCCCTCTTAAGGCGAAGGCGCGGCCGCGGACGGGATGACCGGGGCGTTCTGCGCCATGTAGCGCAGCTGGGACGGCAGGATCTGCGGGTTCTGCACGGCCGCGATCTGCTCGAAGACCCATGCCAGCACCGGCGCCGTCGTGCCCGCGGGAAAGGCCTCCGCGAGCCGCCACGTGCCGATGGCCACTTCCTGGGCCATGTTCTGGGACATCTCGTAGCCAAGCACGAGCTGGTACACCCTGTGCGCGACACGCGGCGTGACCTTCAGGAAAGCCTCCACCGCCGCGGCGCCGTACACGTCGACGAAGTCGTCGAGCATTCCCGCGTGCAGGGCGTCCTTGCCCACGAAGCGCAGTTCGTAGGCGGCGACCGTGGTGTCGGTCGATGCCGACGCCGCCGCCATCCGCTCGATCGCCGGCCGCACGGTGGCCCGTGCCCGGTCGAAGGGAACAGCCAGGGCCTGGTGCTGTTCGCGGAGCGTCGCGTTCGGCGGCAGCATGCGCACCGCCCGGTCCGCGTCGTCGCGCGTCCGCTCCACGATGGCCAGGATCGGACGTACGGCATCGCGGGTGGCGAGTTCGTCGCCGAGCGCGAGCAGGGCCGGCCGGCGGTCCCACGTCGCGCCGAACGCGGTCTCGATGTCGGTCACATGCTTGACCACAGCCCCCAACGAGTCGCGCAGCAGCGCCAATTCGCCGCCTTTGGCGGCCCACAGGTCGTCGAGCACCGGTGCCCGCGCCGCGAGTTCGGCGCCGGCCGCATCGCCTGCGGCCAATATGGCGGCAAGCTCACCTCCGGCGACCGTGCTCGGCGCGAGCGCTTGGAGCATCTTGCGCGTCTCCGGGGACGGCGTGGCGACTGCCGCCGCGGTCAGGCGCGGATCCGCGTCCCGCAGCAAGACGAAAGCCTGCTCCGCCACCTCGGCACGCCGCTTCTCCGCCGCCCGGCGGAATGCGATGGTGCTCTCGCGCACCGTCCGGACGGCGACATCCCGCCACATCGGGCGCCGCTTCTCGGGAAGGTCGCCGAAAACCGTCGTCAGGACGCTCCGGTTCTCCCACTTGTCGGCCAAAGCACGCTCGGTGTCCTCGATCCAACGGTCGGTGAATTCCTTGGCCGTGCGGCGTAATTGCTCGTCGGTGGCCCCTATCGGATCTGGCATGACGCTTCCTCCCCGGTTCGATACCAGCACCACGGCGTCGGCGCCCCCTCCGCCGTGCGCCCCCCAAGCCCGCGAACCCGCCGTTCGGAGTGTGCCATCCCGGGACGACCGCCCACAGCCCAAAGACCGGTACGCGTTCCCGCCAAGCCGGCAGGCCGGCCGACCGGTTCGAGTTCCGAGCACGGCTCACGCAGAAGCCGTGGCCCTCCGTACCGCGCTGAGGACGGCCTTCCCCCGCGGCGAGAGCCGGTACCCGACGGCAAGGCTCTCGGTCAGGCCGAGCTCCTTGAGCCTGCGTACCGAGGCCTTGAAGGGGCGCTTCTCGCGGCCGGCCTGCGCGGCCAGGTCGGGAGCGCGGACGCCCGGCTGGGCGGCGATCATCTCCAGTGTCGGTACCGCCCAGTCGCCCATGTGCAGGACCCGGTCGCGCAGCGCGGTGAGCTCGCGGCCGCGCGGGATCTCGGCGCGGAGGGCGATGCGCGGGTCCTCGCCCGCGAGGTGCAGGGTGATGCGGTAGAGCGTGCCGTCGCGGGTCTCGGCGTCGTGGCGCAGGGCATCGAGGGACGCGTATCCCCCGCGGCGGGCGTCCTCCTCGGTCAGCTCGGCCGGGTCGGTCTCCTCCACCGCGTCCACGGCCAGGACGCCGATGGCCGTGCGCTGCGTGCTGCCCGCGTGGACGCGCTCGGCGTCCCAGGTCCGGAACAGCAGGTCGATGTCGCCGCTCGCGATGCCGTCCAGGACGGCCTTCTTGATGAGCACCGGCACGGCTCCCTTCGTACGCCCGCGCACGGCACGGAGGCCTTTTCCATCGTAGGTCAGGGAGATCGCCGTGCCCTGGTGAGCAGGGCCGGGCGGGGCCGAGTGCGGCCTGCTCGGAAGCGGGGTGAATCCTTTTCCGGAAGCCGCGCCTCTCATATCCGTGCGGACCACACCGTCCGCCGCGGACCCTTCGGAGGACCCCATGACCGCCGTCGTCATAGCCGTCGCCGTCACGCTGCTGATCTGCGCGTGCACCGCCACGCTGCTGCGCCGCCGGAAGTGCAAGCGTGGCTGAGCACACCTGGCCGGGCGCGACCCTGGTGGCGGCGGCCCAGCGCGGTGAGGTCGAGGCGCTCACCGCGCTGGTGCACGGCTCGTACCCGCACGTGCGCCGGTTCGCCAACACGCTGTGCGCGACCCCGCAGGACGCCGAGGACGCAGCTCAGGAAGCGCTGATCATCCTGTATCGGAAGATCGGCATGCTGCGCGCTTCCGGTGCCCTGGCGTCGTGGATGTTCCGCATCGTGCGCCACGAGTGCCTCCGCCGCACCCGTGCGCTGATGCACCGCGCTCCCGCCCCGGACGAAGCGCTCGAGGACTTCGGGGACAGCGCGCGGTCCGCCGAGGAGGACGTCCTGCTCCGCCTGGAGGCCGAGCGCGTCGCGGCCGCGGTGGCCGCGCTGCCCGCCGACCAGCGCCACGTGCTCGTGATGCGGGACATCCAGGGCCTGCCGGGCCGCACTGTCGCGGCCCGTCTGGGGCTCAGCACCGCGGCCATGAAGTCCCGTCTGCACCGCGCGCGTTCCGCGGTCCGGGAAGCACTGCGCGAGGAACCGTACGGAACGATCGAAGCGAAGGGATCCCACGATGAGCCGTGATTCCGGTACGACCACGACCCTCGCCAAGCCGTCCGCGGACACCGCCGCGGACGCCGCACACGACGGGCCCGATCAGCCTGCGCGCGGCAGTTTCGCCAGTTCGTCCGTACCGCGGCACCTGGCCCGCGGAGCCATCGGATTCGGGGCGCTGATCGCGTCCTTGGCCCTCCTGCCCTGGGCCGGCTGGCCGAGCCTGCTGCTGGCCCCGGTCGGCGTGGTCGCGCTGCGCGGCTGCCCGATGTGCTGGGCGGTAGGGCTGGCCGAGACCATCTCGGCCGGCCGGCTGCGCCGCGCCTGCAAGGACGGAGTCTGCACGCTGACCCGCACCAAGGGCTGACCGGCCGCGGGAGGGGGCGTCAGGCCGGCTTGCGCACGACCTGGGCGACGTCGAGATGGACATCGCCCTCGGCCGGGGCGCCAAAGCCCTCCACCGCCACGCCGTTGCCCGCGGCGGTGACCTCGATGACCAGGTTCTCGGTCATGAAGCGCAGGTCCACGCGGACGCGGGGCCCACCGGCGTGGTCCGGCATCCGGATGATCCGGTCCGCCGGGTAGTCGAGCCCGGTCAGCGTGCCGCGCATGGCCTCGTAGGTCGCCGGCCGCCGGGTGCCGAATCCCTGGGTGATGCGCTTCGCGTGTTCCCCGGCGACACAGGATTCGATCTTGATGAGCGGTACTTCGGGGACCGGTCCGGTCTGCGTCGGGATGGGCGTGGGAGGAGCGGGGGCATCGAAGGCGATCGGCTTGCCGTCGGGTCCCACCGGTATCGGAGGTCCGCCGGGGCCGTACACCCCCTCCCAGAACTCGTCGGGCAGCTCCGCTTCCTCGCCCGACGCCTCCGCGGCCCGCATCAGCTCTTCGAGCCGGGCCTTGCCGCCGGGGAAGCAGGCCGCCATGAAGTCCGTGTTCACCTCGAAGACCCGCATTGCCGACTCGTCGTAGGCGACCCGGTCGTCAGGGCCGGGTTCGGGACCGGGAAAGCCGGGCTTGCCCGCGCCCCCGTCGTCGCTCGACGACGGGGGCTGCGGGGTGGAGCCGGCCGAGCCGGCGGAGCCGTCCTTGGTGCCGCAGCCGGTCAGGAACAGACCGGCGAGTGCGGTGGCCACAACAAGCTTGGAAATCACAGGCGTTCGCATGGCAACAGCTTGGCTGGCCCTGGTCGGCGCCCGGATGAGCATGCGTACTCAGATTCCGGCGCGCGGCTTTCCGGCGTAGATGTTCCCCGGCGTGGCGATCGTGGTGATGGCCCGCGCGAGCAACGTGCTCGGCTCCTGACCGCCGCTGAGGCTGTCGGTGTTGATCATGACGACGAGGGTGGCGTCCTGCTCCGGGAGATAGACGGTCACGGTCTCGTAGCCGGGCAGCGAGCCGTTGTGGCCGATCCAGCCGTTCGTCGTGAGGATGCCGAGGCCGTACGCCGTTCCGGGGAAGCCGGTCGGCTTGGTGTCCAGGCGGGCGGCCTGCGTGGCGGGGCTGAGGAGTGCGCCGGTGGCGACGACCTTCGCCCAGGTCCGCAGGTCGCGCAAGTTCGAGGTCATCGCGCCGGCCGCCCAGGCCCAACTGGAGTTCCAGTCCGTGGTGTCCGCGGTCTGGCCGTCGAGGGTCTGGTTGCTGTAGCCGTGCGGGTGCGGCTGCGGGAACTCGGCACCGTAGGGGAACCGCGTCTGCCGCAGTCCGCTCGGCCGGATGACCCGGTCGCGGATCACGGAGGCCAGGTCGCGTCCGGTCATCCGCTCGATCACCATGCCGAGCAGCACGATGTTGGAGTTGGAGTAGTCGAACGCGGTGCCGGGCGGGAACTTGTTGTCGTGCTTCATGCCGTACGGGAGCAGCTCCGCGGGCGTCCACTGGCGATAGGGCCGGCCAAGGAGGGCCTTCGTGAAGTCCGCGTCTTCGGTGTACGAGAACAGTCCGCTGCGCATCTCGGCCAGCTGGCGCAAGGTGATGTTGTCGCCGTTGCGGACGCCGGACACGTACTTGGAGATCGGGTCGTCCAGCCCGACCAGGCAGTCGTCGACCAGCTGCAGGAGGGCGGTGACCGTGAAGGTCTTGGTCTCGCTGCCGATCCGCAGGTGCATGTTGCGGAGCATCGGTGCGCCGGTGGCGAGGTCGGAGACACCGAACGTACGCACGTAGTCGGGCTTGCCGGCACGCCACAGGCCGACGATCGCGCCGGGGATGCCGGCGTCCCGCATCGTCTGCGGGATGGCCGCGTCGAGCTGCGCGGCGACGGGGTCGTGCGCGGCGGGATGCGCGGGGGGCGCGGCATGCGCGGGCAGCGCGGTCGGCAGGACGACGGCCACCGCGAGTGCGGCGGCGGCCAGGGCGCGGCGTAGGGCGGAAGCGGCTCTCATATGGGACTCCAACCGGGACTGCGGTCACTGCGGTCCCGGCGATCATCGGTGCCCGGATGCCGCCGCCCGGTGCGGCGCACCGAGCCTTTCGGGTGAACCCGTCGCCCGCCCGGGCGTGTCGGCGGCGGCCGGTACGCTCCGCACGGCCCGGAGGAATCGGGCGGGTGCAGGCGCCTACCGAGAGGACGCACGCCATGTCGATGTGGCTGACGCTGGTGAAGACCGACCCCGCCCGCGCCGAAGAGGTGCGCCGCACCCCGGACTCGGCCGCGGCACTCCTGGACGACGAGAGCAGCAGCGACGCGCACGGCGAGGACTTCCGCGCCCTCGGGGACATCGCCGAGGGCCGCGCGGAGGCCGAAGAGGGCACGGTCGACTGGATGGACGTGTACCCGGCGCTGGCCCAGGCGACCGGCGAAGGCTGCACCGCCCTCGAAGGCGACCACGGGCACGACTACGTATTCGTCCTCACCGCCGCGGAAGTCGCCGCCGTCACCACCGGATTGGCCGCCGAGGGCTGGACCGGGTTCCTGGAGATAGCCCGCTTCTACGAAGCGGCCGCCACCGAAGGCCGCGCCGTCGTCGGCGGAATAGCCTGACCAGAGCCGTGGGCAGCCCTCCGCGTCACGCCCTCATCCAGACGATCTCCAGTTCCGCCGGCGGCGCCGTCAGGGGGTGGCGATTCGCGGGCGGGACGGGGATTGGGGGCCGAGGGACGGAACGGTGGCGGTGGGCAGCGGGGGCTGGTCCGGGGCGGTCGGGAGCGGCTCCGGTGGGGCGGCCAGGAGGCGGTCGGCGGTCAGGGCGTCGGCTGCCATGACCGTGGTGAGCAGGCCGCCGCCGGCGAGTTCGCAGACTGCTCGGCCGACCGCGCTCGGCAGGCGCGGGGTGCTGCCCGGGATATCCGGGAAGCGGAGTTCGGCGGCCACGACGGTGCCGCCGGAGGTGCCCGCGGGGCCGCGCCAGCCGGGTTTGGCGGCGGGGCCGTACGCGGACTGCTGGCGCAGCAGCGGGCGGCCTTCGGCGACGACGTTCCAGTGCGCGACCGCGTCGCCGCACGGTTCGGCGGCCCGGCCGAGCACCAGCGTCTCGCGCATCAGGAGGCGCGTGGCGCGGCCCAGGGTGACCTTCACGGTCGACTCGTAGCGGGCGCCCGCGGAGACCACGACCGGCTCCGGGAGCCAGGCGAGTTCGCCGCCGTCTTCGACGACGATCTCGACGTGCTGGCGGGCCGGTTCGCCGGTGCCGGGGAGGACCACCGCGGCGGCGGCGGTGCGTACGGTGAGGCGGGCCCCGGCGCCCACCTCGATGCGTACGGTCAGCTCGTCGCCGCCGAGCGGACCGGCCGCGCCGGCCACGAAGACGACTTCCGCCGCGGTTCCGGGGACGGAGGTGATGCGGGGCAGCAGCGGCACCTGGCCGCGCATCTCCACCACCCGGGTCTCCGGACCCGGGTGGCGCGAGCCGCGCCGCGGGGGTGCCGTCTCCGCCCGGACGACCGCACTGGCCTGCACGGTCGTATCACCCGGCCGCGGTCGGCAGAGCGGCGGAGGCAGCCGCAGGGGCAGCCGCAGGACCAGCCGCGGAGTCAGCGGCAGGGTAAGCAGGTACGGCGCCCAGGGCGACAGCCGCATCCGCGGCGACCGGGACCGCGGTGCCCGCCTGCCACGCGGCCAGTTGGGCCAGGACCCATTCGGTGACCGGCGCCGCGCCCGTCTCGCCGCGCAGCGACAGGAACACGACGGGCGTGCCCGGACGCATGCGGGCCGCGTCGCGGTCCATGACGCCCAGGTCGGCGCCCACCATCGGGGCCAGGTCGGTCTTGTTGACCACCAGGAGGTCGGAGCGGGTGACGCCCGGGCCGCCCTTGCGCGGCACCTTGTCGCCGCCGGACACGTCGATGACGAACAGCTGGACGTCGGCGAGGCCGCGGCTGAAGGTCATCGTGAGGTTGTCGCCGCCGGATTCGACGATGACCAACTCCAGGTCCCCATGCGCGGCTTCGAGGTCCTCGACGGCGTCGAGGTTGCCGCTGATGTCGTCGCGTACCGCGGTGTGCGGGCAGCAGCCGGTCTGCACCGCGGCGATGCGGGTGGGTTCCAGCACGCCCGCGGCGCGCAGGAAGTCGGCGTCCTCGGTGGTGTAGATGTCGTTGGTCACCACGGCCAGCGACACACGCCCGGTCAGCGCCCGGCACAGCGCCGCCACCAGGGCGGTCTTGCCCGAGCCGACCGGTCCGCCGATCCCGATCCGCAGCGGACGGGAGCCGGGGACGACCGGGGGAAAGCCCTGCCGGTGGTGCGAACCGCTCCCGATTCCGGGGCTGTTGTCGTGGTCAAGATGCAAAGTGAACGACCTCCTCGCGGGCGTGCAGTTCGGCGCAGACGTCCAGGCCGGGCGCGGACCAGGCGGGCAGCCGGTCCCAGTCGCCGTCGGCGTGCACGGTGCGGGCCGCATCGGCGGCTTCTTCGGCGACCTGGTCGCAGTGCCCGGCCATTTCGGCGAGGACGACGGTGACCGCGATGGGGTCGAAGGACAGGAGCTTGACCGCGGCCGAGGCCGGGCCGTTGACGGTGTTGGTGACCGCGAGGACGGCCGCTTCGCGCTCGTCCAGGCGGGCCCGGGTGGCCGCGGCGCCCAGCACGACGGCGTGGTGCGGCGAGACGCCGAGCGCGGTCCACGGCTCCTCGGGCCAGGCGGCGCGGGCGATGCGGCGCAGCGAGCGGCCCTGGGCGCGCGAGGCGGCCCGGGACGGGGCGGAGGGGGTGCGGGCGTCGAGTTCGGTGTCGAGTTCGGCCCACGGACCGTGCGCGTCCAGGGCGTACGGACCGGCCACCAGCGCGGCGCAGGCCGCGAACGCGCCCTGGACCGCGCCGCTGCCGTACAGCCTGCCGAGCAGGAAGTCGGTGAGCGTGTCGAGGTCGTGCACCTCGCCGCGCGCCACGGCGTTCTCGAGTCCGCCGGAATGGGCGTGCCCGCCCGCCGGAAGCCGCGAGTCGCCCAGCAAAAGAAGACCTGCTCCCATGACAACCACCTCTAACCGTTCTAGCCGTCGATTCCGGATTCTGGCCGGTCACCGCTGCTTTGCGATTCTGCCTGACGGGCTCCGGGGAGCCGCCGGCCCATTGTTGACGGGCCGTCAGAACAGGAAGTAACGCTGCGCCATCGGCAGGATTGCCGCCGGTTGCGCTTCCACCTTCTCGCCGTCGATGCGGACCTCGAACGTGCCGGGGTCGACCTCGATGTGCGGCATGGCGTCGTTCAACGGCATCGCGGCCTTGCCGCGGCCGCGGACATCCGCGACCGGGACCAGGCGGCGCCGCACGTCGAGCCGGTCCGCGAGCCCCGCATCCAGCGCCGCCGGGGCCACGAAATGCACGCTGGTGGCCGCCGCAGTACGGGCTGCCGCGCCGAACATCGGGCGCGGCAGCACCGGTTGCGGCGTGGGGATGGACGCGTTGGCGTCGCCCATCGCCGCGTACGCGATCGCGCCGCCCTTGACCACGACGTGCGGCCGGACGCCGAAGAAGGCCGGGTCCCACAGCACGAGGTCGGCGAGCTTGCCGACCGCGACCGAGCCGATCTCGTCGTCGAGGCCGTGCGCGACGGCCGGGCAGATCGTGTACTTCGCGACGTACCGCCGGGCCCGCAGGTTGTCGGAGTGCCCGTCGCCGGGCAGTGCACCGCGCCGCACCTTGTTGACGTGCGCGGTCTGCCAGGTCCGCAGGACCGTCTCGCCGACCCGGCCCATGGCCTGGCTGTCCGAGCCGATCATCGAGATGGCACCGAGGTCGTGCAGGACGTCCTCGGCGGCGATGGTCGAGGGGCGGATCCGCGATTCGGCGAACGCGAGGTCCTCCGGGATCGACGGGTTGAGGTGGTGGCACACCATGAGCATGTCGAGGTGCTCCTCGACCGTGTTGACGGTGTGCGGCCGGGTCGGATTGGTGGACGACGGAAGGATGTTGGGCATCGAGGCGACGGTGATGATGTCGGGCGCGTGCCCGCCGCCGGCGCCTTCGGTGTGGTACGCGTGGATGGTCCGGTCGCCGATCGCGGCGAGGGTGCCCTCCACGAAGCCGGTCTCGTTGAGCGTGTCGCTGTGCAGGGCGACCTGCACGCCGGCTGCATCGGCGACGCGCAGTGCGGCGTCGATCGCGGCGGGCGTCGATCCCCAGTCCTCGTGCACCTTGAAACCGGCGGCCCCGGCCCGCAGTTGCTCCCACATCGCCTCGTCGGAGACGGTGTTGCCCTTGCCCAGGAGCACGAAGTTGATCGGGATCTCGTCGAGCGATTCGAGCATGCGGGCCAGGTGCCACGCACCGGGAGTGACGGTGGTGGCCTTGCTGCCCTCGGCCGGCCCGGTGCCGCCCGCGATCATGGTCGTGACGCCCGCGCCGAGGGCCTCGTCGAACTGCTGCGGGCAGATCAGGTGCACGTGGCAGTCGACCGCGCCGGCGGTGAGGATGCGGCCGTTGCCCGCGATGATCTCGGTGGACGGGCCGATCACCAGGTCCGGGTGCACGCCGTCCATGGTGTCCGGGTTGCCGGCCTTGCCGATGCCGCAGATGCGGCCGTCGCGGATGCCGATGTCGGCCTTCACCACGCCCCAGTGGTCCAGCACGACGGCGCCGGTGATGACGGTGTCAGGAGCGCCGTCGGCGCGGGTGGCGACCGACTGGCCCATGGACTCGCGGATCACCTTGCCGCCGCCGAAGATCACTTCGTCGCCGCCCGCGCCGTGCGGGCGGCACAGGTCCTCGGTGACCTCGACGACGAGGTCGGTGTCGGCGAGCCGGATGCGGTCGCCGGTGGTGGGGCCGTACAGCAGGGCGTAGCGGTGCCGGTCGAGGGAGCTCACGAGGACACCTCCGGTGCCGATGCCGCTGCCGGATCCCCTGCGGGCGCCGCGGTGTGCGGGCCGGCAAAGTCGTCGAGCGTGCCGCCGCGGCCCGCCTTCAGGCCGGGGACGACGCGCGCGCCGGCCAGCGGCACGAGCGCGACCTCGCGGGCCACGCCCGGTTCGAAGCGCACCGCGGTGCCGGCCGGGACGTCAAGCCGCTTGCCCCACGCCGCGGCGCGGTCGAAGTCGAGGGCGTCGTTGGCGGCCGGGAAGTGCAGGTGCGACCCGACCTGCACGGGCCGGTCGCCCGTGTTGAGGACGCGCAGCGTGGTGACCGGGCGGCCCGGGTTGAGCGGCACCGGCTCGGTGCCGAGGAGGACTTCGCCGGGGATGACCGGGCGACCCGCGCTCCGCGCCCGCGAACCGGGCGCGGAACCCCGGTTCTTCGCACCGTTCTTGGCGGCGGTCACGGGATCGGGTGATGGACCGTCACGAGCTTGGTCCCGTCCGGGAACGTGGCCTCCATCTGCACCTCCCCCAGCATCTCGGGGACGCCGTCCATGACGTCGTCCCGGCCGAGCACATGGCGTCCGGCTTCCTGGAGGTCCGCCACGCTGCGGCCGTCCCTGGCTCCTTCGAGCAGGAACGACGACAGGACGGCGACCGCCTCGGGATAGTTGAGTCTCAAGCCGCGGTCTCTGCGCCGTTGCGCGAGATCGGCGGCGTACGAGAGCATCAGGCGCTCTTGCTCGTGCGGGGTCAGCAGCACGCTCTTCTCCCCCGTTCCTGGTTCTGCCGGTGCCCTCCTGGCTGCCTCGAGAATTCACGGCTTCTGTTTCCCGCCGATGCGGTCATTGTTGCCGGGATGTATCCAAATTCTCACTGGCCGTCACCGGCCGGGCTGACCAGCAGTTTTCCGGTTGTGGAACGGACCACATCGCAGGCACGCCCGGCCGAACGGGTGAAGCACGGGCGTGCCTGCGCAGCGCGTACGGGTCAGAAGCCCTCGCCCGGCGGAGGCTCGATGGCGTCCGCCGGCTCGAAGCCGAACACCTTTCCGAAGAACCAGAGTTCGGCCTCGCGGCAGCGGATGATGTTCTCCGCCTTGCGGAAGCCGTGCTGCTCGCCCTCGAAGGTCAGGTAGACGTACGGCAGGCCCTTGGCGCGCACCGCGTCCACGATCATCTGGGACTGCGCGGGCGGCACGACCTCGTCCTCCAGCCCCTGGAACACCGCGAGCGGGCAGGACAGGTCGTCGGTGTGGTTGATCGGGGAGAGCTCCTTGTAGCGGTCGGCGGCCTCCGGGTACGGGCCGACCAGGCGGTCCAGGTAGCGCGATTCGAACTTGTGGGTGTCGCGGGCCAGCGCGGCCAGGTCCGCGACGCCGAAGTGGTTGGCGCCCGCCGCGAAGGTGTCGCCGGCGGCCAGCGCGGCGAGCGTGGTGAACCCGCCGGCCGAGCCGCCGCGGATGGCCAGCTTGCCGGGGTCGGCGACGCCGGTCCCGGCCAGGTGCCGGGCCGCCGCGATGCAGTCCTGGACGTCGACCACGCCCCAGGCGCCGTTGAGCAGTTCGCGGTACGGGCGGCCGTATCCGGTGCTGCCGCCGTAGTTGACGTCCACCACGGCGAAGCCGCGGGTGGTCCAGTACTGGATGTTGAGCGTGAGCATCGCGCGCGTCATCGCGGTCGGGCCGCCGTGGATGCTGACCAGCAGCGGCGGGAGCGTGCCCGCGGGGGCGGCGGCCTCCGGGTTGCGCGGCCGGTAGAGGATGCCGTACGCGACCCGGCCGTCCGCGGACGGGAACGAGATCGGCTCGGGGATGGAGAACCACTCGCGGCCCACCACCGACTCGCGGGCGGGGCGCAGGCGTTCCAGCAGCGCGTGGCCGACCTCGGGGGCCTCCGCGGTGCCCATGATGTCGAACTCGGTGTCGTCCGGGTCGCCTTCGTCGCCCGCGGCGACCACGTGCGCGTGCTGCAGCGAGACGCCCAGCGGCTCGGCCTCCTCGGCCGGCGCGGCCCCGACCAGCACGATGTCCGCACCGCCCGCCGGTCCGGCGGCGACCTGGTCCACCCAGGTCAGCCCGGTGACCACGGCCTGCGGCGGCTGCTCGGGGCGTACCGGGTCCGCGATCGCCAGGTCGTAGAGCCCGTCGCGCTCCAGCGCGCAGGCCACCCGGCCGTCCGCCAGGAACGCGAACCAGGACGCCCCGAAGCGCCATTGCGGGCCGCCGATCTCGGCGTCGACCGGGGCGACCACCTCGACCTGCCCGCCCGCGCCGACCCTGTGCAGGTTCCACCAGCCGTCGCGGCGGTCGGAAGCGAACCACAGCGAGTCGTCCGGGGCCCAGGTCGGCTGCACCACCGACTCGCCCGGACCGCCCGCGACCACCTCGGCACCGGTCAGCTCCGGGCCGTCCGCCCCGGCGTCCACGCGCGCGACGACCAACTCGGTGGCGTCCCACGGCATGTCCGGGTGGTTCCACTGCGTCCACGCCAGCGCCCCACCGCCGGGGGCCACGCGCGGCGAGGACACGAAGTCCGGCCCGGTCACCAGCACCCGGACCGCGCCGGGGGCGGCGACCGCGGAACCGTCCAGCGGGATCGCGACGATCTCGTTGACCGCCTCGCCGTGCGCCTCGACCGCGGTCGGCTCGTGGCTCTCCCGCACCGCGACCGCCCACGCGCCGGGGCCCCACACCCCGGCCGGCACGATCTCGGCGTCCGCGAACCGCCACCCATGAGGAACGGACGGCTCGGGCGTCACCGGCACCGGCTCCGCGCTCCCGGGGTCGAGCCGGTAGAGCCGCTGGTCGGCCCAGTTCGCATAGACGAGCACCCCGCCGCGCACCGCCCACGCGCCGCCGCCGTACTCGTGCACCCGGGTCCGCGCCGACACCCCCTCGGGGAGCACGTCGACCCGCTCCCCGCCGGCCGCACGGCGCACCAACTGCTCCCGGCCGCCCTCCGAGGGCCGGGACTCCGACCACCACACGTCGGCACCGTCGACCCGCACCTCCCCCGGCGACGCGGCGCCCGCCACCAGCGCCTCCGCAGTGATCGGAGACGGCCAGGACCCGTACGGAAGTTCCCTCTGAACTGTCATCCCCCGATTCTGCCCCGCAGAGCGGCACCCACGACGTCCGCACGGCACCCGGTGTCCGCCCTGCGCCCGGGGAATGCAGCACATGCCTTCCACGGCCGCCCCGCCCCTGCCCGGACAGCGGCCCCGCACCGCCCTCCGCAGGCGCGCACCTCCCTTGGGCCGCCCAACTACCCACTGCCTCAAGGGATATGGCCCTCCGCCCGTCGGGCTCGCATACTGGCCTCCTGCGCCACAGGGGAGGCTCGATGGAGACGGCAGCCGGACCTGAAGCGACGCAGCCTGCGCTCGCCACGCCCGCCACACGCGAAGCGTTCCGCGAGTATGTGCGCATCAGGGAGTTCCTTATGACGCGGGGCCTGGCGGTGTTCGCCGTCGCGGCGACGGGTCTGTGGCTGCTGGGCGAAGCGGGCCCGGACCTGCCGGCGCACCAGCGGAACCAGATGCTGGCCGTCTCCGCGACGCCGTTCCTGATCGCCCTGGGCGCCCGCGTCAACAGCGTCCGCATCCGGCGGACCCTGTCCCGGCATCCCTGGCGCCCTCTCGTCGGCCGTTTCGAGTCCGGCGGCTCTTGGCGCCATGCCGGGGTGACGATCACCGACCCGGTCACCGGCGCGACATACCGGCTGAACGTGCTCGGCATGGGGCCCCGCCACGAAGAACTGCTCGGCGCCAAGCTCTGGTACGCCGGAGACCCCCGCCGCCACGTCCTCCTGTCCCGGCCCGGCGGCCGCGAGATCTTCTGGGTGCGCAACCCGCGTATCTTCCGCCGCCGACGACCCCGCTGACCGCACGCCGCGGAAACCCCCTCGCCCGCGGCACCCTGCAGCGTCGACAATGGGGGCATGCCGACAGATCTGGATATCCGCGGCTCGGTGGTGCCCGCGGCCGAGCTGTCGTGGCGTTTTTCGCGGTCCTCCGGGCCCGGCGGGCAGTCCGTCAACACCACCGACAGCCGTGCCGAGGTGTCTTTCGACCTGGCCGGGACCAACGCCCTGCCCGAGCCGCTCAAGATGCGTGCGCTGGCCAATCTCGCCGACCGGCTGGTCGACGGGGTGATCACCGTTGCCGCTTCGGAGCAGCGCTCTCAGCTGATGAACCGGCAGGCCGCCCAGCGCCGCCTGGCCGAGCTTCTGGTGGCGGCCACCGCACCGCCGCCGCCCCCGCGGCGCCCCACCCGGCCGAGCCGCGGGTCCAAGGAGCGGCGGCTGGCCGCCAAGACCCGCCGCGGCGAGCTGAAGCGCCTGCGCCGCGCCCCCGGCGAGTAGCCGCCGCCCACCCAGCCGGGTGTTAAATGTCGCATTTGTCCGATTGTCTGGCCAAAATCAAGTATGGCCAGCACCTCAGGATCCGCCGCAGCGCCCACGCCCCCTGAGCCGTCGTCAGGCGACCATCCCCTCGACGACGGGGAGCGCGCCGAGCTCGCGCGCCTGCGCAAGCGCACCTCGGGGCGCGGCAAACGCCGGCTGCGTACCGTCGGCGCGATCCTGGCCATCACGCTGGCTTCCATTTTGGCCCTGGTGTCGGTGGTCGCGGTGTGGGCGAGCGACCAGATCGAGGACACCGACCGCTACGTCGCCACGGTCGCACCGCTCGCCGAAGACCCGGCGGTGCAGAACGCCGTCGCGAACCGCATCACCAACGCCATCACCAGCCGCATCGACATGGACCAGGTCACCGATGCGCTGGCCGACACGCTCGCCGAGAACGGCCTCCCGGCCAACGCCGCGGACACCCTGCGGCGGCTGTCCGGCCCGCTGGAGAGCGGCGTGCAGAGCTTCGTGCACACCCAGGCGGAGAACGTCGTGCAGAGCGACGTGTTCGCCGACCTGTGGACCACCGTCAACCGCGATGCGCACGCGGCCGTCGTCAAGGCCCTGACCGGGCAGGGCGACGGCGCCCTGGACGTCGACGGCGGCACCGTCACCCTGCAGCTCGGGCCGATCATCGCGCAGGTCGAGCAGCGCCTCGTGGACCGCGGCTTCTCGCTTGCCGGTTCGATCCCCGAGGTCGACCGGTCCATCGTGCTCGTGCAGTCCGACCAGCTGGAGAAGGTCCGCGACGGGGTCGAGCTGCTGCACGCGGTCGGCTGGTGGCTGCCGATCATCACCCTGGCGCTGGCCGCGCTCGGCGTGTGGATCGCACCCAACCGGCGGCGGGGCATCATGGGCTTCGGCATCGGCCTGCTGGTCTCGATGCTCGTCCTCGGCCTCGCCCTGGTGATCGGACGCCGCATCTACCTCGACAAGCTGCCCGCGACCGTCGAGAAGGACGCCGCCGCGGCGATCTTCGACGCGCTCGTGCGCTTCATCCGCGAGTCGGCCCGCACGCTCGGCCTGATCGGCGTACTGGCAGCGCTGGCCGCGTTCCTGTACGGCCCGGCCAAGCTCGCCGTGATGGCCCGGGGCGGCGCCACGAAGGGCCTCGGCTTCGCAGGGCGCGCGGCGTCCGATGCGGGCGTACGCACCGGCAAGGCGGGGGCGTGGATCGCCTCGCACCGCGCGCCCCTCTACGCAGGCGTGATCGGCCTCGGCGGCCTGTGGCTGTTCCTGTGGAACCACCCCACGCCCGCCTCGGTGTTCCTGGTCGCGGTGCTCGTGCTGCTGGTCCTGGCGCTCCTGGAGACCGCCGCCGCGGCCGCCGAGGACCACGCCGACCGGCTCGCCCCCGCGGCCGCGGTCCCCGCGACGCCGGCGGCCCCCGCGGGCCAGGCTCCGGCGGCCGGCCGGAAGACCGCGACCTGGGAGGCCGACGAGCCCAAGTCCCGCGCGGAGAGCGGCCGTCCTTCGGACGATCGGAAGTCGGAGGAGTAGCGCGGGGTGGCGAACGGGAGTAAGGCGGGCATTCTTGCGGTACGCCTTATTCGTCACGTTGAGTCCGCACCTGGACACCGCGCGGCGTCGACCATCAGTATGCAGATACGGGCAAACCTGACCGGCAAAGCATCACGACCGATGTCATTCCGGATCACAGGCGGAAAACCATGGATGCTTCACCACGGGGCGCTCCACACTGGCCATCCAAGCCGTTCCGCACATTTGAGGATTCAGGGATGCACCATCCCTTCGCGGTCGCATGCCGCCCCTCGGCCCCGACACGAAGTCCGGCCGACACAGTCCCGCTGTTTTCCCCCGCTTTCCCCCTTACGGGCAGCCCATGACCGTGCCCGGCCGCCCCGGTTCGCGCCGGGCCGCACACCGAGAAAGCGCCGATGCGCGCGTCCGGCGGGTCGGCGAGAGCTGTCCGAACCCGCGCTCCGAATCGGCCCCGGGGGCGCCCGGCCCGCCCCCGGGGCCGGTCCTGGTCCGCTGGACGCTGCCGCCGGTGGTCGCCGCGGTTCCCGAAGTCCGGCACCGCCTGCGCGATGTCTTGCGGGGTTGGCGTATTCACGCCGATCTCGAAGACACCCTCTTACTCGTGGCGACCGAACTCGTGTCCAATTCCGTCCGGCACGCTGCGGTTCTGACCGAGCGGGTCCGCGTGACACTCGCTCTCACCCAGGGCCGCATCCGGCTCGACGTCACCGACGACCACCCGTTCCGGCCGCGGGCGCTCATGGACACCGACGAGGACTCGGAGGACGGCCGCGGACTGCTGATCGTCAAACTCACGGTCGCCGAGGCGCACGGCGTCATCGACGTCCTGCCCTCGCAGACCGGCAAGACCATCCGTGTGCGGGTGCCCGCGTTCCAGCCGTCCTGAACCCGCGACCGGGTCAGGCCGGCACCACCCGGACCGGGACGCTCTCCAGCGCCCGGGACACGTGCCCGAGCCGCCGCCGCGGCTCCCCCGCCGGCTCGATCCGGGCGACCTTGCCCACCAGCGCCACGAGCAGCGCCTTCGCCTCCAGCCGGGCCAGCGCCTGGCCCGCGCAGCTGTGCGCACCCGAGCCGAACGCCAGGTGGTCCACCGGGTTGCGGCCCACGTCGAAGCGGTCCGGGTCGGCCCACTTGCGCCCGTCCCGGTTCGCCGCGCCGAACAGCAGCATCGCCCGCGCCCCGGCCGGGACCTTCACCCCGTCGACCTCGGTGTCGCACGTGACATGCCGGAAGAACGCCTGGACGGGGGCGTCGTAGCGCAGCACTTCCTCGAACGCGCCGGGGATCAGCGCGGGGTTGGCGCGCAGCGCCGCCCACTGGTCGGGGTGCTCGGCGAGCAGCAGGAGCAGCTGCGCCAGCGCATCGGACGTCGTGCCCATGCCGGACACCAGGAACGTCATGATGACCGACATCGCCTCGACTTCGTTGACCTCGCCGCGGTCGGCCGCCTCGAACACCTTGGCGCCCATGCCGTCCGGGTCGAGGTTCTCGCGGGTCACCACCTCGCCGATGTACCGGATGAGGTCGTCGAGGAGCGGCTGCGCGGCCGTCGAACGCTCGTTCTCCGGTCCGAAGTTGTCGAACACCGCGGCAGCCCACTGCGGCAGCCGCTCGCGGCCCTGCACCGGCAGGCCCACCAGGTCGCCGAGGATCTCCACCGGGAACGTGCGCCCCCAGTCCTGCACCGCATCGAACGTGCCGCGCGCCAGCAGGTCGGCGACCAGGTCCTCGGCCCGGATCCGGATCATGTCGCCCAGCTTCGGCAGGTGCCGCGGCCCCAACTGGGCGCCCATCAGGCGCCGGTAGCGGTCCAGCTCGGGCGGGTCGACGCCGCTGGGCAGCCCGGCCTCGACCGGGTCGGCGAGCCGGCGCAGCCCGACGCCGCCCGCCGAGGAGAACGTCTCCGCATCGCGCAGCGCCTCGCGCACGTCGGCGTACCGGCCGATGGCCCAGACGTCGTGCAGCGGGATGTGGACCGCCGCGCCGGCCTCGCGCACCCGCGCCCAGGCCGGGTAGGGGTCGGCCAGCACCGCGTCGGCGAAGGGGTCGAAGCCCGGGTCGAGAGCCTGGCTCGTGCTCGCCGGGCCGGACTGCGCACTCACGCGTACCTTCTTCCTCGGCCCTGCACCGGCCGTAGAACGCACCGGTGACCGTGGGACGACGGGCCGGAAAACGCTGGGGAGCAAGGTAGTGCCAATCGGCGGCCGCCAGAAGACCCGGATCCCGGCGAATCGGCGCCCCGCGCGCGCGAATCCGCCCGCGGACCGGGTATCCGGCTACCCGCGCGCCGGAGCCGCGCACTCCGGTATGGGCCCGACCAGCACACCTGTGCGAGCCACCACCGGGCTCGGGTTCCCGCGGTCGAACTTGCGGACCACGACATGTTTCTGCTGCGGATCGCCGACGGTGTCGAACGAGATCACCCCGGTCGCACCGCGCACGGCCGCGGCACCGCAGGTCCCGTCCAGCCCGGCCCGGACCGCCTCGCGCAGCGCGTCGCCGGACTTCGCCCCCGCGTCCTTCGGGGCCGCCGCGGCCATCACCATCAGGCCGTCGTACGCCGCCATCGACGAGCTCGACGGAAGCACGCCCGGGTTGGCCGCGGCGAACTGCGCGAAGAAGGCGTGCGCCCGGACGTCGGGCGCGTCCGGCCAGAGCTCTTTGGTGGTCGGCGCGTAGTCGACGAAGTAGAGCGGGCGGTCGTCGGAGAACGACAGCGCCGCGGCGGCGCCCGGGCGCTGCATCGTCTTCGCCGACTCCAGCACGGCCAGGTCGTCGCCCGCCACGATCGGCAGGGCCTTGCAGCCGCGTTCGTCCATCGCCGCGGAAAGGCTGCGCAGGTCGTCGGCCCGCCCGGTGAACACCACCGCGTCGTAGCCGCGCCCGGCGGCCGCCTCGGCGCAGGCCGGCTCGACCGCCTTGGCCATCTCGGCCTGCAGGGCGAGGCGGTCCTGGCCCTGGTACGCCCGGGCATGCGGCCAGGTGCCGGGCGGGCTCGCGTAGTACGCCGACTGGACGTCGCCCGCCAGGTTGGTGCTGTAGGCGTCCTTGTCGCGGAACACGATGAACGGCCGCTTCGCCCGCGGCGCCTTGGTGGCCGGATCCACCTCGCGCAGGAACTTCACGATCAGCTCGGCCTCGGCGCTGTTCTTCGCGGCGATCCGCCAGTACCACGCGAACATGCGACGCCCGGCCTGCGGCGCGGTCAGGTCGTCCGAGGTCGCCGTCGTGGCCAGCATCGGGATCTTGGCTTCGTCGAACAGCGATATGGCGGACGACGTGGTCCCGCGGCCTTGGTTGAGCCCGACCACCCCGGCGAACGACGGGTCGAGCCGACCGGACTCGATCACCTTGGCGGCCACCGCCTCGGCATGCGAGAAACCCGCTCCGACGTCCGCGACCACCAGCCTGACCAGCGGCAGGGTGCCCGGGTGGGCGTCCGATCCGTCGCCGTTGTGCTCGCGCAATGCGGTGTGGATACCGCGCAGTTGGTAGACCCCGCCGAGTACGTCGATGGGCCGGTTCTGGGCGTCGCCGGTCAGCGGCAGCATCGCCACCACCGTGACGGTCGGCTTGCCGCGCTGCTCGACGCTGCGGTTGTCCTGCCCGACCAGGTCGAGGATCGCGGCGATGTCCGGATCGCCGTGCGCCAGCACCGCGGACGGGCCGGTGGCGAACCCCACGCAGCGCGGGTCGGCGGCGCCGCCCGGCGTGCCCAGCCAGGTCCACGGCTGCACCGGGCCGGCCGGCGGCGCACAGGTGTCGCCGACCGGCGCGATCGGGGCCGGCGGCGCGGCGGTCGGGGACTGCGTAGGCGGCACCTTCTTCTTCCCGTCCCCGCCGGTCAGCAGCGCGGGCACGATGGCCGCCGCGGCCACCGCCAGGCACACCCCGGCGGCCAGCAGCACCGTTCCCTTGCGGGTGGCCGGGCGGTGCAGCTGAAACCAGTCGACGATCGCGCGGAACATCTTGGCAAGGCCCATCAAGCGCCTCCGCCGAAACCGCTCCCGGGCCCGGCGCCCGGTTCGGCGTCCGGGTCCTCGGGGCTCACCACCACCAGCTCGGAACGCTGCCCGGCGACCCGGGTGTTGCTCCGCACCTGGGCGTCCACCTGCGGCAGCACCGTCCGGAACAGCGCCGCGTACACCTCGGGGCCGACGCCCGCACCGCTGCGCACGGTGTCGATGAACGCCCGGGTGAACTCCGACGGCTTCCACCCGCCGCCCGCCGCGGCGCGCTCGGTGGCCCGGCAGGACGCCAGGATCACCACGGTCGGCACCAGCCCGACGTGGTGCAGCCCCGCCCCCGGGACGTGGTCCTGGGCGCGCAGCAGGATGCTCGACCGCGGGTCCTGCCGCTTGCGGCGCTCCTCGACGGACGGCCCGCGCAGCTCCTCGGTGAGATTGCGCTTGAACGCCAACTCCTCGGCGATCGCGCCCGCGTAGCAGGTGTCGACCACCACGATGACGGTCGATGCCTGGCAGGCCGCGATGGCGTCCGCGACCCACCCCGCGGCCAGCCCCGACTTCGCCAGCCGGGCGCGCGTGGTGTCCTCCGCGACGAAGTAGACCTTGGGCGGGCCCTTGTCGCCGCGCTCCGGCTCGGCCCGGTCGGCGTGCGTGGACAGGTAGAGGAAGCGGGTGTCGCCCGGCTCGGCGTCCTCCAGGTGCGCCTCGATGCGCTCCTCGATGCTCGCCGCCTTGGCGTTGTGCAGCCGCTCGACCTCGAACCCGCCCAGGATGTGCGACGCGTCGCGGCGCAGCAGCGCCTCCAGGTGCCGGCCGTCCTCGACCGCGGAGGTCAGCCGCGGATAGCGGTCCTCGTCGCGGAAGCGCGACCCGGTCACCAGCAGGGCCCGGCGGGCGGCCTGCGGCCGGGCGCCGCGCGCGCCGCGGCGGCCGTCACCGATCACGCGGCGCCGTCCGGACGGCCGCCGGTCCCGCGCTCGCCGTCGTCGTCGCCGGGGTCCGCGTCCTCGGCGCCGTCCTCGCCCGCGCCGGCGGCGCCCGGCTCCGTTGCCGGTTCGGCTTCCGGCCGTGCTTCCGGCAGCGGCGGATCCACACCGCCGATCTCGCTTGTCCCGTCCGGGCGTTGCTCGCGCACGCGGCGGAACCGCGAGCCGCGCAGCCAGCGCACCAGGATGTCGCCGATCACGTTCACCGCGAGCGCCTGGCCCATGCCGATGGCGATGGTCAGCAGCGCCTGCGGCTCGACACCGCGGAACCCCTCCGGGGCCTCCTCGGGCCGCCGGACCTCGGCGTTCACTCCCGCACCGCGGAGTTCGGCGTACAGCTGGTCCATCTCGCGGGCCTGGTCGACGAGTTCGTCGTCGGGTACGTCGTCCGCGAGGTACGCGGTGAACACCAGGACGCCCGTCTGCCCGTCGCTCCGACCCGTCATCGCGGCTCCCCCAGTCGGCCAACGATCATCTCGGGGTCATTGTTGCGCAAACCCCGGGGCCCGCGCGGTGTCCTCGTCGACACCGCGCGGGATAGCGGGAGTTCCCTCGGCCGCGCAGCCGGCTGCGCACTCGGCTGCGCGCCGGGCAGCGCGCCCGGTCGGGCCGCGGGTCAGCGGAAGGCCTCCAGGCCGGTCAGCGCCTTGCCGATCACCAACGTGTGCATCTCCGAGGTGCCTTCGTACGTCAGTACGGACTCCAGGTTGGTGACGTGCCGCATGACCGGATACTCCAGCGAGATGCCGTTGGCGCCCAGGATGGTGCGCGAGGTGCGGCAGATCTCGATGGCCTCGCGGACGTTGTTGAGCTTGCCGAAGCTGACCTGGTCCGGGTGCAGCTTGCCGGCGTCCTTGCGGCGGCCGAGGTGCAGCGCGAGCAGCAGGCCCTTGTGGAGTTCGACCGCCATGTCCGCGAACTTGGCCTGGGTGAGCTGGAATCCGGCGATCGGCTTGCCGAACTGCTCGCGCGTCGCCGCGTAGTCGAGTGCCGTCTCCAGGCACGTGCGCGCGGCCCCGAGCGAGCCCCAGACGATCCCGTACCGCGCCTCGCCCAAGCAGGTCAGCGGCCCGCGCATGCCGACGACACCGGGCAGCACCGCCTCGGCCGGCAACCGCACCTGGTCGAGCACCAGTTCGCTGGTCACCGACGCGCGCAGCGACATCTTGTGGTGGATGTCGGGCGTCGAGAGCCCCGGCGTGTCGGTCGGCACCACGAACCCGCGTACGCCCTCATCGGTACGCGCCCACACGACCGCCACCGAGGCCACCGAGCCGTTGGTGATCCACATCTTGCGGCCGTCGAGGATCCAGTCGGTGCCGTCCCGCTTGGCATGCGTCCGCATGGAGGCGGGGTCGGAGCCGTGGTCCGGCTCGGTCAGCCCGAAGCAGCCGATGGCCTCCCCCGCGGCCATCCGCGGCAGCCACTCCTGCTTCTGCTCCTCCGAGCCGAACCGGTGGATCGCGAACATCGCCAGCGAGCCCTGCACCGACACCAGCGACCGCAGCCCCGAGTCGCACGCCTCGAACTCCAGGCAGGCAAGGCCGTACTGCACCGCGCTCGCACCCGCGCACCCGTAGCCCTCCAGGTGCATCCCGAAGGCCCCGATCCGTCCCAGCTCGAGCGCCAACTCGCGCACGGTGGGCATCTCCCCGCGCTCGAACCAGTCGGCGACATAGGGCGCCACCCGCTCCGCACAGAACCTGCGCACGGTGTCGCGGACGGCCAGCTCCTCGGCATCGAACAAGTCGTCGATGCCCAGGGGGTCCCGCGGATCGATCGGCGCGAGCGCCATGTCAGCCTCCCGGTCGTCGGCCGGCTGCTCCGCCGCCCGTTCCGCCCACTTTGCTACCACTCGGTAGACGGTGATGTCTCCCCCGCCACGAAGATCGAGTGACGGTACACACCCCGCCGACGCCGCACCGCGACGACCTGAAGGACCACCGGCAGCACGGCGCAAGGGCAGCCGACGCGAAGTCGCCCCGGCCGATCAACCCCGCCAAGCACACTCGCCGCCCGCGCGCCCCGCAGTCGCCTCTTGGGCGGCGCCCGAACGAGGCGCCACACGCCGACGAGACAAGGAGGGAAGACAAGGGCGCGGGGGACGCCGGACACGAGTCGGGGCTCGGGAGGGACACCGACGCAGGCCGCCCGTCACATGGGCGGGGAGCGAGCGGGGACGAAGCCGCGGGGCGACGCCCACGCGGCGGCACAGGTCGAGTGGAGGGCATCACGAGGCACCGCCGCGCCTCGACGCAACGGGGACGCGAGCGACACGGCCGAACCTGCCGACCGGCCACCGCAGCGCAGCCCTGGCATGGCGGACGCGCACGTCGAACTTGCCGACCGCGCACAGCCACCAGCCCCGCCCGCGCGGGCGGGGCCATGCAACGGCGCAGTGCGGGCGGGGTCGCGGGTAGCGGGTGCCGCGCATCGGTCGGCCGGACGGACCCGCAGGACCGCGGGTGGCGGGTGGCGGGTGCCGCGCGTCGGTCGGCGGGGCGAACTCGCAGGGCCGACCGCAGGCCTCGCACGCGCGGGACGCCATGCAGCGGCGCAGCGCGCGCGGAGGCCGACGCGAGACGAAACTACGAGGGCAGCGCGCGCGGTCGCGGGTGGCGGGTGCCGCCCGTCGGTCGGCCGGGCGGACCCGCAGGACCGACCGCAGGCCTCGCACGCGGGGGACACCATGCAGCGGCGCAGCGCGCGCGGGGTCGCGGGTGCCGCGCGTCGGTCGGCCGGGCGGACTCGCAGGGCCGACGGCAGTCCGCGCACGCGGGGGACGCCATGCAGCGGCGCGGGCGACGGGCGCTCGTGTGGTGGTCGGCGCTCGTCGGCAGGTCGAGGCGGGCTCGCAGCCCGGGATCGTCGGTGGGTCCTGCGGCGGCCCTCGTACTGCCTCGTCTCGCGACTGCGTGGCGTGGCGTATGGGTACGCGGGCAGGGCGGGTTCCGAGGTCGGGGTCCGCCCTGCCTTGGTGCGTTGCCCTCCCTACTTCGGGACGGGGTCGTGGCCGCCGGGGTGGCTCCGGTTGCAGCGGGAAAGGCGGTGCATGGTCAGGCGGGCGCCCTTCCAGGCGCCGTGGCGCTGGAGCGAGGTCGCGGCGTAGGTGGAGCAGCTGGGGGTGTACCGGCAGACCGGTTCCGTGCGCGGGCTCACCGACAGGCGGTACCAGCGCACGGCACGGAACATGGTGCGTGCGGTGCGGCCGTGGGGCTCGGTGCGGTCGGTGTGCGAGAGCGGCTTGCGGTGGGCCTCGGTGCGGACCGGGCGTCCGACCAGCGCGCGGAGCACGGACCACAGCACGATGAACGGCATGATCAGGACGATGCGGAGCAGGCAGATGTCGCAACCGCCGCCGCCGCCTCCACCGCCGCCACCTCCGCCGCAGCCGCCACCACCTCCGCCACCACCGCTGCCGCTGCCGCTGCCGCTGCCACCGGAGTTGCCTCCCCCGCCGCCGCAGCCGCAGCCGTCCTTGCCGCCTCCGCCGCCGCCCCCGCCGCCGGACGGCGTGCCGTCCGAGCTGCCGGAGCTGCCCGGGCCGCTGGTGCCGCCCGAGTTACCGCCGGAGCCCCCGGAACCGCCCGAGCCGCCCGAGCCGCCGCTCGAACCGTCGCCGCGGCCGAAGAAGCCCTCGCGGTCGCGGCCACCACGACCACCACCGCCGCCCCCGCCGCCGAAGTCGAAGGACCCGTCGCCGCCGCCGGACTCCTCGCCGCCCTCGAACTCGGGCTCGTCGTCATCGTCGTCGCCGCAGGGCCGCGCACAGGGGTTCTGGTACGGCGACTGGCAGTTCCGCTGATGCCCGCAGGGCTGCTGGCACGGATAGGGGTCGCTGAACGGGGCGATGCACTCGCGCATGTGCGGTACCGGAGCCTGGCCGCCGCCGGAGCCGTACGGATTGCCGCCGTACGGGCCGCCGCCCCCCATCGCACCTCCCGAGGCAAACGGGTTCCCGTTGTTCGGATAGTGCGCCATGCCGAGTCCTCCCCATTCCCATACGCCGGGTGCCAAGAAGGTTCCATCCAACCCGGTACCCGACAAGAGGGCGCGACCGCCCCGCCCGGTTCCCGGGCGGGGCGGTCGCGGTGCCGCTACTTATTCGGCGACGCATTGTGCCGCTTCTCCTTGTGGATGGGCTTCCACAGGAGGGCACCATTACCCCGCCCGTTGCCGAGCGAAGTGATCGTGGCGGCCGGTGTACCCACTACTTCTTCGGGGACGGGTTGCGGCGCATTTCCTTGTGGATGACCTTCCACTCCCGCGCCCGCTCCGCCCGCAGGCGGTAGTCGGTGCGGGACGCGATCCAGTCGGCTTCGCGGCGCAGCTTGCGGTAGCTCTCCAGTCGGCGCAGCGGCAGCTGCCCCAGCTCGACCGCGGTCAGGACCGCGCAGCCGGGCTCGGCCACGTGGCCGCAGTCCGCGAAGCGGCAGTCCTCGGCGAACGCCTCGACGTCCGAGAACGCCAGGTCGATGCCGTCGTTGACGTCGTACAGCCCGATGCCGCGCAACCCCGGGGTGTCGACCAGCACGCCACCGCCGGGCAGCGGGACGAGCTCGCGCCACGTGGTGGTGTGCCGGCCCTTGCCGTCCTGGCGCACCTCGCCGGTGACCAGGCCGGCGCCGGTGAGCGCGTTGGCGAGGGTGGACTTGCCGGCCCCCGAGGTGCCGATGAGCGCGACGGTCCGGCCGGCCGTGAGGGCGCCGAGCACGTCGAGGCCCTCGCCGGTGACCGAGCTGACCACGACGACATCGGCGCCGGGCGCGGCGCCGACGACCTCTTCGCACACCTGGTCGGCGTCGTCGACGGTGTCCGCCTTGGTGAGCACGACGACCGGCTGGGCGCCGGAGTCCCAGGCCACGGTGAGCAGGCGCTCGACGCGGCCGAGGTCGGGGGTCACGTCCAGCGGGACGACGAGCAGCACGGCGTCCACGTTGACCGCGAGCACCTGCCCCTCGGAGCGCCCGGAGGCCACCGCGCGGGTGAGCGCGCTGCGCCGCGGCAGCAGCGCCTGCACGACGGGTTCGTCGTGCGTGGGGTCGTCGAGGACCGCGGCCCAGTCGCCGGTGCACGGCATCGGACCGCTGCCGTGCGCGGCGCGCAGCATGGTGCCTTCGCCGGTGACGACGTCGCAGGTGCCGCGGTCGACGCGCGAGACGCGCCCCGCGGTCAGGCCGAGCTCCGCGTACGGCGCGAACTCGGCCTCCCGGTCGGCGTCCCAGCCGAGGAAGGACAGAGAAGTGGAACGGGAAGAACCGAAAGAAGATTCGGTACGCAACTGAGTGAAGACCCTTCGGTACGGGTCCCGTGAAGCGTGTGACGCTGCCGCAGCGGCCGAAGTGGCGGCTGGACGGTGGCTAGACGGTGGGGACCCGGAGGTATGAGACGGATGCAGAAGCGGGGCCGCCGACAACGACAGCCGCCATCCAGGTGACATGTGCCATCACGGTCTCCACCTCCTCCGCTCGTCTCGTCCTCGACAGGTCGGGCGCGTACGCCGCCGACCAGCATACGGCATCGGGCCGGTCGCGCGCCGGGCCGAAAGGCCTTCTCAGCGCGGGTCGTGCCGGGTGCGCTCGTCCGGCGGCCCGCCGCCCGGCCGTACCGGCGGCCAGAGTTGCTCGTCGAGGGAGAGCCCCGGCGGGGCCTGCCCGGCGGGCAGCTGCACCGGCGGGGAGCCCGCGTCCAGCCGGTGGGCGCCGTTCCGCCCCTCCGGGCGGTTGCCGCGCGGCGGCTGGTAGTTGGCCCAGCGCTCCGGGAACTCGGCGGGCGGCTCGTCGCCGTCGGAGCCCTCGTCGGGGGCGATCAGGTCGACGGTGTCGTCGCCGGCCTCCGGGTCCCAGTCCTCGGGTAGGCCGCGGTGCTTGCCGGCCCGGCGGACCGCGGCCATCGCGGTGGCGATCTCGGCGGCGGCGCGCTCCTTCTCCGCCTCGGCACGCGCCTGCGCGGTCTCCTGGCTGGGCCAGACCTGGTCGATCGCGGCGTTCATGGCGGCCCCGATGAGGATCGCCATCGCCGCGAAGTACATCCACACCAGCACCGCGACGGGTGCCGCGAGCGAGCCGTAGACGCTCGGCCCGTCGACCGTGGTGGCCAGGTAGACGCGCAGCAGGAAGCTGCCCAGGATGCACAGCAGCAGCGCGACCAGCGCGCCCGGGATGTCCTCGCGCCACGGCGTCCGGACCGGTACGGACACGTGGTACAGGGTGGTCAGGAAGCACACCGACATGACCACGAGGACCGGCCAGTACAGGATGTGCACGGTCCCCTCGAAGTGCGGGAACGTCTTGACCACCAGCTCGGGGCCGGCCAGCAGCAGCGGGATCAGGAACATGCCGAGCACCAGGCCGACCACATACAGCCCGAAGGACAGCAGGCGCGTCTTCACGATGCCGCGCTTGCCGTCCAGGCCGTACATGATCGTGATGGTGTCGACGTAGACGTTGAGCGCGCGCGAGCCGGACCACAGGGCGATCACGAAGCCGACCGAGATGATGTCCGCGCGGCCCGACGCGAAGACGTCGTTGACCAGCGGCACGACGACTTGGTCGACGCTCTTCTGGGACAGGACGTTGCCGCTCCCGTCGATGATGTCCTGCTTGAGCCCGTCGATGGTGTCCTGGCCGATGGCCCCCTGCAGGTAGCCGATGGTGCCGGCCAGGCCGAGCAGCAGCGGCGGCAGCGACAGCAGCATGAAGAACCCGGCCTCGGCGGCCAGGCCGGTGACGCGGTTGTGGTAGCACGCCATGAACGTCTCGCGGACTATCCGCCACAATGCGCTCCGCAACCGGATGCGGCCGGGACCGCGGACCGGCGTACGTACTTTCTTGTCCGCTGCCACGCTTCTAAAGTATCGGGAATGGGCCGTCCTACCCACGTGGTCGCCAACCAGCCGCCCCCGCTGACCGGTCATGACGTCTTCGGCGCGGACCAAGTACTCGTCGACGCGGTCCGCAGACACGCGCCCGACGCCGACATCGAGCGCCTGCACGACCTCGGGAAGCTGGCCGGCTCCCCGGACGTCCAGGAGCTGGGCCGCCTGGCCAATGTGCACGAGCCCGAGCTGCGCACCCACGACCGGTACGGCAACCGCATCGACGAGGTCGAGTTCCATCCGGCCTGGCACGAACTGATGCGCACCGCGGTCGGGTACGGCCTGGCCGGCACCCCGTGGGCGGTCGACAAGCCCGAGGCGCACGTGTGGCGCGCGGCCGCGTTCATGACCTGGAGCCAGGCCGAGGGCGGCCACGGCTGCCCGGTCTCGATGACGTACGCCGCGGTCCCCGCGCTGCGCACCGACCCCGTGCTGGCCGCCGAATGGGAGCCGCGGCTGACCGCGGCGGAGTACGGCGGGCAGCTCCTGGTGCCGCCCGGCACCAAGCCCGGCTGCCTGGCCGGCATGGGCATGACCGAGAAGCAGGGCGGCACCGACGTGCGCGCCAACACCACCGAGGCCGTGCCGCTGGCCGCCGACGGCGAGTATCTGCTGACCGGGCACAAGTGGTTCTGCTCGGCGCCGATGTGCGATGTGTTCCTGGTGCTCGCGCAGGCGCCGGGCGGGCTGACCTGTTTCGTGGTGCCGCGGGTGCTGCCGGACGGCAGCCGCAACGTGTTCATGCTGCAGCGCCTCAAGGACAAGCTGGGCAACCGGTCGAACGCCTCCTCCGAGGTGGAGTTCGACGGGACCTGGGCGCGGCGGCTCGGTGAGGAGGGCCGCGGGGTCCGGACCATCATCGGCATGGTCGCGGCCACCCGGCTGGACTGCACGATCGGGTCGGCGGCGCTGATGCGCCGGGCCGTCTCGGAGGCCGCGCACCATGCGGCGTACCGCAGTGTCGGCGGGCGGCTGCTGATCGACCAGCCCCTGATGTCCAACGTGCTGGCCGACATGGCGGTCGAGTCGGAGGCCACCACGCTCCTCGCGCTGCGGCTGGCCGCCGCGTACCGCTCGGAGGACCCCGTCGAGCAGTCGCTGTTCCGCATTGCGGTCGCGGTGTCCAAGTACTGGACGACCAAGCGCGGCATCGCGGTGGCCGCCGAGGCGATGGAGTGCCTGGGCGGCAACGGCTACGTCGAGGACAGCGGTATGCCGCGCATATATAGGGAAGCGCCGGTCAATGCGATCTGGGAGGGCTCCGGCAACGTCCAGGCCCTGGACGTGCTGCGCGCGCTGCGCCGCGACCCGGCCTGCCTGGACGCGTTCCTGCGCGAGCTGGGCCTGGCCCGCGGCGCCGACCACCGCTTCGATGCGGCGGTGAAGGACTTCCTGGTCGAGCTGTCCGACCTGGACGGCGTCGAGATGCGCGCCCGGCGGCTGATCGAGCGGATGGCGCTGCTGCTGTCCGGCTCGCTGGTGCTGCGCTGGTCGCCGCCCGGCGTCGCGGACGCGTTCTGCGCGGGGCGCCTCGGCGGCGAGGGCGGCCTGATGTTCGGGACGCTGCCGCGCGGCATCGACACCGCCGCCATCGTGGACCGGGCCCGCCCGCTGCTGCCCGGCGCCTGAGACGGACGGGCCGCGGAGGTTCAGCGTGCCGGCACGATCACGCCGGTCAGCCGGCTGATGACCCGGGCCGCGGTGCGCAGGTCGTCGGCCGGCAGGTCGGCCAGGGCCGCTTCCCAGTGCTTGCGGAAGACGGTGTCGAGCTCGTCGAGGGCGCGCAGTCCGGACGGGGTGAGCCGGATGACCGTGCCGCCCCGCCCGCGGCCCGCGCGCACCGCCTCCACCAGGCCTTCCCGGCCGAGCACCTCGAGCAGGGCGCTCATGTGCGCGAGCGGCAGGCCGACCACGCCGGCCAGCGTGGCGGTGTCCAGGTCGAGCTCGTCGGCGAGGGTGACCAGCACGCGGTGCCGCTGCACCTGCGGCGAGTCGGAGCCCGCGCTGCGCGCGGCCCGGTCGGCGCGGACCGCGGCGAGGAACCCGTTGAAGGCGTAGCGCAGCGTCTCGACCGACGCCTCGCGGTGCTCGTCGCCCGCCCGGCACTCCGGGCGGTCGAGTACGTCTCCGGACACGACGATCAGCTCCTTACCGGTCCCGCTCCCACGGCCGCCCCACGCGCGGCCGCGCTGGTCCCCCGGGGCCCGGCGCACCCTCTCGGGAACGTGTTCGGGCCTCCCGTACCGTAACCAAACGCACCACATCCGCAACTCGGGGCGTCCGTGATGCGCACGCTATCTCACTTGTTGAGATTGCGTGTCCACATATTAAGATTTGCGTTCGTATGGCGGACGAAGATGGACGACGTGCCGCCGCCATGCCAACCTTTCCGCATGTCTCGCGCCGGAATCGCCCTCGTTGGTCGACTGCATGTCGACCTCGGACGCATGTCCAGCGCCTTCTGTATGCCGGTATGAGACCCCCGCCCGCAACCATTCGCTGCCGGGCGCGCGGTCGTGCCGGCAGCCTGCGTCCAGTCGCCTGAATAGGCGCGGAGCGGGACCGCCGTGTGCGGCGCGCGTCCAGACACACCGTCAAAGGACGCCCCATGGCCACCTCCTCCTCGGCCGCCGGACCCCGCAAGACCGCTCGCCATCGCGGCGAGGGGCAGTGGGCGCTCGGCCACCGCGAGCCGCTCAATGCCAATGAGCAGTTCAAGAAGGACGACGACGGCCTCAACGTCCGTGCGCGCATCGAGAACGTCTACGCGCACCGGGGCTTCGACTCCATCGACGGCAGCGACCTGCGCGGCCGGATGCGCTGGTGGGGCCTCTACACCCAGCGCAAGCCCGGGATCGACGGCGGCAAGACCGGTGTCCTGGAGCCGCACGAGCTCGACGACGAGTACTTCATGCTCCGCGTCCGCATCGACGGCGGCCGGCTGAACCTGGCCCAGCTGCGCGCGGTCGCCGAGGTCTCCGAGCGGTACGCCCGCGGCACCGCGGACGTCACCGACCGGCAGAACGTGCAGTACCACTGGATCCGCATCGAGGACGTCCCGGCGATCTGGCGCATCCTCGAAGGCGTCGGCCTGTCCACCACCGAGGCCTGCGGCGACACCCCGCGCATCGTGCTCGGCTCGCCGACCGCCGGCATCGCCGAGGACGAGATCATCGACGGCACCTGGGCCATCGACGAGATCAACAAGCGCTACATCGGCAAGCCCGAGTACTCCAACCTGCCGCGCAAGTTCAAGTCGGCGATCTCCGGTTCGCCGCTGCTGGACGTGGCGCACGAGATCAACGACATCTCGTTCGTCGGCGTGAACCACCCCGAGCACGGCCCCGGCTTCGACGTGTGGGTCGGCGGCGGGCTCTCCACCAACCCCAAGCTCGCGGTCCGCCTCGGCACCTGGGTGCCGCTGGAGGAGGTGCCGGACGTCTGGGAAGGCGTCATCAGCATCTTCCGCGACTACGGCTACCGCCGGCTGCGCAACCGCGCCCGCCTGAAGTTCCTGGTCGCCGACTGGGGACCCGAGAAGTTCCGCCAGGTCCTGGAGGACGAGTACCTCCAGCGCAAGCTGATCGACGGCCCCGCGCCCGAGCAGCCC
Source organism: Yinghuangia soli (assembly GCF_021502675.1). Classification (GTDB taxonomy): domain Bacteria; phylum Actinomycetota; class Actinomycetes; order Streptomycetales; family Streptomycetaceae; genus Yinghuangia; species Yinghuangia soli. Next base: position 731,991 of record NZ_JAKFHA010000001.1, read on the forward strand.
AGCGGCGTGTGGCGCGACCACGTCGGCGTGCACCGCCAGAAGGACGGCAAGTTCTACGTCGGCTTCGCGCCGCGCGTGGGCCGCGTCGACGGCGCCACGCTCGGCAAGATCGCCGACCTCGCCGAGGCGCACGGCTCGGACCGGGTGCGCACCACCGTCGAGCAGAAGATGCTCATCCTCGACATCGAGGAAGACAAGGTCGCCTCGCTGACCGAGGGCCTGGAGGCGCTCGGCCTGCGGGTCACCCCGAGCCCGTTCCGGCGCGGCACGATGGCCTGCACCGGCATCGAGTTCTGCAAGCTGGCCATCGTCGAGACGAAGGGCCGCGGCCAGCGCCTGATCGAGGAAATGGAGCAGCGCCTCCCGGACTTCGACCAGCCGCTCACCATCAACATCAACGGCTGCCCGAACGCCTGCGCCCGCATCCAGGTCGCCGACATCGGCCTCAAGGGCCAGCTGGTCCTGGACGACGAGGGCAATCAGGTCGAGGGCTACCAGGTGCACCTGGGCGGCAGCCTCGGCTTCGACCCCGGCTTCGGCCGCAAGGTCCGCGGCCTGAAGGTCACCGCCGACGGCCTGCCCGACTACGTCGAGCGCGTGGTCCGCAACTTCGAGGCGCAGCGCACCGAGGGCGAGCGGTTCGCCCAGTGGGCGGCGCGCGCCACGGAGGCGGACCTGTCATGAGCGAGCGAGCGGCGCCCTTTTACTGCCCGTACTGCGGGGACGAGGACCTGCGCCCCCACGAAGAGGGGCACGGGGCCTGGCTCTGCGGAGCGTGCCGCCGCGCGTTCACGCTGAAGTACCTGGGCCTGGTGTTCAACGCGAACACCACGCCCGAACCGGCAAGTTCCGCATCGACATCCGAGAAGGAGGGGCAGTGACCACGACCTTCACCGACGAGGCGCTGGAGCAGCTCGCCCTCACCGCCGGACGCGAGCTGGAGGACGCCACCGCCGAGGAGATCCTCGGCTGGGCGTCCGCGACCTTCGGCACCCGCTGGGCGGTGACGTCCTCGATGGAGGACGCCGTCGTCGCCCACCTGGCGTCGCGCGTCCAGCCCGGCATCGACGTGATCTTCCTCGACACCGGCTACCACTTCGTGGAGACCATCGGCACCCGCGATGCGGTCGCCGCGGTCTACCCGGTCAACGTCATCACGCTGACCCCGCGCCAGACGGTCGCCGAGCAGGACGCCGAGTACGGCCCCAAGCTGCACGACCGGGACCCCGACCTGTGCTGCGCACTGCGCAAGGTCGCCCCGCTGCAGACCAGCCTGGACGGCTACGACGCGTGGGCCACCGGCCTGCGCCGCGACGACTCCCCGGAGCGCGCGGACACCCCCGTGGTCGGCTGGGACGCCAAGAAGCGCCGCGTGAAGATCTCCCCGATCGCGCGCTGGGACCAGGACCAGGTGGACGCCTACATCCTGGAGCACGGCGTACTGACCAACCCGCTCCTCATGGACGGGTACGCCTCGATCGGCTGCGAGCCCTGCACCCGCCGCGTGGCCCCCGGCGAGGACGCCCGGGCCGGCCGCTGGGCGGGCCGGGCCAAGACCGAGTGCGGGATCCACTGACATGGCCCCGCACATAGCGCAGCCGCGCAAGCACCACTCGCAGCACCCGACCACCGCCCCGACCTCCTGGAGGAGCAAGTGACAACCGCGGTCGAGCTTTCCGCGCCCGGCGCGCTCTCCCACCTGGACGCGCTCGAGGCCGAGGCGGTCCACATCTTCCGCGAGGTCGCGGGCGAGTTCGAGCGGCCGGTGATCCTCTTCTCCGGCGGCAAGGACTCCATCGTCATGCTGCACCTGGCGCGCAAGGCGTTCTGGCCGGCCCAGATCCCGTTCGCGCTGCTGCACGTCGACACCGGGCACAACTTCCCCGAGGTCATCGAGTACCGCGACCGCACGGTGGCCGAGCACGGGCTGCGCCTGTACGTGGGCCACGTGCAGGAGTTCATCGACAGCGGCCGCCTGCAGGAGCGCCCGGACGGCACCCGCAACCCGCTGCAGACCGTCCCGCTGCTCGACGCCATCGAGAAGAACCGCTTCGACGCGGTCTTCGGCGGCGGCCGCCGGGACGAGGAGAAGGCCCGCGCCAAGGAGCGTGTCTTCTCGCTGCGCGACGAGTTCGGCCAGTGGGACCCGCGCCGCCAGCGCCCCGAGCTGTGGAACCTGTACAACGGCCGGCACCGCGTGGGCGAGCACGTCCGGGTCTTCCCGCTGTCCAACTGGACCGAGCTGGACGTGTGGCAGTACATCGAGCGCGAGGAGATCCCGCTCCCGGAGATCTACTTCTCGCACGAGCGCGACGTCTTCCTGCGCAACGGCATGTGGCTCGCGCCCGGCGACTGGGGCGGCCCGAAGGAGGGCGAGGCGCTGGAGCGCCGCGTCGTCCGGTACCGCACGGTCGGCGACATGAGCTGTACCGGGGCGGTGGAGTCCCCGGCCACCACGGTGGCCGAGGTGATCGCCGAGATCGCGGTGAGCCGACTGACCGAACGGGGTGCCACGCGCGCGGACGACAAGCTGTCCGAGGCCGCGATGGAAGACCGCAAGCGCGAGGGATACTTCTAAATGACCAGCAACATTCCCGGCACCGCCGAGGGTTCGGCCGCCGTGGACGCGCCGGTGGGCCTGCTCCGGCTGGCCACCGCGGGCTCGGTCGACGACGGCAAGTCCACGCTCGTGGGCCGCCTGCTGCACGACTCCAAGTCGGTCCTGACCGACCAGCTGGAGGCGGTCGAGCGGGTCAGCCGCGACCGCGGCATGGAGGAGGCGGACCTCGCGCTCCTGACTGACGGCCTGCGCGCCGAGCGCGAGCAGGGCATCACCATCGACGTGGCGTACCGCTACTTCGCGACCGCCAAGCGCCGGTTCATCCTGGCCGACACGCCGGGCCACGTGCAGTACACCCGCAACATGGTGACCGGCGCGTCGACCGCCGAGCTGGCCGTGGTCCTGGTGGACGCCCGCAACGGCGTCGTCGAGCAGACCCGCCGGCACGCCGCGGTGGCCGCGCTGCTGCGCGTCCCGCACGTGGTCCTCGCGGTCAACAAGATGGACCTGGTCGACTACGACGAGGCCGTCTTCGCCTCGGTGGCCGACGAGTTCACCGCGTTCGCCAAGGAGCTCGGCATCCCGGACGTGACCACCATCCCGGTCTCCGCGCTGCGCGGCGACAACGTGGTGGACCCGTCCGCGCACATGGACTGGTACGGCGGCCCGACGCTCCTGGAGTACCTGGAGACCGTCGAGACCGGCGGCCAGGACGAGCAGGGGCCGGCGCGCTTCCCGGTGCAGTTCGTGCTGCGCCCGCAGAGCGACGACGAGTTCCGCGACTACCGCGGCTACGCGGGCCAGGTCGCGTCCGGCGTGTTCCGTACCGGCGACCCGGTCGTGGTGCTGCCGTCCGGCTCGCGTTCGACCATCGAGGGCATCGACCGGCTCGGCGCGACGGTGGACCGCGCGCAGGCCGGCGAGTCGGTCACGCTGCGGCTGTCGTCCGACGTGGACGTCTCGCGCGGCGACCTGATCGCCCCGGCCGAGGAGGCCCCGGTGGCCACCCAGGACATCGAGGCGACGGTCTGCCACGTGGCGGACAAGCCGCTGCGGCCCGGCGACCGGGTGCTGCTCAAGCACACCACCCGCACGGTCAAGGCGATCGTCCGGGAGATCCCCTACCGGGTCGACATCCAGACCCTCGAACGGCAGTCCGCGCCGGGCGAGTTGCACCCGAACGACATCGCGCACGTGGTGCTGCGGACCGCGCAGCCCCTCGCGCTCGACCCGTACGCGGCCGGGCGCCGCACCGGTTCCTTCCTCCTCATCGACGAATCCGACGGATCGACGCTGACGGCCGGCATGGCCGGTCCGGCGTTCGTGGACCGCGGCGGCGAGCCGGGCTCCACTACGGAGCGATGTCGCTAGCCGATCCTCCGGGATCCGGCCGACACCCGTAGCGCAAGTCCCGTTCCCCGTCCCGTCCATCAAAACCCGTCGAATTCCGTGCCCCTGCACGGTCACCCAGGGAAGGTCCCTCATGCCTGCTGCCCGCGTCCAGCGTCGCAGAACCGTACGTACCGTCATAGCCCTCGCAATTGTCCCGCTGCTCGCCGTGGTCTCCGCCTGCGGCTACGGCGACGACAAGGACAGCGACAAGACCGACCCCGCCGCCGCCCAGCAGTCCCCGGGCGCGTCCCAGGCCGGCAAGCCCGCCGGCACGTCCGCCTCCGAGCTGCGCCTCGGGTTCTTCGCGAACGTCACGCACGCGACGCCGCTGGTCGGTCTGAAGGAAGGCTTCTACGCCAAGGAGCTGGGCACCACCAAGATCACCCCGACGGTGTTCAACGCGGGCCCGGCGGCCATCGAGGCGCTCAAGGGCGGCTCGCTGGACGCCACGTACATCGGCCCGAACCCGTCGATCTCCGGCTTCACCTCGACCAACGGCGAGCTGCTGCGCATCGTCGCGGGCACCACCTCCGGCGGTGCCTCGCTGGTCGTCAAGCCGAACATCAACTCGGCCGCCGACCTCAAGGGCAAGAAGATCGCCTCGCCGCAGCTGGGCGGCACGCAGGACGTCGCGGTCCGCGCCTGGCTGGCGAAGAACAACCTCAAGACCGACACCAAGGGCGGCGGCGACGTCAGCATCGTGCCGACCGACAACGCCCAGACCCTCGCGCTGTTCAAGAGCGGCGAGCTGGACGGCGGCTGGCTGCCCGAGCCGTGGGCGACCCGCCTGGTCCAGGAGGCCGGCGGCAAGGTGCTGATCGACGAGCGCACGCTGTGGCCCGAGGGCAAGTTCGTCACCACGAACCTGATCGTCCGCAAGGACTTCCTGGAGAAGCACCCGGACACCGTCGAGGCGCTGCTCCGCGGCCAGCTGGCCACCACCGAGTTCATCAACGCGAACGCGGAGAAGGCCAAGGCCGACGTCAACGCGCAGCTCCTCGAGTACACCAAGAAGGAACTGCCCAAGCCGGTCATCGACGCGGCGTGGCCCAACATCGAGGTCACCAACGACCCGCTGGCCGCCTCGCTGCTCAAGCTCAAGGACGAGGGCGTGCACGTCGGAGTCACCAAGGACGCCGACATCAAGGGCATCTACGACCTGACGATCCTCAACAAGCTGCTGACCGCGAGCGGCAAGCCGGCCGTCCAGGACGCCGGACTCGGCAAGAAGTAGCAGGGCACCGGGGCGGGGCCACCACGAGTCGGCCCCGCCCCGCAGCACCGTACCGACCGCTTACCCGGCGACTCCCACCCGCGAAAGGCGGACGCGATGTCCCAGACCGTGCACGAGCAGCCGCTGACGGCCGCCGCTCCGGCGGCCGGCGAGAACGGCACCGCCGGTACCGGCGCGCCTGCCGTCCGCCTGTCCAAGGTCACCAAGGTCTTCGGCCGCGCGGACGGCGCGCCGGTCCTCGACAACATCGACCTGACCGTCGCCCCGGGCGAGTTCGTCTGCCTGCTGGGTGCGTCCGGGTGCGGCAAGTCGACCCTGCTCAACCTGGTCGCCGGGCTGGACAAGCCGAGCGCCGGCACCATCGAGGTCAACGGCGGCCGCCCGGCGCTGATGTTCCAGGAGCACGCGCTCTTCCCGTGGCTCAAGGCCGGCAAGAACGTCGAACTGGCCCTGAAGCTGCGCGGCGTGCCGCGCGAGCAGCGCCGCGAGGAAGCCCAGAAGCTGCTCGCGCTGGTCCGCCTGGACACCGCGTACGAGAAGCGCGTACACGAGCTCTCCGGCGGCATGCGGCAGCGCGTCGCGCTGGCCCGCGCGCTCGCGCAGTCCGGCGAGGTGCTGCTGATGGACGAGCCGTTCGCCGCGCTGGACGCGATCACCCGCGACGTGCTGCACGACGAGCTCACCCGCATCTGGGCGGACACCGGCCGCTCGGTCGTCTTCGTGACGCACAACGTGCGCGAGGCGGTCCGGCTGGCCCAGCGCGTGGTGCTGATGTCGTCCCGCCCGGGACGCATCGCCCGCGAGTGGACCATCGACATCCCGCAGCCGCGCCGCATCGAGTCGCCGGACGTCTCGGCGCTGTCCATCGAGATCACCGAACAGCTCCGTGGGGAGATCCGCCGCCATGGCAAGCACTGACCTGACGAAGACGGCCGCGGCGGATGTGCCGTCCTCCGACGACGTCGCGGGCCTGGAAGCCGGCCTGGACGCGCTGGAGACGTACGAGAAGGACCGCGCCCCGCTGTGGCGGACCGCGCTCGGCAAGATCGGCCCGCCGATCCTGGCCATCGCGTTCATGCTGCTGGTGTGGCAGATCGCCTACTGGGCCGAGGTCAAGCCCCGCTACGCGCTGCCGTCGCCGGCCGACGTGTGGGACGCGTTCATGGTCCAGTGGCAGGCCGGCGAGGTCCACCAGATCCTCTGGGTCAGCCTCGAACGCGCCTTCCTCGGCTTCCTGATGGCCATCGCGATCGGCACCCCGCTCGGCCTGCTGGTGGCCCGGGTGCGCTGGGTGCGCGCGGCGATCGGCCCGCTGCTGTCCGGTCTGCAGTCGCTGCCGTCGGTGGCCTGGGTGCCGCCGGCCGTCATCTGGTTCGGCCTGAACAACAGCGCGATCTACGCGGTCGTGCTGCTCGGTGCGGTCCCGTCGATCGCGCAGGGCATCGTCTCCGGCGTCGACCAGGTCCCGCCGCTGTTCATCCGGGCCGGGCGCGTGCTCGGCGCCACCGGCCTGCTGGGCGTGTGGCACGTGCTGCTGCCCGCCTCGCTGCCCGGCTACCTGGCCGGCCTCAAGCAGGGCTGGGCGTTCAGCTGGCGCTCGCTGATGGCTGCGGAGCTGATCGCCGCATCGCCGGACCTCGGGTACGGCTTGGGCCAGCTCATGAACCAGGGCCGCGACCTGGGCGACATGCCGATGATGCTCACCGCGGTCTTCATGATCCTGCTGGTCGGCATCGGCATCGAGCTGCTGTTCTTCTCGCCGCTGGAGAAGCTCGTGCTGCGCCAGCGCGGTCTGCTGATCTCCAAGTAGCCTCCTGTCCCTGCCCTCTTCTCCCCTCGGAACGACGCCCCCATGAGAACCGCACCCGCACCCGCGCTGCTGGCCATCGCGCACGGCAGCCGGGACCCGCGCCACGCCGCGACGGCCGAGTCGCTCGCGGCGCGGGTGCGGCGTGCCCGGCCGGGCGTGCGGGTGGAGGTGGCGTACCTGGACCACGACGGTCCGCGGGTGCCGGAGAAGCTGGCCGCACTGGCCGCGGACGGGGTCCGCGAGGCGGTGGCGGTCCCGCTGCTGCTGTCCACGGCGTACCACGCGAAGCACGACGTCCCGGCGATGCTCGATGCGGGCCGGCAGCTCCGGCTGCGGGTCCGCACCGCGGCCGCGCTCGGTCCGCATCCGCTGCTGCTCGCCGCGCTGGACCGCCGGCTGCGCGAGGCGGGCGTGTGGCCGGGCGACGACGCGTACGGCATCGTGCTCGCCTCGGCCGGCTCCACCGACGCCGCGGCGAACGCGGCGCTGACCGACCTGGCCCGCACCTGGCGCCGCACCGGCTGGGGCTCGGTGGTCACCGCCTTCGCCTCGGCGCTCAGCCCCGAGGTCGGCGAGGCGGTCCGCGACCTGCGGCGCACCGGCTTGGAGCGGGTTGCGGTCGCGACGTACATGCTGGCTCCGGGCTTCCTGCCGGACCGCATCGCCCGCCAGTCCGCCGAGTCGGGCGCCGACCTGGTGACCGTACCGGTCGGCGACACCGACGAGGTGGCCGCGCTGGCCGCGCTGCGGTACGACGAGGCGCTCGGCCTGGCCGGCGCCAAGAGCGCCTGAGGCCCCGAAAGGCCCCCCGTCCCGCTCGAATTGCCGAACGTCCCGGGTATGGAGGACGTCAATCTGTCGGAACAGAGTTGGCCTACCCAGTAGCATCTGACGCGTGATCGACACAGCTGCTGCCGAGCGGGCGGTGTTGGCGCGGGCCTGCAATACGGCGGGGATCGATCCCGGGGCGGCCGACGGCGCGGAACTCCTGGCTTTCGGCGAGAACGCGGTCTTCGCGCTGCCCGGGGTGGGGATAGTCGCGCGCATCGCGCGCGGGCCGCACCTCAAGGAGCGGGCCCGCCGTGAAGTCGCGGTCGCGCAGTGGCTGTGCGCGCTGGACTTCCCGACCGTGCGGCCCGCCGCGGCGGTGCCGGTGCAGCCTCTGGAGGTGTCCGAGCGGCCGGTCACCTTCTGGGAGATACTGCCGCCCGCCGACGGCACGCCGGACGTGCGCGACCTGGCGAAGCTGCTCAAGCGGCTGCATGCGCTGCCCGAACCGCCGTTCGCGCTGCCCCGGCGCGAACCGCTGGCGCTGGTGGAGACCTGGCTGGACTCCGCGGACGCGGCCGTGCACCTGGACGACCGGCGGTTCCTGCTGGACCGCAAGGCGGCGCTGGCCGAGGCGTACGCGCAGGTCCGCCCGGTGCTGGCGCCCGGGGTGATCCACGGCGACGCGCTGCTGCGCAATGTGGGCGTGCACGGGGGCCGGGCGGTGCTGCTCGACCTGGAGAACGTGGCATCCGATCTGCGCGAGCTGGACCTGATCCTGACCCCGATGGCCGCGGTGCGGTACGGGCTGCCGGAGGGCTCGGTCGAGCGGTTCGCGAGGAAGTACGGGTTCGACGTGACCGGATGGGACGGCTATCCGGTGCTGCGCGACGTGCGCGAACTGGCCGCCACCGCGTGGGTCGCCCAGCATGTTCCGGGCAATCCGGCGGCCGAGGAGGAGTTCGCGCACCGGGTGCGCTGCCTGCGCACCGGCGACACGACGTCGCGCTGGCACGCGTTCTGAGCTCTCCGCCGGGGATCCTCGGCGTACCGGGTGTGGTGCAGAACTCGCTGGACAGGTGACCGGGGCGGTCCGAGCATGAGCCCATGCTGACCACACTTCTCGCCTTCCTCGGCGCCTGCACGATCGTCGCGGCCGCGCCCGGCCCGAGCACCATGCTCATCATCAAGGAGTCGCTGCGCTCGAAGCGCGCCGGCTTCGCGACCGTGCTCGGCAACGAGACCGGCGTCTTCATCTGGGGTGTGGTGGCGGCGTTCGGGCTCACCGCGCTGCTGGCCGCGTCCGAGGTGGCGTACGACGTCATGCGGTACGTCGGAGCGGCGGTGCTGATCGTGTTCGGCATCCAGACACTGCGCGCGGCGTGGCGCGGGCAGGGCCAGGCGGACCTGGACGCGGACGTGAAGGTGCGCTCCCCGTGGGCGTCGTACCGGTCGGGGCTGGCGATCAACCTGGCCAACCCGAAGGCGGCGATCTTCGCGATGTCGTTCCTGCCGCAGTTCGTGCCGGCCGGGGCGCCGCAGCTGCCGACGATGATCGGGCTGGCCGCGCTGTGGGCGGTATTCGAGGTCGGCTACTACGGCACCTACGTGTGGTTCGTGGGCCGCATGAAGAAGGTCGTCTCGCGGGCCGGGGTCCGCAAGCGGCTCGAACAGGTCTCGGGCGGGGTCCTGTTGGTGCTCGGGGTGCGAATGGCCGTGGAGAGCTGAGGCATTCGCCTGCCGCTTCTCGCTTCGTGGATAGCGCGTCTCACCCCTTGGGATTCTGTCTCGGGGGACGGAACGGGCATTGCGGCGTGGTGTGACGCACGTACGATCGCTTCATGAACCGGAGGACACTGACCCGGCGCCGCGCGGTGGACTACTGCCGTGTGTGCAGCTGCGTGTGTCCGGCTTCGCGATGAACCCTCATCCGCAAGCCGTTCGCTTCCTCCGTTCTTAAGGACACCTGCCGCCATGACGCACACTCTGCTGCTTCCGCCTGCCCTGGACTCCTTCGCCGCCACCGACATCGTGCTGGAGGACGACGGCCTCCAGTTGGACCTGTCCGGCCGCACCGCGACCGTGGACGGCCGCCTGCTGCAGCTGACCTTCCTCGAATTCGGGCTGCTGGCCCACCTGTTGGGCAATCCGCGCCGGGTCTTCACGCGCCGCCAGCTGATGGACGCGGTGTGGGGCTATCCGGACTCCGGCGAGGGCCGCACCGTGGACGTGCACGTGGCGCGCCTGCGCCGCAAGGTCGGCGGCCGGCACAAGCGGCGGCTGTCGACGGTGCACCGGGTGGGCTACAAGTACCTGCCGTCCATCTGAGGACCCCGGGACCTCACACGGTCTCGTAGCGCTTGGCCTCGCGGGACATCGCAGGCTTCTGCGGTCGCGGGATCGGCGGGCGCACCGCTTTCAGGCGGTGCGCTTGCCGACCGCCCACAGCTGCTCGAACTCCTCGTCGAACAGCGCGAACAGGCCGCGCCGCGGGTCGGCGGCGTCGCTTCCGGCGCGCAGCACGAAGGACGGTGACTCCACGCCGCGCGCCCGGCGCAGGTACGGCTGGACCACGGCGGCGTCGCTGTCCACGAGGTAGGCGTTGAAGCGCGGCGTCTCCTCGTACACCCGGATCTCGATGCGGTCCGGTTCGGCGAGCTTCGCGCGGATCTTGCGGGCGTGCAGGATGTTCATGGTGGTGAGCCGGGACAGTATGCCGCGCTTCACGCCCTCCTCGCGCTCGCGCTGCCGCATCGCGTCGCCGGCCGGGTTGAGGAACAGCAGGCGCATGCGGCAGCCGGCCGCGGCCAGCCGGTGCAGTTCGCGGCCCGAGTAGTTCTGGCACAGCAGGTTGAGCGCGACGCCCATCGCGTCGATCGTGCGGGCCTCGCCGACCAGGTCGGCGAACGGCAACTTCCGCTGCAGCGCGGAGCGGTCCGGGAAGACCGCGACCATGTCGCCGTACCGGCCCGCGAACAGCTCCTCGACCGCGTCGAGGGCGAGGCGCTCCCCGGCGTGCCTGCCGAGCCGGCCGTCGAGCTCGGCCAGCACCTTGGTGCAGGCGCGCTCGACCTGGCGCAGCACGTCGGGCGACAGCACGCGGTTGCGGGCCACGATGTGCCGCCCGATCTCCACTTCCTCCAGGGCGCGTTCGAGCGACCGGCGGTCGGTGAGATAGGGCGCGAAGCACCACCAGTTGCGGACCAAGAGCTCGCGCAGCTGCGGGAGGGTCAGGAAGGCCACCAGGTCGTCGTCCGCGGGGTCCACGATGTAGCCGCGCCGCCGGCTCATCTCCCGGACCGCCTCGGCGCGTTCGACCCATTCGCTCTGGGTGGGGCCGGCCGCGGCGACCACCCAGGCGCCGTCGTCGTGCGCGGCGTGCTCGACGGTGCCGTACACCGGCAGCAGGACCTGGCGTACCACCGAGCGCAGGCGCTGCTCGACGAGGTTGAGGTACACGTACGCGCGGCCCGCGCGGCGGGCCCGCAGGAGGGCCGAGCTCCAGTCGTCCTCGGCCCACGACAGGTCGCCCGGTTCGAGCGGCTCGGGCACGATCGGCACGGGTCCGGACGGGGGCGGCGGGCCGCTGCCGTCGAGCTGCGGGAGGTCGCCGTCGTCGGCGGCGCTGCGCGGTCCGGGGAAGGGCAGCCGGGCGGCGTTCCCGTATCCGGGGCGGGTGTTGCCCTGGTCGCCGCCCGTGGTGCCGCCCTTGCCGCCGGTGGTGCCGTCGGATTCGCCGCCCGGTGCGGGCCGGGCCGGGTTGCGCGGGAGGCGGCCGGGTCCGGACTCCTCGGGCGCGGTCGGATCCGCCAGGTCGTCGCCCGGGCCGGCGGCCTTGTCCGCACCCTCCGTCCCGGCGTCCGGAAGATCGTCCGGCTCCGGGGCAGGCGGGTTCGGGCCCAGGTCGGTCATAGCGTCCCCAATCGCATGGTTCGGTCCTGCCGCCGCGGCGCCGCGCCCGGACGTCGGCGCGCGCCCGCGGTGCGGCGATCGCCCGGAACCGGTCGAGCGTACTTCAGGCGCACGGGTCGACCCGCCGTATACGCGCGTCAACGGTACGCGCAGTTACGGCAGTCCGGGTTGCGCCTTGCGGACCTATTAGTTGCGACACGGTGTTTCTACGGCAGGCAATCATGAGAGTTTGGACCATTCCTCGGCAATCATTGCCAACAGTCCACGGACCGGTGAGGGTGCTCCCTCAACTCGCGACTTCGGCGTGCCCGCATGAAACCGGGAGGCCGCCGCCGCCCGTCTGTACCGGCGAGAACCCCGTGGCACCAGCAGGAGGTCGCCATGATGGCCACGCCCAGCAGCACTGCCCACATGACGGGCATCGAGATCGACGCAGAGTTCGACCGGTACCGGCACGTCGTCGCGGAGATCTTCGACTGCCACCACCGCTCCCCCGAGACTCCGGAGACCGCCGGCGGTCCGGCCACCTGCACCTGCGGCTCGGCCTGGCCGTGCGCGCAGGAGATGCTGGCGGCCGAACTGCTCGACTGGATCTGACGGATCGGCACGGGCCCGCAGCCGCCGCGCTCCGGGCCTGGGCCCGGTGTGTCGGCCACCCATCCGGGGGAAGGCCGGCCACAAGGCGCGCATGAAGCGGCCGCGGTAGGCGAGGATGCGGGGGTAGCCCCGCTCGCACGCGCCGAGCACCACGTACCGAGACGTACCGAGACGACAGGTTGCCCATGCAGGTCTGGCCCGGACGCCCCTATCCGCTGGGCGCCACCTACGACGGCGCCGGCACGAACTTCGCGGTCTTCTCGGAGGCCGCGGAGCGCGTGTGGCTGTGCCTGATCGACGAGGACGGCGGCGAGGAGCGCATCGAACTGCGCGAGACCGACGCGTTCGTGCGGCACGCGTACCTGCCGGGGGTGCAGCCCGGGCAGCGGTATGGCTACCGCGTGCAGGGCCCGTTCGACCCGGCCGCGGGGAACCGCTGCAATCCGCACAAGTTCCTGCTGGACCCGTACGCGAAGGCGATGTCCGGCGAGATCACCTGGCACCAGGCGGTCTACGGCTACTCGTTCGACCATCCGGACCTGCCCAACGAGGGCGATTCGGGGCCGTACATGTCGACCTCGGTCGTGGTGAACCCGTACTTCGACTGGGGCAACGACCGGCCGCCGCGCATCGAGTACCACGACACCGTCATCTACGAGGCGCACGTCAAGGGCCTCACCCAGATGCACCCGGGGCTGCCCGAGGAGATCCGCGGCACGTACGCGGCACTGGGCCATCCGGTGATCATCGACCATCTGGTGGACCTGGGCGTCACGGCCATCGAGCTGATGCCGGTGCACCAGTTCGTGCACGACCACCGGCTGACCCGGCTGGGCATGCGCAACTACTGGGGCTACAACACGATCGGCTTCTTCGCGCCGCACAACGCGTACTCGTCGACCGGCGAGCGCGGGCAGCAGGTGCAGGAGTTCCGCTCGATGGTGAAGGCGCTGCACGCGGCCGGCATCGAAGTGATCCTGGACGTGGTCTACAACCACACCGCGGAGGGCAACCACCTGGGCCCGACGCTGTCGTTCCGCGGCCTCGACAACCAGTCGTACTACCGGCTCGCCGACGACAAGCGGTACTACCTCGACACCACCGGCACCGGCAACTCGCTGCTGATGCGCAGCCCGCACGTGCTGCAGCTGATCATGGACTCGCTGCGGTACTGGGTCACCGACATGCACGTGGACGGCTTCCGCTTCGACCTCGCGGCCACGCTGGCCCGGCAGTTCCACGAGGTGGACCGGCTCTCGTCGTTCTTCGACGTGGTGCAGCAGGACCCGGTGGTCTCGCAGGTCAAGCTGATCGCCGAGCCGTGGGACGTGGGCGAGGGCGGCTACCAGGTCGGCAACTTCCCGCCGCTGTGGACCGAGTGGAACGGCAAGTACCGTGACACGGTCCGGGACTTCTGGCGCGGCGAGGAGCGCACGCTGGCCGAGCTGGGCTCGCGGCTGACCGGCTCCTCGGACCTGTACCAGGACGACGGCCGCCGCCCGATCGCCTCGATCAACTTCGTGACCTGCCACGACGGCTTCACGATGCGCGACCTGGTGTCGTACAACGACAAGCACAACGAGGCCAACGGCGAGGACAACCGGGACGGCGAGAGCTACAACCGGTCCTGGAACTGCGGCACCGAGGGCGACACGGACGATGCGGCGATCCTGACCCTGCGGGCCCGGCAGCAGCGCAACATGATGGCCACCCTGCTGCTCTCCCAGGGCGTGCCGATGATCTCGCACGGCGACGAGTTCGGCCGCAGCCAGGGCGGCAACAACAACGCGTACTGCCAGGACGGCGAACTGGCGTGGGTGCACTGGCCGGACAAGGACGAGCCGGGCGAGCTGCACGCCTTCACGCGCATGCTCACCCGGCTGCGGCACAAGCACCCGGTCTTCCGGCGCCGCCGCTTCTTCCACGGCCGCCCGATGCAGGGCACCCACGACGAGCTGTCCGACATCGCGTGGTTCACCCCGGCCGGCGAGGAGATGACGGACGCGGACTGGCGCGAGGCCACCGCGAAGTCGCTCGCGGTCTTCCTCAACGGCCAGGCCATCAGCGAGCCGGACCCGCGCGGCCAGCCGATCTCGGACGACTCGTTCCTGCTGCTGTTCAACGCGTCGCACGAGGATCTGGCGTTCCACATCCCGCTCAACCACGGCAGCGAGTGGACCGTGCTGGTCGACACCGCGGACGCGGGCTGCGCGACGCGCGACCCGAAGGACCACCCGAAGGTCCGGGCCGGCGAGCAGTGGCAGGTGCCGGCCCGGGCGATGGCGCTGCTGCAGCGGCCGCAGGCGTGAGACGGCCCGGGCCGGGGAACCGGTCCGGCGGTGCGGCCGGGCGACCGTCCCGGCCGGACGTCGGGACCACGGACTCCGGAGGGCTGATGAGCGGGGCGGATGAGACGACGGCGTACGACGTGGTGGTCGTGGGCGCGGGACCGGCCGGTGAGAACGTCGCGGACCGGGTGCGGGCCGCCGGGCTGAGCTGCGCGGTGGTGGAGGGCGAACTGGTCGGCGGCGAGTGCTCGTACTGGGCCTGCGTGCCCAGCAAGGCGATGCTGCGGCCCGCCCAGGCGCTGGCCGATGTGCGGCGGTTGCCGGGTGCCGCGCAGGCCGTGCACGGTCCGCTGGATGCGGCCGCGGTGCTCGCCCGGCGCGACGAGATGGTCGGGCACCGGCACGACGACGGCCAGGTCGCGTGGGTCGAGGGCATCGGCGCGGTGCTCGTGCGCGGTCACGGGCGGCTTGCCGGGCCGCGGCGGGTCGAGGTGACTGCGGCGGACGGCGGCGTGAGCGTGTTGGCCGCGCGGCATGCGGTGGTCGTCGCGACCGGCAGCCGCGCAGTACTCCCGGACCTGCCCGGGGTGGCGGACGTGCACCCGTGGACCAGCCGGGAGGCCACCTCTGCGACGTCGGTGCCGGGGCGCCTCGCGGTGGTCGGCGGCGGTGTGGTGGGCGTCGAGATGGCATGCGCGTGGCAGGCCCTCGGTGCGCAGGTCACGCTGCTGGTCCGCGGTGCGGCGGTGCTGGAGCAAATGGAGCCGTTCGCGGGCGAGCTGGTCGTCGAGGGGCTGCGCGCGTCGGGCGTCGACGTGCGCTTCGGTACGTCGGTGACCGCGGTGGAACGCCCCGATCCGGCGGGTCCGGTGCGGGCGACGCTCGACGGCGGCAGTGTCCTGGAAGCCGACGAGATCCTCTTCGCGACCGGCCGCGCGCCGCGCAGCGCCGACCTGGGGCTGGAGACCGTGGGCCTGACGCCGGGGTCATGGTTCGCGACCGACGAGAGCTGCCGGGTCGAGGCGGTCCCGGACGGGTGGCTGTACGCGGTCGGCGACGCGAACCGCCGTGCGCTCCTCACCCACCAGGGCAAGTACCAGGCGCGGATCGCGGGATCGGCGATCGCGGTCCGCGCGGCCGGCGGCACGGCGGACACCGGCCGCTGGGGTGCGCAGGCCGCGACCGCCGACACCGCGGCGGTCCCGCAGGTGGTGTTCGCCGACCCGGAGGCCACCGCGGTCGGTCTGAACGCGCGGCAGGCCGAGGCGGCCGGGTTGCGCACGCGTGTGGTCGACTACGAGATCGGCTCGGTGTCCGGTGCGTCGCTCTACGCGGAGGGCTACCGCGGCCGGGCGCGCATGGTGGTCGACCTGGACCGGGAGTGCGTGGTCGGCGCGACGTTCGTGGGGCCCGGCGTCGCGGAGCTGCTGCACTCCGCGACGGTCGCGGTGGCCGGCGAGGTGCCGATCGCGCGTTTGTGGCATGCGGTCCCGGCGTACCCGACGATCAGCGAGGTGTGGCTGCGGCTGCTGGAGGCGTACCGGGACGGCGAGGGCAAGGACGGCAGCTGACGCATCGGGCCGTGCGCGCCCGGCCGTCCTCCGCCCTCCCGCGGACCGGCTCCTGTCCGGCTTCGGCGGCTCAGCGGGCGCCGTCGAGGAGTTCGGTGAAGCCGTACTGGCGGTGCGGGCCGAAGATGATCTGCTCCAGGAAGCCGACGCCCTCGCGGTCGCCGATGCGGGCCTTCACGACGTGGTGCAGGTGCTGCGCGGTGAAGTCGCCCGGGTCGGCCTCGTCGAGCTTCCAGGTCTCGCGGCCGGTCGCGTCCTCGCCCTTCCACAGCCCGTGGCCCCACTCGGGCGAGGTGTAGCCGAGGCCCTTCATCATGATGTGCCGCAGCGGTTCGAGTTCGAGGGTCTGGGTGCTGCCGTCCGGCATCCGCACGTCGAACTCGGCGCGGGTGACGCGGCGCGTGCCGGGGGCGAACGTGAGCCGGTCGCCGAGGGGTTCCAGGCGCAGGACGCCCGCGTCGCCGTGCCCGGTGACCTGCGGGACCCGGTCGTACGGCCGGTCCGGGGCGGGGATCGCGAACCCGTCGCCGCGCCAGATCTCGCCGCCCGGCTTCTGGAAGTAGCCCAGCGTGCGGCACTCGTCGGCGAAGTGGACCGGCGCCCAGAGCCAGGCGTTCGGCAGCTGCGACGCGGGGCGTCCCTGCGGCTGCGCGCCGACCGGGCGCACGCCCCAGGAGCGGTCCCGCACGCCGACCACGTCGGCGTGCGCCAGCTCGGTGGTCTCGCCGTCGACCGTCACCTGCCCGGCCCACGTGCCGAACTGCAGGAAGCGGGCCATGTCGACCATGACGCGGCCGACGCCGTCATGCATCACGGTGTGGTCCTCTTCGAGCGCCCCGACCCGCGCCCGCCACTCCAGGTCGGCGGTGATGCCGGTGGAGTTGTCGGCGATGGTGATCACCAGGTGCCGCATCGGCTCGGCGACCCGGAGGCGGAAGGGGCCCACGCCGGTGCTCGCGGGGTCGGCAGGGGCGGGGCCGGAGGCGTGGAAGGCGTCCTGCACACCGCCGCGCGAGATGGACAGGTGCGCGTCGGCCACCCCGAGGTTGGCGTACCGCCCGAACGCCGCCTCGACGATGAACCGCCCGCTCCGCTCGGCGGCGCCGAACCAGTAGCGCCCGTACGCGTTCCGGTCACTGCTCGCGGGCACCGCCACCGGCATCGGCGTCTGGTGCACGGGGAAGTCGTCGAAGCTGGTCAGCACGTCCGGGCCTCCGATTCTCGGGACGATCCCCCGGATTGTTGACCAGCACAACAAAAATTGCCAGGGGTGGCGGACCCGGGCGGGGCCGGGCTCAGGGCACGGCATCACCACTCATATGGAGCAACACGGCGTGTCGCGGAGACACACCGGGCACTGGTTCCGCATGACGCCACCCGTGGTCCCCACCGGGACGTACCGTCTGCAGCTCCAGCCTGATTTCGGGTTCGCCGAGGCGGCGGACGCCGTGCCGTACTTGGCCGCGCTGGGGGTCAGCCATCTGTATCTGTCGCCGATCCTGCGCGCGGTGCCCGGGTCCACCCACGGGTACGACGTGGTCGACCACGCGCAGGTCTCCCCCGAGCTCGGCGGGGAGGCGGGGTTCCGGGTGCTGGCCGCCGAGGCGCAGTCGCACGGGCTCGGGATCGTGGTCGACATCGTGCCGAACCACATGGCGGTGCCCGCGCCGGAGTCGCTGAACCGGCAGTTCTGGTCGGTGCTGGAGCACGGGCGGGAGTCGCCGTATGCGGGGTGGTTCGACATCGACTGGGATGCGGGCGGAGGGAAGGTCCTGCTGCCGGTGCTGGGGGCGCCACTCGACGTGGCCGTGGCGGACATAAGGGCGACGGACGAAGGGGTCCGGTACTTCGAGCACGCCTTTCCCCTGCGTGCGGGGACCGCGGACATGCCGCTGCGGGCTGCGCTGGATGCGCAGCACTACCGGCTGGCCGACTGGCGCGAGGGCGACCTGCGCGGCAACTACCGCCGGTTCTTCACCATCACCTCGCTCATAGGGCTGCGGCAGGAGGACGAGGCGGTCTTTGCGGCCACCCATGCGGTCATCCTGCGGCTGGTCCGCGAGGGGCTGATCCAGGGGCTGCGGGTGGACCATCCGGACGGGCTGGCCGATCCGCGCGGGTATCTGCGGCGGCTGCGGGCCGCGACGTCCGACGAGACGTGGATCGTGGTCGAGAAGATCCTGACCGGCGGAGAGCACCTGCCCGCCGACTGGGACTGCGCCGGGACCACCGGGTACGACGTGCTGCGCCGGGTGGACGGTGTCTTCACGGATCCGGAGGGCGCCGAGGAACTGCGGGCGCTGCACCACGAGCTGACCGGGGCGTCCGATCCGGGGTTCGCGCCGGTCGCGCGGGTGGGGAAGCTGGAGGTCCTGGAGTCCGGGCTGGTTGCGGAAGTGGCGCGGCTGGAGCGGGTTTTGGAGTGGATCGGGGTGCACGAGCCGGACCGCGGCGATGCGCTGAGGGAACTGCTGGCGTCGGTGCCTGCGTACCGGCCGTACGTGGTGCCCGGGGAGCCGGCTCCGGCCGAGGCGGCGGCGCTGCTGGGGGCGGCGCTGACCGAGGTGCCGGGGCGCCTGGCGGCGACCGCGCGGCACATTGTGGATGCGGCGCTGGGGCATGAGGGGGGTTCGGGCGGTTCGGGCAGGTCGGCGGGCGGCGAGTTTGCGGTGCGGTTCGCGCAGGTGGCCTCGGCGGTCGCCGCCAAGGGCGTCGAGGACCGGGCGTTCTACCGCTGGTACGTGCTGAGTTCGCTCAACGAGGTGGGCGGCGAGCCGGACCATGTGGGGCTGCCGTTGGAGGCCTTCCACGACTACGCGCGTGAGCTGCAGGCCACCTTCCCGGACACCATGACGACGTTGTCCACGCACGACACCAAGCGCAGCGAGGACGTCCGGGCGCGACTCGCGGTGCTGGCCGAGATGCCGGCGGAGTGGGCGTCGGTCGTCCGCGGCTGGGAGAAGGCCGCGCAACGGCACCGCGGTGAGCCGGGCCCGGACCGGTACGACAGCTATCTGCTGTGGCAGACGCTGGTCGGCGCGGGGCCGGTGAGCGTGGAGCGCATGCAGGGCTACCTGCTGAAGGCGATGCGCGAGGCCGGCCGGTCGACGTCGTGGACGGCACCGGACCGGGCGTACGAGCGGGCCGTCGCCGACTACGTCACGGCGGTCCTGAATGACCGCGAACTTCAGTCTTCCGTACAGGAGTTCGTGACGCGTATCGGTGATGCGGCGCGTACGGCGGCGCTGGGCGCCAAACTGGTCCAACTGGCCATGCCGGGCGTGCCGGACGTCTACCAGGGAGGTGAGGGGGTACTGCGTACTCTCGTGGACCCCGACAACCGGGCCCCGGTGGACTTCGAGGCCGGGGCGGCACGGCTGGCGCATCTGGACGCGGGCGGCGCGTGCCGCGATCTGGACGACGAGAAGACGCTGGTGACGTCGGCTGCGTTGCGGTGGCGCCGGCGCGACCCGGCGGCGTTCGGGCGCGAGGGGCGGTACGCGGCGGTCCATGCGCACGGGCCGGCGGCCGCGCATCTGCTGGGGATGCGCCGCGGTTTCACGGTGGCGCTCGCGACCCGCCTGCCGCTGGGGCTCGCGGCGGCGGGCGGCTGGGGCGAGACGCGCCTGGACCTGTGGAAGGGCACATGGACCGACTTGCTGACGGGCCGCCGGATCGCCCGGGACGCCCCGGTGGCGGAGGTACTCGCGCGTCTGCCGGTGGCGCTGCTGGAGGACGGGGCGCACTGACGGCGACGGGAGAGGCGGGGCGTGCTGGACCGATGGGAGGGGACGACGCGCAGTGCATCCGCAGGGCGCGCACGGAACCCCATCGGAACCGTGCTCGGCCGCCACTCGGAAACGGCCTCTTCGGAGACCCGGCTCGGAAGCCCTTTTCGAGCCGCCCTGCCTGGAGCCACCCTGCCTCGATCCCCCCGCCGCGCGCCCCGCTGCGCCCCCCGCCTCGAACCGCCCCGCTGAAACCCACCCTTTCGAGACCCACCCACCCCGGAACCCACCCACCCCGCCCGTCCGTTGTGGCCGCAAGGGGCCCACCCCCTTTGCCGGCACTTGCCCCCTTCTTCCACCACCCGTGACCGACCGAAAGGCTCCAAGGCTCCCATGACCCGTTTCGCCGTCTGGGCCCCCGACGCGTCCGGCGTCGACCTGGTCACCGCCACAGCCCGCCGCGCGCTCCGCTCCGGTGACGGCCCCGGCTGGTGGCTCGCCGACGTACCGGCTCTCGCCCACGGCGACGACTACTGGTACGCGGTGGACGGCGGCCCCCCGCGCCCCGACCCCCGCTCCGCGTGGCAGCCGGACGGCCCGGACGGCCCCTCCCGCGTCTACGACCACACCCGCTTCGCCTGGACCGACCAGGCCTGGCACGGCCGTTCACTCCCGGGCGGCGTCGTCTACGAACTGCACATCGGCACCTTCACCGACGCCGGCACCTTCGACGCCGCCATCGGGCGCCTCGACCACCTGGCCGCCCTCGGCGTCACGCACGTCGAACTGCTCCCCGTCGCCGCGTTCCCCGGCACGCACGGATGGGGCTACGACGGTGTCTGCCTGTGGGCCGCGCACGAACCGTACGGCGGCCCCGACGGCCTGAAGCGCTTCGTGGACGCTTGCCACGCCCGCGACTTGGCCGTCGTCCTCGACGTCGTGCACAACCACCTGGGGCCGTCCGGCAACTATCTCCCCACCTACGGCCCGTACTTCACCGACCGCTACCACACCCCGTGGGGCAGCGCGGTCAACCTCGACGGCCCGGGTTCGGACGAGGTCCGCACCTACCTGCGCGAGAGCGCCCTCGCGTGGCTGCGCGACTTCCACATCGACGGCCTGCGCCTGGACGCCGTCCACGAACTCGAGGACCGCCGGGCGATCACCTTCCTCGAGGAACTGTCCGACGCCGTCGACCGTCTCGGCACCGCGCTCAACAAACCCCTCTTCCTGATCGCCGAGTCGGACCTCAACGACCCGCGCACCGTCACCCCGCGCGAAAACGGCGGCATCGGCCTGCACGCCCAGTGGAGCGACGACTTCCACCACGCCCTGCACGCGCTCCTGACCGGTGAACGCCAGGGCTACTACGCCGACTTCGGCTCCATGGCCACCCTCGCCAAGACCCTCACCCGGGTCTGGCAGCACGACGGCGGCTGGTCCTCCTTCCGCGGCCGGCACCACGGCCGCCCGGTCGACCCGTCCCGCATGCCCGCGCACCGCTTCCTCGGCTATGCGCAGGACCACGACCAGATCGGCAACCGCGCCCTGGGCGACCGCCTCTCCGCGCTGCTGCCCCCGGGCCTCCTGGCCGCCACCGCGGCGCTGGTACTGACGTCCCCCTTCACGCCCATGCTGTTCATGGGCGAGGAATGGGGCGCCTCCACCCCGTGGCAGTACTTCACCGACCACACCGACCCGGCCCTCGCCGAGGCCGTACGCCGAGGCCGCCGCGCAGAGTTCGCCGCGCACGGCTGGGACGCAGCCCAGGTGCCCGACCCGCAATCCGCCGACACCGTCCGCGCCTCACGCCTCGACTGGTCCGAGCCCCTCCGCGCCCCGCACAGCGCCCTCCTGGCTTGGCACCGCGACCTGATCGCCCTCCGCCGCACCCACCCGGAACTCTCCGACCCCCACCTGCCGGACGTCCACGTCACCTACGACGAGCCCGCAGGCTGGCTGATGCTCCACCGCGGCCCCTTCCGCACCGCCGTGAACCTCGCCGAGGAACCGGCCACCCTCCCGATGGGCACCGGCAGCGCAGAGGTCGTCGCCGCCTGGGACCAAGCCGAAATCACCCAAGGCCTGGCCGGCACCACCCTCCAACTGGCCCCCCGTTCAGCCGCAGTGGTCCGCCTGGCGGACTGACGCCGGCTGCTCAGCCGTAACGCCAGAAGTCTTCCTCTTTGATCGTGCTTATCGATCCCGGCGGCCATTCGTCGGCTATGTACTCCCGGCCGACCGTGCCCGAGAAGAGCGCGGCGACCCAATCGGTATAGGGCATCCGGTACTCGAACCAGTCCGGGCAACGGCTGTCCACCCCCACGAACCAGTCGCCGAAATCCGCACCGCCGTTGAACAGGTAGACGATGTCCCCATTGGAGGTGGATGCCACCGGAATCAGCTCCCCCTCCCCGAGACCCACCGGGTACGGAATCTCGTCGACGGGCACCTGGCGGGCGAAGTCGATCCACTCGCGTATGAACTCCCCGAGCTCCAGCTTCGGGGACACCGGGTGATGTACGTAGAGCATGTCGCCGATGTGCCCCGGCCCGTACGCCTCGGTGAACGCGACAAAATCCGGCGGAAGCGAAACGTCGAATTCCCGGCGCAACTCGTCCCAAGCCCCTCGCGGAGCGGCATAGGGAGCCGGCCCGATGATTCTCTCCAGTGCATCCATATCCATGCGGTCAGCCCATCCGTTCGCAAAGCCAGCGGCCCGGCGCGCCCTCGGCCGCGTTTCGCCGTTCCCCCGCCACCCCCGTCCGTTCCGCCCCACGCGAGAAGCCCGTAGCCGTCGGCGAGCGGTCCGTGGAGGACCTCTTCCGTCTCGTACGGGTCCTCGATCATCTCGGTCAGCCAACTCGCGAAGACGGCTTGCTCCTGTGCAAGGCCATGGACGCGCGGATCGGCCGATACAGGTGGTACGAGGTGCACGTAGTCCCCGACCGTCAGGCAGGGGAACGCAGCGCTGATCGCCTTGTAGTCGTCGGGGAGCCGGACCCCGAGCCCCCGCTCGACACCCACCCAGTCGAACTCCCGTACCGGGGCTACCGGGGGCAACCCGAGAATGCCGCTCAGTTCGGCAACGGTGTCGGACATACGGGTCACCTCGCCGGCGTGAAGGTCAGCGGCCCGTCGCTCCGGTCGATCGACACGTACTCACTCCCGAAAGCAACTTGTGCTATCTGTGGCCGGCCAGTCGGGTCGGAAGCAGGTCACCCTGCTCCTGTCCAGGAAGAACGCGCTGAGGAAGTCCTCGAATCCCCCGGGGAACTCCGTCCACTGGTCTCCCTTGTGCTCCGAGACCACGACGTGCCACGTATCCGGGCCGTGCGGATTCGTCACCCAGTGGCAATAGTCGCCGTCAATCGTCACGCCCCATCGGAGAATCCCGCCTGGCTGTGGGAAGGCAGCGTAAGGGGGCGGCTCGTACTCTCCGAACTCCGCCTCTTCGTGGAGGAACTCGATCCAGGCGCGATTGCTCTCGTCCTCGACGACGATGTCCATTCCCTGGCGCCGTCCGTGGGGGTGGAGTACCCGGATGAACCCGCCGACCACCAGTCCGCGGTAGCGGGACACCACCTGCTTGTAGTCCTCCGGCAGGGCGGTCCCCAAGGACGCTTCGACCTGCGCCCAGTCGGTGGGGGCGGGCTCTCGAACGGGGAGGTCGAGAACTTCCCACAGCCTCGGCTTCACTTCTCCATCCTTCGCGCAGGTCGTGGCCGGTCGGCACAGTCGTGATGAGAGTTGTACCGGACCCGTCCGACCGTCGTCGGGACACATTGTCGTACGGCGGGCCGACACGAACCCCAGAGGGGCGGCCCGGCAGGAGGTGCCGAGTCCGCCCCCCACCCCGCTCAGACCAACAGGCTGTTGAGGAATCCGTTGGAGAAGACCTTGTGGGGGTCGTACTGGTTCAGCTGCGACACCGCGCTGTCCCAGTTGTTCCCCGCCGGGAGGCCGGTGCGGTACTCGTTCGGGACGGTGGTGGACAGCATCGTCGGGTCGGCCCACGCGGCCGTGCCGCTGTAGCCCCAGCCCTTGGACCACTCGGGGCGGACCTGCGCGTACGTGCCGGCGAAGTTGGCGAAGATCCATTGCTCGGTCTCGCGGAAGAACTGCTGGCTGTACGGCGTCCCGGGGACCGTCAGGATGTCCAGCCAGACCGCGACGTCCCACTCCGGGTGGTCGGCGCGGTTGCGGATCGCCGACAGGGTCGGGTGCACCGCGCCCGCGAACTGCGCGTCGGCGGGGTTGTCGAGGCCGGTGACGCGGATCTCCAGGGGTCCGTTCATCGGGTAGCGGCCCTGGGAGGCGTACGCGTCCAGGGCGTTCTTGTAGTACGTGTAGAACTGGTTGACGACCTGCTGGATGTTGGCGCGCTTGGTGAGGATCGCGTACCCGTTGGCGGTCACCCGCAGCGTGGTGGGACGCACGTACAGCATGAGGTTCTTGGACCAGCCCCAGATGTCCCACGTGCCGGTCGTGATGAGGCCCGAACCCACCACGCCCATCTGGGTGTTGCAGAAGGTCGGGGTCAGTCCGGCGGCGCCTGCGGTGATCTGGCCGAGCAGGTCCGCGGCGTCCTCGGACAGGAAGTCGGAGAACGGGTAGTTGTACGGCCCGTTGACGGTCTTCGCGAACCAGGGCTTGGACGGCGACACCGACCACACCTTGAGCCACGGCACCAGGGTGAACGGGAACCAGATCGCCTCGACCCGGCCGGTGGTGTTGACGAAGTTCGCGAACGCGTTGCTCCCCGCGGTGGCCGGCGGTGCGAACATCTCGTCGACGTTGATGTTGAACCAACTCTGGCAGCGCAGCCGCTTGTTGGCGCCGACCCGCAGCGTCACCTCGGTGACGAAGGAGCGGCCGAGGTTGACCAGCAGCGGGGCGATCGCCAGGTCGTTGCGTGCGAAGGTGCGCAGCTTGTACTGGCTGGTGCCCGGGTCCCAGACCACCGCGGTCAGCGAGATGACGAGGTTGCTGATCGAGCCCCAGGTGTGGCCCGGGGTCAGGGTCTCGCCGGTCTTCGGGACGCCCGTGCCGTGCCCGTCGATGGCCAGCACACCACCGAGGCTCAGGTCGCCGGGCGCGGGGGTCGCGGTCACGCCGTAGCCGGAGTTCTCCAGCGCGGTGAGCAGCGCGAGCATGGAGATGCCGGTCTGCGCGGTGACGCTGGCCGGCGAACCGGCGTTGACGGTGACCGCGGTCAGGTGCTGCGTGGTGTCCACGAGCAGGACGTTGGTCGGCGTGCCGGGCTGGATCATGAGCGGCGACCAGTTGTGGCTGTAGCCCTTGGCGCGCAGCTTCCAGCCTTGCGCCTTGGCCCAGTTGGCGAGCGCGACCACGTCGGCGGGCGTGGCGGGGGCACACGTCCACACGTCGTCGACGCGGATCTCGCCGGACCAGTTGCGGTACGCCTGGAGGTACGCGGACAGACCGGGCGGCAGGCCGGGCGGGGGCGGAACGGCCGCGTCGGCGCTGTCCACGGTGAACGCGGGGGTCCACTGGAGTGCGGTCAGGGCGGCGGCCCCGGCCAGGCCGCCGAGGACCGCACGGCGGCCCGGGTCTTCGGTGCTTGTGCTCTGCTCGGTCGTGCCGATCTCGTCGGACATGGTGTTCCTTCCCAGGCATGCAAACGGAAGTGCAAGATCGAGTTCCGTTTGGACGGCAGGACGGACCGCCCCGCGGCGCAAGGGCGGGAGGTGCGGAACAGATGTGCGCGAAGAGCTGCGCCCGGCGATGCGGGGCGCCTGCGGGACAAGTGCAGAACGAGTGCAGAACGAGTGCGGTGCAGGTGCGGTGTTCGGAGCCGTACAAGGATCAAGAAACCGCTGATGGCACGTGTCGCACGGTGCAGAGGGGCATGGCGTTCCCGCGAATATCGGGATGCGCCCGCTCCGGACCGCCAGGGTGGATCCGGCCCCCGGTCATGTCAACGGGGCCGCCTCACCAAATCTGGTGACACGTGTCGAAATTGAGTCGAATATTGGAACAGGTTCTCGCCCTGCGAAGTCGTCGGCCGATGACCGTGCGGCGTTGCCGGCGGGCCGCCGGACCCGGACGCGGAAACCGCCGTCGCCACGGGTGGGCGACGGCGGTTTCCGTGCAGTACGACGGGCCGATCAGGTGTCCAGGAGGCGCTTGCGTTCGGCTGCGACGTCGAAGTGGCCCTGGGGGTAGTGCGGGTCGAGCTCTTCGAGGTGTTCGAGGAGGAGGCGGCTGATGGCCCAGTTGCGGTACCACTTGCGGTCGGCGGGGACGACGTACCAGGGGGCGGTGTCGGTGCTGCACTTTTGGAGGGCGGCTTCGTAGGCCTCCTGGTACGCGGGCCAGACGGCGCGTTCGTCGATGTCGCCGGGGTTGAACTTCCAGTGCTTGTCCGGGTTGTCTAGGCGCTCCAGCAGGCGGGCGCGCTGCTCGTCGAAGGAGATGTGCAGGAACACCTTGATGACGGTGACCTCGTCGTCGTGCAGGCCCTGTTCGAAGTTGTTGATGGCTCCGTAGCGGCGCGACCAGACGTTGCGGGCGACCAGCTCGCGGACGCGCACGATGAGGACGTCCTCGTAGTGCGAGCGGTCGAAGATGCCGATCATGCCGGGCGCCGGGACCTGCTGCCGGACGCGCCACAGGAAGGGATGCGAAAGCTCTTCCTTGGTGGGCGACTTGAAGGCGTGGATGTGGCAGCCGGACGGGTTGAACTGCCCGATCACGTGCTTGACCACACCGCCCTTTCCGGACGTGTCCATGCCCTGCAGGACGAGCAGGACGCGCTTGCGCGAACCGCCGGCCATGGCCTGGGCGTAGAGCTTCTCCTGGAGTTCGGCCAGGCGCGGGGCCATCGCGGCGATGTCGGCGACGGCTTCCTCCTTGCCGCCGGGGGCGTGCGGCGTGGCGCGGGTATCGGCCCTCGCCAGGTCGACCGCGCCGCCGTGCAGGCGCAGGACTTCGCGTACAGAGGGGACGTGGGCGGGCGCGGGCGGGACGGTGCCGCGGACCACGCGGAGGAGCGGCGAGGCGGGCTTGGGGGACGATTCCTTGCCGTGCGCCTTGCCGTGTGCCTTGCCATGCGCCTTTCCGTGCGCCTTTCCGTGCGCCTTTCCGGCCGACTCGCCCTGCGACTTGCCGGCGGGCTTGCCGTGCTTCGCGGACTTGGCGGCGGACTTGGTGGTTGACCTGGACTTGGCGGACTTGTCCATGTCGGCGTGCTTCTTGTGCTTGCCGGGCTTCTTGGGGTTGCCGGGGCCGGCGTCCGGGACCGCGTGCAGGCGCTGCCCGCCGCCGGATCCCCCGAGCTCGTCCTTCGCCGCCTTGTCCGCCTTCTTGGCCACGCGTCAGCCCTCCACCGGGTCCGTCGGATCGCGATCGTGCCCACGATCCTCCCCGAGCGGCGGCCGTCGCGCAGGTCGGCGGCGCCGAAGGGGTGGCGCAGGTTCCGCGGCCGCGGACCCATCGATCGGCTTTGCCGGGGCAGCGGTTCGGAGAGGGGCTGCGGACAGGATGGTGGGACGAGGATGGCGAGAGGGACCGAGACCGCCGGCACCCGCGGGCATCGCACCGGGCACGGGCCGGATGCCCGCCGATGCGGGCCCGCCCGTGCGCCGGTGATCCTCACCGCCGCCGGTGCCGCGGTGGTCGTACTGCTCACCGTGCTGGTCGAGACGGCGTGGGGGCCGCTGGAACGCCTCGATGCGGCCGTCGCGGAGGACTGCCGGCACTGGGTCGCGGCCGACCCGGCGCGCGAGCGCACGCTGCTGATCCTGAGCGACTGGGTGTGGGATCCGTTCGCGTTCCGCGGTGTCGTCCTCGCGGTCTGCGTGTGGCTGTGGTGGCGGCGCGGCGGCCGCAGCCGGCTGCCGCAGGTGCTGTGGGCCGCGGTCGCGCTGCTGGTCGCGGTCGGGCTGAGCGGGTCGGCCAAAGTGGTGTTCGACCGGCCGCGCCCGGAGGGGATGGCGGTGACCGCGCCGGGCGGTTCGTTCCCGTCCGGGCATGTGCTGACCGCGACCGCCGCCGTGGGCGTGCTCGTGGTGCTCCTGCGGCCGCACCTGTCCGCCCGGGGCCGCCCCTGGCTCTATGCAGGGGCGGCCGTGTCCGCGATCGGGGTGGGCGCCACGCGCGTGCTGCTCGGCGCGCACTTCCTCTCGGACGTCGTCGCCGGGTGGATCCTGGGCGGGGTGGTCCTGGCCGTGACGCTTGCCGTGTTCCGGTGGCGGGGCGCCGACCCTGCGGAGCCGTACGACTAGCGGGGTGCCGGCACCCGCTCGGCGCCGTCCCGGGCCATCGCGACCAGGCGCGATATGGCCCGCAGGTACTTCTTCTTGTAGCCGCCCTGCAGCATCTCCTCGGTGAAGAGCTCGTCGAACGGCACGCCCGAGGCGACGATCGGGATCTCCCGGTCGTACATGCGGTCCGCCAGGACCACCAGGCGCAGCGCGGTCGACTGGTCGTGGACCGGGACGACGCCGCGCCAGAACACCGCGTGCACGCCTTCGAGCAGCGCGCCGTAGCGGCTGGGGTGCACGCTCGCCAGGTGGGCGAGGAGGTCCGGGAAGTCGTCCAGGGCACCGCCGGTGACGCCGGGGGCGTGGGCGGTCTTGGTGACCACGTCGTCGTCGGCCGCCGGCGCCGGGGCCTCGGGGAGGCCGCGGTGGCGGTAGTCGTCGCCGTCGATGCGCAGCGACTGGAAATGCGCGGACAGGCCCTGGATCTCGCGCATGAAGTCGACCGCGGCGAAGCGGCCCTCGCCGAGCTTGTCGGGCAGCGTGTTGGAGGTGGCGGCGAGCTTGACGCCCGCGTCGACCAGCTTGCCGAGCAGCGTGGAGACGAGGACGGTGTCGCCCGGGTCGTCGAGTTCGAATTCGTCGATGCACAGCAGCCGGTGCCCGGACAGCGCCTGGACGGTCTGCTGGAAGCCGAGCGCGCCGACCAGGTTGGTCAGCTCCACGAACGTGCACAGCGACTTCGGCCCGGGCACCGCGTGCCACAGCGAGGCCAGCAGGTGGGTCTTGCCGACGCCGTAGCCGCCGTCGAGGTAGATGCCGCTGTACGCGGGTGCCGCGGCCTTGTCCCGGCCGAACCAGCGGCGCTTGCCCTTGCCCGCGCTGCCGTCCGCGGCGTTGAGCGAGGCCGCGAACTCCTCCAGGCGCTGGACCGCGGCGGCCTGGCTGGGCTGCGTCGGGTCCGGTATGTACGTGGCGAAGCGGACCCCGTCGAAGCGGGGCGGCGGGACCATTTCGGCCACCATGCGGTCGGCGGGGACCACCGGGTGGCGCGAGGCGAGGGAGACCGGCTCGGAGTCCGGACTCGCCGGGGACACGTTGGGCACGATCATCAAGCGTACGGTGCGTGCCAGACTCGGCCGCATGCGACGTCTGTTTCCCGCCGACCCCGCGCCCGTCGCGGAGAGTCCGGCCGAGATCGATCTGGACATCCTGTACGCGTACCCGGCGGAGGTCATCGAGGCCGGCCGGCCCTGGCTGCGGGCCAACATGGTCGCCAGCCTCGACGGTGCCGCGCAGGCCGGCGACGGCCTGTCCGCGGGCCTTTCCTCCCCTGCCGACAAGCGCATCTTCGGGGTGCTGCGGGCACTCGCCGACGTGGTGCTGGTCGGGGCGTCGACGGTCCGCAAGGAGGGGTACCGGCCGGCCAAGGTGCGTCCCGCGTACGCGCCGGCCCGGATCGCCGCGGGGCGGCCCCCGGCACCGGTGATCGCCATCGTCACCCGCAGCCTGGACCTGGACTTCTCGGCGCCGCTGTTCACCGA
This sequence comes from Yinghuangia soli, assembly GCF_021502675.1. Lineage (GTDB taxonomy): Bacteria > Actinomycetota > Actinomycetes > Streptomycetales > Streptomycetaceae > Yinghuangia > Yinghuangia soli. The sequence goes on from NZ_JAKFHA010000001.1 coordinate 761,620, forward strand.
CGCGGCCGTGCCCACGATCGTCCTGACCGGCCCCGACTGCGACCCGGACCGGCTGGCCGCGGCCCGCAAGGCGGCCGAGGTGATCGTGGCCGGCCCGCCCGGATCCACCGGCGTCGACCCGGGCGCCGCGGTGGACGCGCTGGTCGAGCGCGGCTGGACGCGCATCCTCACCGAGGGCGGCCCCAACCTGCTCGGCCAGCTCCTGGCCGCGGGCCGGCTGGACGAACTGTGCCTGGCGCTCGGGCCGCTGATGGCCGGCGGTCCCGCCACCCGCATCACCGACGCGCCCGCCCCCGCGGTGCCGCAGCGCATGGAGTTGCACACGCTTCTGGAAGACGACGGATTCCTGTTCGCCCGATACGTCCGCAACATCGACAGTTAGGCCGTGTCTGACGGATCTTGGTGCCCCTCGCGTGTTCTGGTGCCGTGCATCGCAAGGCGCAGGGCCGACGCTCGTACTCGGTCGTACTCGCGAGGCCCTGCAACGCAGCGAGGTGCGGTGCCAGGGCGCGCGAGGGGCACCAAGAGCCGGCAGACACGGCCTGGCGGCAATCAGCACCAACCAGGGGTCCGGGTGGCATCGTGGGTGCGGTACGGCACCGCGCACCCGAGGGAGACATCGCGTGTACACGATCGTCCTGCTCATCGAGAAGGTCATGGACGAGGCGGACGTACGCCTGGTCACGACGCTGCACGAGGACGTCGAGACCTCGTTCGTCGTGGTCCTGCCCGGCAAGGCCGACCACCACCGCCTGGTCCGGGCCCTCGACGACGTGGCGCTGGGCCATCTGGAGGAGGCCGCGGACGACGTCGAGCGCGACCCGGACACCGAGGGCGACGACGTCACCCGCCGCACCCTGGACGCCAGCGTCGCGGCGCTGAAGGCGGGGGGCGTCGAGGCGGTCGGCGAGACGGCGCCGGGCGAGGACCCGCTGGAGATCCTCAAGGACGTGGTCGAGCGGCACTCCGCCGACGAGGTGATCGTGCTCACCGACCCGCACTTCATCGAGGAGTTCTTCCACCGCGACTGGGCCTCGCGGGCCCGGCACAAGGTGGGCGTCCCGGTCCTCAAGCTGTTCGCGCACAACACGCAGTGACCGCGCGCCACCGGCGGGGGCGCCGCCGGTGGTGCAGAATCGTCCGGGGCGGTCGTGGCTCTGCGTGACCCGGCCGGTCGTCCCGTTTCACCGCACACCCTTTCGAAGGAGCCTGCATGGCATCCCCCGCCTCGCCCGCGGACCAGCCCGTGATCGCCCCCGAGGCCGACCTGGGCAGCCCGCACTTCATCGGCATCGGCGGGGCCGGCATGTCGGGGCTCGCGAAGATCCTCGCGATCCGCGGCGCCAAGGTGGCCGGCAGCGACGCCAAGGACTCCACCGCACTGCTCGCACTGCGCGCCCTGGGCTGCCAGGTGCACGTCGGGCACGCCGCGGAGAACCTGGCCGCGGACGCGACGTGTGTGGTGGTCTCCAGCGCGATCCGGGCGGACAACCCCGAGCTGGTCGCGGCGCAGGAGCGCGGCATCCCGGTGGTGCACCGCGCCGACGCGCTGGCCCGGCTCATGGACGGCCGCCGCGCGGTCGCGGTGGCCGGCACGCACGGCAAGACCACCACCACGAGCATGCTCGCGGTGAGCCTGACCTCGCTGGGCCTGGACCCGTCCTTCGCGATCGGCGCCGACCTCAACGAGGCGGGCAGCAACGCGCACCACGGCGACGGCGACATCTTCGTGGCCGAGGCCGACGAGAGCGACCGCAGCTTCCACAAGTACGCCCCCGAGGTCGCGGTCGTCCTCAACGTGGAGCTGGACCACCACGCCAACTACGCCTCGCTGGACGAGGTGCTCGACTCGTTCGAGATCTTCGCGCACCGCATCGTGCCGGGCGGCACGCTGGTGGTCTCCGCGGACGACTCCGGTGCGGGCACGCTGCGCACCCGGCTGGCGAAGTCGGCGCCCGAGCTGAACGTGGTCACGGTCGGCGAGAGCGCCGACGCCGATCTGCAGATCGTCAAGGTCGAGCCGCAGGGCCTGTCCGCCAAGGTGACGGTGCGCGGCAAGGCCGGCGCCGAGCACGTCTTCACCGTCGCGGTGCCCGGCCGCGTCAACGCCTCGAACGCGGTCATGGCCCTCGCGGTCGGCCTCGCGCTCGGCATCGACCCGGCCGAGATGGGCGGCGCGCTGGGCAAGTACCAGGGCGTGCGGCGGCGCTTCCAGCTCAAGGGCGAGGCGGACGGGGTCCGGGTCGTCGACTCGTACGCGCACCACCCCACCGAGATCGCCGCGGACCTGGAGACGGCGCGCGGCGCGGTCGGCACCGGGCGCGTGATCGCGGTGTTCCAGCCGCACCTGTTCAGCCGTACGCAGCAGCTGGGCACCGAGATGGGCCGCGCGCTCGCGGCCGCCGACATCGCGGTGGTCATGGACATCTACGCGGCCCGCGAAGACCCGCAGCCGGGCATCACCAGCCACATCGTGGCGCACAGCGCGCTGGACAACGGCGGCCTGGTGCGGATGGAGCACAGCTGGTCCGAGGTGCCTGCGGCGGTCGCCAAGCTGGTCCGGCCGCAGGACCTCGTACTGACCATGGGCGCGGGCGACGTGACGCTGCTCGGCCCGGAGATCCTCGAGGCGATCAACCGGCGCTGAGCCCGGTCCCGCCCTCGCTGTCGGTGCCGCGTCCGGTTTCGAGTCCGGACGCGGTCCGCCAGATCGCCCGCGAGGCCCGCAGCGGGTCGCTCTCGATCCGCAGCGGCAGGTCCCACATGCGCGTCTTCGCGCCGGCCGGGGTGAACGCCGGCCAGCCCGGGTCGCCGGTGTGCGCGAAGGCCGTCCAGGCCTCGCGGACCAGCCGGGACAGCTCGCCGAACGCGGGCGGCGGCGGGGTACCCAGCAGCATCGCGCCGAACGCCCCGTCGGCGTTGCCGAAGACGAACGGCACGTCGATCGCGTGGCAGGCGCCGAGCACGCCGTCCATGACCGGGCTCGGCCAGGCGAACTCGTACAGGTACGCGCGCCCGCCCGCCGACGCGTGCGCCTCGGCGAGCCACGTCGACGGCATGCGGAACACCGCGTCGGAGCGCAGCACCACGGCCAGGGCGCGGTCGTCGAGCCCCGGGTACGCCTGCCGGTAGGCGCCGGCGGCCGCATCGTCCAGTGCGGCCGCGGCCACCGCTGCGGACAGGCTGCCCAGCGACTCCAGCTGGTCGGCGAAGAGCCGGTATTCGTCGGTGGTGTAGCCGACCACGAGGTCGACGTCGCGGCGCACCCCGCGGGCCAGCACCGACCACGGCGTACCGGTCACGACATCGCCGTCCAGCACCGGGGCGTAGCAGGTGACCGTGTCGCCGAACGCCCAGTCCTCCGGGTGCGCGGCGATCGCGGCGAGCGGCGCGTCCTGGACGGCCAGCAGCCGCTCCGGGCTCAGCGAGCGCAGCCCGTCGGCGGTGGCCGGCACTCCGGCGGCCTCGGCGACCAGGCGCATGGCCCGCTCCGCGTCGGCGACGGGCAGCGGCTGCCCGGCCACGCTCTGCGCGATCGCGCGGTGGAACAGCCCGCGGGTCTGCTTGGCCGCGGCCATGAGCAGCGCGACCGAGGAACCGCCCGCCGACTCGCCGAAGATCGTGACCCGGTCCGGGTCCCCGCCGAACGCCGCGATGTTCGCCCGCACCCAGCGCAGCGCGGCGATCTGGTCGAGCAGCGCCCGGTTCTCCGGCATGCCGGGCACGTGCCCGAGCCCCTCGAAGCCCACCCGGTAGTTGAACGAGACGACCACCACGCCCGCGCGGGCCAGGTTGCTGCCGTCGTACATCGGCTCGCCGGCGCGGCCGAAGCGCCACGCGCCGCCGTAGATCCACACCATGACCGGCAGGCCCGCCGCGCCCGGGTCCGGGGTCCAGACGTTCACCGACAGGCAGTCGAGGCCGTCCGCGGCCTGCCAAGGCGGCGGCGTGCCGGGGACCATGCCGGCCTGCGGCGGGACCGGCCCGAACCGGTCCGCGGGCCGGACGCCCTGCCAGGGCACGGGCGGCTCCGGGGCGGCGAAGCGCCGGGCGCCTTCCGGGGGTGCCGCGTACGGGATGCCGCGGAACACCGACACCGCGCCGTTCGCCGTCCCCTCGACCTGCCCCGCCCCGGTCCGCACGATCTGGCCCACGCGCCGCTCCCCTCGAAAGCCCACTGCACCGGCGTCCCCAGCATCGGGAGGCCTGGCAGGGAAGGCAACGGACGCCGCGACGTTGACGGATCTCGCCAGAAAAACGCCGGGCCCCGGGCGCTGCGGACGGGTGCGGAACGTACGCACGGGTCTGCGTGTTGGATAGGGGTATGGCAGACACCCCGAAGTACAACGTGGTCAAGACGGTCGACGAGTGGCTGACCGTGCTGTCCCCGGAGGAGTACCACGTCCTGCGCGAGGCGGGCACCGAGCGCGCCTTCACCGGCGAGTACACCGACACCAAGACGGTCGGCGTGTACCGCTGCCGGGCGTGCGATGCGGAGCTGTTCCGGTCCGCGGACAAGTTCGACTCGCACTGCGGCTGGCCGTCGTTCGACCACGCCGACCCGGAGCGCGTGGAACTGCGCGAGGACCGCTCGTACGGCATGGTCCGCACCGAGGTGCGGTGCCGCAACTGCGGCTCCCACCTGGGCCATGTGTTCGAAGGCGAGGGCTACACGCCGCGCAACCAGCGCTACTGCATCAACTCCATCAGCCTGACTCTCGAACCGGCCGAGGACGCCTGACCGCACGCCGCGGCGCACCGGGACGCGGACGGGGTGAACGTCCCGGTGCGAGGGAAACCCATCGATTTGCACCCCGGCGTGTCCGAAGCGGGTCCGGGTCAGGTACATACGGGTTATGAACCCGATCGCCGCACTCGTCGCGTACCTCCTGTGGATGGTGTCCGCCGCGGTCGTCGCCGTCGTGCTGACGCGCCGCGGCAGGGTGACGCGTCCGGGCCCGACCCCGCCGGTCGAGCGCCTGGACCTGTATCTCGCGGCGTTCCTGGCCGGCGGGCCGGCCCGCGCCGCGGACGTCGCGATCCTGGCCATGCGGGCCACCGGCACGCTGCACATCGGCCGGGACGGCACGGTCACCGCGACCGGCCGCGGCCCGGCCGACCCGGTGGCGGCGGGCGTCCTCGAACCGGTCACCCGGGCCGGCGGGTCCGCACCGCTCAACGAGGTGCGGTACCGCGGCGCCCGGTCGGCGCAGGTGCAGGCACTCGGCGACCGGCTCGCCGGATACGGGCTGGTCCGGCCGCCGGGCAGCACGGCCGGGGTCCGGCAGGCCCGGCGCCTGATGGCCGCCACGGCGGTCATCAGCGTGGTGACGCTGTTCGTGCCGGGCACGCTGCCCGAGATCGGCCCGTTCCTGTTCTTCGTGGTCAACGCGCACCTGTGGGGCCTGGTGTTCGCGATCGCCCGGATCGTCGGGCTGTCGATGCGCACCAGGCGGCTCACGCCGCTCGGCGCTGCGTACGTCATGCGGTTCAGCCGCGACCCGCGGCTGCGACTGGCCCTGGGCGGCACGGCCGCGGGCGGCACCGGGCTGGGTGAGGTCGCGGTGTTCGGCATCAGCAGGCTCACCGACCCCGAACTGCTCGACATTTTCCGCCGCGGACGGCACGCGCCGGCGGACGCCACGGCCGCCGAGTTCGCGGCGGTCGCGTACAGCGGCTCGGACTCCTCAGGCGGTTCGGGCGGCTCCTGCGCCGCGAACCCGTCGTGGTGCGGCTCGGCGTCCTGCGCCGACACCGGGGTCCGGGGCGGCAGTTGCTCGGGGCCGACTTCGTCCTGGAACTGCGCGGGAGCGTCGTCCGGTTCCTCGTGCTCGTCCGGGTCGTCGTGCTCCTCGTCCTCGTGTTCGTCGTCCTCGTCCTCGTGTTCCTCGTCGTCCGGATCGTCCTGCGGGAGCAGCTCGTGACCACCACCCCGAATCCCCCGACCGCGGCCGCCCTGGGCGGAGGCGGGTTCGGCGCGGTCGGCATCGGCTGGCGGCCGGAGATCGACCTGACCGTGGAGCGCCTCGCGGGCGTCGACTTCGTCGAGGTGATCGCCGAGAACGTGTGCGCCGACCACCGCGACCACCTGCCCGAGTCGCTGCGCGTGCTGCGGGCCCGCGGCACGGCCGTCGTCCCGCACGGCGTCTCGCTGGGCATCGGCGGCGCGGAACGCCCGGACCCGGCCCGGCTGGCCCGGCTCGCCACGGTGGCGACTGCACTGGAGGCGCCGCTGGTGAGCGAGCACCTGGCGTTCGTCCGGGCGGGCGGCATGGAGGCCGGGCACCTGCTGCCGATCCCGCGCACCCGGCAGACGCTGCGGGTGGTCGCGGAGAACATCCGGATCGCCCAGGACGCCCTGCCGGTACCGCTCGCGCTGGAGAACCCGGCGACGCTGTTCGCCTGGCCGGACAACGAGCTCACCGAAGGCCAGTTCCTGGCCGAACTCGTCGAGGCGACCGGGGTCTCGCTGCTGATCGACGTCGCCAATCTGCACACCGAGCGCGTCAACCACGGCATCGACGTGGCCGCCGCGCTCGACGCGCTGCCGCTGGAGGCGGTGGCGTACGTGCACGTCGCGGGCGGCATGATGCGCGACGGCGTCTGGCACGACACGCACGCGCACCCGGTGCCGGGCGAAGTCCTCGACATCCTGGGCATGCTGTGCGAGCGCACTTCTCCGCCCGGCGTGCTCCTGGAGCGCGACGCGGCCTTCCCGCCCGCCGACGAGCTGGAAGGCGAACTGGCGGCCATCCGCGGCATCTTGGACCGCGCACTCCAAAGCCGGGCACCCCAGAAGAGCGGAGCCGCCCGATGACCGCTCCCCCGGGCACCACGACCACCGAGGGCACCGAGGACACCGAGAGTTTGGGGAACCCCGAGAGCCCCGAGGGCCCCGAGGGCTCCGAGAGCGCCGCCACGGACGCCGACCGCGACGAACTCGCCCGGCAGCAGACCGCCTTGCTCGCCGCACTGGTGGCCGGCGGCACAGTCCCCGCCGGGTTCGACGCCGAGCGCATCCGCATCCAGACGATTGCCCTGGCCGCCAAGCGCCGCGAGGGCGTCCTGCGCGCCCTCCCCGAACTCGCGGAGGGCCTGGGCGAGCGCTGGCCGGGGGCCTTCATGGACTGGGCCTGCACCCACCCCAAGCCCGCGGAAGGCGGCAGCCGCGCCGACGCTGCAGCGTTCACGGAATACCTGCGAGCCCAGGGAACGCTGCCGCAGTCGGTCGAGGAAGCCCTCACGCCGGCGCCGCAACACCCTTTGCCGCGGCCGGGTTTCATGGCCCGCGTCCGCGCCGCCCTGGGCCGCCGGAGCACGGGCTGGGACGACAGCGACGACACGTACTGACCGCACTGCCGCACCGACGCACCGACGCACCGACGCACGAGCCGATAGCGGAACGAACGGGGGCGGGGGCCCATGTTCTTGGCAAGTCTCGCAGTGACGATCTCGACGGCGGCCCTGCTCGCCGTCGGCGCCGCCTTCCTGCCGCGCGCCCGGCGCGGCCCGGGGCCGTCCCGCGGCGGTGACCCGGACCGCGAACTCGACCTGTACGAGGTCGCGTTCCTGGCCGGCGGCCCGGGCCGTACGGCCTACACCGCGCTGGTCGGCCTGGTCGACACCGGCAAGCTCCACCTCACCCGCGATGGTCAACTGACAGTGCCCACCGGCACCGCGCAGCTGCCGCCGGTGCCCGCCGCGGTACGCGCCGCCGCACTGACCGGCGGGCGCAACACCGCGGTGCCGATGCCCTTGGTCCGGACCAGGGGTGCGAAGTCCCGAGCGGTCGAGCAGACCGGCATGCGCCTGGCCGCGGACGGCCTGGCCGTACTGCCGGGGTACCGCCCGCGGCTCGCGGTCCGCTACCTCGCGGCCTGCGCCTTCGCCCTGTCGGCAGGTGCGTTCGTGGTGCCGCTGATGGCCTTCCCGTTGCCGGTGGCACTCGCCGTCGCGGTGGCCGGGCTTGCCGGGTCGGCCGGGCTCTGGCACGGCGTGCACAGCCTGCAGGGCCGCACCCTTGCGGGCCGTGCGCGGCTCCGCCTGGCGGCCGACGACCCGCGGTTCGCCCCGGGCGGCCCGTACGGCTTGGCCGGGCAGGTCGCCCTGCACGGCCCGAAGGGGCTGCCGCCCGGCAGTGGGTTCACAGTCGGCGGCCGGCAGGCCACCGCACGCGAAGCCGACGCGCTGCGCCGCAACGGCTCCCACGACTCGTGCGGCAGCCGGTCCGGCTGCGGCGGCGAGTACACGTCGTCGTTCGGCGGCCCGCACCACGACAGCTCCGGCCCCTGAGGGGCAACGGAAAACGCTTGGAGGTCAGGGATGACCGCGCCCGACCCGGCAGGCGCGCCGGGCGACGACCTCGCCGAGAGTCCGCGGGTCAGGACAGCCGTCGGGCCACCGCCTCCGGGAGCGGGTAGACGCGTTCCGGCGGAAGCAGGCGCTTGGCCTGGTCGTCGCGGCCCGCGCGGACGAGTTCGGCGATGCGGTGGGTGCGGGCCGTCAGGTCGGTGATGCCGGTCGTCCAGTCCTCGGCGAACTCCCTGATGCGGGGGCGCCCTACGCCGATCTGGATGCTGTAGTGGTTCAGGGCCGCGCCGCGCAGGGAGCGTTCCGGGTCCCACTGCACGTGGACGTCCGCGGCGGCCAGCGCCCCCGGATCCCCGGTGGTCGGCACCGCGAGCGCGAGGGCCTGCTCCCAGCCGGCGCGGGTGATGCGGACCGCGAGGATGCGTTCCTGGCCGGGCTTGCGGCCCCAGTTGCTGCGCTTCATCAGCCACAGGTACGACGGCTTGATCCACGTCATCCGGCGGAACGAGAAGGGTGCGGCGAACTGCCCGGCGGCCAGGGCGGCGTCGGCGACGGCCGCCGGGTACGCCTGGTAGACGGTGATCGTGTCGGCGCCGAAGTCGGCGCGTATCTCGTGCATCGCGGGCATCCCCGCACCCTGGCAAAAGCGCGGGCCGCGCGGCGACCGCTTTTCGCGGGGCTGCGCGGCCGCACGGCCCCGCGAAGAGCGGTACGAGGTCAGAACAGCTGCGTGCCGCGCTCGTGGCCGAGCAGCCGCTGCTTCTTGTCCAGCCCGCCCGCGTAGCCGGTGAGTGCCCCGTTGGCGGCGATCACGCGGTGGCAGGGCACGATGATCGAGATCGGGTTGCGGCCGTTCGCCGCGCCCACCGCGCGCGACGCGGTCGGCGAGCCGAGCGAGGCGGCCATCGCGCCGTACGACGTGGTCCGGCCGTACGGGATCGTGGTCAACTCGCGCCACACCGAGCGCTGGAAGTCGGTGCCGCGCGGGGCGAGCCGCAGGTCGAACGCGCTGCGCTCGCCCGCGAAGTACTCGTCCAGCTGGGCGGCGACGGTGTCGAACAGGGCGTCGTCGCGGCGCCAGTCGGCGCCGATCTCCGGCACGTACTTGGCGTCCGGGAGCATGAACAGCCCGGTCAGCGCCTCGCCGTCGCCGGTCAGCAGCAGTTCGCCGACCGGCGAGCCGACCACGGTGTAGCGCGGCGGCCCGGCCTGCGGAGCGGTGAACTCCATCGGCTCCCACCCGGATTCGGCGGCAGTGCCGGCCACGGTCAGCGGCAGTGCGTCCTGGACCAGGGTGTCGGTGCTCATGGCGGCGGCCCTTCCTGTGCGGTTCGCGGGGGTTCGCGGTGTGCGCGGTCGCATCACGCAACCCGTACGCACCATGCTGCCTTCCCGGAAGGCCGAGGACCGGCGGTTTTCGGACCTGGCGATGGGCGGACGGCGGGCCGCCCCGCACCGGGGCGGCCCGCCGATACGCACGTCAGGCGTCCGTCGGGTGTACGTCGGCCTGCGTCAGGCCAGGCCCGCCAGCAGCTCGCCGACCGGGCGGCGGCGGCCCGTGTAGAACGGGACCTCCTCGCGCACGTGGCGGCGCGTCTCGGAGCCGCGCAGGTGCCGCATGAGGTCGACGATGCGGTACAGCTCGTCGGCCTCGAAGGCCAGGATCCACTCGTAGTCGCCGAGCGCGAACGACGGCACGGTGTTGGCGCGCACGTCGGGGTAGCCGCGGGCCATCTGGCCGTGCTCGGCGAGCAGGCGGCGGCGCTCGGCGTCCTCCAGGAGGTACCACTCGTACGACCGGACGAACGGGTAGACCGCGACGTAGTTGCGCGGCGTCTCCTCGGCCAGGAACGCCGGGATGTGGCTCTTGTTGAACTCGGCGGGGCGGTGCAGCGCCATGTTCGACCACACCGGCTCGAGCTCGCGGCCCAGCGCGGTGCGGCGGAACAGGTTGTACGCCTCCTGGAGTTCGTCGGAGGACTCCGCGTGCCACCAGATCATCACGTCGGCGTCGGCACGCAGCCCCGAGACGTCGTACGTGCCGCGGACCACCACGTCCTTGTCGAGCAGCTGCTCGAAGAGCGACTCGACCTCGATCGCGAGGGCCGCCCGGTCGTCGGGCAGCGGGCCGCGCAGCCGGAAGACCGACCACATGGTGTAGCGGATGACCGCGTTCAGGTCGCGGGCCTTGCGGCGCGGCGGCACCTGCTCGACGGCGGTCTGGGGAATGTCCGGGTCCTGCGTGGGGTCCTGCGTGGTGGCGTCAGTCATGGACCGATTGTCCCTCTTCCGCCCCGCGGACCCGCACGCCGGGGCGGGTGTCGCGGGCCGCGTCGGACAGCGCGGCCAGGACCCCGGCCGCGGCGCGGCGGCCGCTCGCGATGCAGGCCGGGATGCCGACGCCGTGGTAGGCCGCGCCGCACACCTCCAGACCGGGCAGCCGTTCCACGGCGTCCTCGACGCAGGCGACGCGCCCGAGGTGGCCGATCGCGTACTGCGGGAGGCCGCCGCCCCAGCGGGTGACGCGCGTCTCCAGCGGCGCCGCGGCGATGCCGACCGCGTCGTGCAGGTCGGCGAGCGAATCGGCGACCAGGTCGGCGTCGTCGCGCTGCAGCACGGCCTCTTCGCCGGCCCGGCCGAGCGAGGTGCGCAGCACGAAGGTGTCGGGTCCGGCCTGGTCGATCCAGCCCCACTTGTTGCTCGCGAAGGTGCTGGCCTTGATGCGGCGGCCGTCGACGGGCGGGACCAGGAATCCGCTGCCGGGCAGCGCATGTGCCAGGTCGGCGCGCCGGAAGGCCATGGTCACGATGGCCATGCCCGCGTACTCGATGGAGCCGAGTTCCACCGCGGCCACGTGCGAGTGCGGGGCCAGCAGGCGGGCGGCGGGGGCGGCCGGGACGGCGACGACGACCGCGTCGGCGTCGAGCAGCTCGGGGCTGCGGGTGTCGCCGACGACGACCTGCCAGCCGTCCGGGGTGCGGTTCAGGGCGCGGACCGTGGCGCGGGTGCGGACCGTGCCACGGCCGCTCGCCTCGACGGCCTCGGCGGTGGCGAGGGGCAGCCGGCCGATGCCGCCGGCGATGCCGGTGAAGACCGGTCCTGCGGTGGCCGGATCGGGGGCGCGGTCGACCAGTTCGCGGACGCCGGCGAGCAGGGAGCCGCCGCCGCGGGCGACCGGTACGAGCTGCGGCACCGCGGCGGCCAGCGAGATGGCGTACGCGTCGCCCGCGTAGACGCCGCCGAGCAGCGGTTCCACGAGCCGGTCGACCACTTCGTGGCCGAGCCGCGCGGCGACGAACTTGCCGACCGTGACGTCGTCTTCGTACGGGTGCGGAGCGAGCGCGTGGTCCATCGGCAGCCGTGCGAGGCCGGCCGCGGAGAGCACCCCGGACGCGGCCAGCGAGGTCAGGTCGCCGGGTACGCCCATCACGTGGCCGCGCGGCATGGGCCGCAGCGCGCCGCGCGTCCACAGCGTCGCGGACGCGGTGGCGGGCGGCTGCAGTTCGGCGCCGAGGCCGACCGAGCGGGCGAGATCGGCGCCTTCGGGGCGGCGGGCGAGCATCGACTCGGCGCCCTCGTCGACCGGTACGCCGGCGATCTCGACCGCGGACAGCTTGCCGCCCACACGCGGCGAGCCCTCCAGCACGGTCACGCGGACGCCGGGGCCGCCTTCCCGGCACAGCGCCTCGGCCGCGGCCAGTCCCGAGATGCCGCCTCCGATGACGACGACATGCCGTGTCCCAGGCACTGCGGATGATCCGGAATGGGCCGGCTCGCCGGTGGTCGAACGCATGCAGCCACTGTCTCACGGCGGCTCGGCGGGCCCGGGGTGCGACCCGGCGGCCGCGGCGCCGCCGCCGGGTCGCTCACGGCCCCGATATCGGCGCAGGTCACGGGCGGTGCTCGGCCGGGTCACGGGCTGCCGTCGTTCCGGAAACGCCGGGCGGTCGATACGGACACGTTTACGTCGCGGTGCTCCCGTGGCCGGAACCGTTCGGAGAGGCTTCCCGTCACATAGCCCTCCGGTACGCATCCGCGGCCGGACAACAGCCTTGGGGGGAGCGCATGTTGAGGCGCAGAACAGCTGCCGCGACGGCGGCGGCGAGTCTGGTCCTGCTGCTCGGCGCGTGCAGCAGCGGCGACGACAAGAATTCGAGCGACTCGGGGGCCAGGGCCGGGGCCGGGGCCACGTATGGGGCTGCGGGTCCCGAGAAGCCGAACGCCGTGCCGCAGGGCACCGGCGCGGCGGCGCCGAAGGCGACGGGCGCGCCGGCACCGGAAGCGAGCGCGGGCAGCACCGGCGCCCCCGGCAACAAGCAGGCGGACCCGGCCGTGGTGCCGCGCCGGATGATCCTGGCCGCCGGGGTCGAACTGGAGGCCGACGACCCCGAGGTGGCGTCCGGCCACGCCCGCGCCACGGCGATCGGCATGGGCGGCATGGTGAGCGGCGAGCAGACCACCCGCACGCCGCGCACGATCACGCATCCGGCCGACCCGGCGAAGGGCACGCCGGCCCGCACCGAGACGTTCTCGGTGATCAGTTCGCAGGTGACCCTGAAGGTGCCACCCGCGCAGTTCGATGCGGCGCTGGACCGGCTCTCCACGCTGGGCACGGTCCTCTCGCGCACGCGCACCGCGACCGACATCACCGAGCAGGTGATCGATGTGGAAAGCCGCATCGAGACCCAGCGCAAGAGCGTCGCGCGGGTCCGCGACCTGCTCGCCAAGGCCACGTCGCTCACCGAAATCGTGTCGATCGAGGCGGAGTTGACGCGGCGCGAGGCGGACCTCGAATCGCTCATGAAGCGGCAGCAGACGCTCATCGCGCAGTCCGACCTGGCGACCATCGTGCTCACCGTGAAGTCGCGTCCGGTCGCCGACCCGCCTCCGGCACCGCCGGCCGAGGCGAAGAAGGAGAAGAAGGACGAGGACGGCTTCGTCGAGTCGGTGTACGGCGCGCTGAAGGGCGGCTGGCACGCGTTCTACGAGACGGTCCGGATCATCCTCATCGTGCTGGCCGCGGTACTGCCGTTCGCCGTGCTGGGCGTCGTCCTGTGGCTGGTGCTGGGCCGGTTCGGCAAGCGGCCGACGGTCGCGCTGGGCCGGCGGTGGACCGAGCTCCGGCAGAGCCGCGAGGAAGAAGTCACGCCTTGGGCGAGCCGGCCGCGAGGCCCCGCCTCCGAGTCCGACCCTGCCCCTGGGCCCGACCCCGCCGAGCCCGACCCGGACCCCTACTCTGCGCCCGCGTACGAGGCGGACGAGGACGACGGCTCCGGTCCCGGCCCCCGCTTCCCGTAACCGCGTCGTCGGCCGCGCTGCGGACCGAGCAGGCCGAAACGCGGAGCGCCCCGGACGGATTCGAGATCCGTCCGGGGCGCTCCGCGTATGCCGGTCAGCGCGCCGAGGCGCTGTGCACGTGCTCGACCAGGGCGGTCAGCCGCTCCGGGTCGGTGTTGGGCAGAACGCCGTGCCCGAGGTTGAAGATGTGGCCTTCCGCGGCGCGTCCGGCGGCGAGGACCTCGTCGGCCTTCGCGCGCAGGGTCGCGTCCGGGGTGAACAGCACCGCCGGGTCCAGGTTGCCCTGGACCGCCTTGCCGGGGCCGATGCGGCGGACCGCGTCGTCCAGCGGGATGCGCCAGTCCACGCCCACGACGTCCGCGCCGGCCTCGCCCATCGCGCCGAGCAGTTCGCCGGTGCCGACCCCGAAGTGGATGCGCGGGACGTCGTACGACGCCACCGACGCGAGGACCTTCGCGCTGGCCGGCATGACCGACGCGCGGTAGTCCGCGATCGAGAGCGCGCCCGCCCACGAGTCGAACAGCTGCACCGCCGAGGCGCCCGCCTCGATCTGCACCTTGAGGAACTGCGAGGTGATGTCGGCCAGCCGGTCCAGCAGGGCGGCCCACAGCTCGGGCTCGCCGTACATCATGGCCTTGGTGAACTCGTGGTTCTTGGACGGGCCGCCCTCGACGAGGTAGCTCGCCAGGGTGAACGGCGCGCCCGCGAAGCCGATGAGCGGCGTGCCGCCGAGCTCGGCGGTCAGCTGCTTCACCGCCTCGGTGACGTACGGGACGTCCTCGGGGGTCAGGTCGCGCAGCTGCGCCAGGTCGGCCTTCGACCGGATCGGCTGGGCGACGACGGGGCCGACGCCGGGCTTGATGTCGAGGTCCATGCCGATGGCCTTGAGCGGCACCACGATGTCGCTGAAGAAGATGGCCGCGTCGACCTTGTGGCGGCGCACCGGCTGCAGCGTGATCTCGGTGATGAGGTCCGGCATCATGCACGAGTCGAGCATCGCGATGCCCTCGCGCAGCTTGCGGTACTCGGGCAGCGAGCGGCCGGCCTGGCGCATGAACCACACCGGAGTGTGCGGCACCGGTTCGCGTCGGCAGGCGCGCAGGAAGGCCGAGTCGCGGACGGCTGCGGACGGGGCGGCGGAAGGCGTCGGGCCAGGGGTACGCGGGTCAGTCACATGGCCCATCCTCGCAGACTGCCGGACATGGTCCCGGTCCTTGGTGCCAAGGCCCGCGCGCCTCCTCGGCTGGTCGCGGCCCCGCACATACGCTGCCGGACATGGCAGCAGCAGTCGGCGAGACCGAGGAGCCCGCGGAGTTCCGCCGCGCGGTGGAGCAGATGCGAGCGGCGTCGCTGCGTCCGGAGATCGAGCTGGAGGACATGCCGCGCCCGCGCAACCTGGCGCCTTTCTCCGCGGCGTTCTCCGCCGAGGTCGTGGTGGACGACGAGGAGTTGGGCGGCGGCCGGATCGTGCTGCTGCACGATCCGGGCGGGCACGAGGCGTGGGAGGGCACGTTCCGCTTCGTCACGATGTCGCGTGCCGAGCTGGAACCGGAGATGGCCACTGATCCGCTGCTGCCCGAGGTCGGCTGGACGTGGCTGACCGAGGCGCTGCACCTGCACGGCGCGCAGTACGCGGCGCCGAGCGGCACGGTCAGCCGGGCCACCTCGCAGGGCTTCGGCGGCCTGGAAGGCCAGATCGCCCGGACCGAGATCGAGATCCGCGCGTCGTGGACTCCGGTCGGCGACGACTTCGCGCCGCACATGCAGGCCTGGCTCGACTTGCTGTGCACGTGCGCCGGGCTGCCGCCGCTGGCCTCCGGCGGCGAGAGCGGCGTGGTGCCGATGCCGTCGCGGCCCGCGGTGCGCGACCGCTGACCCCGGCGTACCGTTCGCCCTGCCGGTCACGGACCGGACGCCCCCGCATCGCCCTGCGGGGGCGTCGGCGTGTCCGGGGCGCCCGCGGGACGGCACCAGGGGGTTGTCCGATGTGCGGTGCTTCGCTCGCGGGCAAAGCGTTCTATAACGGATTTGATCTTCCGCCTAAAGGCCGAGGCCGGATCTGCCGAAGGACACAGTGACCACCCCGATGGAGCAAGCAACGAACGCTTCTCGGGAATCGCGATCACTGCGCAGGAGGCCCGGTGTCGGTACTTCTCGATCACCCCGCAAACCTGCTCGCCTACCGTTCGTCCAAGCCCACGGCGATGGTCGTCGGCGCGGGCCCCCCGGGGCGGGGCGGCGGGCTACCCCCCCACGGGGGCCCCGGGGGGGGGCGCGGCGTCGTCGCGGACCCCCGGGTCCGCGACGCCGTCATCCGCCACCTGTGGGCCCTCGGGGTGCGCGACGTCGTCGGGACGTCCACCATCGCCGAGGCTCGATCCCGTGCCGGCACGCCGCGCGATCTGTGCATCGCCGACGTGCACCTGCCCGACGGTTCCGGCCTGGCCCTGCTCACTGAGATGCGGGCCTGCGGCTGGCCGAACGGTCTGGCGCTCTCCGCTGCCGACGACATCGGCGCCGTACGATCCGCGCTCGCCGCGGGAGTGCGGGGCTACGTCGTGACAGGTGCGCGGGCGGGATTGACTCCGGGACACGCACGGCAGGCGGGCATCAACGGTATGGCGGGCATGTCCGCCGCTCAACGACTGCGTCCCGAGCACAACGGGACCGACCCCACCTCGGGCTGCCGCGAGCTGTCGGCCCGCGAGATCGAGGTGCTGCGACTGGTCGCCGAAGGCCGGTCCAACAAGGCGATCGGCCAGGCGATGGGCCTGTCCGCGCTGACCGTGAAGAGCCACCTGGCGCGCATCGCGCGCAAGATGGGCACCGGCGACCGGGCCGGCATGGTGGCCCTCGCGCTTCGCGCGGGGATCATCAGCTGACCCGACGCACGGCTTCTTTCCCGGGGCCGCGGCGCGTCCTGCGCCGCGGCCTTTCGGGGCCTTTCGGCCCGCGCTCCGCGACACGACCGGGCCGATCCGGGAATTCCCGGGTCCGACCGCCCGGCCGTATCGCATCAAACCGGGCAGACTCACCGGCACCCCGGCAGGCAGCGTCATCGCCTGCCGGGGTTTCGGCGTATTTTGTAAAGGTGACCGACGCTTTCGAACAAACCGTTTCCGAACAGCCGGCGCCGGTCCCTCTGCTGGCACCCCGCGAGGGCGTCCCGCCGGTCGTGGCGGATGCCGACACCCTCGCCGGGACGGTCGCGGCCTTCGCCTCGGGCGACGGTCCCGTGGCCGTGGACGCCGAACGGGCGTCGGGCTACCGGTACGGCCAGCGCGCCTACCTGATCCAGCTGCGCCGCGCGGGAGCCGGCACGGCCTTGATCGACCCGATCGCCTGTCCGGACCTGTCCGAGCTGGGGGCCGCGATCGCCGATGCCGAGTGGGTGCTGCACGCTGCCTCGCAGGACCTGCCGTGCCTGGCCGAGGTCGGCATGGTGCCCGGGCGCATCTTCGACACCGAGCTCGCCGGCCGGCTGGCCGCGTACCCGCGGGTCGGCCTGGGCGCGATGGTGGAGACGGTCCTCGGCTTCTCGCTGGAGAAGGGCCACTCGGCGGTCGACTGGTCGACGCGCCCGCTGCCCGAGCCGTGGCTGCGCTATGCCGCGCTCGACGTCGAGGTGCTGGTCGAGCTGCGCGACCGGCTCGAAGAGGTGCTGGCCGAGCAGGGCAAGCTGGACTGGGCGCTGGAGGAGTTCGCGGCCATCGCCGCGGCGCCGCCGCCTTCGCCGCGGGTGGACCCGTGGCGCCGCACGTCCGGGCTGCACCGGGTACGCCGGCGCCGCCAGCTGGCGATCGTGCGGGCGCTGTGGGAGGCCCGCGACAAGATCGCCCGGACCAAGGACGTGTCGCCCGGCCGGGTGATCCCGGACACCGCGATCGTCGAGGCCGCGCTGGCCGGGCCCGCTTCGGTGTCCGCGCTGATGGCGCTGCCCGGCTTCACCGGCCGGGACAGCCGCCGCCAGGCGGCCGCGTGGCTGGCCGCCATCGAGGCGGGGCGCGCGGTGCCGGACGACCGGCTGCCGCCGTCCACGCTGCCGCACGAGGGGCCGCCGCCGGCGCGCGCGTGGGGCGACAAGGACCCGGCCGCGGCCGAGCGCCTGACGGCCGCCAAGACGGCGGTCGCGGCCATCGCCGACGAGCACGGCCTGCCCACCGAGAACCTCCTCGCCCCGGACGCGGTCCGCAGGCTGTCGTGGACGCCGCCGTCGGCTCCGTCGGCGGATGCGGTCGCCGCGGCGCTGCGGGCGCAGGGGGCCCGCGAATGGCAGATCCGCCTGACCGCGCCGGCCCTGTCCGGCGCCTTCCTGCGCATCGCCGCGCACGGCCCGAGCGCCAACGGAAGCCCCGAGTCATAGCGTCACGTCCGCAACCCGCATACGGCCCGGCGGCCTCGAACCGCCGGGCCGCGGCGTTTGCGCGCGCAGGGCGCCGACGAGCGGCGGAACCGCCTTGCCGCACCGGCCCTACGTCCTCTTGGTCTCGGCTTTCCGAACATTTGACGTGGCGTCACGGCCTGGCGGGGCTTTGCGCATTGACGCGCGATCCCCGGCGGTGCTTTGGTGAGGCTTGCCTAATTTCCACCCCACCATTGCACCTGTCTGCATGCGCGCCGACCCGGTGCGCCGAGGAGTACCGCGGTGTTCGCCAACTACCTGATAGGCCTGCGTGAGGGCCTCGAAGCCGCCCTCGTGGTCAGCATCCTCGTGGCTTACCTGGTCAAGAGCGGGCGCAGCGACCGGCTGCCGCCGGTGTGGGGCGGCGTGGCGGTCGCGGTGGCGCTGAGCCTCGGGTTCGGCGCGTTCCTGGAGTTCACCTCGGCCGAGATGACCTTCGAGCAGCAGGAGCTGTTCGGCGGCACGCTGTCGATCGTCGCGGTGGTCCTGGTGACCTGGATGGTCTTCTGGATGCGCAAGACCGCGCGGCACCTGAAGGCGGAGCTGCACGGCAAGTTGGACGCCGCCCTCGCGATGGGCACCGGCGCGCTGGTGCTGACCGCATTCCTGGCGGTGGGCCGCGAGGGCCTGGAGACCGCGCTGTTCGTGTGGACCGCGGTGCGCGCCACCGAGGACGGCACCGACCCGCTGATCGGCGTCGCGCTGGGCATCGCCACCGCGGTGGTCTTCGCGTACTTCTTCTACAAGGGCGCGGTGCGGCTGAACCTGGCGCGGTTCTTCACGTGGACCGGCGGGGCCCTGATCGTGGTCGCGGCGGGCGTGCTCGCGTACGGAGTGCACGACCTGCAGGAGGCCGAGTTCCTGCCGGGCCTGAACGACCGGGCCTTCGACGTGTCCGAGACCATCGAGCCGGCCAGCTGGTACGGGACGCTGCTCAAGGGCGTCTTCAACTTCCAGCCGAACCCGTCGGTCGCCCAGTGCATCGTGTGGACCGCCTACCTGGTCCCGGTCATGGCGATCTTCCTGTTCCACAAGCCGAAGGGCGGGGCCGCCGCCGCAGCCCCGCCCTCGTCTTCATCCACTTCGTCCACTTCGTCGGCCGCGCCCGCGGCCGGCGGTCAGGCGAACAGCGCCCTGCCCCAGTAGTCGTCCGCGGCCCGCACCCCGGGCGGGCACGCGAACAGCGCGGACCCGACGTGCTGGATGTACTCGTTCAGGGAGTCCTGCGCGGCGAGCTTCTGCTGCAGCGGGACGAACCCGCGGCGCGGGTCGCGCTGGTAGGCGAGGAAGAACAGGCCGGCGTCGAGGCGCCCGAGCCCGTCCGAGCCGTCCACGAAGGAGTAGCCGCGGCGCAGGATGGTCACGCCGTCGTTGCTGTCCGGGTGCGACAGGCGGACGTGCGCGTCCTCCTTGAGTGCCTTGAGCGGCACGTCGTCGTGCTCCGCGGCGGCGCCGAACGGGGCGCCTTCGCCCTTGTTGCGGCCGATGATGTCCTCCTGCTCGCCGAGCGGGGTGCGGTCCCACGTCTCGATGTGCATGCGGATCCGGCGGGCCACCAGGTACGAGCCGCCGGCCATCCAGTCGGCGCCGTCCTCGGCGCGGGCCCACACATGCTCGTCGAGCCGCTTGGTGTCGTCGCCCGCGATGTTGCGGGTGCCGTCCTTGAAGCCGAAGAGGTTGCGCGGGGTCTGCGCGTGCGGGGTCGTCGAGGACGTCTTGCCGAAGCCCAGCTGCGACCACCGCACCGCGACCGTGCCGAAGCCGATGCGCGCCAGGTTGCGGATGGCGTGCACGGCGACCTGCGGGTCGTCCGCGCACGCCTGGATGCAGATGTCGCCGCCGGAGCGGGCCGGGTCGAGGTTGTCCGCGGGGAACGGCGGCAGTTCGGCGAGGGCGACCGGGCGCTTGGCCGCGATGCCGAACCGGTCCTTGTTGTCCTTGACGAACAGCGAGGGGCCGAAGCCGATGGTGAGCGTCAGGTTGGCGGCGGGCAGGCCGATCGCCTCGCCGGTGTCGTCCGGCGGGGCCTCCGGGATGCCGTCGACGGCGCCCTTGCCGACCGCCTGACCCTGCGTCATGGCCCGGGCCGCGGCGGTCCACTGCTGCAGGAGCCGGACGAGCTTGGCGCGGTCGTCGGTGACCACGTCGAACGCGACGAAGTGCAGGCGGTCCTGGACAGGCGTGCTGATGCCCGCCTGGTGCTCGCCCTCGAAGGGCACCGCCTCGGTGGTCACCCGGTTCGCGGCGGGCCCGTCGTCGGCGGTGGTCACGGCAGCGGCCACACCGCCGGCCGCGCCGGCCCCGACCGCGAGCGCGCCGCCGGTCCAGCCGATGAGCGCACGGCGGCTGACCCCGCCGGAGCGGTCGTCCGCCTCGGCGGCCTCGCCGGCCGGGGCCTGGGCCTGGGTCTGGGCGGATGTCTCGTCCGCGGGCTCGGCCTTCGGTTCATCCGTCGGCTTGTCCTTCGGCTCGCTTGCCTGCTCGCTTGCCTGCTCGCTCGTCGGCTCGGCCGCCGGTCCGCTGGTCGGCTCGGCCGCGGCGTCCGTGTTCTCCGGCTCTCCGGTCATCGGGTACTCCCTTCGGGGCTTCGGGTCCCGGACGCGCGGGCGGGGACCGCAGGCAGACGGTGCCGTGCCTGCGGTCCCCGGTTCTTGGCGTACGGGCGCTGCCGGTGGTGTCCGGCTACTGGGCGACCGCGGCGGCGAGCTTGGACAGCGGCTCGGCGAGGGCGTTGACGGCGTCCGACAGCTCCTTGCGCTGCGGCTCGCCGACCGTCTCGTAGGAGACGTAGCCGTCGCCCTTCTTGTACTTGGCCAGTTCGGCCTCGATCTTGGCGAACTCGGCGGCGAGCTGCGTGGCCAGCGCCGCGTCCTTCTCCTGGACGACCGGCTTGAGCAGCTCGAACGCCTTCTTGGCGCCGACCACGTTGCCGTCGAAGTCGACCAGGTCGGTGTGGCTGAACGCCTCTTCCTCGCCGGTGACCTTGCCGGTCGCGACCTCGTCGAGGAGTTCCTTGGCGCCGTTGGCGATCGAGGTCGGGGTGATCTCGGCGGTGCCGACCTTGGCCTGCAGGTCCTTGTAGTCGGCCAGCAGCTGGTCGGCGTACTTGCCGTCCTCGGCGGTGAGGGTGCCGGTGGTCCAGAGCGTCTTCTCGAGGCGGTGCCAGCCGGTGAACTCCTGGTTCGGCTCCAGGTCGGCCTCGCGCACGTCCATCTTGGGGTCGAGGTCGCCGAAGCTCTCCGCGACCGGCTCGATGCTCTCCCAGCCGTAGCGGGACTTCGCGTACAGGTCCTTGGCCTTGGCGGTGTCGCCGGCCTTGACCGCGGCGGCGAACTGCTCGACCAGCGGCAGGCCGTTGTCGACCTGGGCCTGCACGTAGGCGCGGTAGTCCGCGACCGCCTTGGCCAGGCGCGGGTCGAGCGGCTTCTCCGAGGCGACGCCGGACACCTTGACGGTCTGCCGGATGCCGTCGCCCTTCATGCCGGGCTTGCAGGCGACCTCGTAGTCGCCGGCCTTGATGTCGAAGGTGATCTCGACCGAGGTACCGGGGCCGATGTTCTCCCGCTCGGTCACGATGCGGTCGCCCTGGGCGTAGACGTACACCTCGGTGACCTGGCTGCCCTTGTTGGACACCTTCAGGGTGTTCTTGCCCGGCGCCCACTCGGTCTTGGCGACCTCGCACTTCTTGTCGCTCGCGACGACCTTGACGGCGTCGCCGCCGCCGGAGTCGCTGCTGCACGCGGCGAGGGCCGGAACGGCCAGGACGGCGGTCCCGGCTATGACGGCGAACGAACGGCGGACGGCAGGCATGGGAACGCTCCAGCGGGGACAGGAAAAGCGAAATTAAGGTAAGGCGAGGCTAAGTAAGCCAAGCCTTCGCTGAATTCTGTCAGCGGCACCCCATGGGGTCACCAGAGCTCAGTAAAGAATGGGCAACCCCGCCCCCGGCCGCGCCCGGCCGCTACTCGGCCCCCGCTCACTCCCGGTTCGGACGGCCGTGCGAAGATCCCCATCCGACCAGGTCACGGGGGGATTCCATGCACCGGCGCACGTTCACCGCCGCAGGTACGGCCGTCGCCGCCGTGCTCACTCTCACACTGTCCGGCTGCGGTCTCGGCGGCCCGGCCGGCAAGGCGGTCGAGGCGGCGTCGGCGGAGCGCACCGCCACGGCCGTCCCGGAGGCGTCCGCCGCACCGGGACCCGCGACCCGCAAGCCGGACGGCACCAAGAGCCCGTCGGCCACCGCTTCGCCCTCGCCTGCCGGATCGCCGTCGGATGCCGAGGCGCTGGCGATCCTCGCCAGGGTGGACATCTCGGCGGCCACCCCGTCCGGCGGGCTCGACGAGGCCGCCGCGGCCAAGCTTCTGGCCGATCCCATGCTGTCGCTGGTCAAGGCGAGTTGGCGGCTGGCGAAGCCGAGGTTCCGACTGGACGGCCCCCTCATCGGCACGCTCCGGTCCCCCGAGGTCCTGCGGCCCGCTCCGGCGCCCGGCGGGGACAACTGGTTCGCGGTGAGCGGCCGCGACAGCGACGGCACCGAAATCTTCGCGGTGTTCCGCAAGACCGCGGCCGAGCCGGTGTGGAAGCTGGCCATGCTCTCGCATGTCCAAGAGGGCCTGATCCTCCCCGGCATCCGCAAGGACAAGGGCACCGCGGAGACGATCGACGCGGCCGCGGGCGGCAGCGGTCTGGCCGCCGACCCGGCGGGCACCTGCGCAGCGCTCATCGAGCAGCGCGGCGCCCGCCGGCTCGAACCCGGCCAATGGGGACCGAACCTCCTCGACGAGGAGTCCAAGATCGCCGAGTACATCGCCGAGGAGCGGAGCCAGGGGCTCTCCAACGAACTCACCGTCAAGCCCAGGACGGACGCCGTGGGACCGGTCTGGCGGACCACCGACGGCGGGGCGCTGGTGCCGTGCGTGCGCGAGAACCGCTGGAAGGTGAACGTCCGGCCCGGCTACGGAGCCATCGTGCAGGAAGGCAAGAGCCGCTACCTCGACGACGTCCCCGGCGAGAAGATCACCGGCTGGGTCGACACGAACATCAGCATGGACTTCATCCACATCCCGCCGAGCGGGAACACAGTGAGCAAGCCGGACATCATGGCGGGCGTGACCTACCCGCTCGACTACTCCTCGACGCCGGCCCGCTGACCCGGAGCGCTGATCCGGCCGCTGATTCGAAGCGGACCGTGCCCCGTTCGTGCGGCGCATGTTCGCGTGTTCCGACCGGCGAAAAGCCGCGGATGCGTGCGCTCCGCCCACCGGAAGGTCCGCGTCGCGCGGCGCCAACCCCTCCGTCTTGTAGCCGAACTGACTGTATGTCAGATTGCTGGCGCGCTGTCGCAGCGCCTGCTCCACCTGCGTCACCTTGCCCCACGCACAGACCTCACGGCGGTGCCCGGGCGGGCTCGGTGCGCCGCTTCCCTGCACGTTCCCGGAACGTCCCCGGCACGTTCGGTGCCCGGGCGAGAGGAAGCACATGCGAATATCCGGTCGGACGAAGGCCGCTGGGGCGGCCGCCGGCTTCCTGGCCCTGCTGGCGGCGCCGTTACCCGCACTGGCCGCGGACCCCGCGCCGCCGGGCGCGCCGGACCCCGCGGTGGTGTCGTCGCTCGGCGTCCTGAGCGGGGACCGCCCCGCCGCGGACCCGGTCCGCGATGCGACCGTCACGCTCATCACCGGCGACAAGGTCACCGTGCGCACGGTCGGCGGACGGCGGACCGCCCAGGTCGCGCCGGGGCCCGGGCGCCAGGATGTGGCGTTCACCGTGGTCGACGACGAGCGCGGCATCGCCGTGCTCCCCGCGGACGCGGTCGCGGCCGTGGCCGCCGGGAAGATCGCCCCGGGGTTCTTCGACGTCACGCAACTCATCGCGTGGGGCTACGACGACGCCAGTACCGCGGTCCTGCCGGTGCTGGCCCGGCGGCCGGCCGGTGTCGCGGCCGATGCGGCGCCGCCGCGGGGCATGGCGAAGAGCCGGTCGTTCGCGCGCATCGACACCGACGCGCTGACCGTGGACAAGTCCCAGGCCGCCCGTACGTGGCAGGAACTCGTGGGCGCGGAGCCGCCGGCGCGGCAGCGCGACCCGCGGGCGCCGCTCGGCGGCGGCAAGGCCGCGAAGCTGTGGCCGGACGGCAAGGCCGAGCTGCAGGACGCCGCGATCGACAAACTGGTGAACGCCGCTCCCGCGGCCGCGGCCGGCTACACGGGTGCGGGGGCCGTCGTCGCGGTGCTCGACACGGGGTACGACCCGACGCACCCGGACCTGCAGGGCGTGGTGATCGCGGCCAAGGACTTCACCGGCGCGGGCATCGTCGACACGAACGGCCACGGCACGCACGTCTCCACGATCATCGCGGGCAGCGGTGCCGCGTCGGGCGGCCGGCACAAGGGCATCGCGCCCGGAGCCAAGCTCGTGCAGGGCCGGATCTGCAACTCCGGCTGCCCCCAGTCGGCGATCCTGGCGGGCATCGAGTGGGCGGTGCAGACGCAGGGCGCGCACATCGTCAACCTCAGCATCGGCGGCCCGGCCCAGAAGGACGACCCGATCGTCTCCGCCATCAACTCCTATGCGCTGTTCGCGGGGACGCTGTTCGTGGTCGCCGCGGGCAACGACGGGCCGAGCGCCCGCACGGTCACGTCGCCGGGTACCGCGGCCGCGGCGCTGACCGTCGGCGCGGGCCGGGGCGGCGACGGGATCGCGTCGTTCTCCGGCCGCGGCCCGACGAAGTTCGACAACCTCGCGAAGCCCGACCTGGTCACGCCCGGCACCAACACCGTCGCCGGCCGGGCCGCGGGCACCGGCATGGGCATCCCGGTGGACCAGTACTACACGTCGGCGAACGGCACTTCGATGGCCACCCCGGTGGCGGCGGGGGCGGCCGCGCTCATCAAGCAGCAGCACCCGTCCTGGGCGAGCCTGTACATCAAGGGCGCGCTGACCGCGTCGGCCCGTCCGATGCCCGGTCTGACGGTGTTCGAGCAGGGCGCGGGGCATCTCGACATCGGGGCTGCGCTGCAGCGCGACATCGTGCCGTACCTCGTGGGCCAGGTGAACGTGCCCGCACCGCACCCGGCGGGCCAGTCCGTGCAGAACGGCACCACGCTGTTCAACGGCGGCACTTCCGCGGCCGCGCTGAACTTCGGCGTGCAGGCCTACACCGAGCAGGGCACCGCCGCGCCCGCGGGCCTGGTCGCGATGACCGCCGCGCAGGCCACTCTCGCGGCCGGTGCGGCGTACAAGGCCGATGTCACGGTCCGCGGCGACCTCGCACCGCCCGGCACGTACGTGGCGGTGGTCACCGCGACCGACACCGCGGGCAAGGTACGCAGCGTCTTCCCGGTCTCCGTGCACATCGCGCCCGCCAAGCACCGGCTCACCCTGACCGCGCTCGACCGCAACGGCCAACCCGCCTCGGGCACCGTGCTGTTGCACAGCGGCCGCAACAACCTGTACCGGAACTTCACCCTGGTCGACGGTGCGCTGGACTGCACGCCGGACGCCGCGGGTGCGGATCCGTGCATGCTCGACGGGTTCGACTACCTGGCCCGCGCGGTGCTGACCGCGAAGGACGCGGGCGGTGCGACGACCGCATTCGACTTCGCGTTCCGCACGGTGTCGATGGGGGCGGGCCCGGTGGCCTGGACCGTGGACGCGCGGCAGATGAAGCCGATGGGCGTGACCGTGGACACCGCGGGCGCCGCGATCGAGTCGCAGACGGTCGTCGCACGGCACCCGTCGTTCGGCGAGGTGCTGTGGTTCGGCGGCCGGGGCAGCACCACGTCGGCCACCGGCGGGCTGCACACGAACCGCGTGATGCCGGTCGCCGCGCCGGGGCTGACGTACTTGAACCGCACCACGTGGACGAACGGGACCGCGTCGAGCCCGTACCGGTACGAGGTGCTGGACGCGCGCGAGAACGGTGTGCCGTCGGTGCCGGGCGTCGCGGCCACGAAGGCCGGCAGTGCGCATCTGGCCGGGCGCTACAAGGCGCAGGGCGTGGCGCCGAGCGGCGGCGGGATGCTCGGGCACGACGCGGCGTACAAGGGCGTGCCGATGCGGATCAGCTTCCCGACGCCGGTCACCGTGCCGTACCGGGTCGACGAATACCTGACCGCGGCACCGGACATCTCCTGGGGGACGTTGTTCTCGATCCAGGCGGCGGGCGGCGAGCCGAACACGATGCTGGACCGCAACTTCCAGTCCTACAGCCCGGGTTCGTCCACGTCGCAGGTGCGCGGCGCGGCCGTGGTCGGCCCGGTGCTGCCGCAGACCGTCGGCACGCGCATCGGCGACGTCCTGACGTTCGGGCAACCGGGGCGCCACGCCGACGACTTCTGGCGCACCGGGGCGGTGGACTTCTTCGGCGACTCGTGGGGCGGCGGCAAGACGCTGAGCCCGGTGGACGCGTCCTCGAAGGTGACCGTCCGAGCCGGGACGCAGCAACTCGCCGTGCAGCCCTGGACCCAGGGCGCGGGCATGCAGGTCGCGCTGCCGCCCGGGACGAGCACCGTGACGGTCGACGCGGACATATCCCGGACGACGGCCTACTCCACCCTCTCCCCGCGGGTCCGGGCCACGTGGACGTTCGGCACGTCCACGACCCCCGGCACGCAGGCCGCCGCGCTGCCGATCATGGCGCCGCGCACGATCTGCGGTGCGGACACGCTCGACGACTACAACCGGGTGAAGACCGGCACGCCGCTCATGTGCCTGGTGCCGTTCGAGACGCAGCCGGGCTTCGGCAACGGCTACGTGAGCCTGGCCACGGCCAAGGCGGAGATGTCCACGAACGACGGGCAGACCTGGACCCAGGTGGCCGGCTTCGGGCCGAACAACCAGGTGCTGAACGTGCCGGGGGTCGCCGCTCCGGGCTATGTCTCGCTGCGCATCTCGGGGACGGACGCAGCCGGGAACAGCGCGGTGGTGACGGTGATCCGCGCGTACCAGGTGATCGCGTAACGGCCCGGGCCGCGCCCTCTGCCGACGGGCAGGGGGCGCGGCCCGGCCACGGCCCCAGCCGGGCCCCTGCCCCTCCCCCAGCCCGTGCCCGTGG
>NZ_JAKFHA010000001.1:788697-863555 GCF_021502675.1 Yinghuangia soli
CGGCGCCCCCCCCGGGCGCCCGCCCCCCCCCGGGGGGGGGCGCCCCCCCCCCCCGGCCCGGCCACGGACACTGCCGTGCCCCTGCCCCTCCCCCTGCCCGTGCCCTTGGGCAACAGGACTTTCGTCCCTGCCGTACGTGTCTTACGCCCCGAGTTGCCCTGTTCTATCCATATAGAGTCGTACCCGTCCTCGCG
The DNA here is from genome assembly GCF_021502675.1 of Yinghuangia soli. Taxonomy (GTDB): domain Bacteria; phylum Actinomycetota; class Actinomycetes; order Streptomycetales; family Streptomycetaceae; genus Yinghuangia; species Yinghuangia soli. The sequence continues at coordinate 788,892 of NZ_JAKFHA010000001.1, forward strand.
ACGTGGGTGGAATCCCCCTCCGCCCGGCGAGCATCCGAAACGGGAGTGCGGCACCGTGACCATCTCGGACCCAGGGACCGAGGCCGAGCCCGGTCCCGATCCTGATCCCGACTCCGACTCCGGCAGACCGCGGCCGGAGGGCCCGCGGCCCGCCCGCGGCAGCCTCGGCCTCCTGGCCTGCACCGCGCTGGTGATCGGCAACATGATCGGCTCGGGCGTCTTCCTGCTCCCCGGCACGCTGGCGCCGTACGGCGGACTGGCGATCGTGGCGTGGTGCTTCACCTGCGCGGGGGCGCTGCTCCTCGCGCTCGTGTTCGGGCGGTTCGCCCGGCTGCAGCCGCACACCGGCGGCCCGTACGCCTATGTGGAGCGCACGTTCGGCCGCTTCACCGGCTTCATGATCGGCTGGGGCTACTGGATCGCGGTCTGGGTGGGCAATGCGGCGATCGCGATCGCCGCGGTGGGCTACCTGGCCTATTTCGTGCCCGCGCTCGAAGGCCGGGCGCTGTCCTCCGCGCTGGTGGCGGTCGCCCTGTCGTGGGCGGCGACGTACCTGAACGTGCGCGGCGTGAAGGACGCGGGCTTCGTCGCGATACTGACCACCGCGCTCAAGCTGATCCCGCTGGTGGGCATCGCGGTGGTCGGGCTGTTCTTCCTGGACCGCGGCGCGGTGCCGGAGTTCAACCCGACCGGCGGCTCGGCGTTCCAGGGCATCACGGCCGCGGCGGCGCTCACGCTGTGGGCGTTCATCGGCATGGAGTCGGCCACGGTGCCGGCCGGCGACGTGAAGGACCCGCGGCGCACCATCCCGCGCTCCACGATCCTGGGCGTGAGCGTGGCGTCCGCGGTCTACGTGCTGAGCACGTTCGTGGTGATGACGCTGGTGCCGGCCGGGCAGCTGGAGTCGTCCAGCGCGCCGTTCGCGGACGCCGCCGAGGTGATCGTGGGCAAGGCGGGCGGCTCGATCGTGGCCGCGGGCGGGCTGATCGCGTGCCTGGGGGCGATGTCGGGCTGGGTGATGCTGCAGGGGCAGGTGCCGATGGCCCTGGCCCGGGACGGGCTGTTCCCGAAGCGGTTCGGCGCGGTGAACCGGCACGGCTCCCCGGCGTACGGCCTGGTGTTCTCGAACGTGCTGGTGACCGTGCTGATCCTGATGACCGCGAACAGCGGGCTGGCCGGCCAGTTCAAGGAGATCATCCTGATCGCCACGCTGTCCTCGCTGATCCCGTACGGCATGACCGCGCTGGCACTGCTGAAGGTGATGCGCGCCGACCGGTCGCAGTTCCCGGGCTCGGCCTTCGCGAAGTACACGGCCATCGCGGTGCTGGCCGCCGCGTACTCGGCCTGGGCGATCTACGGCTCGGGCTGGGAGACGGTGTGGAAGGGGCTGGCCGCACTGGTCCTGGGCCTGCCCGTCTACTTCTGGCTGCGCCGCCGCGGCGACGGCCCGGACGCCTGGCAGGCCGACAGGACCGAGCGTCCGGCCCGGGCGGGAACAGCCCCCTAGGCGATCTGGTTACTCATGAGTAGCATGTGCCCGTAACCCTTCCACGAGGAGTGCTGCCACTGTGTCTCGTCACCCCAGGGACGTCGTCTTCGTCGACGGTGTCCGAACCCCCTTCGGCAAGGCCGGCCCCAAGGGCATCTACCACGAGACCCGCGCCGACGACCTGGTCATCGCCTGCATCCGCGAGCTGCTGCGCCGCAACCCGCAGCTGCCGGGCGAGAAGGTGGACGAGGTCGCAATCGCGGCCACCACGCAGATCGGCGACCAGGGTCTGACCATCGGCCGCACCACGGCTCTCCTGTCCGGCCTGCCGAACACCGTCCCGGGCTACTCGGTCGACCGCATGTGCGCGGGCGCCATGACCGCGGTCACCAACGTGGCCGGCGGCATCGCGCTGGGCGCGCTGGACATCGCCATCGCGGGCGGCGTGGAGCACATGGGCCGCCACCCGATGGGCGAGCAGGCCGACCCGAACCCGCGCATCATCGCGGAGAAGCTGGTCGACATGTCCGCGCTGAGCATGGGCATGACCGCGGAGAACATCCACGACCGGTTCCCGCAGCTGACCAAGGAGCGCGCCGACGCGTTCGCGGTCGGCAGCCAGGACAAGGCCGCGAAGGCGTACGCCGACGGCAAGATCCAGCCGGACCTGGTCCCGGTCGCGGTGCGCTCCGCGGAGAAGGGCTACGGCCTGGCCACCGAGGACGAGCCGCCGCGCCCCGGCACCACGCTGGAGAACCTCGCCGCGCTGAAGACCCCGTTCCGGGTCCGCGGCCGGGTCACCGCGGGCAACGCCGCGGGCCTGAACGACGGCGCGACCGCCGCGATCCTGGCGTCCGAGGAGACCGCGCGCGAGCTCGGCCTGCCGGTCAAGATGCGCCTGGTGCAGTACGCGTTCGCGGGTGTGGAGCCGGAGGTCATGGGCATCGGCCCGGTGCCGGCCACCGAGAAGGCGCTGGAGCGCGCCGGCCTGACCATCGACGACATCGGCCTGTTCGAGCTGAACGAGGCGTTCGCGGTGCAGGTCCTGTCGTTCCTGGACCACTACGGCATCGCCGACGACGACCCGCGGGTCAACAAGTACGGCGGCGCCATCGCGTTCGGCCACCCGCTGGCCTCGTCCGGCGTGCGTCTGATGACGCAGCTGGCGCGGCAGTTCGAGGAGCACCCCGAGGTCCGCTACGGCCTGACGTCGATGTGCATCGGCCTCGGCATGGGCGGAACGGTCATCTGGGAGAACCCCCACTGGGAGGGCGACAAGTGACGGACCTCAAGCAGCTCGCCGAGGAGATCTTCCCCGACGAACTCGTCACCCACTTCCCGGTGCGGCTTCTCGACCTCCCGTACGGCGCGGGCAAGTTCGCGCTGATCACGATGGACAACGGGTTCGACCACACCAAGCCGACCACGTTCGGCCCGGCGGGTCTCGCCGAGCTGGGCGCGGCGCTCGACCAGGTCGAGGCGTACGCCGCGGCCGGCGAGATCGTCGCCGCGGGTGTGACCGGCAAGCCGTTCATCTTCGCGGTGGGCGCCGACCTCAAGGGCGTCGGCGTCATCAAGAACCGGGACCAGGCGCTGGCCATCGGCCAGGCCGGGCACGACGCGTTCCGCCGCCTGCGGAACCTCTCGGTGCCGACCTTCGCGTTCTACAACGGCGCGGCGATGGGCGGCGGCGTCGAGATCGGCCTCGCGTGCACGTACCGGACGATCTCGTCCGCGGTGCCGGCCCTCTCGCTGCCGGAGTGCTTCCTCGGCCTGGTGCCGGGCTGGGGCGGCTGCACGCTGCTCCCCAACCTGATCGGCCCCGAGAAGGCGATCACGGTCGTCATCGAGAACGCGCTGAACCAGAACAAGCAGCTGAACGGCCCCAAGGCGTTCGAGCTCGGCATCGCCGACGTGCTGCTCGACCCGGCGGACTTCATCGCCGAGTCGCTGCGCTGGGCCTCGCGCGTGCTGTCCGGCGACATCGTGGTCGAGCGGCCCGAGTTCGACCGCGGCGAGGGCTGGGACAACGCCATCGCGACCGGCAAGTTCATCGCCGACATGAAGGTGTCGGGCGCCTCGCCGGCCCCGTACCGCGCGCTGGAGATCATCGACGCGGCCCGCAGCGGCGACGTCGATGCCGGCTTCGCGCTCGAGGACGAGGCCCTCGCGGACCTCATCATGGGCGACGAACTGCGCGCCGGGCTCTACTCGTTCGACCTGATCCAGAAGCGCGCCAAGCGCCCGGCCGGGGCTCCGGACCGCGCGCTGGCCCGCCCGGTGACCAAGGTCGGCGTGGTCGGTGCGGGCCTGATGGCCTCGCAGCTCGCCCTCCTCTTCGCGCGCCGCCTGGGTGTGCCGGTCGTGCTGACAGACATCGACCAGGAGCGCGTGGACAAGGGCGTCGGCTACGTGCACGCCGAGATCGACAAGCAGCTCGCGAAGAAGCGCCTGAGCCCGGACGCGGCCAACCGCTACAAGGCCCTGGTCTCCGGCTCGCTGTCGAAGGACGCGTTCGCGGACGCGGACTTCGTCATCGAGGCCGTCTTCGAGGAGATGTCGGTCAAGCAGCAGGTGTTCGCCGAGGTCGAGGCCGTCGTCTCGGACACCTGCATCCTGGCCACCAACACCTCCTCGCTGTCGGTCACCGAGATGGCGTCGAAGCTGAACCACCCGGAGCGGGTCGTCGGCTTCCACTTCTTCAACCCGGTCGCGGTGCTTCCGCTGCTCGAGGTCGTGCGCGCGGAGCAGACCGACGACGCGTCGCTCGCCACCGCGTTCGGCGTCGCCAAGCAGCTGAAGAAGACCGCGGTGCTGGTCAAGGACGCGCCGGCCTTCGTGGTCAACCGCATCCTGACCCGCTTCCTCGGCGAGGTCCTCGCGGCCGTCGACGAGGGCACCCCGATCGAGGTCGCCGACAAGGCCCTGCAGCCGCTGGGCCTGCCGATGTCCCCGATGGTGCTCCTCGAACTCGTCGGCCCGGCGGTCGCGGCCCACGTGGCGGGCACCCTGAACGCCGCGTTCCCGGAGCGCTTCGGCGTCTCGGAGAACCTGGAGCGCGTGGTCAAGGCGGGCAAGCGCTCGTTCCTGACCTGGGCGTCCGGCGCCCCCGAGGTCGACCCGGAGGTCGCCGCGCTCATGGAGGTCGGCTCCGCGCCGCTCACCTCCGAGCAGGTCCGCGAGCGCGCGCTCGCGGCGCTGGCCACCGAGATCCGCCTCATGCTCGACGAGGGCGTCGTCCAGGCTCCGCAGGACATCGACCTGTGCATGATCACCGGTGCGGGCTGGCCGTTCCACCTGGGCGGCATCACGCCGTACCTGGACCGCGCGGGCGTGTCGGAGAAGGTCACCGGCAAGCGCTTCCTGGACCCGGGCGTGGCCTCGGTCTGAACGTCCTGAGCGGATCGGACCGGTCCTGAATGATCTTGACCGGGCCGAACCGATCCGCTCCGGCAGCATCACCGCGGGACACGAAGGCGCCGCCCCCTCCGGCAAGGGGGCGGCGCCTTCGCCGTTGCGGCGATGCGCGTCATGCGGGACAGCGCGCGCCGGCGGCAACCCGCGCGACACCCCTGCTACGGGACTCCTGGCTCCCCCGGCTCTCCCAGCTCCCCCGGCTCTCCCAGTTCCCCTGGCTCCCCCGGCTCGCCCAGTTCGCACCAGGCCAAGGCCTGATCGCGGGTCGTGAACCTCCTCCAGGGCACTGGACGGTCCCGGGCCACTGCCAGGAACGTCTGCTGCGCGGCGACCGCGACATGGTGTCCGCGGGCGGCAAGGTCGGCCAGAACCGCTGCCAACGCGGTGGCCTGGCCCGCCACGACACCCGTCACCGCGGTCAGATCCAGCAGCACCCAGCCCGGAACCGGCGGCGTGACCTCCCGGACCGCCCGCAGAACCGCCTCCATCTCGGTGAACTCCAGCGTCCCCTGGGCGCTGACGACCGCGATGCTCCGGCCGCCCCGCTCGATCCGCTGCGCACCGGTCACGGTCGCCGCATGGACCCCGGACTTGTGCATCAAGTGCAGCCCGAAGCGGGCCGACATCTCGGTGAGGGCCGCCACACCCCGCACCGGATTCCCGGCCTGGTTCAGCGGGGGACTGTAGACGGCGACGCCGAAACGCCCGGGACTGCACGCGATCAAACCGCCCGCGACCCCGCTCTTGGCCGGCAGGCCGACATCGAGCAACCACTGCCCGGCCCCGTCGTACATCCCGCAGGTAGCCATGATCGCCAGGGTCCTGACCGCGTCCGGCTCGGCGACGACCTGCTCGCCGCTGACCGGGTTGCGGCCGCCGCCGGCGAGGGTGGCGGCCATGACCGCCAGATCGGCCGCGGTGACGCGGACGGCGCACTGGCGGAAGTAGACGTCGACCGCCTCGTCCGGGTCGCCGTCCAGGGAACCGGCCGAGCGCATCAGGTACGCCAGGGCCCGATTGCGGTCCCCGGTCCGGGCCTCGCTGGCGTAGACGTCCTCGTCGACGTCCAACTCCCGTCCGGCGAAAGCCGACAGCACCCGCAGAATGCGCCCGAACCTCTCCGCCGGGCTCTCGGCCCGCACCAAGGCCGTCGTGGCGATCGCCCCGGCGTTGACCATCGGATTGGCCGGTCGACCGGTGCCCGGCTCCAGGCTGACGGCGTTGAACGAGTCGCCGCTCGGCTCGGCCCCCACGCGCCGGAGCATCTCCTGCGGTCCCAGGTCGCCCACGGCCAAGGCGTACACGAACGGCTTGGACACCGACTGGATGGTGAACGGCAGATCGGCCTCCCCGGCCTGGTACCGGTGCCCGGCCATGCTGCACAGTGCCAGCCCGAAGGCATCCGGATCGGCCAGTGCAAGCTGCGGGATGTACGCCGCGACCTCACCGTCCCGCAGCACGGCCAGCCGGCCGTGCAACTCCTCCAAGGCCGCGGTGACCGGATCATCCACGCCCGCCACCGTCCCTCACCCGCAAGCCCGACGGGCACGTTGCGCATCACCGAGATCTGCCGCCACAAGGTCCACCTTCCGACAATGCTCACCAGCCGACCACTCGAAAGGCCCGACCACCCGGACAGCGCAAAAGGCACGCCGCCACCCTTCGGCAAGGGGGCGGCGCCTTCGCCGTGCGCGGGGCTCGCGGCGGCCCGCCGAGCTCAGTCCGTGGCGGGGAAGGGGTCCTCCAGCAGCGGGATACAGGGCGACAGCAGCGCATCCGGACACTCGGCCACGCTCCCCCGCACCATCCTGAACACCCGGAATTCGTTCTCGTGTCCGCGCCACTCGTCGTCGTGCACATGCAGCAGGCCGTATGACCCCGGCGCTCGGCGCCCGACCTCGCCGAAAAAGGCGATGACACCCGCATGCCGGTGGTTCGGCATCCCGCCGAAGTGCACAAACAGCTCGCCGTTCATCCAGCGCAGATCCAGAAGGTAGGGGCTGTCGATCTCCCGGATGCGGTCCCGAAGCTCCGCGGCGATGCCCTGGAGCCGCCCGTCATCCTCGTCCTCGGCGCCCGCGCTCTCCAGCACATGAACCCACCCGTGGTACTCGAACATGCGCGGACCCTACCGAGGAACTCACCCGTGGGACTCGAACATGCGCGGACCCTACCGACCCGGAACCCCCATCCCACCCCACGCGTTCTTGGACCAAGGGGGCCTTCAGCCAGCCGATTTGCACCCACCATTGCCATCCCCGCCCACTCCTCCCCCTCCCACCAGGCATGATGAGGCGATGAACCGAAGCGAATGGCCGCTGCGCGTCCGCCAAGCCTCCGCTGCCTGGGGCGCGGCCCGGGTCGCCCTCGGCGTCCTGGCGATCACCGCCCCGCCCGTCGCCTCCCGCCCCTGGGTCGGCCGCGACGTCGAGAACCCGGGCGGCACCGTCTTCGCCAAGGCCCTGGGCGTACGCGACATCGCCCTCGGCGCGGGCACCGCCGTCTCCGCCCTCACCGGCCGCGGCTTCACGACCTGGGCCCTGGCCTCCGCGGGCGCCGACCTCGGCGACACCCTCATCACCCGCCGCCACTGGGACGGCCTCCCCCGCACCCGCGCCGCCATCGTCGCCCTCGCCGGAGCGTCCGCCGTCGCAGGCGTCGCCCTCGCCGCGGCCGACCCCCTGGCCCGCCGCTCGGAAGCCCGCCGCGCCGCCGGCGTCACCGCAGGCACCTGACCGCTGCCCGGGCCAGGCAAGATCACAAAAGGCGCCGCAAACGGAATCCGCCCTACCGCTCGCCATTGATACTTGCACCGGCGCGGGCTACATCTGACGGCGTGACAGATGACGCGAAAGACCTCGCCGCGGCCGCCCGCGAAGCCGTGCTCGCCCACGTCCGCCACTGGAACAACCAGGACAAAGACTCCTGGCTCAAGATCCTCGCCGACGACGTCCGCTACGAAGACCCGCCCGGCACCGTCGCCGGCATCGGCCGCGACGTCATGTCCGTCCAGGCCTGGGACAAGTCCTTCACCCCCACCAAGACCTGGATCCTCGAACCGGTCCTCATCATCGCCTGCGGCCGCGAGGCCCAGGTCCACATGCGCAACCACGGCTCCGTGGCCGGCAAGCCCGCGTGGGTCGACAGCATCGAACTCTGGCGCGTGAACGACGAAGGCCTCGTCGACTCCGTCCGCGCCTTCTGGGAACCCCCGGCCGAAATCCGCTCGCACCTCGGCCTGTCCACCTGGGAAGGCGAAACCTCCCTCGCCCCCGAGGCCTGAGCCGACCGGAACCGCCGCGCGCAGGCGTCCCTTTCGGGGGACGCCCGCAGCTCCGATCCGATGGTCGGATGATCCGAACAGGGCGGCCGAGCCGACGACTTGCCCGGTTCGGGGAAATGCCGACGCCTCCCCCGCGCGGATGCCACCCTGATCGGCAAGGCGGCACGCGGTGGGTGCCGTCAGGCGCGGGAAAGGGGGCACCGTGGCGCGGCGACTTGTCGTCTTCGTACCGGCGATCACCGGCCGTACGGAAGCGTGGACCGATCTGCAGAAGCGGCTGGCCGAGCTGGACGGGTACAGCGCAGCGGACTGCGACTACAGGGTCGTGCCGCACGGCGGCCGCAGCTACAAGCCCGGTTCCGTCAAGGATCTGGCCAAGGCCGTCGGGGCGCACATCCACGAGCTCTGGACGACCGGCGACTACGGCGACGTGGTGCTGGTCGGCCACAGCATGGGCGGACTCGTCCTGCGCCAGGCGTACTTGGACGCCCTCGGCGCGAACGGGCCCACCGGGCGTCGGCCGTGGGCGGCGAAGGTCGACCGCATCGTGCTCTTCGCGAGCCTCAACCGGGGCGTCGACGTGTCGCGGCACCGGGCGTGGTGGCTACCCGCAGCGGCGTGGTCCGCGCGGGTCCTGCCGGTGCTCCGGCGCTGGCTGGTGCACGACCTTCTGCGCGGCTCGGACTTCATCACCAACCTGCGCATCTCGTGGATCCGCGAGATCAATGCCCTGGACCACCCGCCGCTGATCCGGCAGTTCCTCGGCACCGAGGACAACCTCGTCACCGACGACGACAGCAGCGACGTACGCGCCTTCCCCACCGGCGAAGAAGTGCCCCTCGCCGGTGCCACCCACAACAACCTGCTGCAGGTGGACCTCGCACCGGACCCCGAGACCCGGTTCCGGCTCATCGCCGAGGCGTTCACCACCCCGCGCCCCACCGCCGTCATCCCGGAGATCGGCAAGCCGGAGAAGCGCGTCGTGATACTGCTGCACGGCATCCGCGCGGGCAACACCACCTGGGTGAAGGACCTGAAGGAGCTCCTCAAGGCGCAGGATCCGGACACCGAGGTGGTGGCGGCGACCTACGGCCGCTTCTCGGCACGCAAATTCGTCCTTCCGATCACCCGCCGCAAGTACATCGGCTGGCTCGAGGACATGTACGCCGAACAACTCGCCAGGAACCCGAAGGCGACGTTCCACTTCGTCGGCCACAGCAACGGCACCTACCTGCTCGGGCACAGCCTCAAGCGGATCCCGGGCATGCGCTTCCAGCGCGTGCTGCTGACCGGGAGCGTCCTGCCGCCGTCCTACGGCTGGACAGAGCGCATCGACCAGGGGCAGGTGGGCTGGATCCGCAACGACCGGGCGTCGCGCGATGTCCCTGTCGCGGTCCTGTGCGCCGGCCTCCGCGGCTTCAGAATGCGCGATATCGGCACCGGCGGCGTCGACGGCTTCAACGACGACCCGGCCACCAAGACCGAGGTCTACTACCACGACGGGGGCCACAGCGCGGCCCTCGAACCCCAGCACCTGGACGGCATCGCCAAGTACGTGCTGACCGGCGACACGAAGCCGCCGTCCGGCCTGGTCCGCACCCCCGCGTGGGCCGTCTCCCTGCTGTCCCGGATGGCCGCGCCGCTCTTCCTCGTCCTGGGTGCCGCCGCGGTGTCCGGCCTCGTCTGCCTCGCCCTCTTCGGCCCGTGGGGCCTGCCGCTGAACCTCCTTGCCGCGCTCGTCGCGGTGCCGATCGTGCTGTTCTTCATCCTCGACGTGGTGTGACGGGCCTCCACCGAAAGGCGGAGTACCGCCCGGTTCGCTACCACGACATCCGCGTTGCACGGCAAGGCCCCGGCCGACTACGGCATTTCGTACGACCACGACAAGAAACCCGCCACATGGACGACACCCGGATGTTCGGCGAACTCCTGCGCCGCTTGAATGCGGACGACTGCGCAGCCGCGCCCCGGCCCGGCGGCGAAGCCATCGAAATCAGCCGCTGGGCGGGCACCGACCTCCCCGACCCCATGGTCCTGGAAGTCAGCCCTGCCTCACTCGGCGACCGCCTGCGGGCGACCGCCGCAGACGCCGTCCAGGTCTTCCCGAGCGCCGAGCCCGCGACTGCGGCACTTCAGTTGCTCGTCGTACACATCCAAGAAGCCCTCAAGACGCGTCCCCCGGGAAGCCGCAGGCTGCTCCTCGAACCCGGCGGCGTGCGAGCAACCTGACCGTGGACGTCGGCCTTCGGCAACCCCGAGCCTCAGGGCCCGACACCGATCGCCGCGAGCGGCACGGAGATCCTCCAGGCCGCCCTACGGCAGCGGCCACTGCACCGGGGGCTGGTCGAAGCCGCCGCGGTGCTGGATCTTGACGAGCTTGGCGTTCAGGGGGACTTCGTACGTCACCAGACCGGTACGCGACTCGCCCGGGGCCAGTTGGGCGGTCGCGGGGAACGGCGTGCCGAAGGCCTGCCCGCCGATGGAGTAGTCGTACGCCTTGCCCTGCGCATCGTGGACCTTGACGTCCGCAGACGGCGAGGCATCCAGCGTCTCGGCCCCCAAGTTGGTGATGCGCCATTCGAGCGCGACCAGGCGGCCGGTCGGTTCGGCCTTGGTCGACTCGCTCTGCGGCGGCGCGGGGTCGACCACGCGGAGCAGCGTCACCTCGACCGGCTGCTTCGCACCGTCCAGCATGCGCACGGGCTCCCCGATCCGCGCCGGCCCCACGAACGGCGTGACGGTCACCGACGGAGCCGTCGTCGTCGCGGACGGAGACACGGATGCGGACGAAGTGGCAGACGCGCCCGCCCCCGTCGTCGAAGCACCCGCACCAGGAGCCGGAGACGTCCCGGCCGGAGCCGACGCCGCCGGGGTCGTCGCCCCCGCACCCGCCTTCTTGTCGTCCCCGCCACATCCGGCCAGCAGCAGGACCCCCGCCGCCACCGCCGCAACACCACCCGCCCGTCGGTGCCCTGCCCCGGTACCTGCCGCTCTGCCCCGCACCCGCGTCATACTTCCCCACCCCACTCAGTCGGACCGGCCATGATGCCAGCCTGGCACCCGCGGGGCGCGGACGGCGGAGATCACGGCGCCGGTTCGGTCACAGCCCCCATTCCTCGCACAGGCGCGTGACCAGGTACTCCTGCCGCTCCTTGAGGTGGGCGGGGGTCCACTGCTCGGCGGCCAGCACCTGGCCCGTCAGCGCGAAGGTGGTCGTCCCGTGCTTGCCGCCGAAGTACTTCGCCTTCTTGACGGTGAAGTCGTAGTTCTGCGCCTCGGAGTTCTTGCGCCGGGTGAGCAGGACGAGGTTGCCGAGCCGATGCGTCCACAGTTCGCGCTCGTCGTCGGTGAAGTCCGTCAGCCACTGCGAGCCCGGAGTCGGGTTCTGCGGCAGTACGTGCTCGACGGTCACCAGCGGGTGCACGTACACGGCTCCGGAGGCGTCGGCCAGGACCTCGTCCAGGCGCAGCAGTACGTACCTGCGGGTCTTCTTCTCCCTATAGATGTCGCCGTCGAGCTGGTCGCGGGTGGCCTGGCGCTCTTCGTCGTCGAGCCGGAAGGCCGGCGCATCCAGACCATGGCCCGCAGCGAGTTCCTTGAGCAGGGCCTCGTAGCGCTGGAGGCGCGGTGTCGTGTAGATGCGGCGGACGAACATGCTCGCGGCGAGGCGTTCCAGCGCGCGGAAGAAGTGGTCGAGCCAGACCGGGTCGTTCGGGTGCTCCTTGAGCGCCCACAGAGCCGGCGGGATCCAGTCGCTGTTGTCGAGCTGGTCCAGGCGGCGCAGCCAGGCGTTGACCTTCTCGGCCCCGGCGGGCGCGCTGTAGTCGAAGTCGCGGATGACGCCGTACGCCGCGGCGTACGGGTCGAGCACCTCGGTGACGAACTCCTTCGCCCGCCCCGGAAGGTAATTCTTCTTCAGAACCAACTCGTCGAATTCCTTAAGGAGTTCGACCTTGGCGCGTTCCTTGACGAAGACCATCCTCAGGTGCATGAACAGGTCTGCGAAGTCCGCGCGCCCGAGTGCTTCCTCGGCGTCCTCCCAGTGCGCCGCGCACATCTCCGCGGCCTTGGGGTCGTCCTCGAGATCGCCGATGACGAGGGACTTGAAGATGTCCGCGGGAGACAGGTCCAGCCCCCGCGAGTTCATGACGCTGAAGATCCGGTGGGCACTGACCAGGTCCGGCGTCCGCACGATGACCAGGAATGTCCGCTGGGACAGCATCCGGGTCAGCGCCAGCCGCTGCTCCTCCGTCCAGGTGGCGAGCCGTCGGCGCAGCGCCGATGCGTTGGCGATGACCGCGCGCTGCGCGTCCGTCGGCACGTAGGACGGGTCCACGGCGTCAAGTCCAGACGTGGCGCCGTCGTCCTGGACGTGCTTGCGGAAGAAGTCGGAGTCCTTCTCGCGAAGCGTCAACCGGGGCTTGGGCTCGAGCGCGAGCATCTTGCTGCCGGGTTCGGCGATCATCCGGGCCAACTCGCCGCGCAGTTCGCCGTCGTCGGTCAGGTCGCGGAGCACGGCGAGCAGGATCGTCAGCGTGGTGAGGCGCTGCTGGCCGTCGATGACCTCCGCGGCTGCTTTGTCCGCCTCCTTGACCAGCACGATGGAGCCCAGGAAGTAGGGCTCATCCCCGTCCCGCTGCAGCGCGTCATCCAGATCGGCGAGCAGTTGCTCGGCCTGTTCCACTTCCCATGCGTACGGCCGCTGGTAGCGCGGGATCCGGAAGTCGTAGTCGGCGCAGAACACCTTGTGCAGCGCCACTTCGTGCGCCTCGAGCTTTCGCATGTCGCACAGTCTCGCCTACCAGGCCGCCCCCGAAAGGGACTTCGGATCGACCGATGGACGCAGCAGCAGTTCACCGGCCGGCGGCCGACCAGACTCCTCGGGCAGGGCGAGAGGCGCCCGGCCCGAGGAGTGTCGCCGCGCAGAGTCAGGACAGGCGCCACTCGGCGTTGGGCTTGCCGTAGCCGCCGGAGAATTCGACCTTGACGAGCTTGGTGTTCTGGGGGACTTCGTAGGTCACGAAGCCCAGGCGCGAGTCGCCCGGGGGGATTTGGACCATCGCCGGGTATTCGACGCCTTGGGCGCGGCCGCCGATGGAGAAGTCGAAGACCTGGCCCTGGTCGTCGATCAGCTTGCTGAACGACGCGGGCGACGCGGAGAGGGGCTTGCTGCTGGTGTTGGTGACGCGCCACTGGATGGCGACGAGGCGTCCGCCGTCGTCGGCCTTGCTGTACTCGTTCGCCGGCGTTGCCGGGTCGACGATCTGAACCAGCGTCACCTGGAAGTCCTGGTCGCTGTGGGAGACGTTGAGCGTGTCTCCGACGTTCGCGACCGAGGGTGCTGCGGACGACGATGCCGAGGCGGATGCGGAGGGTGCCCCGCTCGGCGTGCCGGGCGTGCCGGGCGTGCCGGGTGCGCCGGGTGCCGGGGTCTCGCAGCGCTTCCTGAACTCGCCCATCGGGATGTTCGGGTTCGCGCAGTCCAGGGTGGAGACGTCCTGTGCCTGCGGTGTCGTATTCGTCTTCTTGTCGTCGCTGCTGCACGCCCCCAGCAGCGCGACCCCCAGTGCCACTGCCGCGACCCCGCCGATTCCGCGCCGAATCCCCATCATGCTCCCCACCCCGCCGAGATTGAGTCGATCATGATGCCAAACGGCGGGTGGGGACTCCAGGGCGGTGCCGGGACAGCAACCAAGTCGCAACCGGACGTTTTATGGGCGGCCAGGGAGGTCAGAGACCGGCGTCAGCAAGGATCTTGTGCATGGCTGACAGCGGCAGGCGGGGAGACGCGGCGGCGGCCTGCGCGACGTACGGCTCGGCGTCGGCGAGCAGGCGTTCGAGGGTGCTGGTCGAGAGGGACGCCTGGCCGATGGCGGCGGACCGCAGCGATGACGACTCGTCGACGGCGAGTTGCTCTGCGATGCCGGCGGCGTGCGTTCCGTTCTTTGCTGCCAAGTAGTACAGCTCCGCATCCTCGGGGCTGGTGCGGGTGATCCAGTCGTCGTACGCCTCCGCCGGAAATTGCGGCATCGACGTCAGAGGGGGATGGAGCTTCATGGATTCGCCGTATGCCTCGACGACTTTGCGCAGCACGTGGCCGGGCAGGCGTTCGGCATGGCAGACGGCGATGACTTGGGCATCGAACTGGTCCGCTTCGGCCAACATCTCGATGACCGTGTCGAGGGAGAGGTCTCCCTGGGAGGCCGCGACGCAACGGATGAAGTAGAGCGGCGACCGGGCGTGGCGCTCGCGGGTCTCCACGGGGGCGGTGCGGAGCCACTCCATCATGCTGGAGTGGGCCCACATCATGTCGACGCCGGCCCTGACCGGGTACCGGCGCTCGCCGTCATGGCGCGGGCCTTCTGCGTCGAGTTCCTCCCAGATCTCGACGCGCTGCTCATCCGACAGTTCCTCTTGGGTGAGGAGCGCCAGGCGCACCCGTGGACTGGGGTCGTTCCGCAGCAGCCGGTACGCATCCTGGAGTTGCGAAGACGCGGCGGCGACGCGGCGCACCATCTCGTCTTCGTCGTGCGCGAGTTCCCGGGCCTGTTCCGGAGTGAGCGTGACTCGGCCGGCGACGGCCACCCGGGTCGCCGGATTAGCCAGCAGCGCGCCGACGAGGTCGGCTGGGATGTCCCAGCGCCACGCATTGCCAAGCGCTGCGAGGCGCACCCGCAGGTCAGGGTCGGTCAAGAACGCCCGGCGTTGCTCCTCGGGCGGGTCGGCCCAGGTCCCGGCCATGGCGGCGCGGACCCCCGGGTCCGGGTCGACCGCGCGGGACATCTTGATGGCGAGCGGGAAGCCTCTCCCCAAATAGTCCAGCTTCCGGACCTCGGGGTCGGCGGCGATGTGGGCGACGAGTTCGTCCGGCGTCTCGCAGCCCGGGAGCTCGTCCGGACCGCTGCTGCGCAGCCCCGCGACGCGGACCCAAAGGTCGGGGTGGGAGGCGAGCGTCCAGCGGACGCCGGTCGGGGTGCGCGGGCTCGCGGCGAGTTCCTGCAGCGCCCCAGGTTCGTCCGCTTCGAGGATGACGGCGCGCATGACGTCGTCGATCCCGGCGTAGGACGCGGCGATCGACTGCCGCCCGACCGGGTGGCCGAGGAGGCGGAAGGCCAGGTCGTATGGGAGCGCCGGGTTGCTGCCCAGGCCGAAGAGGTGGGGGAACTTGGTGTTCGCCGTCATGGAACGCACCTTGGCACAAGGCGTGGTGAGTGTGTGTCAGCGATTCGTCGGCGACCATGCAGGGTTGCGGCCCAGCGCCCGGAGGATCTCGGCGAAGGGTGCGGTGCCGGCGGACGTCCCCCGAGATCCCCGCGGCGCCGGCCGCGCCGGAACAGGTGGGAGCGGCGGGGCGAATGCCGCGCCCGGGGCGAGGCGTGACGGGCCGTCGGGGACGGCGAGGGCGATGGGCAGTGCGGCTTCGGCGATGTCGGGTTCGGGGGCGTGCGGGAGGCCGAGGGTGCGGGCGACGTCCCAGGCGTGCACGACGTAGTCGATGAAGTGGAACCCGATGGCCTGCCAAGCCGGGAAGGGCATCGCGGAGGTGATCTCCGGAAGCATGAAGTCCTGCTCGCGGTCGGTGACTTCGCCGAAGGCGGCGAAGACGTCGGCGGCGGCTTCGCGGTACTGGGCGATGCTCGGGGGTTCCGTTGCCCAGTGCCGCGGATCGGCGCCGTCCCCGCGGGCCGCGGCGGCGAACCCGCGGTGCTGGGCGGTCATGTGAGCCAGCAGGTCGGCGAGCGACCAGCCGGTGCAGGGCGTCGGTTTGTCGAGGTCGTCGGCGGTGACCTGCTCCACCACGGCGACGCCGGCCTTCACCGTACGCGCGTCGTACCACTTGACGGCATCCAGCTTGATAGGCATTTGCTTACCGTAGGCAGGTGCTTACTGATTGGTCAACGGCTATGTTCGGGCGCATGTCCGCGAACGCCCCCGACCCGCCGCGCCGCGACCTGGCCGCGATGATCGTCCCGCTCGGCCGCCACCTGATGGCCGCCGAGATGCCGGTGCTGCGCGCGCACAGGACGTCGATGTGGGCGTATGTGGTGCTCCTCGGCCTGGGTGACGCGGGCGACGAACCGGTGCGCACGCAGGCGGCGTTGGCCCGCGAGATCGGCGCGGACAAGACGCGCATCATCGGCGTCCTGGACGACCTGGACGCCCGCGGCCTGATCCGGCGCGAGCCCGACCCCGCCGACCGGCGCGCCCGGCTGCTGTCGCTGACCGCGGAGGGGCGGCGGGTCCGCGACAGCATCCGGGCGGGCATCCGGGAACGCGAGGATCGCCTGCTCGCCCGCCTCTCCCCCGCCGACCGCCGGGGCTTCCTCAACGCGCTCGACGTCCTGGCGTCCCTCCCGCCCGGAGCCTTCGCCGACGAAGACGAAGGGGAAGCGGAGGGGGGAGCGGAAGGGGAAAGGGTCGGGGCAGGGGAAGGCGACGACGAGGACGGGAGCGCGGACGGCGGCGAAGGCGCGCCGGGCGTCTAGCGGTACCCAGAGGCGGCGCCTCGAGGCACCAGCCGGAGGCACCAGCCGGAGGCGTCAGCCGGAGCCGTCAGCCCAGCGGCAGCATCAGATGGTGCGAAAGGTCCCCGGCCTGCTCGGTGACCATGTGGCGGCTCGCGAACGACCAGGCGCCGCCGGCGTCGCGCGTGAAGGTGTCCCGGTAGCGGCCGGTGATGATGGGCTGCAGCGGGAGGTCCGGGGTGGCCTGCAGGACGGTGAAGTAGGAGCGCGCCGAGGCGGTGCCCGCGTCCTCGTCGATGTCGAGGATGAGGTTGGTGGTGACGTGCTTGGTACGCGGCGTGCCGTCCTCGTAGCGGCGGGTCCAGGTCGCGTACAGGGCGTGGATCGCCTCGCGGCCGACGATCTTGTCGGGCGAGGCGTCGGTGGTGACGACGCAGTCGGCGAGCAGGTCGGCGACCGCGTCGAAGTCGCCGGCGTCGATCCCCTCGGCGTACAGGGCGACGAGGTTGGGGACAGCGATGTGGCCGGGCTGGCGTTCCGGGGCCATGGGCACCTCACAAAGGACGGAGCGGCGAGCAGGTCGGGGGCGGTGAAGCGGCGTCACAGTACGTCGCGGGCCCGCCGGAATCCAGCGCCTCCCCGCCGTCCCGCGACCTAAATCGCGTCCGATCACTCTTTAGTGACGCGCCGTCAGATGGCATGGTGAGCTGAGCGCCGTGCGCCCCCGCACGCGCGGGTCCGACGGCAAGAAGAGGTACGAACGTGGTTCTCGATGCGTCCAGCAGCCTGCTCACCGGCAAAGTCGCCGTCGTCACCGGCGCCGCACGCGGGATCGGCGCGGCGACCGCGGTGGCCCTGGCGCGCTTCGGCGCCGATGTCGCGATCTGCGACAAGGAGGACCAGAGCACCACGCTCAAGGCGCTCGAGGAGACCGGCCGCAAGGTGTACGCGGGCACGCTCGACGTCCGCGACACGGAGGCGGTGGAGGCGTTCGTGCAGGGCGCGCACGCCGAGCTCGGCGCCCTGGACGTGCTGGTCAACAACGCGGGCGGCGGCTTCTGGGCGCCCTTCCTGGAGGTCAGCCCGAAGGGGCAGCGGGCGCTGATCGACGAGAACTTCACGACCGTCGCCAACGTGGTCCGCAGCGGCGTCCCGCTCATGAACGACGGCGGCTCGATCGTGAACGTGACCAGCGTCGAGGCGCACCGCGCGGCGCCCGGCTTCGCCGTGTACGCGGCGATGAAGGCCGCCGTCGAGCAGCTCACCAAGTCGCTCGCGCTGGAGCTGGCGCACCGCCGGATCCGGGTCAACTGCGTCGCCCCGGACGCCATCCCCACGCCGGGCGACGAGGGCCTCGCCGAGTCGGTCGGCGGGCTCGACTACGCAGCCAAGGTGCCGTTCGGGCTGGGTACGCCGGACGACTGCGCCGCGCCGATCGTGTTCCTGGCCGGGCCGATGTCCGGCTTCATGACCGGGACGACGCTGCATGTCGACGGCGGCACCCACGCCGCCTCGGGATGGACGCGCCGCCCGGACGGAGTCTGGACGCCGTAGCCGCAGCCACCCGGCCTCTGCCGCGGTCCGCACGGTGCGGACCGCGGTATCTCCCGCCCCGACCGAACCACCACGCCAGGCCCCACCCACCCGCCCGTGCAAGGGAGCCCCATGGAATTCGGCATTTTTCTGCAGGGGTACAACCCCAAGTTCCGGCGCGACGGCAATCCGAACGCCGAGCACGAAGCACTCATGAACG
The DNA here is from genome assembly GCF_021502675.1 of Yinghuangia soli. GTDB lineage: Bacteria > Actinomycetota > Actinomycetes > Streptomycetales > Streptomycetaceae > Yinghuangia > Yinghuangia soli. The sequence continues at coordinate 807,299 of NZ_JAKFHA010000001.1, forward strand.
ACATGGCGTACGCGATCGCCGCCGACAAGGCCGGCTTCAAGTACGTGTGGCTGAGCGAGCACCACTTCCTCGACGAGTACTCGCACCTGTCCGCCAACGACGTGATGCTCGGCTACCTCGCGCACGCGACCGAGCGGATCCACATCGGCAGCGGCATCTTCAACCCGCTGCCGCAGGTCAACCACCCCGCCAAGGTCGCCGAGCGCGTCGCGATGCTCGACCACCTCTCCCAAGGGCGGTTCGAGTTCGGCACCGGCCGCGGCGCGGGCAGCCACGAGATCCTCGGCTTCCTGCCCGGCATCGAGGACATGAACCAGACCAAGGACATCTGGGAAGACGTCATCCGCGAGTTCCCCAAGATGTTCCTGCAGGACGAGTACGAGGGCTACGAAGGCCGCTTCTGGTCCCTCCCGCCCCGCAAGATCCTGCCCAAGCCGTACGGCAAGGGCCACCCGGCCATGTGGTACGCCGCGGGCTCGCCCAGTTCGTACGCGATGGCCGCGAAGCTGGGCCTGGGCGTCCTCGGTTTCTCGATCGGCGACGTCGAGCAGGCCGAGCGCGCGGTCGCCGACTACAAGCGGCAGATCGTGGACGCGGAGCCGATCGGCGCGTTCGTCAACGACAACGTCATGGTGACCTCGACCGGGTTCGTCGCGGAGACGAAGGAGGCCGCGTACCAGGCCGCGGTCGACTCGCGGCTGATGTACCTGACCAGCAACGTCTTCCGGTACCACGACACGTTCCCGCACCCGGAGGGCATTCCGTTCTGGCCGGAGACGATCCCCGACCTGACGTACGAGGCGGTGGAATTCGCGGCCGACGCGGGCGCCATGATCGTCGGCGACCCGGACACCGCGATCAAGGCCATCAAGGCGTACGAGGCGGCCGGCGTTGACCAGCTGACACTCGGCCTGGGCGCCGACACCCCGGAGAACACGCTGCGCACGATCCGGCTGTTCGGCGAGCACATCATCCCCAAGATCGACACCGACCCGGAGCACCGCACCACGAAGCTGCGCAACGCGGGGGCGTGACGGGGGGGCGTGACGGGGCGCAACGGGGGCGTGACGGGGCCGCCACGCCGACAAGCCGGCCGGTCGGCCTTCGGGCCGCCGGTCGACGCGGCGGCGGCTTCATGACCGGTGTGGCGGGCGTGAACGGTGTGATCCAAACGCGTGTCAGCAAGTGCTGACACCTCATCAGTTCTGACGTACTGTCAGCCAGGCCGACACGACCTGGATCTTCGTCGACAAGGACCAAAGGACCAACATGGGCTTCAAGGAGTACCCGATCCGCACGACCGGGATGCTGTTCACCGCGGTGGACCCGGAGCGCGGCCACGAGGTCGAGTACCACCGCTGGTACGAGCGCGACCACTTCTACGCGGGCTGCATGATCGGCCCCGGCATGCTGGCCGGCAAGCGCTGGGTCGCCACCCGCGAGCTCAAGGACCTGCGGTTCCCCGCCGAGTCGGACCTGGTCCCGGCGATCGACGCGGGCTCGTACCTCGCCGTCTACTGGGTCAACGAGGGCCAGTGGGACGAGTGGAACGCCTGGGCCGTCGAGCAGGTCAACTGGCTCTACTCCAACGACCGCGGCTTCCCGAACCGCATCCACGCGCACACCGGCATGTACCTGCACGACAAGCGCTGGTACCGCGACGAGGACCCGGTCCCGCTGGAGCTCGCCCTCGACCACGGCTACCAGGGCCTCGTGTCCCTCACCGTGCAGCGCGCCGAGGGCGTCTCCCAGGACGAGCTCGAGACCTGGTTCGACGCCAACCTCCCCAAGTTCCTGGACGGTTCCGCCGTCGAGTCGGTCGCCGCCTGGACCGCGCTCCCGCTCTCGGACGACGCCCCGGCCTTCGTCCCCCGCGACCCCAACGCGGCCACCCGCAGCATGCAGCTGTACTTCCTGGGCGGGGACCCGCGCGACAGCTGGGACTCGTTCCGTACGTGGGCCGACACCATCAACGCGAGCGGCATCGGCACGGTGACCTTCGCCGCCCCGTGGATCCCGACGATCCCGGGCCGCGACACCTACACCGACCAGCTCTGGTAGACCGCACCGAACTCCCCCGACAGGGCGGCGACCTGCACAGGTCCCGCCCTGTCCCCTTTCCTCACCCCGTCGGACGCCGAGACTTCCACAGGGCATGCGTCTCTTTGAGCCCGCTCTTTTCGAAGGGAAGCATCCCGTCGCCAAAGGCACGTAGCTTCGCGTACGCGCCGACCAGGTCCGCAGCGTTCGGAAAGAACCCCAGTTCCACGGCCATGGTCAGGATGTCCTCGATGGCGAGGACCTCAAGACCCCAGCGTGCGGCCAGGCGCTGCCCGCCGTGGTCATCGATGAGCACCTTGACGTCGACCCCTTGTTCGGCCAAGTGGACGGCGTGGGCGACCACCACTACTTCACCGAGATCCCGGTGCTGCCGCACCGCCTGCTCCAGATCCGTTTCGCGGATGTCCTCGATTACTTCGATCACCCGCGCGAAGCCAGTGGCCAACTCGACCCTGGGCAGCACCCGGACATGACGGCTCGCAACCAAGCGCTTCCAACGCTGCTCCAACCCCCGGTACTTGCGGCCCTTTCCGGCGACCTCGCCGACCACCTCCTCCGGGACCAGGACCACGAGCTGTACTGCAGCGAGGACGTCGATCAGCAGGCCGTGCAGGTTCGCGCCGACGAAATGCACGCATATGACAGCGTCGAGGACGCAGCACGAATCCCCGGATAACTCCTCGTTCCCCTCGTCCATGCACTCACCCCTTGTGCTGCGCACGGGCGAGCAGGTCCGAGACTGCCGCCCTCCGTACCTGCTGCGGTGCCGGGGTCAGCCCTGCGTCGTCCAGGCGCGCTTGGACCTCGCCGACGCCCTCCCCCGCGAGTCTGGCGACCACGCGCACGCCGACCCTGCCCTCCGTGTACGCCTGCACAGCCCGCTCCAGGATTCGCCGGGGCGGCTTGGGGCGCAGGGCGGCGTCCCGTTCCGCCAGATACTGCGGCCCCCAGCCGAACCTCTGAGCAAGCTGGGCACCGGTCTGCCCCCGGAGGGCCTGCACCCGCGCAGTGGTCAGGAGGCCCATGGCCCGCAATTGGAAGAGCACGACGGGGAGGCTCACACGAAAATGCCGCGCCAGCAGTGCACACGTACGCAAGTCCGGTTCCGGTACCGCTGCGGCTCCGCTCCCACCGCCTTCGAGCGGGCGGAGCCATGCGGCAATGCCGTCCGTCGGTGCCAGCAGATGCCGGGCAAAGGCGTCGCAACGACGCTCCTTGGGCGTGCAGTCACCGTCCGTGCGGTGAGCCTCCGCACAGTCCCCGAACAGCACGTGCCCCAGCTCGTGGCAGCTGGTGAACCGCTGGCGTTCCGGGGAGGAACTCGTGGCCAACGCCACTACCAGGACCCCGCGTTCGGGGTCTGCCACCGAGAACCCGTCCACGCCTTCCGGCAGGTCGAGAACAGCAGTGTCCGCACCGGTCAGGCGCTCCAGCAGCTCTGCGGCATCAGTGATCGGCGCACCGGCCAGGTCGAGCCTGTCACGAACCGCCTTGGCCAGCCGCGCACCCTGGTCTTCCGGGGGTAGCGCGCTGTCCGGGAGATCCACTGGCGCTGTCGTCAAACCGTCGCGCCTGCCCGCCTCGTCCGTACCCACTCGCGACGCACCGGCTCTGTCCATGCGGTCGTCGAGAACCAGCAGGTCCACCACCGCGCCGAGGGCAGCCTCCCGCGTGGCTTCGTCCACATCGGCCATGCGCGCGGCGACGACGACCCGGCTGCGCACTGAGCTGCCTTGGGTGAGCTCGCGCAGCGACACTTCGAGGACCTCGGCGATCCGGTCCAGCTCCGCCAGCGTGACACGGGAACGCGTACCGGCTTCGATGCGGGCAAGAGTCGGCTGCGACAGCCCGGCGAGCGGGGCCAGCTCGCGCTGCGTGTAGCGGGAAGCCTCTCGGGCGCGCCTGACCCGTTCTCCGACCTTGCCGAGATCCATGCGAGCCACCTCCGTGAATCAATTCTATCATCGTGATTCAGCAGATCGGCGTCGGCCGGGCCGGCCCTACGGGGTGATGCGCCGATAGATCACCACATGCCCGCTGCGGGATTCCTCCTTGTAGTTCTCGCGGAGGAACTCGTCGAACTTGGGGATGCGGTCCGGGCGGTACGCGGCCTGGCCGGAGTCGTCGATGACCAACTCGGGTCTGGTGCGGGTGAGGTCGGCGGCGAACTGGTCCCACGCGCCGCGTACGGCAAGTTCTTCGGTGACCAACTTCTCCGGGCGGCCCCCGGAGAAGTTGGTGAGGAAGCCGGCGGTCAGGAAGCGCGTCGCGGGCGGGCGTTCGGAGTAGTAGTAGAGCGCTGGGTTCATGCCCCAGATGAGGACGTGTTCGCCGGGGTGGGTCTCGGCCCGTACGGCGCGCCCGACTTCCTGGATGTGGCGGAGGCGCGACTCGGGCCAGTTGAGGGCCAGCCAGCTGAACACGCAGGCGGAGAGCAGCGCGTAGACCGCGGCGGTACGCCAGCGCAAGGCACCGCGGGCGATGCCGGCCACGCCCACCATGACCAGGGCGGGCAGCAGTTGCAGGAAGTAGTGGCCGAAGAAGCGTGTGCCTGCGCTGATCGCGATGAAGGACGCGGCCAGCCATAGCCACAGGTCAGCGTCCGCGCGGAGGCGGCGTCCGCGGAGTGCGGCCCAGACGAGGGGCAGGCTGGCCGCGACCACGATGCCGAGGTTCACGGACGCCCGGGCCAGCGCGCGGAGCCAGCCGCCTTCGAGGGAGAGGTAGCCGCCGGAGCCGGTCACCACCCAGAACAGGAACCGGCCGACCCCGAACAGCGGCGCAATCGCGAGGAACGGCAATGCCGTACCGACGAGGGCACGCGATACGCCGCCCCGGCCCGCGGTACGCCAGGCCAGCCACAGCACCGGGATGAGCACCGCGCCCCCGGACTGCTTGGTCAGCGCGGCGACGGCGACGGCCACTCCGGCGGCCCCGTACCGCCCCCGGTCGGCGAGCAGTACGGCCGCCGCGGTCGCCGGGAGCATGAAGACCTCGAAGTTGGCGGCGTGCGCGTCGGGCGGGGAGAGGCCGGTGCTGGCAACGAGGTAGAGGAGCCCGGCGGCGAGGCCTGCGGTGGGGCCGTAGCGGCGGCGGGCGAGGAGGAGGAGCAGTACTGCGGTGAGGACATGCGCGCCCAGGGCGAGGACCTTGACCGGCCAGAGTCGGTCGTCGCCGAAGATGCCGAAGACCGCGGCGTACAGGTACGGGAGCAGCGGCGGTTTGCGGTCGACCACTCCGCTGTACAGGTCGGCGCCGGCTCCGAGTATCCGCGCCTGGGTGGCGAGGAACCCCTCGTCCGGGTTCCAGAAGGCGCGGAGAAACGACGGCAGGTGCGTCGCCACGGCCACGGACACGAGGAGCAAGGCGGTGACAGGCGGCCGGAGCAACACCCGGAGTACGCGACGGAGCACACGGAAACGGTAGCCGCTGCGGAGCGAACTACCTTGCCAGGAAAGGAAGTCCGATCATCTGAAAGTCTGCGGATCGGGGTGGCGGGCCGCATAGGAAGGCGCTGCCGACAGCCAAGGACTTTCTATGGCCTGTCACTGGTCGTACCCGGCCCCTGCCGTAATGTCCGCGGCCATACCCGGATGCCGTCATGCCAATGGCCACATAACGAGCTTGCTGTGGAAGCGAGTTGCCGCCAGGCCCACCGACCCAGCGGTTGTCCGCTTCTTGAAAACATCGCGTCTCTATGGATTCATGACCGGACTCTGCACTCCCAGGCACGACTCGCGCTCCAGGAGGTACCGCATGTCGCGTCGCAGAAGGAGATCGTGGGTCTTCGTGGCGGGGTTGTCGCTCGCCGTGGCCGCGTCGGGTCTCCAGTCCGATGCCGGAGCCGTGCCGGGCCCGGACGGGGAGTCCCGGCACCGCAGCGGCCTGACGGTTCTGGCCAAGGAAGTTTTCGTCCCGCCTGGTCTGCCCGCCGCGGCAGAGGCCACGCTGTCCGAGGCGGGCAAGCTCGCCGCCTCGGCTCCCGAGGACTTCAGCCACGCCTGGTACGACCGGAAATCCGGCGCAGTTCGCATCGGCGTGGTCGAGTCGGCCGGCAAGTCCATGGTGGACAAAAGGACTTCGCGCGCCAAGGGCATCGGCGCGGAAGCCCGGACGGTGTCGCGCAGCCTCGGCGCCCTGGAGCGCATCAAGGACGAGGCGATCACCATCGGCACCGTCGGCGTGCCCGATGCGGGCAGCGTCTTCCGTACCCAGGTCGATGCCGAGAACAACCGCGTCATCATCGACGTCGAGCAGGCAAGCGATGCCTTCCTGACGGCAGTGGCGAAGCGCTACGGCCCCGACGCGGTCGCGGTGCGCGTCAACGGTCCCGGAAGCCGTCCGCACTTCCAGAGTCGGCTCAGCGAAGGTCCGGACTACTTCGGTGGCGGCGCGCGGCTCACCATGCACGGGAACGTCGGCTCGGGTCATTGCACGTCCGGGATCCCCTGGGAGGCAGGAACCAGCACGTACCTGATCACCGCCGGCCACTGCGGCCTCGACGGCGCCTGGGTCTCGACGCCCACAGGGCTGTTCGGCGCGGTCTACAGCGACACCGGCGAGAACTGGGCGCCCGGGTTCGGCACCGTGTTCTTCCCGGGCCAGACCGACTTCCGCGGCGACATCGCCATGATCACCATCAGCAGTTCGGGCCCTGCGGCCGGGTACTACATCTACCGGGGAGCCGTCGACTCCGACTCGACGGCTGTCGTCACGGCTCGTGCGCCGAGCCGGTCGACCGCGGGAAGGCCCTACTGCACGGGTGGTTCCTTCAGCGGCGAACTGTGCGGCTGGACCGTGCAGAACAACGGCGTGAACTTCGCCGATATCGGCGGCCAGGTCGCCCGCAACATGGTGTACGGCACCAAGACCGGCGCCTGTGCCAGGGGCGGGGACTCCGGCGCGCCGGTCTACCAAGTCCGCGCCAACGGGACGATCACCATGCTCGGCGTGCACAGCGCCCATGCCGGCAACGGCACTCAGGCCGACCCCTGCCGCGAGTACTTCACCGACTACTGGGACGTCTGGTCGGCGCTGCCCGGCGACCTGCGGTACTACCCGCCGTGGGCCGGCCCCTGAGCGGACCGCTGCTGTGGTGACGACCCGAACCACGGAGCGGGCGGCCCTGAGCACTCCTGCTGGTAGCCGCCTGGACGGGTGCCGCGGAGGAGTCAGGACTCTGGCGGTGTCTCCAGCCAGGCTGCGAAGGGGCGGGGGCCGCGGCCCAGGACCTCGCGTACGTGGTCGGTGACGCCCGCGCCGCCGCCTTCGCGGATGACCCGGAACAGGCTGTTGACCAGCTCTACTTCCTCGGTGGGGGCACCCGCTGCGGTGTAGTCGGCGGCGTACTCCGCTTCGCTGACGGGGACGTAGCGCAGGTCGCGGCCCACGGCGCGGGCGTATTGCGCAAGGGCCTCGCCGAAGGTCAGGTCGTCGGGGCCGGTCAGTTCGTAGGTGCGGCCGGCGTGGCCGTCCGTGGTGAGCGCCTCGGCGGCGACGTCGGCGATGTCGCGGATGTCGATGAAGGGTTCGCGGCCTTCGCCGGTCGGCAGGCGCAGTTCGCCGCTGTGCTCCAGGGGGACGGCGAAGAGCGGGAGGTCGGTGAAGTTCTGGTTGAACCAGGCCGGCCGCAGGATCGTCCAGGCCGTGCCGGAGGCGCGTACGGCACTCTCGGCGGGTTCCTTCATCGCGAGGTTGACGGCGTCGCGGCTGCGGGCGGAGAGAAGGACGAGGCGCCGTACCCCGTGCTCGACCGCCTGGGCGACGAACTCCGCGAGTGGCACTTGCTCTTCGTCCGGCTCGACGAGGTAGACGGCGGCGGCGCCGGTCAGCACGGGCGACCAGGTCGCGCGCTCGTTCCAGGCGAAGCGCAGCGGGGTGGTCGAGCGCGCGACCGCGCGGGTCGGGACGCCCTTGCGGGCAAGGGCCTCGACGACACGGCGGCCCGTTTTGCCGGTGGCGCCGAGAACGACGATGGGCGCAGGCTTCTCGGCGGAGTCGGACGCGGTGTGGGAGTGGGTGCGGGCGTGAGTGTCGGTGACCGTGGGGCGCTGGCTGCTCATGGCTCCAGCCAACCGGGTCGGCCCTGGACGGGAAATGTGCATCCATCCAGATTCGATGTGCCTGCGTCTAGGCTGCCGCCATGGATGCGCTGGCCTCGCTGCTCTACGACACCCGGGCGCACGGAGCGCACTTCTGCCGCTCGCTCGTCGATCCGCCGTGGGCGGTGCGCTTCGCGAACGGCGTGCCGCTGACGCTGCTCACCATGCCGCGCGGGTCCGGCTGGGTGCTGCACGACGACCACCCGCCGGTACGCCTGCCGAGCGGCAGTGCCGCCATCGTCCGCGGCCCGGCGCATTTCACCGTCGCGGACTCCCCCGACTCGCGTCCGCGCGTCATCGTGCACGCCGAGGAGCAGTGCACCGACGAACTGGGCCGCGAGCTGGCCGGCCCCGCGGCCCTCGGCCCGCGCACGTGGGGCGACCGCCCCGACTCGGACGCCGTGCTGATCACCGGCAGCTACCAGGTGCACGGCGACATCAGCGGGCGCCTGCTCGCCGGCCTGCCGCCGGTCGCGGTCCTGGCCGTCGACGAGTCGGACGATCCGCTCGTGAGCCTGCTGCTCGCCGAGATCAGCGTCGAACGCGCCGGCCAGCAGGTCTTCCTGGACCGGCTGCTCGACCTGCTGCTCGTGTCGTCGCTGCGCTGCTGGTTCGACGCCCAGGGCGCCGACGCACCCGCCTGGTACCAGGCACTCGGCGACCCGGTGGCGGGCCGGGCGCTGCGGCTGATCCACGAAGACCCGGCGCATGCCTGGACGGTCGCCGAGCTGGCCGCCCGGGTCGGGGTGTCCCGGGCCGGTTTCGCGCAGCGCTTCGCGAAGGTGGTCGGCGAGCCGCCGATGGCCTACCTGGCCGGCTGGCGGGTGTCGCTCGCCGCCGATCTGCTGCGGCGTACCGACGGCACCGTCGCGGCGATCGCCCGCCAGGTCGGCTACAGCGACGGCTACGCCTTCAGCGCGGCGTTCACGCGGCTGCGCGGCGTACGCCCGGGCGAGTTCCGCCGCGGAGCCGCCGCGCCGCCGCCTCCGATGCCGGCAGGGGCGGCAGAGGCGGCACGAGCGACAGCGCCGGTTCCGGCCGCCGCGGGCTGAGGAAACGCCGCGCGCCCCTTCGCGTCCGGGTCGTACCGGAGGCGAAGGGGCGCGCGCGGTGTGTCAGTTCTTGTCGTCGCGGTCGCCGGGGAGCGGCGGGAGTTGCTCGTTGACGACCGGGGAGATGCCGGGGAGGTCCGTCTCCACGATGCTCAGGCGGCTGCGCTTGCGGCTGTAGAGGAAGTAGATGACGAAGCCGAGCGCCATCCACACCAGGAACCGCCACCAGGTCTCCACCGGCAGGTTGATCATCAGCCACAGGCAGGCGAGGACCGACGCGATCGGCAGGTACGGGACCCACGGGGTGCGGAACGAGCGGGGCAGGTCGGGGCGGGTGCGGCGCAGGACGATGACCCCGATGGAGACCACGACGAAGGCGAACAGCGTGCCGATGTTGACCAGTTCGGCGAGTTCCTTGAGCGGGATGATGCCCGCGACGAAGGCCACCACGAAGCCGAGCGCGATGGTCGAGCGGTACGGGGTGCGGTAGGTCGGGTGGGTCTCGCTGAAGAAGCGCGGGATCAGGCCGTCGCGGCTCATCGCGAAGAAGACGCGGCTCTGGCCGAGCAGCATGATCATGGTGACCGAGGTGAGTCCGGCCACCGCGCCGACGTTGATCACCCAGGCCCAGCCGCCGTGGCCGACGGCTTTGAAGGCGTCGGACAGCGGGGCGGAGATCGAGAGTTCGGTGTACTTCTGCATGCCGGTGACGACGATGGAGACCGCGACGTACAGGACCGTGCAGATGGCGAGCGAGCCGAGGATGCCGATGGGCAGGTCGCGCTGCGGCTTCTTGGTCTCCTCGGCGGCGCTGGCCACGATGTCGAAGCCGATGTAGGCGAAGAAGACGGTCGCGGCGCCGAAGAAGATGCCCATCACGCCGAAGGACGAGGGTTCGAAGCCGCTCATCCACTCGATGAGGGGCTGCTTGAGGCCGTCGTCCTCTCCCCCGGGGTTCTGCTTCGGCGGGATGAACGGCGAGTAGTTCGAGCCCTTGATGAAGAAGAGCCCCGCGAAGATCACGATGAGGACGACGGCGACCTTGATGAACACGATGACGGCGGTGAAGCGCGAGGAGAGCTTGACGCCGTACACCAGGATCAGGGTGAGGAGGAGGACCAGGAGCGCGGCGGGGAGGTTGAAGCCCCAGTCGTCGTCGGTGCCGCCGTTGATCGCGTTCGGCAGGGTGATGTCGGCGGAGGCCAGCAGGGACTGCACGTAGCCGGACCAGCCGACCGCCACGACCGCGGCGCCCAGGGCCAGTTCGAGGATGAGGTCCCAGCCGATGATCCAGGCCGGCAGCTCGCCGATCGAGGTGTACGCGAAGGTGTACGCGGAGCCGGCCACCGGGACGGTCGAGGCGAACTCCGCGTAGCAGAGCGCCGCGAGCGCGCACACGATGCCGCTGACCACGAAGGAGAGCGCGACAGCCGGGCCGGCGGTGTCGCGCGCGACGGTGCCGGTGAGCACGAAGATGCCGGTGCCGATGATGACGCCGACGCCGAACACGGTGAGGTCGAGCGCGGACAGCGCGCGCTTGAGCCCGTGCTCCGGATCCTCGGTGTCGCGGATCGACTGCTCGACCGTTTTGGTCCGGAAGGGACTGGACGTGGTCATGGCTGACCCCCGCTTCACTCGGCGTCAGCTCATGATTAACCGATTTGTACGAACTCACGCAGATTTGAGCGCAGCGCGTACGAGTGAATCCGCGGGCGGCTGCGCGCGGCGGGTCACGGGTGGTGGAGAACGGGGTCTGGTGGAGGCAAAGCGGGTGGGCCCCCTGTGTGGCCACAACGGGTGACGGGGGTCGGGGAGTTTCCGGGGAGTGGTCGCTCGTGCGGGTGACGGGGAGGCTGCGGCTTTGCAACGGCGGACGGCCCCCTCCGCACAAGCGGAGGGGGCCGTCCGATCGTTTGTTCGTCAGGCCGTCAGGCCGTCAGGCCGTCAGGCCGTCAGGTCAGGAAGCCTGCTGGGCTGCCTCGTCCTCCGGGGTCACCGGGTCGCCGGACAGGCGGGCGACCTCTTCGACGACCTTGCGGGAGATGTCCTGCGCGTTGAGCCCGATGCGGGACAGGATCGCGCCCGGCTTGGCGTGGTCCAGGAACTCCTGCGGGATGCCGAAGTCGCGCAGCGGGACGTCCACGCCCGCATCGCGCAGCGACTGCGCGATGGCCGCGCCGACGCCGCCCGCGCGGCCGTTGTTCTCGATGGTGACCACCAGGCGGTGCCGGGCCGCGAGGCCGGGCAGCTCCGGGTCGACCGGCTTGACCCAGCGCGGGTCCACCACCGTGGACACGATGCCCTGGTCGGCCAGCCGGTCGGCGATCTCGATGCCGGCCTCGGCCATGGTGCCGACGGTGACGATGAGGACGTCGCCGCCCTCGCCGCCGCCGTTGCGCTCCGGACCGGTGCGGCGCAGGACGTCCATGCCGCCGATCCGGCCGACCGCTTCGATCTCGGGGCCGACGATGCCCTTGGCGAAGCGCACCACGGTCGGCGCGTCGTCGACGTCGAGGGCCTCGCGCAGCTGCGCGCGGACCTGGGCGGCGTCGCGCGGCGCGGCGAGCCGCAGGCCGGGCACGACCTGCAGGATCGACATGTCCCACATGCCGTTGTGGCTGGCCCCGTCGTCGCCGGTCACGCCGGCCCGGTCCAGCACGAACGTGACGCCGCACTTGTGCAGCGCGCAGTCCATCAGGACCTGGTCGAACGCGCGGTTCAGGAAGGTCGCGTAGACCGCGACCACCGGGTGCAGGCCGCCCATCGCGAGACCCGCCGCCGAGGTGACGGCGTGCTGCTCGGCGATGCCGACGTCGAAGGTGCGGTCCGGGTACGCGGCCGCGAACTTGTGCAGGCCGACCGGGATCAGCATGGCCGCGGTGATGCCCACCACGTCCTGCCGCTCGGCGCCGACCTTGACCATCTCGTCGGCGAAGACCGAGGTCCACGACGCACCGGCGGCCTTGGCGACCGGCAGGCCGGTCTCCGGGTTGATCACGCCGACCGCGTGGAACTGGTCGGCCTCGTCGTTGCGGGCCGGGTCGTACCCGCGGCCCTTCTGGGTCAGCGCGTGCACGATGACCGGGCCGCCGAAGCCCTTGGCCTTGCGCAGCGCCTGCTCGACCTGCTCGGTGTCGTGGCCGTCGACCGGGCCGATGTACTTCAGGCCCAGGTCCTCGAAGAGGCCTTGCGGCGCGACGAAGTCCTTCAGGCCCTTCTTGGCGCCGTGCAGGATGTCGTACACCGGGCCGCCGACCACCGGGGTGCGCCCGAGGACGCCCTTGCCCCAGTCGAGGAACCGCTCGTAGCCGCGCGTGGTGCGCAGCGTGGAGAGGTGGTTCGCGAGGCCGCCGGTGGTCGGGGCGTACGAACGCTCGTTGTCGTTGACCACGATGATCACCGGGCGGTCCTTGGCCGCGGCGATGTTGTTGAGCGCCTCCCAGGCCATGCCGCCGGTCAGCGCGCCGTCGCCGATGACCGCCACCACGTGCCGGTCGTCGAGGCCGCGGACCTGGTACGCCTTGGCGAAGCCGTCCGCGTAGGACAGCACGGTCGACGCGTGCGAGTTCTCGATGATGTCGTGCTCGGACTCGGCCTGGCTCGGGTAACCCGAGATGCCGCCCTCCTGGCGGAGCGCGGTGAAGTCGTGCCGGCCGGTGACGATCTTGTGGACGTACGACTGGTGCCCGGTGTCCCACAGGATCTTGTCGCGTGGCGAGTCGAAGACCCGGTGCAGCGCCAGGGTCAGCTCGACGACGCCCAGATTGGGGCCGAGGTGGCCGCCGGTCCGGGAGACGGAGTCGACCAGGAATTCGCGGATCTCGCCGGCGAGCACGGTGAGCTGCTCGGGAGAGAGCGCCTTGAGATCACGGGGTCCTCGAATGCTCTCCAGCAGGCCCACCCGTACCTCCTTCTTCGGTCTGTCGCGGTCCTCGCCCGTCCCCCAGGCGGGAAACGCACTTATCGAGTCTAGACGCGCGGAACGCGTCTCCTGGTTCGCCTCGGCGCAGTCGGGTGTACGGGCGGTCGCGAACGGCACATGCGGCAGCGGCCCGCCGCGGCGAACGCGAGAAAGATCACCAGGGCGGGCGGCGGGCCGTCAGCCCAGGCCGGCGGCCTTGCAGGCGGCCGCGTACTCGGGCGTGCAGATCTCCGCGGCCGTGTAGTAGGGCTTCCGCACGACGGTGGCCTTGACGTCGGCCTTCGTCACCGGGAGCGGCGCCAGGATGGTCGCGTCGACCTCGACCGTGCCGTTGTTCCTCTTGCCGGTGGCGTCCTCGTACTTCTTGCCGACCGCCGCGGCGACCGCCATCTCGGCGGCGGCCTCGGCCTGCGGCTGGTACGGCTTGAACACGGTCATGTACTGCTCGCCCGCGACGATCCGCTGGATCGCGGCGAGTTCGGCGTCCTGCCCGGTCACCGGCGGCACCGGGGCGAAGCCCGCGGCCTTGAGGGAGGCGATCGAGCCGCCGGCCATGCCGTCGTTGGCGGCGTAGACCCCGAGGACCTTGCCGGGGCCGCCGAGCGCGGTGATGGCCTGCTCGGTGGCCTTCTGGGCCTTGTCGCCGGACCAGTCCGGGGTGTCGTACTCGCGGCCGATGATCACCTGGCCGTCCAGCGCGAGGTGCACGCCGCGCTTGTACTCCCCGGCATTGGGGTCCGTCGGCGAGCCGTGGACCATGATGATCGGCGCGCGCTTGGGGTCGCCGCCCTTCTTGAGCGCTTCGAGCAGAGCGGTGCCCTGGAGCTTGCCGACCGCCTCGTTGTCGAAGGAGACGTATCCGGAGATCGGGCCCTCGGCGAGCCGGTCGTACGCGATGACCGGGACGTTCTTGGCCTTCGCCGCTGCCACGGTCGCCGCCGCGGCCTTGGTGTCCACGGCGTCCAGGACCAGGACGTTCACGCCGCCGGCGAGCATCGCCTCGGCCTGCTGCTGCTGGGTGCCGGCCTGCTGGTGGGCGTTGGCGTACTGCACCTCGCATTTGGGGCACAGGTCGCGCACCCTGGCCTCGAAGAACGGCTTGTCGAAGCGCTCGTACCGGGCCGTCTTGTTCTCCGGCAGCAGCAGCCCGACCTTGAAGCCCTGGGCCACGGTCAGCCCGGTGCCGCCCTGGGCCTGCCCGGCCTTGTCCGCCTTGTCGGTGTCGTCGGACGTGCCGCAGGCGGCCGCGCCGAACAGCAGGACCGCCGCGGCCGCGCCCGCCGCCACGCCTCGAAGCACCGTCCGCGCCGTCCGCACCTGGGACCTCCTGGATGAACCTGCATCACTTGGATCTTTCCGAGTCCCTCCATGCCCACGTCAGAGTGAAAAAAGTTATAAATAGTCAGAATTACTCAGAATTACCCCCATTTGGATGACCGCACGAAACCGCAGGGTCTGCGTATCCGGATACGCAGACCCTGTGCCATGATCGAACATATGAGCGACTCCGCATCCGACTCCGCCGCCCGGCCCGCCTGGGAGCGCCCCGGCCGCTTCGAGCGCGCCGCGGGCGGGCAGGACGGAGTCGCTCCCCCCGGCTGGCCGCGCGGCGTCCGGCCGCCCGGCGTGGAGGGCTGGGAGGAGACCGCGGTGCGCTGGCTGTACGACCTGGTCCCGCCCGGCTACCGCCGCCACGAGGTCCTGCGCCGGCACCCCGAACTGCTCGCCCGGATGGCCCGCCAGCACGTCGCCGCCGCCCTGCAGGCCGCCCGGTACGGCTACGGCACCGCCCGCGTCGACCTGCGCGACCGCGTCGAGGTGCACGTCGTCGAGTCGGTCCTGCGGATGTACGAATACGAGGGCTCCCGCGCCGCCGCCCTCGAACGCGAGGTCTCCCTCGTGGAAGAAGCCCTCACCGGCCGCCGCTGGACCCCGCGCCTCTAGCGCCGCGCCCTTCGGGCACGCCCCCGCCCCGCAGTGATCATTTGGCCGCGGCCGGCCGGTAGTCTTCCGCGTCCCGGGGAGCGGCAGAGCCTCCCCGTCGGGGCGGAAGAGGACGCATGCGGCGCAGTGGGGGAAGTCCACGGCGGAGAACAGCGGCGATAGCCGGGCTGCTCGCGGTGGTGTTGGCGGGTTCCGGCTGCGCGGCCGTACCCGTGGCCGGCCCGTTGGCCGAGTCGCAGCAGGACGCGCGGCCGGAGCCGGCGTCTTCCACCGCGCCCCGCGGCACCGCCCCCGCGCCTTCCGCGTCGCCCGCCGACCCGTCGGCCCCCAAGCGGTCGATCTCCAAGGAGGACGTCCACGCCCTGCTCGCCGAGCAGAGCAGGGCGCTGGCGGCCGGCGACGAGGCGGCGTTCCTCGCACCGTACGAAGGCGCGCCCGCCGAGATGGCGGCCGAGCGCCGCCGGACCTTCGCGAATCTGCGGAAAATCCCCTTCTCCGATGCCAAGTTCGCCGCGGACATAGTGAACGAACCCGCTGCCGTGACCGGCCCCGCCGAGGCAAGTGTCGCGGTCGCTTTCCACCACCGGATCGAAGGCGTCGACACGGCATACGCCGCCGAGTGGTACCGCTACCGCCTGACCCGGACCGCCCCCGGGGCACCGCTGCGGATCGCCGAGGTCGTCGGCGCCGGAGAGTCGGGCGGCCACCCGTCGCCTTGGGACGGCGGCGAGTTGGCCGTGCTGGAACGCCCCCATGTGGTCCTGCTGACCCGGCAGGCCGATGCGAAGGCGGCCGCGGCATGGGCCGACCGGGTCGAGAGCATCGCAGCCGAGAGCGTCGCCGCGTGGCAGGGGCCGTCCGACATCGGGAAGCGCTTCCTGGTGTACGCGGCGTCGAACCGGCAGGACTTCCTGGCGGTCTACCCGAGCACCCCCACCGCCGCGCGCGAGCCTGTCGAGTGCCGGGTCTCGTGGGAGATGAGCGGCAGGCACCGCCCCTGCACCGACAGCTACCGCGGGGTCGCCCGGATCGTGCTCGACACGGGCGCTCCCGGTTTCCGCGCCGAAGAGGGCGACATCGGTATGCGCTTCGGCGTGGCCCTGGCAATGCTGCGCCCGCTGTGCGGCAGCAAGTGCGAAGACCCCGACTGGGCCCTCTACGGATTCGCCACCGCCTTCGCGTGGAAGTACGCAGCGGCGCCGAACACCCACCGGCTCAGCGCCCGTTCGCTCCTGCAGGCGCGCGCCTACACCGGAAAGCTCCCGGACATGGGGAGCCTGGACTGGAGCTCCGAAGAGGACGTCGAGGTGGCGTATGCGTCGTCCGCGCTCGCCTTCCAGTACCTCGTGGCCAAGTACGGCACCGCCAAGGCGCAGGAGTTCGTGTCCGAGGTCGCCTGGGCCGACGACGCCCGCACCGAGGCCGCACTCAAACGCCTCACCGGCCTGGACCGCAGCGCTTTCCAGGCGCAATGGGCCGCCTGGGTCTCGGAGACCGGCTGACCGACCGGACTCGGCAGCGAGCCGCCTGGGCGGAGCAGCCCGGCCGAGCGGAATTCTCTCTTCCGGTGCGTCAACCCGGGGCGGGAGCCACCGCGTTCTTGATCATGCGGGGCAATCAACGTGGGGGTGCGTACTCCCGCACGCTCGAGGGAGAACGTCGTGCCTGTCGGTTTGTTCGTGTCCGGGGCCGTCCGCAGGCGGCGCGCCGGGAGGCTGCTGCCCGGTCTGGCCGGAGTGGCGGCGCTGGCCGTGCTCACCGCGGGGTGCGGGGGCGGCGATGCAAAGGACGCGAAGGATGTGAAGCCGTCCGGCTCCGCGGCTGCCCCGGCCGGGGCGCAAGGTGCGGTCGCGCAGATCACCAAGGCCGAGGTGAAGGCGCTGCTCGACGCCCAGACGCAGGCGCTGAAGGCGGGCGACGAGGCGGCCTTCCTGGCGGCGTACGAAGGCGCCGACGCGGCGGTGCTCGCCGAGCGCAGGCGGACCTTCGCGAACCTGCGCCTCGTGCCTTTCGACAGCGTGGAGTTCACCGCGCCGACCGCGCCCGAGGTCAAGGCCGCGGAAGGGAGCGGGCCCGCCGAGCTCGAGGTCCCGGTGGTGTTCATGCACCGGATCACCGGGATCGACGCCGTGCCGGTCGGGGAGGGCTACCGGTACCGCATCGTGCGTACCGCGCCCGGAGGGCCGCTGCGCATCGCGCACGCCGAGGGCGGCGGCGGAAGTGTCGGGTACCCCGCTCCCTGGGACCAGGGCGAGATGGCCGTCGTGGCGCGCCCGCATGTCCTGCTGCTGGCCGCGAAGGCCGACCAGGCCAAGGCCGAAGGCTGGGCGGACACCGCGGAGACGGCGGCCGCGGCAGGCGTCGCGACGTGGCGCGGCCCGGCCGGGACCGCAAGCCGCTTCCTGGTGTACGGGACCGCCGAAAGGATCGGCTACGCCAAGATGTTCGGCGGTGAGAAGGGCACGCGGAACGCCTCGACCGACTGCCGGCTCGCGACGGCCGCCGGAGCGGCGACGCCCTGCTCTCTTGCCGTGGCCGGCAGCCCCCGCCTCACCGTGGACTTCTCCGGAAAGCCGGCCGCGACCGCGGAGGCGCTCGTCGGCCCGCTGACCGACGCACTCCTCAGCCCGCTGTGCAAGGAGACGTGCAAGGGCCGCGCGTCGTGGGTGCTGGAGGGGTACTCCCTGGTGCAGGACTGGGGCCTGGGGAACGATGACGGAATGGTCCGGGGCACCGTCCAAGAGCTCTTCAAGCAAAGGGAGTTCACCGGCAAGCTGCCCAGCCTGGACAGGTCGGGCAGCTCGGTGCTCAGCCTGGACGCCGACGGCTATGCCGCCGCACTCGCGATGCACCGCCTCACCGAGAAGTTCGGGGCGGAGAAGGCCCACACCGTGGCCGCCGGGGCATTCGGCACACCCGACGACGCAGCGTTCGCCGCGCTGTTCCGGAGCACCACCGGTACGGACCTCGCGGCATTCGAGAAGGACTGGGCGGCCTGGGTCCGGGCGAAGGCCTGACCGGCAGGGTGTCCCGGGGGTTCCGGCACGCCTTAGCCTGGCTTGGCCGCGGTGGCGCGAGCTCGCCGCGGCCAGGGGAAGCGAGGTCGCATGTACGGCACTTCGCAAGGTCCGCACCGGCTCCGGCGCGGGCGGAAAGCGCTGCGGGCCGGCGCCCTCTGGGCCGCGCTGGCGGCCGTCGCGGCGGCCGGCTGCCAGGGGAACGGTGCGGCGGGGGACGCGAAGGCGGCCGCCGACCAGGAGGCCGGGCTGCGCGCCGCGGGGGTGTCCGCCTCGCCGGCCGTGCCCACCGGGCCGCCGCGGATCACCAAGGCCGAAGTGGAGGCCCTGCTCGACGCGCAGACGCGGGCCCTGGCCATCCGCGACGAGGCCACCTTCATGGCGCCGTACAAGAACGCCGCGTCCGGGGTGCTCGCCGAGCGGCGGCAGTTGTTCGCCAACCTGCAGCTGCTGCCGCTCACCGTGGCCAAGTTCGTGGCCCCGGCCGTCCCCGAAGCGCGCGCCCCCGCCGCGGGCGACGTCGCGGAGGTCAACCTGCTGGTGGCCTTCCGGCACCAGGTGGCGGGCATCGACCCGTCGCCGATCGACGAGGGCTACCAGTACCGCATCGTGCGCGAGACGGCCGGGGCGCCCTTGCAGATCGTGTACGTGGGCGGCTCAGGACCGGCGGCCGGGAATCCGGCGCCGTGGGACCGGGAGCCGCTGGTGGCCGAGTCGCGGCCGCATGTCCTGCTGCTGGCCCCGGAGTCCGAGCGCGGCCGGGCCGGCGCCTGGGCGGACACCGCCGAGGCGATCGCGGCCCGCGAGGTGGCCGCATGGCAAGGCCCGGGCCCGACCGGTCGGCGGTTCCTGGTGTACGCGGCCGCGGACGGCCTGGCGTTCGACCGGACGTACGCGTTCCCGCGGGAAAACGAGGGCCTGGCCGTCTGCCGGGTCATGTCGTTCTCCCAGGACCGGCCGATCGGCTGCCCGCCCGAGCAGCCCGGCGTGGCACGGCTGGTGGTGAACACCGCCGACCCGGCGTTCGCCGCGCAGCCCGACGTCGCCGCGACCGCGCTGCGCCAGGCCGTCGCGGAGGCGCTGCTCGTGCCGCTCTGCACGCGGACGTGCGACGGCTCGTCGTGGGCGGTGACCGGGTATGCCCGCGCCCGGGCCTGGGAGCTGGCCGAGCGGCCCGACGCGGTCGCGAACAGCGCCAGGGTGCTGGTGGGGTCCGACTTCTTCGTCGCCCGCCTGGTCGGCACCCAGCTGCTGTACTTCTCCGACAGCCGGGCCTTCCCCGGCGACCACGCCGGCGCGCTCGCCGTGCAGTTCATCGCGGAGCGGTACGGCACCGACCAGCTGCGGCGCTTCGTGGCCGGCGCGGTGAACACCACCCGCGGCGACGAACTGGCCGGCCTGCTCAAGACGGTCATCGGCCAGGACATCCTGGCCTTCGAGCAGGAGTGGGCAGCCTGGGTCCGCGCCCTCGCGGCAACCTAGGCCCGGCGCACCAGCACCAGCACCAGCACCAGCACCAGCACGCTCTTGCGTACACACGAAGACGGGCCGGCCCCCGCGGGGAACCGGCCCATCCTTCGTTCAACGGCTAACGCGTGCGGGTCACTTGCCCACGAGCGAGCGCAGCACGTACTGCATGATGCCGCCGTTGCGGTAGTAGTCCGCCTCGCCCGGCGTGTCGATGCGGACGACCGCGTCGAACTCGACGCCGGTGTCGGTGCTGACCTTGACCGTCTTCGGCGTGGTGCCCTCGTTGAGCGCCTCGATACCGGTGAATGCGAAGGTCTCGGCGCCGGTCAGGCCCAGGCTGTCGGCGGTCTGGCCGGCCGGGAACTGCAGCGGGATGACGCCCATGCCGATCAGGTTCGAGCGGTGGATGCGCTCGTACGACTCGGCGATGACGGCCTTGACGCCGAGCAGCGAGGTGCCCTTGGCAGCCCAGTCGCGGGACGAGCCGGAGCCGTACTCCTTGCCCGCCAGGACGACGAGCGGGATGCCCGCGGCCTGGTAGTTGACCGAGGCGTCGTAGATGGTCGACACCGGCGCGTCCGCAGCCTGGGAGGCCTGCGTGAAGTCCTTCGTGAAGCCGCCCTCGGTGCCCGGCGCGATCTGGTTGCGCAGGCGGATGTTCGCGAACGTGCCGCGGATCATCACCTCGTGGTTGCCGCGGCGCGAGCCGTACGAGTTGAAGTCCTTGCGCTCCACGCCGTGGTCGGCGAGGTACTTGCCGGCCGGGCTGTCGGCCTTGATGTTGCCGGCCGGGGAGATGTGGTCGGTGGTGACCGAGTCGCCCAGCTTGGCCAGCACGCGGGCGCCGGCGATGTCCGCGACCGGGGTCAGGTCCATCGTCATGCCCTCGAAGTACGTGGGCTTGCGCACGTAGGTCGAGTTCGGGTCCCACTCGAAGGTGTCGCCGGTCGGCACCTCGAGCGACTGCCAGCGGTGGTCGCCCGCGAACACGTCGGCGTAGGACTTGGCGAACATGTCCTGGTCGATCGAGGACGCGACGGTGTCCGCGACCTCCTGGTCGGACGGCCAGATGTCGGCCAGGTACACGGCCTTGCCGTCGGCGTCGACGCCGAGCGGCTCGGTGGTGATGTCCAGGTCCATCGAGCCGGCGATCGCGTAGGCCACGACCAGCGGCGGCGAGGCCAGGTAGTTCATCTTGACGTCCGGGTTGATCCGGCCCTCGAAGTTGCGGTTGCCGGAGAGCACCGAGACCGCGGCGAGGTCCGCGGCGTTGATCGCGGCGGAGACCTCCTCGGGCAGCGGGCCCGAGTTGCCGATGCAGGTCACGCAGCCGTAGCCGACCAGGTTGAAGCCCAGCTTCTCCATGTACGGGAGGAGGCCGGCCTTCTCGTAGTAGTCCATGACGACCTTGGACCCGGGCGCCAGCGTGGTCTTGACCCACGGCTTGACGGTCAGGCCGCGCTCGACGGCCTTCTTGGCGAGCAGGGCGGCGCCCAGCATCACCGACGGGTTCGAGGTGTTGGTGCAGGAGGTGATCGAGGCGATCACGACCGCGCCGTGGTCGATCTCGTACGTCTTGCCGTCGGGGGCGGTGACGGTCGTCGGGGACGACGGGCGCACGCCGTTGGCCGGCGCGTCGGAGGCCGGGAAGGACTCCTTGCCCGCCTCGTCGACGTCCTTGACGTAGTCCGGCAGCGCGGCGCGGAACTTGGCCTTGGCCTCGGACAGGACGACGCGGTCCTGCGGGCGCTTCGGGCCGGAAATGGAGGGGACGACGGTCGAGACGTCGAGCTCGATGTACTCGGAGTACTCCGGCTCGCTCGCCGCGTCGTGCCAGAGGCCCTGCTCCTTGGCGTACGCCTCGACGAGCGCGAGCTGCTGGTCGGAGCGGCCGGTCAGGCGCAGGTAGTTGATGGTCTCGCCGTCGATCGGGAAGATCGCGCAGGTCGAGCCGAACTCGGGCGACATGTTGCCGAGGGTGGCGCGGTTGGCCAGCGGCACCGCGGTGACGCCCTCGCCGTAGAACTCCACGAACTTGCCGACCACACCGTGCTTGCGCAGCATGTCGGTGATGGTGAGCACCAGGTCGGTGGCGGTCACGCCGGGCTGCAGCTTGCCGGTCAGCTTGAAGCCGACGACGCGCGGGATGAGCATCGAGACCGGCTGGCCGAGCATCGCGGCCTCGGCCTCGATGCCGCCGACGCCCCAGCCCAGCACGCCCAGGCCGTTGACCATGGTGGTGTGCGAGTCGGTGCCGACGCAGGTGTCCGGGTAGGCCTGGCCGTTGCGGACCATGACGGTGCGGGCGAGGCGCTCGATGTTGACCTGGTGCACGATGCCGGTGCCGGGCGGCACGACGGC
The DNA here is from genome assembly GCF_021502675.1 of Yinghuangia soli. Classification (GTDB taxonomy): domain Bacteria; phylum Actinomycetota; class Actinomycetes; order Streptomycetales; family Streptomycetaceae; genus Yinghuangia; species Yinghuangia soli. The sequence goes on from NZ_JAKFHA010000001.1 coordinate 829,227, forward strand.
GAACTCGTTGAACGCGGTCTGGCCCCAGCGCAGGAACTGGTAGCGCTCCTTGTTGCGGCCGTACTCGATGTCGGTGTTGATCTCGAAGGCGTCCTGGCGGCCGAAGACGTCCGCGATGACCGAGTGGTCGATGACCATCTCGGCCGGCGCCAGCGGGTTGATCTTGCCGGGGTCGCCGCCCAGCTCCTTGACCGCCTCGCGCATGGTGGCCAGGTCGACCACGCACGGCACGCCGGTGAAGTCCTGCATGATCACGCGGGCCGGGGTGAACTGGATCTCCTCGCTGGGCTCCGCGTTGGGGTCCCAGCCGCCGAGGGCCCGGATGTGGTCGGCGGTGATGTTCGCGCCGTCCTCCGTGCGGAGCAGGTTCTCCAGCAGGATCTTGAGGCTGTAGGGCAGTCGGGCGCTGCCCTCCACCTTGTCCAGCTTGAAGATCTCGTACGACTCGTCACCCACGTTCAGCGTGGTGCGGGCGTCGAAGCTGTTCGCGGACACGACTGCTCCTATCTCGGTTCCACCGGTCGGCATCCTGAGCGGCCAGGCGGCGGGGCCCCTACGTTTATCTTGACGTCGAGAGAACTCTACTCTACGCCTTCTTTGCATCCGAGCAGCGCCCTACGATGCGCGCAACGTGCCACACCACCAGGGGGGCTGCCATGGACCGGATCCGCATCGGTGTGCTCGGCGCGGCGCGGATCGCGCCGACCGCGCTGACCAGGCCCGCACGGCTCATCCCGGAGGTCACCGCGGCCGCGGTGGCGGCCCGCGACCCGGAGAAGGCGGAGGCCTTCGCGCGCCGCCAGGGCATCCGCACCGTGCACCGCGACTACGCCGAGCTGCTGGCCGACCCCGATCTGGACGCCGTCTACATCCCGCTGCCCAACGGCCTGCACGCCGAGTGGACCATCCGGGCCCTGGAGGCGGGCAAGCACGTGCTGTGCGAGAAGCCGATGACGGCCAACGAGGCCGAGGCCCGGGACGTGGCCGAGGCCGCCAAGCGCACCGGCCTGGTGTGCATGGAGGCCTTTCACTGGCGATACCACCCGGTGGCCCGGCGCATGCGCGAAATCCTCGACGAGGACGAGATCGGCCCGGTACGCCACATCTCGGCGACCATGTGCTTCCCGCTGCCGGTCCTCAGTGACATCCGCTACAACTACGCGCTGGCCGGCGGCTCGCTCATGGACGCGGGCTGCTACGCGGTGAACGCGGTGCGCCACCTCGCCCCGGCGCCCGCCCCGGGCGCGCCGGACGCCGCCGGGGCCCGTATCGAGGTGGTCTCCGCGCACGCCGAGACGCTGCGCCGGGACCCGCGGGTGGACCGGTCCATGGAGGCCCGCCTGGCACTGCCCGGCGGCGGCACCGCGACCGTGCGCTGCTCGATGCTGTCCCGGCACGTCTTCGGGATCAGCGCCAAGGTGGTCGGCGAGCGCGGCGAGATGCAGGTCATGAACTACGTCGCGCCGCATTACCGGCACAAGTTCACCGTCACGGCCGGCGGCCGCAAGCGCCGCGAGCACTTCGGGCAGGCCGCCAAGACGTCCACGTACCAGTACCAGCTGCAGGCCTTCGCGGATGCCATCCGGCACGGCACCGAGCCGGCCACCCCGGCCTCGGACGCGGTCGAGACGATGCGGCTGATCGATGCGGTCTACCGCAAGGCGGGGCTGCCGCTGCGCGGCACCGGCTGAGTGCCGGGCACCCCGGACCGGGCCGGCGCAGCCCGGGACCGAACGGATATCGGGGGCCGAACGGACCTTCGCCCCGATTCGGCCGCCTGTCCGGTTGGTCCGGCTTTCGGGGCGGACAACGCGGCGCCACTGAGGTAGAACGTGTTTCCGTCGGCGCGGCTTCCGCGCTGGTCGACACGTGCACATCAGCCACAGCCCGGGGGCCGTCCCATGCGCATCGCAGATCTTCTGCATCCCAGCCGCCTCGAACAAAAGATCGTCGTCAGCATCGTCTTCGTGGTCGCGATGTTCGTGACCGTGCTCGACTCGACGATCGTCAACGTCGCCATCCCGGCCATCGCCGCCGAGTACGGCGAGTCCCCGGACTCCATCGGCGGGGTCAACGTCGGCTACCTGGTGAGCCTCGCGGTGTGCATATCCGCGGCCGGCTGGCTCGGCGACCGGTTCGGCATGAAGCGCGTGCTGCTCTTCGCCCTCGGCCTGTTCACCGCCGCGTCCGCGCTGTGCGGGCTGGCCCAGGACCTTCCGCAGCTGGTCGGCTTCCGGGTGCTGCAGGGCATCGGCGGCGGCCTGCTCACCCCGGTCGGCATGGCGATGATGATGCGGACGTTCCCGCCCGCCGAGCGCATGCGCGCCTCGCGCGTGCTCATCGTCCCGACCGCGCTGGCGCCCGCGCTCGGCCCGATCGTCGGCGGACTCATCGTCGACCACGCGTCGTGGCAGTGGGTGTTCTACCTGAACCTGCCCGTCGGGGTCTTCGCGCTGGCGTTCGGTGCGATGTTCCTGCGCGAGCAGAAGCAGCCCGACGTCGGCCCGTTCGACGTGCCCGGCTTCCTGCTCGCGGGCGGCGGCCTCGCCGCGGTGCTGTACGCGCTGACCGAGGGCGCCCAGGAGGGCTGGACGTCCCCGCTGATCCTCGGCACCGGCATCGGCGGCCTGCTGCTGCTCGGCCTGCTGGTGGTGGCCGAGACGCGCGCCGAGCACCCGATGCTGGACCTGAGCCTGATGCGCAACCGGCTCTTCCTCACCTGCTCGATGGTGACGGTGACGTCCACGGCGGGCTTCCTGGGCGCGATCTACGTGCTGCCCATCATGATCCAGCGGGCTCGCGGGCTGGAGGCCACCGACAGCGGCCTGACCACCTTCCCGACCGCCATCGGCATCACGCTGGCCACGCAGCTCGTGGTCCGGTACTACCCGAAGATCGGCCCGCGCCGGCTGACCGCGGCCGGACTGGCCGGCACCACCGTCATGATCGCGCTGCTCACCCGGATCGGCCCGGACACCAGCCTGTGGTGGGTGCGCCTCGACCTGTTCCTCACCGGGATCTTCCTGGCGCATGTCTTCATGCCCGCCCAGACCGCGGCGTTCGGGGCAATCCCCATGGAGCGCATGGGCAATGCGTCCACGCTGTTCAACGTGCAGCGGCAGCTCGGCGCGGCGGTCGGCGTCGCAGTGCTCGGCAGCGTGCTGGCGGGGGTCGGTGTCTTCACCGTCACCCCGCAGGGCGTGCAGCCCGAATACTCGGCGTACCACTGGGCCTTCGGAGCCGCGGCGCTGATGGCCTTGGCGGGCATCGCGTTCGCCCTGCTGATCAGGGACAAGGACGCCGCGGCCACCATGAAGTCGCCTGATGGCAAGTCAAGCGCGGCGGGCGGCAAGGCCGTCGCACCGGAGTCGGACAAGGCGGAGGCCGGGGGCTGACGAGCGCCCGGAGTTCAGCACATAGGGTGACGGTGTGACGCGGCAAGAACTCGGACTGAGCACTGATGACGCACCGTCAGCGGAACGGCCGACGCCGGAAGCTGGGCGGAGACAGCCGCGTCCCTCCGGCTCGGTGCGGCGGCCGCCCGTGCTCGACTGGCTGAGCCGCAACCGGTCCGCGGTCGGGACCGGTGCGGCCGCGTACGCGATCCTCGTCGGGCTGTTCCTGGTCGGCGTCTTCGTGGACGCGGAGATACCGGGCGCGGTCGCGCTCGGCATCGTCCCGGCCGCGTTCGCCGCGCTGTGCCCGCCGTGGGCGGTGGCCCGCCTGGCCGCCGCCGCGGCGGTGTTCGCGGCGTACCTGACCATGGAGTACGAGAACACCGGCACCGCCACCAAAGCCATCCACCTGGGCGTGGTGGTCGGCCTCGGGGTGGTCGGCGTGTGGGCGTCGGCCACCCGCGTGCGGCACAGCATCCAGCTGGGCCAGGCGCGTTCGGCCACCCTCATCCTGCAGCGCACGGTCCTGGAGCCGATACCCACCGACCTGCCCGGCTACGAAGTCTCCGCGCTCTACCTGCCCGCGGACCTGGAGACGAAGGTCGGCGGCGACATGTTCGCGGTGGTCCGCTCGCGGCACGGCATGCGCGTCCTGATGGGCGACGTGCGCGGCAAGGGCATCGGTGCCGTCACCACCGCCGCCACGCTGATGGCCTGCTTCCGCGAGGCCGCGCACTACGAGCCGAGCCTGCCCGGTCTCGCCGCCCGCCTCGAAGAGCGCATCGCGCAGATCGACGAGGAGCGGGCCGGCCCCGCCGACGAACGCTTCGCCACCGCGGTGCTGTTCGCCTTCGACGAGCCCACCCACCTGCGCATGCTGTCCTGCGGCCACACCCCGCCGCTGCACCTGCGCAGCGGCCGCGCGGTCGAGCTGGAACTGCCGATCAACGCGCCGCCGCTGGGCACCGCGGGACTGTACGACCGCATCGAATACGCCGAATACCGGGTCAGCTACGTGCCCGGTGATGTCCTGGTGGTGGTCACCGACGGCGTCACCGAGGCCCGGGACCCCGCAGGCCGCTTCTACCCGTTCGGGGAGCGCCTGATCCGCTGGGGGCACCACGGCGCGCAGCGTATCGCCAACGAGCTCATCACGGACGTCACCATCCACACCGGCGGGCGGCTGCGCGACGACGCGGCGGTCCTGGTGGTCCGCAAGGCGCACGACGACGAGATGTCCCCCGTCGCCTGACCGGGCAACTAGCGCGATCAGCACGGGCCGGCGAGAACTGCCGCGCCGCGCCCCGCGTCTCGAACTCATGGACGCATCACGTGCGTCCGCTGCGACGTCCCCGAAGGGGCCCTTCCATGGGTCAGATCGACCAATTCTCCGCCGGCCTGACCACGCCGGTGGCCGCGTACGCGGTGTCCTGCATCGGGTCCGTCCTCGGCCTGGTGTGCACCACCCGCGCGCACGGTGCGCACGGGTGGGCGCGCCGCCGCTGGTTCGTCCTGGGGGCGTTCGCGATAGGCGGGACCGGCATCTGGGCCATGCACTTCATCGCGATGCTGGGCTTCGCGGTCGAGGGCAGCCCGATCCGCTACGACGCGGTGCTCACCCTCGTCAGCATGCTGGTGGCCATCGTGGTGGTCGGCGCGGGCCTGAGCATCGCGGCGCACGACGCCTCGCGGTTCCGGTTCCTGGCGATGGGCGGCGCGGTCACCGGGTGCGGGGTCGCGACGATGCACTACATGGGCATGGCGGCGCTGCGCATGCGCGGGCACGTCTCGTACGAGCCGAGCACCGTCGTGCTGTCGGTGTGCGTGGCGGTGATCGCCGCGACGCTTGCGCTGTACGCGGCGCTCAACGTGCGGACGCTGGGCTCGATGGCCGGTGCCGCGCTGGCCATGGGAGTGGCGGTCGGCGGCATGCACTACACCGGGATGACCGCGGTGTCCGTGGAAGTGCACGCGCACGACGCGGCCATGACCGGCTCGGACAGCACGCATCTGCTGGCGCCGCTGCTGGTCGGCCTGACCGTGTGCACGCTTGTGGCGCTCGCCATGGTCGGCTGGCGTCCGGAGGCGGCGGCCGACGACGAGGGCCCCGAGCCGGACGCCGCACCGGACGCGCCCGCGCCGGGCAGTGCCGCGCCGGTGACCATCGAGCGGATTCCCGCCGGGGAGTAGAGCCGGCAGGAACCGGTGACCGGCAGTCGGCTACGCCACGGTGTACGCGTCGTAGACGACCGCGTCGGGCGTGCGCATGCCCGCGGCGACGCCCATCGTGCGGTTGAGCCACGCGTAGCGCTCGTCCGAGGTCTCGAAGCGCAGGAAGAGCCGGAAGTAGTACTCGGCCGGGTCGACCGCCTCGCCGCGGGCGAGGCGGCCCATGACCTCGGGCGGCCCGTGCCGCAGGCCGGTGGTGGTGAGGTGGATGAGCGCCCCGTCCGCGGTCTGCAGCGTGTAGCGGGTGTCGATGTCCGCGGCGCCGTCCGGGTGCACGACCTGCCAGTCGCCGCCGCCGGAGAGGATCTCGCCGGTCAGGCGCGGTCCTTCGAACGAACCTCCGACGATCGGGATGATCCGGCGCGCGCCCCAGGGGGTCTCGCCGAGGTCCAGGATCGGGTCGACGCGGATCCGGAAGCGGGCCAGCGGCTCCAGCCCGGGCCGCGGCGGCTGCGGCTGCGGCTGCGGCTGCGGCTGCGGGCCGGGTTCCGCGTTCGCCGCGGGCTGCCACGTCGCGTCGTACGAGGCGCGGCTGTTGAGGGTCTCGGGGTCGAAGCCCGCGGTGCGCTTGTAGGCGGCCGCGACCTCTTCGCGCTCGGCGAGCGACAGGACCTCGTCGATGTCCGCGAAGCCTTCGGGGGCGCGCTCGTGGACCGTGCGCATCACGACCTCCGGGCCGAGCCCGCGGTTGGCCTGCTGGATCGCGGTGGTCGGGGGGCGGCGCTCGGCCTCGTAGCGGGCCAGCCCCTCCTCGGCGGTGGCGCAGGTGGCCAGCGCGTGGGCCAGGACCCGGGCGTCGAGGATCGCCTGCGAGGCGCCGTTCGAACCGATCGGGTACATGGCGTGCGCGGCGTCGCCGAGCAGCGTGGTGCGGCCGTGCGTCCAGCGCGGCAGCGGGTCGCGGTCCACCATCGGGTACTCGAAGACCGTGTCGGCGGCCGCGATGACGGCCGGGACGTCCAGCCAGTCGAACTTCCAGTGCCCGAAGTACCGCAGGATCTCGGCCTGGTCGGCGGGCCGGTTCCAGTCCCCGGGGGCCGGCGGCGGGGTGTCGAGCGGGCGTTCGGCGATCCAGTTGAGCAGGACCGTGCCGTCCGCGTCGGGGGTGTCGGTGAGCGGGTACGCGACGAACTTCTCGGTGCCGTCGCCCGCCATGATCATGGTGCGCCCGTCGAGGTACGCCGGCGCCGCGACGCGCGTGGTGCCGCGCCACAGGACCAGCCCGTTCCACGGCGGCGGACCCTCGCTCGGGAACAGCTGCTTGCGGATCGACGAGCGGATGCCGTCGGCGGCGACCAGCACGTCGCCGTCCACGTGCGAGCCGTCCGCGAGGTGCACGCGCACGCCCGCGCCGCGGTCTTCGTACGAGGCGACCGCCGCGCCGGTGCGGACCGCGCCGGCGCCGAGGCGCTCGCGGACCGCGTCGAACAGCATCATCTGCAGGCTGCCGCGGTGCACCGAGTACTGCGGCCACCGGTAGCCGGCCGCGACGCCGCGCGGCTCGGACCAGATGCCCTGCCCGTGCCTGCTGTAGTAGGCCAGCGCGCTGGTGCGCACGCCCAGACCCGCCAGCCGGTCGGCGAGGCCGAGCTCGGTCAGCTCGCGGACGGCGTGCGGCAGCAGGTTGATGCCGACGCCGAGCGGGCGGATCTCCGGGGCGGCTTCCAGCACGGTGACGCCCGGTATGCCCGCCGCGTGCAGCGACAGCGCGGTGGCGAGCCCGCCGATGCCTCCTCCGGCCACGACGACGTGCACGGGTCCTCCTCGGCTTCCGGGGTGAGCGCGGTGTTGCGAAATACATTGTTATGGCCATAACAATTTTGCTCATGGTGGGGCCTCGGCCCGAATTGCGCAAGGGTTGGCAGGATGGGCGCCGGGCCGGACCGCGCCGCGGCCCGGCGGCACGACGACACGAGGCAGGGCGATGACGCACGACACGCAGCAGCCCGGCGGCCGATCCGGCCGCGGCCCCGCGGGCGGCGGCCGGCCCGGCACGGACGGCCTCCCGGGCGACGCCGGGCTGCCCGACGACGGGCGCCTCCCCGACGTGCGGTACGCCGAGCACGCCCGCACCCGGCTCGCCGACCTGGCCCCGGACGCCGACCCGGACGTCTTCGCGCTCGGCTACCAGCTCCTGCACCTGTCGTACCTGCTGCTCGCCGACCTGGAGTCGACGGTGCACCGGCCGCGCGGCTGGACCGTGCCCGGCTTCCGCATCATGTTCAAGCTGTGGGTGCTGGGCCCGACGCAGCCCGCCCGGCTCGCCGAACTGTCCGTGCTGTCCCGGTCCGCGCTCACCAACGCGGTGCACACCCTGGAACGCGACGGCCTGGTCGAGCGCCGCCGCACCCCGGAGGACAAGCGCGCCGTCCTGATCGCACTGACCCCGCGCGGCACGGACGCGGTCGCCGAGGCCTTCGCGGCCCACGCCGAACGGGAGTCCGCGTGGTTCGCCGCCCTCTCCCCCGACGACCGCCGCCACCTCACCGGCCTGCTGAACCGCATGACCGCAGCCCGCCCGACCGCCACTCCGGGAACGCCGGACACGCCAAGCACGTCGGACGACTGAGCCGACGGGTCAGCTGGAGATGTAGTGCAGGATCACGTTGTGGACGTGGCGGCTCTTCTCCTCGCCGCGGAACTCCACCTGGTAGGTGTGCGTGCCGACGCTGATCGCTATGTGGCCGGACGAGAAGAACGAGCCCGCGAAGGACTTGTTGCTCACCATGCTGACGCTGCTGATCTTGGAGTAGGGCACGCTCGTTATGGCGATCTTCTTGCCCACGAACGAGTTGTCCTGGATGATCACGCGCCGGTCGGTGAGGCCGATGAAGCCGGTGCCCGCGCCGATCGCGTCGTAGACGGCGATGATCTGCTCGTTGGGCATGAGGCCGCTCTGGATCTTCTCGAACTGCTCACGCTTGTCGTACACGACGTTTGCACTCATGTCCCGCGAGCGTAGTCGCCGGTCACGCGGTGCGGAACTCCGGTGCGGGCAGGGTCAGGAGGCCGGCTCGCGCCATTCGCCGGTGTCGTGGAGGTGTTCGATCGCCGCGGTGAACGGCTCGATGTCCAGGCCCTGTTCGGCGAGCCAGTCGTCCGAGTAGTACGAGTGCGCGTAGCGGGCACCGCCGTCGCACAGCAGGGTGACGATCGACCCGGTGCGCCCGGCCGCCCGCATCTCGGCGACGAGTTGGAGCGCCCCCCACAGGTTGGTGCCGGTCGAGCCGCCGGCCTTGTGGCCGGTGAGCCGGTACAGGTGCCGCATGGCGGCGATGGACGCGGCGTCCGGCACCTTCACCATGCGCTCGACGACCTCGGGGATGAAGCTCGGCTCGACGCGCGGGCGGCCGATGCCCTCGATGCGGGACGCGGCGCTGACGGTGGTCGCCGGGTCGTTGCGCGTCCAGCCGTCGAAGAAGGCGGAGTTCTCGGGGTCGACGACCATCAGGCAGGTGTCGTGGCACTGGTAGTGCACGTAGCGGCCGATGGTCGCGCTGGTGCCGCCGGTGCCCGCGCTCACCACGATCCAGGCCGGCACCGGGTGCCGCTCCTGGGCCATCTGCTCGAAGATCGACTCGGCGATGTTGTTGTTGCCGCGCCAGTCGGTGGCCCGTTCGGCGTAGGTGAACTGGTCCATGTAGTGCCCGCCGGTCTCGGCGGCCAGGCGGCGCGAGACGTCGTACACGGTGGCCGGGTCGTCGACCAGGTGGCAGGTGCCGCCGTAGAACTCGATCAGCTCGATCTTCTCCGGGCTGGTGCGCTTGCTCATCACGGCGATGAACGGCAGCCCGAGCATGCGCGCGAAGTACGCCTCGGAGACCGCGGTGGAGCCGGACGACGCCTCGATGACGGTGGTGCCCTCGCGGATCCAGCCGTTGCACAGCGCGTACAGGAACAGCGAGCGGGCCAGGCGGTGCTTGAGACTGCCGGTCGGGTGCGTCGACTCGTCCTTCAGGTACAGGTCGATGCCCCACTCGGGAGGCAGCGGGTAGACCAGGAGGTGCGTGTCGGCCGAGCGGTTCGCATCCGCATTGACCTTGCGGACCGCCTCGCTGACCCAGCTCCTGGTCCGCGCACAGACCCGGTCGACATCCGTACCCACGGTCGCTCCTCGATCAAAGGTGATCAATCTGGCACCAGGGTACGTCTGCACCCGGTCGCGCCCTGATAAGCCGGTGCGAAAAGAATCCCGGCCGAATGTGTGACACGCCCGCGCGGAGCCGCGTCGGTACGGGTGGAAGCACCGCACGCACGCAACGAGGGCGGGGAGATGGCAACAGACCCTGACGAATTCCTGGAATTCGCCACGGCACGGAGCTCGCAGCTCTTCCGGACGGCATGGCTGCTCTGCGGCGACTGGCACCTGGCGGAAGACCTCGTGCAGACCACGCTCGGCAAGCTGTACCGCTCGTGGCGCCGGGTCCGCTCGGCGGACAGCCCGGACGCCTATGCCCGGACCGTCCTGGTCCGCAGCTACCTGTCCTACCGGCGCCGACGCAGCAGCACCGAGCAGCCGTACGGCAGCCTGCCGGACTCGGCGGGCCGCGAGATCGACCCGGCGCTGCGCCTCACGCTGCTCAAGGGCCTCGCCGAACTGCCGCCCAAGGACCGCGCGGTCCTCGTGCTGCGGTACTGGGAGGACCTCAGCGTCGAGCAGACCGCGCAGCAGATGGGCTGCTCCGCCGGGGCGGTCCGGAACCGCTCGCTGCGCGCGCTGGCCAAGCTGCGCACGGTCCTGGGCGGCGAACTGCACCTGCTCACGGCGGCCTGATGACCGGGCCCGCACACCACCGCACTTTCCGGGGACGGACCGCCGGCACGGCCGTACGGCGGGCCCGACACAGACCCGGCACCACCGACCCAGGCCCGGCAGGTCCCGTACGGCCCCGTGCCTTCACTCCCCGGGCCCATGCAGGCCCCGGACTCATCCAGGAGACGGTGAACCGATGAACTCCGACCACCTCGGCACGGCCGGCGCGCCCGACGCGGAGGCGCTGTCCGACGCGATGCGCACCGCCGCGACCGGTGTCCAGGCACCGGCCGGCCTCGTCCAGGGCGGCCTCGCCCGCGGCCGCCGGATGCGCGCGGTGCGCCGCATGCAGATCGTAGGCGCCTCACTGGCCGTCGTCGTCGCGGCGGCGGGCGGCACGCTCGCGCTGACCGCGGCCGACGGGGGCAGCGGCCCGGCCGCCACGGTCGGGAGGCAGCCGACCGTGACCGTCGCCTCGCCGACCGCCCCGGTTCCGAACGTGCCGCGGCTGTCCGCCCAGCAGGTCTGGGAGGCCCTCAAGCCGCTGCTGCCGCCCGGCAGCATCACGAACGTCCAGCTCCACGAGCCGGTGTGGGACGACAACCCGCACAAGATGCAGTCCGCGGCCGGCGTGAGCTTCGTCTTCGACCCGGACGGCAAGGGCGCCGGCGAAGTCTCCTTCTCGATCAAGCCGACCTCCGACCTGGCGGCCTATGAGTGCCCCGACTACACGGGCACGGTGGCGACCTGCTCCCGGGCCGACCTGGCCGGCGGGCTGCTGATCGAGCTGCGCAAGGACCGCGAGTACCCGGTGAGCGCCACCACGGACGACGGCAAAGCCGGCTCCGAAGGCCGCGGCGCGTGGACCCACGCGGCGAACCTCCGCCTCGCCAACGGCTTCGGCGTGACCATGTACTCGACCAGCACCCCCACCGACAAGTCCGGCACCACCGGCCGCCCGGCGGCGGTGCTCACGCTGGAGCAGCAGCAGGCGATCACCTCGGCGCCGGTCTGGCAGTCCCTGGCCGTCCCCGGCTCGCTGCCCACCCGCCAGGCGACGCCCGCGCAGGGCGCCGGGAACGGCGCGGTTCCGGAGAACGTCGGCGCCCCCACCGCGACCACGGCTCCGAGCGGCACCGGCTGGGGCTCGGGAACGGGCACCGGCAAGGGCTGACCGCGCCCCGCGCAGGACAACTGAGCACACCAGGCCCGCCGCCCGTCCCCCCGGGCGGCGGGCCTCCTGCCGTCCGGGACCGACCGGGACCGTCCGCAGCCGTCCATCCCCTTTTCCCTGCCCTTCCCCTGGCCCACATCCGGCCTTTACCGGCGGCCTGACATGCTGCGGAGCAAGCAGGGCAGCACAGCAACAAGCGCGACAAAGGAGTCGGTGGGGTGTTCGAGCAGATCGACCAGGAGGAGCGCGGCGCGCGGATCCTCGACGTGTTCGGCGGGGCGTTCGGCGAGCTCATCGCCGGCGACCCGGGGGCGTTCCGGGTGAAGTTCCGCAAGATGGCGGCGTCGGCGTTCGCCTTCTACCGCGGCACCGCGTGCCTCTACTACGCGGACGTCGACAACCTGGCCAACCCGTACATCGACGACCGCACCGGCCGCGTCTGGATCCACGGCGACCTGCACGCTGAGAACTTCGGCACGTACCTCAACGCGGACGGCAAGCTGGTCTTCAACGTCAACGACTTCGACGAGGCCTACGTCGGCCCGTTCATCTGGGACGTGCAGCGCTTCGCCGCCAGCCTGGCCCTGATCGGCTACGCCAAGGCGCTCAGCGACGACCTGATCGGCGAGCTCGTCGCGGCCTACGCCCGCGCGTACCGCACCCAGATCCTGCTGCTCACCACCGACCCGGCGGCCGCGCAGACCGCGGTGACGCTGGCCACCGCGTCCGGCCCGCTGCTCGACGTGCTGCACCGGGCGCGCCTGCAGACCCGCGTCGGGCTGCTCGACGAGCAGACCGTGATCGAGGGCTACGACCGCCGCTTCGCGCTGTCCGGCGGTGCGTTCGCCCTCGACGACGACACCCGCAAGACCGTGCTGGAGGCCTTCGGCCGCTACCTGGCCACCACCACGGAGACCACCCGGTCGCGGCCCGAGACGTACGACGTCAAGGACGTGGTCGGCCGCCGCGGCGTGGGCATCGGCAGCGCCGGGCTGCCCTCGTACAACCTGCTGATCGAGGGCAACACCGAGGCCCTCGAGAACGACGTGATCCTGTACATGAAGCAGGGCCAGACCCCTGCCGCCAGCCGGCACGTGACCGACCCGGCGGTGCGGGCCTACTTCACGCACGAGGGCCACCGCACGGTGATCTCGCAGCGCGCCCTGCAGGCCGACGCCGATCCGTGGCTCGGCTACACCGACATCGACGGCATCGGCCAGCTGGTCGCCGAGGTCTCGCCGTACGCGAACGACCTGGACTGGTCCGCACTCAACGAGGCCGACGACATCCGCGACGTGGTCGAGTACCTGGCCCGGGCGACCGCGACCATGCACGCGGTCGCCGACGAGGGCAGCAGCGGGCACTCGCTCGTGCCGTTCTCCACCGAGCACGCGATCCGCGATGCGATCGAGCCGGACGAAGAGCAATTCGTCGCGCACATCGTCGAGTTCGCGCACGGCTATGCGGCCCGCACGCGCGCCGACCACGCGATCTTCGTGGACCTGTTCCGGAACGGCCGTATCCCGGGCCTGTAGGCCCGGGCCGGCTTCCCCGCAAGGGCCCCGCGGACGCCGCCACGCCCGTCCCGGTCCGGACCGACCCCGGTCAGGACGCGGCGTGGCGGCCGAACGCGGTCAGCGTGCGCTCCAGCAGCGGCAGCGCGTCGAGCACGTGGCCGCGCCGGATCAGCAGGTCCCAGGCGCCCTCGAACTTCTTCCAGCCGCCCGCGTACGCGAGGTGCCGCAGCTTTTCGCGGGGCAGGTCGTGGGCGTTCGCGCCGCGGTAGATGTTCCGCCAGGCGTAGAAGTCGCGGTACGCCTGCCAGTAGCCGTCTTCGAGCTGCCGCGGCGTCATGCCGTGCGGCCGGTAGACGACGTGCCGGGTGTCGTAGAGGTCCCAGTCGCGGTGCACGATGCGGTCGGCGGCCTCCATGCGCCGGAACTGCCCGGTGCCCGGGTACGGGGTCAGGATGTGGAAGGTGGCCGTCTCGACGCCCGCGCCGACCGCCCAGTCGACGGTCCGCGCGAAGACGTCCGGGCGGTCGTGGTCGAGCCCGAAGACGAAGCTGCCGTTGACCATGACGCCGCAGTCGTGGATGCGCCGCACCACGCGGTTGTAGTCGCGGCCGACGTTCTGGATCTTGAGGGTGTCGGGGAGGTTGCCGCCGTTGACCGACTCGAAACCGACGAACAGGCTGCGCAGGCCGGCGTCGCGGGCGCGCTCCAGCAGGCCCGGTTCCAGCACCGACTTGACCGTCGAGGCGGCCTGCCAGACCCGGCCCATGCCGCGCATGCCGTCGAACAGGGCTTCCGCGAAGCGCCGGTTGCCGAGCAGGTGGTCGTCCAGGAAGTACAGGTGGCGGCCGGGCAGGCGCTCGATCTCGGCGAGCGCGTCGTCGACGGCCTGCGTGTAGAAGCTCTTGCCGCCCTCGAAGAAGGCGTCCTTGTAGCAGAAGTCGCAGTGGTGCGGGCAGCCGCGCGAGACGACGATCGAGTTCGGCACCAGGTAGCGGCCGCGCTTGATCAGGTCCCGGCGGATCGGCGGGAGTCCGGCGAGGGTGCGGGTGGTGGACGTGTACCGCGGTGCGGGATGGCCGTCGCGGAACTCCTTGAGGAACACCGGCCATATGTCCTCGCCGGGGCCGAGGAAGATGCTGTCCGCGTGAGCCGCCGCCTCGTCCGGCAGCGAGGTCACGTGCAGCCCGCCGAGGGCGACGTAGGCGCCCTGCGCACGGAACGCGTCGGCCAGGGCGTAGGCGCGGCGCGCCGAGGTTATGTAGGGCTGGATCACCACCAGGTCCGGGCGGGCGTCCAGCATCGCGGGCAGGTCCAAGGCCTCGACGTGCTCGTCGTACAGCGCCACTTCGTCGTCTGCGGCGAGGTAGCCCGCCAAGGTGGCCAGGCCGAGCGGCGGGAACAGCGCGTATTTCACCGGGCGCCGGGCCGGTCCGGTGGCCTCGGTGAGGGCCGGGAGGATCATCGTGACGCGCATGGCGGATCCCTTCCTGGGGCCGGCGAGGGGGCGTCCGGCCTGCGCGGGACGCCCCGCGCGGGCCGGACTGCCGGCTGTCCTCCCAGCGAAGCCGAAGTCGGGTGGCGCGCGCCGCCGCGCTGCCGGAGATCCGGTGCGAGGATTGTGGAGATATCGCGCGGCGCCCGGCTCCGGCCCCGGCGCGGCCGCTATCCGGCCTGGTCCAGGGCCCCGACGAGCATGGGCAGTGCGTAGTGGATCTCGCGGTCCCAGTACGGCCAGCTGTGCGTTCCCGTCGCCGAGCAGACCTCGGCGGGGATGCCGAGTCCGGCCAGCCGCGCGCGGAAGAGGTTGTTCATCGCCCAGAACGCCTTCTCCACGCCGAGGTCGTCGGTCCCGGCCGCGGTCGGGTCGCTGCACCGCGAGGCGGGCACCGGCGGCGGGTTGCCGCCGTTCCAGTCCCAGCCGGGTCCGGCGGAGCCGTCGCCGTTGCCGTAGGTCAGGTAGAGGCGTGTGCCGCGCAGTCCTTCGGCGATGTCGTACGGATTGCTCGCCGCCCACACCGCTCGCTGCCGCACATCGGCCGGATCGAAGGTGTCGAACGGGTACCCGGGCTCGCCCCAGATCCGGCGCCAGTCGGTCTTCTCCCCGCCCTTGCTGCACGCGAGAGCGCCGAGCTTCACGAAGTCGGGCCCGCTGAAGCCGAGTCCGGGTGCCTTGTAGAGCGTGTGCGACTCCGGCGAAAGCGCCGCGACGGCCCGGAAGTGGCCGGGATTGCGGGCGGCCAGCGAAAGCGCCCCGCCGCCGCCCATCGACAGCCCGAGCACTGCGCGTTCGGTGCCTGCGCGGTAGCGGCTCTCCAGGAGCCGGGGCAGATCGCGCGTGAGGTACTCCTCCCAGCGCGGTGTGCCGCCGCGGCCGCCGTTGTACCAGTCGGTGTAGCTGCTGCAGGGGCTGGTCTCCGGCATCACGACGATGACGTCGCGCTCCGCGGCCATCTCGGCGATGTGCGACGACTCGGTGTACTGCTTGTGGTCGCCGCCTCCGCCGTGCAGCATCCACAGCGTGGGCCACGTGCGCCGCGCGTCCCTGGACCACCCGCGTGGCAGCAACAGGCGTACGGTGGTGAGGAGTTCGCCGGTCGAGGGGGCATCGACCGCGACGTCCATGACCCGCGGGTCGCCGGCGCCGTTCCCGGGGTGCACCGCGGACTCCGGGTACGCCTCCCACAGAACCGACGCCGCGGAACCGCCGTCGGCAGCCGCGGCTTCGGCGACCGCGGGCGATCCGGCGGTCAACGCCAGCGCCAGCACTACGCCGGCAAGTCTCTTCCTCAGCACGGTCCCCGAACCTCCGGCCGGCCCCGGACGCCCCGGTCGGGCGCCCGGAACCGAACACTGCCGGAGGCCGGCCGGCGCCGGTGCGCGCGACGCGTGCCGCGCGCACCGGATTCAGCCGTACGGACCACCGCACCGACCGGACGGCCGGTCAGAGCCCGAGCGACCCCAGCAGCATGGGCAGCGCTGCGTAGATCTCGCGGTCCCAATAGGGCCACGAGTGCAGCCCGTACGCAGCGCACTCGGTGAACGGGATGCCCAACTCCCGCAGGCGGTCGGCGAAGCTCTGGTTCATCTTGCCGTCCACGCGCTCCAGCATCGCCGCGTCGATCACGGCAGGGCTGGGCTTGCCGGTGGGCGGGCTCGCGAGGCAGCGCTGGGGGTTCGGCTGCACCTGGTTCCCGGCGGCGTCGAGTTGGCCCCACGCCCAGCCGGCGCCGGTGATGTCGCCGTCCGGGACCGGCTTTCCGGTGACCGGGTCGAGGGCCGGCGGCTGGGTGGCCGAGGTGTCGGAGCCGTTGCCGTAGTACAGATACAGCGGAGTCCCGCGCAGGCCCTCGGCGTTGTGGATGGCACTATTCGCCAGCCAGTAGTTGCGCTGCCGCAGGTCGGTCGGGTCGTTGGTGAAGAACGGGTAGCCCGGCTCGCCCCAGATGCGCTTCCAGTCCACGCCGCCGGGCGCGCACAGCGGACCGCTGGCCCAGACGATGGACGGGCCGAGGATCGGCTCCGACGTGTCGCCGGGGTGCCACAGCATGTTCACCGCGCCGCTCAGCGACGCCACCGACTTGAAGTGGCCCGGGTGCTTGCCGGCCAGCGTCATCGCACCGCCGCCGCCCATCGAGATGCCGAGTACGGCGCGGTCGCCGCTCGCCCGGTACTGGGACTCGAGGATCTGGCTGACCTCCTCGATGATGTAGTCCTCCCAGTCGGGAGCCAGCGCCTCGTTGTTGCCGTTGTACCAGTTCGAGTAACTGCTGCAGGGGCTGGTCTCCGGCATGACGACCATGACGTCCTTGTCCAGGACCATCTGCTGGATGCTGGACTTGTCGGTGTAGCTCGTGTGGTTGTCGCCGCCGCCGTGCAGCATCCACAGCGTGGGCCAGGTGCGGGTCGCGGTCTTCGACCAGCCGACCGGCAGCAGCACGCGCACCCACTTGACCGGGGCGCCGGTGGACGGCGAGTTGATGCCGATGTCGATGATGCGCTTCTGCGTCGCGGTGCTGTTGTTCGGGTGGACGGGCGTATTGGGGAAGGCCTCCCACCACACCGTCGCGGGATTGGCGGTGGCGTTCGCCGCGGGACCGGCGGCCACCCCCAACCCCAGCAGCGGGGCGAGCACCGCGAGGACCAGCGACCAGCCCGTGAGGCGGCGGCGCGGTATGCGGCGGGATCTTCTCCGGGGTACCTGAAGCATGGACGGACTCCTGGGGACGGACCGGTCGGACGCGCGGCAGCCTGGCCGAGGCGACACGTGTCACACAAGCAAGGATTCAGTCGAACGACTGAAAGATTTCCGATCCTGCGCGGGTCGGCCCCAGGCCGTTCACCGGCCCCGGAGCGCGGCCGCCAAGTAGCGCCGGTAGGTCAGGCTCCGATACCGCAGCGCCTCGGCGCGGGCCGCCTCGCCGCGGGCCACCGCGGCCGCGTGCTCCGCCCGGTGGTCGGCCGCCGCGGCTTCTGCGTCGCGGAGCGCGGCCTCGGCGCGGGCCCGGTCGGCGGCGGCCGCGTGCGCGGACCGCTGCTCCTCGGCGGCGCGTTCGTCCTCCATGGCCTCGAGTTCGGCCAGCGCGGAGGTGCGGGCGCGGGCGGCCTGGCGGTTCAGGTCGAGGCGCCGGTCCGCGCGCCTGCGGTGCAGCTCCTGCGCGGCGTCGTACGGCAGCGCGCCGGGCAGGCGCACCCGCAGGTCGTCCGCGAGGCCGTCGCGCCAGGACTGGAGCCGGCGGGCCACCGAGGGGGCGATCCCGTCCGCCTTGACCGACCGGCCGGGGCCCGACACAACGGCCTGGTCGCGGAGTTCGGGGGACGTGGGCACCGCGGAGGTGACCCGGGTGAAGTCCGCGGCGGTGCGGATGCCGCCGCGCTCCAGCTCGGCGACCAGCCGGGCGCCGAGCAGCGAGACGGGCAGGCCGTGCCGGGCCAGCCCGTCGTCGAGCATGCGCTCCTGGAGTCTGCGCAGGGCTTCGAGCTCTTCCCGCGCGCCGGATCCTTCGAGGGCGGTGCGGCGCTGCTCGACCGAGCGCAGGGCCTCGTCGAGGCGCTGCTGCACGCGCTCCTGCTCGAACCGGTGGCGCTCCGCCAGTGCGGTCGCGGCGGCCGCCTGCCGTACGCCGATCTCGCCGAGGGCGCCTTTGCGGACGAGGACTTCGGCGTCCGCCTCCTGCAACCGGGCGGACGCGTCGGCCGCCGCGACCCGTGCGACCTCGGCCTCCCACTCAGCGGTGCGGGCCTTGAGCATCTCCGGCGTGGTCCGGTACCGGACCCGCAACCGGCGCGTCCCGCGCACGTAGGTGAGGGCCAGCGACGCCGCCGCCCCAAGTGCCACCGGCAGCCCCAGGATCCACCAGCCGACGAGCGCCACCGCAACTCCCCCGACTGCTGCGGCTATGCCTGTCGCCCAGACCGCAAGGGTCCACCGCACGGCTGCAACATCCGCACGCCCCAAGGGCGCGAATGCCGCCACCGGCGAGGGAGAAGGTGACGTACTCGAGTACGAGTTCGCCCCCACACCCGACTGCGGGACGGAGGCACCCAGGCTGCTCCCCGGCCCGGTTCCTGGTGCCGCCGAACTCCCTGCCGCGGGGGGTGAGACCCTTGAGGCTCCCGCGGACGGGGCGGTTGCACGACCACCGCCGGGCCGAACGCCGGACCGGGCCGTACCAGGCGCGCGGCCCGATTGCGCAGCAGGCGAACCTCGCCCGCCTCCTTGTGCGCGACCCGGCGTCCCCCCACCTGCCGTTCCACCTGCGCTCGCTCCGTGCCCGGCCGTGCCGGGTGCCGGAGGTGGGCCGGGCGCGTGGCCCGGCTGCGGAGCCGTGGTTCCTGGGCTGTTCCCCTGCCCTCGCCCGGCTCCCCGCGCTGCGGAGTTGCGCGCTGGACGGACCTGTTCGCCAGGGGCGGCTGGTGGCTGCGTACGGCCCTGCGTATCCCCGCCCGCTGTTCCGCCTGACCCCGGTCCCGGTCGGGCCGTGCCGGGTGCCGGAGGCGGGCCAGGCGTGTGGCCCGGTTGCGGTGGAGCCTCGTGCGCTGTGCGGGCGGCCTGCTGTGCGGCCAGTCCCTCGGCCAGCCAGCCCGGCAGCCGCAGATTCCCTTCCTCCGCGCGGCAGGGCACGGGCGGCAGCGTGGGGGGCACCAAGGGCGCCACGGCGGCGACCGGTTCACGGCACCAATGAGCCAGGCGCGCGAAGTCCGCGGTCAGTTCCGGGACGGCGCAGGCCACCGACGCGAAGCGGTCCGACGCGGTGGGGTCCGCGTAGTCGTCGCCTTTCAGCAGCAGGTGCTCGCCGCCCTCCTCGTGGTACGTGCGCCACAGTTCGGGGGCGCGAGCCAAGGCTCGCAGGCTCAGGTGGATCACGTGCGCCGAGAAGCGGTCCAGGCCGGGGCCGAAGTCCCGGGGGCCGCGCGCGGGGTGCTGGTAGTTGCGGTGGCCGTGTTCGGCGGCCGGCAGGCCCGCCAGCGCGGGGACGTACATGCCGTCGTAGTCGATGAGCCGCAGGCTGCCGTCGGGGCGCACGACGATGTTGCCGTGCTGCAGGTCGCCGTGCGCGAAGCCGGCCGCCTCCAGGTCGCGGACCAGGTCGGCGAACCGGTCGGCGAGGGCGCCGATCGCGGCGGGGTCGTCGAGGTGCTCTTCCAACCACGGTATGAGCCCGGTGCCTTCGACCCACTCCATCAGGATCACCGGGTACCAGGTCCCGTGCACCAGCACGCCCCTCGGCACGTACTCGACCGGCACCCGCCAGTCCCCCGCCGCAGCCCGCAGCGCCTCGCCTATCGCGCGGTAGCGCCGCAGGCGGCCCGGGACCGCGCGGGTGAAGCATTTGACCGCGATCTCGCGTCCCGCGCCGGGTTCGGCCGAGGTGACCCGGAAGACGCTGCCGAAGTTCCCGGACACCACGCGCGGCATGCGCAGCGCACCGCCCATGGCGACCTGCCCGCGGGCCACCGCGGGATGCGCGAAGCACAGCGTGGTGTCGCGGAGCGCCTCGCTGTAGTCCGCGCCCGTCGGGTACGTCTCGCGTACCTGCGGGCCGCCGCCCGCCGGACGCCGCCCCTCCCGCGTGCCCTCCCCGCTCATGTCCGTCCCCCCGCCGGCCCTGCTCAGCGCGGCTCTATGCGTACGAGTGTCACGTCGTCGTTGCGCATTTCCCCGGCGCCGCGCTGGCGGCCCACCCAGGACGCCAGGTCCCGCGGTGCCGCGGAGTCCAGCGCGCGCAGCATCTCCCAGGGTCTGCGGCCGTGTTCGGCCTGCCGCAGGAACCACGCGGCCATCGCGTCGGTGGCCAGGTAGAAGCGGTCGCCGGCCAGCCAGCCGCCGGTCGCGTGGCGGGCCCGCTCGGCGACCAGCGCGCGGTCCTGCCCGCGGCTCGCGGCCAGCGCGGGGCGGGTGTCGAAGCCGTCCGACGCGTCGACCGGGAAGGCCAACCGGAGCCGGTCCCCGCGCACGTGGAAGAGGCACGAGTCGCCGAGGGCGACCGCCGACCAGTGGCCGCACGCGGGCGCCCAGCGATGCGCCGCGAAGTGGGCGACCAGCACGGTGGCATGCGCGCCGCGGTCCAGGCCGGGGCGTTCGTACCAGGCCAGCGGGCGGCCGCGCAGTTCGCGCCGGTGCTCGTAGCGCTTGGTGAGGTCGGGCCAGCGGTCCGCGGCGCGGGCCAGAACGTCGGCGAAGCCGAGCCCGGTGCGCAGCAGTCCGGTCGGTGCCGAACCCGCGCCGCGGACCAGGAGTTCGGCCCAGCGCCGGGCGAGCAGGCTCTCGGAGGCGCCGTCCGCGACCGCGGCGCGCAGGGTGGCGACGCGGCCGACCTCGCCGCGCCGGCAGGCCGGTCCGGGCGGCGGCAGGATGCTGCGGGCGGAGCCGGGGGCAGCGCTGCTGCCGACCCAGGCGGCGTCCTCGTATTCGTGCGGCTCGGCACCGCTCTTGTGCAGCGCGAGCACGGTCACGTGGGCGCGCATCGCCGCTACCTGAGGTCCGCGGCGCGCGTGCCTATGTCGAGGAACTGCACGACCGCGGACAGGTCCGCATTGAAGACGAACCCCTTGGCGCCGTCCGCGACGTCCTGGCCCTGCTCGGTGGCGTAGGCCCGCATGCCGGGCGGCAGTTCGCTCGACATGTGGGAGAGCAGGCGCGCGTACTGGTCGGGGAGTTCGTCGTCGGGTGCAGGGAACTGCACAGGTGCGGTGCGGTTCGCCGAGATGTGCAGGTTGAACAGCAGCGCCTCGCCGTCCCCGGTGACGTGGTAGCGCAGCCGGGTCGCGGCCTCGTCGGGGTTGCCGTCCGTGGACTCGCCGTCGGTGAGGTTGAGGACGATGGGCGGGAAGCCGTCCGGGTACGCGTCGACCCAGCGCGAGACGACCTTCCCGGCGGCGGCGAGGGCCTCGCACATGGGGGTGCCGCCGGAGGCCACCGGTTCGACCCATACCGGGGATTCGATGGTGCGCTCGACCAGTCCGCCGGCCCCGTCCGGGACCTTCTTGGTGCGCGCCTCGAAGCGCGCGGGGAAGGCCGCGATCTCGCTGAGCGGCACCAGTTCGCGTCCGGCCAGCGGGCCCGCGAGTGCGGGCTGCACGATGCCGCCGTAGCCGATCACGGTGATGGTGAAGTAGTCGCGGACGCCTTCCTCCTTGGCGCAGCGCACCGACAGTTCGAACAGCAGCCGGTTGAGCGAGTCGGCCACCACGTCGGCCTTGCGGACCGGGGCCGTTTCGGCTTCGGCCTCGGTGCGGGCCTTGCCGTCCGGTGCGCCGGGCGCCGTGCCGATCGGGTCGTGCATCGAACTCGACTGGTCGATCAGGAAGATCAGGCAGGCCGGGTGGGCCCGGCTGATCTCTGCGGTGTACGGCATGCAACATCCCTTCGGGTCCCATGGGCATGGGCATGACGTTGGGCTCGACGTGCTGCGTCCCCAGCCTAAGGACGTCCGCGCGCGGCCGTCCAAGGGACTTTCCTCCACTCGCGGCGGGGTGGTCCGGGGCGCTCAGGCTTCGGGGCCGTGCAGCGGGCTGGGCAGGAGCTCGGGCGGGCCGCTGCGCTGGCGCGGCAGCCGGTCGCGGTTGGGGGTGTGCCGGGCCAGGCGCGGGCCGAGCAGGTCGAACCGCGGGTAGCGCTCCTTGAGTTCGGGGAAGCGCTGCTGGTAGCGGGTCACCTCGGCGCGGACCAGGGACCAGAAGACGGCCTCGGGGACGCCGAGGTCGTCGTCGGCGATGGCCGAGAGGTGCCGCAGGGGTCCGCCGAAGAGTCCGCCGCCGACCAGCGCACCCAGGTCCGCTGCGGTGTAGCGGGCGGCCGCGCGGCGCGGCGCGAACTCGGGCCCGGGTCCGGGATCTTCCGCCATCTCCGGGGCCAGTCCCTCGGCTTCCGGGAAGGGTGTCCCGTCCGGGTCTCCGCACACGAGCAGCCCGCGGGCGACGTCGCGGACCGCGAGCCGCACCGGGACTTCCCCGGCGTCCGAGACGACCACCAGGGCTTCGCCGTAGCTGGGGAACGCCAGACCGTACCGGTAGAGCAGGTGCAGCAGCGGCGGCAGGACGGCGCTGCACAGCCAGCGGAGCCACTCGCGCGGAGCGAGTCCGGACCGCGCGACCAGTTCGGCGACCAGCGGCCGGCCGGTGTGGTCGCGGTGCAGCAAGGCCGGGAGGGGGCGGGCGCGTTCGCCGGTGTCCAGGCGGGCCGCGAGGGGCTCGCTCCACAGGGCGCCGAGCAGCCCGCGGTACGGATGCCCGCCGGACTCGCCGCGGACCGGGTCGAGGTGCGGGTGCCGGACGGCGACCGATGCCAGGTCGGCGAGCAGCAGCACCCGGGTCTCGCCGTGCAGGAACGGGTCGGCGTGGTAGCGGTCCACGAGGCGGCGGGTGATGTCCGGCGAGACCGCGGCGGGTGCGGGGACCGGGCAGCCGAGCGGCGCGTCGGGGCCGGCCAGCGGGAGTGCGACGTCGCGGCGGCCGGGCCGGTCCAGGTTGGTGAAGCCGCCGCCGGCCTGGCGCGGCAGGTAGCGGTCCGGGCCGCCGTCGCCCAGCGGTACGAGCAGGCCGTGCGCCAAGTCGGCGGCGAAAAGCGGGAGTACGGTCTCGTCCCACTGCCACGGATGCACCGGCAGCCATAAGTAGTCGGCCGGGTCGGCGCCGCGGTCCCGCAGCCGGGCGGTGAAGCGGCGGCGGGTGGACGGGTCGAGTTCCTCGGTGCGCAGCCGCTGCTCGGTCAGGTCGGGTGTGCTGGTGTGCCAGGTGGCGATGTCGCGGTGCACGGCCGCCCACGGGAGGCGGATCGGGTTGCGGGCCTCGGGCGCCCAGCGGCTGGCATCGGTGGCCGAGAAGCCGGGCCGCACGCGGTCCGGCACCAGGCCGGGGCGGCCGCCGACGCGGCCTTCCAGGTCGAGGTAGGCCAGGTCGGCGAGTTCGGCCGCGGTGGGCCGGTCCCGGGCGTCGTCGCGGGCCGCGCCGAGCAGGGCGACGCTGACATCGCGGACCAGGCGGGCGGTCGCCTCCGCGGTGAGGCCGAGGTCGGCGCGGGCGTCCACGATGAGCCGCGCCGGGTCGGTGGCGGGCGCTGCGGCGCCGTCCGCGACCCGGAGCACCGAGCCGGGCTGGATGCGCCACGACCCGAACGCGCCGCGCCGGGCCCGGAAGGAGTAGACGACGTGCCCGGCCAGTTCGAGCCGGTAGCGGCCGTCGGGGCGGGCGGCGTCCTCGTCCGGGACCGGGGTGAGCAGGTCTTCGTAGGCGTACTCGGCGAGCACCGTGAGCAGGAGTCCGGCGGAGGCCCGCTGCCATGCGGGACCGGTGAGTTCGGGGAAGTCGGGCAGTGGCACGGGCCCTCCTGACGTGCGCGGCGCGATGCCCTGCTCCGGCGCGGTGCGCGCGCCGGGCACACAGGGCACACGCCGAAAGTAACGCAGGGCCTGCGCGGCGTCAGCCGGATCACGCCAAGCCGATCATCCGGCGGCGACCGGGTCGGCGATCGGGCCGACGACCGGGGTGGCGATCGGGTTGGCGATGTCCACGTACACCGTGCGGTTCGTGCGCGGTCCGGGCGGTGCGGCCAGGCCCGCCACCCGGGTGCGCAGGTTGGCCTTGCAGCGCAGCCGGGGCGCGTCCAGCAGCGTGGTGATCAGGTCGCCCGCCCGCAGCGCCTGGTCGGCTTGCCCGGCGCGCACCCCGGAGAGGAAGGTGCGGACCCGGGCCAACATGCGGTGTTCGTCGGCGAGGCCTTCGGCGCCCATCGCGCCGACCAGGCCGAGGACGTTGTTGACGCCCACGCAGTAGCCGAGGCGCTCGTCCACCACCGCGTCGGTGGACCAGGTCGCGGCGTCCTCGCGGACGTCCTGGGGCAGCCAGCGGGCCAGCGTGCTGCTGCGGGTCGGCGAGAAGTGGTAGCCCTGGTTGCCGCGGTAGCGCCCGCCGATGGGCCAGCCGTCCGGGTCGAGGACCACCAGCGTGTTCTGCTGGTGGGCTTCGAGGCCGAGCCCGTATTCGGCGTACAGCCACAGGACGGGTGCGACCACCACGTCGAGGTACCGCCGCAGCCAGGTGTCGGCGACCTCGGCGAGCGGGCGCCCGGTGTGCAGGGCGAGGTGGTGCACGGTACGCCCGAGCAGCGAGCGCCCGGCCGGTGCGGCGGCCGGTCCGGTGTCGGCGGCCGGCTGCGCGGCGGTCAGCCCGGCCACGCACTGCACGCGGTCCCGCGGGCCGAACGGGTTGTCCCGGACCACGAGTTCGAGGCCGCTCTCGCCGTCCGGCCCGGGTCCGCGCAGGGTCAGCCAGCCGAGGTCGCGCAGCACGTCGAAGCCGGGGTGCGCGCCGTGCAGGACGCGCTTGAGGCCCGCGTCGAGCATGCGGTGCACGGCGATCCCGCGGCGCATCTCGGAGCGCAGGTTCTCGCGCCGCGAGTCGGCGATCTCGGCGCCCAGCGAGGTCTTGAGCATGACCGGCGCGTCGGCGCGGTACAGCGTGCGCACCGACGAGGTCGGCGACCAGTCGGGGCCGGCCGGGCCGAGGTCGTGCAGCTGCCCGGCGTCGAGCAGCGCCCGGACGCCGGGGCGGGTGACCGCGTCCCGGGCCTGCCAGGGGTGGGCCGGGAAGACCACGGTGCCGGGCGGGCGTTCGAGGCCGGGTCCGGCGAGGCGGGCGAATATGGCGGGCAGCGGTCCGATCAGGTCCTCGTCGAGCTGGACCACGTCGGGGTCGGCGGCGAACCAGTGCAGCGGGAAGCGGCCGCGGAGCTCCGGGGAGAACCGTTCCGCCTCGGCGTCCCCGACGCCCTGGCGGCTGTGCGGGGTGGGGTGGAACGGGTGGCCCAGGAGCAGCGCCTGCTCGGCCTCCAGGAAGGGCGTGGCGGCCGGTTCGCCGCCGCGGGCGGCCAGGTGCCCGGCGGTGCGGCGTACCGAGTCGGCGACCCGGGCGGCGAACTCGGCGGCCACGTCGGCGCGTCGGTCGGCGCACAGCAGGCGGGCCAGTGCGGCGGCGTCCAGGGTGCCGCCGCCGGGTGCGGGGACCGCGCCGAAGCGGTGCCATCCGGTCGGCGAGTGGTACTCGAGGGGGATGTCGACGACCGGCCCTGCGTCGCCGAGGGCGACCCGCACGGCCGGGCCTTCGCGTACCGCGACGCCGTCCTCGCGCAGCAGGCAGCGCAGGAGGGCCTCGACCGCGGCATGATCGGCGGCCGTGTCGGCATCGGTTGTCGGACCGGGCTGCTGGTGGGGCGCGGACCGCGCCGCCGGAACCTGACCGGATAGCGACATGGGCTGTACGGACCTCCCCCTGGTCGACAACGGCCGTGCGGTGGGGCGGTGTTCGGCGGCGCACCTGCTGCGGGTCGTACCTGGCTCATGCTTCCGGCAGCACTCCTGACCGCGGCTTCGCGGTCATGTGCTGTTCGGAGAACGGTAACCCATCCGACCGGGAACCACCCGAGCCCGACAACCGTCTGATCACACGATCGTGGCGGCCTTCCGGCGGTGCCGGGGAGGCGCTCGCTACGATACGAACCACCGTTGCCGGTACGCGGACCTCCGGGTCCGGGGACACCGGCAGGCGGCCGGAGTGGGGGGACAGTTCCATTCCGTGCGGCATCCGAAGGGGGGGTCCTTCCGGAGCGCACGGCGACCCGTCACGGCCGATCCACCTCGCTGCCCGGCACAGTCCTGTGCCCGGGCCGTCCCCACATGGATCGGCGTGGCACGGAGACGACGATGAACCAGTACTGGGGCCACCAGCGGCGCACGCCGCCCGCGGCGAACTACGGACCGCCGCAGTACATGCCCGGCCCGGTGCAGGGCGGGCCGCCGCACGGCGGCGACCGGAACGGCGACCGCAACGGCAAGCTGATGCTGATCCTCACCCTGGTGGGCACCGTCGCGACGGTCGTCAGTGTGCTGGTCGCGCTGGGCATCGGCCCGTTCGACCTGTCGTCCGGCAAGGACGACAGCCCGCAGGCCGTCCCGGCCGCGAACGACGCCGCGAAGAAGGACGTCCGGGTCCTCAAGGACTACGTCGCCGACGTGAACAAGCTCTGCAGCGACCGGCAGGGCGAGATCACCCAGAAGCTGGACGCGTTCGACCAGGCGATCACCGTGTACAACACGGACCCCGAGGACCCGGCCGCGGTCACCGAGGTGCAGCGCTCGCTGCGTTCGGTGTCGCTGACCTACTCCTCGCTGGTCAAGCAGATCAACGCGGTGCCGCGCCTGGACGGCAAGGGGCAGGACGCGCAGGACGCCGAGGAGTGGCGTTCGTCGTACGAAAGCCAGGTCAAGCTGATCGAGCAGGCGTCCATGGAACTCGACGCGGGCGACCCGGCCTTCGCGGACACCATCGGCCGGGCCACCGACGGCTCGGAGGAGTCGGACCGGCTGCAGCAGGTGTCCGACAAGATCGGCGTGGTCTGCGACTAAGCCACCGGCCAGGGGACTAGGCAACAGGCCAGGGCAGGATCACCCAGAGCGTCTTGCCGTCCGCATGCGCCTCGATGTGGATCTGGCCGCCCGACTCGTCGACGATCTGCCGCACGATCAGCAGCCCGCGGCCGGACGTGTCGTCGACGGTCTCCAGGAGCGCGACCGGCCGGTACGGGTGCCGGTCGCGCACGCCCAGCCACAGCCAGCCGTCGTGCACGGTCAGCGTGACCACGATCTCCGGCGAGACGACCGCGGCGTGTTCGACCGCGTTCGTGATGAGCTCGGACGCGATCAGGCGCAGCCCGTAGCCCAGATCATGGCTGCGCGGCAGGCCCCAGTACGTGAGGTGGTCGGCGAGGGCGCGGCGGGCCTGCGGCACCGCGGCCGGCTCGGCGGGCAGCGTGAACCAGCACGACCTGTCGTATCCGAGAGTCACGGGGCCCACCTCCTCGCGCGCGGTGGTCCAGCCTAATGCCCCGGACGGGGGTCCGATCATGAGCGCGCGTAGCGAGAGAAGCAAAAAGGGGCGCGCACGCCGCGATTCCCGCGCCGGGCGGTCCGGCAGTCCCCGGTCCGCGATGCCGCGGACACGCTGCGTGACCATGGAGGTCCGGCCGCGGCCTGGCGGCGCGCCACGGCGCACGCCACCGGCTCGCAGCCACCCGTTGCGTGCTGCAAGCAGATTGACGGATCGTCACATCAGTGCGAAACGTTGATCGATCGCGTGTGTGAAGTCGGCGGATCGTGGGCAAGACCGTGGCGTCTGCGTATGTGACGGTGCACCCGAGGGGTGCGCCCATGTCCGCGCGTTGCGGTGTCGGAGCCGCCGGTCCAAGCCGGCTCCGGGACCGCCGCACAGTCCCACGGAAGGGTGATGCGGGTGGACGACAACCTGGACGCGCTCGAACGGCTCATGCTGGCCAACCTCCTGGAGGGCCGCCAGCCCCGCCGCCGGGCCGCCATGCCCCAGGCGCAACGCAACTCCGCCAACCGGCAGTCCGCGCCTCAGCAGCGCAACCAGTCGCGCAATGCGCCGGCCGCGCGGGCCTCGATCCCGAGCCCGGCCGCGCCGGCCCAGGTCGCCGACCTGCGCCAGACGCGCCGACTGGACGTCGGCCGGGTCATCAAGCAGATCGACCCGCGCACGACGCCGGAGTGGCGTTCGGAGATGGCCGCCGCCTGGGTGAGCCTGAACCTGACCGCCGCGCAGGTGCACGCATGGCTGACCGCCGGCCTGCTGCCCGCGCAGCACGAGCTGGCCAAGGAGTGCATCGACCGCGGGCTCAGCCCGGCGGACATGAAGGCGCGGATCGACGGCGTGCGCGTCGTCGAACGGCTGCGCGGCGACGGTGTCGACGGCGTCGTCGACATGCTGCGCCGCAACGGCTGGAAGCCCGCCGCGACCCCGACGGCAGCCGCCTGACGGGCCGGTTACCCCGCTTGTCCCACCGCCCCGGCCGCGCTGCGGCCGGACGCCTCCGGTTCCCCGGTCTCCGGACCGCCGGCCCCAGGTCCCCGTCCCGTTCCACCGGACCGCCACGCCGCCGATCTCGTTGACTTCGTTGCAGACCGCAACTAGCTTGCGGCCATGCCAACCGGGGAATCCGCCGGCCTCTCCTCGCCCCCGTCGCTGACGCGGCGCCAGATCCTGCTGGCGTTCGCGGGGTTGATGACCGGCGTCCTGCTTTCGTCGCTCGATCAGACGATCGTCGCCACGGCGCTGCCGACGATCGTCTCCGACCTCGGCGGACTCGACCGGCTGGCCTGGGTGACCACGGCGTACGCCCTGGCCATGGCCGTGGCCACGCCGGTGTACGGCAAACTCGGCGACCTCTTCGGGCGCAAGTACCTCTTCCAGACCGCCATCGGCATCTTCCTGATCGGCTCCGCGCTGTGCGGATTCGCGCAGTCGATGACCGCGCTCATCGTGTTCCGGGCGGTCCAGGGCCTCGGTGCCGGCGGGCTCATGAGCAATGCGCAGGCCATCGTGGGCGACCTGGTGCCGCCCGCCGAACGCGGCAAGTACCAGGGGCTGATCGGCTCGGTGATCGCGCTGGCCACGGTCGCCGGACCGCTGCTCGGCGGCTTCGTCACCGAGGCGCTCTCCTGGCGCTGGGTCTTCTACGTGAACCTGCCGCTGGGCGCGCTGGCCCTGGTGGTCACCAGCTTCGTGCTGCGGCCGCCGGCCGTGCGGCGGGAGCGCAAGCCGCTCGACTTCGCGGGCGGCGTGCTGCTGTCCTGCGGGACCGCCGCGCTGATCCTCGCCACGAGTTGGGGCGGCACGACGTACGCCTGGACGTCGGCGCCGATCCTGCTCCTGGCCGCTGCTTCGGCAGGCTGCCTCGCGCTGTTCGTGCGCGTGGAGACGCGGGCCGCGGACCCGCTGATCCCGCTGCGGCTGCTGTCCCGCAACGCCGTGGTGCGGGTGGCCTGCCTGCTGACCCTGGTGGCCGGCTGCCTGTTCGTGGGCATGAGCACGTTCCTGCCGCTGTACGAGCAGGTCGTGCACGGCAAGGGGCCGACCGAGTCGGGGCTGCTGCTGGCGCCCATGCTGCTCTCGATGCTGGTGTGCTCGACGGTGTGCGGGCGGATCATCTCGCGGATCGGCAAGTACAAGAGGTTCCCGGTGGGCGGCACGCTGATGGCCGCGGCGGGGCTGGCGCTGCTGGCCTCGCTCGGGGTGGCGAGCCCCTATTGGCGGCTGGTGATCGCCTTGGTGTTCCTGGGATTCGGGCTCGGCACCATCGGCACGGTCACGACGCTCGCGGTGCAGAATGCGGTCGACCACCGCGACATGGGCGTGGCCACCGCGCTGAACGCCTTCTCCCGGTCGATCGGCTCGTCGTTCGGAGTGGCACTGCTGGGGGCGGTGTTCACGCACCGCCTCGCGGCGGGCCTGTCGCCCGCCGAGGCGGCGGCCTTGGGCGGCGACCACACCACGCTCACGCGCGAGCGGATCGACGCCTTGCCGCCGGAGGTTCACGACCAGGTGCTCGGCACGTTCGCGGACGCCCTGTCGTGGGTCTTCGCGGCCGGCGTGCCGCTGGCCCTGTGCGCGTTCCTGCTCGCGCTGGCGCTGCGGGAACTCCCGCTGCGCGGCAAGCAGCCGGCGGTTCCGGAGGCTGCGGACGGCGCGAGTGCGCCGGACGCGGGCGCCGTCATGCCGTCTCCACCGCGCGGGGGCCGCGGGCCGGGCTGAGCGCGTCCGGCAGCCGCATCGCGGGCCGCCCGGTGCGCAGGCAGGCCGCGTGGTGCAGGTCCACGAGGTCCATCGCGGCGTCCCACACCCAGTCCTGCGGGTTGGCGGTCAGCGCGCGGTTCGCGGCGAGACTGCGCATCGCCAGTTCGCTGAGGTCGGCGACCAGCGCGTGCCGGCCGAGGTCGGCGAGCCCGGCGAGCAGCACGGCGATCTCGCCGACGCGGCGGATCGCCGGTCTCTGCGGTCCGGCGAGCGCCACCGCAAGGGCCCGTATGCCGGGCAGGTCGGGACCGCTGCCGGGGCCCAGCGCGGGTTCGAGGCGGACCAGGTCGACACCGCGGCGGGCGGTGGTGGCCGCGACGACCGCGGTCTCGGCGGCCAGCAGCGCGGCGAGGGCCTCGTCGAACCCGTCGCCGGACGCCACCGCCGGAAGCGGGCGCGGCTCATCGCATGAAACCCCTTGCGGTGTCCCGCGTTTGGCCTGGATCTTCACAAGATTTCCCATGTCCCTATGCAAGCCGAGGAGGATCCGCGGGGGAGGGAACCTTGAGTCCAATCACTCGAAAGAGCTACTAAGTACGGGTGCACGCCGATTGCGGATTCCGCTGCGGGCAGGGCTGCGGATCGGACTGCGTGCCTGGTCGGCACGGGTCGGATCAGGATGTCTATTGCCCCCTCCCGGCCTGCTTCCGGGGCCGTCCATGGTGTTCATCGCGCCGCGTGAGCAAATATGGGCCTTCAATCGGCGTCTTGGGGGCCGCGGATGACCATGGGAAACGCGACGGGCGGGCTTTGGCACAGGAGTTCGCACAGCGGTCTCAACAACAATTGCGTCGAGGTCGCGGCGGTGCGCGGCGACCCGGCCGTACGCGACTCGAAATCCGCGGCATTGCCCGCGGCGTTCTTCCCGCCGCGGGCCTGGCGGGCGTTCCTGGGCGCGGTGCGTACCGGCACCCCGGCCTGACAGGCCGCCGTCGACTCGGTGACAATCGGTCCATGGACAACAAGGGCGGACCGGTTCGGTGGCAGGTGTGGCGCCAGGACGACAACGGCGCACGCTTTCTGATCGCCTCGTACGACACCGAGGATGCGGCGCTCGCCCGGCTGGCCGAGATGGAGGAGACCGGCGGCCACCACAAGCAGCTTTACTGGGCCGCGCGTTCGGACAAGCCCCGGCAGTGATCCGCGGATTCCGCGATTCCCGCGGTGCGGTGGCGCGGAGTCTCCGCCGCGGGCAATCTTGCCGATTCGGTATGGCTGCGGATCTCCTGCAGGCGCCCGGCTGCCGCTAACGTCTGCGCGGACGCATCCCCCTCCCCGCGGAGGATCATCGATGGCGCAGAGTTCCGCAGCACACCCGGAATCAGAACCCGCGCAATTGGTCCCGCCCGATGCGGTCTCCCGCATCGGCAAATTGCTCCGCACGGTAAGTGCCGCGGACCTCGCCGAGGTCACCGCGCGGCTTACCGATCTGTGCACACCCGACATCACGTACCGGGATCCGCTCGCCCGCGCACTCGGCGTGGACGCGGTCGCCGCTCATCTGGACTACTTGCGCCGCGTGCAGTTGGGCCGCCGGCTCACCCTGGCGTCCGGGCTGGACGTCGTGCACGAGTACGCCCGCTTCGGCTGGAAGCTCGCCGACCCGGCGGGCCGCCCTCAGTTCGACGGTATATGCGTGGTCCGTTTCGCGGCGTCCGGGCTGGTCGGCGACATTCTGGCCTTCATCGGTCCTCCGCCTCCGCTCCAGTTCCGCATCACAGGAGGAATCCGATGACCGCGACGGAGAACAGCCGGATGGCGAACGGATCGGCCCCGAGCGCCCCGCCCGAGGGCGGCATTCTCGGGCCGGACGCGTTCCTGGCCGCGGCCGCCGAGTTCCTCGGCGACGACGCACTCGCCGACCCGGCGGCGCGCGTGGACGGGCTCGACTCCCTCGAACGCCTCGAACTCCTGGAGTGGATCGCCGGCCTGGGTGCGCCACTGGACACCGACGAGGCCCTCGGGGCCGCGACCATCGGCCAGGTGTACGCGCTGTACGCCCGTGCGGCGGAAGCCGCCCGGGACCGCCGTCCTGCGGCGCAGCACGGGCCCGGGCCCGGCGGCGGGCTGCTCCGCGGCCGCTACTTCCAACTGGAACCGGTGTCCCCCGAAGTCATGCCGTACCTCTACCAGTTGGCCATCTCCTCGGAGGTGGGCTACCGGTGGCGGTTCCGCGGCAGCGTCCCGGACTACCCCACGTTCGAGGCGACGTTCTGGCAGGGCTCGCTGGCCCAGTTCGTCGCCGTCGACCTGGAGAGCGAGATGCCCGCCGGGCACGTGGTCTGCTACAACCCCGACCACGGCCAGGGGTACGCGTACCTGGGTGCGGTGTTCGCACCGGGCCACACGGGCTCCGGCCGGCCGGTCGACGCGGTGCGCACGTTCGCGCGGTACGTCTTCACCACGTGGTCGTTCCGCAAGCTCTACATGGAGGTTCCAGGCTTCAACTACCCGCAGATCCGGTCCGGCGCGAAGGACTGGTTCGCTGTGGAAGGGCAGTTGCGGGACCACGACTACTACGACGGCCGCTATTGGGACCACTACACGCTGGCCGTGTACCGCGACCACATCGGCCTGCCGGAGATCGCCGCGCCCCGGCGCGCGGACCGCGGCGCACCGGCTTAGCCGTACGCCGCGGTCACTTTCACCTGTGTGTGCCTACGGCTTGTCCGGAGACTCGGAGGGCTTGTCGGACGGCGGCGTCGACGGCGCCGGCGGAGCGCTGGAGGGCGGCGGGGAGGCGGGCGGCTCGGACGGCGGTGCCGGGCTGGGCTCCGGGGCGGGGGTGCTGGAGCTGCCTGCCTCGGCGGGCGGCGCCGCCGGGCCGGGCTCGCCTTCGGGGGCGCCGAACGGCGGCTCCTCGGGCCGCACCGACGCGGCTTCCTCCGGGGCCAGCGGCACGCCGCTGTGCCGGTCCGCCGCCGAACTGCCGGGCAGCGGGGGCTTGCCGCCCTGGCGCGGCAGTTCGCCCTGCGGGGCGCGGCCGGGGCCTCCCCCGCCGGCCGGCTCGCCCGCGGGTTCGCCGCCCTTGGCGGGGAGGTTCCCCGCGGGCGCGATACGGGCTTCCGAACCGCCGCATGCGGTGGCCGCGCCTGCGGCCAAGACGACGACGGCACACCAGGATCCGACGCGGCGCCGACCCATTGCACTGCCTCCCGAGCTTGCAGGACGCAACCTGGCGGCGACCTGTCCGGGAGTACGCTGGCGCGCCTGCGGGTGCGAAGCCAGCCAGAAGGCCCCGATTCATCCGCATGAGTGAAGGTATCCACCGCGCGGACCTGCCCGCGGCGCCGGCCGGTCGAGCCGGCGGACGGACAACTCGTACGCAACGTCCGCCAAACGGGTGAACCGGAGCAACCGGGCAGGGCGGGCAGGCGTCTTAGGAAGACACAGGCGCGCTCCGCGCCTGGCAGATCCGCGGGAGGTCCCCCGTGTCCCAGACCGGCACCACCACTCCGGCGCTCCCCCGCCGGCGTCCACGCATCACCCGAACCGCACGCACCTCGATCGCCACCGGCGCCGCCGGCGTCCTGCTGGCGCTCGCATTCGTCCCGGTCACCGCCGCGCAGGCGGCGGCACCAGTCGGCGTGCTGCGCACGTCGGTGCCCGCGGCCGCGCCGATGACCGGCTGCAACGAGCCCGTCCCGGCCGCCACGTACCTGACGAACATCCGTACCGGCAGGCACCCCTCGTTCGACCGCATCGTGCTCGACTTCTCCGGCCGGGTGCCCGCCTACGGCAGCACCGGCGGCCCGGACCAGCTGGTCTACTGCGGCTCCGGGCAGACCGTGCCGCTCACCGGCACCAAGTACACCCAGATCGAGTCGACCGACGCCGCCGCCCACGACGAGTCCGGCAACCCGACGTACACCGGCCCGCGGCTGGTCTACACGCCGCACCTGGCCAAGGTCACCGGCTTCGCCGTGACCTGCGACTTCGAGGGCCATCTCAACGTCGGCTTCGCCACGAAGTCCGGGGTGCGGGAGATCCGCACGACCACGCTCACCAACCCCAGCCGCATCGTCATCGACGTGCGCTGGGCGTGAGCCCCCGCCGGGGGGGGGGGGGGGCGCGCCCCGCCCCCCCGCACCCCCCGGGCCCCGCCCCCCCGCGGGACCC
>NZ_JAKFHA010000001.1:863565-945686 GCF_021502675.1 Yinghuangia soli
CCCCCCCCCGCATCGTCCTCTTCGTGCGGTGGGGGGGACCCCCCCGGGGGGGGGGGGCGGCCGCCCCCCCCCCCGGACTCCCCCTCGGCTCCCCGGCCCCGGGCTCGTCCCGGACTTCTCCCGCCGCCTACTGCGCGGCCGGCCACAGCGAGAAGGCGAGCCGCAGGGCCACGCACAGCGCGGGGAGCGCGGCCAGCCAGCCCCACGCCGCGATCCGGCGCGCCCGGCGGCCGCCCGCCAGGATCCCGACGGTGCCCGCGATGCCGACCGCCACGCCGCCCAGCATGGGGATCGCGACGGCCACGCGCTGGCCGTCCGCCGTGCACATCAGGCCGCGGCCGTCGTCCCCGCATTGGCCGGCGAGCAGGACCATGGCCGGGACCGCCACGACGAAGAAGATCGTGACCAGCCACATCACGCCCAGCACCGCGGACACCACGATCGGCCGTCCGGCGGCTCGGCCTTGCGGCACTTCGTACAGGGTGCCGTCCTCGGCCTGCACGTATTCGACGGCGAACTCCCGGCCGAGAATGCCCTCGAGGTCCGGGCCGGTGGCGAACTCGCCCTGGTAGCGCCACGGTTCCCGGTGCACCGAGGATGCCGAATGCCGTGCCCTGGGCTCCCGGTTCGTCATGCGTCCATCGTCGGCGGGTCCTGCGGGGCGCGCGTCCGTACGCGTACTCAGTCCGGTACGCGTCCGGTGCTCAGTAGCGCATGCGCAGCTCGACGTCCGCCAGTTCGCCGTCGTCGAGGATCCGCGGCTCGCCCATGCCGCAGGCCCGCACATAGACCTCGCACAGCCACTCGAGGATGCGGGTGCGCTCGAAGGCCTCGTCGAGGTCCAGGCCGAGCGTCACGCTGCCGTGGTTGGCGAGCAGGGCGCCCTGCCGGCCGCCGGCCAGCGCGGCCTGCACGTTGCGGGCCAACTCGGGTGTGCCGTATGTCGCGTACTCGGCCACCCGCACGTCGCGGCCGCCGAACAGCAGGACGTTGTAGTGGATCGCGGGCAGCACCGTGCGCGTGGTGGCCACGACCGCGCCGAAGACCGCGTGCGTGTGGACGATGGCCCGAGCGTCCTCTGCCGCGGCGTACAGCGCGAGGTGCATGGGCGTCTCGGACGACGGTGCGAGTGCGCCCTCGACCACCTCGCCTGACAGGTCGACTACCGGGCAGTCCTCGGGCGCCATGCGGTCCAGCGGTACGCCGGACGGGGTGACCGCGACCAGGCCGCCGTCCCGCACGCTCAGGTTGCCGGAGCTGCCGACCACGAAGCCCTGGCCGACCGCGCGGCGCCCGTATTCGCACAGCGCAGTACGCGCGTCCCGCATCAGCACGGCGGTCTCCCTCGGTGTCTCGGCCGGCGTCGTCTCCGTCGGCTTCGTCTCGGCCGGCATCCGATCATGCCGTGCCCGGTCGCGCGGCCCGCACCGGGTGCCGCACGGCTGCCGGACCGGCTCAGATACCGCCGTGCCGGCGGTCGTAGGTCTCCGTGTCGGCCTCCTCGCCGACCGTGGCGCGCACCGCGGCCTGCAGGCCGCGCGGCCGGGACGTGCGCGGCCGGTGCGCGGCGGCCGGGTCCTCGCGCAGTTCCTTCACCAGCGCCACGCACAGCGCGAGCATGACCACCACGAACGGCAGCGCGACCAGGATGGTGGCCTGCTGCAGGCTCTTCAGGCCGCCGGCCAGCAGCAGCACCGAGGCCACCGCGCCGATCAGCACGCCCCACGCCACCACGATCCAGGACGGCGGCTTGAGCGCGCCGCGGCTGGTCAGCGAACCGAGCACGAGCGAGGCGGAGTCGGCGCCGGTCACGAAGTAGAGCGCGACCAGCAGCATCGCGACGAGTGCGCTGACGCCGTACAGCGGCAGGTGGTCGAGCATCGCGAACAGGGCGTTCTCGGCGCCCTTCGCGGTCTCCGCGACCAGGTCGGCGTCGCCGGTCTGCTGCATGCGCAGCGCACTGCCGCCCATGACCGCGAACCACACCGTGCTGGCGCCGCTGGGCACCAGGAGGACGCCGATGAGGAACTCCCGCACGGTGCGGCCGCGCGAGATGCGGGCGATGAAGGTGCCGACGAACGGCGCCCAGGACAGCCACCACGCCCAGTAGAAGATGGTCCACGCGGCCAGCCACTCGGTGCCGACGAAGGCTCCGGTGCGGGTGGACATGGTCATGAGGTTCTGGAAGTAGTTGCCCACCGACGCGGGCAGGACGCCGAGGACGTAGACGGTCGGGCCGACCACGAAGACGAACACCATCAGGGCCACCGCGAGCACCACGTTGGCGGTGCTCAGCCATTTGACGCCGCGGTGGATGCCGCTGAACGCGGAGACCACGAAGGCTGCGGTCAGCGCGCAGATGATGACGACTTCGAGGCTCTCGGAGTCCTTGACGTCCATGGTCAGGTTGAGGCCCTTGGCCACCTGCAGCGCGCCCAGGCCCAGCGAGGTCGCCGAGCCGAACACGGTGGCGAAGATGGCCAGCAGGTCGATCGCCCGGCCCCAGCCGCCGTCCGCGCGCTCCGCGCCGAGCAGCGGCACGAACGCCGAACTGACCCGGTTGCCGCGGCCCTTGCGGAACGTCGCGTACGCCAGCGCGAGGCCGGCCACCGCGTAGATCGCCCACGGGTGCAGGGTCCAGTGGAAGAGCGTGTACTGCATCGCGGCGCCGGCCGCGCCGCCCGTGCCGGGTTCCGCCCCGGAGCCGGGCGGCGGGGCCGCGTAGTGCTGGATGGGCTCGGCCACCGCGTAGAACATCAGGCCGATGCCCATGCCCGCGCTGAACATCATGGCCACCCAGGCCAGCGTGCTGAACTCCGGATCCTCCTCGTCGCGGCCCAGCCGGATCCGGCCGAACCGGCTCAGCGCGAGGTAGACGGCGAGCAGCAGGAAGACGTCCGCGGCCACCACGAACAGCCAGCCGAAGGTGGAGATGGCCCAGTCCAGGCCCTTGCCCGCGGCGGTCTCCAGGGAGTCCTGGGCCAGCACGCCCCACATGACCACCGCGAGGACGGCGGTGAAGCCGATGCCCGCCACGACCGGGTCCACGACGCCGCGGCCGCCCGGTCCGCCGGGGGGATCGCGCCGCTCCGCGCCGTCGTTCGTGAGTGCCACAGGACCTCGCCATCCCCTTCGGGGGCGGCGTGCGCGGTGCCGGGGCCGGCCGCGGAGCCGCCCGGGCGGACCGTTCGGCTATTGCCGCAAACAGGATATTTGCGGCAATAGTCCGCCCGTCATCGTAGGGAACCCGGCCCGGCGGCCCGCGGGGGCGCGCCGGGGCTCAGGGGCTTTGTGCGTACAGGCGCGCGACCACCTCCTCGATGTCCGGCTCCTGCACCGCGACGTCGCGCAGCCCGCCGAGCTGCGCGAGCCGGCCGATCAGGCCGCCCGCCGGGACGCCGTCGAGAGCGAACACCACCCGGTGCCCGTCGTCCTCGACGCGTTCGACCTTGGCCCCGGGCACGTGCGGCAGCTCGTCGTACGGCCGGTCCAGGTCGGCCACCACGCGGCGGCGCGAGCCGTAGCGGTCGTGCAGCGCGGCCAGCGTCCCGTCGTGCACCACGCGCCCGTGGTCGACCACCACCAGCCGGGGGCACAGGCGTTCGATGTCGGCGAGGTCGTGGGTGGTGAGCACGATGGTGACGTCGCCGCGCGCGCCCAGCTCGGCCAGGAACGAGCGCAGCGCCTGCTTGCTGACCACGTCGAGGCCGATGGTCGGCTCGTCCAGGAACAGCACGCCGGGGCCGTGCAGCAGCGCCGCGGTGATCTCGCCGCGCATGCGCTGGCCCAGGGACAGCTGCCGGACCGGGGTGTCCCAGAAGGCGCCCAGGTCGAGCAGCTCCCGGCAGGCCGCGAGGCGCCGGGCGTGCTCGGCCTCGGGGACCGCGTAGACGTACCGGAGCAGCCGGAACGACTCGTGCAGCGGGAGGTCCCACCACAGTTGCGAGCGCTGCCCGAAGACCACGCCGACCCGGCGGGCCAGCTGCTTGCGCCGGGGCACCGGTTCGAGGCCGCACACCCGCAACTCCCCGCCGCTGGGCGCGAGTACGCCGGTCATCATCTTGAGCGTGGTCGACTTGCCGGCGCCGTTGGGGCCGATGTAGCCGATGGTCTCGCCGTGGCCGACCGCGAGGTCGACGCC
The DNA here is from genome assembly GCF_021502675.1 of Yinghuangia soli. Lineage (GTDB taxonomy): Bacteria > Actinomycetota > Actinomycetes > Streptomycetales > Streptomycetaceae > Yinghuangia > Yinghuangia soli. The sequence goes on from NZ_JAKFHA010000001.1 coordinate 867,707, forward strand.
GGCCACCGCGGCCACGGTGTGCGAGGTGCGGCGCACCCGGCCGGCGCGGCGCTTGACGGTGAACTCCTTGCGCAGTCCGGCCGCCGAGATGGCCGGCGCGCCGGCCGCCGGTCCCGCGGCGCGCGCGGTGGCGGAGGGGCTGGGGAACGATGCTGCATTCATGATCCGGTACTCCTGTAATGGCGGACGCCGGTACGCCACATCAGCACGGCGCCGACCCACGCCGCGGCGGCGGCGAGCGGCGTGCACCAGGCCACCCATGCGGGCGTACCGAGCGGGTCCGGGCGGCCGAGCAGGGCGAGTGCGGGCTGGTAGCCGGCGAAGCCGTAGCCGAAGAGGACGCGCATCCAGGCCGGGTAGATGGTCTGCGGGTAGGTGCCGAACGTGCGTCCGCCGTAGGTGAAGGCGTTGGCGAACTCCCCCGAGTCGATCCAGAAGAACGCGACCGTGGCGCCGGCCACGAAGGCCGCCGCGAACAGTGCGCCGGCCGCGACCGGTGCGGTGACCGCGAGCAGGGCGCGGGCCGGCGTCCAGTCGATCCCGGCGTACACCAGGGCCGCGGCGTACAAGGCGAGGCCCTGCACGACACGCCCTGCCTTGCGCAGCGGGAAGTCCCCGGCCAGCAACTGGCCGAGGGGGCTGAGCGGGCGGACCAGAACAGTGTCCATGCGCCCGGTGCGGACGTATTCGGCGATCCGCTCGATGTTGCCGACCGCGAGATCGGCGATCTGGAAGGCGAATTCGCAGAGCGCCGCGATGAGCACCGCCTCGCGGACCGAGAAGCCGCCGAGCGAGGGGGTGACCCGGAACAGCACGAGGATCGCGAGGATCTCCAGCACGCTGACGCACGAGGTCAGCGCGGCGTCCATGGCGAACGAGGCGCGGTACTGGCTCTGGCTGCGGATCTGGGCGCGCACGAGTTCGCGGTACGCGCCGCGGGCAGGTTCAGCCACCCTGCACCACCAGGCGGGTGACGGCGCGGCGCTGGACGCGCGCACAGGCCTGGAAGAGGAGCGCGGCCCAGGCGATCTGCAGCAGCACGGTGGCCGCCGCGACCCCGGAGGACGTGCGTTCCACCGCGATGTCCAGCGGCACCTGGAAGACGCTCGGGAACGGCGTGGCGCACCAGACCAGCCACTGCGCCCACTCGGGCAGGAAGCGCAGCGGGAAGTACCCGCCGCACAGCGGTCCGAGGATCAGCATCCAGAACGAGATGGGTCCGCGGATGTCCAGCAGCCAGAAGCCGGACAGGTTGACCAGGTAGCGGCCCGCGAAGCTGACCAGCGTCGCGGCCGCCACCGATACCGCGAACATCGGGTAGGTGACGGCTCGTTGCGGCAGGTACATGCTGTAGAACAGCAGGCCGAACGCGAGGGGCGCGAGCAGCCGGGTGAGCACTGCGTACCCGGCGCGGCCGAGGTCGGCGGCGGCGTAGGCGGCCAGCGGGTCGACCGGCCGCAGCAGGTCGGCGGCGACGTCGCCGCTGCGGATGCGTTCGGCGAGTTCCTTCCAGGCCCAGATGCACACCACGCTGAGCAGGCCCTGGCCCACCCACACGTAGCTGACGAGCTGCGCGGTCGTGTAGCCGCCGGGGCGGCCGGACGCGCCGGCCACGTCGACGTACACGGCGCAGAGCATGATGCCGAAGACGATGTTGGTGAACACGCCGGCCACGGTGGCCTGGCGGTAGGTGGAGTGGCGGCGGAAGCCGGCCCCGGCGAGCGCGGCGAAGGCGCGAGCGGAGTCCCGGAACGGGATCGGCGCGGGGCGGGCATCAGGGGCGGAGCGGGTGTTCTTGTCGGATCCGGAGTCGGGTTCGGTGTCGGATCTGGTGTCGGACCCGAAGTCCGATCCGGACTCGGGTTCGGGACCTGGTCGCGGGCATGCGGCGGCAGACGGCATGACGAACTCCTCACGCGCCGGGCGCGCCGAAGCGCCCGACGCACGGCGTCAGTTGGGTCGGTCGCTCTTGGTTTCGCCACCGGGGTCCTGATGCGGCCTTCCGCCGCCGGACCCGCGCGTGGCACCCCGGGCAAGGCCGTACACGCTACCCGATGCACTGCGCGAACCCCAGGCCGATTCACACGTCCGTGGCAGCGCGCGCCCGCGCGCGTCCGCGCGTCAAGGCGTACCGGGGTTCGGACGTCGGGGCGTTCAGGTGTCCGGACGCCTGGATCAGGCCAGGTCGTCCGGGTGGGTGCCCTCCGGCCGCACGCCGAGTCCGGGGAAGTCGACGTAGCCGCCACTTGTCCACGACCGGACCCGCATCCCGGAGGCTGCGGTGATGTCCCAGGCCGCGAAGGCATCCAGCAGCAGCCCGCCGGCCCGGCGCCCGTGGTCCGCCCCCGGCCGCAGCCACACCTGGCGGGCCAGCCCCGGGATGCCGCCCAGTTCCAACCGGTCCTGCCCGATGCGCAGCTCGACGGTCCGGCTGGGGTGCGCGACATCCCCGATGACCAGCAGGATCGGCTCGATCCAGCCGACCAGCGGCAGGTCGGTCACCGCGGAGGCGAGCAGTTCGGGCAGCGCCGCGGCGAAGTCGTCCCAGTCGCTCGGGTCGGGCCCGAACGGCAGGAACAGCTCGGCCAGCGCCATGTCGGGGCGGCTCACGCACCAGTCGTACGGCAGCCCGCCGAGCCCGTGCGCGGCGGCGAACTCGCCCTGCTCGCGCGCCTCCCAGGCCATCGTGGGGAACAGGTCCATCGTCAGTGCGCCGCGCGCGTGGTCGCGGGCCAGCCGGAGCGTGATGGCCTTGCCCCGCCAGCGCAGCCACGCACCGGGGCCGCCGCGCCACGGCGCGGGACCGAGAGCGGCGGTGACCGCGGCCACCAACCGGGTGTGCGCGGCGTCGAGTTCGCGGTCCCGGTCGCGCGGGAACGCGGCCCCGGGCAGCCCCCACGACTCGCCCGACAACCCGGCCCCGAACCCGAGGCTGCGCCCCGGCCCCGACGGCGGCGGCAGATCCGGCCCCGGCGTGGGCACCGGGATGGGCACCTCGAAGCGCAGCACCGGGCTCGGCGCCGCACCGGCGTCCCCGTCCTCGGCAGGCTGCCAGCGGCACAGCAGCCCGGGCACGCCGGGATCGAGTTCGAAGGTGTCGTGCGCCGCCGCGCGCCACGACAACGTGGCGACGACGCGCTCGAGGTCGTCGCGGGTCCACGCGCGCCAGTCGGCGTCGCGGGCGGCCAGGAGTGTCCGGGTGAGAGTGTCGGCGGCAGGCATCACTGAAGCGGCCATACGGGTGATGGTGACACCACAACCGCCTTTTCGGCAGTCGCGCGTCCGAGCGAACCCGCAGCACGCCGCCATGAACCGAGCTCAGCCCGCCGTGTACCCAGACGAAATGCCCGGACCACCGCCGCCCAAGATGCCCCGAATTGCCGAGACGCTTCCCGCGACCATCAGCCAATGGTCGCGGCCCAGTCGCCCCGCTCGAACGTCAAGGCACCATCGCGTTCGACGGTCACCTCGGCTCCGTAGAGCTGGAAGTACCCGTACGTCAGCCAGGACTCACGCAACTCGTCGAGGACGTCCCAGAGCCGTTGCGGACCGGCCTGGTGGACGGTGGGCGCTTCGCGCTTGTAGCCCTGCGCGCGAGCCCAGGAGCCGTCGGGCGCGGTGATCCACGCCGTACGCCATCCATCGTCAGTGCGATGGAACGAGTGCCACACACCTGGGACTTCGATCGCAAGGACGGCGCTGAGCTCCCACGACTCATGGATCTGGACGACCGGGTAGCGGCCGGTGGTGACGGTGTCGCCGTCGCCTGTCGAGACGACGGCGAAATCGGGGCCGGGGCGGGGCGGGTAGTCGTCGCCGGAGCGCGTCGTCATGAAGCTCCCGCGCTCCCACTCGACGCGGCCCCTGAGTCGCCCGTCCGGCAACTTGTCGGCGGTGACGATCACATGCAGGTCGGTCAGGGTGGTGACGAGCCGTCCTCCAGTGCGGAGAGCGGCGACCCATGATGCGGGGATGCGCGGCACCGAGACCATGGAGATGATGCGGTCGTATGTGCCGGGGAGTTCACCGGTGGCGTCACAGGTCGTGACGGTGGGGTGCAGACCAAGCGAAGCGAGGCGTTCAGCAGCTGCCTTGGCCAGGTAGGGGTCGACGTCGATCGAGGTCACGCGATCGCCCCCGAACCGGTGCGCGAGCAGTCCGGCGGAGTATCCGGAGCCGGTTGCGAGATCGAGAATGTCGGCGCCGTCGTACAGACGTCCGAGGCGCAGCATGGTGAGGACGAGGCCCGGGAGCGTCGACGACGACGTCGGGACGCCCTCGGGTGCGGCATCAGCCTCGGCGTGGTCGGCATGCAAAGGGCCGACCCGGGTGACGAGGGTCTGATCGCGGTACGCGGCGTCGAGCCACGCGTCGGAGTCGGCAGGGCCGTCCCTGAGGACGTACGAGCCGCCGGACCAGTCCCACCAGCGCGGCACGAACACATGCCGCGGGACCTGCTTGACCGATTCATGCCAGCGTGACGGGGAGTTCGCGACCTGGTGGGCGAGACGGTGCGCGGGGTTCTGCCAGTCCATAGGTCCTCCTGCAGGAATCGAGGCCGGAGGCAACTTGTCCCCGGCCCCGTGGTCGTGGTGGCGGGCCTCAGTCCGGACGGCGGTGCGTCCCGGGACCTGCGGGCGGGCCGCTGTCCCGCTCGGGGCGCCCGGGTGGTTGCGAAGGCGGTTGCGGCGGGTTCGGCTGACCGGTCATGTCATCCCTACCTTTCTCGATGGTGCCCCGGTGCGATTCTGCGCCGGGCCTCGGGTCAACTGGTGCTCTCACGACGCCTCGTGGCGAGGACTGACGGGTAGCCCGCGAGCGAGACCGTCCATTCGAGGCCACCGCGCTCCGGCCGCAACCACAAGGTCATCTCGGCCTGCCCCACGTCGGACACGTCCATGACCTGCTGAGGTCCGTAAATGGTGTGCACGATCGTGCCGACCACCGGGGGTTCGGGTGCCATGCTCGGGGTCGCTGCGTCCATCGACAGTCCTTCGTAAGCCGCGAATCGTTGCACTGTGTTCCGGGATGAGCACACACCGGATCCGTATCCGGAGACAATGAACCGAGCCGATCCAACGCCGATCCCTTGCGAGAAAGGCCGGTGCCGTCGATGCAGCAGCTCGGCGAGGCTATGCGCCAGGCACGCAGGGAGTCCGGGATGGTGTGGGCAGCCTTCGCCCAGCAGGCGGCGTTCGGTGAGGCCTACCTGCGCAACGTCGAGAACGGGAACCGGCCCGTCACCGCCGCCGTTGCCGCCGCATACGACCGAGTACTGGGCACCGCAGGGGCATTCGAGGCCGCCCTACGCGGATCCGGCGCCATCGACTCCGACGCTGCTCCGTGGAGCACGTCGGTGAACCTGACGGTCCTCACGGGACTGCTGAACGGGAGCAGAGTGGACCGCAGGGGATTTCTGGCCGTCGGCGCCGCGCTGTCCGCGTCCGCGGCCGCTTGGTCCGCCGTCGTCGGTGACGACCAGCTCGGGCAGGTGTCGCATGCGGACGATCCGGCAGGCCCGGCACTGCTGGGGCACGTCGAGGACCGACTCGACCACCTGCGGCGACTGGACGATGAGCTTGGCAGCGGCGAGGTCCACGGACTCGCACGCGGTGAACTGTCCCTGCTTGTTCGCCTGATCCAGTCAGGACGGCACAAAGGGCCAAGCATGAGAAGGCTGTACACGATGGCCTCCGAGGCAGCGCGGCAGGCTGCTTGGAGCGCCTTCGACCAAGGAAACCTCGGCGTGGCCCAGCGGTATTTCGACGCAGCCCTGCGCGCGTCCGCAGATGCGGACGACCCGATCGGCGGCGCCTATGCGCTCTCCTTCGCAGCCATCCAGTGCTACTCCACACCTGGTGAAGCCGGCCGCGCCGTCGCCTTGTTGGACGCAGCCAGCTCCCATGTACGTGGGCAAGCCACCCCGCGTATGCACGGCATGCTTGCGGCACGGACCGCCCGTGCGCTTTCCAAGACGGGAGCGAAGAAGGACTGCGCCCGCCAACTCGACTTCGCCCGTGCCGCGCTGGACAAAGGCACGCACGACGACGACCCCAAGACGCTGTACTGGGTCGACCACGGCGAAATTGAAATGATCGCCGGTTCGTGTGCCCTGGAACTGGGGGACGCGGCCGAGGCGGTCCGCCGATTCACGGCAGCGCAGGCCGTAGCCCGGCCCGGCGAGCAGGCGTACCCCCGCAGCCACGCCATCTACCTGGCCCGCGCTGCCGAAGCACACTTCGCCATGCACGATCTGGACGCAGCCCTTGAACTCGCCCATCGCGCCGCACATTGTCTCGGCACGGTCGACTCGGCGCGCTCAGCCTCGGAGCTGAGCGGCCTCCGCAAGAAGCTTGCCCCGCACTCCGCTCACTCCGGAGTCCGCGATTTCCTAGAGGTCGGGTAGCCGGAGCAGTTCCCGCAGGCGCCGCGCGGCCACGACTTCATCCAGGGCCAGCAGCGGCGTCATTCCGATCTTGTGTGCTGCCGCAAGGTTGTCCTCGCTGTCGTCCACGAACAAGCACTCGCGGGCGGGGACGCCGATCCGGTCCAGGGCAAGCTGAAAGATCGCCGGGTCCGGCTTGCGGATGCCGTGCTCGGCGGACAGGATCACCGCGTCGAAGGTCCCGTGCAGGTCGAAACCCGCGTATGGGTCGTACGGTTCCCGTCCCAGGCTGTTGGACAACACCGCCGTCTTGATGCCGTGTTCGCGCGCCTGTCGTGCGACCTTCAGTACGGAGTACGCCGGAAACGCGTCGTGCAAATAGCGGCCCATCAGGTTGTCCGCTGAGACACCCATCAAGGCGCCGAAGCGAGCATTCCACTCGGTCTGGGAAATCCGTCCCAGTTCGATGTCGCGGAACGCCTCCTGTCCGCGTGGGTCCGCCCAGGCCCGCAGGAAGCAGCCGGCCGGGAGCTTCTCCCGGTGTTCGAACGCGGTGATGACTTCCACCATGTTGAACGTCAAGACACCGAAGAAATCGAAGATGACACCGGCGTACCGGGGCTGGGCTCCTGCGGGTCCGGTCATGCTCAGAGCCTACGAGAATCCGTGATCGCGTCGTACGTCCCGCGCTATTTCCTTCGACGCCGCCGGAGGCGGCAAGTAGCCTGCGGGTACGGAAGGTTGCCAGAGCGGTAATGGAACGGCTTGCTAAGCCGCGGTCGGGGGCGACCCCGCGCAGGTTCGATCCCTGCACCTTCCGCTGCCGTGCAGTTCAGGAGACGCGAGGGGCCCGCACCGGATCGGTGCGGGCCCCTCGGGCGTGGCTGCGGGTCAGAGGAGGCTTCGCTCCGGGTAGCGGCCGCTCGGGGTGACGATGGTGCCGGCCTTGCCGGCCAGGATGTCGGTGGCCTGGTCGAGGGAGCCGATGGCGGCCATGTCGCCGGTCGTCTCGACGAACTGGCAGACGGCGTCGACCTTCGGGCCCATCGAGCCGGCCGGGAAGTCCTCGGCGCGCAGCGAGGCCGGCGTCGCGTTGGCGATCTCCTCGGCCTGCGGGGTGCCGAAGCCGCGCATGACGCGGGGCACGTCGGTGAGCAGGAGGAGCGCGTCGGCTTCCAGTGCCTCGGCGAGCAGCGACGCGGTCAGGTCCTTGTCGACGACCGCCTCGACGCCTTCCAGCTGGCCCTCGTCATTGCGCAGCACGGGGACGCCGCCGCCGCCCGCGCAGACCGCGATGGCGCCGGAGTTGAGCAGCTGGCGGATCAGCCGGGTCTCGACGACGCGGCGCGGCTTGGGCGACGGCACCACGCGGCGCCAGTACTGGCCGTCCTGCTTGACCACCCAGCCGCGCTCGGCCGCCAGCCGGTTGGCCTCCGCCTCGTCGTACACGGTGCCGACGAACTTGGTCGGGTTCTCGAACGCGGGGTCGGCGGCGGACACCAGGGTCTGGTTGATGAGCGCGCAGACCTGGCGGCCCGGCAGCGCGTTCTGCAGCGACTGGAGCAGCCAGTAGCCGATCATGCCCTGCGTCTCGGCGCCCAGGACGTCGAACGGGTACGGGGTGCTCAGCGACTTGTCCGCGGCGGATTGCAGCGCGAGTACGCCGACCTGCGGGCCGTTGCCGTGCGTCAGGACGAGCTCGTGCTCTTCGGCGATGGGGGCGAGGGCCTTGACCGCCTTGCGGATGTTGGCCAGCTGGATGTCGGCGTCGGGCTTGTCCCCGCGCTGGAGCATGGCATTTCCGCCGAGGGCGACGACGACGCGCATTGTCTTTACTTCCCTTCCGGGAGGAGGAGTGGATCACGATTGATCCGGATAAATGGGGCACTTCTTGAACGCGTACGGCCCGGGCACCTCGGCTCGGGTGCCCGGGCCGTACGCGGTTGCTGCGGGGCGTCAGTCGCCGAGCGTGGCGACCATGATGGCCTTGATGGTGTGCAGGCGGTTCTCGGCCTCGTCGAAGACGATCGAGAAGTCCGACTCGAACACCTCGTCGGTGACCTCCAGGGCCTCCATGCCGGTGCTCTCGTACAGGTCCTGGCCGACCTTGGTGTGGCGGTCGTGGAACGCCGGGAGGCAGTGCATGAACTTGACCTTGGGGTTCTCGGTCGCCTTCACCACGTCCATGTTGACCTGGTAGGCCTTGAGCAGCGCGATGCGCTCGTCCCAGACCTCCTTGGGCTCGCCCATCGAGACCCACACGTCGGTGTAGAGGAAGTCCACGCCCTTGACGCCGGCCTTGACGTCCTCGGTGTGGGTGATGGTGGCACCGGTCTTGGTGGCGATCTCCTTGGCCTGCGTGATGATCTCGTCGTCGTTCCACAGCGCCTTGGGGGCGACCATGCGGACGTCCATACCCAGCATGGCGGCGGTGATCATGAGCGAGTTGCCCATGTTGTTGCGCGCGTCGCCGAGGTAGGCGAACGAGACGTGGTGCAGCGGCTTGTCCGAGTGCTCCTTCATGGTGAGCATGTCGGCCAGCATCTGGGTCGGGTGCCACTCGTCGGTGAGGCCGTTCCAGACCGGGACGCCCGCGTACTTGCCGAGCTCCTCGACGTACTCCTGCTTGGAACCGCGGTACTCGATGCCGTCGTACATCCGGCCGAGGACGCGCGCGGTGTCCTTCATCGACTCCTTGTGGCCGATCTGCGAGCCGGTCGGGTCCAGGTAGGTGACGTTCGCGCCCTGGTCATAGGCGGCGACCTCGAAGGCGCAGCGGGTGCGGGTCGACGTCTTCTCGAAGATGAGGGCGACGTTCTTGCCCTTGAGGCGCTGCTGCTCGATGCCGGCGTACTTGGCCGCCTTGAGGTCCGCGGCCAGGTCGATCAGGAACTTGAACTCCTGCGGGGTGAAGTCGAGTTCCTTGAGGAAGTTGCGGTGGCGCAGGTTGAAAGCCATGACTCCAGTTCTTCTCTCGTGTGGTCGGCTGGGGTGCCGGCAGTGGTACTTCGGGTCACTGCTTGTTGTACCGCCTGCAGCAAGGCGGGTCTGTGGGCGCCCGGGCGGTCGCGGCGCAGGTCAGGCCGCAGCCGCCCGGGCGGGGGCGGTCAGGAGACCGCTTCGCGCTCCACCGGGCAGCTCATGCAGCGCGGGCCGCCGCGGCCGCGGCCGAGTTCGCTGCCCCGGATGGTGACGACCTCGATGCCGTTCTTGCGGAGGAACGTGTTGGTGGTGACGTTGCGTTCGTAGGCGAAGACGACGCCGGGCTCGACCGCGAGCACGTTGCAGCCGTCGTCCCACTGCTCGCGCTCGGCGGAGCGCACGTCCTGGGTCGCGGTGAGCACGTTGATGCTGTCCAGGCCGAGAGCCCGCGCGATGGCCTTGTTCATGTCCTCGGCCGGGTGGTCGGTGACCTTCAGCTCGTCGTCCGAGTCGCCAGGCTCGATGGTGTACGAGGGCAGCATGCCCATGCCGGCGTACTTGGTGAACGTGTCGCCGTTGAGCATCGTCATGACCGTGTCGAGGTGCATGAACGCACGGGCCTTGGGCATCGCGAGCGCCACGACCTTCTGCGCCGCGCCCTTGCGGAACAGCGCGCGGGCCAGCGCCTCGACGCCCATCGGGGTGGTGCGCTCGCTCATGCCGACCAGCACCGCGCCGTTGCCGATGACCAGGACGTCGCCGCCCTCCATGGTCGCCGGGTACTCGGACTGGCCCGGGTTCCACACGTTGAAGTCGCCCTTGGCGAACATCGGGTGGTAGTTGTAGATCGCCTCGAAGTGCACCGTCTCGCGGCGCCGGGCCGGCATCTGCATCGCGTTGATCGCGACGCCGTCGTACACCCAGGCGGAAGTGTCGCGGGTGAACAGGTGGTTCGTCACCGGGATGATGGTGAAGTCGTCGAGGTCCATGGTGTGGAACGCGACGCTGTGCGGCTCCTCGATGTGCTCCAGCACCTCGCGCTTGGTGATGCCGCCGATGAGGTGGCGGACCAGCGTGTCGGTGTCGAAGTTCTCGAACAGCCCGCGCAGTTCGTCGACCGCGAGCAGGCCGTAGGCGCGCTCGTCGAAGACCCGGTCCAGGATGAGCTTCTTCGCGGCCGGCTCGCTCTGCAGCGTCTCCTTGAGGAGGTCGGCGAAGAGGTAGACGGTGATCCCGCGGTCCCGCAGCGCGTCGGCGAAGGCATCGTGCTCCTCACGTGCCCGCTTGACCCACAGGACGTCGTCGAACAGCAGATCGTCCTTGTTCGTCGGGGTCAGCCGCTTGAGCTCCAGGTCCGGTCGGTGCAGGATGACCTGCTTGAGCCGGCCGGTCTCCGACTGGACGTTGAAACCCATGGAACCTCCTTGGCAGTGCGGGGGTTTCCCGCGGTTTTTCCGGGGTTCGCCGCGCGGTGGCACAGCGGGGGTGGAGCTGGGTGCGGACGGGGTGGTCCGTGGTGCGGGGTGTCGGGTACGTGGTGCCGGGCGCGGGGCGTCAGGTGCGGGCGGCTCCGTCCGGCGGGGGCCACTCGCCCGGGTGCTTGCCGGCGTCCATGCCGGTCGTGCTGTCGATGGTCCCGACGGCCTTCCCGGACGCGTCGTGCATGACCTCGTTGGGGCCGTACTCGTTGCGCGAGGCCTTGACCCAGATGTAGACCGGGATGCCGAGCAGCAGCATGATCAGGCTCTTGAGGACCGCGTCGGCGCCCGAGCCGTAGACCATCCACAGGGTGAACGCGAAGCCGACGATCGCAATGGTCATGTTCTTGGCGAGGTCGGCGCGGTCGACGGTGCGCTCGCGGGTCACCAGCCAGAACAACTGCGCCGCCGCGGAGAACATGTAGGGGATGACGGTGGTCACGGTCGCCATCAACAGGATCGTCTCGAACGCGTCCTCGGACCAGAGGTAGTTGATCGCCATGACGATGACGGTCAGCGCGGTGCCGACCATGATGCCGACGTACGGGACGCCGTTGCGCATCTTCTGGAAGGCGGCCGGGAACATCCCGTCGCGGGCCGCCGCGTACGGCATCTCGGCGACCAGCATCGTCCAGCCGTTGAGCGCGCCGACGCCGGAGATGATCGCCATCGCGGCCATCACGCCGCCCCAGGCGCTGCCGCCGAACATGTTGTTGAGCGCGTCGGAGAACGGCGCGGTGGAGTTCTGCAGTTCGGCGTTCGGGACGGTGCCCATGATCGCGATGGTGCTGAGCATGTAGACCGCGGCGCAGGCGAGCGTGCCGTACACCGAGGCGAGCGCGACGTTCTTCTCCGGATTGCGCACCTTCTCGGCGGCGATCGCGACGGCCTCGATGCCGGAGTACGCGAACACCACGAGCGCGGCGGAGGTCTGCAGAGCGTCGATGAAGCTGCCGCCCTCGGCGTTGAACGGGCCGAAGTTGACGCTCTCGATGAAGAACAGGCCGACGATGGCCACGAACAGCAGCGGCACGAACTTCAGCACCGTGGTCACCAGCTGGAAGGCGCCCATGTTCTTGACGCCGGACAGGTTGACCATGGCCGGGACGGTGAGGCCCACCAGCGCGATGACGATCTTGCCGAGGGTGGAGTCCCAGTGCAGGAAGTAGTTGACGTAGCCGACCCACGCGACGGCGATGCCGGCGTTGCCGATCCAGGCGGTGAGCCAGAACGACCAGGCGGTGAGGAAGCCGGCGAACTCGCCGAAGGCGTCGCGGGCGTAGGCGTACGGTCCGCCGGAGGCCGGGATGCGCGCACCCAGCTTGCCGAAGATCATCGCGATGAGCAGGGCGCCGACCGAGACCAGCCCGAAGGCCAGGATCGAGATCGTGCCGTACTTCGCCAGCGTGGCGGGCAGCAGGAAGATCCCGGTGCCGATGACGCCGCCGATGACCAGTGCGGTCGCCTGGGCCAGACCCAGTGTCGCGTCGTCCTCGGCGCCTGGCCCTGACGACGCGTCGGTCTTCGACGCGCCCGAAGGAGCCGGTGCGTGGCTCATCTCGATCCTCCTGACGAGAGTCGGCGCCGGGCCTCCGCACCCGCAGGGGACGCGGTCGCGAGGGCCCTCTTCCTGGAGACCTATTCATGAAGGTTCACGAAGAACGGTGCTGCTTTGTCCGCTTGTGGCGATCCGCCCAGGTCTCTGGGAATCCCGTCATCTGCGATCCTGCTCCCCGCTCCGTACGCCGAACGGCCGCACAGGTCACGACCTGCACGGACACGTGTCCCGAGGACGACGGGACGTTGGACCCACGAAGCGGAGAAACCTGATCAAAAGTGGACAACAGGGCGGCTGATACCCCGGTTGCGGGGATCTCTCACCTCCCACGCAGACCTGGGGCCTCCGGGGCTCGCGCTCCTGCTCCGCGCACCTCCGAGCCGGGCGCGGAGCAGGAGCGCGAGCCTCGGAAAGCCGACGGGCCCCGAGGCCGGTACGGCCTGGGGGCCCGTCAAAAGCCGCCGAATGCGGCGGAGTGTCAGAGCCGCGGGTCGACCGGCTCCGACTCCAGGGCGAGCACGGCGAAGACCGCCTCGTGGACACGCCACAGCGGCTCGCCGCGGCTGAGCCGGTCGAGCGACTCCATCCCCAGCGCATGCTCGCGCAGCGCGAGCGACTGCTTGTGGCCCAGGTGCCGCTGCCGCAGGCGCTTCAGGTGCACCGGCTCGGAGTAGTCCGGGCCGTAGATGATGCGCAGGTACTCCGGCCCGCGGACCTTCACGCCCGGCTGCACGCGCGAACCGGGCTCGCGCGCGCCTTCCGCGGCCAGCGGCTTGACCACCATGCCCTCGCCGCCCGACGCGGTCATCGCGGTCCACCAAGCCACCCCGGCGGCCACCTGCTCGGGGTCGCCGACGTCCACCACCAGGCGCCCGGTGGGCGCCAGCAGGCCGGTCGGGTCGGCGGCCACCAGCCGGTCGGCCACGGCCAGGTGCCAGTCGTGCGGCTGCGCGGTGTACGCCCTCCCGCGCCCGGCCAGGATCTGGAACGGTGCGAACCGCAGCCCCTCCAGGCCCTCCACCGGCCAGCAGTAGTGGCCGTACGCGTCCCGGAACCCCTGCGCGTTGGCCGCCCGCCGGACTATGTGCGCGGACAGGTCGCCGACCTCGATGCCGCGCTCGGCGGCACGGGCCAGCGCCTGCGCCGCCGCCGGGAGTGCCGCCCCGGCGGCCGCGCCGACCGCCGCGTACTGGCGGCGCAGCAACTCGACGGCCTTGGCCGACCACGGCATCAACTCGGCGTCCAGCAGCAGCCAGTCGGTGTCCAGTTCGTCCCACAGCCCGGCCGCGTCCACGGCCGCGCGCAGGCGCGCGAGGAACTGCTCGGTCAGCTCGGGCGTGGGCAGGAAGGACCGGCCGGTCCTCGTCCACAGGGCACCGGTGCCCTCGGCCGCGCCGAAGGCGTCCCGGGCGGCGTCCGCGTCGCGGCACACCAGCGCCACTGCGCGCGAGCCCATGTGCTTCTCCTCGCACACGACGGTCGCCACGCCGTCCGCACGGTATTGCGCGAACGCCTGCTCCGGGTGTTCGAGCAGGCCCTCCTCCTGCGCGGTCGCGCACGGCGCCATCGTCGGCGGCAGGTACACCAGCCAGCGCGGGTCGATCGCGAACCGGCTCATCACCTCGAGCGCGGCCGCGGCGTTCTCGCCGCGCACCATGACGCGGCCCGCACCCGCGGTCTCCACCACGCGGCGGCCCATCGGGTCGTCCGGCACCAGCACGTCGGCGAGGTCCAGCGGACGCCCGTCCCGGCCGCCCGGCGCCTCGGCCTTGAGCGGGCGCACCGGCTCGTACCAGACCTGCTCGGCGGGCACCGCGACCAACTCCCGCTCGGGGTAGCGCAAGGCGGTCAGCTCGCCGCCGAACACGCAGCCGGTGTCGAGGCAGATGGTGTTGTTCACCCACTCGGCGCGCGGCATCGGCGTGTGGCCGTAGACCACCATCGCCTTGCCGCGGTACTCCTCGGCCCACGGGTAGCGCACGGGCAGGCCGTACTCGTCGGTCTCCCCGGTGGTGTCGCCGTACAGCGCGAAGCTGCGCACCCGGCCGGACGTGCGGCCGTGGTACTTCTCCGGCAGACCGGCATGCGAGACCACCAGGCGGCCTTCGTCGAGGAGGTAGTGGCTCACCAGGCCTTCGCAGAAGTCCGCGACGTCCTTCTTGAACTCGTCCGACTCCAGAGCGAGTTGGTCCAGCGACTCCTGGAGGCCGTGGGTCACGCTCACCTTGCGGCCGTTGAGGGCGCGCAGCAGCTTGCTCTCGTGGTTTCCGGGCACGCAGATGGCGTGGCCGGCCCGGACCATGCCCATCACCAGGCGCAGCACGCCGGGCGTGTCGGGGCCGCGGTCGACCAGGTCGCCGACGAACACCGCGGTACGGCCCTCCGGGTGGACGGCGTCCACCGCCTTGCCGGTCCCGGGGTCGCGGGCGACCGCGTAGCCGAGCTGCCCGAGCAGCGTCTCCAGCTCGGCGCGGCAGCCGTGGATGTCGCCGACGATGTCGAACGGGCCAGACAGGTGCCGCAGGTCGTTGTAGCGCTTCTCGTACACGATCGACGCCGCGCCGATCTCCTCGACGCCGCGCAGGTGGTGCACCTTGCGGAAGCCCTCGCGCTGCAGGTGGCGCAGCGACCGGGTCATGTCCTTGCGCTGCCGCGTGATGACGTTGCGCGGCAGGTGTGCGCGGTCGGGGCGGGTCGAGTTGCGCGCGAAACAGATGTCCTCGGGCACGTCGAGGACGATCGCGACCGGCAGCACGTCGTGGTCGCGGGCCAGCTTCACCAGCTGCTCGCGCGCGCCGCGCTGCACGCTCGTCGCGTCGATCACGGTCAGCCGGCCGGCCGCGAGGCGCTTGCCCGCGACGTGGTGCAGCAGGTCGAACGCGTCCTTCGAGGCGGACTGGTCGTTCTCGTCGTCGGCCACCATGCCGCGGAAGAAGTCGGACGACAGGATCTGGGTGTGCTTGAAGTGGGTGCGCGCGAAGGTCGACTTGCCCGCGCCCGTGGTGCCGACGAGCACGACGAGGGCGAGGTCGGGGATGGCGAGGGGTGTCATGCGCGGACTTCCTTCGGTACTGCCGGGGTGTCGATGACGGCGGGGGCGGCGGACGCGGTGAAGACCGCCATCTGGGTGGGCGGGCCGACCTCCGGGTCGTCGTCGCCGACCGGGACGAACTCCACGGCGTAGCCGAAGCGTCCGCCGACCTGCTCGGCCCACGCCCGGAACTGCGCGCGGTCCCACTCGAAGCGGTGGTCGCCGTGCCGCATGGCGCCTGCGGCGAGGCCGTGGCCGCCTTCCTCCTCGGGGGCGTACCGCACGTTGTATTCGACGTTCGGCGTGGTCACCACGACGGTCTCCGGACGAGCCGCGCCGAACACCGCGTACTCCAGGGCGGGCAGCCGGGGTTCGTCGACGTGCTCGATGACCTCGGAGAGCACGGCCGCGTCGTAGCCGGCCAGCCGGGCGTCGGTGTACGTCAGCGCCCCCTGCAGCAGCTTCACGCGGGACCGCTGGCGCTCCCCCATGCGCTCCAGGTGGAGGCGCCGGGCGGCGATGCCCAGGGCGCGGACCGAGACGTCGACGCCGACCACTTCGGAGAACTGCCGCTCCTTGAGCAGGTCGCCCAGCAGCTTGCCGTCCCCGCAGCCGAGGTCCAGCACGCGCGCGGCGCGCGCCTCGCGCAGCGCTGTGAGGATGGCGTTGCGGCGGTGCGTGGCGAGCGGGACCGGACGCGGCTCGGCCGGCGTGCCGGCCTCCGCGGTCGGCTCCGGCTCGGGAGCAGTCTCGGCCGGGGCCCCGGCCACGGCTTCGGCGCCGGCCTCGATGCCGGCTTCGACGATGCCAGCTTCGGTGCCGGCCTCCGCACCGGTCTCGGGCAGGTCCGGCTCGTCCTGCGGAACCGCGTTGTCGATGTCCTCGAGCTCGGAGTCGTCGACCTCGGCGAGGCGTTCCAGTGCGGTACGGGTCAGCCCCGGGCGCCGCGCCAGGTAGCGGCGCGTGATGACGGTGCGCTCGGGGTGCCCGGCGAGCCAGCCCTCACCGGCCCGCAGCAGCTTGTCGACCTCGTCCGGCGACACCCAGTAGTGCTTGGCGTCGTCGAGGACCGGGAGCATGACGTAGAGGTGCCGCAGGGCGTCGGCGACCCGCAGGGTGCCGGTCAGCCGGAGCCGCACGTAGCGCGAGTCGCCCCACTCCGGGAAGCGCTCGTCCAGCGGGACCGGCTCGGCCTCGACGGTCCAGCCCAGCGGGGTGAACAGGGCGTGCACCATCGCGGGACCGCCGCGCGACGGGAGCGCGGGGATCACCACCTCCAGCGGCCATGCCTCGTCCACGAGCTCGGGCTGCAGATCGCAGCGGCCCTGCATCGCGGTCCGGAAGACGCCGCCGAGCGCCACCGCGAGCAGCGACGACGCCGCGTACGGGCGGTCGTTCACGTACTGCGCGAGGGCGAAGTCCGGGGAGCCGCCGGCCTTCTTCGTGCCGCGCACGAGAGCCAGCGGGTCGACGTCGAGCATCAGGGCCACTTCGCAGCGGTCGTCGGACGCCTCGGGGTAGAAGACGTGCGCGGTGCCGTAGGTGGCGGAGAACTGCTGCGCCTTCCCCGGGTGCTTGTGGAGCAGGAATCCGAGGTCGGCCGCAGGCCGGCGGGTGGTGGATATCGTCAGGAACACCCGATCGAGTATCGCTGCTCCCCGAGGCCGCCGACCACCAGGTTTCGCCCGCCTGTGGACGACCGCGGCGGCCCGGGCGCGACAGCGGCCTGCCGACGTGCCCCGCGGCGGAGTTGTCCACAGGACGCCGGATCCCGGCCGGTCCGCGGACCCGTTCCGAGAGACCGTGGAAGCGGCGGCAGCATCCGCACCGCCGCCCGTCCGAGGGGAGCCCACCATGATTCCGTCGCGTACCCGGACCGCCCCGGCGGTCACCCGCCTCGACGACGACATCGCGACCGCGGCCACCGCGGGCGAGGCCCTGGCAGCCGTCGCCCAGGCACTGGAACTCGCTTTGGGGGCCGTGGAGTCCTGGCGCCTGGACGCTGCGCGCCTGGGCTGCCTGTGTCCGACCGCAGCACACCTGCGGACCGCGCTGGCCGCGGTCGCGGACCTCACTCCGCCGCGTCTGCGCGGCCCCGCGGAGCGGCCGGGCCCGGCCGAGCCGGGGCTCGTCCACGCGTTCGGCGGCATCGCCCGAGTCCTGGGACGCGCGGCCCGGATACTGGACGCACTGGCGCAGCTCGGCCATCCGCAGCC
The DNA here is from genome assembly GCF_021502675.1 of Yinghuangia soli. GTDB lineage: Bacteria > Actinomycetota > Actinomycetes > Streptomycetales > Streptomycetaceae > Yinghuangia > Yinghuangia soli. Next base: position 885,297 of record NZ_JAKFHA010000001.1, read on the forward strand.
GACCCGCCCGGGCCTGCTGGGTGCGGTGCTCGACGCCGACCGCAGAGCCCGGTGCCGCGCCGCGTGGGCGGACACGTTCCACGCGTTGGTGGCGGTACGCGCCGTCCAGGAAGCGGAAACCTGGTCCGGCACCTCCGCCAAGGACCCCTGGCTGCTCTTGGCCGCCGACTCCCCTGCGCATCCGCCCTGCACCGACTGCACCCCACCGGGCAAAGCAGCCGACCCGCCACCCGCCGCGCCAGCCCCCGAGGATGCCGCCATCCTCCCGTTCCCCCGCCGACCAGCACACCATCCAGGACCACGGCCAACCCCTGCCTCATGACCCAGGCGCCTCCGCGGCCGACCGACGACTCGGTCCCACAAGAACCGCCGGTGCATGCGAAGGCTGCGTGGGGGCCCGAAAGCCTGGGCCGCGCCGGACACACGTCCCTTGCCCCAAGCCCCACCAGGCGCAGTTCCCCCGACCCGCGCCTGCCGAGGGGATGAGGGCGGGGTGGAAGGCCAGGGGAAGCGGTGAAGGCTCAACCACTTCCCCCACCCCCGGTACGCCGCCCGGCCCCGCGCCCACCAGGGGCGCAGGGCCTGGGCAGCGGCGGAGGCCCGACCCTGGCCCCACCGCGCGGCAGTTGACCCAGGCTCACGCCTGCCAGGGCGTGAGAACCTGGGGCCGTGGTGGGGGTGCGGCAGGTGGCGGGTGGGCGGGGAGCCGGGGTGGGGTATGCGCTTGCCGGGCAGCTGATCTGGGGGGTGCAGCCGCTCTTCTGGCCGCTGCTGGCCGGGCTCGGCACGGCGTCCGCGATCGCGCAGCGCATCGTCTGGTCGGCGCTGGCCGCACTGGCCATCGTGGCCGCCCGGCCTTTGGCGCGCGGCGAGTTCGGTGGGCTGCTGCGCCGGCCGCGGGACCTGGCGTCGCTCGCCCTGACCGGCGTGCTGCTGGCCACCTCGTGGGCGGTCTACGTGTACGCGGTCATCTCCGAACGCGTCGTCGAGGCGTCGCTGGCGCTGCTGATCGCCCCGCTCGCCGGGGCGCTGCTCGGCGTGACGGTGCTGCGGGAGCGCCTGCGTGCCGCGCAGTGGTGCGCCTGCGGGATCGCGGCCGTGGCGCTGGGCGTGCTGGTGGCGGGCTACGGGCGAGTGCCCTGGGCGGCGTTCGCCATCGCGGGCACGGTTTCCGCGTACGGCCTGCTGCGCAAACGCCGCCCGCTGCCCGCGGCGGCCGGCACCGCCGTCGAGCTCACCGCCGTCCTGCCGGTCGGCCTGGCAGTGGCCTGCTGGACCGCCGCCGCGGGCCAATCTTCCGCCTACACCCCTGCGTTGCTGCTCCTGCTGCCCGCGGCAGGACTGATCACCGCGATACCCAGCGCGCTGCGTTCGGCGGCCCTGAGCCGGCTCCCGCTCTCGCTGTTCGGCCTGCTGATGTACGTCAACCCGGCGCTGCAGTTCGCCATCGGCGTCGGTGTGCGGCACGAGCCCATGAACACCGCGAGCTGGACCGGCTTCGCGCTCGTGTGGACGGCGCTCGCGGTCTTCGCCGCGGACGCGGTGGCCGCACGCCGGCCCGCGGCGGCCGCGACCGCCGCCGGGCCGGCGCCCGAGCCTGAGCCCGACCCTGAGCCCGAGCCGAGCCGTCGGCTATTCCACCGCGGCCGGGTGCGCTTCCGCTGACCGGGCCGCCGCGGCGGCGGACAGGAGTTCGTCGACCGACCACTGGTCGTAGACGTGCGTGCCCAGTTTCGCGGCGGTGATCCGGCCGTCCGGGGCGATCAGGAAGTCGGCGGGCAGTCCGGTCCGCCCGCCGTGCGGCTGCCTGGCCGGCAACCGCTCCTTGCCGCGCAGCACCAGCGGGATACCGCGGATCACGGAGCGCACGATCGGGATCCACGCCTGCGGGCGCAGCAGCGACTTCGGGGTCGCCTCGACGCCGAACTCGCGGTACAGCCGGCGGTCCGGGTCGCCGATCACCGGGAACGGCAAGTGCGCTATGTGACCGCGTAGTTCCTCCGCCGGCGAATGGAAGACGACGACTTCCGCGATCCCGGCCGCGGTGATTTCGTCGTGCCGCCGGACGATCGACTGCAGGTGCAGGTTGCAGACCGGGCAGCCGGCGAAGCGCCTGAACTGCAGGTGCACCAAGCGGTCCGGGTCCGGCACCGGCACCGCGGCCCGCGGCTCGGCGCCGGGCGCAGTGACGGCCGTCAGCGTGCGTTCCGGTACCCGGCTTCCGACCTTCAGCGTGCCGTGCGCGGTGATTTCTGCCTGCTTGCCCATGGGCCCTCCCACGTAAGCGTGCGGTGTACGCCTACAAGCTATGAGCGTACGTTGTACGCTGTCAATCCATGCCACGACCCCGCTCTCTCACCCACTCCCAGATTGCCGCCGCCGCGCTCGCGGTCATCGACCGCGAGGGGCTCGACGCCCTGTCGATGCGCGCCGTCGCGGCCGAACTGGGCATGGGCACGATGTCCGTCTACCGCTACGTCACCGACCGCGCGCAGCTCGAAGCGCTGGTCGTGGACCTGGTGTTCAGCAGCGTGGACACCACCGTCCCGACCAGTCCGGCGGCCTGGACCGGACGGATCGAAGTGCTCGCCGAACGGGTCCGGGCCGCGGCCGGGCAGCATCCGGCCGTCGTGCCGCTGCTCCTGGTGCACCGGCACACGTCGGTGGGGGCGATGCGCTGGGGCGATGCGGTGCTGGGCATCCTCGCCGAGGCGGGCTTCGCCGCCGGGCAGCGCGTCGTGGCGTTCCGCGCACTGCTCGCCTACGTGCTGGGCGCGCTCCAAGTCGCGCACTTCAGCTCCCTGGACGGCCCCGGCACGGCCGCCCTCGCCGCACTCGACCCGGCCGACTTCCCGCACCTGTCCGCGACCGCGGTCGCGGCGCGGCAGATCACCGCGGACGAGGAGTTCCTCGGCGGCCTCGCCCTGCTGCTGGCCGGCCTGACGGCCGGGGAAGCAGGCTGAGCAGTCCGGCGGACAGAACCCCGCGGAACGCCGAACGGCCTGTCCCCGCCCGGTCGAAAACCTTGCGGGGACAGGCCGTTCGGGTACGGCGTCGGATCAGCGCTTGTTGCCCGGCTTCTTGGCCGAAGGCTGCTTCGGGGCCGGTTCGAGCACCGCGACGCACTCCACGTGGTGGGTGTTCGGGAAGAGGTCGAAGGCGCGCAGCGAGCGCAGGCGGTAGCCGCGCTCCGCGAAGTACTTCAGGTCGCGGGCCAGCGCGGCCGGGTCGCAGGCCACATACGCGATGCGGCGGGGCGTCAGGCGCGCGATGCGCTCCACGACCTCCTTGCCGGCGCCGGCGCGCGGCGGGTCGAGCACCACGATGTCGGCGCGGCGCAGGAAGCCGGGGCGGCTGAGCACGCGTTCGACCTTGCCGACCTCCAGGCGGGCGCCCGGGACCTCGCGCAGGTTGTGCTTGGCGTCCTCGATCGCCTCGCGCGAGGACTCGATGCCGATCACCGTGTCGCTGTCCGCGAGCCGGTCCGCGATCGCGCCGGCGAACAGGCCGACGCCGCAGTACAGGTCCAGGGCGACGTCGCCGGGACGCGGCTCCAGGGCGTCGAGGACCGCGGCGACCAGGGTGTCCGCGGCGGCCGGGTGGACCTGCCAGAAGCCGTTGCCGGAGACCCGCCAGGTGCGGCCCGCGGCCACCTCGCGCACACCTGCGCGGCCGTGCACCTTGCGCACCCGGCCGCGGTCGTCGGCCCGGAACACCGCGACGGGGCGGTCGAGTTCGACGATCGGCATGCGGCCGTCGTGCTCGGCGGGGGTGACCACGACCGCGCGGTCCAGCGAACCGGTGGCGGCGACCGCCTCGACCGAGGCGACGCCGGTCCAGTCGCGCTGCTCGATGCCCAGCTCCTCGATGCCGGGGGCGGCGATCGCGCACGCGTCGATCACCTCGACGTCGTGCGAGCGGTGCCGGCGCAGACCGGCCGAGCCGGTGGCGGGGTCGACCGCGAACTGCACGCGGGTACGCCAGCCCAGGCCCTCGGGGAGTCCGGGCGGGCCGTCCACGGCCTCGACCTCGACGTCCATGTCGAGCCCGGCCAGCCGGCGCAGCTGCTCCGCGACGACGGCGGACTTCAGCGCGCGCTGCGCGGCGGGGGCGGCATGCTGCCAGTCGCAGCCGCCGCACAGGCCGGGACCCGCGTACTGGCAGGCGGGCTTCACCCGGTCGGGGGACGCGGTAAGGACCTCGACCACGTCGGCGCGCAGGAAGCGCGAGGTCTCGGTGCCGTCGGTCACCTCGACGACCGCACGCTCGCCCGGCAGCCCGTGCCGCACGAAGAGGACGCGCCCGTCATGCCGCGCGACGCAGTGCCCGCCGTGCGCGACGGGGCCGATCTCGACCTCGTACCGGGTGCCCACCAGGGATTCGGCGGCCTCCGCAGCCTCACCGGCGGCCGGCCGGACAGCGGACCGGGCGGCACCGGCGGAACCCTGGGAACGCGACGTGGGCACGGAACTCCTCAAAAGCGACGGCTGGGGATTCGCGCAGATCACGCGCGACCCCCCAGCCTACGTCCAACCCCCGCACGACCCGGAATCGAAGGCCGCCCAGGGCACCGCCCGACGCCCCCGACCCATCAACCGCCACCACGCCCCGGCCCGACCCGTGCACCCGACCCGACGGCCCGACGTCCTACTCGCCGAGCCCCGGAACATCCCGGTTCGTCGCCACCCCCTGCACCCCGCGGCCACGCCCAGTGGGCGGCCGCGGGGTGGGGCGCTGCTTGCCGTCGGGCTTGCGGGGCGGGAGCGTGCCCACGTCCCAGCGGGACCGGGTTCGCCCCGGCGGAAGGCGCACTCCCGTCGCCCGGACCCGGCCGAGCGCCCGCCGCCCCCGCAGGGCACCTCGCGGCCGCGCCGAGTGCTCGGCCGCGGGCGTCGGGGTGCTACTTCTCGTCGGGCTTGCGCGGCGGGGGCGTGCCCGCGTCCCTTCTCGGGGCGGGTTCGCCTCGGCGGACTGCGCCGGGGGCGTTGTAGCCCGCGCCGACCTTGACCCGGCTCGACGAGGCCAACTGCCACGGGACCGAGGCGACCACCACGCCGGGCGTGAAGAGCAGGCGGCCCTTCAGGCGCAGTGCGCTCTGGTTGTGCAGGATGTGCTCCCACCAGTGGCCGACCACGTACTCGGGGATGTAGACGGTCACCACGTCGCGCGGGCTGGAGCGGCGCACGTTCTTGACGTACTCGATGATCGGGCGGGTGATCTCGCGGTACGGGGAGTCCAGCACCTTGAGCGGCACCTCGATGCCGCGGTCGTCCCAGTCCTGCCGCAGCGCCTCGGTCTCGTCCGGGTCGACGCCGACCGTGACCGCCTCCAGCACGCTGGGCCGCGCGGCCCGGGCGTACGAGAGGGCCCGCAGCGTCGGCTTGTGCAGCTTGGACACCAGCACGATGCCGTGCACCCGGGAGGGCAGCTTCATGTCCTCGTCGGGATCCGCGACCAGCTCGTCGCGCACCCGGTCGTAGTGCTTGCGGATGCCCTTCATGGTCACGAAGAGGATGGCCATCGCCAGGATCGCGATCCACGCGCCGTGCGTGAACTTGGTGATCAGCACGATCACCAGCACCGCACCGGTCATGCACAGGCCGAACGCGTTGATGACGCGGCTGCGCTTCATGTGCCGGCGGGTGGCCGGGTCGTCCTCGGTCTTCAGGTGCCGGGTCCAGTGCCGGATCATGCCGGCCTGGCTCATCGTGAAGGACACGAAGACGCCCACGACGTACAGCTGGATCAGCTTGGTCGGCTCGGCCTTGAAGGCCACGATCAGCAGGATCGCCGCACCGGCCAGCATGATGATGCCGTTGCTGAAGGCCAGCCGGTCGCCGCGGGTGTGCAGTTGGCGCGGCAGGTAGCGGTCCTGGGCCAGGATCGAGCCGAGCACCGGGAAGCCGTTGAACGCGGTGTTCGCGGCCAGCACCAGGATGAGGCCGGTGACCGCGAGCACGAGGTAGAACATCGGGGACGCGAAGGTGCCGCCGAAGACCGCGTCGGCGACCTGCGCGACCACCGTCTTCTGCTCGTAGTCCGCGGGCGCGCCGGTGATCTGGTGCGACGGGTCCTCCGCGAAGTGCACCTTGGTGATCTTCGCGAGGACCAGCATGCCCATGAGCATGGTGACCGCGATGGTGCCCATGAGCAGCAGCGTGGTGGCCGCGTTCTTGCTCTTGGGCTTGCGGAAGGCCGGTACGCCGTTGCTGATCGCCTCGACACCGGTCAGCGCCGCACAACCGGAGGAGAAGGTGCGCAGCAGCAGGAAGACCAGGGCGATGCCGGTGAAGGAGTCCTCGGCCTGGATGCCGAAGGACGCACTCTCCGCCTGCATCGAGTCGGCGCCGCTGGTGAAGTAGCGGATGAAGCCGAAGAGCGTCATGCCGATGATGGCGAACATGAAGAGGTAGGTCGGCACCGCGAACGCCGAGCCCGACTCGCGCACCCCGCGCAGGTTCATGGTCATCAGCAGGAGGACCAGGATCACCGCGTAGATGACCTTGTGCTCCCCTATCGCCGGGATGGCCGAGGAGATGTTGGCCACGCCGGACGAGATCGACACCGCGACGGTCAGCACGTAGTCGACCAGCAGCGCGCTGCCGACGGTCAGACCGGCGTTCGGACCGAGGTTGACGGTCGCCACCTCGTAGTCGCCGCCGCCGCTCGGGTACGCGTGCACGTTCTGCCGGTACGACGCCACCACGGTGAGCATGACCACGACGACCGCGAGGCCGACCTGCCAGCTGAAGTGGTACGCCGCGAGGCCCGCCATGGACAGCGTGAGCAGGATTTCGTCCGGGGCATACGCCACCGAGGAGAGGGCGTCGGACGCGAAGACGGGCAGCGCGAGACGCTTGGGCAGCAGGGTCTCGTGCAGCTTGTCGCTGCGTACGGCCCGGCCCAGAAGGATGCGTTTTGATAGTCCGCCGAGTCTTGACACGCGGGCGATCGTACGCTGTGCGGATTCCGCAGGGACGCGGGCCCGCCGATGGCCGCGCAACCGGTACTCCGGCGCGTCGCAGACCGTGCCCGCGTGTAACGTCGCACGAACGTCTGTCACCCTGGTGACAGGCCGAACAGGGCCATATCGGGCACTACTGCGGGCACTACGGACATACGCCGGAAGGACGGCCGTGCACATCGTCATCATGGGGTGCGGGCGCGTGGGATCCACGCTCGCCCAGACCCTGGAGGAACTGGGCCATTCGGTCGCCGTCGTCGACCGGGACGCCACGTCGTTCCGGCGGCTCGGCGCCCACTTCTCCGGACGCCGCGTCACGGGCGTCGGGTTCGACCAGGACACGTTGCGCGCCGCCGGCATCGAGGAAGCAGGCGCGTTCGCCGCGGTCAGCAGCGGCGACAACTCGAACATCATCGCCGCCCGGGTGGCCCGCGAGACGTTCGGCGTGGAGAACGTCGTGGCGCGCATCTACGACCCCCGCCGCGCGGAGGTCTACCAGCGCCTCGGCATCCCGACCGTGGCCACCGTCCGCTGGACCGCCGACCAGATGCTGCGCCGGCTGCTGCCCAGCGGCGCCGAGCCGCTGTGGCGCGACCCGAGCGGCACCGTGCAGCTCGCCGAGGTGCACGTGAACCCGCTGTGGGTCGGGCACCGGGTCGGCGGACTCGAGCAGGCGTCCGGGGCGCGCATCGCGTTCCTCACCCGGTTGGGCGAAGGCATCCTGCCCGGCCCGGACACCGTCCTGCAGGAAGGCGACCTGGTGCACGTGATCATGCAGCAGGCCGACGTGGCCGCCGTCGAGGCGGCCTTCGAAAAGGCTCCGGAGGCCAACTGATGCGCGTCGCGATCGCCGGAGCGGGTGCGGTCGGCCGTTCCATCGCCGGCGAACTCCTGGAGAACGGCCACGAGGTCCTGCTCATCGACAAGGCGCCGGACGCCATCAAGGTGGACAGCGTCCCGCAGGCCGAGTGGCTGCTGGCCGACGCCTGCGAGATCTCCTCGCTCGACGAGGCCGCGCTGCAGCGCTGCAACGTGGTCATCGCGGCGACCGGCGACGACAAGGTCAACCTGGTCGTCTCGCTGCTCGCCAAGACCGAGTACGGCGTGCCGCGCGTGGTGGCCCGGGTCAACAACCCGAAGAACGAGTGGCTGTTCAACGAGGCCTGGGGCGTCGACGTCGCGGTCTCCACGCCGCGCCTGATGTCCGCGCTGGTCGAGGAGGCGGTGAGCGTCGGCGACCTGGTGCGCCTCATGCGGTTCAGCCAGGGCGACGCGAACCTCGTCGAGCTGACCCTGCCCAGCGACACCGGCCTGGTCGGCACCCGGGTGGGCGACGTCGTCTGGCCCGAGGACACCGCGCTGGTCACCATCATCCGGGAAGGCCGGGTGCTGGTGCCGAGCAAGGACGACGCCCTGGAGGCGGGCGACGAACTCCTGTTCGTGGCCGCCCCGCACCGCGAGGAAGAGCTGGAGCAGCTGCTCTCGGTGCGCTGACGCGCCCAGCACTGACGCTCTCGGGGCAGGTCTCCCCGGGCAGCAGGACGGACCCGCCGCGCGCGGGTGCAGGATGACGCGGGCACTGCCCGGGCCGTCCCGCACCCGCGCGCGGCTGCGTCACACCGCCATGCCCGCGTACATCTCCTCGGCGTGCTCGGTGAAGTCGCGGACCACCCGCTCCCCCGCGTACGGCTTGAGCCGGGTGCGGAACTCGCGCAGGAAGTCGTTGCACTGCGACGAGTTGAGCGTGACGGCGATCTCCAGGGCCTCGTTGGCCTTCGCACACGCCTGGTCCAACTCGCCCTCGTCCAGGTGCGCGGCGGCCATGAACGTGGTGTCCTGCGCGCACCGCCGCGTATACCCGTCGGTCCGGAGCCCTATGGCCTCGTTCGCGAACTCCTGGGTGGCGGACGGCACATGCAGGTCCCGGTGGCAGTGCGCGAACTCGTGGCGCAGCTCGGCCTTGTCGAAGTACTGGCACCACGCCGGGTCTTCCTGGCCGTCGGCGCGCTCCAGGTTGAGCTCCGCCCTGCTGAGCGCCTCCGCGCAGGAGCGCTGGTCGCCGAGCGCCGCGTGCCCGCGCGCCTCCATGGCCTGCACGAGCGCCTGGCCGCGGTGCGTCAGCGAACCGCGGGCGCCCTGCTGCGCGGCCCGCGCCAACTGCACGGCCTCCCAGCCGTGTCCGAGGTACACCGCCTGGCAGGCCATGTTGGCCATCACGTAGGCGCCGTACGCCCGGTCGTCGGCGGCCTGGGCCAGCCGCAGCGCCTGGATGTGGTACCGCTGCGCGAGTGCGTGGCGTCCCGAGTCGAACGACAGCCAGCCGGCCAGTTCGGTCAGCTCGGCCACCGCGCGGAACAGCCCGCGTCCCACGTCGTCGCCGTACGAGCCGGACAACTTGGTGCGGGCGACGCCGTTCAGGTGGTTGACCACGGTGTCGCGCAGATCGCCGCCGCCCTGGGCGCGGTCGAGTTTGCGGAACATCACCACGGTCTGGCGGATCCGCTCGACGTCGGCCTCGCGCACGCGCCCGGTGCCGCCGTGCTCCATGAGCTCGGGCTCGGCACCCGTGGCCGTCGACCAGAACAGTGCCGGGCTCGAGAAGGCCGCGGCCCCGAACGTCGAACCGAGCAGGAAATTACGGCGGTTCATGTCTCTCCCCGTCAGCTCGACCACGGCCCGCCGGATGTCCGACACCGTGCGAGCGACACTCAACCCGTCGAAGGGATCCGGGGCAGGGGGCCTCCGGTCCCTCAGGCCGAGGTCGGCAACCGTCAGTTCACAGCCCAGCCGCCGCCCGAGGACTTCGGCCAGCAGCAGGGGAATGGGCCACCGCGGTTGGGCGCCGTCGAGCCACCGGGCCACCGAAGTGTGGGTGCATCCCAGGTGCTGCCCGCGGCGCTCGGCAACCGCATTGACCCAACGGGCAACTTCCCGCCTCGTCAAGCCGGCCTCTTCGACCAGCGCGCGAAGGTCACCGTTTCCGGCCACCGTCCCCGCCTCCTTTCACACGAGGCATAACCGGGACGGTAGTTGCTGAGATACGGCCAAAAGTGCAGTTAGCCGGGAATTACGCGGCACGCCGCAAAAGCTGAACGGCCGCTTACGGAAGCGGCCGTTCAGGTATGACGGTTGATCAGCGCGAGGCCGAATCCGAACGCACGGTCGAGGGGGTGTCGCCGTCGGCAGCGGCGGCCGGAAGAGCACCCTGGGCATCCGCGGCGGGCGCATCGCCCGCGCCGACCGCGCTGCCCGCGCCCTCGGAGTCGGCCGTACCGTCGGCCTCGTCATCGTCGTCGTACTTGACCTTCACCGGCGGCGGCGCCTTCGACATGATCAGCCAGGTGAGGTAGATCGCCACCAGCCACGGCGGCACGCCCAGCGCCACCTTCGCGGCGCCCAGCCAGGTCACCTTGTCGGCCAGGTACAGCGGCACCTGCACCACGATGCGCAGCACGAACAGCGCGACCCACACCCAGGTGGCCTTCGTGTACGCGGCGGCCCGGGCCGGGTTCTTCCGCCACGTGAAGTTCTCGCCGAGGATCGGCCCGAGCACCACGCCGATCAGCGGCCAGCGCACCAGGATCGAGACCGTGTAGGCCAGCGCGTAGCCGCCGGAGAGCAGCACGCCCAGCAGGTAGAAGTTCTCCGCCTTGCCGGACTTCACCGCCACGAAGGCGGCGATGGCCACGCCCAGGAAGCCGCCCAGCGCGTGCATGAGCGTCTCGCGGCGCAGCAGCCGCACGGCGGCCAGCACCGCTGCCACCGCGACCGCTGCGTACGCGGACGGCGCGGTCTCGCGCATGATGGTGAAGACGACGACGAAGACCAGTCCGGGGACGGTCATGTCGATCATGCCCCGCACCCCGCCGAACGCGGCGACCAGCGACATCGCGCTGTCCCCCGGATTGCCGCCCTCGGGCGCAGCGCCCTCGCCGGCCGGTCGGCCCTTCTCGTCGGCCGTGGAGCGGGGCAATTCTGCCTCGGACGTCACCCGGGTCACCCTCCGCCGGCCTTGGGGCGGGAGATTCCCCCGCCGACCGGCCGCAGCTCGTACTTCGGATTGAACAGCACAGGACGGCCCTGGGCCGTGGTGAGGCGGCCGCGCGCGACCAGCTGGCGGCCCGGCTCTATCCCGGCGATCTTGCGGCGGCCCAGCCAGACCACCGAGAGCGCGCCGGACCCGTCGTACAGCTCCGCCTCCAAGGCGGGCACGCCGGCCCGCGGGCGGAAGGTGACGGTACGCAGCGTGCCGCCGACCGTGACGAGGTCGCGCTCGGCGACCGAGCCGATCGCCGTGCAGCCGAGCTGCCTGCAGTCCTGCTGCAGCTCCTCGGCCTCCAGCTCCTCGTGTGTCGAGGTCAACCGGTTGAACATCCGGCGGAAACGGCCCGGACCTCGCTCGACTCCGGTGGTACCACTCATGAACGCGAGGGTACCGGGTCGAGGCCCGGACCGGGATCCGGCGGAGCCGCCGGACCCCGTGCGGCGAGCCCTCCGGAGCGGCTCCCCGGGCACTCTGCGCCCGTGTACGGTCACGGTTCGAAGCGGTATCCCATGCCCGGCTCGGTGACCAGGTGGCGGGGGTGCGACGGGTCCGCCTCGAGCTTGCGGCGCAACTGGGCCATGTATACGCGCAGGTAGTTGGTCTCGGTGCTGTACTGCGGGCCCCAGACCTCCTGCAGCAGCGCCCGCTGGCTGACCAGGCGGCCCGCGTGCCGAACCAGGACCTCCAGGAGGTGCCACTCGGTCGGGGTGAGCCGGATGTCCTGGCCGTCGCGCCGGGCCTTCTTGGCGGCCAGGTCGACGGTGAAGGACTCGGTCTCGACGACCGGCATCTCGTCCTCGGGGGCGGCGCGGCGGACCGCGGCGCGCAGGCGGGCGAGCAGTTCGTCCATGCCGAAGGGCTTGGTCACGTAGTCGTCGGCGCCCGCATCCAGGGCCGCGACCTTCTCGTTCGACGCTTGCCGGGCGCTGAGCACGATGATCGGCACCTTGGTCCAGCCGCGCAGGCCGCGGATGACGTCGACGCCGTCGAGGTCGGGCAGGCCCAGGTCGAGGACCACGACGTCCGGATGGTGCTCGGCCGCGGCGGCGAGTGCCGCGGTGCCGTCCGCGGCGGTGTCGACCTGGTAGCCGCGGGCCTTGAGGTTGATGGCCAGGGCCCGGACGATCTGCGGCTCGTCGTCCACGACGAGCACCCGTGTCATCGAATTGCCTCCGTACGTTCCGCGCTCGTTCGTTCGGTGTGCGCACGTTCACGATCACCGAAGTGTTCACTCGTCCGTGGGATTCCTGCGGCGTGGCGTCGATACCGGTGTCGAATATCTGTTCGACTATGAAGCGTGGATACCGAACAGCCGTACGACTCCGAGGAGAGCCCCATGCGTTCCGCCGCTTCTGCCGTGGCCGCCAAGCCTGCCGCCACCGCCGCGCCGTGGCCCGTGCTGCTGCGGTACCCCGCCCGCCGGGTGCGCCGCATCATGGCGCCGCCGGCACGGGCGTCCCGCCGGTCTCGGGCGCCCCGGGCCGACCAGGCGGCCCGGGCAGCAGGACCGGATGAGCGTCCGCCGGCCGCAGGGTCAGCACCATCGTGAGGCCGCCGCCCGGGGTGTCCTCCGCGGCCAGCGCGCCGCCGAGCGCCTCGGCGAAGCCGCGGGCCACCGCGAGGCCGAGGCCGACGCCGTTGCCCGCGGGGGCGTCGCCGTACCGCTGGAACGGCTCGAAGATGCGCTCCTTGGCCTCGTCCGGCACGCCGCGGCCGCGGTCCACGACGCGCAGCTCGACCCGGCCGCGGACCGCCTCGGCGCGCACATGCACGCGCCGGTCGGGCGGGTTGTGCTTGACCGCGTTCTCGATGATGTTGGCCAGCACCCGGTCCAGGAGACCCGAGTCGGCCCACACCGTGGGCAGCGTCTCGGGCACGTCCAGGACGACGGCCGTCTCCGGGACGCCGAGCAGCGCGCCCGCGACCACCTCGTCCAGCGCGACCTCGCCGAACAGCGGCGTCACCGTGCCGGTCTGCAGGCGGCTCATGTCGAGCAGATTGCCGATCAGCGCGTCGAGCCGGTCGGCGCCCTCCTCGATCGCGGCCAGCAGCTCGGCCTCGTCCTCGGGCGACCAGTCGACGTCCTCCGAGCGCAGCGACGACACGCTGGCCTTAATGGCGGCCAGCGGCGTGCGCAGGTCGTGCGAGACCGCGGCCAGCAGCGCAGTGCGGATGCGGTTGCCCTCGGCCAGGCGGCGCGCCTCGGCCGCCTCGGCGACCAGCTGACGGCGTTCCAGGACGACCGCGGCCTGCGCGGCGAAGGCGCCGAGCACCCGGCGGTCCTCGGCGGGCAGCACGCGGCCGGACAGCGCGAGGGCCATGGTGTCGGAGACCGGCACCTCGACGTCCGCCTCCTCCGGCTTGCGCACCGGATGCGGGCCGACGCTGCCCACACAGCCCCACGGGCCGTGCGGCTCGGTGCGCTGCAGCATGGCGACCGACTCCATGCCGAACGCCTCGCGGACCCGCTCCAGAAGCGCGGGCAGCGCCTGTTCGCCGCGCAGCACGCTGCCGGCCAGGAAACTGAGCGTCTCGGACTCGGATTGGCTGCGTGCGGCCTGATGCGTGCGCCGCGCGGCCACGTCGACGACGGAGGCCACCGCCAGGGCGACCACCACGAACACCCCGAGGGCGAACATGTTCTCCGGGTCGCGGATGGTCAGCGTGTGCATGGGCGGCGTGAAGTAGTAGTTGAGCAGCAGCGAGGCCATCACCGCGGTCAGCGTGGACGCCCACAGCCCGCCCAGCAGCGCGACGCCGACGGTCAGCAGCAGGTAGAGCAGCATCTCGGTGGACAGCGCGAGGTGGTCGCGGTTGTGCACCATGATCACGGTGAGCAGCACGGGTCCGATCAGCGCGACCAGCCAGGAGAGCAGCAGCCGGCGCCGGCTGACCCCGGAGCGCGGCACGCGCACGGTCCGCCCGACACCGGCGTGCTCGTGCGTGACGATGTGCACGTCTATGTCGCCCGAGGACGCCGCGACGGTCGCGCCCACACCGGGGCCGAGCACGTACTGCCAGGGCTTGCGGCGGCTGGACCCGAGGACGATCTGGGTGGCGTTGACGCCGCGGGCGAAGTCGAGGAGTGCGGTGGGCACGTCCTCGCCGATCACCGAGTGGAAGGTGCCGCCGAGCGACTCGACCAGGGTGCGCTGGTGTTCGAGGGCTTCCGGGGACGCGCCGGACAGGCCGTCGCTCTTGGAGACGTACACCGCGAGCAGTTCGCCGCCGGAGCCGCGCGTGGCGATCCGGGCCGCGCGGCGCAGCAGCGTTTCGCCCTCGGGGCCGCCGGTGAGGCCGACCACGATGCGCTCGCGGGCCGGCCAGGTGGCGTCGATGCCGTGTTCGGTGCGGTACTGCTGCAGGTACTCGTCGACGCGGTCGGCCACCCAGAGGAGCGCGAGCTCGCGCAGCGCGGTCAGGTTGCCGACCCGGAAGTAGTTGGAGAGCGCGGCGTCGACCTTCTCCGGCGCGTACACGTTGCCGTGCGCCATGCGGCGGCGCAGGGCCTCCGGGGACATGTCGACGAGCTCGATCTGGCTCGCGCGGCGGACCACCGCGTCGGGGACGGTCTCGCGCTGCGGCACGCCGGTGATCGACTCGACGACGTCGTTGAGGGACTCCAGGTGCTGGATGTTGACCGTGGAGATGACGTCGATGCCGGCGTCGAGGATCTCGTCGATGTCCTGCCAGCGCTTGGCGTTGCGGGAGCCGGGGACGTTGGTGTGCGCGAGTTCGTCGATCAGCGCGACCTTGGGGCGGCGGGCGATGACCGCGTCGACGTCCATCTCGGTGAACGCCGAGCCGCGGTGCACCATGTCCTGCCGCGGGACGACCTCGAGGCCGTCCAGCATCTCCTCGGTACGCGGGCGGCCGTGGCACTCGATGAGGCCGACCACCACGTCGGCCCCGCGGTCGCGGCGCCGGCGGCCTTCGCCGAGCATCGCGTACGTCTTGCCGACCCCGGGCGCCGCGCCCAGGTAGATGCGTAGCTTTCCGCGTCCCATGCCGTCCATTGTCGTCTCGTTTGTGCAGGTCGCCCGCAGGGGCACCGGCCGGGCCCGCCCTTCCCCGCGGGGGCAGGCCCGGGGCCGGGCTACTTGGCTGCGGCCGCCTTCTGCAGGGCGATGTTGAGGTCGAGGACGTTGACGCGCTCCTCTCCGAGGATGCCGATCACGCGCCCCTGGACGTGCTCCTCGACCAGCTTGCGGACCGCGGCCGGGTCGAGGCCGCGCTCCTTGGCGACCCGGTCGACCTGGATGAGCGCGTACGCCTCGGAGATGTGCGGGTCCAGGCCGGAGCCGGACGCGGTGACCGCATCGGCCGGCACCTGCTCCGGGGTGACGCCGTTGAACTCCGCGACCGCGGCCTTGCGGTCCTTGACGAGCTGGATGAACTCGAGGTTCTCCGGGCCGTAGTTGGATGCGCCGGAGGCGAGCGGGTCGTACGAGCCGGCCGACGGCCGCGGCTGGAACCACTTGGGGTCCGGGCCGGTGCTGTTGCCCTCCGCGTCCCGCAGGTCGAAGCTCTGGCCGATGAGGCTGGAGCCGACCTCCTTGCCGTCCACCTTGACCTTGGAGCCGTCGGCCTGGTCCGGGAACGCGACCTGGGCCAGGCCGGTCATCGCCAGCGGGTAGGCGATGCCGAGGATGACCGTCAGCACCAGGAGGGCGCGGAGACCCGCCAGGAAGACGCGGATGCGTGTGCTTGTCTGGGTGGCCATGGTGATCAACCGATTCCGGGGATGAGCGAGACGACGAGGTCGATGAGTTTGATCCCGACGAACGGGGCGATCAGCCCGCCCAGGCCGTAGATGCCCAGGTTGCGCGCCAGCATCTTGTCCGCGGACAAGGGCCGGTAGCGGACGCCGCGCAGGGCCAGCGGGATCAGCGCGACGATGATCAGGGCGTTGAAGACGACCGCCGAGATGATCGCCGACTCCGGCGTCGCCAGCTGCATGATGTTGAGCTTGTCCAGCGGCGCAAGGCCGGCCGGGCCGCCCGCGACGGCGAACATCGCCGGGATGATCGCGAAGTACTTCGCCACGTCGTTCGCGATGGAGAACGTGGTGAGCGCGCCGCGCGTGATCAGGAGCTGCTTGCCGATCTCGACGATCTCGATCAGCTTGGTCGGGTTCGAGTCGAGGTCGACCATGTTGCCGGCTTCCTTGGCTGCGGAAGTACCGGTGTTCATGGCGACACCCACGTCGGCCTGCGCGAGCGCGGGCGCGTCGTTCGTCCCGTCGCCGGTCATCGCGACGAGCTTGCCGCCGGCCTGCTCGCGCTTGATCAGCGCCATCTTGTCTTCCGGCGTGGCCTCGGCGAGGAAGTCGTCCACGCCCGCCTCATCCGCGATCGCCTTGGCGGTCAGCGGGTTGTCGCCGGTGATCATGACGGTCTTGATGCCCATGCGGCGCAGTTCCTCGAACCGCTCGCGCATGCCTTCCTTGACGACGTCCTTGAGGTGGATCACGCCCAGGATGCGGGCGCCCTGCGCGTCCTCGACGGCGACCAGGAGGGGCGTGCCGCCGGCCGCCGAGATGGCGTCCACGGCCTCGCCGGACTCGCGCGGGACGCTGCCGCCGCGCTCGGAGACCCACTTGGCGACTGCGGAGGCTGCGCCCTTGCGGACCCGGCGCGGCTTGCCCTCCTCGTCCAGGAGGTCGACACCCGACATGCGGGTCTGCGCGGTGAAGGTGATCCACTCGGCGTGCCCGAGTTCGCCCTCGTGGCGCTCGCGCAGGCCGTACGCGGTCTTCGCGAGGACCACGATCGACCGGCCCTCGGGGGTCTCGTCGGCGAGCGAGGACAACTGTGCGGCGTCGGCCAGTTCGGCCTGGGTGGTGCTGCCGATGGCCACGAACTCCGAGGCCTGGCGGTTGCCGAGTGTGATGGTCCCGGTCTTGTCGAGCAGCAGCGTGCTGACGTCGCCCGCGGCCTCGACCGCGCGGCCCGACATGGCGAGCACGTTGCGCTGCACCAGGCGGTCCATGCCGGCGATGCCGATCGCGGAGAGCAGGGCCCCGATGGTGGTGGGGATGAGGCAGATGAGCAGCGCCACCAGCACGATGATCGACTGCTCGGCGCCCGAGTAGATCGCCAGCGGCTGCAGCGTCACGACCGCGAACAGGAAGGTGATCGTGAGCGACGCGAGCAGGATGTTGAGGGCGATCTCGTTCGGCGTCTTCTGCCGCGCGGCACCTTCGACGAGGGCGATCATGCGGTCGATGAAGGTCTCGCCGGGCTTCGTGGTGATCTTGACGACGATGCGGTCGGACAGCACCTTGGTGCCGCCGGTGACCGCGCTGCGGTCGCCGCCGGATTCGCGGATGACCGGGGCCGACTCGCCGGTGATGGCCGACTCGTCGACGCTCGCCACCCCTTCGACGACGTCGCCGTCGCCGGGGATGATGTCGCCGGCCTCGCAGACCACCAGGTCGCCGATCTTCAGGTCGGTGCCCGGCACCCGCTCTTCGCGGTTGCCGGCCAATCGGCGCGCGACGGTGTCCGTCTTCGCCTTGCGCAGGGTGTCGGCCTGCGCCTTGCCGCGGCCTTCCGCGACCGCCTCGGCCAGGTTGGCGAACAGCACGGTCAGCCACAGCCAGACCGCGGTGACCCAGGCGAAGACGCTGGGGTCCTTGATCGCCATGACCGTGGTGATCACGGAGCCGATCTCGACCACGAACATGACGGGCGACTTGACCATCACGCGCGGGTCGAGCTTGCGCAGCGCCTCGGGCATCGACTTCAGCAGCTGCTTGGGGTCGAAGAGGCCTGCGGAGACGCGTCCGGGGGCGGGCTGGTGCTCTGCCGGAGGAGAGCTCTGGGGAGTCTGAAGTGTGGTGGTCATGGTTATGCGAGCCCCTCCGCGAGCGGGCCGAGGGCGAGGGACGGGAAGTAGGTCAGGCCGGTGACGATGAGGATCACGCCGACCAACGTCCCGACGAACAGCGGCCGGTGGGTCTTGAGCGTGCCGACGGTCTCGGGCACCTGGCGCTGTTCGGCCAGGCGGCCGGCCAGGGCCAGTACGAGGGCGATGGTGACGAAGCGGCCGATCAGCATCGCGAAGCCGATGGTGGTGTTGAAGTACTCGGTGTTCGCGCTCAGGCCCGCGAAGGCGGAGCCGTTGTTGTTGGCACCCGAGGTGTACGCGTACAGCACCTCGGACAGGCCGTGCGGCGAGTCGGAGTTGAGGATCGACGCCCGCTCACCGGGCAGCGCGAGCGCGATGCCGGTCATGGTGAGGATCGTGGCCGGGACGACCAGGATGTACAGCGCGACGATCTTCATCTCGCCCGCGCCGATCTTCTTGCCGAGGTACTCGGGCGTGCGGCCGACCATGAGGCCCGCCACGAACACCGCGAGGATCGCCATGATGAGCATGCCGTAGAGGCCGGAGCCGACCCCGCCGGGCGAGATCTCGCCGAGCATCATGCCGAGCAGCGTGATGCCGCCGCCGAGACCGGTGAACGAGGAGTGGAAGGAGTTCACCGCGCCGGTGGACGTCATCGTCGTGGAGGTGGCGAAGAGCGACGAGCCGGGGACGCCGAAGCGCTGCTCCTTGCCTTCCATCGCGCCGCCCGCGATCTCCAGGGCGGTGCCGTTGCCGTGCATCTCGGTCCAGGTCATCAGGACCACCGCGACGAACCAGATCGCGAACATCGCGCCGAGGATCGCGTAGCCCTGCTTGGCCGAGCCGACCATGGTGCCGAAGGCCCGCGGCAGCGAGAACGGGATCACCAGGATCAGGAAGATCTCGAACAGGTTCGTGAACGCGTTCGGGTTCTCGAACGGGTGCGCGGAGTTGGCGTTGTAGAAGCCGCCGCCGTTGGTGCCGGCGAGCTTGATGACCTCCTGGGAGGCCACCGGGCCGCCGGTGATGGCCTGCGTGCCGCCGTCGAGCGTGGTGACGGTGTGCGGGTCGGCGAGGTTCTGCAGGGTGCCGGAAGCGACCAGCACGATGGTGCCGATGACCGCGATGGGCAGCAGGATGCGGACCGTGCCGCGGACCAGGTCGACCCAGAAATTGCCGATCTCGCCGGAGCGGACCCGGACGAAGCCCCGGATCAGCGCCACCGCGACGGCCATGCCGACCGCGGCCGAGACGAAGTTCTGCACCGTGAGGCCGGCCATCTGGACCATGTGGCCGACCGCGGACTCACCCGAGTACGACTGCCAGTTGGTGTTCGCGGTGAAGGACGCGGCGGTGTTGAACGCCTGGTCCGCCTTCATCGGCTGGAAGCCGAGGCTCCAGGGCAGCTTGTCCTGGAAGCGCAGCAGCGCGTACAGGCCGAGCATCGAGAACATCGAGAAGGCCAGCACGCTGCGCAGGTAGATGCCCCAGCGCTGGCCGGAGTCGGGATTCGCCCCGATGGCCTTGTAGATCCACTTCTCCGGACGGGTGTGCTTGTCCGAGGTGTAGACCTTGGCCATGTAGTCGCCGAACGGGCGGTGCACCGCGGCGAGTACGGCGATCAGCAGGGATATCTGGAGGATCCCCGCGACGGTGGAACTCACTAGAACCTCTCGGGGAACAGGAGAGCGAGCACCAGGTAGCCCAGCAGGGCGACGGCCACGACGAGGCCGACGACGCTGTCCGCGTTCACAGCTTCGCCACCCCCTTGGCGATGGCGACGACGAGCGCGAAGAACGCCACCGTCGCGACGACGAAGGCCAGATCAGCCATCGCTACTGCTCCTTGGGAAGGTGCGGACGAGGACCGCACGATTGCGGTCCCCGCACGGGCCCTTGGGGTCCGTGCCGAGGTCATTGGTAGCATCGGAGAGGCCTGCAAAAAGGGGCAAAAAGGATGCATCGACAAGTGCTAGCGCCGCCCTTACGCACCCCTGGATGTTCTTGACGCGTCCCTGACGCACGCCTCCCTGCGGAAGGCGGTGTACAGGCGAGCGTCGCGTGGCGCCGGGCCGGGGCGGGGCGAGACGCGAGAGGGAAGGGGCGCGCCGGCACGCGGTCGGCGGGCCGGCGAGGGCGGGTCGCCGAGGCGAGGGCGGGGCTGCGGCATACCGGCATGCGAAAGGGGCCCGGCGTCACCCTTGCGGGTGGTGCCGGGCCCCTTGGCCTCGTGCGTCCGGACTGCGTGTGCGACCGCGTCCGGAAGGAGTGCTAGCGGACCTCGGTGATCTCCGGGCCGCGCTGGAACGGGTTCAGGTCGCCGGCGTACCGGCCCTTCTCCTCGTCGCCGCCCTCGGCCGCCGGGGCGACGCCGCTGGCCGGGTCGATCTGCGCGTTCTCCGGGAGGCGGAGCAGGATCGGGTCGCGCGGCGCCATCGGGTCGCCGCCGCGGATCACCACGGTCTCGCGGAAGATGTTCTCCAGGTCGGCCCCGGTGTCCGGGTCGACCGCGGCACGGCCGGAGATCACGCCGCGCAGGAACCAGCGCGGGCCGTCGCAGCCCACGAAGCGCACCAGCTGGGCGCCCTGCGTGCCGTCCGGCAGCTGCACGGGCACCTGCGCCCGCAGCTCCCAGCCCAGACCGCCTTCCAGCTCGTCCACCACGCCGCCCTGCTGCGTGATGCCGCCCGCGATCTCGGCGCGGATCTCGTGCCAGAGGCCCTCGCTCCGCGGCGCCGCGAAGCCCTGCAGCTGCACCGCGCTGTCGCCGAGGATCACGGTGGCCGCGATGATCAGCTCGTTGGCGACCTCGACGCGCAGCTCCATGCCCTCGGTGGCGGGCACCAGCAGGCCGCCGAGGTCGATCCGGCCCTCCTGCGGGTCGTCCAGCTCGTCCTCGTCCCACGGCCCGTCCGGGCGCGGCGCGGGCGGCAGCGGGGCGTTGTACGCCTCGGCGGCGTCCGCCGCCCCGTCCTCGTCGTCGACCTCGTCGGTCTCGGCGAGGTCGTCCAGCTCGTCGACGGGCTGGTCGGCTTCTTCGTTGCGTCGGCGACGTCGGAACACGTCAGATCCCTTCCCTGTCGGAAGCCGAGTTCTTCACTGTGTCGGTACCGCTTCCCATGTCGGCCACGACGGCGGCGTGGCCGCCGGTCGATCCGAAGCCGCCCTCGGCCCGGTCCGAACCCGGCAGGACGCCGACCTCGTGGAAGCTCGCCCGCTCGACCCGCTGGACCACCAGTTGGGCGATGCGGTCCCCGCGGCGGAACGAGACGCTCGTCCGGAGATCGTGGTTGACCACGATCACCTTGATCTCGCCACGGTATCCCGCATCGATCGTGCCCGGGGTGTTGACCAGCGACACCCCGCACCGGGCCGCGAGTCCGGAACGCGGATGGACGAACGCCGCGTATCCGTCCGGCAGCGCGATCGCCACGCCGGTGGGCAGCACGACGCGCTCGCCGGGGCCCAGCTCGGCGTCCACCGCGGTCACCAGATCGGCGCCGGCATCGCCCGGATGGGCGTACGACGGCAGCGGCAGATCGGGGTCCAGGCGCTGGACCAGGATGTCGACGGGGGCCGTCACGGGTTCACCTCGAAGGCTCGCGCGGCCTTGACCACGTCCGGGTTCTGCATCGCGCGCCGCACGTCCTCGGGGCGGCCGTTGCTCATGAAGTGCTCGAAGCCCACCGCGACGAACAGCGATGCGGCCTCGACCGCGACCGGCCCGTCCGGCGCGTTCAGCCGGCCGACCGCCTTCGCGTAGATCTTGCGGCCCTCGACGCCGGTGCACCACGCGTGGATGAACAGCGTGGAGCCCACCGGGACCGGGCGCTTGAAGTCGGTCTCCAGGCGCGCGGTCACCGCGGGCTGGTGCAGCAGGTAGCCGAGGGCGCCCAGCGCCTCGTCGAACGCGCAGCTCAGCAGCCCGCCGTGGGCGAGCCCTGGGGCGCCCTGGTGGCCGGGGCCGACCACGAACTCGGTGTCCACGCTGACGCCCTCGCCCACCCGGGTGCGCAGCCGGAGGCCGTTCTCCAGCTCTTCGCCGCAGCCGAAGCAGCCGTCGTAGTGCTCGCCCAGTTCGGTGCCGGGCGGCGGAGCACTGGGATGCGGCCCGGGGACCTCGACGTCCGGGGACGGGGTCAGGGATGAAGGTCGACTCACTCGGGGGACATTACTGCCTTTCGGCCGCCCGGCGGTGTGCGGGCCGCCGCGCGGCGGGCCGATCCGGCCCGCCGGGAACCCCGCCGGCGACCCCGCGGGGAAGCCCGCGCAGAACCGGCGGAGAACAGCGTTCCGGATGTTGGTCCAGGCGGGTCCGCTGGCACTACGGTCGTGCGGAGGTCCGGGCAGCCGGCGCGGGCGGGCCGGCGTGGCGGACGTGACGGAAGAAGGACGCAGATGACCAAGAGCGTGGTCGTGACGGGCGCGACCAGCGGGATCGGTCTCGCGACCGCCCTGGAACTGGCCCGGGCCGGACTCGACGTCATCGGCACCGCACGGACCGAGGACAAGGCGCAGCGGCTGCGCGAGGCCGCCGAGCGCGAGGGCCTCGGGGTGCGCACCGTCCTTCTCGACGTGTGCGATGCGACCTCCACGGTCCGCGCTTTCACCGAGATCGCCACGATGACCGGCGGCGGCCCGTGGGCCGTGGTCAACAACGCCGGATTCGCCCAGCCGGGCGCAGTGGAGGACGTCGAGGACGAGCAGGTGCGCCTGCAGCTGGAGACCAACCTGGTCGCCCCGGCGCGCATCGCCCGCCTGGTGCTGCCGCAGATGCGCCAGCGGCGCAGCGGCCGCATCGTCAACATCTCGTCGATCTCGGGCCGCGTGTCGGCGCCCTTCCTGGGCTGGTACTGCGCGAGCAAGCAGGGGCTGGCCGCGATGTCGGACGCGCTGCGCATCGAGGTCGCGCAGTTCGGCGTCAAGGTGGTGCTGATCGAGCCGGGCAGCTTCGGCACGGACATCTGGGAGCGCAGCATGAGCCGCCTCCCGCCGCGCAAGCACTCCGCGTACGTCGACTCGTACGAGCTGGCCGACGACATCCTGCGGCGCTCGGCGTCGCTGCCGTCGCCGATGCCGGTCGCGGCGGCCGTGCGGCACGCGCTGCTGACCCCGCGGCCGCGGCCGCGCTACCTGGTGGGCAGCGACGCCAAGGCCGGTGCGGTGCTGGACGCGCTGGCGCCGCGGGCGGTGTCGGACTACGCGAAGGGCGTGGCGACCGGGCTGCGCACGCCGCCCGAGCCGGTGGTCCGGCTGCTCGCCAAGATCTCGCGGCGGCACTGACCGGATACTGACCGGATACTGACCGGGTCCTGCGCGGGTCGGCGGGCACCCCTGGTCGGCGCACGCGCCGCGGGATGACACGCTTGGTCCATGCAGGCGTATAACGAGCGACTCGTGGTGCCGACGTCCTGGTGGGGCCTGGTGGCCGGGGGCGGGCTGGTGGGCGGGCTGATGCTGCTCCCGGTCGGCCTGGCCGCGTCCGCGGTCGGAGTCGTCGCGGCAGCGGCGCTGACCGCGTGGCTGGTGACCGCGTACGGCTCGGCCCGGGTACGGATCACCGACGGGTTCCTGGAGGCCGGCCGGGCCCGGCTGCCGCTGGACGCGCTGGGCGAGGCGACCGCGCTGGACGCCGAGGAAGCCCGGGCACTGCGCATGGAGGCGGCCGACCCGCGGGCGTTCATGCTGCTGCGCAGCTATGTGCCGACCGCGGTGCGGGTCGAGGTCGCGGACCCCGCGGACCCGACGCCGTACCTGTACCTGTCGTCGCGGAACCCGGCGCGCCTGGTCGAGGTGCTGGACGCGGTACGCCGGCGGAACGCCGCGCAAAGCTGAGGCGGGCCGGCTCGGGGCGCGCGGCGGTGCCGCGCGTTCTGTCCTTGTCCGCCCCGGACGGGTGCTCGTGTGCGCGGGCGCACAGGGCGCCCGCAGGTCGCGTGCGGGGGCGCATACGGGTGCGGACGCGGAAGAACGCCCGCCGGCAATACGGCGGACGTCCCGAGTCTGCGGCCCCGGAGAGCCGGTGCGCCCCCGTCACGGGGGATGCTCGTATCGATCATCGGCAGGGGCGGTCCGCTCCTGCCAGGACCCGGTCGCGTGCGCAGGGTTCCGCTTGCCGATGATCGATCCTGAGCAGGCCTGAGGCCCGAAGGATCGGGATGTCAGGCGCAGTCGACGCAGATGGTCTGGCCGTCCTTCTCGGCGGCCAGCTGGCTGCGGTGGTGCACGAGGAAGCAGCGCGAGCAGGTGAACTCGTCGGCCTGCCGGGGCAGCACCCGCACGGACAGCTCTTCGTTCGAGAGGTCCGCACCGGGCAGCTCCAAGCTCTCGGCCTGGTCGAACTCGTCGACGTCGACCGCACCGGCCGACTTGTCGACGCGCCGGGCCTTGAGCTCCTCGATGCTGTCTTCGTTGACGTCGTCGTCAGTCTTGCGTGGAGTGTCGTAATCAGTCGCCATATACCTCTCCCCCTCCGGGTGGATCTGCTTGCCGATGCGTCCGTGAACGCGTCCTTCAGCGCACGTAACGCATCAGGGGCCGGAGTTGTGCCCGACCTGAGGCGCAGATTCTGCCTCATAGCAAGGCTTGTTACTCAATCGACACCCAACCGAACCCCCGAAGAGGTGACTTGGTTGGATGGGTGGCCCACTGTAACTCTCCATGATGGCCGGTAACCAGGAGGAATCGTGACGGTCTACGCGCTTGGTGAACAAGTACCCGTCGTGCACCCGGATGCCTACGTCCACCCCGACGCCGTGGTGATCGGCAGCGTGGAAATCGGCGCGGGGTCGACGGTATGGCCGTCCGCGGTACTCCGGGCCGACTACGGCCGGATTGTCGTCGGGGAGCGTACATCCATCCAGGACGGCTCGGTCCTCCATGTCAGTGCGGGTCTGGTCACACGGGTCGGCGACAGGTGCGTGATCGGGCACCTCGTGCACCTCGAAGGCTGCACGATCGAGGACGACTGCCTGGTCGGCAACGGCGCGATCGTGCTGCACGAGGCCGTGGTGCGGAGCGGCGCGCTGGTGGGTGCGGGCGCCTTCGTCGGCAACCGCGTCGAGGTGCCGCCGTACGCCACGGCCCTGGGCGTACCGGCCAAGATGCGCCTGGATAGCGTCAAGCCCGGCGCATTCGACGCCGCGGTGCGGAATTACGTGGACAACGGGCAGCGTTTCAAGCGCGAACTGCGCCGCATCGACTGAGCGCGCCCGGCTGCAGACTCACGGCCTCACGGGGCCCCGGACAGGGAGAAGAGTGCTCGACCTCATAGGACTCGGGAAGCGGTTCGGAGACAAGACGGTCCTGCAGGACCTGTCGTTCTCCGTCGGCCCCGGGCAGATGTTCGGCTTCGTCGGCACCAACGGGGCCGGCAAGACCACCACGATGCGGATCGCCATGGGCGTCCTGGCCGGCGACCGCGGCGAGGTGCGGTGGCAGGGCCGCGCGGCCGACGCGGGGACGCGGCGGCGCTGGGGCTACATGCCCGAGGAGCGCGGCCTCTACGCGAAGATGCGGATCCTCGACCAGCTGGTGTACTTCGCCGAGCTGCACGGCATGTCCCGGCCGGACGCCCGGCGCTCCGCCGAGGAGTGGCTGCGCACCCTGGGCGTCTCCGGGGCGCCCGGCGACCGCCTGGAGACCCTGTCGCTGGGCAACCAGCAGCGCGTGCAGCTGGCCGCGGCGCTGGTCCACGAGCCGGAGCTGCTGATCCTGGACGAGCCGTTCTCGGGCCTCGACCCGGTCGGCGTGGACGTGATGGCCCAGGCGCTGCGCAGCCGGGTCGAGCGCGGCGTCTCGGTGGTCTTCTCCAGCCACCAGCTGGAGCTGGTCGAGCAGCTGTGCGACGCGGTCGGGATCATCAAGGACGGCCGCATGCACGCCGTGGGCACCGTGCAGGAGCTCCGCGGCGGCGACCGGGCGGTCCGCTACCGCGTGCAGGTCGACGCACCGGGCCCGTGGGCGCACGCCGTGCCGGGCGTCACGGTGCTCGCCGACGGCGCCGACGGCGTCCTGGTCGAGCTCGCCCCGGGCACCGGCGAGCAGGGCCTCCTGGACGCCGCCCGGGCGGCCGGGCGGGTCCGCGCCTTCGCCCCGGTGGACCCCTCGCTGGCGGAACTGTTCCGCGAAGTGGTCAACGGCACCGCGCACGCCCCCTCAGAAGCCCCCTCAGGGCCCTCAGAAGCCCCCTCATGGCCCGCCGAAGGCCGCGAGGAGGCCCGCGCATGACGTCCCCGACTGCAGATCCCACGTCGCGCTTCTGGGCGTCTGTGCGGCTCGTGGCGCGCCGCGAGTTCACCGAGCGGATCCGGGACCGCGGATTCCTCATCCAGGTCGGCGTCATGCTGGCCGTGCTGCTGGCCGCGGTGGCCATCCCGGCCGCCATCGGCAGCGGGTCGGACAAGTACGACGTGGCCTTCGGCGGACCGCAGCAGGCCCGCGTCGGCCAGGTCGCGGCCGCCCAGGCCCAGCTGCTCGACACCGACGTGACGGTCAAGACGTACCCGGACGACGCAGCCGCGCTCAAGGCCGTCGAGGACGGCGACCTGGACGCCTACGTGGCCGGCGGGCGCATCGTCGTGCACCGCGACCTCGACCAGAACCTCGCGGCCGTGCTGCAGAGCGCGTACGCCACCGTCGAGCGGGACAACAGGCTCACCGCAGCCGGCATCGACGCGGCCGCGGTCGACCAGGCGCTGCAGGTGCAGCCGCTGGCCAAGCAGACCCTGGACCCGGACGCCGACGAGCGCGACAAGCGCAAGGGCATCGCGTTCCTGGGCGTGCTGATGCTCTACGGCATGCTCATGCTCTTCTCGGTGTGGGTGGCCAACGGCGTGGTCGAGGAGAAGTCCAGCCGGATCGTGGAGATCCTGCTGGCCGCGGTCCCGGCCCGCGCGCTGCTGACCGGCAAGGTGATCGGCATCGGCCTGCTCGGCCTGCTGCAGATGGCGCTGACCGCGGCCGTCGGCCTGGCCGCCGCGTCCGGCCTCGGCACCATCGAGCTGACCGGCTCGATGGTCTACCCGGCCGCGCTCGTGGTGGCCTGGTTCGTGCTCGGCTACGCGATCTACGCGTGCATGTTCGCCGCGGCCGCCGCGCGCGTCTCGCGCATGGAGGACCTGCAGAACGTCATCACGCCGATGACCTCGCTGCTGATCGCGTCGTTCTTCGTGGCGATCTTCGCGGGCCAGTCAGGCGGCACGTTCGCGCAGATCCTGGCCTATGTGCCGCCGTTCTCCGCGATGCTGCAGCCGGTGATGACGGCGAGCGGCGACCTCGCGGTGTGGCAGAACCTCCTCGCGGCCGGCATCTCGGTCGTGGCCCTGGTCGGCCTCATGATCGCGGCGGCCCGGGTCTACGAGGGCGCCGTGCTGCGCACCGGCGGGAAGGTCCCCGTCAAGGACGCCTGGGGCAAGGGCTCCTGACGCGCTGACGCCGCACACGCCGAGGCCCGGCACCCCAGACGGGGGTGCCGGGCCTCGGCGTGCTGCTCGAGTACTGCTTGCGTGATGCCTGTGTGCCTGCCCTGCGCGTCCGTACGCCGTCGCCGCGTGCGGCCGCGCCTTCCCGGGAAGGGTCAGGCGCCGCGGGCCGCCGCGCGGGCCTTGCGGGCCGCCAGGCGCTCGTCGAAGTCCGCGGCCTTGCTCTCCAGGACGGCCAGGAACGCGGCCAGCTCCTCGCGGGCCTGCTCGCCCTCGGCACCGAGGTCGCAGCGCTCCATGATCTTGAGGTTGCGCAGCACCGGCTGCAGCACGTCGTCGAGGTGGATGCGCAGGTTGTAGACGCCGCCCACGGCCATCTTGAGCGACGCGCGCTCGAAGCCGGAGATGCCGTGCCCGGGCATCCGGAAGCCGGTGATCATGTCGCTGACGGCCCGCATGGCGGCGTCCGGGGACAGCTCGAACGCGGACTTGAGCAGGTTCCGGTAGAAGACCATGTGCAGGTTCTCGTCGGTCGCAATGCGCGCGAGCATCTGCTCGGCCAGCGGGTCGCCGCACTCCCGGCCGGAGTTGCGGTGCGAGACGCGCGTCGCCAGCTCCTGGAAGGTCACGTACGCGACGACGTGCAGCGGGTGGTCCATGTGGTCGCCGTGGTAGCCCGCCTCCATGTGCTCCATGCGGGAGCGCTCGAGGGCGACCGGGTCGACCGCGCGCGTGGCCATCAGGTAGTCGCGGATCGCGATGCCGTGCCGGCCCTCTTCGGCGGTCCAGCGGTGCACCCAGGTGCCCCACGCGCCGTCCCGGCCGAACATGTTGGCGATCTCGAAGTGGTAGCTCGGCAGGTTGTCCTCGGTGAGGAGGTTCAGCGTGAGCGAGATGCGGCCGACCTCGGTCAGCTCGGACTGCTCGGGACGCCAGGCCTCGCCGCCCAGGACGCCGTCGAAGTCGCGGCCGCGGCTGTACGGCACGTACTCGTGCGGGAACCACTCCTTGGCGATGGCCAGGTGCCGGTCGAGTTCGACCGCGACGACCTGCTCCAGTTCGCGCAGCAGGTCGATTCCGGTCGGGGCGGGGGCGATCAGGGTCACGGCGGACTCCAAGGCGTGGGTGCGGCGGGCAGAACGCAGCATGTGGACGCAGCGGCTTTCGACAACACGGGCACAGGGCTGCGTCGGCCGCGGCCTGTCCGGCTCAGGCGCACAACGCGTTCCTACGATGTCGTAACTTACGACACCGTAAGTTGTCGGGTGCCCTGCGGGCAACATGGCCGGTCAGGTACGTCGTAGTACGTCGCAGGAGTCACTGCGCACCGCGATACGGGCGTCACTGCGGGCGTCCGCAGAGGTGTCCGCAGGCGTCCGCGGACGCCGCGGCGCGCGGCATCGCCCGGCCGCGCACCCCGGCGCGGCCGGCCTTCCGGCCGGCGTTTCCGACCTGCGTTCCCGGCCTGCTCAGGGCAGGCCGATGCGGACGATCAGACCGCCCTCGGTACGCGGTTCCGCCTCGATCCAGCCGCCGTGCGCCCGGACCACCGAGCGCACGATGGACAGGCCGAGGCCCACGCCCTTGTCGCTCGCGGTGCGGTCGCCGCGCATCCGCCGGAACGGCTCGAACAGCGACTCGACGCCGTCCGGCGGGACCACCGGCCCGCTGTTGGCCACGGTCAGCAGCGCGGTGCCGCCGACCGTCGAGGTGGACATCTCCACCCAGCCGTCCGGCACGTTGTAGCGCACCGCGTTCTGGGCGAGGTTCAGCGCGACGCGTTCGAGCAGCACGAGGTTCCCGGAGACCTCCGCCTCGCGGAAGTCCCCGCGCAGCTCCACCCCGCGGTCGGCGGCCTCGCCGGCCAGCTGCTCCAGCGTGCGGGTGGCCACTTCGGCCAGGTCGACCGGTTTGCGGTCGGTCAGCTCGTTCTCGCTGCGGGCGAGCAGCAGCAGGCCTTCGATCAGGCGTTCGCTGCGCTCGTTGGTGGCCAGCAGCTTGCCGCCCAGTTCCCGCAGATCGGGCGAGACCTCGGGATCCCCGAGCGACACTTCGAGCAGCGTGCGGTTGATGGCCAGCGGCGTGCGCAGCTCGTGCGAGGCGTTGGCGACGAACTTGCGCTGCGAGTCGAACGACCGGTCGAGGCGCTCCAGCATGTCGTCGAACGTGTCGGCGAGTTCCTTGAGTTCGTCGTCCGGACCGTCCAGGTCGATACGCCGGTGCAGCCCCGAGCCGCCGGTGCCCGCCACCGCGCGCGCGGCTGCGGTGATGCGGCCCAGCGGGCTCAGCACGCGGCCCGCCATCAGGTAGCCGAAGCCGAACGCGATCACCGAGAGCAGCACGAGCGCCAGCAGCGACTGCTGCAGAAGCGCGTGCAGGACGACGTCGCGCTGGTCGCTCTGCTGGACCTCCAGGACGCGGTTGAACTCCTCCGGGGAGATCTGCCGGCCGAACCGGTCGTAGATCGACACGTTCTCGAAGCGGATCTCCGGCAGCTTCTGGTCCGCCAGGTTCCGCCCGACCAGCAGGTAGACGCTGCCGAGCAGCAGCACGCCGGCGATCAGGAACATGCCGCCGTACAGCGCGGTCAGCCGCATCCGGATGGACGGCCGCATCCAGTCGGGCGCCCCGCTCAGCCGCGAGGTGTACGCCGGGCCCGGATCGGTGCCCAGGATCAGCCGGCGCGTGCCCGGCGCCTTGCTGGGCTTGGGCGGCGCGCCCGGCTTCGGCGGCACCCCGGACTGACCCGGCTGCTGCCCGGACGCGCCCGGCGAGGCCTGTGCCGTCTGCGCGGCCTGCGGCGACTGCTGCGCCGGCCGGGCCGGGCCGGCCGGACCGGCCGCTTCGGAGGGCTGCGGTTTCGGGGGCCCGAAGGGCCGCGGAGGGTGCTGCGGGCGGCGCGGAGCCGCCCCCGACGACGAGGGGCCTGCCTGCTCGTTCATGCTCGTGCCTCGCTCCGTCCGGCCGCCGCTCCGGTACGAGTCCTCTTTCCGGTCCTGCCGCAGGTCACGCCGACTCGCCGATGCGGTACCCGGCTCCCGGCACTGTCATGATCACGGCGGGCTCGCCGAGCTTGCGCCGCAGGGTCATGACGGTCACCCGGACCACGTTCGTGAACGGGTCGGTGTTCTCGTCCCAGGCCTTTTCGAGCATCTGCTCGGCGGACACCACCGAACCCTCGGCGCGCATCAGCACCTCGAGCACCGCGAATTCCTTGGGCGACAGATGCACCGCGGAACCGTCCCGCACGACCTCGCGGCGGTTCGGGTCCAGGCGGATGCCCGCCCGCTCCAGGACGGGCGGCAGCGGGGTGACCGCACGGCGGCCCAACGCCCGTACCCGGGCCGTGAGTTCACTGAAGGCAAACGGCTTGGGCAGGTAGTCGTCGGCACCCAGCTCCAGGCCCTCGACGCGGTCGCTGACATCGCCCGCCGCGGTGAGCATCAGGATGCGCGTGGGCAGCCCGGTGTCGATCACCGCCCGGGCCACGTCGTCGCCGTGCACGAGAGGCAGGTCGCGGTCCAGGACCACGACGTCGTAGTCGTTGACGGCCACGCGCTCCAGAGCGGCCTCGCCGTCGTACACGACGTCGACCGCCATAGCCTCGCGCCGCAGGCCGGTCGCCACGGCGTCGGCCAGAAGCTGCTCGTCCTCGACGACGAGAACCCGCACGCTGGGTGTCCTTCCACTGGTTTTGGACCGTCGGCCGCCGTCCGCGGCCCGACTATGCGCCCGGCCTCGAGGGACGGCGCCGACGGTGACTCCATCTTGCCCCGCGCCCTGGTAAAGCAGCGGTAAGCGGCGCGCCCGCCCCGTATGCGCCGTACCGCGGCAAGCATCCCAAACCATCCGGAACGCGATGCGACGAGCGTCACACGGCCCGCGGGCGTCGCGGTTTTCGCGGCGCGGGGGCAGGGGTAGGACAACCGAAACCGGCGACCATTCGAGTCACTTGGGGCCCCCACATGGACGAGTTCACCGCCGACGTGCTGCGTCGGATACGCGAGACCGAGCAGGCCCTCAAACAGGCCTTCGACAGCGGCGACGATTTCCTGGTGGAAGTCCAGCAAGAAGAGCTGCACGACCTGGTGCGCATGGCCTCGGACCACGGGGTGCAGGTTCTGCCCGAGACGGCTGCCTGACCCGTACGCCGGGGGCCGCCTGCGGCCGGCTCCCGCACCTCGGGAAAAGGGCATGCGACCAGGACATACGTGACGGGGCGACTGCTCCCCCCGGCAGACGCGGACCGCGTCGGCCGGGGGTTGTTGTTTGCGCGGCCATCCGGGTGCCCGGCGGACCGACGCGGGCGCGGGTGCGTCAGGCGCCCAGTGCGCCGAGTGCCTCGGCGAGCTCCGTGTACAGCTCCGGGGCGGCGGCCACGGTCAGCGACGATCCGTCGGCCTCCGGGTGCAGCTCGCCGACCCGGGCGCCCGCCTCGGTCGCGATGAGCGCGCCCGCCGCGACGTCCCACGGGTTGAGGCCGCGCTCGTAGTAGGCGTCGACGCGGCCGCAGGCGACCGCGCACAGGTCGATCGCCGCGGAGCCGTAGCGGCGGATGTCGCGGACCGCGGGCAGGATGCGGTGCACGACGCCGGCCTGCCGGGTGCGGCGTTCCACGGTGTAGCCGAAGCCGGTCGCGACCAGTGCGCGGGGCATCGGCACGGCGGTGTTCGCACGCACCGGCTCGCCGTCCCGGAACGCACCGGCGCCGCGGACCGCGTGGAACGTCTCGCGCTGGGTGGGCACCTCGACGACGCCCACGAGCGCGCCATCGGCGTCCTCGGCGGCGATCGACACGCACCAGGCGGGCAGTCCGTACAGGTAGTTGACGGTGCCGTCGATGGGGTCGATGACCCAGCGGATGCCGCTGTCGCCGCGTTCGCCGCTGCCCTCCTCTCCGAGGAAGCCGTCGTGCGGGCGCCGCGCGCGCAGGTACTCGACGATGAGCTTCTCGGCGGCGGTGTCCATCTCGGTCACCACGTCGGTGGGGCTGCTCTTCGTGGCCGCGACGCCGAGGTCGGCGGGCCGGTCGGCGAGCAGCATGCCGCCGGCCAGCCGGGCCGCCCCGAGCGCCAGTTCGAGCAGGTCGGCGGTGTCGCCGTGGGGTTCGGTGGTCACCTCTTCATCCTGTCAGCATCCCTCAGCGGTCGAGCAGCGCCGCACCGCGCAGTCCCGCTCCGCGGCCGCGCGGGTCCGGGCAGCAGCCCAGCGGGCAGACGTCGTGGGACGGGCCGAGGCTGCCGAGCGCGCAGCGGTCGGGGTGCCCGCCGCGGACCGACGCGGCGCGTTCGAGCACCAGTTCGCGTACCGCGGCGGCGAACCGCGGGTCGCTGCCGGTGGTCGCGGCCCGGGCGATGGGCAGCCCGACGCGGTCCGCGGCCGCCTTGGCCTCGACGTCCAGGTCGTAGACGACCTCCATGTGGTCGGACAGGAACCCGATGGGCACGAGAACCGCGGCCGGCACACCGTCTTCGTGCAGTTGTACGAGGTGGTCGCCGACGTCCGGCTCCAGCCACGGCACCTGCGGCGGGCCGCTGCGGCTCTGGAAGACGAGGTCCCAGGCCATGTGCGGCCGGCCCAGCGCCCGGGCGACGCCGGCCGCGACCAGGCGGGCCGTCTCCAGGTGCTGCTCGACGTACGCGTTGCCGTCCGGCCCCGCGGTCTCGGCGGTGACGGTCGGCACCGAGTGGGTGGTCATCACCAGGCGGGCGCCGGCGCGCAGCTGCTCGGGCAGCCGTTCGAGGGCGGCGAGTGTGTGGTCGACCAGCGGCGCCACGAAGCCGGGGTGGTTGAAGTAGTGCCGCAGCTTGTCCAGTTCGGGTGCGTGCTCGCCGACTTCGGCGCGGGCCGCCAGGAGGTTCTCGTGGTACTGCCCGCACCCCGAGTAAGAGGCGTACGCGCTGGTCACCAGCACAGCCGCGCGCCGCACGCCATCGTCGGCCATGCGCTGCAGGGTGTCGGCGAGGTACGGCCGCCAGTTGCGGTTGCCCCAATAGACCGGCAGGGCGGGGCCGTGCGCGGCGAACTCCTTCTCGATGGCGGCGACCAGTTCGCGGTTCTGCGCGTTGATCGGGCTGACGCCGCCGAACAACTCGTAGTGCGCGCCCGCCTCGGCGAGGCGTTCGCGCGGGACGCCGCGGCCGCGGGTGACGTTCTCCAGGAACGGGATGACCTCGTCGGGCCCCTCCGGTCCGCCGAACGACAGCAGGAGCAGGGCGTCGAAGGGTGCGGCGTCGTCGCCGCGCGCAGCGTCGTGCATGGGTCGATCCTCGCACTCCTGTGTCTGTGCTCCGACCAGCCCGCGTGACCTGCGTCCCAGCTTCCGGGCCGGGCGTTTCCAGGGTCTTCCCGAGCCTGGTGACCGGCGGGTAATGTCCGGAGATCCCACGCAGGAGGCCGCCGCCGGACGGCCCGCCTCCGCCCTTTGGAGGATCCGTTGAGCAGCACGCCCCCCATGCCCTGGAAAAACTGGGCCGGGAACCAGACCGCCCAGCCCAGGCGCGTGGCGACGCCGCGGTCCCCCGAGGAGGTCTCGGCGCTCGTGCGGCGCGCGGGGGCGGACGGGCTGCGGGTCAAGGCGGTGGGGGCGGGGCACTCGTTCACCGCGGTCGCGGTGACGGACGGCGTGCAGGTGCGGCCCGAGGGCCTCACCGAGATCCGCTCGGTCGATGCCTCGGCGGGCACGGTCACGGTCGGGTCCGGAATGCGCCTCGAACGGCTCAACGAGCTGCTCGCCCAGCACGGCCTGGCACTCACCAACATGGGCGACATCGCGGTGCAGAGCCTCGCGGGCGCCACCGGTACCGGGACGCACGGCACCGGGCGCTCCTCGGGTGCGCTGTCGGGCCAGATCCGCGGGCTGGAGATGGTCCTCGCGGACGGCGAGATCGTCACCTGCTCGCCGGACGAGAACGCCGAGCTGTTCGCCGGCGCCCGGGTCGGCCTGGGCGCGCTCGGCATCGTCACTGCGATCACGTTCGCGGTCGAGCCGGCGTTCCTGCTGGAGGCGCGCGAAGAGCCGATGCCGATGGCCGAGGTGCTCGACCGCTTCGACGAACTGAGCACCGAGAACGAGCACTTCGAGTTCTACTGGTTCCCGCACACGGACAGCTGCAACGTCAAGCGCAACAACCGCAGCGCGGGCCCGGCCAAGCCGCTGTCCCGGGCGAAGTTCCTGATCGACGACGAGATCCTGTCGAACGGCGTGTTCGGCCTGGCCTGCAAAGTCGGCAAGGCCGCGCCGAAGGCGATCCCGACGATCGCGCGGCTCTCCAGCAAGGCGCTGTCGGCGCGCACCTACACGGATGCGTCGTACAAGGTGTTCACCAGCCCGCGCCGGGTGCGGTTCGTGGAGATGGAGTACGCGCTGCCGCGCGAGGCCGCGGTGGCCGCGCTGCGCGAGATACACGAACTGGTGAACAAGGGCCACGAGTACGTGTCGTTCCCGGTCGAGGTGCGGGTGGCGCCGTCCGACGACATGTGGCTGTCGACGGCGAACGGCCGTGACACGGCGTACATCGCCGTGCACATGTTCCGCGGGACTCCGCACGAGCGGTACTTCTCTGCGGTCGAGAAGATCATGACGGCCCACCAGGGGCGGCCGCACTGGGGCAAGTTGCACACCCGCGACGCTGCGTACCTGGCGGACGCGTACCCGCACTTCAAGGACTTCACTGCGCTGCGCGACCGCGTCGACCCCGAACGCCGGTTCGGCAACGACTATCTGCGGCGGGTGCTGGGCGAGTAGGACGGCATTGCGGGGCGATTAGTACGCCGGCAGGCCCGGGTCACGTCGCCGCACCCTCTGCGCTGCCCTGCTGACCCTCTGCGCCGGCCGTGCCGCCGCTGCCCGACTGCCCGGTGGGCGTGCCGCCCTGGGTCGGCGGCGGCGTGCTGCTGGGCGGCTGCGTGGACGGCGTGGGCGTCGGGGTGGGCGTGCCGGTAGGCGGCTGGGGAGTGTCCGTGGGGTCGGGCTTGCCGGTCGGCTCCTGGGACGGCTTGCCGGCGTCGGGCGCGGGGCTCTGCGTGCCGGGCGTCGGCGTGCCCTCGTCCTGCTTCTCCTTCTGTTCCTTCTCCTTGGGCGTCGGGTCGCCGCCTCCGCCGTCGTGGCGGAACACGTCGGTCACGGAAGGCCGGTCGCCGCCGCTCCCGAACAGACTCGCGAACGACCGCCCCATGCCCAGCTCCAGGGCCGTGATGGTGCCCATGGTGAGGGCGAACACCGCGACCGCGCCCACGATCGAACGCACCAACCAGGGCCGCGTACGCGATGGTTGGGGCACCGGCACGGTCGGGCCGGGCGCGGGGTCGGCGAATTCGGGGTGCGCAGGGTCGAACACCGGCAGTACGCGCGTCGCGTCGTCGGCGCCCGGAACCGGCGCGGCTGCGGGCGCGGCCCCCGGGGCGGCTGCGCCCGAGGCACCGTCCGGGCCGATCTGGGCCCGTACGTCCCTGAGTTGGTCGCCGGTGCGCCGGAACACGTGGACGTACACCGCGCTGCCCACCGTCGCGACGACACTGGCGATGGCCGCGCCGATCACCGTCCCGGCCGCCCCCAGCTTGGAGAGCAGGAATGCGGACGAGACGGCGGCAAGAGCACTCGCCACCACCTGCACGCCGCTGAGTTCGATCCGACGGCGTTCGTTGTCGGGCCTTTCCTGCATCACGTTCCTTGCGCACGATCGGTCGAAATCACGACTTTGGCGGACAGTTCTTCCCTCTCGGACCTCCGGCACCACCAAGGCCGTTCCCACTGCGGCGATCTTGTGAGGAAGGTCACCGAGGACGGCCGAAATATTTCGCCCGGATGTGGACGCGTCGTTACGGCGCGGTGCGGCCCGGCCCCGCCCCCGAATGGAGTACTGTTCACGCCAGGTTCCGGAAAGACCTGGTGGAGGGGGGAAGCGACCGATCGTACGTGATCGGATACCCGCAAATCAGACACCGCGCACCGTGCGGCTGATTCCTCCGGAACTTCATCTTTTGGAGCAACCACGACATACCGGTGCGACGGATACGAAAATCCGACACGCCGGGACAAATCGGTCAGGTTGTGGCACGCCGCCACTGGGCAAGTCACACTCGTAACGGGAGCAACGACGCAGGTGACGTCGGCAGGCACCACCCGGGAGGTCCCCATGCCCGAACTGCGTGTCGTGGCCGTCAGCAACGACGGCACACGGCTGGTGCTGAAGGCTGCCGACGGTACCGAGTTCAGCCTTGCCATCGACGAGCGGCTGCGCGCCGCCGTCCGCGGCGACCGAGCGCGCCTCGGGCAGATCGAGATCGAGGTCGAGAGCCAGCTGCGCCCGCGCGACATCCAGGCGCGTATAAGAGCAGGTGCCACCGCGGAGGAAGTCGCGCAGCTCGCCGGCATCCCCGTGGACCGCGTCCGGCGCTTCGAGGGCCCCGTCCTCGCCGAGCGCGCCTTCATGGCCGAGCGCGCCCGCAAGACCCCCATCCGCCGCCAGGGCGAGTCCGCCGGACCCCTGCTCGGCGAGATCGTCACCGAGCGCCTGCACCTGCGCGGCGCCGAGTCCGACTCCGTGCAGTGGGACTCGTGGCGGCGCGACGACGGCAGCTGGGAGATCCTGCTGCTCTACCGCGCCGAGGGCGAGATGCACTCGGCCAGCTGGAGCTTCGACCCGCCCCGGCGCCTGGTCACCACCAACGACGACGAGGCGCGCTCCCTGGTGGGCGAGCAGACCGCGGGCGGCGAGGCGCCGTTCCCGTTCCGCCCGCGCCTCGCGTCGCTGCCCCGCAACACCGGCGACGACGCCATCACCAGCCTGCTCGACGCGGTCCCCGGCCTGCGGGAGCCCGGCGGGCCGCAGCGCGAGCCGATCCGCGAGCCGATGCGCATCGACGTGCCCGCGATCGGCGCCGAGCGCACCCGCCCGGTGCCGGCCGCCGTCCCGGACGACGACGAGCCCGAGGCCCCGGCCGCGGCCGCCGCGGGCGGCGGCGCGCCGTCCGCGGGATCCGCGTACGAGAACGTCCTGGTGCCCCGCGTCGTGGGCCCGCACCGCGACCGCCTCATCGGCGCCACCGACCGCCAGGCCGAGGCCGACGGCGTCCGCCCCGGCCGCCGCGCAACAGTCCCCAGCTGGGACGAAATCGTCTTCGGCAGCCGCCGCAAGAAGCGCGAATAGCGCCCCCGCACCCCACCGAAGGCCCCGCTCCCCCAAGGGATCGGGGCCTTCGCCTATTGCGCCCCAAGACAGGGCACTGAGGCGGCGGGCACGCGTACGTGGCGAGCCGCGCATCGTGCTGGCCGTTGGGCGGATGGGTCGCGGGAGGGGAACGGCGCGCGCAGGGTGGGGGTTCCTTGGGCCGTTTGTGTGACTTCGGAGGGGGCGATCACCCTTATGGCCCTCGAGTCGTCGGGGATTGGCCTCGTCCTCCCCTCCCCAGGCTCGGGATTTTGCTGACGAGGCATCAGGGAAATGATCGGCACGTGGGTGCAACGGCGATTGTGCGGGGGCGAGGGGCTTTGGCGGGGGGGGTGCGGGGACTGTGCCGGACTTCCCGGTTCGCTTCCGTGGTGCGTGCTCGGCGCCCTACTGTGTGCGCAAGGGTGCTCAGTGTTGCTCGGGGACTTGCCCGGGGGGCGGTGGGATATGGGCGTGGGAACGTCGGATCAGGTGAGCCACCAGGACGAGCGCGCATTGCTCGCGGAGGTCCGCCTGTTGTTCGGCGCGGTGGACCCGTGGCTTGCGGAGTTCATGCGCGCGGCCGTTCGGCCCCGTCCGATGACCACGCCACCGAACCGCCCTTCGCCATGAGCGACCGCAGCGAGGCGGTGGCATGAGTGTGTGGGCGGCCGGCGATGCGCCGCACGTCCTCACGTTCGACGCCCCCTCGCTCTCCCTCGTCGTCGAGGTGTTCCCGCTCGGCCCGCGCCGGCGCATCCTCGGGCAGCTGACCGTGCCGCGGCGGGTCTGCCTGGAGGTCCGGCACGCCGAAGGCGTCCGGACCGTGCTGACCGACGACCTGGGCCGGTTCACGGTCGCGGACCTGCCGTCCGGGCTGCTCGGCTTCGTGGCGTACACCGCCGCCGGGCGCCGCGCCGCCACACACTGGTCGGCGATCTGACGCGGGGCCCGGCTCGCGCGGCTACTCCCCCGTGGCGATGGGCCGTTCGGGGTCGGCGATCCACCCGCTCCAGGACGGTGCGTACAAGGCGACGCCGGGCACACCGGAGCGTTCTAGGACCAGGACCGCGTGTGCGGCGGTCACACCCGACCCGCAATACGCGCCGACCGCCGCGCCCGGGACCGCGCCGAGGGCCGCGTAGCGCGCCCGCAGCTCCGCGGCCGGCAGCAGCAGCCCGTCGGGGCCGAGCGCCTCGGTCTCCGGGGCGTTGACGGCGCCTGGGATGTGCCCGGCGACCGGGTCGATCGGCTCGGTCTCGCCGCGGAAGCGCTCCGCGGCCCGCACGTCGATCAGCACGCCCTCGCGGGCCAGCCGCGCAGCCTGGTCGGCGTCGAGCAGCGGCAGGCTGCCCGGCTTGGCGGTGAAGTCGCCGTGCTCCGGCTCCGGTACGTCGGTGGTGACCGGCAGCCCCGCCGCGGTCCACGCCGCGAAGCCGCCGTCCAGGACGCGGACCCGGTCGTGCCCGAAGTACCGCAGCAGCCACCACGCGCGCGCGGCGGCGATGCCGTCCGCGATGTCGTACGCCACGACGTCGCGGTCCGCCGAGACGCCGGCCGCGCGCATGGCCGCGGCGAACGCGTCCGCACCGGGCAGCGGGTGGCGTCCTTCCACGGCGGCCGCGTCGGACACCGGGGTGGACAGCCGGGTGTCCATGTCGACGAAGTGCGCGCCGGGCAGATGGCCCTCGCGGTACCAACCGATGCCGGGCGGGCCGCCGAGCTTGTAGCGGATGTCGAGAAGCACCGGCGGCTGCGCCGAGTCGAGCGCGGCGGCCAGTTCGGCGGTGCCGATGACGGGGCTCTGAGGGATTTCGGTGTCGGTCACGTGCCAATCCTGCCGTGCCCCGTGGGTGTGACGCGGCCGCGTTCCCCGCGACAGTGCCGGTGCCGCGTGCCAGCATCGAGACGAAGGCCGGCATCCTCTCCCGGCCGTACTCGTCCGGTGGTCCGGACGGGCGGCCGGTCCCGTGGTTGTTCCCGCAGAACCGGCCGGGCCCGCGACGGACGCCCGGCCGCGGAGCCAGTGGAGGCTGTGATGAGCGAACGGACGAGCCCCTACCCGCAAGGCGTCCCGTGCTGGGTGGACATGGGTTCGCCGGACTTGCAGGCGTCGCTCGACTTCTACGCCGCGGTGCTGGGGTGGTCCGGGCTGATCGGCCCGGAGGAGCTCGGCTTCTATACGAACTGCACGGTCCGCGACAAGCGCGTGGGCGGCATGATGAAGCTGCCCGATCCGGCGATGCCGATCATGTGGACCGTCTATCTGGCGGTCGACGACGCCGATGCGATCGTGGCGAAGGCGCAGGCCGCGGGCGCCACGGTGGTCTTCCCGGTCATGGACGTCATGGACCTGGGCCGGATGGCGCTGCTGAGCGACCCGACCGGCGCAGTCGTCGGGATCTGGCAGGCGGGCACCCATCATGGGGCCGAACTGGTGAACGAGCCCGGCGGCGTCATGTGGAACGAGGTCATGACGCGCGACAGCAAGGCCGCACGTGCGTTCTACTCCGAGGTGTTCGGCTACACCTACGAGGACATGAGTGCGGACGGCATCGAGTACCACGCGTTCATGGTCGACGGCCGGCCCGCGGGCGGCGTCATGGGCATGGACGAGAACTGGCCGGACGAAGTCCCCGCGCACTGGACCGTGGCGTTCTGCGTCGCGGACACCGATGCGGCGGTCGCGACCGTGCGGGAGTCCGGCGGCGCGGTGCTCAGCGAGCCCGCCGATTCGCCGTACGGACGCTATGCGACGTGCAAGGACCCGCACGGCGCGACATTCTCGGTGATCGCCGGCGACGAGGACTTCGAGGCGGCCGCCGCCAAGTGACCGGCCACAGAGGTGGCGGGCCGCCCCGCACGTTCGCGCCGGGCCTCACGTAGAGTCGGAACCGCCGGGTCCGCCCGGGAGTTGACACCGCGTCACGTCTGTCGGCGCGGTGTCGGCCGCGGGCGAAACCAGTTCCGGCCCGGCACCGACCACTCGAGGGGGTTCGCCACCATGGGCAAGCTTTTCAAGATCGTTGTTCCCGTCGCCATCATCGCGGGCCTGGTCCTGCTGAAGAAGCGCAAGCAGGCCTAGTGCTGTGACCGGAAAGGTTCACCGGTTCCCGGCGCCCGGCACGGCACCTCGCGGCGTTGCAGGGCCTTGCGAGTACGACCGAGTACGAGCTTCGGCCCTGCGCCTTGCGATGCACCGCACCGAACACCGGGAACCGGCAAACCTTCCCGGCCACAGCACTAGTCAGCGGGCCTGAGCAGCACAGGGATACGCCGAGAGGGGGGGGGCCCCCCCCCCGGGGGGGCCCCCCCCCCGGGGGGGGGGGGGGCGCCCCGGGGGGGGGCGGGGGGGGGGGGGGGCCCCCCCCGGGGGGGGGCCCCCCCCCTCTCGGGTGTGCGATGCGCGAACGGGTCGGCTCAGGTGTGCACTTCGAGCAGCGGCACCAGTTGCTCGACCGCGGTCATCGAGCCGTGCAGGCCGACCATCCGCGATTCCGCGACCTCCCTGCGGCTCGCGATGATGGCGACGTCCGCCCACGGCGCCGCGACCACGTCGCCGATGCGGTAGTACACGCGCTCCTCGACCGGGCCGAACCATCCGGCGGTGATGGCCTCGTCGCGGGAGAGCACCCAGCAGCTGTCGGCCAGTACGTCCTGCCAGATCGCC
This sequence comes from Yinghuangia soli, assembly GCF_021502675.1. Classification (GTDB taxonomy): domain Bacteria; phylum Actinomycetota; class Actinomycetes; order Streptomycetales; family Streptomycetaceae; genus Yinghuangia; species Yinghuangia soli. Next base: position 926,400 of record NZ_JAKFHA010000001.1, read on the forward strand.
AGCACGTCGGACGCCGCCCCCGGCACCGCGTACACGTGCCGGGCGCGCCCCTCGCCGCCCAGCAGGGCGACGCCGGCGGAGAGTTCGGGGTCGGTGTCGACGTCGATGCGGTCCTCGGGGGCGACGTCGATCATGCCGTGGTCGGCGGTCACATAGAGCGAGGTCTCCGGCGGCAGTTGGTCGGCGAGCATGCGCACCATGCCGTCCACGCGCGACAGTTCGACGCGCCAGGCGTCCGAGTCCACGCCGTTGCCGTGCCCGGCCTTGTCGAGGTCGCTGGCGTACGTGTAGACCATCACCGGCCCGGGCCGGGACAGCTGCTCCAGGACGCCGCGGATGCGCTCCGGGCCGACCGGCAGGCCGACGAACGTGCCGCCCTGCAGCGCGACCTGGGTCAGCGGCGTCCGCTCGAACATCGGGTCGGACACCTGGGCGACGGTCAGGCCGGCGGCCGCGGCGCGCTGCATGATCGGCACGTGCGGCTGCCATTCGCGCGGCGGGACGTACGGGTCCCAGCGCAGCTGGTTCATCAGGCGCGCGTCGCCCGGGATGGCGACCTTGTAGCCGAGCAGGCCGTGCGCCCCCGGCGGCAGGCCGGTGCCGAACGACGCCAGGCTGGTGGCCGTGGTGGCCGGGAAGCCGGCGGTGATCGGGCCGCGGCCGCCCCACGAGCCGGGGATCAGCGAGGCGAGGAACGGCGCCCAGTCGGGATGCGCCTTGAGCAGCTCCCAGCCGAGGCCGTCGACCAGGAAGACGACGGCTTTGGCGTTCTCGCGCAGCCCGAGGACGTTGTCCTCGTCGGGCATGCCGAGGGCCGCCGCGACGGACGGGAGCAGGTCGGACAGGGCCCCGGCGCCGTAGCGCGGGACGGGGACGGGCGGCGGTGCCGGCGGCCAGGGAGCCGCGCTCACCGGCCGGAGCCGGCGATGGCCTCGGAAAGGCGGCGCGCGAACACGACGGTGCGCTCGACCGCGTCGGGGCCGTCGGCGGCCTCGCTGACCCGCAGCGACAGGTCGTCGGCGGTCATCGCACCGGTGTAGCCGTGGTCGACGTCGCAGTTGGGGTCGGCGCAGCCGGCCGGCTCCAGGTCGATGCGGCCGACCGCGCCCCAGCCGATGGTGAGGACGACCTCGCGCGGCGGGGCGCCCGGGACGTACTCGGCCGGGTTGCCGACCACGCGGCTGACCACGACGGACTCGATGCGGTCGATGCGGACGGTCTCGGTGGAGGTGGTCGCGTACGGCGTGGGCGAGGTGTCGTCGGGGGCGTGCTCGTCGGTGTGGCTGACCAGGAACCGGCCAGGGGTGAGCACGAGGACGGTCACGTGCCGCCGGACCTCGTTCGAGTCGAACGTGGTCTCCTGGTGCACGAGGAACGCGTCGACCTGCTCGGTCCCGATCGTGGACTCGACCGCGTCCGCGACGAGGCTCGGGTAGTAGCCGCTGCGCTCGATGGCCGTACGCAGGCCCTGGGTCGAGGTGGTGGTCTTCGCCATGCCCCCATCCTGGCATCTTCGGGGGGTGCTGTGCGCCATCCGGGCCGTCGCCACGCCTCCGCGCCGGATCCGCGGGGTCCGCCGCGGGCGCCGGTGAGCACGCAACGCAGCCGAGGGATAACGCTTTGTCGACCTGATGACAGTCCCCGAAAGGGTGACGATGAGGCACAACTCCGGGGATCGCCCGGCGAAGCGCAACCGCGCGCCCCATGCGCGCCCTCCCCACGCAGGACGCGAACCGCTTGACTGTGGGATGTGCAGGACGGACGGGGCAACAGGGACGCACCGCTCGCGGTGGCCCCCGCCCGGCCGGCACACGTCCGGGGCTGCGCGCCGCAGGCCCGGGCAGCACCGCACCCGCGTCGGCGGGATCGGGGAAACCCGGCGTGGGAGCGGTCGGTCCGGACGGACCGGTCGGGCATGATGCGCCGTCACGTGGAGGGCGTGCGCGGAGGGGCATGACGACCGGGAAGGCCGGAGGCCGCAGCGGCGGCGCGGGTGCCACGGCTCGGGGTGGCATCGGCGCCGCGGCGGCCGGGCCGGCGGCGGTATCGCCTGGGGACGGGCGTACCGCCGCGGCCTGCGTTGCGCACCCGGTGGCGCCCACCGACTCCTTGGACAGCCGCGCTTCTCGGCCGCGCTGTTCGGCCGTGCCGTGCGCTCAGAAGGGGTTGCGCATGGCCCGCGGGCCCATGTCGGTGCGGGCCGGCGGGCGGGACAACCGGATGCGGGCGTCCAGCACATTGAGGCCTTCGCCGGTGACCACGACCGGGTCCAGCTGTATCGACGTGACCTGGGGCAGGTCCTCGGCCAGTTGCGACAGCCGCAGCAGCAGCTGCTCCAGCGCCTCGACGTCGACCGGCGGCGCGCCGCGGTAGCCGAACAGCACCGGCGCCGCGCGGATGTCGCGGACCAGGTCGGCGACGTCCCGGTCGGTGGCGGGCACCACGCGGTGCGCGACGTCGCCGAGCAGCTCGGAGGCGGGTCCGGCCAGTCCGAAGCGCAGCAGGGCGCCGAACGATTCGTCGTAGGTGACGCCGACCGTGGTGGCGACGCCGCGCGCGGCCATCCGCTGCACGACCAGGCGGGCCTGGTCCGGCCCGCCGAGGCGGGCCGCCATGCGCCGGAACGCGCGCCGCAGGCCGGCCTCGGTGCCCAGGTCGAGCCGTACGCCGTCCAGGTCGACGCGGTGCCGCAGGTGTTCCGCGATGGTCTTGAGCACCACCGGGTAGCCGAGCTGCTCGGCGGCCGCGACCGCGGCGTCCTCGCTGTCCACCCGGACCGCGGGCATCGGGTGGATGCCGTAGCAGGCCAGGAGTTCGCCGGCCTCGGCGGGCGAGAGGCCGGCCGCGTCGGCGGCGCCGAGCCGGGCCCGGACCAGGCCGCGGGCCGCGGCCGGGTCGACGTCCGCGAACTCGATGACCTCGCCCGCGGGCCGGCGCCGCCACTCGGCGTACCGCACCACCTCGGCGAGCGCGCGCACCGCGTTCTCCGGCGCCGGGTAGCTGGGCACCGAGCCGGGTGCCGGGATGCCGTCCGGGTCGAGGCGGCGCAGCTGGTCGGGCAGGCCCTCGTGGGCCAGGTACGTGGCCAGCAGCGGCTTGCCCGCGGCCACTGCGCGCTCGGCCATCTCGGCGATCACCGCGGCGACCTCGTCGCCCGAGGTGGTCAGCGGCGGGATGAACACGGTGACCACGGCATCGACGTCCGGATCGGCGAGGATGCCGCCGAGCGCCTTGCGGAAGTCCTCGGCGGTGGCCGAGGTGGTCAGGTCGACCGGGCGCAGCGGCCGCAGCCCGGCGCTGGTGCAGGCGTCCTCGGTGAGCAGGCCGAGCGAGTCGGAGTTGCCCACGATCGCCACCCGGTCGCCGCCCGGCAGCGGCTGGTACGCGAGGAGTTGCGCGACGTCGAACATCTCCGCGACGGTCGGCACCCGGATCACGCCGGCCTGCCGGAACAGCGAGTCGACGGCCTGGTCGGGCAGCGTCAGCGCGCGCGTGCCGTGCCCGAGGGGGACGCCGTGCGCGTGCCGCAGGCTCTTGACCACGACGACCGGCTTGCGGCGCGCGACGCGGCGGGCCAGGCGCGTGAACTTGCGCGGGTTGCCCAGGGATTCCAGGTGCAGCAGGACGGCGTCGGTGGCCGGGTCGTCCTCCCAGTACTGCAGCAGGTCGTTGCCGGACAGGTCGGCGCGGTTGCCCGCGGACACGAAGGTGGACAGCCCGATGCCGCGGTCGACGGTGGATTCGAGGATCGCGATGCCCAGCGCGCCGGACTGCGCGAACATCCCCACCCGGCCGCGCCGCGGCATGCGCGGCGACAGGCTGGCGTTGACGCTGACCTCGGGGTCGGTGTTGAGCACGCCCAGGCAGTTCGGGCCGATCACGCGCATGCCGTGGCTGCGCGCGGTGCGCACCAGGCGGCGCTGCCGCTCGCGGCCTTCGGCGCCGGTCTCGGCGAACCCGGAGGACACCACGACCAGTCCGTGCACGCCGTGCCGCCCGCAGTCCTGCACGACCTGCTGCACGGCGCGGGCCGGGACGGCCACGATCGCGAGGTCCACCGGGCCCGGGATGTCGACCACGGTCGGGTAGACCGGCACGCCCTCGATCGGCTCGCCGCCGGCCTTCGGGTTGACCGCGTACACCGGTCCGGTGAAGCCGCTGGCCGCCAGGTTGCGCAGCAGGGTGTTGCCGACCGTGCCCTCGCGCCGCCCTGCGCCGATCACCGCGACCGAGCGCGGGTTGAGCAGCCGGGCGGTGGAGCGGGCCTCGGCGCGGTGCTCGCGGGCCAGCATGACCGCGGTGGAGGTGTCGGTGGGCTCCAGGTCGAGGTTGAGCCGCACCACGCCGTCCTCGAATGCGGACTGCTGGGTGTAGCCGGCCTCGGTGAAGACCTTCATCATGCGCCGGTTCGAGGGCAGGACGTCGGCCACGAAGCGCCGGATGCCGCGCTCCCGGGCGACCGCGGAGATGTGCTCGAGGAGCACCGAGGCGACGCCGCGGCCCTGCTGGTCGTCCTGCACCAGGAAGGCGACCTCGGCGGTGGACGAGCGGCCCTGCGGCCCGGTGCGCACCGCGCGGCCGTCCGGGCCGATGCGGTCGTACCGCACGATGCCCACCATCTCGCCGCCGACGAACAGGCCCATCCCGACCCGGTCGACCCAGTCGTGGTTGGTGAAGTGCCGTACGTCGCGCTCGGACAGCCGCGGGTAGGGGGTGAAGAACCGCAGGTATTTCGACTCGTCGGAGACCCGGGCGTAGAAGGCGACGAGCCGGTCCGCGTCGTGCGGTCCGACCGGGCGCAAGTGCGCGGTCGAGCCGTCGCGCAGCACCACGTCGGCCTCCCAGTGCTCCGGGAAGGCCGGGGTCGCGGTCTGCCGCTCGGCAGGCGGCTCGGTGGGCTGCACGCTGCCGACACTAAGCCACGCGGCGGGCGACCGGCGAGGGACGCCCCGAAGCTCCCGGCGGCCGTCCCGGCGCCGCGTCTGGTGACCGGTGTCACCGCGGGCGACCGGTCCGGCACACCATGGAATCTGATAGACCATCAGATGTATCCCGAGCCGGTTTCCGCACCGCTCTTTCCCGCCTTGCCCCGCCCCCGCAGGAGGTCGCGATGTCCGCCCAGGGCCTGTCCGCCGCATTCCCCGTCGCCGACATGACGGCCGCCGTCGCGTTCATGAGCGCAGTGCTCGGCACCGAGCCGACCTTCGTCGACGGCGACCGGTGGGCGCAGTTCGACCTGAACGGCAACCGCATCGCGCTGTCCGGCACGGACCGCGAGGGCGAGGGGGCGTCGGTCATGGTCAAGGTCGCCGACCTGGAGGCCGCGCTCGCGCCGCTGCGGGACGGCGGCTTCAAGGTGGCCGACACGGTCGAGGGCCCGCACGAGCTGCGCGCCCAGGTCGTCGGCCCGGACGGCTGGGCGGCCGTCCTCTACCAGCCCAAGAAGTAGCCTCCGGGCGCACACGCGGCGAGGCCCGCCCCCACGTGGGGGCGGGCCTCGCCGCGTCTTCCGCGGGGTGCGGCCGGTCCGGAGGTCAGGCCGCCACGACCGGGAGCGGGTTGCGCCTGGCGATCCAGCGCCACACGACCTCGATCAGCGCGGCGGCCACCACGGCGATGCCGACCGCGGTCCACGGCATCGTGGTGCCGACCAGCTTCAGGTCGAAGAACCGCTGGAACGCCGGGACCGAGATCACCAGAGTGAAGCCGAGCGCCATCGTCGCGACCAGGGCGACCCGCCACCAGGTATACGGGCGGGCGATGATCGCGAGGACCCACAGCGCGACCAGGAACAGCGTCAGCGTGGCGATGGACGTCTCGGCGCTGCGCGTCGCCTCGGTGCCGCCGTAGTAGTCGCGGGCGATCAGGTACGACGTGAAGCACGCGGTGCCGGCGATGAAGCCCGCCGGGGCCGCGGTGCGCAGCACTCTGTTGACGAACCCGGCCCTCGCCCGCTCCTTGTTCGGGGCCAGCGCGAGGAAGAACGCCGGAGTGCCGATGGTGAACCAGGCCAGGAGCGTCAGGTGCCGCGGCAGGAACGGGTACGGCACGTTCACGATGACGACCAGGATCGCCAGCAGCACCGCGTAGGCGGTCTTGGTGAGGAACAGGTTCGAGACCCGCTCGATGTTGCCGATGACCCGGCGGCCTTCGCCGACCACCGAAGGGAGCGAGGCGAAGCTGTTGTTGAGCAGCACGATCTGCGCAACGCCGCGGGCCGCCTCGCTGCCCGAGCCCATGGCGACGCCGATGTCGGCGTCCTTGAGGGCCAGCACGTCGTTGACGCCGTCGCCGGTCATCGCGACGGTGTGGCCGCGGGACTGCAGCGCGCCGACCATGTCGCGCTTCTGCTGCGGGGTCACACGTCCGAAGACGGTGTTCTTCTCCAGGATGTCCGCCATCGCGTCGCGGTCGGCGGGCAGCGTGCGGGCGTCCACCGGGTGCTCCGCGCCGGGGATGCCGAGCTTGGCGGCCACCGCGCCGACCGAGACGGCGTTGTCGCCGGAGATGACCTTGGTGGCCACGCCCTGCTCGGCGAAGTACCGCAGCGTGTCGGCGGCGTCGTGGCGCAGCCGCTGTTCGAGGACGACCAGCGCGGCGGGCTTGGCGCGGGCCGGGTCGTACGCCGCGGTCAGGTCCGCGACGGGCTCGTCGGTACGCACCAGGAGCAGTACGCGCAGGCCGTGCGCGCCCAGGTCCTCGGCCTCGGCGAGGATCGGCTCGCCGTGCGCGGCCAGCACCTCGGGGGCGCCGAGGAGCCAGCTCTGGCGTACCCCGTCCACCTCGAAGGTGGCGCCGGAGTACTTGCGGGCCGAGGAGAACGGGATGGTGGCGGTCTCGGTCCAGCCCTCGGGTGCGGTGCACTCCTCGATGATCGCCGCGAGGCTCGCGTTGGGCCGCGGGTCGGTGGTGCCCAGCGCGCCGAGCGCGGCGCGGACCGGGAGCTCCGGGTCCAGGACGCGGACCTCGGTGACGTTCATGCCGCCCTCGGTCAGCGTGCCGGTCTTGTCCAGGCACACCACGTCGACGCGGGCCAGGCCCTCGATCGCGGGGAGCTCCTGGACCAGGCACTGCCGCCGGCCGAGCCGGATGACGCCGACCGCGAAGGCCAGCGAGGTGAGCAGCACCAGGCCCTCGGGGACCATCGGGACGACGCCGGCCACCATGCGGCGGATCGCCTCGGGCACGTCGTCCTCGTTGATCCGGTACTGGCTGATCACCAGGGCGATCGCGGCCGGGATCAGGACCCAGGTGACGTACTTGAGGATGGTGCTGATGCCGCCGCGCAGTTCGGAGGCGACCAGCGTGAACCGCGAGGCCTCCTCCATCAGCTGGGCGGCGTAGGCGTCCTTGCCGACCCGGGTGGCCCGGAAGGCGCCGTTGCCGGCCACCACGAACGAACCGGACATGACCACGTCGCCCGGCTGCTTGAGGACCGGGTCGGCCTCGCCGGTCAGCAGCGACTCGTCGATCTCCAGGCCGGCCGCCTCGACGACGATGCCGTCCACCACGGCCTTGTCGCCGGAGCCGAGCTCGATGACGTCGTCGAGCACGATCTCGTGCGAGGAGACGCCGACGGTGGTGCCGTCCCGGCGGACCCGGGGCTTGGCCTCGCCGATCACCGCGAGGCGGTCCAGGGTGCGCTTGGCGCGCATCTCCTGGACGATGCCGATGCCGGTGTTGGCGATGATCACGAAGCCGAACAGGCCGTCCTGGATCGGCCCGACGACCAGGATGATCACGAACAGCACGCCGATGATCGCGTTGAAGCGCGTGAAGACGTTGGCCCGGACGATCTCGCCGACCGAGCGGCTGGAGCGCACCGGTACGTCGTTGACCTCGCCGCGCGCCACGCGTTCGGCGACGTCCGCGGCGGACAGGCCGCGTCTTTCGTCGAGTACGCGGTCCACCGCGTCGTCGGTCTGCGTCTCCTGGGTCATGGACCTCACCGTATGCGGCTGGAAAGGGTGGCGGACAAACCGGGGTTCAGGTTCATGCCGGGGTAGCAGTGCGCCTCCGCCGTGCGGCCGACGGCGGAGGCGCGCCCAAGTCATCCTTGGGGACTACTTTGCCAGGAGTTGGCCGAGACCGTGCCGGCCGCCCTCCTGGGGATCAGCCGGGGACCGGCTGCCCGCGGTCACTCGACGACGGTCACCGGCCCGAGGCCGAGCTGCTCGAGCGGCTCGCGGATCCGACCGGCGTCGCCGACCAGCACGATGACCAGGTGCGCGGGGTCGAACCCGGCCACCGCGGCCGCCGACGCGTCGCCGGTGGCCACCGCGCCCAGCCGGGCGTACAGCCCCGGCAGGTAGTCGTCCGGCAGCCGCTGCGCGACCACGTCGGCCAGCGAGTCGGCCACCGCGCGCGAGGTCTGGTACTTCAGCGGCGCCACCCCGACGAGGTTCTGCACCGCGGCGTCGCGCTCGTCGTCCTCCAGGCCCTCGGCGGCCAGCGTGGTGAGCACCTGGACCAGGTCGGACATCGCCGGGCCGGTCGATTCGGTGTCCACCGAGCCGGTGATGGCCAGCAGCGCGCCGGAGCGCAGCGACTGGTTCAGCGCCCGGATGCCGTACGTGTAGCCCTTCTCCTCGCGCAGCACGCGGTCCAGGCGGGAGGTGAGGGTGCCGCCCAGGCAGTACGTGCCGATGCTGAGCGCGGGCCACACCGCGGCGTGCCGGTCCGGGCCGAGGCGGCCGGCCAGCACCTGGGTCTGCACGCTGCCCGGCCGGTTCACGATCACCACGCGGGCGGTGTCGTCGGCGACCGCGGGGACCACCTCGGTGGGCGGTGCGTCGCTGCCGGTCCACCGGCCCAGGGTGCGCTCCAGGATGCCGTCCAGGTCGACGCCGTCCAGGTCACCGACCACCACGACGGTCGACGTCGCGGGCCGCACGTGCGCGGTGAAGAAGTCGACCACGGAAGCCCGGTCCACCCGGGCCACCGACTCGGACGTGCCGGCCCGCGGCCGCGAGATGCGCGCGGCCGAGTCGAACAGCTCGCCGTACAGCGCGATGGCCGCGCGGCGCGCCGGGCTGGCCAGCTCGTGCACGATCTCGTCGAGGCGCTGCCGGACCAGCCGGTCCACCTCGTCGGCCGGGAACGCCGGGGCGCGGACCGCGTCGGCCATCAGGCCGAGCGCCCGCTCCAGGCGCGAGGCCGGCACGTCGAGCGCGATCTGCACGCCGGCGTGGTCGGCGCCCGCGTCCATGGTCGCGCCGCAGCGCTCCAGTTCGGCGGCGAACGTCTCGGCGTCCATCGTGTCGGTGCCCTCGCTGAACGCGCGGGACATGATGGTGGCGACCCCGTCGATGCCCTCGGGCTCGGCGTCCAGCGGTGCGTCGAGCAGGAGTTCGACGGCCACCACGCGCTGCCCGGGGCGGTGCACGCGCAGCACCGACAGGCCATTGGCCAGCTTGCCGCGCTCCGGGGCCGGGAAGGTCCACGGCTTCTCGGGGCCGGCGCCGGGACGCGGGTGGAACACCATGGTGGTCTCGGTCATCAGGCGGCCTGCCCCTCGCTGTCGTCCTTGGTCGCGCTCTGCGCGTCGGCGGTGCTCTCGTCGCTGCCGTCGCTGCCGTCGTCGTCGGTGTCCTCGTCGGTCAGCTCGTAGACGAGCACCGCGCGGTTCTCCGGCAGCAGGCGCTCGGCGGCCACCGCGCGCACTTCCTCCGCGGTGATCTCCAGCACCCGGTCCAGGGCGGTGAAGGCGAGCGAGGCGTCGCCGAACAGCGTGGCGTACCGGCACAGTTCGTCGGCGCGGCCGCCGACCGTGGCCATCCGGTCCAGCCAGCCGCGCTCGATCTGGGCCTGGGCCCGCTCGAGTTCGGCGGCGCTCGGGCCCTCGGCGGCGAACCGGGCCAGCTCGTCGTTCACCGCGGCGTCCACGGCCTCGACCTCGGCCTCGCCGGACGCCTTGACGTCGAGCAGCGCGACCGAGGGCGCGCCGACCAGCCGCATGATGCCGAACCCGGCGTACACCGCGAGCTCGTCGCGGCGCACCAGGCGGGTGTTGAGGCGCGAGCTCTCGCCCTCGCCGAGCACGGTCAGCGCCAGGTCGGCGGCGTCCGCCTCGCGGGCGCCGTCCACCGGAAGGCGGTACGCGGCCATCAGGGAGCGCGACGGGACGTCCTCGTACACCGTCTCGCGCACCTCGGCGCCGATGACCGGCGGCAGCGAACCGTCCGCAGGAGTGGGCTTGCCGTCGTGCGCCGGGATGGTGCCGAAGTACTTCTCGACCCAGGCGAGGGTCTGCTCGGGGTCGATGTCGCCGACCACCGCGAGCACCGCGTTGTTGGGCGCGTAGTAGGTGCGGAAGAACTCGCGGCAGTCCTCGAGCGTGGTGGCGTCGAGGTCGGCCATCGAGCCGATCGGCATGTGGTGGTACGGGTGCCCCTCGGGGAACGCCATCGCCACCAGGCGCTCCCACGCGGTGCCGTACGGCACGTTGTCGTAGCGCTGGCGGCGCTCGTTCTTCACCACGTCGCGCTGGTTGTCCAGGCTCTCCTGGGTGAGCGCCTCCAGCAGGCCGCCCATCCGGTCGGCCTCCAGCCACAGCGCCAGTTCGACCTGGTGCGCGGGCATGGTCTCGAAGTAGTTGGTGCGCTCGAAGCTGGTGGTGCCGTTCAGCGAGCCGCCGGCCGACTGCACGAACTCGAAGTGCTGGTTCCCGTGCACGTTCGCGGAGCCCTGGAACATCAGGTGCTCGAACAGGTGCGCAAGGCCGGTCCGGCCGGGCTTCTCGTGGCGCGACCCCACGTCGTACCACAGGCACACGGCGGCGACCGGGTCGATGTGGTCCTCGGACAACACCACCCGCAAACCGTTGGCGAGCCGGTGCTCGGTCGCCGTGAACGTCTCGGCCAGACCTGCCATGTCCCGTCAGTCCTCTCCGCCGACACCTCGCGGCCCACCACCGCAAGGGGCCGCATCGGCGGCCTGCCTGCCACCTTACTGACGGAGGCGGCCCGTTCCGGGGCGGCGGAGCCGCCGTTCGCGGCGGGCGAAGTCGGGAACAAAGCGCGGGCGGGCGCTACTGCCGGCCGGCGCTGCCACCACTACTGCCGGCCGGCGCTGCTCCCACTACTGCTGGTAGCCCTCCACCTCGCGCGCCGGGCGGACCGCGGCCGCGTTCGGGTCCTCGCGCACCTCGCGCCGGGCACGGCGCTGCCGCAGCAGGTCCCAGCACTGGTCCAGTTCGACCTCGATGGCGTGCAGGAGCTGCTGCTCCTCCTCGGCGCTGATCTTGCCGGCGGCCAACTGCGCGCGCAGCGCGTGCTCGGTGTCCACCATCGACCGGATGCGGTCGAGGATCTGCGGGTCGTCCATGGCTGCCCTCCGTGCTTCCGGGTACGTGTCGTGCCAGTGGTGCTTGCGGTCCTCGGCGTACCGGCGCGCCGGTCGCGGAACAGCCGCGAACACCGGCCCATTCCCCGTATGCGTGTCCCTCATGCCCGCAAACCCGGACGTTCCCCCACGCGGCGCCGGGTCGCTGCACCCGCATGTCCGACCGGGGGGACACAATGGGCGCGACCGCATCCCGCCCTAAGGAGCCCGCCGCAGTATGGCCCGCCGCAGCACGAAGACGCCTGGCCAGGATCAGCCCGACGACTTCGAGGAACGCATCCTCGACATCGACGTCGTCGACGAGATGCAGGGCTCGTTCCTGGAGTACGCGTACTCGGTCATCTACTCGCGCGCGCTGCCGGACGCACGCGACGGTCTCAAACCGGTCCACCGGCGCATCCTCTACCAAGCCAACGAGATGGGCCTGCGCCCCGACCGCGGGTACGTCAAGTGCGCGCGCGTGGTCGGCGAGGTCATGGGCCGCCTGCACCCGCACGGCGACACCGCCATCTACGACGCCCTCGTCCGCCTCGCGCAGCCGTTCTCGATGCGGCTCCCGCTGGTCGACGGGCACGGCAACTTCGGTTCGCTCGGCAACGACGACCCGCCCGCCGCCATGCGTTACACCGAATCCCGGCTCTCCCCCGCCGCGATGCTCATGGTCGAGTCGATCGACGAGGACACCGTCGACTTCGGCCCGAACTACGACGGCCAGGAGCGCGAACCGCAGGTCCTGCCCGCCTCGTTCCCGAACCTCCTGGTCAACGGGACCACCGGCATCGCGGTCGGCATGGCCACCAACATGCCGCCGCACAACCTCACCGAGGTCATCTCCGCGGCGCGCGAGCTGATCCGCCGCCCGCACGCCACGCTCGACGACCTCATGAAGCACATCCCCGGCCCGGACCTGCCCACCGGCGGCCGCATCGTGGGCCTGTCCGGGGTCCGCGACGCGTACGAGAGCGGCCGCGGCACCTTCAAGATCCGGGCCACCGCGACGGTCGAGAACGTGACGCCCCGCCGCAAGGGCATCGTGGTCACCGAACTGCCGTACAACGTCGGCCCGGAGAAGGTGATCGCCAAGGTCAAGGAGCTCGTGCAGTCGAAGAAGCTGCAGGGCATCGCGGACCTGAAGGACCTCACCGACCGCATGCACGGCCTGCGCCTGGTGATCGAGGTCAAGAACGGCTTCAACCCCGAGGCGATCCTCGAGCAGCTGTACAAGCTGACGCCGATGGAGGAGACCTTCGGCATCAACAATGTGGCCCTGGTGGACGGCCAGCCGCTCACCCTGGGCCTCAAGGAGCTGCTCGAGGTCTACCTCGACCACCGCTTCGAGGTGGTCCGCCGGCGCAGCGAGTTCCGCCGCCGCAAGCGCCAGGAGCGCCTGCACCTGGTCGAGGGCCTGCTCGTCGCGCTGATCGACATCGACCGGGTCATCGAGCTGATCCGCAGCAGCGACAACGCGGCGCAGGCCAAGGAGCGCCTGATGGAGACCTTCGGGCTCTCCGACATCCAGGCCACCTACATCCTCGACACGCCGCTGCGCCGCCTGACCCGCTTCGACCGCATCGAGCTGGAGGCGGAGCGCGACAAGCTGCAGGCCGAGATCGACGAGCTGACCCGGATCCTGGAGTCCGACCAGCTGCTCCGCAAGATCGTCTCGGAGGAGCTGGCCGCGGTCGCCAAGAAGTACGGCACGCCGCGCCGCACGGTGCTGCTCGAGTCGGCGGGCACCCCGGCCGCCGCGGTGCCGCTGGAGGTCACCGACGACCCGTGCCACGTGCTCATGTCGTCCACCGGCCTGCTGGCCCGCACCCCGGGCGCCGACCCGCTGCCCACCGAAGGGGCCCGCCACAAGCACGACTTGGTGGTCTCCGCGATCGCGAGCACGGTCCGGGCCGAGATCGGCGTGGTCACCGACACCGGGCGCCTGCTGCGCGTCAACGTCGTCGACCTGCCCGCGCTGCCGCCCAGCAGCGTGGCGCCGAACCTCTCCGGCGGCGCCCCGGTCAGCGAATTCGTCAGCCTGGAGGCCGACGAGAAGGTGGTCTGCCTGACCTCGCTGTCCCCGGACTCCCCCGGGCTCGCGCTCGGCACGGTCCAGGGCGTGGTCAAGCGGGTGACGCCCGACTACCCCTCCAACAAGGAGGAGCTGGAGGTCATCGCCCTCAAGGACGGCGACCGCATCGCGGGCGCCGTCGAACTGCGCACCGGCGACGAGGACCTGGTCTTCATCACCGACGACGCACAACTGCTGCGCTACCCCGCCTCGCTGGTCCGCCCGCAGGGCCGCCCGGCGGGCGGCATGGCCGGCATCAAGCTGGCGGACGGGCGCGCGGTCATCTCCTTCACCGCCGTCGACCCGGGCGCCGAAGCGGTGGTCGTCACCATCGCGGCCTACAGCGGCGACGCGCTGTTCGGCGCCGAGCACGGCACCGGCAAGGTCACCCCGTTCGCGGAGTACCCCCGCAAGGGCCGGGCCACCGGCGGCGTGCGCTGCCAGCGCTTCCTGAAGGGCGAGACCGCGCTCGCACTCGCCTGGGCGGGCCCCGCCCCGGCCCGCGCCGCGAACGCGACCGGCACCCCGGTCGACCTCCCCGAGATCGACCGCCGCCGCGACGGCTCCGGCTCCCCGCTGGCCAAGCCGGTCACGGTGATCGGCGGCCCGGCAGGCGCCTGACCCGCGGCCGCGCGCCGTTCCGCGCACCTCGCGCACGCCGGGGCACTCTGTCCGGGACAGAGTGCCCCGGCTGCTTTCCCCATGTTCTGACAAACCGTCATGAACGGGCGGCCGTCCGGGTTTTACCGCACCTACCCGGCGGTATCACGACCACAGACGCAATCCCGCGGCCGCCGAACGTACTCGTCGCGAACGTCCTCGACGCGAACGCTTTCGGCACCACCTCGAACCGACCGCACGCCAGCGGCCCAGGGGTCTGAGTGACGGCGCAACGCCGACCGACGATGCTCGGCGCCGCCCGCAGCAACGCCCACCATCTCTGCCTCGCCGCAGACCCGGCGGACGCCGCTGACGCCGCGTCATCCCGCCGGGCGCCTCCGCCAGGGGAGGGTCCGACGCCGATGTCCTCCACACCGCCACGCCGAGGGACCAGGCAGGTCCCCATCTGGGTAGCGCTATGCGTCAGCGCCGTGGTCGGCATGGTCGCGCTGTCCTTCGGACTCTCGCTGGCCACCACAGAACTCGCGGGCGGCAACAGCGGCAGCCTCCGCGACCGCGCCACCGTGGGCCAGTCCTTCGACGCGGTGAGCGCCGTCTTCTCCGGCCTCGCCCTCCTGGCCGTCGCCGTCACCGGCTACGTCCAGCAGCGCGAACTCCAGAACCACCGGCGCTACGCCAAGCAGAACGCCGACGCGGCCGTGCAGAGCAACCACCTGGAACTGCTCAAGCTGAGCCTCCAAGATCCCGAACTCGCTTCTGTGTGGCCCGCCTTCGCCGGACGGGTCAACCGCGGCCTGGAACGCAAGTATTTGTACGCCAACATGATCATCACTCATCTGCGCTACACGTTCGCGAGCGGCGAGGCGACCGAATCAGAAGTGCGGGCCGAGCTGGCGTATCTCTTCTCCTCGCAACTGATCTACGAATACTGGGACGTTGCCCGTCCCGTACGCGCTACGCTCCCCGCGGACGCGCTGCAACACCCCTTCTACGCACTGGCAGAAGAGGAGTGGCAGCGAGCTCGACGCTGAGCCATATTGGTTCTTTCGAGTGATCTTCGCGTACAACCGCCACCGCGCGGCACGAGTGTCAGTTATGCCCCGAGATCAAGGCAGTTCACTTCCCCGTCCGCCCTGAGATATGGCCACAATGACGCGCTTCTTCGCCCGTCGGCTCGGCAGTGCCCCCGCCGACCGCGGTTTCTGCAACACCAACGCCACGTGTCCCGACATCTTCGAACTGGCGGACGGGAACTTCGCCGTGATCGGGACCGACATGACGGCGGAGTTGGCCGCACAACTGCCGCCCGATGCCGGGTGTGCGGATTACGAGCGCATCGTCGTCATCTCCCGCGAGACGCTGCTGCACGCGAAGCGCGACATCCCGGACGCCTGAGCCGGACCGGCCCCCGCATCAGTGCGGGGTGCGGCCCGCGGCGAAACCCTCGAGCAGCTCGATCGAGCGCGTGTACTTGGCGCGGAGCCGGACCTGGGTCTCCTCGTCCAGTTGGCCGAGGCGCGCCTCGGAGCGGTTGTCCTCGATGTCGGCGCGCTTGACCACCAACGCGATGGGGTCCGCGGCCGCGCGCGCCATGCTCGCCGCCAGCGGCTCCCGGGGCAGCTTGGACAGGGCCACCACGGCCGCCACCACCGGCTCCGGGCAGCCCGCGCGCCGCAGGTCGGCGGCGGTCACGTCGGTGTCCTCGATGACGTCGTGCAGCACCGCGGCCATCTGCTCCCACAGCCCCTCCACCGCGCGCATCACGCGCAGCGGGTGGGCGATGTACGGCTTGCCGCCCTTGTCGAGCTGGCCGGCGTGCGCGGACCGCGCAAGCGCCACCGCGTCGTCCAATGTGAAGTCGGGCTTCGGTTCCATCCCGGTGCACTCCCCCGGTCGCGGTCGGTCGACTCAACCGTAGCCCGC
Organism: Yinghuangia soli; assembly: GCF_021502675.1. Classification (GTDB taxonomy): domain Bacteria; phylum Actinomycetota; class Actinomycetes; order Streptomycetales; family Streptomycetaceae; genus Yinghuangia; species Yinghuangia soli. The sequence continues at coordinate 942,349 of NZ_JAKFHA010000001.1, forward strand.
CGCGATCATCCCGGCCCGGCGCGGCGCCGGGTCCGGCCGAAATCCGCGCCCGTTCGCGGCTCCGTCCGGAAAGTTGACCATGTACGGTACACATCCGTGGAGACCTGCTCAGTCCTTTCGCGCGCGTATGCCGAGCCGATGGCCGGCACCGCGCCCACCGCGCCCGGCTGGCTGCTGATCGAGCACCCCGGCCCGTGGGCCGCCAAAGCGCTGCGCGGCAGCCGCGGCCTGGACCCCGAGGCCGGGGCGGAGCTGGAGCGCCGGGCGGCCGCCGCGGGTTTCCGCGCCACGCTGATCCGCACCCCGGGCCGTACCGTGCCCGCGCCCGGCGGCCGCCGCACCGTGTTCCTGGCCTGGACCGCGCCCGGCGGGTCCTGGCTCCGCCGGTTCACGGTCGGCTCGCTCGACGAGCTACTGGCGCTGGACTACGCCGCGCTGGCCGGCCCCGCCGAACCCGCGCTGGGCCGCCCGTACGACGACCCGTTGCTCCTGGTCTGCACCAACGGCAAGCGGGACCGCTGCTGCGCGACGGCCGGCCGGCCGCTCGCCGAGGCGCTCGCCGCGCGCCTCCCCGGCGACGTCTGGGAGGCCACCCACCTGGGCGGGCACCGCTTCGCGCCGACCGCCGTCGTGCTCCCGGACGGGTACGTCTACGGGCGCCTGGACGCGGACTCCGCAGCCGCCGCCCTGGACGCCGCCCGGGCCGGCGCGATGCTCCTGGAGGACTGCCGCGGCCGCGCCACCTGGTCGCGCCCCGCGCAGGCTGCCGAGCTCGCGGTCCGCGAGGAGATCCTGGAGTACGGCGCCGACGTCCTGCAGGTCGCCGAACCGGACGCACACGGCGGCGACGCCTGGACCGTGCGCGTCGACCATGCGGACGGCCGGACGTGGACCGTCGAGGTGACGGCCCACGCCGAGGAACCGGAACGGCCGGAGAGCTGCGGCAAGGGACTGGAGAACCCGCTGAGCATGCGGCCCAGGCTCGTCTCGCCCGCGCTGTAGCCCGCGGCAGTTCACCGAGGCTTCTGCAGTCGTCTGCGGTCTTCTGCAGTCCGCTGCAGTCCGCTCGAGTCCGCAGCCCGCGGGCTCAGTAGGCGCCCGCGCCGGTCAGCGCACGGACCTCCATCTCGGCGTACTTGAGGTCGTCCGCGTCCTCCTTCGAGCGCAGCGTGCCGACCCAGCCGGCCAGGAACCCGATGGGGATCGAGACGATGCCCGGGTTCGCCAGCGGGAACCAGTGGAAGTCGACCCCGGTGACCAGCGGGTTCGGGCCGCCCGAGACGACCGGCGAGAAGATCACCAGGACCACCGACGAGATCAGCCCGCCGTTGATCGCCCAGACCGTCCCGCGCGTGTTGAAGCGCCGCCAGAAGAGCGTGAACAGGATCGTCGGGAGGTTCGCCGACGCCGCGACCGCGAAAGCCAGCGCGACCAGGAACGCCACGTTCAGCTTCTGCGCGGTCAGGCTCAGCGCGATCGCCACCGCACCGATCACGATGGCGCTCAGCCGGGCCGCGGCCAGTTCCTCCTTCTCGCTGGCCCGGCCCTTGTGGATCACCGCCGCGTAGAGGTCGTGCGCGGCGGACGCCGAGGACGCCAGCGTGAGTCCGGCGACCACCGCGAGGATCGTCGCGAACGCCACCGCGGCGATCACCGCCAGCAGCACCACGCCGCCCAGCGAATCGCCGCCGCCGCCCAGTTCCTGGGCCAGCAGCGGCAGTGCGGTGTTGCCCGCCTTGTTCGACGCGCGGATCTCGTCCGAGCCGAGGACCGCCGCGGCGCCGAAGCCGAGCACGATCGTCATCAGGTAGAACGCGCCGATCAGGCCGATCGCCCACATCACCGAGCGCCGCGCGGCGCGCGCCGTGGGCACCGTGTAGAAGCGCACCAGGATGTGCGGCAGCCCCGCGGTGCCCAGCACGAGCGCGAGCGCGAGGCTGATGAAGTCGATCCGGCTGGTCAGCGAACTGCCGTACTGCAGGCCGGGTTGCAGGAACGCCTCGCCGTGGCCGCTGGTCTGGGCCGCGGTGTGCAGTATGGCGTTGACGTTGCCGTCGAACCGGACCAGCACCAGGACGGTCAGCGTGACGGCCCCGGCCATGAGCAGCGCGGCCTTCACTATCTGGATCCAGGTGGTGCCCTTCATGCCGCCGAAGGTCACGTACACGATCATCAGCATGCCCACCGCGATGATGGTGAGCGTCTGCGCGGAACCGTCGGCATCGCCGAGCAGCAGGGCCACCAGCGAGCCGGCGCCGACCATCTGGGCCAGCAGGTAGAAGATCGACACCACGATCGACGAGGCGCCCGCGGCGGTCCGCACCGGGCGCTGGCTCATCCGGAACGCGAGCACATCGGCCATCGTGTAGCGGCCGCAGTTGCGCACCAGTTCGGCGACCAGCATGAGCACCACGAGCCACGCGACCAGGAAGCCGATCGAGTACAGGAAGCCGTCGTAGCCGACCAGCGAGATGAGGCCCGCGATACCCAGGAACGAGGCCGCGGACATGTAGTCGCCGGAGATGGCCAGGCCGTTCTGCGCCGCGGAGAATTCGCGGCCGCCGGCGTAGAAGTCGTTCGCGGTGCGGCTGTGCCGGCTGGCCCAGATGGTGATCACCAGGGTGATCGCGACGAATACCAGGAACAGGCCGATGGTGAGCATGCGGTGGCCGCTCCCGGCCCCCTCGGCCAGGATGCGCGCATCGATCACCGGAACCGCTCCTGGGTGTCCCAGCGCAGATCGAGCGCGGCCCGGTCCCGCTTGCGTCCCGCATTGCGGGCGTAGAGCCAGGTGAACAGGAACGTCGAGGCGAACTGGGCGAGTCCGAAGGCGAGCGCGACGTTCACCTCGCCGACGATGCGCTGGGCCATCAGGTCTCTGGCCATGGTCGAGGCGAGGACGTACGCCAGGTACCAGGCCAGGAACAGCGCCGACATCGGGAACACGAAGTCGCGGTAGCGGCGCCGGATCTCCTGGAACTCCGGGCTCGCCTGGACCTGGAGGTAGACGTCCCCGCGGGCGTCCGGCGGCCGTGCGTGCCGCCCCGCCCGCGCGACCGGGACGGGCCCCCGGTCCGGCGTCCGAGCGTGCTCCGGACCGCGGTACGAACTGCTGGTCACGAAAAGTCTCCTCGTGTGGCGGCCGCCCCGCGGGTCGTGCGTGTCGCACCTCGGGGTCGTCGGGGCGGGCCGGAACTTCAGCATGGTGATTGCGCGCCGTACGCGGCGCCCGGGCCGCTTCCGATTCACACGATCGGATGAAATGCACGATGAGGTCCGCGGATTCACCGCGCGAACCTGCGCAAGGCATGCGAAGGGGCCCGGAACCTCGAGGTTCC
>NZ_JAKFHA010000010.1 GCF_021502675.1 Yinghuangia soli
CCCCGAGGCACCCCGCGACGAGGACGTCCCGCCCCCGGCGGACTACCCGCCTCCGCCCCCCGACTACGCCCCCGGGCCCCCCGAGTACGTGCCGGGGCCGGTGGACGCACCGGAGGACGAGGGAGGCTCGTACGACGATGCGGCGGCGTACGAGGACGAGGAGATCGAGGGCGGCGGCGTGTCGAGCCAGGAGCTCCTGGCCCGCGAGCTGGGCGCGACCGTGATCGAGGAAACGCCTCGGCACTGAGCGTGATCGGGCGTCCGCGGGCACCCTCGGCCACAACCGGTCGTATCCCGTGTCCCGGCGCGCCTCCGGCCACCGCGGGCCGCCGGGACCCCGTAGTCTCAAGCCGTAAGCGGCAGCCGCCATCCGGGCCGCCGCGGACGGCGACGAAGGGTGTCCCAGGTGTTTCCCGGTGGTGGTCAGCCCGACATGCAGCAGCTGCTGCAGCAGGCGCAGAAGATGCAGCAGGACCTGATGGCCGCGCAGGAGGAACTCGCGCGTACCCAGGTCAAGGGGACGGCGGGTGGCGGCCTCGTCACCGCGACCGTCAGCGGCGCCGGTGAGCTCCTCGCTCTGGAGATCTCGCCCAAGGCGGTGGATCCTGAGGACACGGAGACACTCGGCGACCTCGTCGTCGCCGCCGTCCGCGACGCCAACCGGGCCGCCGCGGAGCTCGCGTCCCGTGCCATGGGCCCGCTGGCCCAGGGCCTGGGCGGGGCAGGCGGCCTCGGCGGTCTGGGCCTGCCGGGCATGTAGCACCCGCAGCACGAGCAGCACCCGCAATACGAGCACCACCCGGGGCCCTCAAGCCCCGGACGCAGCGACCGAGCAACAAGAGGAGCCCGCAGGTGTACGAAGGCGCCGTACAGGACCTCATCGACGAACTGGGCCGGCTGCCCGGCGTCGGTCCGAAGAGTGCCCAGCGCATCGCCTTCCACCTGCTCTCCGCCGACCCCGCCGACGTGCGCCGCCTGGTGAACGCCCTGGTCGAGGTCAAGGACAAGGTCCGCTTCTGCACCGTCTGCGGCAACGTCGCCGAGGCCGACCAGTGCCGCATCTGCCTCGACCCGCGCCGCGACCCCGCGGTGATCTGCGTGGTCGAGGAGTCCAAGGACGTCGTCGCGGTCGAGAAGACCCGCGAGTTCCGCGGCCGCTACCACGTGCTGGGCGGCGCGATCAGTCCCATCGAAGGCGTCGGCCCGGACGACCTGCGGATCCGCGAGCTCATGACGCGCCTCGCGGACGGCACGGTCACCGAGCTGATCCTGGCCACCGATCCGAACCTGGAAGGAGAGGCGACCGCGACGTATTTGGCCCGGCTGTGCAAACCGATGGGTCTCACGGTGACCCGGCTGGCCAGCGGGCTGCCGGTGGGGGGCGACCTGGAGTACGCCGACGAGGTGACCCTCGGGCGTGCCTTTGAGGGGAGACGACTGCTCGATGTCTGACGACCTGACCGACTTCACCGCGGAAATCGCCGACCAGATCGAGAGCTTCGTGGTGGCCGTCACGGAGGTGGCCCGGGGCGAGGAGCCCGGGGCGGCCGTGTCGATGCTGCTGCTGGAGGTCTCGCAGCTGATGCTCGCGGGCGGCCGGCTCGGCGCGATCGCCGACGTGGTGCCCGAGGAGCGCTTCGAGCCCGATGCGGGCCCGGACCCGGACGTGGACGCGCTGCGCACCGCGCTGTCCGTCCTCCTGGAACCGATCGACGTCTATTACGAGGTCTTCGACCCGTACGTGCCGCGCCCCAAGCCGGTGGCGTTCCGGATCTCCGACGACATGGCGGACGTCGTCACCGACCTCATGCACGGCCTGGCCCACCACCGCGCGGGCCGCACCACCGAGGCCCTGTGGTGGTGGCAGTTCTCCTACCTCGCCAACTGGGGCGCCACCGCGAGCGCCGTGCTGCGCGCGCTGCAGTCCGTGGTCGCGCACACCCGGCTGGACGCGGTCTCCGCGGAGGGCCTGGAGTCCGCGGTCGACGCGGCGCTCGGCGACGAGCTGGTGGAGGAACTGGCCGAGCAGCTGGACGACGCCGTCGTCCTCGGCGGCCCGTCCGCCTCGTAAACGGCCGTCGCAAGCGTCCCGGTGAGCGGATGCGGTCGACCGGAGCTTTTCGCGGTTTCGGTCGTCCGTGCGCCACTTTTCGCGGCATTCGCGTCCCTCTGTTCAAAAAGTGATACGTACGTCTCACTATGTGAATAAGGGTTGGGCCGTACGCGTGCCTCGTTAGACTGTGCCGACCGCAGCCAACACGAATCGAGGAGCGCACGTGGGCCTTGTCGTGCAGAAGTACGGAGGCTCCTCCGTTGCCGATGCCGAGGGCATCAAGCGCGTCGCCAAGCGGATCGTCGACACCAAAAAGCTCGGCCACGAGGTGGTCGTAGTGGTGTCCGCGATGGGTGACACGACGGACGAGCTGATCGACCTCGCCCAGCAGGTGAGCCCGATCCCGGCCGGACGCGAGTTGGACATGCTGCTCACCTCCGGTGAGCGGATCTCGATGGCGCTCCTGGCGATGGCGATCAAAAACCTCGGGGTCGAGGCGCGGTCGTTCACCGGCAGCCAGGCCGGTGTCATCACCGACTCTGTGCACAACAAAGCGCGCATCATCGACGTGACGCCGGGCCGCATCCGGTCCGCACTCGACGAGGACGCGGTGGCCATCGTGGCCGGCTTCCAGGGCGTGTCGCAGGACACGAAGGACATCACCACCCTGGGCCGGGGCGGCTCCGACACCACCGCGGTGGCGCTGGCCGCCGCGCTGGACGCCGAGGTCTGCGAGATCTACACGGACGTGGACGGCGTCTTCACCGCCGACCCCCGCGTGGTCAAGAAGGCCCGCAAGATCGACCGCATCAGCTACCAGGAAATGCTGGAGCTGGCCGCGAGCGGTTCCAAGGTGCTGCACCTGCGGTGCGTCGAGTACGCGCGCCGCTACAACATGCCCGTCCACGTGCGCTCGTCCTTCTCCGGACTCGAGGGCACGTGGGTACGAAGCGAGTCCGAAGGGGACGACGTGGAGCAGGCGATCATCTCCGGTGTCGCCCACGACACCAGCGAGGCGAAGGTCACCGTGGTCGGGGTCCCGGACAAGCCGGGCGAGGCCGCGAAGATCTTCCGCACGGTGGCCGACGCCGAGATCAACATCGACATGGTCGTGCAGAACGTCTCGGCCGCCTCGACCGGGCGTACCGACATCTCCTTCACGCTGCCCATGACGGACGGCCACAAGGCCATCGAGTCGCTGACCAAGGCGCAGGACGAGATCGGCTTCGAGTCGCTGCGCTACGACGACCAGATCGGCAAGATCTCGCTGGTCGGCGCGGGCATGCGCTCGCACCCCGGGGTCACCGCCGAGTTCTTCGAGGCGCTGTCGAACGCGGGCGTCAACATCGAGCTGATCTCCACGTCCGAGATCCGCATCTCGGTGGTGTGCCGCGCCGACCAGGTGCCCACCGCCATCCAGGCCGTGCACACCGCATTCGGGCTCGACGCCGAGACCGAAGAGGCCGTCGTCTACGGAGGTACCGGCCGATGAGCACCCGCAAGCCCACCCTCGCCCTGGTCGGTGCGACCGGTGCCGTCGGCACCGTGATGCTCGAGCTGCTCTCCACCCGGCAGGACGTGTGGGGCGAGATCCGGCTGATCGCGTCGGCCCGCTCGGCCGGCAAGAAGCTCGTGGTCCGCGGCGAAGAGGTCGAGGTCGTCGCGCTCTCCGAGGAGTGCTTCGAGGGCGTCGACGTCGCGATGTTCGACGTGCCCGACGAGGTCTCCGCGCAGTGGGCGCCGATCGCCGCCGCCAAGGGCGCGGTCGCGGTCGACAACTCCGGCGCGTTCCGGATGGACCCCGAGGTGCCGCTCGTGGTGCCCGAGGTGAACCCGGCCGCGGCCCGCATCCGGCCGCGCGGCATCATCTCCAACCCGAACTGCACCACGCTGAGCATGGTCGTGGCGCTCGGCGCGCTGCACGCCGAGCTCGGCCTGCGCGAGCTCGTGGTGTCGTCGTACCAGGCTGCGTCCGGTGCGGGCCAGCCCGGCATCGACGCGCTGCGCGAGCAGATCGAGAAGGTCTCCGGTTCCACCACGCTGGGCACCCAGCCCGGCGACGTGCGGCGCGCGGTGGGCGACTTCGGCCCGTTCCCGGCGCCGCTCGCGCTCAACGTCGTGCCGTGGGCGGGCTCGCTCAAGGAGGACGGCTGGTCCTCCGAGGAGCTCAAGGTCCGCAACGAGTCGCGCAAGATCCTCGGCCTGCCGGACCTCAAGGTCTCCGCGACCTGCGTCCGCGTCCCGGTGGTCACCACGCACTCGCTGGCCGTGCACGCGGTGTTCGAGAACGACGTCACGGTCGCCCGGGCGCACGAGATCCTGGCCGAGGCGCCCGGTGTCGTGCTGTGCGACGACCCGGCGAACGGCGAGTTCCCGACCCCCGCCGACGTGGTCGGCACCGACCCGACCTGGGTCGGCCGGGTGCGCCAGGCGCTCGACTTCCCGAACACCCTCGAGATGTTCATGTGCGGGGACAACCTGCGCAAGGGCGCGGCGCTCAACACCGCGCAGATCGCCGAGCTGGTGGCGGCGGAGCTGGCCGCGCAGGCCGAGGAGGCCTGACCGGCCGCCGCCCGCGGGCGGCGCGCACGCTCATCGCGAAGGCCGCGGCCCGGCCCCCGATCCCGGGGGCCGGGCCGCGGCCTTTCCGCTTGTCTCGGCCTTCAAGAAGCCCCTTCCCGACGAGCTGTCAGCCAGTACCGTGTCCCCAGGCCGACTACCTGATTTATCCGGTGGCCGGCCGGCAAGGGCCCGCAAGTGCCCAAGAGTGCCCGGAAGTGGTCCGACCACTTCCCCTCTCCGATCCGGACAACCTTCCGGGGCGGATGGTCGTCTAACGTTCGTGGCGGAGTTGGTGGGGGTGGAACCACGGGTGAAGCGGGGCGTCCGCCCTGCGCACCCGCCTGTCGAGGTGCCGGTGACCGGATTTCCCGCGGAGCCTCGGGAGTCCGCGGACTCCTGGGAGCCGGTGGAGTCGCTGCTGCGGTACGGCACGCCCGGCGAGGCGGCGGGTTCCGCCGCGTCCGCGGCCGCCGCGGCGGACGATCCGGCCGACGCCGGGGTCTCCGTCGACCTGCTGACCGACACGTACCGCGCGCACTACGGCACACTGCTGAGGCTTGCCGCGCTGCTGCTCGACGACCCGCATTCGTGCGAGGACGTCGTGCAGGAGGCGTTCGTCCGGGTGCACGTCGCCCGGCACCGGCTCCGGGAACCCGACAAGACGCTGGCGTACCTGCGGCAGACTGTCGTGAACCTCTCGCGCTCCACGCTGCGCCGGCGGCTCATGGCGCTGCGCCTGATGCCCCGGCCCGTGCTGGACGAGCCGGCCGCCGAGGAAGGCGCGCACGGTGTGCTCGAACGCGATGCCCTGGTCCGGGTGTTGCGCGACCTGCCGAGGCGGCAGCGCGAGGTGATCGTGTTGCGCTACTACGCGGATCTGACGGAGGTTCAGGTGGCTGACCTGCTTGGACTGTCGGTCGGTTCGGTGAAGGCGTACGGTTCGCGAGGGCTGGAGGCCCTGCGGGCCCGGATGGAGACGTCGTGACCGCGATGAACGAGGGCTCGGGGGTGGGCGGCCGGCTGCCGCAGGACGGGCGTCCCGACGCCGGCGGGCCCGCGGCCCCGGCCGAACTGGAAGCCCTGCGCCGCAGGCTGCAGGATGCGGTGTCCGGTATCCAGCCGGCCCCGGACGCGCTGGAGCGGCTGCGCGCGGCGGTGCCCGCGCGGCGCCGCCGGCGCCGCGCGACGGTGCTGACCGTGGCCGCCACCGTGGTGGTGCTCGCGGTGGCGACGCCGATGGTGCGCACCGTGGTGATCACCGATCAGAACGCCGCGAAGAGCGGCGAGGCTAACGTCTTCCCGACCGACGGCTCGGACGTGCCGGGCGGGGAGGACGACGGCGACGACAACGAGGGCTCCGAGCGGGTCGGCGCGGGCGCCAACGGAAACGGCGCCGGATCGAACGGCGGCCGCCCGCCGGCCCGCTCCGGCTCGCCGTCCCCGGGTGCGTCGTCCAGCGCCCTGCCCGGCGGGCTGCCGAACGAGTCGCCGGCCCCCGGCCAGACCGCGCCGGTCATGCCGCCGGTGACCACGACCGCGACCGTCGGCCCCACCGCGGTGCCCACCCAGCTGCCGCCCGCCTGCACGATCAACGACATCGAGCAGGGCGCCGGCACCGGCCTGGCGGCCGCGGGCCCGGACGGCATGGCGTACGGCGTCGTGGAGGTCCGCAACATCTCGCGGCGAGACTGCAGCATCACCGGTTCGGGCAACGTGCTGGTCGCGGCCGCTCCCGGCAACCCGCCCATCCAGGTCTCCATCAAGATGCACGAGGCCGGCGACCCGGCCGTCCGGCTGCCCGCCGTGCTGCCCGCGGGCCAGCCGCTGGTGGTACCCGCCGGGGCCGCCTACGAGTTCCAGTTCGCCTGGCTTGCCACGCCCGGCCCGGGGGTCGGCGGCAGCTGCACGCCGGGCGACAACCCGCCCGGTCCGCCGCCGCCGGTGCCCGCGCTCGGCTACATGCTCGCGGACGGCGGTGTGAAGATCGCCGAAGTGCCGCTCACCGCGGCCTGCGGCGGTGTGGTGTACCGCACGGACGTCTACCTCACCGGCGCCTACCCGAGGGCGAGCTGACCGCACCGCCCCGGTTACCGTGGTGGGGTGCACCGCTTCCTCCTGCAGCCGCGTTGGGTGGCCTTCCACGTCCTCGTCCTGGTGGCCGTGCCGGTGTGCGCGGCGCTCGGCCTGTGGCAGTTCCAGCGGTACAACGACCACAGCAAGGCGACCGAGAAGGCCGCCGAGACCGCGGTGTCGGCGGACCCCGCGGTCCCGCTCGCGCAGCAGCTGCGCGGCGGCACCGAGGTGACCATGGACGACCGCGGCCGCAACGTCGCGGTGGCGGGCCGCTACGACACCACCCACCAACTGCTCGTACCGGGGCGCGAGGTGGACGGCCGCTCAGGCACGTATGTGCTGACGCCGTTCAAGCCGGCCGGCTCCGGAGACGCGTGGCTCCCGGTCGTGCGCGGCTGGTTCGAAGGCCCGGCCGACGCGGCCAAGGCGCCCGCGCCGCCGGCCGGCGACGTGCAGCTCACCGGCCGCCTGGAGCTCTCCGAGACGGAGCACGGCTCCGGCATCGACCGGGTCGCCGGGCTGCCTGCCGGGCAGGTGTCGATGGTGAACACGCCTGAGCTGGTCAACCTGATGCCGTACCGGCTCTACACCGGCTACCTCGCGCTCACCGCGCAGGACCCGGCGGACGCCGCATCCGGCGCCGCCGCACTCGCGCCGGTGCCGCCCGCGAAGGCGCAGTCGGGCGGCGGCATTTCCGGGCGGGCCTGGCAGAACCTCGGCTACACCGCGCAGTGGTTCGTGTTCGCGGGTGCCTCGGTCTTCCTGTGGTGGCGCGTCGTGCGGCGCGAGATCGAGGAGCGCCAGGAGGCCGAGGAGGCCGCCGTGCTGCGCGAGTTGGGCCTCGCGCCGGAGCCGGCCGCCGACCGGTGAGCCGGCGGCCGTCCGGGCCTCAGGCGTTCTTCGGCAGTCCCAGGTGCCGGGCCACGAAGTCCAGCTCCTTGCGGACCTGCCGGATGCGCTCCTCGACCACCGCGGAGCCGTGCCCGGCCTCGTAGCGGTACACCTCGTGCTCGGCCCCCAGCTCGCCGAGCCGGGCCACGTAGTTCTCGATCTGCCGGATCGGGCAGCGCGGGTCGTTGAGGCCGGCGCTGATGAAGACCGGCACCCGCACCTTGTCGACGTACGTGATCGGGGACGATGCCGCGTACCGCTCGGGGACCTCTTCGGGCGTGCCGCCGACCAGCGTGCGGTCCATCGCCTTGAGGGCCTCCATTTCGTCCTCGTACGCCGCGACGTAGTCGGCCACCGGCACCGCGGCCAGCCCCAGCGCCCAGTCCGCGGGCTGCACGCCCAGGCCCAGCAGCGTCAGGTAGCCGCCCCACGAACCGCCGGACAGCACCAGCCGCTCGGGGTCGGCCAGACCGGACTCCACGGCCCAGGTGCGGACCGCGGCGATGTCCTCCAGCTCGATGAGCCCGACGCGCTCGCGCAGCGCGTCCGTCCAGTCCTTGCCGTAGCCGGTCGAGCCGCGGTAATTGACCCGCACTACCGCGAAGCCGTGGTCGATCCACACCGCGACGCCCGGCGCGAAGTGGTCGCCGTCGTGCGCGGTCGGGCCGCCGTGGATCTCGAAGACCGTGGGGTACGGCCCGGACCCGGCGGCCGGCCGGGACACCAGTGCGTGCACGAGCCCGCCGGGGCCTTCGACCCAGGCGTCCTCGACCGGCACCGATCCGGGGGCGCGGTCGCCGGGCGGCACCAGGACCGTGCCGCCGCCGGTGGAGCGCAGCTCGCTGGGGCGCTCGCCGCTCGACCACAGGTACTCCACGGAGCCGTCCGGGCGGGCGGTCGCGCCGAGCACCGTGCCGGGCGGCGTCTCCAACTGCTCCAGGGCGCCGGACGCCAGGTCGTAGCGGTAGAGCTCGGAGCGGGCGTGGTGGTCGTGCTCGACGAGCAGCGCACTCGCGTCCGGGTACCAGTCCACGCCCACGTCGCCGGGCAGGCCGAGGGCGATGTCCTGCTCCTCGCCGGTCAGCGGGTTCCAGATCATCGGCTCCCAGCGGCCCCGGCGCTGGTGCGAGACCAGCACGCGCGGGTCGCCGTACACCGGGGCGAAGCCCGTGCAGGACAGTCCGGACGAGGGGGCCTCGCCCGGCTCGCCGTCGTGCAGCTCGGCGACCACCGAGCCGTCCAGGCGGACCGCGCGGAGCGAGGGGTGCATCGTGTCGCCGTGCTCGCTGTGCTCGATGACGACCAGGGTGTCGTCCTCGGACAGCGCCGAGACGCCCGCCGATTCGCGGTGCGCGTAGATCACCGCGGGCTCGGCGCCGGGCCGCACGACGTGCACGGTCGAGCCGTCCTCGTCGGTGGACCGGGCGACCACCGCGAGGCCGTCCGCGCCGATCGCCAGACCGGCCGGGTACGAGGGGGCCAGGCCGGGCGCGGCGGGCGCGTCCGGGCCGCCGCCGAAGGGCTGGCGCATCCACACGCCGAACTCGTCGCCGTCGGTGTCCGCGAACCACCAGATCCACTCGCCGGAGGGATCGATCGAGGCCATCGTGGTGCCGTTGGCCCGGTCGGTGACCTGCCGCTGGGCGCCGTCCGCCCGGTCCCAGGCGTAGATCTCGTACGTGCCCGACGCGTTCGACAGGAACACCGAACGGTCGGGCGCGTGTTCGGCCCAATCGGGCAGGCTCACCCGGGGGGCCCGGAATCGCCTCTCCCACGCGGGCGCGGCATCGTCGAGCGGGGCGGCAGAGGCAGGGGAGTCGGACGGACCTGCGGCAGTGGCCATTGGCGCGGAGTCGGACATGCGGACCATTCAACTACGCGGCCGCCTTGCCGCGCTGCGATCGGGCCGCCGCGGTGCACGCTCGCGAGCCGCGAGTTCTCGGCACCGCGCCGATACGCGGGTCGGACCTGGCGCCGAGCCGGTCGCCAAGTCAGGATGCCTGACGATATCCCGGTAGCACGGGGGGACGGGACGTCGGGGCCGGGCACCCGCAGTGCCCGGCCCCGGCGCGTGCGACAGCGGCGCCGGTCCCGGTCAGGCCCCGCCCGTCCCCGCGGCTGCCGCAGGCCGGAAGGCGTCCCGCACCCGCGACTCCGCGGCGGCCGATACCGCCGCCCCGGCCGCCCCCGGCTCGGCTGCCGCCGCGAGCTGGTCGAGGGCAAGCAGCACCGCTCCTGCAATCGGCGGGACGTCGGCGATGCGCAGCCGCGCGTGCGAGGTGTGCGCCGCGATGCGCGTCCGGATCCCGGTGAGCAACTGCTCCGGGCGGGCGGCCAGCACGCCGCCGCCCAGTGCGACGTCGACCGGCCGGTCCGCCTCCGGTCCCTCCGGCCCGGCCAGGTCCAGCCGGGTCAGCGCGGACACCGCCAGCGCCGCGATCTCCTCGGCCTGCCGGTCGACGATCCGCCGCGCCACCGCGTCGCCGCCCTCCGCGACCGCGAAGAGCAGCGGCACCGCCTCGTGCACGCGGTCCCCGGCGAGCACCTCCAAGTGCAGGTCCAGGGCGACGTCGGTGGCCGTCCCGCGGCCGAAGTGCGAAGCCACGGCGGCCGCGAGCGCGGTGTGCGGGCCGCGCCCGTCCTCGGCGCGCACCGACCACCACAGCACCTCCTCGGCCAGCCCGGCACCGCCGCCCCAGTCGCCGGTGATCCGGCCGAGGGCCGGGAAGCGCACGGTGCGCCCGTCCCGGTTCCGGCCCACGCAGTTGATGCCCGCACCGCAGACGATCGCCACCGCGTCGGCCGCGGCCGTGCACGAGCGCAGCACGGCGAAAGTGTCGTTGGCGACCGCCACCGACGCCGCCCAGCCGCGCGTCCCGATCTCCTCCTGCAGGCGGTGCTCCTCGACCGGCAGGTCGGCGTTGGCCGCGCACACCGCCGCATGCCGGACCGGCGCCGGCCGTCCCGCCACGCCGAGCGCCCGCACGACGAGCCGGTCCAACCGCGAGACGGCCTCGGCCAGGCCGTACCGGTGCGGCTGGAAACCCGGACCGCGGACGGTCGCCAGGACGGTGCCGGCCACGTCCGCGACCGCCACGTCCGTCTTGGAGTTGCCCGCATCGAGCGCCAGCACGACACCGCCGCCGGGGGAGCCCGGTGCGGACTCCGGTGCCTCCCGGGGACGTCGCCCGGCTTCCTCCGCGGTCACCGCGCCCACGCCAAGTGCCCTCTCCCGGCCGCGATGAGGCGGTCCGCCAAGCCGTCCGCGAGGTCGGCCTGGCCGATGGACGGATGGGCCAGCAGCGCGTCGTACACCCGGTCGCGGCCGCCGCGCAGCGCGGCGTCCAGGGCCAGTTCTTCATACGCCGCGACGTGCGCCACCAGTCCGGCGTACACCGGGGCGAGCGGGGCGAGCGGGACCGGCACCGGACCGTCCGCGGTCACGGTGCACGGCACTTCGACGACGGCGTCGTCCGGCAGGAACGGCAGGGCGCCGCGGTTCCGCACATCGGCGACCTGCGGGACGGCCGGCCCGCCGCGGCCGAGCAGGCCGGCGAGCAGCTCGACCGCCGCCTCCGAGTAGAACGCCCCGCCGCGCCGCGCGAGGATCTCCGGCTTGGCATCCAGCAGCGGATCGGCATAGGCGTCCATCAGCGCGGCCTCCACCGAGGCGACTTCGGCCGCCCGCGGAGTGCCCTTGCGCTGCTCCTCCACCACCGCGTCGTGGCCCCAGTAGTAGCGCAGGTAGTACGACGGGACCACGCCGTGCCGGCGCATCAGCTCGGCGGGCAGCCGGAGTTCGTCGGCCAGCAGGTCGGCGTGTGCGGCCAGGATCTCCGGCAGGACGTCGCGGCCCCCGACGTGCGCCGCGCGCACCCAGGTCAGATGGTTGAGGCCGACATGGTCGAGCACGACGTCCTGCGGGGAGACCTCCAGTGCGGCGGCGAAGCGCCGCTGCAGCCCGATGGCCACATTGCACAGGCCGACCGCCCGGTGCCCGGCGTCCAGCAGCGCGCGCGTGACGATGCCGACCGGGTTGGTGAAGTCGACCAGCCAGGCGCGCGGGGCCACCGCGCGTACCCGCTCGGCGATGTCGAGGACTACAGGCACGGTCCGCAGCGCCTTGGCGAGCCCGCCCGCGCCGACCGTCTCCTGCCCGACGCAGCCGCACTCCAGCGGCCACGTCTCGTCGCCCAGGCGCGCCGCCTGGCCGCCCACCCGGAGCTGGATCAGCACCGCGTCGGCATCCGCCGCACCGCGTTCCACCGAGTCGGTGACCGTGACGCGCGCCGGGTGCCCTTGCCGCGCCAGGATGCGCTGCACCACGCCGCCGACCAGCTCGGCGCGGGCCAGGGCCGGATCGATCAGCACGACTTCGGAGATCGCCAGGACGTCGCGCAACCGCGCGAATCCGTCCGCCAGTTCGGGCGTGTACGTGGACCCGCCCCCCACCACTGCGAGCTTCACCGGGCACTCACCCCTGCCGCCCCCGCGGCCTCTGCGTCCTCGGTCACCCCTTCACTCCCGTCAAGGTCACGCCCTCGATGAACACCTTCTGCGCGAAGAAGAACACGAGGATCACCGGGGCCATCACCAGCAGCGTGGCCGCCATCGTCAGATTCCAGTTGGTGTGGTGGGCGCCTTTGAAGGACTCCAGGCCGTACGAAAGCGTCCAGGCCCCGGGGTTCTCCGAGGTGTACACCTGCGGGCCGAAGTAGTCGTTCCAGCAGTAGAAGAACTGGAACAGCGCGACCGCGGCCAGCGCCGGCCGGATCATCGGCACCACGATGCGCAGCAGGATCCGCACCTCGCCGCAGCCGTCGACGCGCGCCGCGTCGAGGTAGTCGGGCGGCACGGTGAGCAGGAACTGCCGCAGCAGGAAGATGGAGAACGCGTCGCCGAACGCGAGCGGGATGATCAGCGGCCACAGCGACCCGGACAGCCCCATGGTCTCCGACCAGAAGATGTACATCGGGATCACGACGACCTGCGGCGGCAGCATCATCGCGGCGATCACCAGCAGCAGCGCCAGGCCGCGGAAGCGGAACCGGAAGCGGGCCAGCGCGTACGCCACCGGCAGGCTCGACACCAGGCACAGGACGGTGCCGAGCCCTGCGTACAGCAGGGTGTTGCGCCACCACGTGCCGAACCCGGGCGTACTGAAGACGTCCGCGTAATTGCTCCACCGCCACTCGTGCGGCCACAGGTCCGAGGTCAGCGTCTGCCGGTCGGTCATCACCGAGGTCAGGAACAGGAAGACGAACGGCAGGACGAAGAACAGCGCGGCCGCGACGGCGAGCGCATGGACGGCGATCCAGTGCAGTATGCGCTTCGTCCGCAAGCGCGTGGTCACACCACTCACCCCACTTCGGTGCGTACGGATCGGGTTCCGGGAAGGTCAGTCGTCGCCGAGCAGGCCCGCTCGGCGGCGCATGAGCAGGGCGGTCACGGTCATCGCGATGCCGAACAGGATGAGCGACAGCACGCTCGCCGCCCCGGTGTCGAAGGTCGAGAAGCCTTCCTCGTAGACCAGTTGCGGCAGCGTCAGGGTGGAGCCGTCCGGGTAGCCCGGTTCGAAGCTCTGCCCCGGTGCGCCGACGATGCCGCTGGCGACTTTCCCGGCGACCATCGCCTGCGTGTAGTACTGCATGGTCTGGATCACCCCGGTCACCACCGCGAACAGCACGATCGGGGTGATGGCCGGCCAGGTGACGTACCGGAAGCGCTGCCAGGCGCCGGCGCCGTCGAGTTGCGCCGCTTCGTACTGCTCGCGCGGCACGTCCACCAGCGCCGCCACGAAGATGACCATCAGGTCGCCGACCCCCCAGACCGCGAGCACGGTGAGCGCCGGCTTGGCCCATTGCGGGTCGTTGAACCAGCCCACGTCGCCCAGCCCGAGCCCGGCCAGGAACTGGTCGAACGGGCCGGTGGCCGGGTTGAGCAGGAAGACGAAGCCGATGGTGGCGGCCACCGGAGGGGCCAGGAACGGCAGGTAGCACAGCGTGCGGAAGAGGTTCGCGCCGCGCCGCAGCCGTACCGCGATCATGCCGACGCCCAGACCGAACAGCACCCGGACCGGCACCATGATCGCGACCAGCCACAGCGTGTTGCGCAGCGCCTTGTCGAGGTAGGGGTAGTCGCGGAAGACGTAGCGCCAGTTCTGCAGCCCGACCCACTCGGGCGGGTTGATCAGGTCGTAGCGCGTGAACGAGTAGTACACCGTCGCGCCGAGCGGGTAGGCGAAGAACACCGCGAACCCGATCAGCCAGGGCGACAGGAACGCCACCGTGCGCGCGGTCCGCCGGCGCCGCTGGGCACGCAGCGCCGGCGGGACCGCGGCCGTCATCGCCCGGCCTGGGCGGTGTCGGCGTCGATCTGCCGGTCGACCCCGGCCAGTCCGGCCTTGAGGTCGGGCACCCGGCCGGCCTCCCAGCCGTAGCAGAACTCCTGGAAGGTGACCTGGTACTTGCCGCCGTTGATGCTGGCCGGCGTGGTGTTGCTGTGCGGGCTCTTGAAGATGTCGAGGAAGGGCTTGAAGTGCTCGTCGTTCGCCAGTGGCGTCGAGGCCAGGGCGGCGAACGTGGTGGGCACGTTGTGGATGGTCGCCGCGAAGGCGTTGACCGCGTCCGTGTCGGTGGTCAGGAATTTCACGAACTCCCAGGCCGCTGCCTGGCGGTGGCTCGACTTGGCGATGCCGATCACGGTGCCGGTCAGGTAGCCGCGGCCGTACTTGTCGGCCTGGTCGTCGGGCACCGGCAGCGGGGCGGTGCCGTACTTGAGGTCCGGTGCCTCCTCGGCGATGCTCGCGGTCCGCCACTCGCCGTCGAGCTGCATGGCGACCTGGCCCACCTGGAAGGGGTTCTGCGCGGAGAACTCGTCGCCGAAGCCGCTGCGGAACTTCTCCAGCTTGTCGAACCCGCCCAGCGCGTCCACGAGTTCCTTGTGGTAGGTCAGGAACTGCTCGGGCCGCGGGTCGGTGGCCAGGTTGGACTTGCCGTCCGGGCCGACGTACGACGGACCCCACTGCGCCATTGCGTGGGCCGGGGTGAACTCGTAGCCGTGGAAGGTCGGCATGACGCCGGCCACCTTGATGGACCCGTCCGGGTTGTACTGCTGGAGCTTGGCCGCGGTGGCCTTGAACTCCGACATGGTCTTCGGCGGGGCGGTGATGCCCGCGGCCGCGAACATGTCCTTGTTGTAGTAGAGGCCGTACGCGTCCGCGAGGAACGGCAGCGCGCAGCGCTTGCCCTGGAACTGCGTGTAGTCCAGCGTCGCCTTCGGGAAGGTGGCCGCCGGGTCGATGCCGGACTTCGCCAGGAACGGTGCCAGGTCGACCCAGCCGCCCGACGAGCAGAACTGCCCGACGTTGTCGGTGGTGAACGACGAGACGACGTCCGGGCCGTTCTTGGACCGCACGCCCTGGACGAGCTTGTCGTCCGTCACGTTCGGGGTGGCCTTGACCGTGATGTTGGGGTGCGTGGCGTTGAACTTCGCGATCAGCTGGTTGATCGCCTCGACTTCGTGGTCCTGGCTCCAGCCGTGCCAGAACGTGATGGTGGCCTTCTTGCCGGGATCGTCGTCGGCGCCGGTGCCTTCCGACGAACCCGAGCACGACGCGGCGAGCAGGACGGCTGCGGCGGTCGAGGCGAGGACGGCGGTGAGACGGCGGGAACGGCGGAAGCGGGGTCGGTGCACTGGATCCTCCTCCGGGAGGGGCGGGGACGGCGTGCAGGGGTAAGCGGCGGTACGCGGTGCGTCCGCTCGGTGCAGTGGCTCCGTGCAGTGGCTTGGTGCAGTGGCTCGGTGCGCGATCCCGACCGGGCGGTGCGGGGTGGGCCCGTCCGGTCAGACCGTGGTGAAGACGCTGTCGCGCGCGACGTCGAGCGCGGCGTGCACGGCACCGGAGAGCACGGGGTTGCCGTGCACCTCCCCGAGTGCCAATTGCGGGCGGGAGATGGCGAGTCCGTGCAGTTCGTCGGCGACCCGGGAGAGCAGCGGTAGGCCGCCGGTCAGCGGTACCGCCCCGGAGAGCACCACGCGGTCCGGGTCCAGGACCGCGACGATCGAGGCCAAGCCGACGGCCAGCCGGGTGGCAAGCGCGTCGAGGAACGCCCCGGCCGCCTCCGCCTCGGAGGGCAGGGGAGCGGCCTCGGTGCCGCCCGGCGCGGCAGGCGCGGTGAGCACGGCCGCAGCGCGGGCGACCGCATCCGCCGCCGTCCGCCCTTCGATCCCGTGCGTCCGGGCCAAGGCCGCGACCGCGGGCGCACCGGCGAGCTGCTGGAAGCCACCCGTGTTGGCGCGGCCGATGTTGCGCGTGACCGGCGCACCGGGAAGCGGCATGTAGCCGACCTCGCCGGCACCTCCGGTCGCGCCGCGGTGCAGGCGCCCGCCCAGCACGATCGCGCAGCCGATGCCCTCGTCCACCCACAGCAGGACGAAGTCCCCGGCATCGCGGGCCGCCCCGGTGCGCTGCTCGGCCAGGGCCACCAGATTGACGTCGTTCTCGACGTCGACCGTCGTGCCCAGGGCCTTGCGCACCTCGTCGAGCACGCCGGGGGCGTGCCAGCCGGGCAGGTGGCGGGCGTACCGGAACTGCCCGGTGGCCGGGTCGAACGCCCCGGGCATGCCGAGGACCACGTGCGTCATGTCCTCGGGAGTCAGCCCGGCGAGCCCGGTGGCGGCCGCGACGGCTTCGCGCACCCGCTCGGGCACCCGGGCCGGCGAGCGGCGCGGCGTGGGCAGCCGGTACTCCGCGACCACCGTCCCGGCCAGATCGGCGACCGCGACCTCGACCCGGGCAGGCGTGATGTCCAACCCGGCGACGTACGCCGCTGCCGGGTTGAGCTCGTACAACTGCGCCGCGGGCCCGGGCCGGCCTTCGTCCGTGGTACCCACCGCCAGCACCAGCCCGGCCGACTCCAACCGCGCCAGCAGCTGCGACGCGGTCGGCTTGGACAGCCCGGTGAGCGCCCCGATCTGCCCGCGCGAGAGCCGGCCGTGCTGCAGCAGCAGATCGAGCGCCGCGCGATCGTTGATCGCGCGCATCAGACTCGGCCGCCCGGCCTTCCCCGCACCCACGTGGCCCCCTCGCAAGTCTGTTAGGAAACTTTCCTAACAGTCACTGGCCAGGAAAGTACGACCGCCGTCCCGGGCCTGTCAATGGTCTGGACCGGCAACTCCCGTGAATAACTGCCGAGTTGGCGAACAAAGGCCGGTTCGCGGGCGAAGTGCCCGCAAACCGGCCAGGTCGGAGCCCTGGTTGTACAGACGAGTTACGCGCTCTGCCGGGGCGCCCGGCGGGAGCGGGCCAGCGCAAGGCCGCCGAGTCCCATCGCGGCGACACCGACGATGAGTGCGACGATGCCGCCGCCCAGGCCGTTGCCGGTGCCGAGGCCGCCTTCCGCGGTGACCACGACCAGCAGGCCGAGGGACGCGCTGACCAGGCCCGCGAACAGGGCCGTGACCGCGCCGTTCCGCCCGGTCGGGGTACCGGTGCCGGCGTTGCGGCCGGGGCGGACACGTCCGGAGGCGCGGGCCAGGGCCAGCGCGCCGACGACCGCGGCGGCCAGCCCCACGAACGCGGCCACGGTGGCGCCGATGCGTCCCGAGCCGAAGTCGCCGAGGGCGTACGTCTGGACCGAGGTGTGCACGGTCTCGGATGCGGCAAGAGTGGCGGCGACCGACATGATCTGCTCCTTCTCCGGTTCGGCGAGTTGCTTCGAGCATGTCGGCGGACCGGTCGGCGGTCGTCCGGCAGATGCAGACTCTTCGCACTGCCGCCGCGGCGGCAGCCGCAGCCGATCTACCGCGCTTGCAGTAGCAGGTATTCCTCCCGAAGCCGGACCCGGTCCGCCAGGCCCCGCGGCTAGGGTGCGTGCATGAGTGCAGTCCGGTTCGCGGTCACCGCCCAGGTCAGGGACCGGGTGGTCGCCGCCGGCGTGGCCGCCGCGCTGGTCGTCACCGGCCTGTCCGTGGAACCTGCGGGCACGGCACCGGGGATTCTCGGCTACGCGCTCCTGGCGGCCGGCGGACTCGCCCTGGCCGCGGGCCGCCGGGCCCCGCGCCTCGTCCTGGCCGCCACGGGGCTGTGCGCGCTCGGCTACCAGGCGGCCGGATTCGATGTCCCGGTCGTCGCCTTCCTGTTCGCGGTGTACGCCGCGATGCGCGCCGGCCACCGACTGGCCACCGTCGGCGCATCGGTGGTGCTGCTTGCCGCGCTGCCGCTCGCGGCGCTGGTTTCCCTGCACGACGGCGGAGAGGCGTACGCGCAGGCCCGCGGTGCTCTGGAGATCGCCTGGCTGATCGCCGCAGGCGCCGCGGGGGAGGCGCTGCGGCAGGCCGAGCAGCGGGCCGACGAGGCCGAGCGCACCCGCGAGGAGACCGCCCGGCGCCGCGCCGACGAGGAGCGGCTGCACATCGCCCGCGAGCTGCACGACTCGCTCACCCACCAGATCTCGGTCATCAAGGTGCAGGCCGAAGTCGCCGTCCATCTGGCCCGCAAGCGCGGCGAGCCGGTGCCCGAGGCACTGCAGGCGATCCTGGAGGCCGGGCGCGAGGCGAACCGCGAACTGCGCGCGACCCTGGAGGCGCTGCGCGACGACGACAAGGCGCCGCCCCGCGGTCTCGACCACATCCCCGAACTGGTCGACCGGGCCCGCAAGTCCGGCCTCGACGCGACACTGACCGTGGACGGCCCGCGGCACACCGTCCCGGCCGCCGTGGACCGGACCGCCTACCGGATCGTGCAGGAATCGCTCACCAACATCGCCCGGCACGCCGGCGCCGCCACCGCCGAGATCCGCATCGCGTGCGGCCCCGACGCCCTGGCGATACGCGTCGACGACGACGGCAAGGGCGGCCCGGCCGCCGCACCGCCCGGCGTCGGCCTGCTCGGCATGCGCGAACGCGTCACCGCACTCGGCGGCAGCCTGCGCGCCGGACCGCGCCGCGAAGGCGGATTCACCGTGGAGGCCGAACTGCCCGTGGAGCGTACGCCTTGATCCGCGTCCTGCTCGTCGACGACCAGCCGCTGCTGCGCAGCGGGTTCCGCGCACTCCTCGACGGCGAGGACGACATCGAAGTGGTCGGCGAGGCCGCGGACGGCGAGCAGGGCGTCGCCCTTGCGCGCGAACTCCTCCCCGACATCGCACTGGTCGATATCCAGATGCCCGTCGTGGACGGCATCGAGGCGACCCGGCGGATCGCCGCCGACCCCGAACTGGCCGGGGTCCACGTGGTCATCCTGACCAACTACGGCTTCGACGAGTACGTCCTCGACGCGCTGCGGGCGGGCGCCGCCGGGTTCCTGGTCAAGGACATCGTGCCCGAGGACTTCCTGCACGCCGTACGGGTCGCCGCCCGCGGAGACGCGCTGCTCGCCCCCTCGATCACCCGCAAGCTGATCGACCGCTACATCACCCAGCCGCCGCAGCCCACGCCGACCGCGGCCCTCGCCGGACTCACCAACCGCGAGCGCGAGGCCGTCGCCCTCGTCGCGCAGGGCCTGTCGAACGACGAGATCGCCGACCGCATGGTCATCACCCCGCTGACCGCCAAGACGCATGTCAACCGGGCCATGGCCAAACTCCACGCCCGCGACCGCGCCCAACTCGTCGTCATCGCCTACGAATCCGGTCTGGCCGTGCCCCGGATCCCCTGACCGCGGCCTACGGCCTGTCCGGTGCGGCCGCGCCGGTCACCGCGGATCCACCAGCCGGGTGCGGTACGCGTACACCACCGCCTGCACCCGGTCGCGGACCTCCAACTTGGCCAGGATCCGGTTGAGATGCGACTTGACGGTCGCCTCGGCCAGGTGCAGGGTGCCGGCGATCTCGCCGTTGGACAGCCCTCCCGCGACCGCGACCAGGACCTCGCGCTCGCGTGCGGTCAGCCGGGCCAGGCGCTCGTCTTCGGCCACCGGACCGGACCGCTCCGGCAGCCGGTGCGCGAAGGTGTCGAGGAGGAGCCGGGTGGCGCGCGGGGCCACGACGGCGTCCCCGGCGGCGACCGCGCGTACCGCGTCCAGGAGTTCGTCCGGCCTGGCGTTCTTCAGCAGGAAGCCCGACGCCCCGGCGCGCAGTCCGGCGAAGGCGTACTCGTCCAGATCGAACGTGGTCAGGATCAGCACCCGCGCGGACGGCACGTCGCGCACGATGCGCTCCGTCGCGTCGATGCCGTCCATGCCCGGCATGCGCACGTCCATCAGCACGACGTCCGGCTGCAGCCGGACGGCTTCGCGCACGGCGGCCGCGCCGTCGCCGGCCTCGCCTACCGCGGTCAGGTCCGGCCGGCTGTCCAGCACCATCCCGAACGCCATCCGCAGCAGCGGCTCGTCGTCGACCAGGAGTACGCGGATCGTCATGCCGCACCGCCCAGTTCGAGGCGCGCGGCGACCCGCCAGCCGGTCCCGCCGGGCAGCGGGCCGGCGGTGAAACTGCCCGCGTAGGCGGCGACCCGCTCGCGCATGCCGGACAGGCCGTGGCCGGTGCCGGCCGGGCCGGGCGCCGTATGCGCGGGCGGTCGGCCGTCGTCGGTCACCTCCAGGTCGACCGCCGCCGCATCGCAGCGGACCCGGACCGTCGCCCGTGCTCCCGGCGCCGCGTGCCGGAGCGTGTTGGTGAGGGCCTCCTGAACCAGCCGGTGCACGGTCAACTGCGCGCCCGCCGGGACGACACCGGGGTCGCCGAGCACCGCGACGTCAGTAGGCAGACCAGTTGCGCGCACCTGTTCGGCGAGCAGACCGAGTTCGGCGATGCCCGGCATCGGGTGGCGGAGCGCGTCCGGCTCGTCGGTGCGCAGCACGCCCAGGCTGCGCCGCATGTCGGTGAGGGCCTGGCGGCCGGTGTGCGCGACCTGCCGCATCGCCTCGCCGGTCCGCTCCGGCGCCGTGTGCTGGGCGAGGACTGCGGCGTCGGCAAGCGCGACCATCACCGAGACGCTGTGACTGACGACATCGTGGATCTCCCGCGCGATACGGGCGCGTTCCTCGGCCACCGCGAGCTGGGCCAGCTGGTCGCGCTCGCGTTCCAGGCGTACCGCGCGGTCCTCGACGCTTGCCAGATAGGCGCGCCGGGTACGGGCGTTCGTGCCCAGCACCGCCGCCGTGGCGGCCATCGCCGTCATGCCGATCAGGAACCCGGTCGCCTGCCGGCTGCTGGTCGCCGAGGCGGCCACCAGCACGATGCCGCCCTCGACGACCGCTGCCGCGAACACCGAGCGCCGGATGTCGCACTGCGCGGCGACCGTGTACAGCGCCACCAGGAGCGAGGCGTCCGAGGTCACTTCCCGCTGCGTGACGCACCACTGCAGCAGGGCCACGGCCGCGATGACGCAGAACACCGCCATCGGCGCCCGGCGCCGCCACAGCAAGGGCAGCAGCAGCGCCGCGTCCAAGGCGAGCCACCGCCACGACGCATTCCCGGTGGCCAGGGGGAACGCGATCGGCAGCGCCGGCACCGCGACGGCCAGGACGTCGAGCACCGCGGCCGGGACACGCAGCCGCCCCAGCACGAGCGGGCGGGCCGCCTCCCGCGCCGTCACGCGTCGCGCCGCTTCAGGACCACCGCGGCGGCGGCCAACGCGGCTCCCGCGTACAGGCAGAAGACCGCGAACCCGGCCCACGGCGACAAGGCCATCGGTCCGGCATCGACGGTGGCCACCGCACGCCCCGCCGTGCTCGGCAGGTACGGCCACACCGCCTCGCTCAGGGACTTCGGAAACGCCTTCACCAGCTCGGGCAGCACCAGCAGCACCCCGAATACGCAGGCGATGGCCCCGGCCGCGTTGCGGAGCACCCCGGCCAACCCGACGCCGAACAGCCCGACCACCGTCAGATACAGGCCGTTGCCGAGCACCGCACGAGCCACCCCCGGGTCGCCCAGCGACAGCCCGACACCCGTCGACCGCAGCACCGCCTGCCCGCCCAGGAACGCCGCCAGCGCCGCAGCCGTCATCAGCAGCCATGTCACCACCGCGAACACCGCACTCTTCGCCCACAGCACCGGGAGCCGGTCCGGCACGGCCGACAGCGTCGCCCGGATCATGCCGGTCGAGTACTCGCCGGACACCACGAGCACCCCGAGCACCCCGACCGCGAGCTGCGCGATGAAGAACCCGATCTGGCTCTGCGCGAGCGGATTGGTCGCGGCGCGCTGCGCCTCGTCCATGCCGGACCACCGGTGCGCCGTCATCGACGTGACCAGCAGCCCGAAGCCGACCATGGCCGCCATGGCACCGGCCAGCGTCAGGAACGTCGACCGCAGCGTCCGGAGCTTGACCCACTCCGAGCGCACGATCCCCCGGAAGGTGACCTGCCCGAGCCGGCCCGCCGCCGCGGGTACGGCGATGCCGCTCATGCCGCCCGTCCTTCCTGCGCCGCGCCGGCCGCGTACCGGCCGGTGGGCTGGTACTCGACCGCGTCCCGGGTCAGCTCCATGAACGCCTCCTCCAACGACGCCTGCCGCGGCGTCAGTTCCGCCACCGCGATGCCGTGCTCGGCGGCGATCCGGCCGATCCGCTCACTGGCCAGCCCGGTCACGTCGATGCCCCCGCGCTCGCCCGGCGCCACCGCCACCCCCGGCCCCGCCAGCAGCGCGGCCAGCCGGGCCGCCTCGGCGGAGCGTACGAACACGACATCGCGCGCCGCACTCCGGGTGAACTCCGCGACCGGCGCATCGGCGATCAGCCGGCCGCGCCCGATCACGATCAGATGCTCGGCGGTCAGCGCCATCTCGCTCATCAGATGCGACGAGACGAGGACCGTACGCCCCTCCGCGGCCAGCGACTTCAGCAGCGTGCGGATCCACAGGATGCCCTCCGGGTCGAGCCCGTTGACCGGCTCGTCCAGGATCACCGTCGCGGGATCGCCGAGCAGCGCGGTGGCGATGCCGAGCCGCTGGCCCATGCCGAGCGAGAACCCGCCCACCCGCTTGCGCGCCACCTTGCGCAGCCCCGCCACGTCGATCACCTCCTCGACGCGCGACCGCGGAATGCCGGTCGTCGCGGCGAGCGCCAGCAGGTGATGGAACGCGGACCGACCCGGATGGACCGCACGGGCCTCCAGCATCGCGCCGACCTCGCGCAGCGGCGCCGCGTGCGCCGCGTACCGCTTCCCGTTCACGGTCACGCACCCGGAACTCGGCGCATCCAATCCCAGGATCATCCGCATCGTGGTCGACTTCCCCGAGCCGTTCGGCCCCAGAAAGCCGGTCACCACGCCGGGCCGCACCGAGAACGTCAGGTCGGCCACGGCGGTCTTCGCGCCGTAGCGCTTGGTCAGCGAACGGGCTTCGATCATGGAGGTCTTCCTCAGCGGCTCGGAATCAATCTGCCGCCGACCACGCTAGATTTCCGCCCCCGCCCCGCGCGTGGCCCCACAGTCTGAACCCGCGCCCGGACCACCCCCTCCGGCAGGCCGACCGCGTCCACCCAGGGTTGCAGGCGGCCGAGGGGACCGCTCAGGTGATCCGCGGGCACAGCGGGTCGGCGGACCCGAGCGGCATGTCGAGGATCTTGTACCCGGTCGCGTCGATGTCGAGCGTGTACACGCCGTCCAACCGGTAAAGGCCGCGGGGCAGCGTCCCGCCGTTCTCCCGGAACGTGGTGAGCACCGGGCCGACGATGTGCCACATCTGCGAGCCGTCGGGCCGGTACTCGACCAGGGCGCTGCCGCCCGCGTCCACGACGTGCGACTTGGCCGCCACCGTGTTGGTGATCCGCACCAGGAGCGGACCCCGGTACGCCACCAGGCTCGGTTTGCCGTCCGGGTGGCGGCGGATCACCTTCTGGACGACCTCGTCCAGGACGGCCGTACTGCGTACCGGGAAATCGCAGCGGGTGCCGGCGTCCCAGAAATAGTCCGGTACCGGCGGAGCCGGCTCCCAGCCGTCCGCGGGAACAATCTCCTTTGCCGGGGCGGCATTTGCCGGAAGTGCGGTGCACAGGACGGCGGCCGCGACCGCGGAGGCGAGCAGAATTCGGCGCACAGAGGGCCTCGATTCGATGCGGGGACAGTGAGGTGGCCGCCACCCGAAGCGCGGCGACCCCACCACGATCGCGCGGGCCGCTCACCGGATCCTGACCACGCGGCGGGGCAGCCGCTTCCTCCGCCTGTGGACTCGTCCTAGAGTGCGACCACCATGGACTTCCGGCTGCTCGGTCCGTTCGAGGCCCGCCACCAGGGCACCCGCATAACGCTGCCCGCCCGGCGCCAGGAACGCTGCATCCTCGGCATCCTGCTCCTCGACGCCGGACACGTCGTCTCCACCGCCCGCCTCGTCGACCTGCTGTGGAACGGCGCCGCACCGCCGTCCGCCCGCGGGACCGTGCACACGTACATCGGCCGGCTGCGCGCCGCGCTCCGCTCGCACGGCGCGCACATCGAGACCCGGTCCGACGGGTACACCGTCGATCCCGCAGGGCACACCATCGACGCCCGCACCTTTCTCGACCTGGTCGCCGGGGCCGGCACCGACGGCGACCCCGGCGCGCGCCTGACCGGCTACGACCGGGCCCTGGCGCTGTGGCGCGGCCCCGTCCTCGCCGACACTGCCGACGACGCACTGCGCGGCCGGCTCGGCGGACGACTCGCCGAACTCCGGCTCACCGCCCTCGAACAACGCGCCGAAGTCCACCTCGAGCTCGGCCGTCCGGACCGCGTCATCGCCGATCTCGGCGGCCCCGCCGACGACCACCCCGCCCGGGAACGGCTCGTCGCCGCCCTCATGACTGCGCTCTACCGGGACGGGCGCCGCGGCGAGGCCCTCGACCTCTACCGCCGCACCGCCCGCCACCTCGCCACCGTCCTCGGCCTCGACCCGGATCCCGGGCTCGCCCGGCTCCACGCCCGCATCCTCGACGGCGACCCCCGCCTCGCCTCACCCGCGCGGCCCGCCCGCGCGATCACGGTCGGCGGAGAACAACTGCCCTGGGGCGTCGGCGGCCACCCGGCACTCGACTTCTGCAACACCTACGCCGGCTGGTCGCACCCCGGCCGGCCCGCGGCGGACTGGCTGCGGCACTACCCGACCCTCGCCGTCTGGGCCGGGCACACGGACCTCGCCGAGGACCACACCGTCGCCGCGCTCCTCCGGCAGGCCGCCGAAGACCCCGGCGCCGCGGCGGCAGCCCTGGCCGAAGCACGCACGTTCCGCACCGCGGTGTACCGCTGCCTCATCGACCCCGCCGACACCCGGGCCTTCAACACGGTCGCCGCCGCTGCGCAGGAAGCCGCCCGCAACGCGGTCT
Organism: Yinghuangia soli; assembly: GCF_021502675.1. Lineage (GTDB taxonomy): Bacteria > Actinomycetota > Actinomycetes > Streptomycetales > Streptomycetaceae > Yinghuangia > Yinghuangia soli. The sequence continues at coordinate 24,824 of NZ_JAKFHA010000010.1, forward strand.
TCACCCTCGGCTCGCACGGCCTCGGCGCTTGGCGCCTCCCACCCTCCGCCGGTCTGCGCCTGCCGCTCCACGCCGTCGCCCGCAGCGCCGCCGAACTCCTCGCCGACCCGCGCCGGTTCACGATCTGCCGCTGCCCCGCCGAGGATTGCGGCTGGCTGTTCCTCGACCCCTCCGGCCGCCGCCGCTGGTGCAGCCAAGCCGCCTGCGGCAAGCGCTACGCCGCCTTCGCCGCCCCCGACCCCTCACCCCGATACTCCGACACCATCACAGGCTGAGCCTCACCTCCGAGCTATGACCAAACTGCACACCCGCGACCGTGCCCGGCCTGTCGTCCTCGCGTACCGGACTGGGCTCATGTCAGTCGGTCATCCTCCGGAGAGCTGACTCCTGGCCAGCAACGACGTCGGGATTCCGGCGATGATGGCCGGCTCCTGGGGTCCGCGGTAGGCGAAGTAGAGATCCTCGCGGGCGCGAGTGCACAGCACCGAGAAACGAAGACGCGCGACGACACCGGTGGGATCTTCGCTGTATGCGTCGAGGTCGGGGACGAACACGCTGTCGAACTCGAGGCCCTTCATGCCGGCTGTCGTGACGATCCTGATCGGACGGGTCGAGAAGTCGAAGGTGTTGTGGTACTGGTCGTTGTGGACGTAGGCCTGGGTGAGCTCGGACAGGCCGAGGCCGGTCATCCGGCTCTGGACGTCGCGCAAGGCAAAGGTCGACCTGCAGATGATCCCGATCGTTCGATCCGGGTAAGCGGTGAAGTACCGGGCGATCTCGGCCATGAAGTCACGCAAAGACGTGACCGATAAGACAGTTGGCACCCCTCCGCTGCGACCGGGGGGATCCTCTGCATCTCCAGGGTCCTGGAACTCTGCGGCCAATAAAGCGATTTCACGGCTGCTTCGACGGTTGCATCGCAGTGCGGGCCGATTCATGTCCGCGTCGAGGAGATGGCAGATCTCGGACAAAGCGCTCTCTTCGTCGCCGATCTGCTGCCTCTCGTCCGCGAACACCGTCACGTCCACACGGAGGATGCGACAAAGCCGGTAGAAGCCGTTGGGCAGATTCTGGCCCTCGTCCACTACAAGTGTCGTGTCCGAGCGGACCTGGTGCAGGATGCACCGACGCCCTATTTCGGTCCAGTCGTAGAGCCACCCTTGCTCGTCCGTGCACGGCGGGTCGGTCGGGAAATGCCGGCGCCAAAAGTCTCTGACCCACCGATGGTAGGTCGTCACCGTGATGGCTTCCGAAAGGTCCGGCGCGATCTGAGCGTGGTACTGCTGCAGCAGATTGGAGCGAGTCAGCAGGACCACGCGGCGTCCGATGGTAGCCAGAGCCCATGCGCGGTATACGGCCATGACGGTCTTTCCGGAGCCGGGCGCCCCGGTAACCACGTGGCAGCCCCGGAAAGGGAGGTCCACAACTGCGTGTTGCTCGTCGTCGAGCTGAAGCAGGGATGGAACTCTCATGGGATGTCGACGGCTTCCACGGATTCTCGGAGCGCTGCTTTGACGACGGGGTCGAAGAATCCGCGGACCGCGCCGTCGCCGATCAACAGCGTGCGGTCCAAGAGGGAGTTGTCAATCTCACAGGAAGTCTCGGGTAGAAGCGTGCAGGCGTGACACGCGGCGCGGTTGAGGTTGGCCAGAGACCTTCCTGTCGAGTCGGCGCACAGCGGGTCCTGCGAACACCAATGGGCGGACTCGAGAAGACGGATCAGCGTTTCCGCGAGATTGGCCGGCTGCCCCTGGCGGACAAGTCCCCCCAGAGTTCCTTCCGAGTCCCCGGCGGCGGTGTAGACGAACACGCCGGCCTGGGAGGGGAAACGGCTGCCCAGAGCGTGACTCCGGGCATATACGCGTTCGCGCAACGAAGCGGCGTTGTACCCGCTGTCGAAGGACAGCTGGCGGATGAGCTGGTGGGCAAGGGTATGCAGCATGACAAAGCGTGGCAGCAATACCGGGCCCGTCTTGTCTCTGAGGCGATCCGCTTTGAAGGAGGCTTCCAGATCGCGCTCCATGCGTCGGGTCCAGTCGCGTACCGGCGGGAGCTGTTCCCAGGCGCTCAGGCTTTCCTCGTCGACGGCGATGAAGATCCCCTCGCCGTAGTTTTCCACGGCAGGCAGCCACTGGGCCCGGCGTTTGGTGTCGACCGAGACCATGCGACCGCCTTCGCCGTCCTCGGGGTCGCCGGAGCCGGGTTCGTAGCGTGAGAAGCCTTCGAGCGCGCGTACTTCGCGAATACGGTCCGCGACGACGACGGCGGACACGGCGGCGTCGAGCTCCCGCATCGAGAGAGCCGGGTCGGAATCGAGGTCGAGGTGGATCCGGCGTACCGCGAACGTTTTCGTGTCGACCACGGACTCCGGGGCGGAGAACGCCGCCCATTCGGCAATGCTGAGATGTTCGTCGGACGGACCGGTCCCGGCGGCGGAGGACCCACCGCCGGCGAGTTGCTGCCGCAAATCCTCCAGGTAATCCTCGGATACCCGGCACTCGACGGCGATGATCTGCCGGAAGGCATCGGAGACCGGCGAGTCGCCTGCCGTCTTGAATTCCGGCCAATAGCGGTTGTTCACCACCGTTTGGACTATTTCGTCATCCTCCGGGAGGCCTGAGGGAGCAGGGATGTCGATCGCCGAGTGGGTGACCGGGAAGTACACGTTGGACGCACCACGTTGAACGGCTTGCGGGGTCTCCTCGCAGACGTCCGCACTGTCGGTCGCCGCATGCCACGGATGCGTGCCCTGGCACGCCAGGCCGACCTGCTTGAGGATGTTCTTTTGGCTGATGCCCACCAGGCTGCGGCTCGCTCGACAGACTTGGCAGGAGATCTCCAGAGCTTCGAGACCGGAGGATGTCGGGCCGGCAAGAAAGCGCAGCCGGCGGACCTGGCATTGGCGTTGTTCGTGATCCTGGGGCTTGGAGTGTGCCCATCGACGCCAGTCGATGTCGGCCATGTGGCCGGCCCGACACACCTGAATGAAACGCATCGGAGCCAACTGCGCTTTCCCGGGGCAGCGATCACACGTCGGCTGCTTGTCCTTCTGCTCGTTCTCCGGGCTCCACAGCTTCATGACGCGACATTGCGGACAGAACAGCCATTTTGGGAACCGCACATAGGAGGGGCCGATCCGCGAGGCGTAGGCGGCCTTACCGGACGGGACGACCGGTGCCGAGCGGAATTCCTGGACGCCGAGCTTGTCGGCGAGCCGCACGGATTCCACGCGCTCGCCGTTTGCGGCCCAGCTCCGGATGTCCGCGGCGACGAACGATTCACCGCGGATGTCGATGATTCCGCCGACACCGAATGGGACGATGGTCTGCGTTCTGCGGACCTTGCGCCGAATGTCCTTCACGGAATCATGCTCCTCGCACGATGAGGAGGCACTCACGGTCGACGTTGCGCATCGACTGCGCCGTCTCCCACAGGCCGCCTTGTTTGCCGAAGTCGGTGAGAAGTGAGGTGTGCAGGCGCCCTTGGGGTTGGTAGTAGAGGCGACTGCCTTCGCCTCGTGCGATCTCTGCTTCCTGGCGCCAGGCCGCGATCAGGGCATCCAGTTGGACGGTCGCCGCTCCGGCCTCCTCCGGGTCCGCTCGTTGCACGTGTGCCAGGACGAGGTCACGTACACGCATGACGGCATCCGCATGGTCGATGATGTCCCCGGCCTTGTCCTCGGCGGAGAGACCGACGCCGTGCCGCACCAGGATGGTCAGCACCGCGTGCAGGGCGCGATCGCGAGAAGGCAAAGACCATGGCGTGACGCTGGTGGGTTCGACATGGCGGTAGAGCGACGAGTGATAGATGCCGAAGGATTCGTAATGGGACCGATCGCGCGGCTTTGTCGAGCGGAACATCGTCACGATCAGCCCCGGCACGTGGCGACGGCCGACGCGACTGGTCGCCTGGATGTACTCCGAGGTCGTCTTCGGCTGACCGTTCATCAGCATGAGACCCAGCCGGGGAACGTCGACACCCACGGAAAGCATGTTCGTCGTGGCGAGGAAGGAGACGCTCCCGCTTTCCTTGAACGCCCTGCCCAGACGGTCCAACAGCCGAGGTTGGGCAGACCTGGGGATATTGCTGGTGAGTTCGACGACCGCGTCGTCGTTCAGAGAGCGGCGTCGTGTTTCGTCGGGGGTCAGGTGTGCAAGTCGTGCGGGGATGTCGTCCCTCGCGATGGTGACCGTCCGGCCCAATTCGCGCAGGCTGTTGTGATAGGCGACCGTGGTCCAGTAGGCGTCGCGCAGAGTGTCGTCCGTGCAGATCTCCTGGGGAGCCTGCAAGGCCGCCGCACCAACGTGGACGGTGGACGTGGATGCGGTGTGGCCTTGAGCCATGACACCGACGTAGAGACGTCCGGGCCTGTCCTTGTCGGGAGAGGCGTAGTACGAATGTCCGGCCTTGATGCCGGGCGGGGGGAAGAGCTGTGCGGATCGACCGTACAGGGCGCGCACCTGATCCTGCGAACGGCGGATCGTCGCCGTCGACGCGATGACTTTCGGTGTCATGCCTCCCCACGCGCACAGCTCCAGGATGGCGGACTCGTAGAGTCCGACTGTCGTGCCAAGCGGTCCGGCCAGCAGGTGCAACTCGTCCTGGATCACCAGAGACGGCGCATTGCGGCCGGCTCTGCCGAACAGTTTCCCCGCCTCCGGTTCCCAGGCCAGCCGTGCGAACTTGTCCACGGTGCCGAGGACGAAGGTCGGTGGTTCCTTGTAGATCTGTTCGTCCACGACGGACACCGGCAGTCGATCGTGGAACACGCAGGTGTCGCGTGGACAGAAGAACGACGTGCTGACGCCGTCGGCCCGGATACCGAAATCCCGTTCCTTGCCGTACCGCTGAGGGACGATCTCGGTGCCACACCAAGGGCAGCGCTCGAGCAGGAACCGATCGTCGGGCTCGCTCATCTGCTTCAGGGCACCGAGCTCGTCCTGTGCAGCGGAAATCTTGTTCGGAGTGGTCTCCTTGCCGACCCACAGGCCGATCGAAAAGGGCTCGTCTCCCAGGGGTTGCGTCGGCGTCCCGTCGTGACCTCGTCTGATGTATTCCAGGGCGCAGATCGCCGTGGCAGTCCGTTGGAACTGCTGCGTGGTCAGCAAGCTGAGCGTGTAGCGGCTCAGCACCGCGGTGCCACCTCCGGCTGCGCCGAACCGCAGGCGACGCCACACGATCTCGAAGCAGGCGGTGAGAAGGTACGCCTCGGTCTTGCCTCCGCCCGTGGGGAACCAGATGAGGTCGACCGTCTTGCGATCGTTGTGCTCGGGGTTCATCAGGCCTTCGACCACGAGCAGGAAATAGGCGAGTTGGAAGGGGTGCCATGCATAATCGGCACCGGGTTCGGACACCTCGGGTACGGCACTGTCCCGGCGCCGCCGATTGCCGGCCAGCTCAGGGCGACTGTGCAGCATCTGGAGGGCCATCGCGCGGTTCGCCAGTCGGAACGCTTCCCGAGCCTTGGCCCCGCCCGGGGTCGCCGCCGTGAGGGCTGCCACGCCTGACGTCATGCGCTCGAGCGCAGTTCCGATGCGGTCCAGGATGCGTTCGGCGGGTGCCGTCGCCCAAGGCGGCAGCGACTCGGCCTCCGATCGCTGAGTCTCGAACCATTTCCCGTACCCCAGGACGAAGGACTGCAGCCCGGCTCTGAGATCCTCCACGTCGCTCTCCGGCCTGGACAGGTAGGCGAGGTTGAGCACCGGCAGGCCACCAGGCCCGTCGGGCTTGATGTGGTCGACGACCTGACTGGGCATGACCTGGGCACGGACGGTCGTGACCGGACCGGAACCGTCGCTCCATTCGACTGCGCAGCCGTGGCCTACGGCGCGAGTCACGATATGCCGGTACTGGACTCGAAGTTCCTGTTCCTCCTCGTCGCGGCTGCTGAGGCGCGTACTCGGGTATTCGAGGATGGTTCCGTCGAGCGTCGTCGCCTGCAGTTCGGCCTGGAAGAGCATCAGGTCGCGGTCCGTATGGGTGCTTTCCTCCTCGTCGTGCGCGTTGGCCAGGACGCACGTCACTAGGTGACCGAAACCGAACGGTCGCCATCGCACATGGAGCCGGCCGTGGTCGTCGAGGACGGGCACGGGGGTTGTCCCGTTCGTGACGACGGTGGTGGTCGACAGTCGCGGTCGCCGTTGCCAACTTCGTCGCCCGTGATCCCGGGACGTCACGTAGCGCGCTGCACCGCATGTGACCTCGATGTGGTCCGCGTCGGTGAAGAAGGAGAAGCCGAGCGAAGACGGAAGCCAGGCGTTGGCCTCGGCCACCGGATCGTCCGCGAAGCTGTCCTCCTCGCCGCTCCCTGCCGCTGCCTCGCCGAAGTCCTGGTCGCCGTTCTCCTGGGCATGTTCGAACAAGGAGGCGCCACGGGGGTACAGCGTTCCCATGAGGTAACGCCGGTCGGGTGGATCGACCAGGATCTCGTCCTCACCGCGAGCCGGGCCGACCAGCTGCCGGCGTAGGTACGCCACGAAGTCGTCGCGGTGGCCGGACAGCCGTTCCTCGAAGCCGTTCATTCGGGTCGACCTTCCTACATCAATCCGCGCCGCACGAGCTCGGTCAGCTTGCGACGTGTGCCGGGCCGGCAGGCGACCCAGAGCTGTGCACGGGCTCGGGTCCAGGCGACATACAGCGCATCGAGGCGACCCTCGAGATGTTCGGGTTCGAGGTCGATCAGGCAGACGACGTTGTTCTCGTGCCCCTTGAAATCGGCGACCGACGACCAGGTGAGCCGCTGCTTCGTACGATGGACTCCCACCACGTCGGTGAACCGGTCGATTTTGGAGGCACGTTCGGACAGCCGGGCCGAACTCGTGTCCCAATCTCCGGTGACGGACAACAACGTGATGTCCTGGAGCGGTACGTCCTCTCCCAGAAGCCGGTCTACGTAATCGTCGAGAGCGGCGGCCTCCGCACGAGGGTCGGACACGTCGACGAAGACGGCTTGATCCCCCTCACCCGCGGAGGCGACTCCCAGGTCCGCGCCGGTGTGCCGGCGTACCTGATCGACGATCTGCTTGGTGTTGCGACAGTTGCGCTTCAAGGGGCCGTATGACAGGCCAAGCTCGCGAAGGTACTGCGAGGCTTCCGGATCGTAGGTGTTCGGAGCCAGCACCTGGTTGTTCGGATCGAGCATGAAGATCCAGTGGCCCTCGTTGAGCCCGCCGTCGACGAGGTTGTCCAGAACGCCCAGATGCTCGAAGGTCAGCAGATCCTGGGCCTCGTCCACGATCAGTTGGTCGAACGTCCGTCCGCGTACTTCGTCCAGCCGGTCATAGGGCAGGACCGTGACTCCTTCGTCGCCGAGGATCCCGTGCAGATGGGTTGCCAGCGTGGTGCTCGCGCAGGTGAACAAAACGCTGCTGACCGCGGCTTTACGTCGGGCGGCCTCTGCGGCGAGGAAGGTCTTCCCCGTGCCTGCTCCGCCGACCCACACGAGCCGAGGGTGCGACTCCAACTCGTCCAGCCTGTCCAGCTGTTCTTCGGTGAGACGCTCGAAGGCGACCTCCAGATGCAGCAGCCGGGACCGCAGATTGGGTACCAGGTCGAAGTCCGGTCGGACGCCATCCACGATCTTTCGACGCAGCGCGGACGGAATGGGCGTCCGGGCCCATCGATTTCTCGGCAGCCAGAAGCGGGTCGCCTGTTCGATGCCCTGGGCAAGCCCGCGCCCACCGTCGTACATGGTCCGACCCAGGTACTGCTGAGGCTCGAACTCGGTCGTCCTGCGGAGGTCGACGTCCGTCGTGATGACCAGGTATCCGCTGGCCACGCCGTGATCGCGCAGGTCGCCGACCAGGACGCCGATCTCTCGCTCGAACTCGTGCATCCCGCCGCTTGCCTGGGCAAACGGGCTTTCCTTGGGCTCCCCGGCGGTTCCCTGGGAGCCGTAATACCACTTCCCGTCCTGGTGGACGACCCGTCCTCCCTTCACCTCGATGAAGAGCAGGAGCTCGGCCGTGATCACGATGAAGTCGATCTCGCCGACCCGCTTCTTGTGATGCCGAGGGAGATGGACTGTGTGCAGCGCGACACTGTGGTCGTCCTGGAGCAGCTTGAGCGCGGCGAAGACGCTGCGTTCGGCGGAACTTTTGGTGCTGCTCGAGATCTCGCTCGGGATGATCCGCATCTACTCTCCCCGTCGTCCGTCGGGTACACAAAATACTCAGTACTTTGGCGTAGTTGCTGCTCCTTCCGGGGTGAAGGCGGTGGCGGCGGCACCACACGAGTGGTGGACTACAACCAAACGGTGGCACAGAGTCCGTGTGCGGGGGCGTGATGGGCGTGGATGGGGGCGGCACGATCCTCGGTCGAGTGGACCAGGCCAGCTGGGACCGTCTGGTGGCACTCGTGCGCCGGTTCATCGCCGAAGGGACCGACCATCGTCGGGCCCTGGAACAGGTCGTGCGTGCCGCACGGCTCGATGCTCGCGGGATGCGATCGTTGTACGAATCGGTCAGCGCGACGGAGTCGGAGGGCTTCGGTCCTCCAAGGCCACCGTTCGCACCGGACCACCCTTCGGAACGAGGGGAGGATTTCGACGAAGTCGGTGAGGTCGACGACGAATTCGCCGAAGTCGACGACGCTCCCCCCGAACTTGCCTCGTTCAGGGGAACGGTGCGCGTCCTCGACCTGGCTGTCGCGCGTCGTGCCGCCCGGGAACTACTGGAGCGGGACAGATGGCGGCGTGACCCGCACCGGCATCTGCTGACCGACGAAGAAGAGGTCGGGCTCTGCCTGTTGTTCCGGGCAGCGCACGGCACGACCGATCCGCTGCCGGAAAGGTATTCGGCGACGCTTGCTCCAGATGGCGAGGAACAACGTGCGCTGACCGCCATGGTCGTCCACAACAAGGGACTCGTGCACAACCAGCTTCAAGGCCTTGGACTTCGGTACGGGGCCTTGGACTACGAGGACCTCGCGCAGCACGGGATGATGGCCCTTGTCCGCGCCGTGGAGAAGTTCGACGTCTCACTGGGATGCCGATTCTCCACCTATGCCACCTGGTGGATCCGGCAACACATCACTCGAGCCGTCGTGAACGAGGGAACGGCGATTCGGCTGCCGGTCCATGTCCAGGCCGGAATCGACAAGGTGCGGAAGCAGGAGCGCATCTTCCGCGGTCGCGGGGTGGAACCCACACTGGACGACCTCGCAGCGGCATGTGGGTTCACGACCAAGAAGGTGGCGGACTATCTGCAGTTGGGTGGCCGTGCGGTGCTGTCCCTGGAGCTTCCGATCGGGGAGAACAGCACTCTCGGAGATCTCGTCGCGGTGGAATCGCGCCCGGTACCGGGTCCTGAGCAGGCGCTGCACTCGCGATTCGAACGTGACGAGATCCTAAGGCTGTTCGACGGCTGCGAGCTCGCGAAGCGGACCCGGCAGATTCTCCTCATGCGCCATGGATTCGCCGACGGTGAGCCGTGGACGCTGGACGAGATCGGCAGGAGCCTCGGCATCACTCGCGAACGTGTGCGGCAGATAGAGAAGCGTGCACTGGAAGACCTGAGGATCGAAGTCGGGCTGCCCGTCGATGATCAAGCCGCGGAACGTGCGCTCCGCAGAGCGAACCGAAGGAAGGCAAGGGACTTGACCGACAGGGGAGTTGTGGACTTCGGCCAGACGACGGAGGCTGCTCCCGTCCGGCTGCCGGAACAGGAGCACACTCGGACGTCTGCTGTCTGGTATCACCGACCCGCTCACGATGACGGCGGACGCGAATTCGGCAACGCGGCAGCCTTCGCCTTCGAGGCCGATCTCGAGGTGCTTGCGCGCGAGGCGACGCAGAACAGTCTGGACGAACGCGATCGGCGCAACGATCGACCTGTCACGGTCCGCTATACCCTGCACGAGTTGACCGGGGACATGCTTGCCCGATTCCGCGAGGCGATTCGTTGGGATGATCTGCTGCCGCATTACGAGGCGGCCGCCGCCCAGGACCAGAAGGTCGGGCGCGTCATTCGCGCCGGCCTTGATGCAATGTCGGAGCGAGACAGGTTGGTCCTCCTTCGTGTCGACGACTACAACGCCAACGGGCTGACGGGTGACGACTACGATGACGGTCGGTTCTCAGCCGTGGTGCGTCGCCAGCTCGAGAGCCGCAAGTCGGATGCCTCCGCGGGTGGTTCCTACGGGCTGGGGAAGGCCACGCTCTGGGCGACCAGCCAACTGGGCCTTGTCCTCGTCAATTCGACTCTGTCCGAACCTCATGAGGGCAATAACCGAAGCAGGTTGATCGGGAGGCTCGATCTCCCGTGGCGCGAGGTGGCCGGTCGGAGGTTTGCCGGTCCCGCATGGTTCGGGCGCCCCGACGCCGATGCCGACAACCCGGAAGTCGTGCGTTCCTGGTGGGGGGATGCAGAGACGGTGGAGAGTCTTCATCTCACCCGCGATGGGGAGGAAGCCGGTACATCCTTCCTGATCGTCGGCGCACACGACGTGGCAAGTCTGGCCGAGGCCGGTCAGGACTCGGAGGCTGGTGTCGGGGACGACGACGACAGTCTGGAGCGCATGCACCAGAGGTTGGTTCGTGCGCTCGGTCGCAACTTCTGGGCCGCGATGACAGCCGGGGCCGATGGTCGTCCGCTGCTGGAGGCGTCGGTGCGGACGCTGCGAAACGGTGTGGTGCACCTGTCCGAGGAGCGAGTCGAGCCACATGTCCACCAGCCGGCCCGGTCGCGTGCACTGAAAGCGTTCCTGAGCGGGGCGACAGTGGATCGCATCACCGAATCGGGGCAAGTAGCCCTCGCAAGAGTTTCGTTGAAGGTTCCCGAGCGTGACCGCATTCCGGGGACCGCCGGCGAGCACCGGGCTGTGCTCCTTGTCACCGAGGCGACCGACGCCGATGGTCGGATCAATCAGGTGACGGCGATGCGCGGTAATCGCATGACGGTGAAGACGAGCTGGGTTCCGGGACTGCCGGTGGGAACCAACCCGTTCCAGGCCGTTCTGCTCGTGGGCCGGGCCGCTGGGGACGACGCTCCCTTCGCGGCGGAAGCGGAGGAGTTCCTGCGGTCGTCCGAGCCACCCGAGCACAACAAATGGGGGCAGACCGATGAGTTGAGGATGCGCTACTCGCCCTCTGCTCACCGGCGGATCGCCGCCCTGACGACGGAGACGAATCGAGCGGTCCACGGACTCGTGGCGATGCCTCAGGAGAAGAAGACGACCGGCACCGGCAACGTCGGCAAGCGACTCAAAATCTCAGGTAAACCCGTGGCCAAGGCAAAGGGGCTGATCGCACCACCGAAGCTGGTCGACCTGACGGCCGTGATCGACGCGTCCGGCGCATGGCACGTCACCGGTGAGGTCAAGGTCTCAGGCGGGGAGGACACCTGGCGTATGAGCCCCATCGTCAAAGTCGACGTTCGGTCGGGCCCGCGACCGGTCCTCGAATGGGCGGACCTGGTCGCGGTCAGCAATTGTCGCTTGGAGAACGGCGCACTGCTCTTTGCACCCGGAACCGGACGCGCGGTGTTCCAGGGCATCACCGATGTGTCGTCCCATCCGGTACGGGCGTCCCTGTCCGGGCTGGTCGTCGAACTTCAGCACAGCAAGGGCGGTGCGGCGTGAAGATCTATCCGTATCCCCGGCTGACCGGGTCGGTTACGGCACGCGTCACTGCCGTGCGTCTGCGGGGCGCCGGTGACGTACGCGAGCAGCTGGAAAGCAGAAGCTGGTCGGTCGTCGAGCAAGTTGTGGCCTTGGGTACCGCCGAGCGCGACGACTGGCAGACCGTGAGAATCGGCTTGGCCGCGACCGTGCCGACCCGGGAGATCGAGACCAAGGGCCACTGGACGGATGTCTCCGTCGTCGCCGTGGTCACGGAAGGCACCACGAACACGCGCACCGCCGCCCGTCTGACATCTACCGACGACAGTGGCAGGGACTGGAGCGGCGAGATCGAACTCGATCGTGCCGACCACCTGGACCGAGCGTCGTTGGCCGTGCACGTGGTGGCCATGGTCGACGGGCAGGCCGGGCGTGTGATCGCCTCCACCGACCAGGACTGGCTGATCGACATGGCCGCTGCCGCCCCCTTGAGGGAACGACAACTCGACGTCAGCACAGTCAGTTTCGTCCGTGGCACGGAGTGGCTTCGGAGTTTTCGGGACGCGCCATGGGTCGTGGACACGTCGGGTCGTATGCCGGCCGTTCGACTCAACTCGGATTTCGAGGGGCTCGTGGCACTCGTGGAGTCCAGCGGATCGCAGGTCGAACGAGCCGTGGGCGAGATGTTGTTGGCACAGATGTGCGCAGATGTATGGACTGCGGTTTTTCATACGGCGATCGGCGACCTGGAAGTCGAGGACGACGGCACTCCCCTGTTTCCGGCCGATTGGCGGGGGGCGGTGCTGCGCGAGATGCTCCCGGACATCGTCCCCGGCCGGTCGGACGAGGATGCTCTGCGTGAGGTGCACACCCGACGTACCGGAGAGGGGAGTTGGGCGAATCTGCAGCCACGCATCCAATATGCGGCGGCGCGCCGTGCCGACGTTCCTCGAACTTTGGCCTCGACCGTCCGTGATCTCGAACGAATCGCACAGGAGACCGACGCGTGACCTCGCGCCCCGAGTACCTTCCGGAACGGCTTGCGCTGCTCTCCGACCTGCAGGCCGCCGAGTTTGTCACCGTGGGGCTGCTCGAGGGACGCGATGACGTTCCTTCCATCGCCCTCAACAAGGTGGCCGAACCGCTGCCTGGCGACGACGCTCGATCGCGCCTTCATCGGGTGCGTGACCTGATCGACCATGCGCTCGTCAGGTTTCGGGGCGCGCCCCGGCCCACTGTGGCCGACGCGTGGCTCGCGCCACGCCTGCACGAGACCCTTCGCCTGACCCGCCGGGAGGCAGCCGAGAAGTCGTTCTGGACGTACTTGGCCTTGGGCGTGGCGCCGGACTACGTCGTGTGGCGCCATCAGTCCGAGGCGAAAGGGGACACGTCACATGGTCGCGTGGCGCGTGATCGGTTCTTCGGCGCGCACTACAAGCAGGCGTTCGCGCGGCTCTGGTGGGCGGCCGAGCTGTTCCGCGAGGGTTCCGACTATCGACCTGTGACCGTGGCCTGCAGCAACCAGGACATGCTCAACTCCGCGCTTCGGTTGGACGTGATCGACCATCGCCCTACCGCGCTGGCGCTGGTCAGGTTGCTGGAGCGGGGGATCGTGCGGACCGGCCGCGACGTGAACGCCTTGACCTCCGCCGTCAATGCCGCGGCGGCGACCCTGATGTACGACGTCGTCGCTCCGGATGTGGAACGTGACGGGGAACCGATGCGGGACTGGATCGCCACTGCCGAATCGGCTCTTCCGTCGCCTCGGGAAGTTCTTCCGGAGGGTCCCGAGGAGCAGCCGGCTCCGGAGAAATCCGTCGAATGGCTCGCCGGTCACTTCGCCGAGCTGTTCGCCGACACCGAGGTCAGGGGGAGGGTTTCGAACGCCGGCGACTGACCTTGTGCGAGTCGGGGGGGCAGGTGCTTCGGTCGCCGCATCCGATCCGCCGCAACGCGTCGGTGGTCGGCTGCGGGACCGGGGGCCAGGATTGCGCGGCCGTGAGTTCGCCGTCCGAGGGGGCGCTGTCGCGCAAGGCCATCCCGAGAATGTGCATGCCCAGCCGTGGCGGCACGGCATTGCCGACCTGCTGGCTCTGGTCCTTGCCCGACCAGGGGAAGTTGTGCGGGAAGGTCTGGAGGACCCCCGCCTCGGGGATGGTGAACCGGTCGCCGCGCTCGGCTTCGTGGTCCGCGCCGACCTTGTGGATGCGGTTGCGGGAGATCTTGCCGGTCACCGTGAACGCCGGTTCGGTGGACAGGCGCTTGCCCCGCTTCTTCGGATCGCCTCCGGAGCCGTAGTTCGAGACCACGAAGAACTTCGTCTCGCCACCCGTTCGGAGGCGGGACACATTCACAGGAGAGTTCGGAAGCTTGCTCGCCGCGTCGAGGGCGTCCGCCATCGAGACCCAAGGACGTTTGCCGGTGGGAAGTTCGGCGCCGGACGAGAAGAGGCCGGCCGGGGCTTCGCCGCGCCTGCCACGATGCAGCTCGAAGGCCCGATGGGTCGCCTCGAGAGCCGTGACGGCCCCGAGCTCAGGCAGCCGAGCGATGAGCACGGCTCGGGTACGTGTCTGCGGGACCCCGAACTGCTCGGTCTTCAGTTCCCAGCACTCGGCCTCGTACTTGATTCCCTGAAGACGGCCCTCACCGCTGCGCAGCAGGGTCCGGTAGACCTCCCACAGCGGCCCGACCGTGGGCACCTGCTCCAGGATTATCACGCGGTACGGGCTGCGGTCCTTGGTCTCGATGGCTTTGAGGAGCCATCGCAAGGGCTCCAGAACCAAGGCGGTGCGTGGGTCGAGATCGGCGAGCTCTTTGTCGATCGTGGCCTCGTCCTCCCCGGCCACGAGTCGATGGAGGAAGTCCTCCACAGTCTTCAGGGCGCGTCGCCCGGCACCTCTTCCCGCAACCGAGAAGGACTGGCAAGGCGGCCCGCCAGTGAGAACGTCGACCGATTCGGGGACCTCGTCGAAGCGCGTCTTGCGCATCACCCGGACATCGGCGTGGAAGGTCGGAAGACCTGCCGCGTAGCGCGTCTCGCAGGCGTTCAGGTCCCACTCGACGCCGATACTTTTGTAACCCAGGAAGTGTGCGGCGACATCGAGCCCGCCGGGACCGGCGAACAGATCCAGAATGCGGATCCCGTCGAGATCATGGACCTGTTTCCCCGGGCTGTTCATGGGGCTGGAGTCTAGACGCCAGGGACGACGTCGGCCGATGCGGCGGTGCGAGTCACCGGTACTGATGAAGTCCGCGGCCGTTCGAGCCGGATCGGACGTCGGCGGGGAGCATGTCACCGAGCGCACCATGCGAAGAGCCCCGCCGGATTTCTCCGGCGGGGCTCTTCATACATCTCACGTCGGGGTGGCGGGATTTGAACCCACGACCTCTTCGTCCCGAACGAAGCGCGCTACCAAGCTGCGCCACACCCCGTTTGATGCGCGTTCAGCTTAGCGGACCTGGGGGCTGAGGCGAAATCCGGTTTAGGCCGGGGCGAAAGTGCAGGTCAGGCGGGGGTCAGGGTCATGAGGGTGGCTTCCGGGGGGCAGGCGAAGCGGAAGCGGGCGTAGCGGGACGTACCGCAGCCGGCGGAGACGTGGAGGTAGGTCTCGTTGCCGGCGGACTCGTAGCGCGAGAGGCCCTTGGCGCGCTTGCGGTCGAGGTCGCAGTTGGTGGTGAGGGCGCCGTAGAAGGGGACGCAGACCTGGCCGCCGTGGGTGTGGCCCGCGATGACGAGGGGGTAGCCCTCGGCGGTGAAGGCGTCCAGGGCGCGGCGGTAGGGGGCGTGGACGACGGCGAGGGAGAGCTGTGCGGCGCGGTCGGGGCCGCCGGCCACGAGCTCGTAGCGGTCCCGGTCGATGTGCGGGTCGTCGAGGCCGACCAGTTCGATCTCGGCGCCGTCGAGCTTGAGGCGGCCGCGGGCGTTGTTGAGGTTCTCCCAGCCGGCCCGGTCGAAGCCGTCGCGCAGCTCCTGCCAGGGGTTCTCCGGGCCGAGGGTGCGGGTGCCGTCGTCGCGGCGCAGGTAGCCGGTGGGGTCCTTGGGGCGCGGGCCGAAGTAGTCGTTCGAGCCGAAGACGTACGCGCCGGGCAGGTCCATCAGCGGGGTGAGCGCGTCGAGGGTCTCCAGGACCGCCTCGGGGTCGGAGAGGTTGTCGCCGGTGTTGAGCACGAAGTCGGGCTTGAGGGCGGCCAGTCGGCGCAGCCAGTCCTGCTTCTTGCGCTGCCCGCACACCATGTGGATGTCGGAGACCTGGAGCACGCGCAGCGGGCGCATGCCGCGGGGGAGGACCGGCACCTCCACGCGGCGCAGGCGGAAGGAGCGGGCCTCGTAGGCGGCTGCGTAGGTCAGGCAGGCAGCCCCCGTGGCGGCGATGCCCAGCGGCAGCGCAAACTTCGTGTCCATTCTTCTTATGGTTCCAGAGGATGGCCTGGGCCGGGAGCCGCTGGTCCGGGGGCTTTGGGCCGGAAGGCGGGCACGCGGCTAATTGGGTGGGGAGCGGAACGGGGCGGCTGCGACACTGGGGGCATGAGTACCTTCAAGAGCCGTCTCCAGAGCGACCTCACCGAGGCCATCCGGGCCCGTGACGAGCTGCGTTCCTCGACCCTGCGCCTCACGCTGACCGCGGTCACCAACGAGGAGGTCGCGGGCAAGGAAGCGCGGACGCTCTCCGACGACGAGGTGCTGAAGATCGTCGTGCGCGAGGCGAAGAAGCGCCGCGAGGCGGCGGAGGCGTTCGAGCAGGGCGGGCGTGCCGAGTCGGCCGCGCGGGAGCGGGCCGAGGGCGAGATCCTCGCCGAGTACCTGCCCAAGCAGCTGGACGACGCGGAGCTGAAGGAGATCGTCGCGGCCGCCATCGCGGAGACCGGCGCCTCGGGCCCGTCCGCGATGGGTGCGGTCATGAAGGTCGTGCGGCCGAAGGTCGGGGACCGCGCCGAGGGCGGCCGGATCGCCGCGGAGATCAAGAGCCAGCTGGCGGGCTGACGCCGCGCGGCGCGGAGCCGCCGGGAAACGCACGACGCCGGGTGCTGCGTAAGGCGACTTACGCGGCACCCGGCGTCTTTGTGCCGGTGTACTCCTCGGGCCGGGAAGCCGGCTCGAGGAGCGCGGTACTACTAGCGGGGCTGGCCTCCCGGACCGCCGGGGCCGCCCGGTCCGCCGGGCTGGCCCGGCTGCCCCGGCTGGCCGCCGGGGTTGTTCGGGTCCTCGGGCTTGCCGTCGTCGGGCTTCGGGTGCTGCTCGGCCGGTGGCGGTATCACGCCCTGCGGCACCGGGGTGAAGTTGAGCTTCTGCTGGCCCGCCAGGGCCTGGCTCATGGCGTCTTTCCAGATCGGACCGGGGATCGCGCCACCGAAGACCTGGGTGCGCTTCTGCCCGCCGATGTAGATGCCGCCGGGCGGCTCCATGGTGGTGGGCTTCTTGGGGTGGCCGACCCAGACCGCGGTGGAGAGCTGCGGGGTGTAGCCGACGAACCAGGCGTTGGTCTTCTTGTCGGTGGTACCAGTCTTGCCGGCATTGGCGCGGTCCGGCAGACCGGCCTTGGTGCCGGTGCCGCTCTCCGTCACGCCGGTGAGCAGCTCGTTGATGATGTCGGCGTTCTCCGGCTTCATCAGCTGGCGGCAGTTCGCCTCCGGGACCGGCATCTTGCTGCCGTCCAGGCGGGCGACCTCGGTGATGACGACCGGCGCGCAGTACTTGCCGCGGGCGGCGAAGGTGGCGTACGCGTTGGCCATGCTCAGCGGGGTGACCGTCTCACTGCCCAGGGTCAGCGAGGGGACCTGGCTCAGCGGCTTGCCGTCGCCGACCGTCACGCCCATGCTCTGCGCGAGCGTGGCGACCGGGCAGATGCCGACGCTCTGCTCCAGCATGACGAAGTAGGTGTTGATCGAGTACTTGAGCGCGGTCTGCATGTCGTACGTGCCGAACTCGCTCTGGGTCTCGTTCTTCAGACCCTTTTTGCCGTCCCAGCCGTCACCCTTGGTCTTGCCTTCGCAGGTGCTGAACCACTGGTCGTCGAACTTCATGATGTACGACGAGGTCGTGTACTTGGTGCCGGGGCCCAAGTTGGCCTCCAGCGCCGCGGCCGCGGTGATCGGCTTGAACGTCGAGCCGGGCTGGAAGCCCAGCGCCGAGCCGCCCATGTCCTTGCCCACCGAGTAGTTGATGGACGTCTCGTTGGCGTTCTCGTCGAAGCCGTACGGCCGGCTCTGCGCCATCGCCTTGATCTTGCCGGTGCCCGGCTCGACCATCACGATCGCGTCCGCGACGTCTTCCTTCTGCAGCACGCCCTTGGTGGCCGCCTTGTAGGCCGCCTCCTGCATCTTCGGGTCGAGCGTGGTCTTGATGCGCAGACCGCCGGCGCGCCACAGCGCGTCGCGCTCCTCCTGGGTCTTGCCGAAGACCGGGTCCTTCTGCATGACGTTCTCGACGTAGTCGCAGAAGAACGCCGCGCCGTTGGCCGCGTTCGCCATCATGCAGCCCTGCTGCAGCGGCTGGACCTTGAGGTTGAGCTCGGTGGCCTTGGCGGCGTCGACCTCTTCGCGCGAGGCGACGTTCAGTTCGGCCATGCGCTGCAGCACGATGTTGCGGCGCTCCTTGGCGGCCACCGGCTGCGTGATCGGGTCGTACTTGGTCGGCGCGTTGACGATGCCGGCCAGCAGTGCCGCCTCGGGCAGCGTCAGGTCCTTGGCCTTCTTGCCGAAGTAGCGGTACGAAGCGGCCTCGACGCCGAAGGCGCGCTGGCCGAACGGGATGATGTTGAGGTAGCGCTCGAGGATCTCGTTCTTGCTGAAGCGCTGCTCCATCCCGATCGCGTACTTCAGCTCCTTGATCTTCCGGGAGAGCTCCTGCTTGGTGGCGTCGGCCACCTTGGCGGGGTCGTCGCCGGCGAGTTCGACGAAGATGTTCTTCACGTACTGCTGGGTCAGGCTGGAGCCGCCCTGCACCTCGCCGCCGGACTGGTTCTTGATCAGCGCGCGCAGCGTGCCCTTGAGGTCGATCGGCCCGTGCTGGTAGAACCGCGAGTCCTCGATGGCCACGATGGCCTTCTGCATCTGCGGCGAGATCTCGTTCAGGTCGACGAGGATGCGGTAGCGCTTGTACACGGTCGCGAGCGCGTTCCCGGCCGCGTCGTAGATGTACGACGGCTGGGCCAGGAACGGCGCCTCGAGCTCGTTCGGGAAGTCGTCGAAGTTCTCCGCACCGGCTTTCGCGGACAGCCCGAGGCCTCCGACGATGGGCAGGGCGATCCCCGCGACGAGTGCACCGGCCAGGATGCTGGCACCGATGAAGGCCGCCAGGCGGCCGGTGAAGCCTATGAACGACTTGGGGCGCGCGGGACCTCGACCGGGGGCGCCGGGGCGGGTCGTGCCGGAGGGGGTACGGGCCATGCGCCACAGACTACGTGCCGAAACCTGCCGCACGGCGCAGGGACTTCGCCTAGTCTGTAACAGCAGCCGGGGGACAGCTCCCCACACCTCCTTCACCCTATCGAGTGAATTCGGGCCAAGGCGGGATCTACCCGGCACGCCCGCGGCGGTGAACTCCCGGGCATACCCGCAGGTCGCGCAAGACTTTTCACCCGGACGGGTGGGTCCATATTTGCGCATAGTCCGTCCGGGTCATTGATGACTGCCCAGTAGGGGCTGTTGCGCGCGCCCGTCTTTTCGTAGCGTCCTGCTTGGCAACGGGATTTCCCGTCGCCGCCGTAGGGGGAGCCTCGAATCGGGAGAGGACGGCACCAGCATGAGCTGGGTTACCGACTGGAACGCACTGGCCGCGTGCCGCGCCAGCGATCCGGATGAGCTGTTCGTGCAGGGGGCGGCCCAAAATCGCGCAAAGGCTGTATGCACCGGATGCCCGGTGCGTACCGAATGCCTGGCCGACGCCCTCGACAATCGCGTCGAGTTCGGTGTCTGGGGAGGGATGACCGAGCGGGAACGGCGGGCACTGCTGCGCCGCCGGCCGACCGTCACTTCCTGGCGCAGGCTCCTGGAGACGGCCCGCGAGGAGTACGAGCGGGACATCCACGCCGACTACCACGACAACATCGGCCTGCGCGCCGCAGGCTGACGCACACCCGAGGGCCGCTGCCGCATCTGGCCCTGCCGCACCGACGCGCACCTATGGTCCACGGGCCCGGGAGTCAGGCCCCGGCTCGGGGACCCGGGTGCCGCGTCGAGCCGGCACGGTCGCGGCGGTACGCCCTGCCCTGCCGGCCCGGGCCGAACGCCCGGGGCCGGCTGCTCCGCGCCGCCGCGTTCACCCCAAGTGGCGGCCGATGGCCCGCAGTCCGTCGAGGTCGTGCACGTCGCCGGGCAGCGCGGGCACCTCGACCAGCGGCACTTCCGGGTGGATCGACGTGAAGCGGGTGCGGACCCGCTCCTCGCGGCCGATCATGCGCAGGCGTTCGGCGTGCAGGGTCAGCAGTCCGGCCACCAGCCGCAGATCCTCCGCGGACGGGCCGTCCTCGCTGGGTGCCTCGTCTTCGTCGAGGGCCTGTTCGAGCAGGGTCTCGGCGGCCGCCGCGCTGCGCTCCGCGGACAGCTGCGCCGCGTCCGTCTCGTGCACGCGGTTGAGCACCAGCCCGGCCAGCGGCATCGACTCGGCGGCCAGGCGTTCGACGAAGTACGCGGCCTCGCGCAGCGCGTCCTTCTCCGGTGCGGCGACCACCAGGAACGCGGTGCCGCGCGCCTGCAGCAGTTTGTAGGTGGCGTCCGCGCGCTTGCGGAAGCCGCCGAAGGTCGTGTCCAGCGCGGCCACGAAGGTCTGGATGTCGGTGAGCAGATGCGCGCCGACGACCTTGTTCAGCGCCCCGGTCATGAGCCCCATGCCCGCGGACAGGAACTTCAGCGCGCCGCGCCCGCCGACCTTCGCGGGGGCGGACAGTATCCGGATGAGCCGGCCGTCCAGGAACGACCCGAGGCGCTGCGGCGCGTCGAGGAAGTCCAGCGCGGAGCGGCTCGGCGGGGTGTCCACGATGATCAGGTCCCAGCTGCCGCCGGCGTGCAGCTGGCCCAGCTTCTCCATCGCCATGTACTCCTGCGTGCCCGCGAAGCCGGCCGACAGGGACTGGTAGAAGGGGTTCTCCAGGATCTGCCGGGCCCGGTCGCGGTCCGCGTGCTGTTCGACGATCTCGTCGAACGTGCGCTTCATGTCCAGCATCATCGCGTGCAGGCTGCCGCCCTTGGTCTCGTCGACCCCGGCGACCTTGCGCGGCGTGTTGTCCAGCTCGGTCAGGCCCATCGACTGGGCCAGGCGGCGCGCCGGGTCGATGGTCAGCACCACGACGTCGCGCCCGCGTTCGGCGGCGCGCAGGGCGAGTGCGGCCGCGGTCGTGGTCTTGCCGACGCCGCCCGAGCCGCAGCACACCACGATGCGGGTGTCCGGGTCGTCGATCAGCGGGTCGATGTCCAGCTGCGGCACCGGCCGGGAGCCCCGGGCGGGGGCGGCGGCCTTGCCCTTGGCGGTGCTCCTGGACGGGCTCCTGGACGTGCTGTTTGCCGGGCTGTCGGCCACGGGGGTCATGCCACTCCCTGTTCGCGCAGGCGTTCGGCGAGGCGGTACAGGCCGCCCAGGTCCACCCCGTCGGGCAGCAGCGGCAGCTCGTACACCGGCAGGCCGAGGCCGCGCACGGTGCGGCGCTCCTCGGTCTCCAGCACGATCCGGCTCGCGTGCTCGTCCGCCTCGCCGAGGAGGGCGGCGACCAGGGCCTTGGTGGGCCGGACGCCGGCCGCCCGGAGCCCGGCGTCCAGGAGCTCGGGGGTGAGGCGGCGTCCCGCGTC
Source organism: Yinghuangia soli (assembly GCF_021502675.1). Classification (GTDB taxonomy): domain Bacteria; phylum Actinomycetota; class Actinomycetes; order Streptomycetales; family Streptomycetaceae; genus Yinghuangia; species Yinghuangia soli. The sequence goes on from NZ_JAKFHA010000010.1 coordinate 46,160, forward strand.
GTTCTCGTCGTCGGCCTGCAGCGGCGGCCGGGCCATGTTGACCACCACGCCGCCCACCGGGAGTCCGGTGCCGCGCAGTTCGGCGACGCCGTCCACGGTCTCCTGGACCGGCATCTCCTCCAGCAGCGTCACCAGGTGGACGGCCGTCTCGGGGGAGCGCAGCACCCGCATGACCGCCTCGGCCTGCGAGTGGATCGGGCCGAACCGGGCCAGCCCGGCGACCTCGGTGTTGACGTTGAGGAAGCGGCTGATCCGGCCGGTCGGCGGCGCGTCCATGACGACCGCGTCGTAGGCCCACGGGCCCTTGTCGCCGCGCTCGCCCTTGAGCCGGCGGCGCACCGCCTCGCACGCCTTGCCGGTCAGCAGGACGTCGCGCAGACCGGGCGCGATGGTGGTCGCGAAGTCGATCGCGCCGAGCTTTTTCAGGCCCTTACCGGTGCGGCCCAGGTGGTAGAACATGTCGAGGTAGTCGAGCAGGGCCTCTTCGGGGTCGATGGCCAGCGCGAACACCTCGCCGCCGCCCGGCGCCACCGCGATCTTGCGCTCCTCGTAGGGGAGTTCCGCGGTCTCGAAGAGCTGCGCGATGCCCTGCCGGCCCTCCACCTCGACCAGCAGCGTCCGGCGTCCGCCGCGGGCCAGGGCGAGGGCCAGCGCGGCGGCCACCGAGGTCTTGCCGGTGCCGCCCTTGCCGCTGACGACGTGGAGGCGGACGCCCTCCCAGTCGGAGTCCGCGCCCGGCTCGCGGGGGCTGTCGTGCTCGGTCACCTGGCTCACACTGTCGAGACTAACCACCCTCCGGCGCACCGAACCGCGCGCGGTCCGTGCGGGTGACGGGCATCACGTGCGGGGCGGTCAGGTGACGGTGGAGCGGACCGCGTACTTGGGGTCGAGGTGCGCCCCGGTCGCCACGATGTCGCCGAGCACCGCGGCCGCGTCCACCACGTCGGCGTAGGACACGTACAGCGCGTTGAAGCCGAACCGCAGGATGTCCGGCGGCCGCACGTCGCCGATCACGCCCCGGTCGATCAGCGCGGCCATGATCGGGTGCGCGGCGTCGTGCCGGACCGCGACCTGGCTGCCGCGCAGCGCGTGCTCGCGCGGCGTGGCCACCTCCAGGCCCAGCTCGTCCGCGCAGGCGATGAACAGGTCGGTCAGCGCCAGGCTCTTGGCCCGGACCGCGGCCATGTCGGTCTCCGCGAAGACGCCGAGCGCGGCTTCCAGGGCCAGCATGTTGAGCAGCGGCGGGCTGCCGATCCGGCCGCGCGAGATGCCGTCCGCGGGGCGGTAGCCGGACTCCATGGCGAACGGCTCGGCGTGCCCGTGCCAGCCGGTGAGCGCCGGGTCGAAGTCCTGCTGCAGGCGGCGGGCCACGTACAGGAACGCGGGCGCGCCGGGACCGCCGGACAGGTACTTGTACGAGCAGCCGACCACGAAGTCCAGGTCGTGCGCGTCCGCGTCGATCGGCACCGCGCCGGCCGTGTGGCACACGTCCCACAGCACCAGCGCGCCGGCCGCGTGCGCCGCGGCGGTGATGCCGGCCAGGTCGCGCAGCTCGCCGGTGCGGTAGTCGACGTGGTTGTAGGCGGCGAGGGCGATGTCCGCCCCGTCCGCGGCCAGCACCGCGGCGGCCTCGGCGGCCGGTACCCGGCGTACCTCGGCGTTGCACAGCCGCGCCACCGAGTCGGCCAGGTAGGCGTCGGTCGGGAAGGTGGCCGGGTCGGTGAGGATGACGTTGCGGCCGGGCCGCATGCGCAGCGCGGCGATCATCGTGTTGAACAGCTGCACGGACGTCGAGTCGCCGCACACCACCTGGTCGGGGGCCGCGCCGATGACCGGGGCGATGGCCGCGCCGACCCGGGTCGGGGCGTTCCACCAGTCGGCGTCGTTCCAGGACCGGATCAGCCCGACCCCCCACTGCTGCCGGACGACGTCGTCCAGGGCGCCGGGGACGTCGTCGGGCAGCGCGCCGAGCGAGTTGCCGTCGAGGTAGATCACCCCGGCCGGGAGGCGGAAGCGCTTGCGCAGCCCGGCGAGCGGGTCGCGGGCGTCGAGTTCCAGGGCGTGGGCGCGGGACGTGTCGGGCACGGTCGGTCCCCCAGGGTCGGTTCGGTACGGCTCGGATGCAGCGGTGTGTGTCCGGCCGGGCGCCGGGCTATGTGTCGGGCGCGTCAGATCACGGAGGTACGCATTGTCCACAGGTCAGGAAATGCCCGGACACGCACGGTCCGCTCCAGCCACTCCGCCCCCGACGAGCCGCCGGTGCCGGGCCGGTTGCCGAGCGCCCGCAACGTCGCGGCCAGGTGCCGCTCGCGCCAGCGCGTCCAGCGCTCCGAGAGGTCGGTGAGCGCCTCGCCCAGGTCGCGCAGGTCGGGGTGCGCGGTGCCGGTCGCGTAGACCTCGGCCCAGACCTGCTCGACGCCCGGGTCGGGCTCGTACGCGGCGGTGCGGTCGCCGGTCAGCTTGTGCTCGGGCACCGGCAGGCCGCGGCGGTGCAGGGCGGCCAGCGTGGCGTCGTACAGGCTCGGGGCGTGCAGGGCGGCGTCGAGCTGGGCGTACACCTCGGGCACCCCGGCGTACGGCCGGATGATGTTGGGCCGCTTGTAGCCGAGCATGAACTCCAGCTCGCGGTACAGGTGCGACTGGAAGCCGGAGGCCTCGCCGAGCGCCTCGCGGAACGCGCCGAACTCGGCCGGGGTGAGGGTGGCGAGCAGGTCCCATGAGTTCACCAGCACGTCGGCCTGCCGCACGCTGCGCCGCAGCACGCGGGTGGCCTCCGCGGTCTCGTCCGCGTCGAGCAGGTCGCGGGCGGTGGTCCACTCGTGCTTGAGCAGCGCGAAGAGCAACTCCATGACCTGCGAGGCGATCACGAAGGACATCTCGGTCGGCTCGTCGGTGCGCGGGTGCTGCAGGCTCAGCAGCTGGTCCAGCCCGATGTAGTTCGAGTACGGAGGCGCGTCCGGGTACGCGGTGCGCGGCGCCTGCGCCGGACCTCCACCGCCCATCGGGCACACCCCTGCCATGTCGACCGGGGCACCTGCGGTTGTGCTGACCATGACCCACACCTCCTTGAGTGCCTTTATCGAAGCGTGGCGCCCGGCATCTGGGAATGGTCGTTCGAAGGGCCAGGGGGCTGATCGTCTTACGATAGGAAAAGAATCCCGAGGAATCCTTGCCGATCGAAAAGGCCCCTTGATGGCACTGGATGCGACCGACCGCCGGCTCCTGGACGAGCTCCAGCGCGACGCCCGCGTGTCGTACAACGAACTGGCGCGGCGGGTCGGCCTGTCCGCGCCGACCGTCGCGGACCGGGTGCGCCGCATGGAGCGCGCCGGGGTGGTCACCGGCTACCACGCGCACGTCGACCCGGCGGCGGCCGGCCGCGGCGTCGTCGCGCTGGTCCGGATGAACTGCTACGGGCCCGGCTGCCTGCTGCGCCGCGATGCGGACGAGGTGCGCGACTGGCCCGAACTGCTGCAGCTGCACCGGGTGACCGGCGACGCGTGCTGCCTGCTGATGGTGGCCACGCCGACCATGCACGACTTCCAGGCGCTCATCGACCGGCTCGCCGAGCACGGCACGCCGTCCAGCACGATGGTGCTCTCCAGCCCGGTCCCGTGGCGCGCCGTCGCGGCGCCGTAGCGGACCTGGCAAAGGGCGGGGCGCCCAGACATTAGAGTCCCGTGCCATGAAGAAATGGGAATACTTCACCGCGCCGTTGCTGATCCACAACACCAAGCAGATCCTCGACACCTTCGGTGAGGACGGCTGGGAGCTCGTGCAGGTCGTGCCGGGTCCGAACCCGGAGAACCTGGTGGCGTACTTCAAGCGGGAGAAGCAGTCGTGACGGAGTTCGTGCACCCGGAGGACCGGCTCGCGCAGCTCGGTCTGGCGCTGCCGGGTGTGGCGGCTCCGGTCGCCGCGTACGTCCCGGCGCTCCGCACCGGCAACTACATCTACACCTCCGGCCAGCTGCCGATGGTCGACGGCAAGCTGCCGCAGACCGGCAAGGTCGGGGCCGAGGTGACGCCGGAGGAGGCCAAGGCCCTCGCGCAGCGCTGCGCGCTCAACGCGCTGGCCGCGGTCAAGGCCGAGATCGGCGACCTGGCGCTGGTGCGCCGGGTGGTCAAGGTGGTCGGTTTCGTGGCCTCGGACCCGGGCTTCACCGGGCAGCCGGGTGTCATCAACGGCGCCAGCGAGCTGCTCGGCGAGGTCTTCGGCGAGGCGGGCCGGCACGCCCGCAGCGCGGTGGGTGCCGCGGTGCTGCCGCTGGACGCGCCGGTCGAGGTGGAGATCGTCGTCGAGGTCGTGTGAGCCCCGCGCGGAACCGCGCGAACCGGCCGGGCGGCTGCCGTGGCGCAGCCGCCCGACCGCGCTCCGACGGCGCTCCGAGCGGGTTCCGACCGTGCCTCGGGTGCGTCCCGACCGTGTCCGGGCCGTGTCCGGGCCGTGTCCGGACCGGGCGCCGGGCCGGAACTGACGCCCTGTCAAATCGGCTCGACGGCGCGTAGCATCCGCGCATGACCACGCCTGCCATGCCCGCGTCCTGGATCGAGCGCGCCCGCGCCATCCTGGCCGGCGAGTTCGCCCCCGCCGAGCCGCGCCGTGCGGCGACCGTCGTGCTGCTGCGCGAACGGGCCGACGGACCGCAGGCCTACCTGCTGCGCCGGCACGCCGGGATGAAGTTCGCCGCCGGGATGTACGCGTTCCCCGGGGGCGCGGTGGACCCGCGCGACGCCGACCACGAGGTGGCGTGGGCCGGGCCGTCGCCCGACGAGTGGGCCAAGCGCTTCGGCACCTCGTCCGCCGAGGCCCGGGCGATCGTGGCGGCCGCGGTGCGCGAGACCTTCGAGGAGTCCGGCGTGCTGCTGGCCGGCCCGGATACCGCCTCGGTCGTCTCGGACACCACCGGCGACGACTGGGAAGCCGACCGGGCCGCCCTGGTGGACCGCACGCTGGGCCTGACCGAGTTCCTCGACCGGCGCGGCCTGGTGCTGCGCTCGGACCTGCTCGGCGGCTGGTCGCGCTGGGTGACCCCGGAGTTCGAGGACCGCCGCTACGACACCTGGTTCTTCGTCGCGACGCTGCCCGAGGGGCAGCGCACGCGCGACGTGTCCGGCGAGGCCGACCGGGTGACGTGGGCCAAGCCCGCCGACGTCCTGGCCCGGCACAAGGCCGGCGAGCTGGGCATGCTGCCGCCGACCATCGAGACGCTGCGCAACCTCGCCGAGTACGCCAGCCCGGCCGCCGCGCAGGACGCCTCGGCGGGCCGCGACCTGGCGCCGATCATGGCCCGTCCGCGCCTGGAGGGCGAGCGGCTGATCATCGAGTGGCCCGGCATCCCGGACCCCTTCGGCACCGCCTGACCGCCGGGCCGCCCGGCCTTCGGACCGGGACCCGTCGGACCGCCTCGCGCACGGATCGGACACACTGAGCCATGGACTCCTACCGCATCCCGGGCGACCCGCGGCCGGTCGTGGCCGGTCCCGCGACGGACCGGGCGACCTGCGTCCTGGCGCCCAACGCGAACGCCATGACGCTGGACGGCACCAACACCTGGCTGCTCCTCGAACCGGGCGCCGACCGGGCCGCCGTGATCGACCCCGGCCCGCTGCACGAGGGCCACCTGCGGGCCGTCCTCGCCGCGGCCGAGGAGCGGGGCGCACGCGTCGCCGAGATCCTGCTGACGCACGGCCACCCGGACCACTCCGAGGGCGCGGCCCGGCTCGCCGAGCTCGCGGGCTGCGGCGTACGGGCCCTGGACCCCGCGCACCGGCTGGGCGGCGAGGGCCTGGTCGAGGGCGACGTGGTCACCACCGGCGGCCTGGAGCTGCGCGTCATCGCCACCCCGGGGCACTCCTGGGACTCGCTGAGCTTCGTGCTGCCCGCCGACGACGTGGTGCTCACCGGGGACACCATCCTGGGCCGCGGCACCACGGTCGTCGCGCACCCCGAGGGCACCCTCGGCGACTACCTGGACTCGCTCGCCCGGCTGCGCGCCCTGGTGGACGCCGGCGAGGTCTCCCGGGTGCTGCCCGCGCACGGCCCGGTCCTGGACGACGCGCGCGGCGTGGTCGAGTTCTACCTGGAGCACCGGGCGCAGCGCCTGGTCCAGGTCGAGCAGGCCATGGCGCTCGGCGACCGCACCGCCCGCGAGGTGGTCGAGCGGGTGTACGCGAACGTGGACCAGAGCCTGTGGTGGGCCGCCGAGATGTCCGTCCGCGCCCAAATGGACTACCTGCAAAAGCGTGGCCCGCGCACCTGAGTCCCGCGGCGACCGCTTCTGACCCGGACCCAGCCCCGCACTCCGGCCCTGCGCCGTCCCCCATCAGCCCCGCAGCGTTCTGCGGGCATGCCGATGACCCGGTCCGCGGGAGCGGCCGGGTCATCGGCATCCGGGCCGGGGCCCGATGCGTCAGCGGGAGCGGCGCGAGAGGCGCTCGACGTCGAGCAGCACCACGGCCCGCGCCTCCAGGCGCAGCCAGCCGCGGCTGGCGAAGTCCGCGAGCGCCTTGTTGACCGTCTCGCGCGAGGCGCCGACCAGCTGGGCCAGCTCCTCCTGCGTCAGGTCGTGCGCGACGTGGATGCCTTCCTCGGCCGGCACGCCGAAGCGGCGCGACAGGTCGAGGAGCGCCTTGGCGACCCGGCCCGGCACGTCCGAGAAGACCAGGTCGCCCAGGCTCTCGTTGGTGCGCCGCAGGCGGCGGGCTATCGCGCGGAGCAGCGACAGGGCCACCTTCGGGCGGCCGTTGAGCCACGGCTGCAGGTCCTGGTGGCCCAGGCCCAGCAGGCGTACGTCGGTGAGCGCGGTGGCGGTGGCGGTGCGCGGTCCGGGGTCGAACAAGGACAGCTCGCCGAACATCTCGCTCGGGCCGAGCACCGCGAGCATGTTCTCGCGGCCGTCGTTCGAGCTGCGGTGCAGCTTGATCTTGCCTTCGATGACCACGTACAGCCGGTCGCCCGGGTCGCCTTCATGGAAGAGCGAGTCGCCGCGCTCGAGCCCCACCTCGGTCATGGAGGCACGCAGCTCGGCGGCGTCCTCGTCCTCGAGTGCCGCGAACAGCGGCGCCCGCTGCAGAACGTCGTCCACGAGGGGTCCCTCCTTGCCGGTCCCGATCACCCGATCGGAGCCTGGCGGTCAAACAGTGCGATCGGTCACAGTCTGACGCACGCGGATCAGGTTTGTTCACGCGGGTGGTCCGAGTCACTATCCGGAGGCATCCGGGTGTCTCGGACATATCCCCCTCGTGACCGGGTGTATGCACAGTGTGCGCACCTCATATGTAGCACCCGTCTGCGTACTCTGGCCGGGTGCCTGACAAAAAGCCGGAGAGCCGCCTCGCCCTCGTCCGCCGCGCCCGGCGCATCAACAAGGAACTGGGCGAGCTGTATCCCGGAGCGCACTGCGAGCTGGACTACGACGACGCATTTCAGCTGCTCGTGGCCGTGGTGCTGTCCGCGCAGACCACCGACCGCAGCGTCAACAACGTCACCCCGGCGCTGTTCGCGCGGTACCCGGACGCGGAGGCCCTGGCCCAGGCGGAGTCCGCCGAGCTGGAGGCGATCATCAAGCCGACCGGATTCTTCCGGGCGAAATCACGCTCGGTGATCGGACTCTCCCAGGCACTGTGCGACAAGTTCGGCGGCCAGGTGCCGCGCAAGCATGCCGATCTGGTCACGCTTCCCGGCGTGGGGCGCAAGACCGCCAACGTCGTGCTCGGCGAGGCGTACGGCGTGCCCGGCATCAGCGTCGACACGCACTTCGGCCGGCTCGCCCGGCGTTTCGGCTGGACCGCCGAGGAAGATCCGGTCAAGGTCGAGCACGAGGTCGGCGCGCTGTTCCCGAAGAAGGACTGGACGCTGCTCTCGCACCGGGTGATCTTCCACGGCCGGCGCGTGTGCCATGCGCGCAGGCCGGCCTGCGGCGCGTGCGGAATCGCACCGCTGTGCCCCGCGTTCGGGGAAGGGGAGACCGATCCGGTCAAGGCCCGCAAGCTCTTGAAGTACGAACTGGCCGGGCAGCCCGGCCAGCGCCTTCGGCCACCGGCGAAGCCGGTGCTCGCGACCGGGGCCGCACCCGACGTCGGGGCGGCACCAGGGGAGGGGACCGAATGACGGAGACCAGGCACGACGCGCCGCTGGTCGAGGACGGCCTGCCGGACTGGCTGACGCCGGTGGCGGAGGCCGCCCGGACGGTGCGCCCCGAGCAGCTGAGCCGGTTCCTGCCGCCCGCCGAGGGCGGCCGGCAGGCCGCGGTGCTGATGCTGTTCGGCGAGGGCCCGGACGGCCCCGACGTGCTGCTCCTGGAGCGCGCCGGCACGCTGCGCAAGCACGCCGGCCAGCCGGCCTTCCCGGGCGGCGCGATCGACCCGGAGGACGCCGGCCCGGTGGACGCGGCGCTGCGCGAGGCCCGCGAGGAGACCGGCCTCGACCCGGACTGCGTGCAGGTCTTCGGCATGCTGCCCTCGCTCTACATCCCGGTGAGCAACTTCGTGGTGGCCCCGGTGCTGGCGTGGTGGCGGGACGACTGCCCGGTGGCGCCGATGTCGGAGGGCGAGGTGGCGCGCGTGGTGCGGGTGCCGCTCGCGGACCTGGCCGACCCGGCGAACCGGGCCCGGCTGCGGCACACGACCGGCTACCTGGGCCCGGCGTTCCTCGTCGAGGACATGGTGGTCTGGGGCTTCACCGCGGGCCTGCTGGACCGCACGCTCGCCCTCGCCGGGTGGGAGCGGCCCTGGGACCAGGACCGGCAGGTCGAACTGACCGAGGCCGAGTGGCGGCTGGCCGGCCGCGACCGCGACCGCTACGAGCAGCGCATCGCGGGCGCGCCGGTGATCGAGCCGGTGATCGAGCCGCGCTGAGCGGGCCGCAGACCGGGCCCGCAGACCGGGCCGCCCGGACCGGCCGCACCGGGTGCGCGGACCGTCCGCGGCGCGCTGACGCGGTGTCAGGACGCCTGACCCGGCGGGCCCGAGGCATGTCCGGTATCCGTCACACGACGTCGACGACCCGGTCGCCGCTGCGGACATCCGCCGGTCCGCCGTGAGAACGTGAAGCGGTGAACGTCCTCGACCTGATTCTCATCGTCGCCGCCGTCGCGTTTGCGATCTCGGGTTACCGGCAGGGCTTCATCGTCGGTGTGCTGTCGTTCATCGGGTTCCTCGGCGGCGGTGTGCTCGGGATGTGGCTGGTGCCGTACATCCTGGAGCACTTCGAGCCGGGGCTCGGGCCGTCCATCGCGGCGATCTGCGTCGTGCTGGTGCTGGCCACCCTGACCCAGGCGATGGCGACCTCGCTGGGCAGCCGGCTGCGCCGCCACCTGACCTGGACCCCGGCGCGCATCGTGGACGCCGCGGGCGGTGCGGTGGTCAGCGTGTCCGCGCTGCTGGTCGTGGTGTGGCTGATCGGCTCGTCGGTGGCCGGGTCCACGATGCCGACGGTGGCCCGCGAGGTGCGCGGGTCGCAGGTGCTCGGCGGGGTCCAGCAGGTCCTGCCGCAGGGCGCCGACACGTGGTTCTCGTCGTTCAGCAACCTGCTGGACAGCAACGGCTTCCCGCAGGTGTTCAGCCCGTTCGTGCACGAGGACATCCCGCAGGTCCCGCCGCCGGACCAGGCGCTGCTCGCCTCGCCCGCGGTGCAGAAGTCCCGGGACAGCATCGTGAAGATCGTCGGCACCGCGAAGAGCTGCGGCAAGGTCATCGAGGGCTCGGGCTTCGTGTTCGCCCCCAACCGCGTCATGACCAACGCGCACGTGGTCGGCGGCGTGCGGAAGCCGACCGTGCAGGTCGGCGGCGAGGGCAAGCAGTACGACGCCGAAGTGGTGCTCTACGACTGGCGCCGCGACATCGCGGTACTGGCGGTCCCCGGACTCAAGGCGGCCCCGCTGGAGTTCGAGGCGAACGCGCAGCCGGGCGCCGACTCCCTGGTGATCGGCTTCCCGGAGAACGGCGCGTTCCACGTCGAGGCGGCCCGGGTGCGCGCCGAGATCAAGGCGGGCGGCCCGGACATCTACAAGCGGGGCACGGTCAGCCGCGAGGTCTATTCGCTGTACGCCAAGGTGCGGCAGGGCAATTCCGGCGGTCCGCTGATCTCGCCGAGCGGCAAGGTCTACGGCGTCATCTTCGCCAAGTCGCTGGACGACGAATCGACCGGCTACGCGCTCACCGCCGACGAGGTCCGCGAGGACGTCGAGGCGGGGATCCGCAACACCAAGCCGGTGGACACCCAGGGCTGCGCGCTCTGACACCCGCGTGCCGAGCGCGCGCCCGGATGCCCGCCCGCGGGCTACCGGGCGCGTATGCGCAGGGAGAGCCAGCGCACGCGCCGGCGCAGTATGGCGACGAGTCCATCGAGGTGCCCCGCACGATCGGGGGACGACCATTGGTACGTCCGGCTCATGTTCCGGCGCCTACCCAGGCGCTTCAGCGGATAACCGCGGGATGCCATGCGCACAGGATTTCATGCGCCGGTCTCGTCCCGGTTTGTAGAGAACTGCCAGGAAATCCGGTGCAGTTGATCCACTTGATCACAACGGGTCCGGCTCAGCGCTCCGGCTCGGGGTCCTTGAGCCAGCCCAGCAGTTCGTTGGTGAACGTGTCCGGTGCCTCTTCGTGCGGGAAGTGGCCGACGCCGTCCAGCAGCCGCCAGCGGTACGGCGCCTCGACGTAGCGGCCGGACCCGGCCGCGGTGCGCGGCAGGATCGCGCTGTCGAGCGCACCGTGCAGGTGCAGCGTCGGGACCATGACCGGTGTCTTCATGCGGGCCGCGTACTGCAGGCCGTCCGGGCGCGGCACCGAGCGGACCAGCCACCGGAAGTGCTCGGCGGCGCAGTGCGCGGTGCCGGGGATGAGCATCGCGCGCCGGTAGCGCTCCGCGGTCGGCGCGTCCGGCCAGCCCGGTGCGGCCCATTCGCGCATCAGGCGCTCGACCATCTCGGCGTCGTCGCGGACCAGTTGGCGCTCCGGGATCCAGGGGCGCTGGAAGGCGAAGATGTGCTTGGCGGCGGCCACCTGGTGCCGGTCGGTGAGCAGCGCGCTGCGCAGCCGGCGCGGGTGCGGCATCGAGACCGCGACCAGGCGGCGGACCAGCTTGGGCCGCAGGACCGCGGCGGTCCACGCCAGGGACGCGCCGAGCCCGTGGCCCACCACGATGGCGTCCGGCTCGCCGAGCGAGCGGATCACCCCGGTGACGTCGAGGGCGAGGGTGATCGGGTCGTAGCCGCGCGGCGGGCGGTCGCTGCCGCCGTACCCGCGCAGGTCCATCGCGACGGCCCGGAACCCGGCCTTGGCCAGCGCCTCCATCTGGTGCCGCCAGGCCCACCAGAACTCCGGGAAGCCGTGCAGCATCAGGACCACCGGGCCCTCGCCGAGCTCGGCGACGTGGAAGCGCGCACCGTTCGCCGAGATGTCCCGGTGGGTCCAGGGACCGTCGATGTTGACCGCAGAGCTCTCGGGAACCGTCACACCAGCAGAGTTGCACATCTCGGCGCGCGGCCGGTGGAGCCGGGCGCGCCCGGTACGTCACATGTGTGCAGGTCGCCGCCGCCGAGGCGGCTCCGCGGGGGCCGGATCAGCCGACGCTCTTGAGCGTGGCGACCGTCTCCTGGGTGCTGCGGATCGTGCGCTCCGGCGCCCGGACCTTCTTGAACGACTTCACGCCGAACAGGCCGAGCAGGACCGCCAGCAGCACGTAGAAGCCGCCGACGATCAGGAACGACCAGCCCAGGCCCAGGCCGAGCGCGTGGATGCCGTACGCCAGCGCCACGCTCAGGAACGGGAACGCGAAGAACAGCAGGGCGCCCGCGGCGATGAACGCACCGCTGCCCTTGGCGACCTGGATCGCGCTGACCTTCACCTCGCTCTTGGCCAGCTCGATCTCGCTGCGCACCAGCGTCGACATGTCGCGCGTGGCGTCCGAGAACAGTTCGCCCAGGGACCGCTGGGTGTCGACGGGCACGTCCTGTGCGCGGGGCCTCTCGGTGCCTGCCATGCTCTCTCCTCATTCGGGGCGGTCGTCCGGCGTCAGCCCCGATCATGCCGTGCCCCGGTATCGGCGATCCAGCGGGGCACGGCGTACGGGTGGGACGGATTGAAACGGATGGGAACGGATGGGAACGGACGGGAGCGGGAGGCTGCGGGGTCAGCCGTCGAGGTGCCGCAGCTTCTCCTGCCGGGCCGCGTCGGCGTCCTGCTGGTAGATGTCGGGGATGCCGTCCCCGTCGTCGTCGCGGTCCTCTTCCGCGACGAGCGCGCGGTACTTGTTGTTCCTTATCCGCAGCAGGACCGAGGCGAGCACCGCGGCGAGCAGCGAGCCGACCAGGACCGCGGCCTTGGCCTGGTCGGTCATCCCCGCCTCGCCCTCGAAGGCCAGTTCGCTGATCAGCAGCGACACGGTGAACCCGACGCCGGCCAGCATCGCCAGGCCGAGGACGTCGGCCCAGGCCAGGTCCTCGTTGAGCTCCGCGCGGGTGAACCGGGCGGCCAGATAGGTGCCGCCGAAGATGCCGATCGCCTTGCCCGCCACCAGGCCGATCACGATGCCGAGCGGCATGCGGTGCGTGAAGACGTCGGCCAGTGCGGATGCGGAGACCGCCACGCCGGCCGACATCAGCGCGAACACCGGGACCGCGAAACCGGCCGAGATGGGCCGGACCACATGCTCCAAGTGCTCGGCGGGCGAGGTCTTCTCGTCCTCGTCCGGCAGCACCCGCATCAGCAGGCCCATCGCGACACCCGCGACCGTGGCGTGCACGCCGCTCTCGTGGATCAGCGTCCAGATCGCCAGCGCGAGCGGCAGGTAGAACCACCAGCCGCGCACCCGGTGACGCTGCATCAGGTAGAAGACCACGAGGCCGGCCGCGGCGATCCCGAGGGCGGCGAAGTTCACGTCCTCGGTGTAGAAGACCGCGATGACCATGATGGCCAGCAGGTCGTCCACCACGGCCAGGGTGAGCAGGAAGGCGCGCAGCGCGGACGGCAGGTTCGTGCCGATGACCGCGAGCACCGCCAGCGCGAACGCGATGTCGGTGGCGGTCGGGATCGCCCAGCCTTCGAGCGAGTCGCCGCCCGCGTTGACCGCGAAGTAGAACAGCGCCGGCACCGCCATGCCGCACACCGCGGCGATCACCGGGAGGGCGGCCGCCGACGGGGTGCGCAGCTCGCCGACCACCAGTTCGCGCTTGAGCTCGATGCCGGCCACGAAGAAGAAGATCGCGAGCAGGCCGTCCGAGGCCCAGGCGCCCAGCGAGAGGTTCAGGTGCAGGGCCTCGGGGCCCACCGTGTAGTTCTTCAGGTCCTCGTAGGCACTGCTCCACCCCGAGTTCGCCCAGATCAGCGCGATGACCGCGGCGATCAGGAGCAGCGCGCCGCCGACCGTCTCGGTGCGCAGCGCGTCCGCGACGAAGTTCCGCTCGGCGAGGGTGGACGGCCGCCGCAGGAAGGTACGGCGGATGGCGGAACGCACGAAGGGGTCCTCCTGGTCGGACGGCTCGCAGGCGTATACCGCGCTGCGCTGCGGACAAAACAGGCAGATGCGCGGTGCGCACCTGTGCCGACCAGGCTTCCCGGCGTGCCTCCGGGCGAAGGAGACCCTTGGAGCATCGGGCGCCCGTGCCCCCTCGCCGCACCGGAATGCGGGCGCGCGGAGGCTGCCCCGACCCCGTCAGTGTAACGACAAGAAATGTCCGGGTATCGGGCCGGCCACCGAAAACCGTGCTACTCGGGCAGGCCCCAGAACGGGCCTTCGAGGCCGGCCTCGCGGAAGTACGCGGCGGCCTCGGCCGGTTCGCGGCGCCGGTAGTCCGGGTCCAGGCGCCCGGCGTACCAGCCGCGGGCCAGCTGCCACAGCGTCGGCAGGTCCATGACGTACCCGGGGGTGCCGCCGGTGGCCTTGAGCCAGGCGTCGACGCACCGGCGGCGGCAGAAGAGCCGCTGGTTTCCGCAGGTGTGGACGACGTCGTCCCACATGTGCGCGGCCGGCACCAGGAAGTGCGCGACGTGCCCGCCGGGCGGTGGGGCGTCCCGGCCCACCACCCAGGCGAGCGGCGCGCCGCAGCCCGGGCAGCGGGTCGCCACCAGGACCTCGGGCTCGCCGCCGACCAGGTGCGGGATCGCGAACGCGTCCCAGGCGCAGCCGCCCCACCACAAGGTGTGCGCGCCCATGACCGAGAACCCGAGAGGGACGGACGAGAACGGGTGGGCCATCACGATGCGATCGCCGGCGTCCAGCACCACATGGCGCTGCTCGTGCAGGGCGCGCAGCCCGCGGCGCACGGAGTCTTCGGGCGCCGCGAGGCGCAGGGCGAGTTCGGCGGGGGTGGGCGCGCGGCCGGTCGTCGCGAACGAGTCGTAGACGGCCAGCCGCAGTGCCTCGGAGTCCGGCGTCATGTCCCGGATTCTGCCCCGCAATATGCGCCGAAGCCCAGGATCGCCCGGTCCTCGGCCGGACGGCCGCAGGTCGCCCCGGTTTTTCCCTCGTCCGGGCGCGTGCGCCCGGGTAGCGTCGCGGACGGGCCGGACGCGAGGGGAGACGCTGTGAAGAGCCGCGGGAAGGATCGCAAGGTACCGGGGCCGGACAGTCCGTGGAACGAGATCATCCACAACCTGTGGATGGGCGGGCACTACTACCGCACGATGCATGGGGCCTACGAACCCGCCGTCGTACGCAATCAGTTCGATCTGGTCGTCAGTTTGTACGCGGCCGAGGGGCACGGCCCGAACCAGGGCATCGAGCACCACTGCACCGCGATACCGGACGACCCGCTCAGTCCCGTGCAGATAGCGGTCGTCGAGGAGATGGCGGCCGTCGTCGGGCAGGGACTGCGGGACGGGCGCCGCACGTTGGTGCGCTGCCACTCCGGCTACAACCGCTCCGGCCTGGTGGTCGCGCAGGTGCTGGTCGAGCTGGGCTACGACGCCCCCACCGCGGTGAAGATAATCCGCGAGCGGCGCTCGCCGTTCGCGCTCAACAACGACGTGTTCGTCGACTACCTGGACACCGGACTTGCGGTGGCCCGGCTGCTCACCGGGCTGGAGGAGTCGGCCTGAAGGGGCCGCCCGGCATCCGTCTCCTGACCCTTTCCGTATCTCTGCACCGCAACATCTCTGGACCGCAACAGGCCGACGGGCCCGGCCGGATCGCTCCGGCCGGGCCCGCGGCGTGTCGCTTGCCGGGCGGCTCAGTCCTCCGAGGCCGCCGACGGCAGCTTCGTCTGGATCAGGTCCATGACCGAGGCGTCGGTCAGCGTCTGGACGTCGCCCAGCTCGCGGTTCTCCGCGACGTCGCGGAGCAGCCGGCGCATGATCTTGCCGGACCGCGTCTTGGGCAGCTCGGGCACGATGAGGACGCGCTTCGGCTTGGCGATCGGGCCGAGCGTCGCGCCCACGTGGTTGCGCAACTCGTCGACCACGCCCGCGTCGTCGGCGGCCGAGCCGCGCAGGATCACGAACGCCACGATGGCCTGGCCGGTGGTCGGGTCCGCGGCGCCGACGACCGCCGATTCGGCGACCTTGGGGTGCGACACGAGCGCCGACTCGACCTCGGTGGTCGAGATGTTGTGGCCGGAGACGAGCATGACGTCGTCGACACGGCCGAGCAGCCAGATGTCGCCGTCCTCGTCCTTCTTGGCGCCGTCGCCCGCGAAGTACAGCCCGTCCCAGCGCGACCAGTAGGTGTCCTTGAAGCGCTCGTCGTCGCCCCAGATGGTGCGCAGCATGGACGGCCACGGCTCGGTGAGCACGAGGTAGCCGCCGCCGCCGTTCGGCACCGACGCGGCGTTGTCGTCCACGACGTCGGCCGCGATACCGGGCAGCGGGCGCATCGCCGAGCCGGGCTTGGTCTCGGTGACGCCGGGCAGCGGGCTGATCATCATCGCGCCGGTCTCGGTCTGCCACCACGTGTCGACGATCGGGGCGCGGTCGCCGCCGATGTTCTTGCGGTACCACATCCACGCCTCGGGGTTGATCGGCTCGCCGACCGAGCCGAGCACGCGCAGCGACGACAGGTCGAACTTGGCGGGGATGTCGTCGCCCCACTTCATGCAGGTGCGGATCGCGGTGGGCGCGGTGTAGAGGATCGTGACGCCGTACTTCTGCACGACCTCCCACCAGCGGCCCTGGTGCGGGGTGTCCGGGGTGCCCTCGTACATGACCTGGGTGGCGCCGTTGGAGAGCGGCCCGTACACGATGTACGAGTGCCCGGTGACCCAGCCGATGTCCGCGGTGCACCAGTAGACGTCGGTCTCCGGCTTGAGGTCGAAGACCGCGTGGTGGGTGTAGGACGCCTGGGTGAGGTAGCCGCCGGAGGTGTGCAGGATGCCCTTCGGCTTACCCGTGGTGCCGGAGGTGTAGAGGATGAAGAGCGGGTGTTCGGCCTCGAACGCCTCGGGGGTGTGGGTCTCCGGCTGCGCGTCGACGAGCTCGTGCCACCAGACGTCGCGGCCCTCGGTCCAGGCCACGTCCTCGCCGGTGCGGCGGACCACGAGGACGTTGCGCACGTCCGGGCAGGACGCCAGGGCGTCGTCGATCGCGGGCTTGAGCGCGGACGCCTTGCCGCGGCGGTAGCCGCCGTCCGCGGTGATGACCACGCGGGCGTCGGCGTCCTGGATGCGCGACGAGACCGCGTCCGCGGAGAAGCCGCCGAACACGACCGAGTGCGGGGCGCCGATGCGCGCGCAGGCGAGCATCGAGAAGACCGCCTCGGGGATCATCGGCAGGTAGATCGCCACCCGGTCGCCGGCCTGCACGCCCAGCCCGGTGAGCGCGTTCGCGGCCTTCGACACCTCGCGCTGCAGCTCGGCGTAGGTGATGGTGCGGCTGTCGCCGGGCTCGCCTTCCCAGTGGATCGCGACCCGGTCGCCGAGGCCGGCCTCGACATGCCGGTCCACGCAGTTGTACGCGACGTTCAGCTTGCCGTCCGCGAACCACTTGGCGAACGGCGCGTTCGACCAGTCCAGGGTCTCGGTGGGCGCGGTCGCCCAGTCCAGCCGGGCGGCCTGCTCGGCCCAGAAGCCCAGGCGGTCGGCGGCGGCCTGCTCGTACGCGGCGGCCGTGACGTTGGCCGAGGCGGCGAGCGCGGCGGGCGGAGCGAAGCGGCGCTCCTCTTTGAGCAGGTTGGACAGTGCCTCGCGGTTCTCGGCTGCGTCACTCACGCGTTTTCCTCCGTCGTGCAGACTTTGCGTGACATCTTCTATCGCCTGTAGCGAATCAGTGACCGGGCGGGGCTGACAAGAGGCCATCCGTAATTGGTTTAGACCTCTTCGGAGGGTGTGCAGGTACCCGGCGACCGGACGGCCGCGGCCCCGGATGAGACGCGCGACACGGTCCGGCCGTCCGGGTGAACGCGTGAGTGCGCGCGGGGACGGTCGGGCGGACGCGGTCAGCCTGCGGCAGGCGCCTCTGCTGCCTCCGGGTCCTCCATCGGCTCCCCGGGCGGCTGCCCATTGCCGCCCAGCTCCGGGGCGATCAAGGCGGGGTCCGCACCGAAGCCGAGGAACAGCTCGGCCCAGGTCTTGTCCAGCGCGGTCGGCCCCTTCCCGTCGCAGTACGGCTTGAGGCCGTTGGCCGTGTAGTGCCGCAGCAGCTCGAAGACCTTGGCGGTGTCGCCTTCCTCGGCGGAGGTGTAGTCGGCGCCCGGGTCCTGCGACTGGTGCTCCTGGCAGGTTGCGGACGCCGGGGCGGGGGCGAAGGCCCCTCCGCCGCCCGGCTGGGCGGACCCCTTTTTGTCCCCGCCTCCGCCGGAGCAGGCGGTCAGGACGAAGAGCACGGCGGCGGCGCAGACGGCGAGCCGTCGCCCGGACGTCCGGGTCGTGGTGGTGCGCATGGCGATTCCCCCTCGGGAACTGGGTGCTCGGCGGTCAGCCGAAGGCGGCAGGTGCGGACAGGCCGCGCCAGGCAAGGACCAGCCCGACGGCGACCACGAAAAGGGCGGTGAGGACAGGGGTGCGGCGCAGGACCGGCCGCGCGGCCTTGGCCAGGAGTGCGGCACGCCCGGAGACGGCCCCGCGCCGCACCCGGTCGCGTACGCGGACCAGCAGCAGTCCGGCGGCGGTCAGCACCGCGGCCATGCCGAGTCCGTACGCGAGGACCAGCAGCACGCCGAATGCCGTGCGGCCGAGGGCGATGGCGCCGAGCAGCACGACCAGCGCGGACGGGCTGGGGACGAGCCCGCCGGCGATGCCCATGCCGACGAGCACGCGGCGGCGCGGGGGTGGGCCGTCGGCCGGGCCGTGGTGGTGCGTGTGGGTGTGCGCGTGGTCGTGCTCGTGCTCATGCCCCGGCCCGTGGGTGCCCGGGTGGGCATGGGCGTGCGGGTGCGGGTGGCCGTGACCCGTGCCGGGGAAGGCGGTTGCGGCCGCCGACACAAGCTCGCGACCGGCGTGTTCGTGCCCGTGCCCGTGCCCGTGCCCGTGCCCGTGCTCGTGCGAGTGCCCGTGGCCGTGCTCGTGCGAGTGCGCGTGGCCGTGTTCGTGGGTGTGTCCGTGCACGAAGCCGGTGCCCCGCAATGCCGCACGCAGCAGCGTCACCCCGACCGCGGCGACCAGGATGCCGCTCGCGGCACCCAGGTAGGCCAGCACCGACTCGCCGGTGAGCGACGCCGACGCGGTCAACGCCAGCCCCAGCGCCAGCACCCCTGCGGTGTGCGTGAGCGTCACCGTGGCGCCGACCATGACCGCGTCGCGCACGCCCTGCCGGCGCCCGTCCGCATTGCGCAAGGCCAGGTAGGCGGCCATCACGGTCTTCCCGTGCCCGGGAAGTGCGGCGTGCGAGGCACCCAGCAGCAGGGCCAGGAGCACCGCGGCCAGCCCGGCGCCGACGGTGATGTCGTCCGCGCCGACGAGGTCGTCGAAGGTTTCCTGGACCGCGTCGTAGGCATCGGCCACGAAGCCCGGGAGCACCGAGTCCTCCGGCGTCGACACACGCGCCCCGGCCGGGGCGGCGTCGGTGCCGGGCCGTACGTCCAGCTCGACGGAACGCCGGTCGAGCGGCGACGACAGAAGATCCGTCGGGTAGTTGCGCAGCTCACCGCTCGTGCTGGCCCGCGGCGCCGCATCCAGTGGCAGGGCGACGCCCTCGCCCACCGCGGTGAACTCCCGCCAGCCGACCCGGTCGGCGAGGTGGTGCGAGGAGACCGCCAGCCGGGCGGGCCGGTCCAGCGCCGCGGCCGCGCTCAGCCGGCATTCGACGCGCGTGGTCGGCAATCCTCCGCTGCCCGGCTGCTGTTCCGCGCGCACCCCGGTCACGGTCCACACCGAAGCCCGGCCGTCGACGGTGATCCGCAGGTCGCGGGCCACGCGTCCGCAAGAGTCCGCGGCGTACGCGGCCAGCTCGGCGGCCGACGCCGTGCCGTCCCGGTCGCCGTCGATGCGGTCGCGTTCCTGGCGGGTCGGGATCTCGGCGAGGTCGAGCACCGCGAAGTCGTCGACGCGGTCCGGCCGCACGGTCAGCCCGTGGTACTGGTTCACGCTCAGGTTGCCCAGCGGGTGGGCTTCGGCGGCCGGTGCCCCGACGCCGGCCTGCGCGACCGCGGTCAGGGCGGCAGCGCCGAGCACCGCGCCGATGCGCTGCCTCGTACGCGACTTCACGACGCACCTCCGGGAGTTGCGGCAACCGGGGGCGCGCCCGTGGCGGACAGCGCCCGTTCGATCTCGGCCAGGTGCCGGACCGGAACCGGGTCGCGCCAGCCGTCCGCGAGGGCGCGGCGCGCATAACCGACGGCTTCTGCATCGCGGCCGTTGCGGTGCAGGGCCCAGGCGAGCGCGTCGGCGGTGAAGACCGATTGCCGGCGGCCCCACTCGGCCTCGGCACGGCGCAGCGCCTCGGCGGGGTCGCCGTGGTCGGCCTCGAACTGGGCGCGGGCCAGGTCGTCGCCGGCCCCGTTGGCTTCGAGGAGCGCGAACGACGCTGCAGACAGGTCGTATTGCGCCCGGGCCTCATCCGCTCGGCCGGCGGATTCGAGCAGTTCGCCGTACTCGGCGAGGAACTGCGGGACCGGCAGGGCAGCGGTCGCGGCCGCGTACTCGGCGAGGGCCTGGTCGCGGGCCGCGCCGCCGGGCAGCGCGGCCAGTGCGGCGCCGCGCCCGGCCCGCAGCGCGGGGTCGCCGGGAACGGCGGCAAGCCCCGCGTCGAAGTGCCTTACGGCAGCCGCCGGATCACCCTGCCGACGGGCGAGTTCGGCCAGGTAGCGGTGGCAGTATGCGACCTCGTCCGGTGAAGCGGCCAGGTCCAGGCCGCGCTGCAAGGCGGCCTGCGCCCCGGCCAGGTCGCCGCGCAGTTCCAGGTCGTATCCGGCCCGCGTGAACGCCGCGACCGAGGGCCGCAGGTCGAGCATCCGCTGGACGGCCGCGGTGGCCTCGGCCGCGGCGCCGAGTTGGGTGAGCGCATCGGCGAGTGCGCCGTAAGCAGTGGCGCTGTAGGGCTCGGCGGCTGCGGCGCGCGCGGCGAAGTCGCGGGCGGGGCCGAAGTCGTGACGGGCGTTGGCGAGCGCGGCCTGTGCGGCGAGCGCGGGCGCGTACGCCGCGTCGCCGGGAACCGAGCCGGCCAGCGCCCGGTCGAGCGCCTGCTGCGCGCGCGGGTAGTAGGTCGGGTCGCCGGTCACCCGCGCCTGCTCGACGTACGCCGCGCCCAAGGTGGCGAGCGCACGGGCATCGTCGGGCCGGGTACGCAGCTTCTGCTGTGCGGCCGCGATCACGGCGGCGAGCGAGCCGCGCCCGGAGGCGGCGTCCGGTGCGGCCGGCACCGCGGCCGCGGGTGCCGCCGCGGAACCCCGGTCCGGCAGCGCGACCAGCGCGGGTACGCCGACGAGCAGGGCCGCGGCGGCTGCCAAGGCCGCCGCCAGCCGGGCGGTCGCGTGCTTGTTCATGGTGGATCCCCCAGAGCCGACGGGCTGACGGGCGGTCGCCGGACCCGGGGGAGTGCCCCGGGTCCGGTCCAGGACCGCGTGGTCGTACATGCCGTGCCGTACTTGTGCGGGTACCGTCCGGCTGCGCTCAGCCCTTCGGCAGGGCGCGGTTGACCGCCCAGTACTCCGGCAATCCCACATAGGGGAAGGCGGCGCCGAAGTTCTTGTTGTTGACGTCGACCATGTCGCCCTTGGCGAGCGCGGGCACGAGCTTGCCGGTGACCGCGGCGCCTTCCAGGGCCTGGAGTTCGATGTCCACGACGTCGTCGGAGAGCCGGCGCCCGTTCGGGAATCCGGCCAGGTCGCCGCCCAGCACGCCGAGCCGGTTGGGCTTGGCCGCGGGCGGGACGGACATGTTGAGCCGCAGCTCTTCGGCGGGCACGAACTTCTTCGGGTCCACGTCCTTGTTGAGCAGCTGCGAGTTGAGGTCGGCCTTGATGGGTCCGCCGGCCGCGTTCGCGATGCCGGTCAGGAAGATCTCCACCAGGTCGTCGCGCGGCGTCGCCGGGGCCTTGAGGCCGTAGATCTTCTCGATCAGCTGCGGCACCTCGGGGTTCTTCACCCGGTCCACCAACTGCGGGACCTTGGCGTCCTGGTCGGGCGTCAGCGCGTTGAAGCGGTCCTTCAGCGCGGCGGGCACCACGACCTCGTTGACCAGCGGGTTGCCGAGCCGGGAGACCTGGATGTACTTGCCCCAGTCGCGGTTCTTGCCGTCCTCGGTGACGATGTCGAAGCCGCGGCGCTCGGTGGTGCTCCACACCCCGATGACCGGGTTGCGCGCCGCATCGCCGTTCAGCGCCAGGGTGTTCTTGGGCAGCTGCAGGGCGATGGTGTTGACGTTGTACCCGGCCACGGTGTCCTGGCCGACCTCGGACAGGTCGCCGCCGTAGAGCAGGTCGAAGACCCGCAGGTCGAGGAAGAAGGGGTCCTCGGTCTGGCCCGCGAAGACGCGGCCGCCGCCCGGCACGTCGGTGAGCGCTGCGTCGCGCAGTGCCTGGTAGTTCGGCATCGAGGCCTTGCCCACGTTGGACGGGGCGGCCACTGCGTTGTCGACGAGCACGCGCGAGCTCTTGCCGGGGCGGATCTCCTCGACCGTGTAGGTCTGCCGGAACAGCAGGTTCTCGTCGTCGAGGGAGGTGACCGGCCCGTTGTTGTAGAGGAACGTGCTGGTACCGCGCTTGTCCTGGTTCTTGAAGGTGAAGCGGTACGTCACGTCCGGCTTGCCGTCGCCGTCCGCGTCGACGTTGAGGTTGTAGCGGGCGTCCGCGGCGAACGGGTAGAAGTTCGGCCCGCCGTTCGGCTCCTGGAACGGCACGAAGTTCGCCACCAGGGTGACGGTGTCCGTCCGGTCCGGGCTGACGAACGCGTAGACGTCGGTGTTGTCCAGCTGCGGGCTGGTCGCGATGAGCGGCGCCTCGCGGTGGCTGGACGCCCCGGCCCGGTCCAGGCCGGGGAACGCGAGAGTGGCGGTGGCCAGGAAGGCGCCGGCGCCGAGCAGGGCGACGGCCGGCGTGGTCCGGCGGCGCCGGCCCGGGCGCGGGCCCGGGAGTGCGGTGGCGGCCGCCGCCGTGGAGGCGTGGCCGTTCGTACGGGTCATGGCAGTGCCCTTCGGTCCTGGGACGGCTCCGCGCCCGCCGGTCGGGCGGGCGCGGATTTGTCGGTGCGGACCGGGTCCCCGGTGCACCGCCACGACGCCTGCAGACGTCTCGTTGTGGCGGTCTGTGTCCACCCCTGTTTCGGAGCGGAACGCCCGGAGGTTGGGCGGGACTTCGAACTTCTTTCCGGAGCAGCCCAGAGGGGTTCGGAGCAGACCGGTCCAGCCTGGATCAGGCTGGACCGGACCGGACCGGATCAGGCCGGGGCGGCCTCGAATTCCTGCTCCAGGGCGGGCGGACCGGCCTGTTCGGCTTCGTCGCCGCCTGGCGCGTCCACCGGTTCGAAGCGCCCGGTGGCGGCGTCGTGCACGTACATCTGGGCGGATGCCAGATCGAAGTACAGTCCGAAGAGCCGGAGTTGCCGGTCCTCGACGGCACGGTGCACGACCGGGTGGCCGAGCAGGTTGTCGAGCTGCTGCAGCACATTGGTGAGGCACAGCTGCTCGACGGGCGGCGGCGCGTAGCCGGACAGGGTGGGGGCCGGGCGCGCGGCGAACCGGTCCAGGCTGGCGCGCCCGTTGGCCAGCCAGCGCCGCAGGTGCGGGGTGTTGTCCGGGACGCCGTGGGCGCCCTCGCCGCCCGCCGCCGGGGCGGTGGAGTCGAGCAGCGCCTGCATGGCACCGCACCCGGAGTGCCCGCAGACGGTGATGCTGCGGACGCCGAGCACCGAGACCGCGTACTCGATCGCGGCGCCCACCGAGTCGTCGCCCGGGTCGGCGACCAGGTGCAGCGGCACGAGGTTGCCGACGTTGCGGACCGTGAACAGGTCGCCGGGGCCGCTCGCGGTGATGAGGTTCGGCACGATGCGCGAGTCCGCGCAGGTGATGAACAGCTGGGCGGGGTTCTGCCCTTCGAGGGCGAGGCGCTCCAGGAACGGCTGGACCAGGGGTGCGGTGCGCAGCTGGAACTCCCGGGTGCCGGCCACCAGCGGGTGCGCGGGCGGGCGGCCGCGGCGCGGGTGCAGCCGCTGCCAGTGCCACCACGGGGCGAACCAGCGTGCGGACGGGGTGGGTCCGACGCGTCCCGAGCCGGGCTGGCCTTCGGCGGCGCGCACGTAGTGGTCGTCGTGGATCTCCTCGATCTCCACCTGGCCGCCGCCCGCGACGTATCCGGTCCGCCACGAGTGCACGGCCTCGAACGCGGCTTGGTCGAGGTAGTCGACGGTGAGGTCGAGGACCACGTGCTCGCCGGGCGGCAGGCGGTCCAGGATGCGCGACAGCCGCGGCACCGACAGGAAGCTGAGCGAGCCGTGCACTTCCACGTGCAGCGCGCCGTCGCGCTCGTAGGTGTGCACGGTGCTGCGGCCGAGCCGGACGAGCGCCATCACCACGGCGGCGACGACGCCGAGCGCCACGCCTTCGAGGACGCCTGCGAACACGACGCCGGCCACGGTGGCGACGTACGCCGGGAACTCGCGGTGCCGGTGCACGTGCCGGATGTGCGCGCGGTTGACCATCTGCATGCCGACGACCATGACCAGCGCGGCCAGCGCGGCCAGCGGGATGCGCTGCACGAACCCGGCCAACAGGCCGGCGAACAGCAGCACCCAGAAGCCGTGCAGCACGGTGGCGGTACGGGTGACCGCCCCGGCCCGGATGTTGGCGGTGGAGCGGATTGCACCGCCCGACACCGGGAAGCCGCCGGCCAGGCCGGATACGACGTTCCCGAGCCCCTGGGCGGCGAGTTCGCGGTCCAGGTCGGCGGACCGGCCGGGCCGCATGCGGTCGGTGGCCACCGCGGACAGGAGCGATTCGACGCCGCCGACCACCGCCACGGTGACCACCGCGGTGAGCAGTCCGGCCCAGCCGTACCCGGTGGGCAGCGCGGGCAACGTCAGGACGGTGCCCGGCAGGTCGACGCGCGCGACCGGCATGTCCAGCAGCACGGCCACCAGCGTGGCCAGGCCCACCGCGACCAGCGGGGCGGGCAGCCGGCGCAGGGCGCTCGGCCGGGCCGGGAGCAGCGGCCAGGCCAGCAGCACGGCCACGGTCAGCAGGCCGATGGTCAGTTCGGGCGCGCGCAGCGCGGCGAACTGGCCCGGGAGTTCGCGCAGGTTGTCCAGCGCGGCGCTCTGCGGCGAGCCGCCGAGCACGACGTGGAACTGCGCGATGGCGATGACGATGCCGATGCCGGCGAGCATGCCGTGCACGATCGCCGGGGACAGCGCGAGGGCCGCGCGGGCCACCCTGGCGAGGCCGAGGAGCACCTGGAGGACGCCGGCCAGCACGGTGATCGCGCAGGTGACGCGCCACCCGTAGGTGCCCACCAGGCCGGCCACCACCACGGTCAGGCCGGCCGCCGGGCCGCTGATCTGCAGCGGGGCGCCGCCCAGGGTGCCGACCAGGATGCCGCCCACGACCGCGGCGATGATGCCCGCGGTGAGCGGGGCGCCGGCGGCGAGGGCGATGCCCAGGGACATCGGGATGGCGATGAGGGACACGACGAGCGAGGCGCCCAGGTCGTGCCCGAACGCGGCCCGCTTGGCGCGGAACCGGGGACTGCGGGTGAAGCGGGTGCTTGGAGAACTGCGGGGACTGCGGGGATCGCGGGGGGACGGCTCGGGCGGGGTCGGCCCGGGCGGTCGGGGTGTGGGCGCGGACGCAGGGAGGGGCATGGTCCCGTCTCCTCCGGGTGGTCAGCTGACGCCGGCTTTGCGGGCCGGGCGAACAGTTGGTCAGGCGGGGCTGGCGGGTGGCCGAGTGGGGTGCCTTGTGGGCAGGGGGAGTCGGCGGCGAAAACGCCAAGGTTGCGCTAAGTAGTCTTTACGTTACCTTCAGTTTCTCATCTAGAAACGGTAAAAAGCCCACTCAAACGGGTGAAAGAAATCCGCGGGGCGTGAGCCGTGACCTTCGGGCGACCGCCGAGTTGTCACCTACAGTGATGTGTCTTGCTTCACATGGCCGGTGCGTGAGCAGCACCGAATGCCGGGTATGCGGCGATGGTCGCCGGGTACCGGTGCAACCGGGCGGCGTCGCTGTGCGTGTTTGTGGACAAGTGGTGGTGCCGCATCCGCCCCGGACCGTCCGGTCCCGTCAACGTTTGAGGTGAACTGTGCGTTCTGTCCGAGGCGCTGCCGTCCTTGTGGTGGTGGCGGTCCTGGCCGCCATCGGCTTCGTCGTGTTCGCAAAGAGCGGGGACGACAAGGACTCGGGTGCGTCCGCAGCCAAGAACTCCGGCCCCGGACCGACCGGCAGTTCCTCCGGTTCACCGTCCCCGAACGGGGACCGCACGGGCACGCCCATCGGCGACGGTTCGACCAGCGACACCGGCCCGCAGCCCAACCAGCCCAAGGCCGAAAAGCTCAAGCCGGGCGAGAAGCCCCCGCAGTTCGTGATCTTCTCGTGGGACGGCGCCGCCGAGATGGACGGCGTCAACCTCGTCTCGCGCTTCCGCAAGGTGGCCCGCGAGAGCAACGCGTACATGACGATGTTCCTCTCCGCCATCTACGTGCTGCCCGAGTCGAAGAAGGCGCTCTACACCGGCCCCCGGCACGGCCCCGGCGCCTCGGACATCGGCTTCCTGTACGACAAGAACGAGCGCGCGACTCTGGTGCAGATGCGCGAGTCGTGGCTCGAGGGCGACGAGATCGGCACCCACTTCAACGGCCACTTCTGCGGCGCCAAGGGCGGCGGCAGCTGGACCGTGGAGGAGTGGAAGAAGGAGATCGAGCAGGTCTACTCCTTCGTGCAGAACTGGCGCACCAACTCCGGTTGGAACGACATCCCGTCGCTGCCCTTCGACTACAAGAAGGAGCTCATCGGCGGCCGCGCCCCGTGCCTCGAGGGCCAGAAGAACCTGATGGCGGCGTCCAAGGAGTTCGGCTGGCGCTACGACACCAGCGGCCCGGGCGGCAACCAGGTGTGGCCGAAGAAGGTCGACGGGATCTGGGACCTGCCGCTGCAGTCGCTGCCCTGGCCCGGGTCGGGCAAGACCCAGCTGTCGATGGACTACAACATCCTGATGCAGCAGACCAACGGCAAGAAGGACACCCCGGCCGCGCAGCTGCCCGCACTCGAGAAGCAGGCCACCGACTTCTTCATCGGCGGCTTCGAGCGCGCGTACACCACCAACCGCGCCCCGCTGGTCATCGGCAACCACTTCGAGACGTGGAACGGCGGCATCTACATGAACGCCGTCGAGAACACGATGCGCGCGGTGTGCAAGAAGGACGGCGTGCGCTGCGCGTCGTTCCGGCAGTACGTGGACTGGCTGGACGCGCAGGACCCGGCCGTGATCGCCAAGCTGCAGGGCCTGGGCGTCGCCCAGGCGCCGGCCGACTGGGCTGCGATCACCGGCGGCGGCGCGGGCGCCCCGCCGGCCGCCAACGGCTCCGCCGCGTACGTTCCCCCGGTGCGCCGGGAGGGCTGAGCCGCAACTCGTTGCCCATGAAGGGCGGGTCCGCAGCAGCGGACCCGCCCTTCGCGCGTACCGGTCGTGGTCAGGTCCGGGACGCGAGCGCCTGCGGGCCGAGCACGAACCCGGGGTCGACCTGGGACGTCAGGTCCACGCCGGTCCGGGAGTTCGCCCAGCTGTGCGCGTTCTTGATGTGGAACTCGGCCATCTGCTCGGTGTAGCGCGTCCAGTCGCGGCGCTCGTGGGTGGCGTCCACCGCCTCGCGCATGCGCTCCAGCGCGGCCCGGTTGTCCGGTTCCAGATCCGCGAAGTCCGGCGTGCGGCCCTTCTCCAGGTCGCGCACGAACTCCGACTGCCCGGTCCAGGTCAGCAGGTCGGCGCCGACGTGCTCGCGCAGGAAGGCGAGGTCGTCGGGGCCCTGCACCTTGTTGCCGACCACGGCCAGCGAGATGTCCCAGTCCCGGGCGTACTCGCGGTACTGCCGGTAGACGCTGACGCCCTTGCGGGTCGGCTCGGCGATCAGGAACGTCATGTCGAAGCGGGTGAACAGTCCGGAGGCGAAGGCGTCGGAGCCCGCCGTCATGTCCACCACCACGTACTCGCCCGCGTCGTCCACGAGGTGGTTGAGCATCAGCTCCACCGCGCCGACCTTGGAGTGGTAGCAGGCCACCCCCAGGTCGTCCTCCTGGAACGGGCCGGTCGCCATGATCCGCATGCCGCTGCAGCAGCTGCCCACCGGCCGCCGGCACGCGTCATAGATCGGGTTGTCCTCGTCCAGCCGGAGCAGCCGGGAACCCCGGCCGGGCGGCGTGGTCTTGACCATCTCGTCGGCCGAGCCGATGCGCGGGTTGTCCCCGCGCAGGTAGTCCTTGATGAGCGTGAGGTGCGCACCGAGCGGCGGGATCGCCGCGGCGCGCTCCTCGGTCAGCCCGAGGGCCACGCCGAGGTGCTGGTTGATGTCCGCGTCGACGGCGAGCACCGGGAGCCGGGCCGCGCCGAGATGGCGGACGAAGAGGGAGGACAGCGTGGTCTTGCCGCTGCCGCCCTTGCCGACGAAGGCGATCTTCACGAGGCCGGTCCTTCCGTGCGTGTGCCGTGCGGCCGGGCCGCGGTGGGCCGCCCCGGCTTGTCGGGAGTGACAATCGTTTTCGACAAGGATCATCGGTTGCGGTGCGTGTCCGCGTCAAGTCGGACGGTGACTGCTGCCGCCGTATCCGCGGGGGCGCACGCGCGGTCGGGCGCGCGGCGCGTAGGGTCGGCCGGGTGAGCACCGCCACCGCACAGCCGAGCCAGGATCCGTTCGCCGCCGTCGCCGCACTGCCCGGCGTGCCGGAAGCCGTCGAGTCCGCCCGCAAGGCGGTCGACGGACTTCTCGGGCACCGCACGATGCGCCGCCGCAGCCCCGAGATCACCGCCGAGTCCGCGCTGCGCGGCGCCCGCGCGAGCGCCGCGCTCGAAGGCGCCGACTGGTCGCTCGAAGAGGTCCGCCGGCGTACCGACTACTCGCAGTCCGACGACCCCGAGGCCCGCATCGTCGGCGGCGCGCTGCGGCTGTCCGCCGAGTACGGGACGCTCGTCGACGTGTGGCGGCGCAGCCCGATCCAGGTGCTCGCCCGGCTGCACATGGTCGCCGCCGCGGACGTGGTCCCGGCCGACGCCCTCGGCCGCCCGCGCCTGGCCGGCGAGGACGTGTCGGTGCGGCCCGACCCGGGCGTGCTGCCCGGACCCGCCGACGTCACCGCGCGCCTGGACGGCCTGGCCCGGCTGCTGCTGGCGCCCAGCGAGGCACCCGCGGTCGTCGTCGCGGCCCTCGTGCACGGCGAAATCCTCGCGCTGCAGCCCTTCGTCTGGGGCAACGGCCTGGTGGCCCGCGCCGCCCAGCGCATCGTGCTCATCACGCGCGGGCTCGACCCGAAGTCCGCCGTGGTGCCCGAGGTGGGCCATCTGGACCTGGGCGCGGACGCGTACGAAAAGGCTTTGCGCGGCTACGTATCCGGCACGCCGGAAGGCGTCGCGGGCTGGATCGGGCACTGCGCGGAGGCGGTCACGCTCGGCGCGCGCGAGAGCGTCGCGGTCTGCGAGGCGGTCATGCGCGGCATGTGAACCGGCCGCGGCGGCTGCGGATCTCCGGTTCCCGGGCAAAGAAATGGGCGGCGCCCACGGGGAGGACGCCGCCACTTGGCACGTACAACGGGGTACCAGTGCGTGCACCGTGATGACGGCCGGCCCGGGGGATGAGCCCCGGAAGTCCGGCGCGTTCGGCCCCTACGAGGGTCGGTCGCGCGTGGGTTCCCGATGTCCGTGCTCGGTCCGTGTGGCCGTCTGCCTCGTTGGAGTGTCGCGCCACTCCGTTTCGGAGGCGGTCCCGCGGGCCGTTGATCCCCTTTCTACTTGTTCGCCGTAGTCAGGGGAACCCCTCGCCCAAGATCTTTACCTTTCGGGTCGAAGGTGATCAATCGGACGTCACAGATGTACGTCTGCGCCCGAACAGCCACGCCAGTACGCCCGATCAGCGACGCCGCTTGGCCGCGTACCAGACCAACCCCGCGGCTGCCGCACCCGCGCCGATCGCGGTTGCCGCCAGCACCGTGCGGGACGGCACCGGCAACGACGGGACGCGCTGGCGCAGTTGCACGGGGCGGTTGAAGCTCAGCACCGGCCAGCCGCGCGCGATGGCCTCGCGGCGCAGCCCGCGGTCCGGGTTGACCACGTAGGGGTGGCCGACCGCTTCGAGCATCGGCAGGTCGGTGACGGAGTCGCTGTACGCGTACGACCTGGCCAGGTTGTAGCCCTCGGTCTCGGCGAGTTCGCGTACCGCCTTGGCCTTGTTCTCGGCGTAGGCGTAGTACTCGATCTCGCCCGAGTAGCGGCCGTCCTCGACCACCATGCGGGTCGCGACCACCCGGTCGGCGCCCAGCATCTCGCCGATGGGCTCCACCACTTCGGCGCCCGACGAGCTGACGATCACCACGTCGCGGCCGGCCGCGTGGTGCTCCTCGATGAGCGAGGCGGCCTCGTCGTAGATGAGCGGGTCGATCAGGTCGTGCAGGGTCTCGGCGACGATCTCCCGGACCTGCTGGACGTCCCAGCCGCGGCACAGCGCGGACAGGTACTCGCGCATCCGCTCCATCTGGTCGTGGTCGGCGCCGCCGACGAGAAACACGAACTGGGCGTAGGCGCTCTTGAGCACGGCGCGGCGGTTGATCAGACCGCCTTGGTAGAACGATCTGCTGAAGGCCAGCGCGCTCGACTTGGCGATGATGGTCTTGTCGAGATCGAAGAAGGCTGCGGTCCGCATCGGTACGTGGTTTTCCACGTAGTCGAGGATAGGGGCAGCCATTCGGCGTAAACTCGGGCACGCGGGTTTGCCCGAGAAGCCTCTCGGGTACATCCTGGAAGCCACGGATCGTTCTGCGACCGTGCTAACCCGGTCCGGCTCCTCCCCCCCCGAGTCGGCCGTGGAGACGACCCCCGCTCTCCCCCCCGGCGGGGGTCGTCGCTTGTCCGAAGCGTTTTGCCGTCATCGTGCCGCCGTCGTGTCGGCACCCGGGTCGTACCCCGCGGCAGGGCTGCTCACCCCCCGGCCCTGCGGCCGCCGGGCCGCGCAGCGCCCGTTCGTTCGGGTTTCCGCAGGTTCTTCGGGTTCTCCGGCTTCTCCGCGGCTTCTCCAGGTTTCTTCGGGTGTCCTCGGGTCTCTTCGGGTCTCTTCGGGTCTCTTCGGGTCTCTTCCGGGTTCTTTCGAGTTGTCGCGGCTTCCCGCGTTTTCCGGCAACTTCCCGTGGATTTGCTGGAGTTGCGATTTCCGTGCGGCAGTCCGCCGATTAGCGCCCGATCGCGGGCCGCCCGTCCCCCGAACGAGTGATTTCGTTTTCCACAGGCCGTGGTTATCCACAGCCGCGCTCCACTCGCATGGCCGCACCCGGCCGATGCGCGAAGCTTGTTGCAGACCTTCGGGAGGCCTCCGCCGGATCGTGCCGATGCGCATAGGCCCGCTCCGGGCGGGGTGGCCCATGGGCCTTGTGTCATCACCTGTGTACCCCCGACCTCCCGAGCCCCTCACGACCATGCCGCCGCGCCCGTGCGCGGTGCTGCCTCCGCACGCCTCGGGAGCCCTTCATGCTGCCTCTGCCGTCCCTGCCCCGCCCCGGTCACCCGCCGGGCCCGCTCCTCGTCACCGCCGACCCCGAGCTGCTCGACGCACTCCTGCGGTTGTGCGCGGCCGCCGGAGTCGAGCCCGACATCTGCGCCGACCTCGGATCGGCGCGCAGCGCCTGGGCGGAGAGCCCGCTGGTGATCCTCGGCGACGACCTCTCCGACGAGGCGCTGCACTGCGGACTCCCGCGCCGCGCCGACACCTTCCTGCTCAGCACCGACCTCGACGACGCCGAGGTGTGGAAGCGCGCGGGTGCGCTCGGGGCGGCCGAGGTGATCTTCCTGCCGGACGGCGAGGTGTGGCTGATCAACCGGTTCGCCGACCTCCTCGAAGGCGGCGGCGCCCTGCTGAGCGTCGCGGTCGCCGGCGGCCGCGGTGGGGCCGGAGCCAGCACACTGGCCTGCGCCCTGGCCCTGGCGGCGACGCAACGCGGGCTCCGCACCGCGCTCGTGGACGTCGACCCGATGGGCGGCGGCATCGACGTCCTGCTCGGCGGCGAGACCGCCACCGGCCTCCGCTGGGCCGACCTGCACGGCACCCGCGGCCGGGTCGACGGCAGCGCCCTGTCCGCGGCCTTGCCCCGGCTGCACGGCATCACGGTGCTCTCCTGGGACCGCGGCACCCCGACCGCCGTCCCGCAGGACGCCATACGCGCCATCGTCGCCGCCGTGCGCCGCCGCCACGAGGTCGTCGTGGTCGACATGCCGCGCCACCGCGACCAGGTCGCCGAAGAGGCCCTCGCCCAATGCGACACCGCGCTCCTGGTCGTCCCCTCCGAACTCCGCGCCATCGCCGCAGCCGCACAAGTGGCCGCACTGATGCGCCCACTCGTCCCCGACCTGCGCACGGTCGTCCGCAGCCCGTCCCCGGCGGGCCTGTCCACCGCCGAAGTGGCGGCCGGCACCGGGCTCCCGCTGGCCGGCGAACTACGCCACGAGGCCGGCCTCGCCGAGGCCGTCGAGCGCGGCGAACTCCCGGGCAGCCGCCCCCGCAGCCCGTTGTCCCGCTTCAGCCGGGAGTTCCTGGCCGAGGAACTGCCGCAACCGGAGAGCGAGGCGGCCTGAGGGCCGCCGTCACGCGTCGGCGGGAAGGCTGTCCACCTTGTTCGCTCTTTCCGCTCTTTCCACCTATTCCTCCCCTCCGCCTTGTCCGGCTCGCTTCCGGACGCTCCGAAAAGGAACAGCCATGCCCACACGTACTCCTGCCGGTCCCGACACTGGCGTCTTCCCGGCCCGTCCGACGATGCCGCCCCTGCCGCCGGCCTTCCGGGCACCCGTCGCGGCCGTTCCCGGCCCGGCAGTTCCATCCCTGAGGGCGTCCGGCGCCTCGTCCGCGCCTGCCGTGGCCGGCGGCTCTGCGCGGCCCCCGATGCCCTCCGCGCCGCCGACACCCCGGGCACCGGTTCCCGGCGCGCCGCCCGGCCCGGCGGGCCCCCAGGCAAGTCCGCAGGTCGATCCACAGCTTGTGGACGACGTGCGCGCCCACCTCGCCGCCGACGGCCGCGACCCCACCCACGCCGCGGTCGCCGAAGCCCTGCGGGCCCAAGGGCGCGTGCTCGGCGACGCGACCGTGCTCGCGGTACTCCGCGCGCTGCATGCGGAGATCGTCGGCGCGGGCCTGCTCGCTCCGCTGCTCGCCGACCCCGACGTCACCGACGTCCTGGTGAACGCCCCCGACGAGGTGTGGGTGGACCGCGGGGCAGGCCCGCAGCGCGCCGCGGTGGCCTTCCCCGACGACGCCGCCGTGCGCCGCCTCGCCCAGCGCCTCGCCGGCAGCGCCGGCCGCCGCCTGGACGATGCCGCGCCCTACGTCGACGCGCGGCTCCCGGACGGCGTACGCCTGCACGCCGTCCTCAAGCCCGTCGCGGTACGCGGCACCTGCATCTCGCTGCGGGTGCCGCGGCGCACCACCATGACCCTGGCCGACCTGGTGTCGTGCGGTGCGCTCCCACCGGACTGCGCCGACCTGCTGCGCGCGATGGTCGCGGCCCGGGCCGCGTTCCTGGTGACCGGCGGCGCGGGCACCGGCAAGACCACCCTGCTGGGCGCGCTTCTCGGCACCGCACACCCGGCCGAACGCCTCGTGCTGGTCGAGGACTCCGCAGAGCTGACCCCGCGGCATGCGCACGTGGTCCGCCTGGAGTCGCGGCCCCCGAACATCGAGGGCGCCGGCTCGGTGACCATGCGCGACCTGGTCCGCCAGGCGCTCCGCATGCGCCCGGACCGCATCGTCGTCGGCGAGGTCCGCGGCGCGGAGGTCACTGAGTTGCTCGCCTCGCTCAACACGGGGGCCGAAGGCGGCTGCGGGACGCTTCATGCCAACTCCGCTGCGGACGTGCCCGCCCGGCTGGAGGCCTTGGCGGCACCCGCAGGGTTGACCCGCGACGCGCTGCACAGCCAACTCGCCGCTGCCCTCGACGTCGTCGTGCATCTCGTCCGAGATCGTGACGGCCTGCGCCGGATCGCCGAGATCCATGTCCTGGAGCGGGACGCCCGCGGCTTCGTCCGCCCGGTTCCGGCCGTGCTGATCGACCGCGCCGGACCGCAGCGCACCGGTCCGGGCTTTGCCCGGCTGGCCGCCCTGCTCGCGGGCTGGTGGCGGCCGTGAACGCGCCGACCACACCGGCGGTGCTGATCGCCGCCCCGGTACTGGCCGCCGGAGCGGTCCTGCTGGCCGGCGCACGCAGCGGGCGCGGCCGCATCCGCGACCTCACTTCGCATCAGCCGGCCGACGATCCTGGCCGGAAGGGAGATTTTGGTGCAGATGGGGCGCAAGTCGAGAACGCGGCCCGCCACAACAGCGGTTCGTACGGTGACCGTGCCGTCCGCGACCATGCCGACCATGACCGTGCCGACCATGACCGTGCCGACCATGACCGTGCCGACCATGACCGTGCCGACCATGACCGTGCCGACCATGACCGTGCCGACCACGGCGGCGGACACGACCTCGGCTTCGGACAAGACCTCGGACACGACCTTCATCCTGGCCCGCTTGGTCCTCCTGCCGTTCTCGGACCTTCGCGAACTCCCGCTCCTTCGACCTCTTCGCCCTCGACCTCGTCGACCTCATCCATCCCTTCGATGCCTTCCCCTGCCCAAAGCCTGGGTCCGGGCGGCAGTTCGGGCGCTCTGAATCCGGCGGCGGGGCGCGTCCCTTGGGGCACGCTGCAACGGCTGCCGGCGGTGCGTGTCGGGCTGCCGGTGCTGGCCGGAGGCGCGATGCTCGGCTTCACGGCATCCTCTCCGGTGCCGGTCCTGGTGGCCCTGCCGGTCGGTGTGTTCCTGGTCCGGCGGCGGGTCCGAGCGGACGCGCAACGGGAGTTCGCGGCGCTGCGGACCGGGGTGGCCGAGGTGGCCACCGCGATGGTGGGCGAACTCCGCGCCGGGCAGCAGCCGCCGGAAGCGTTCGCCGCCGCGGTGGAATCCGTCGACGGCCCGGTCCGGGCCAGGCTCGCGGAGGCCGTGGCGGTGGCCCGGATCGGCGGTGACGTCGCCGCGGCGCTGGACCGCGCCGCGGGACCGCCGGGGATGGACTCCCTGGTCCGGGTCGCGGCCTGCTGGCGGATCGCAGCCGAGCGCGGCGCCGGATTCGCCGCGGCGTTGGGCCGGGTCGCCGCCGGACTGCGCGCCGAAGAGGCCGGGCACCTCGAAGCGGCCGCCGAGCTGTCCGGCGCCCGCTCCACGGCCCGATTGCTGGCCCTGCTGCCGGTGTTCGGCATCGTGCTGGGCCAACTCGCCGGCGCCCGGCCGCTGGACGTGCTGCTGCACACCGCACCGGGATTCGTCTGCC
Source organism: Yinghuangia soli (assembly GCF_021502675.1). Classification (GTDB taxonomy): domain Bacteria; phylum Actinomycetota; class Actinomycetes; order Streptomycetales; family Streptomycetaceae; genus Yinghuangia; species Yinghuangia soli. The sequence goes on from NZ_JAKFHA010000010.1 coordinate 81,005, forward strand.
TGGTGGTCGGATTGCTGCTCGTCGCCCTCGGGCTGCTCTGGACCGACCGCATCGCCCGCGGAGGTGGGCCGTGGACGGCGTAGCCCTGCCCGGACTGGCAAGTGCCGGTGTGCTGGCCGGGGGAGCGGTCTGGTTCGCCCTGCCCGGCCCGCCTGGCCGCCGTCGCCTGCTGCGCGGTGCGTGGGGAGCCGGCAAGCCTGCCGACCTCCCGGTGCCGCAGTCGGTACGCCGGATCCGCACGCCGCAGATACAGCGCCGGGCGGCGGCCGGGGCGGCCGGGGGAGCGGCTGTGCTGATCGTCGGCGGTCTGCCGGGGCTCGCCGTCGGCGCCGTTGCCGGGTATCTGGTGGCGCGGAAGCTGCGCGGCGTGGTCTCGGCCGCCGACCGCGAGCGCGACCGCCGGATCCTGGCCGATCTGCCCACCGCCGCCGACCTGTTGTCCGCCTGCCTTACGGCCGGGGCAGCTCCGGCCGAGGCGGTGGCTGCGGTCGGCACGGCGGTCGGCGGACCGCTCGGCGAGGAACTGCGGTCCGCGGCTGCCGCTGTCCGACTGGGCGGCGACCCGTTGCGCTGCTGGGGTGCGCTCGCCGAGCAGCGCGAACTGGTCCCACTGGCGAGGGCCCTGTCCCGGACCGGCGAGGGCGGTGCGCCGCTCGCCGAGCGGATCGCCGACATCGCCGATGACTGCCGGGAGCGGAGACGCCGTGAACTCACCGCCACCGCCCGGCGCACGGCCGTACGCGCGACCGTGCCGCTCGGTGTCTGCTTCCTGCCCGCCTTCCTGCTGCTCGGGGTGATCCCGGTCGTCATCGGCCTGGCCGCCCCGCTGCTGTCCCACACCTGAGGAGGACCTTCATGTCCGAACACCCCGTCAGCACCGCCACCATCGACAACGCGGATGCGGCCACGACACCGGGGCTGCCCAATCCGGCTGATACTGCGGCCACTTCGCCCAGTGGGGGCCACACCGAGACCGACGGCGACTCCGTACGCGTCGACCCGGAAATCGCATCCGGGCAAGCGCCGCCATCGCCACCACCGCCGATCGGGGTGCCGAAGCAGGAACGTGTGCCGAAGCAGGTGCCTGAGACGGTGGGAGCCCCCTCGGGGCTGCCCGCGGCATGGTCCGCCCGCCTTGGGGGCGGGAGCGTCGAGCCTGCTGAACCTGCCGAGCCCGCCGAGCCACCGCCTCACGCCGCGCATCGGGCAACTCGTCGCCCCACTGAGCCTGCTGGGCCCTTGGGGCCCGTCGAGACCGTGCCGCGGGATCGAGGGCAGGCCGAGGTGGAGGACCGCGGGGGAGGAGCCGGGCCGGCTTCGGGCGGGAGTCCGGGCACGGCCCGGCTGACCGGGCTGCCGTGCGTCATCCGGCGCCGCATCATGCACCGGGCCCGACCCGTGTGGGAGCGGGTGCGCCGTGCGGCGCGGCGCGAGGACGGCATGTCGACGGCGGAGTACGCGGTGGGCACGATCGCGGCCGTGGCGTTCAGCACCGCGCTTTACAAGGTGGTGTCGAGCGACATCGTGTCGTCCGGGCTGAGTTCGGTCATCGGCAAGGCGCTCAATGCGACGTTCTGACCGGGGGACGCGGAAGACCCGGTGGTCCTGGCTCACCAGGCGGGGCTCGGACGCCGGCTACGTCACAGCGGAAACGGCCGTGGTGCTTCCGGCACTTGTGCTGCTGGTGCTCGGGTTGGTCGCCGGGATTGCGGCTGCCGCGGCCCAGATTCGGTGCGTCGATGCGGCGCAAGCGGGGGCGCGGGCTGTTGCGCGGGGCGAATCCGTGGATGCGGCGAATTCCGCCGCGCACGGGCTCGCCCCGCGCGAGGCGCAGTTCGATGCGGTCGTGCGCGACGGCACGGTCAGATTCCGGGTGACCGCCGGGATTCCGCTTCCCGGACCGTGGAGGGAATTGCGAATTCCGGTGGAGCATAAGGCCGTTGTTGCCATGGAACCGGCGGGGCCATGAGGCTCCGGGGACGCCCCGGAGGAGGGAAGGAGGTGGGATTCGGCCATCGCGAGCGGGGGTCGGCGACGGTCTGGGCCGCGGTGTGGGCGTTGCTGCCGGTGTGCCTGGCCTGTGTGGTGCTGGCGTTCGGTGCCGCGGCGGCGGCGCGGCACCGGGCTGCGGTCGCCGCCGATGGCGCGGCGCTGGCCGCCGCCGCGCAGGCCGACGCGGGCCAGGGGCCGGCGTGCGCGGCGGCCCGCCGGATCGCCGCGGCTCAGGGGGCAGTCCTGGTGTCGTGCACGGTGAGATCGGGGTTCGCGGACGTGGTCGCGGAGACCCGCATGCCGCTCCTGGCCGGCCAGTCGCGGGTCTCCCGCGTCCCCGCGCGTGCAGGCCCGGGCTGACCGCCGCAATCCCGCGGGCTCAGGCGGGGCGGCAGGTCAGGGGCGTCCTCTCAGCAGTGTCGCCAACAGGCGGATGGCGCCTGTCTTGTCGAGGGGGAAGTTGCCGTTGCCGCACTTCGGGGACTGGACGCAGCTGGGGCAGCCGGATTCGCATTCGCAGGAGGCGATGGCCTCCATCGTGGCGGTGAGCCAGTGCGCGGCGGTGGCGTATGCGCGTTCGGCGAAGCCGGCGCCGCCGGCGTGGCCGTCGTAGACGAAGACGGTGGGCAGGGCGGTGTCCGGGTGCAGGGCGGTGGACACGCCGCCGATGTCCCAGCGGTCGCAGGTCGCGAACAGGGGAAGGAGGCCGATCGAGGCATGTTCGGCGGCGTGTGCGGCGCCGGGCAGGTCGGCCTCCTCCAGGCCGGCTTCGGCGACCTGGTCGGGGGTCACCGTCCACCACACCGCGCGGGTGCGCAGCGAGCGTTCGGGCAGATCCAGCTTGTGCTCGCCGAGGACCTGGCCGGTGGCGATCCGGCGGCGCTGGTAGGACACCACGCGGCTGGTGACCTCGACCGAGCCGAAGCACAGCCGTCCCGGTCCCCAGTCCTCGGCGCGGACTTCCTCCAGGATGCGGATGTCGGTCTTCTCGCGGGCGGTCGTCGTCCAGTCGGGGGCGGCGCGGCGGACCAGTGCCACGTCGTCCTCCAGGTCGAGCAGCCGCACGATGTACGTCTCGCCCTGGTGCAGGTGCACGGCGCCCTGGTGGACGGCGCTGTGCGCCGCTGCGGCGTCCACGGTGCCCAGGACGCGCCCGGTGTCCTCCTCGACCACGCGGACGGCCTGGCCTGCCGAGCCGCGGATGTCGGTGAGGTCGGTGGCGCGTTCGCGGCTGGTCCAGTACCAGCCGGTGGCGCGGCGGCGCAGCAGGCCGCGGCGTTCGAGGCCGGGCAGGAGCTCGGCGGCGACCGGGCCGAACAGCGGCAGGTCGGCTTCCTCGAGCGGCAGTTCCGCGGCTGCCGCGCAGAGGTGCGGGGCCAGGACGTACGGGTTGTCCGGGTCGAGCACGGTCGCCTCGACGGGCCGGTCGAAGAGGGCTTCGGGGTGGTGCACCAGGAAGGTGTCCAGCGGGTCGTCGCGGGCCACCAGGACGGCCAGCGCGTCCTGCCCGGCGCGGCCGGCCCGGCCGGCCTGCTGCCACAGTGAGGCGCGGGTGCCCGGGTAGCCGGCCATCAGGACCGCATCCAGACCGGAGACGTCCACGCCGAGTTCGAGTGCGGTGGTGGCCGCCACGCCGAGCAAGCTTCCGTCGTGCAGTGCGCGTTCGAGGTCGCGGCGCTCGGCGGCGAGGTAGCCGGAGCGGTAGGTGGCGACCCGGTCGGCGAGCTTGGCGTCGATGCGTTCGAGCCGGTCGCGGGCGATGACCCGGACCACTTCGGCGCCGCGCCGGGAGCGGACGAAGGCGACCGTGCGCACGCCGTCGACGACCAGGTCGGTGAGCAGGTCGGCGGTCTCGGCGGTGGCGGTGCGCCGTACCGGGGCGCCGCGTTCGCCCTTGAGGTCGGTGAGCGGGGGCTCCCACAGCGCGAAGGTCAGTCCGCCGCGCGGCGAGGCGTCCTCGGTCACCGCCTCCACGTCGCCGGGCGCCGCGCCGATCAGCCGGGCGGCGGCCGCCGCCGGGTCCGAGACGGTCGCGGAGGCCAGCACGAAGACCGGATCGGCGCCGTATCGGCGGCAGATCCGCCGCAGCCGGCGCAGCACTTGGGCGACATGCGAGCCGAACACGCCGCGGTACGTGTGGCACTCGTCCACGACAACGTATTTCAAGGTTTTCAGAAAGGCCGACCACGTGCGGTGCGCGGGCAGCAGCGAGCGGTGCAACATGTCCGGATTGGTCAGCACGTACGAGGCCTGCGCGCGCACCCATTGGCGCAGCTCGGCAGGCGTGTCGCCGTCATAGGCCGCGGCCCGGACGCGGTCGAGTCCGGTACCGGCCGCGCGCAGCTCGTCGACGGCGCGTACCTGGTCCGCTGCGAGTGCTTTCGCAGGGGACAGATACAGCGCGGTGGCACCACGGCCGTTCGGTGCCCGGGTACCCTCCAAGAGGGCGGTGAGTACCGGCAGTAGGTAGGCCATGGACTTGCCCGAGGCGGTGCCGGTCGCAAGTACGACAGACCGGCCCGACGCGGCGGCCGATGCGGCACGTGCCTGGTGTTCCCAAGGGTGGTCGATACCGGCCGCCCGAAAAGCGTCCACGACTTCCGGGCGCGCCCATTCGGGCCATGCGGCCGGCCGGCCCCCGCGCGGGGGTATACGCCGAACGTGTGTCACTCGATCGGGTCGCCCGTGGGCCGCGAGCAAGCGGTCCAACAGGTCTTCCTGGGAGTGTGGATTGGGCGACATCGGGCACCAGTCTGGCATCCAATGTCGTGGGATTCATCGTCCTGTAGCGCCCATAAGTGGTTGAATGCCTTGGCGGCTGCCGATCCTTGGGGGGCGACCGCTCGATAGCAAGGTGCTGGAGGATCCGTGGACCTGTCCCTGTCGACCCGAACCGAGGGCGGCCGTACGGTCGTCGAGGTGGGCGGCGAGATCGATGTGTACACCGCCCCCAAACTGCGCGAGCAATTGGTGGAACTCGTCAATGACGGGAGCTACCACCTGATCGTGGACATGGAGGGTGTGGACTTCCTGGACTCGACGGGTCTGGGCGTCCTGGTCGGCGGCCTGAAGCGCGTGCGTGCGCATGAGGGCTCGCTGCGTCTGGTGTGCACTCAGGAGCGCATCCTGAAGATCTTCCGTATCACCGGCCTCACCAAGGTGTTCCCCATCCACACCTCGGTGGCGGAGGCCGTCGCCGCGACGGACTGAAATCCGGGACGCCCCGTTCGCGCTGCGGACGGGCGTTCCGTCCGCCACCGCTCATCCAGGTAGCGCTTCGCACCGGACAGCCCACCGGTCGGATCGTCGGCAAGTACGGCTGGGGGATCTATGGCCATCGTCGAGCTGCGCTTCACGGCGCTGCCCGAACACGTCCGCACGGCGAGGCTCGTTGCCGCTGCCGTCGCCCGCCGGGCCGGCGTGGCCGAGTCGGTGCTGGACGAAGTGCGCCTCGCCGTGGGCGAAGCCTGCTCGCGCGCGGTCGGCCTGACCCGTCAGGTCGGCGCGGACGAGCCGGTCACGGTGACTCTCGACGACGGCGAAGGCCGGTTCTCGATCGAGGTGCGCGATGCGGTGCCGCAGCCTGCTGCGGTGGGTGCGGGCGAGGGCAGTGCCTCCAGCCCGTTCCCCGGCGCCGCCGCGAACGGTGCGAGCCTGGACGTCGCGGAGAGCGAGCTGGGCCTCGCGGTGATCCTCGGACTGGTGGACGAGCTCGATGTCCGGGCCGGCGCCGAGGGCGGCAGCATCCGGATGTCCTGGCCGTCCGCGAAGGACAAGCCGGGCGACGAACCGGTCTGACGCACGGATTTTCCGACCGGCTGATCCGACCGGCTGATCTCATCGGCCTGCGCCGGTCCGGCCCTACCGGTCCGACCGGTCGGGCGGTGCACGACTTTTCCGGAGCCGACGGCTCCGAACGGCTGATTCTCTTCCACGGCGGGTGACCCGGTTCCGGGCACCCGCCGTCGTGCTGTCCGGGAACAGCCGCAGGACGGCCGCGGGACAGCCGCGGGACAGGCGGGCGCAGCGTGGTCCAGCGGGACTGCGCGGGACGGGCCGCACCCTGATCCGACCCGGTGCATTTCCCGTTTTCGGGTCGGCAAAACATGGTTACTCGGGAATGCCCGAAACGCGGCATAGCACGCGTATTTTATGTGTAATTAGATATGATCATGAAGATTTCCATGGTGTGTTCTTGATCATTTGCATACACTCCCATTCACGTTGTAAAAGATCGTCTAGCGCCCGTCTGAGAAGCCAGTCCGAAACATCCCTCGCGATGGAGGACGCATGTCCGGGCTCCAACTCACCGAACTCGCCACCGTCTCCGCAGCACCCGGGACAGCAGAAGTGGCCGGGAGCGATCTGACGTACGTCGTGGTGGTCGCGGTCATTGCACTGGCCGCCCTCGGCGTCGCAGCGGCACTGGTTCGCCAGGTGCTCGCCGCCGACGAGGGCACCGAGAGCATGAAGCGCATCGCCGGAGCGGTCCAGGAAGGCGCCGCGGCGTACCTGACCCGACAGTTCCGCACCCTGGGGCTCTTCGCCGTCGGGGTGTTCTTCCTGCTGATGCTGCTCCCGGCCGACGGCTGGGACGAACGCATCGGCCGCTCGCTGTTCTTCCTCGTCGGCGCGGTCTTCTCCGCCATCACCGGATACACCGGGATGTGGCTGGCCGTGCGCAGCAACGTCCGGGTGGCCGCCGCCGCGCGCGCCGGCGGTTCCGGACCCGAGGCCTCCCACACCGCGATGCGCATCGCGTTCCGCACCGGCGGTGTGGCCGGCATGTTCACCGTGGGCCTGGGCCTGTTCGGCGCGGCCCTGGTCGTCATCATCTATCGCGAGGACGCGCCCAAGGTCCTGGAGGGCTTCGGCTTCGGCGCGGCCCTGCTGGCCATGTTCATGCGCGTCGGCGGCGGCATCTTCACCAAGGCCGCGGACGTCGGGGCGGACCTGGTCGGCAAGGTCGAGCAGGGCATCCCCGAGGACGACCCGCGCAACGCCGCGACGATCGCCGACAACGTGGGCGACAACGTCGGCGACTGCGCGGGCATGGCCGCCGACCTCTTCGAGTCGTACGCGGTGACGCTGGTCGCCGCGCTCATACTCGGCAAGGCCGCGTTCGGCGATGCCGGCCTGGTGTTCCCGCTGCTCGTCCCGGCGATCGGCGTGATCACCGCGGTGATCGGCATCTACGCGGTGTCGCCGCGGGCCGGCGACCGCAGCGGGATGACCGCGATCAACCGCGGGTTCTTCCTGTCCGCGGTGATCTCCCTGGTCCTGGTCGGCATCGCGGCATTCGCCTACCTGCCCGACAAGTTCTCCGAGCTGGAGGGCCTGGCGCCGACCACCACCACCGGCAAGGAGATCCTCGAACACGGCGGCGACCCGCGGGTCTTCGCCCTGGTGGCGGTGCTCATCGGCATCGTGCTCGCGGCCGTCATCCAGCAGCTGACCGGCTACTTCACCGAGACGTCGCGGCGCCCGGTCAAGGACGTCGTGAAGACCTCGCTGACCGGTCCGGCCACCGTCATCCTGTCCGGCATCTCGCTGGGCCTGGAGTCCGCGGTGTACGCGGCGGTGCTCATCGGCGTCGCGGTGTACGGCGCGTACCTGCTGGGCGGCGGCATCATCATGCTCGCCCTGTTCGCGGTGGCGCTGGCCGGCACCGGCCTGCTCACCACGGTCGGCGTCATCGTCGCGATGGACACCTTCGGCCCGGTCTCCGACAACGCGCAGGGCATCGCGGAGATGTCCGGCGATGTCGAGGGCGAGGGCGCGCAGATCCTGACCGACCTGGACGCGGTGGGCAACACCACCAAGGCCATCACCAAGGGCATCGCCATCGCCACCGCGGTGCTCGCCGCGACGGCGCTGTACGGCTCGTACCGGGACGCCGTGGAGACCGCGCAGGCGGAAGTCGGCGCGAGCGCGACGGAGGGCATGTCGAAGTTGGAGGCACTCTCCTTCAGCCTCGACATCTCGCAGCCGAACAACTTGTTCGGGCTGATCCTGGGCGCCGCAGTGGTGTTCCTGTTCAGCGGCCTGGCCATCAACGCCGTCTCGCGCGCGGCCGGCGCGGTGGTGTTCGAGGTACGGGAGCAGTTCCGCACCAGGCCCGGGATCATGGACGGCACCGAAACCCCGGAGTACGGCCGGGTCGTGGACATCTGCACCCGCGACTCGCTGCGCGAACTGGCCACGCCCGGGCTGCTCGCCGTGCTGGCCCCGATCTCGGTCGGGTTCGCGCTCGGCATCGCCCCGCTCGCCGCGTTCCTGGCCGGGGCGATCGGTGCAGGCACGCTGATGGCGGTCTTCCTGGCGAACTCCGGCGGCGCGTGGGACAACGCCAAGAAGACCATCGAGGACGGCACGTACGGCGGCAAGGGCACCGACGCGCACGCCGCGACGGTCATCGGCGACACCGTCGGCGACCCGTTCAAGGACACCGCCGGTCCGGCCATCAACCCGCTCCTCAAGGTGATGAACCTGGTCGCGCTGCTCATCGCGCCCGCCGTGGTCAAGCTGACCATCGGCGAGAACGCGAGCGGCCCGCTGCGGGCGCTCGTGGCGGTACTGGCGATCGTGGTGATCATCGGCGCGGTGTGGTTCAGCAAGCGCAAGTCGATCGCGGTCGGTTCGCCGAACCACGAACCGAAGGACGCCCACCCGGTGGGCGGCTGAGCGCGGGCACGGCCCCGGATCCGGCAGGTCCGGGTGGCGAAAGGGGGCGACGCGGAGGCCGCGTCGCCCCCTTTGCCTGCCGTATGCGAGTCTCGGAGGGCCGTTGCGACGGTCGGACCGATGTTGCCCAGCAGCCTGGAGACGTGAGCGTGGCACCGAAGATCCCGGCAAATCTCGCGGTTGCGGCGGCCTGCGCCGCGGTCCTGGCACTGACCGCCGGGTGCAGCGACGACGGCGACGGGAAGAACAAGAGCCTGGCCGGGTGGGCGGCCAAGGTGTGCACCGCGGACGTCACCGCCAAGATCGACGAGTCGAAGACCGCGCTCGCCGACATATCCGTGGTGCTGCCCGGCGAGAAGCCCGACGCGCTGCGCACCCGGCTGGCCGAGGACGTCTCCCGGCTCGCGGCCGCCAACACCGCACTCGCCGACGCGCTCGGCCGGGCCGGCGACCCCGACGTCGACGGCGGCAAGGAGCAGCGCGCCGCGCTCGTCTCCGAGCAGTTGGCGATCGCCACCGGCTGGCACACCGTCAAGACCCAGCTGGAGGCGCTGCCGACCGCGGACCAGAAGGCGTTCGCCGACGGCCTGCGCGCGCTGCAGCCCAGCATCGCCGGCACGGTGACCACGTCCAACGCGGCGCTGGAGAAGCTGCACACCGGCGAACTGGGCAAGGCGCTGGCCGCGGTGTCCGGCTGCGTCGCCTCGCTGCCGGCCGCCGGCGGCGCGTCGTCCGCGCCCGGCACGGCCTCAGGTTCCGCTCCCGCGACCACGGCACCGCCTGCCTCGGCCCCGGCCTCGCCGCCGGCTTCCGAACCGGCCGGCAGCCCGGCAGCCACCCCGGCCGGCACCCCGGCGGCGACTCCGCCGGCCACTCCGCCCGCCACCACCCCGGCGCCCACTGCCGCGAGCTGATCGGATCCGGTCCGCGGACCGGGCAGGATGGTGTCCGTGACCATGCACGACTCCTCTCAGGTGGCCCGGCTGCGCGCGGCGCTGGCCGATGCCGACTACACCGTCGACGGATGCCTCGACGCACTCGGCTCGCAGGCGTACGGCGCGTTGTCCCGCAGCGAGACGGTCCCGGCGCTGCGCACGCTGCGCGGCGACGGCGGCCCGCTCGCGACGCTGATCCGGCTGTTCCTGCTGCAGACTTCGGTGCCGTACGCGCAGGCCCGCGCCGCGCTCCCGTTCGACGAGGCGGTGGCCGGCGAACTGCTCGTCCGGGACGGCGACGACGTGCGGGCCGTCGTCGACATCCGCCCGTACGGCGAGGCGGACACCGACTGGTGGGTGGTGTCCGACCTGGGCAGCGGCATCGGCGGCGTGTCCGGTCCGGTACGCACCGACCATGTGCTGGGCATCGGCGGCGCGTCCACCACGCTGGCCGGCATCACCGTGCGCGGCCCGGTCGACCGGGCGCTGGACCTCGGCACCGGCTGCGGCGTGCAGGCCCTGCACGCGTCGCGGCACGCCCGCGCGGTGACCGCGACCGACGTGAACCGCCGCGCGCTGGACCTGACCCGGCTGACGATGGCGCTGTCCGGCGTGTCGAACGTCGGGCTCGCGGAGGGCAGCCTGTTCGAACCGGTGGAGGACGAGGCCTTCGACCTCATCGTCTCCAACCCGCCCTTCGTCATCTCACCCAAGGGCCGCTTCACCTACCGCGACGGCGGCCTGCCCGGCGACGAGATCTGCCGCCGCCTGGTGGCCCAGGCGCCGGACCGGCTGAACGACGGCGGTTTCTGCCAATTGCTGGCCAACTGGCAGCACGTCAAGGGCGAGGACTGGCAGGACCGGTTGCGCGATTGGCTGGCGCCGACCGGATGCGACGCCTGGGTCGTGCAGCGCGAGGTCCAGGACCCCGCGCAGTACGCCGAGTTGTGGCTGCGCGACGCGGGCGACCACCAGAGCGCCGAGTACGCCGCGCGCTACGACGCCTGGCTGGACGCGTTCGAACAGGACGGCGTCGAGGGCGTCGGGTTCGGCTGGATCACCCTGCACAAGTCGGGTTCCGAGCGGCCGGCCGTGCACGTCGAGGAGTGGCCGCACGCGGTCGAGCAGCCGCTCGGCGACACGATCGCGGAGTGGTTCGGCCGCCAGGACCGGCTGCGGGACCTGGACGACGCGGCGCTCCTGGAGACCGCGTTCCGGCTGGCCCCCGCGGTGCTGCAGGAGCAGACCGGCCAGCCCGGTGCCGAGGACCCCGAGTACGTGGTGCTGCGCCAGCAGCGCGGGATGTGCCGGGCGGACCGGGTGGACACCGTGGGGGCCGCGCTGGCCGGGGCCAGCGACGGCCGGCTGACCGCGGGCGCCATCGTGGACGCGATCGCCGAACTGCTCGGCGAGAACCGCACGGTGCTGCGCGACGCGGTGCCCGGCCCGCTCAGGTCCTTGGTCGCGGACGGCTTCCTGCTGTTCCCCGGCGCTCCCTGACCGGACGGGCCTTCACCGGGAGCCGCGTGTCGCGCATGGCCGCGGCCGCGGCCAGCCCGAGCAGCACGCACGGCAGCACCACGAGGTAGACCGCGCTCATGCCCGACGAGTACGCGTCGCGCACCGCGCTCTGCAGGCCGTGCGCGTACTCCCGGATGCGGTCCGGGTGGCTCAGCGCGGCATCCGCACCGCCCGGCGGCAGCTGCGCCGCCGGGACGCGGTGCTCGGCCAGCGCGCCGGGCAGCGTGTCGGTGAACCGGCGGGCGATGACCGCCCCGAACACCGCCGTGCTGATGGTCCCGCCGAGCGTCCGGAAGAACGCGATCGAGGACGTCGCGATCCCCAGGTCGCGGCGTTCCACGGTGGCCTGCGCGGCCAGGATCAGCACCTGCGAGGTGAAGCCGATGCCGAGCCCGGCCAGCACCATCGCGGGCCACAGCGCCGGGGCCGGCGCGGCCAGGACCTGCCAGGCGAGCAGTGCCGCGGAGGCCGCGGACAGGGCCATGCCGATCATCGGGAAGACCTTGATCCGCCCGGTCCGGGCGATGAGCCGGCCGGACAGCGTCGACCCGGCGAAGTTGGCCGCGATGAACGGCAGCATCAGCAGCCCGGCCCCGGTGGCCGTGAAGCCGCGGCCGAGCTGGAAGAACTGCGGCAGGAACACCATGGACGCGTACATGGTGGAGCCCATCAGGAACGCCGCGGAGCACTGCGCGGCGAACGAGCCGTTGCGGAACATCCGCGGCGGCCAGAGCGGTTCGCGGGCCCGCTGCTCCCACAGCCCGGTCGCGGCCAGCAGCACCGCGGCCGCCGCGCCCAGCGCGTACGAGGTGCCCGAGGTCCACGCGAACTGCCGCCCGCCGAACGACACCAGCAGCAGGATCGCGCTCACCCCGGCCACCAGCAGCAGCGCGCCGAGGTAGTCGACGGAGACCTCGGACCGGCGCGGCGGCAGCGTCAGGCTGCGCCGGATCACCACGAAGGCGACCGCGGCGAACGGCAGCATCGAGAAGAAGCACCAGCGCCACCCGACGGTGTCCACGAGCACCCCGCCGAGCAGCGGGCCTAGCGCCGTCGACGAGGCGAAGGCGGCGCCGATCCAGCCCTGGTAGCGGCCGCGCTCGGCGGGGCTGATGATGTCGCCGATCACCGCCTGGCACAGCGTGATCATGCCGCCCACCCCGGCGCCCTGCAGCGCCCGGAACGCGATCAGCTGCCAGATGTCGGCGGCCATCCCGGACAGCGCGGTACCCGCGGTGAAGACCCCGATGGCGCTCAGCAGCAGCGGCTTGCGCCCGTAGAGATCGGACAGTTTTCCCCACAGCGGGGTGGCCGCGCAGTTCGTCAGGAGGTGCCCGGCCACTACCCAGGAGACCTTGTCGACGCCGCCGAGCTCGCCGGCGATGGTCGGCAGACCGGTGGTGATCACCGTGCTGGCGAGCGCCGCGATGAACATCGAGATGAGCAGCCCGGTGAAGACCGTACGGCGCTGAGCTGCGCCGATCTCGGCGGGCCCGGCCGCTGCCGCGGTACCGGGAACGGGTCCTCCGGCTGCCTCGTCGTCCATGCCAGGCCCCGCTTCCGTGCCGATCTGACGGTCCATCAGAGATTACGGCCCGTGGTCGAGGAATCAAGATGTATCGGACAACCATCAAGCGATCGACCGGCCGGGAGACGCCCCTGCGGCCGTTCGGGAGGCGGAGGGTTAGCGGCCCGGGAAGCGGGAACGGTTGGGTGCGCGTTACCGTTCGAGTGGCATCGGGCCGATCCGTGTCGTATACCGGGCAGGGCCGGTTTGACATCAGGGGCTGAGGTACGGTCACACTCCGCCACACGACAGCTACAGTCCCCGGACAGGCCCCGGCCGCCACCAGCAACCTGGAGAGAAGAGCGAAGGTGTCCCCGAGCAGCGAGACCGCGCGCGAAGGCAGTCGACTCGTCATCGTCGAGTCGCCTGCCAAGGCGAAGACGATCAAGGGCTACCTTGGGCCCGGTTACGTGGTCGAGGCCAGTGTGGGTCACATCCGCGACCTCCCGAACGGCGCCGCCGAGGTGCCCGCCGCGTACGAGGGCCAGTCCTGGGCCCGGCTCGGGGTCAACGTCGATGCCGACTTCGAGCCCATCTACGTCGTCAACGCGGACAAGAAGCAGCAGGTCGCCAAGCTCAAGAAGCTGCTCAAGGAAGCCGACGAGCTCTTCCTCGCCACCGACGAGGACCGCGAGGGCGAGGCCATCGCGTGGCACCTGCAGGAAGTCCTGCAGCCCAAGGTCCCGGTCCGCCGCATGGTCTTCCACGAGATCACCAAGGACGCCATCCAGTCCGCGGTCGCCAACCCGCGCGAGCTGAACCAGCGCCTGGTCGACGCGCAGGAGACCCGCCGCATCCTGGACCGCCTGTACGGCTACGAGGTCTCCCCGGTCCTGTGGAAGAAGGTCGGCCCCAAGCTCTCCGCGGGCCGCGTGCAGTCCGTCGCGACCCGCCTGGTGGTCGAGCGCGAGCGCGACCGCCGCGCCTTCCGCTCCGCGTCCTACTGGGACGTCCTGGGCACCTTCGACACCGGCCGGGCCGGCGACGCCACCGACCCGCGCACGGTCAACGCCCGCCTGGTCAACCTGGACGGCAAGCGCGTCGCGACCGGCCGCGACTTCGGCTCCGACGGGCAGCTCAAGGGCCGCGACGTCCTGCACGTCGACGAGGCCGGCGCCCGCGCGCTGGCCGCCGCGCTCGAGTCGGTGCCCTTCGAGGTCCGCGCCGTCGAGCGCAAGCCGTACCGCCGCTCGCCGTACGCGCCCTTCCGCACCACCACGCTCCAGCAGGAGGCCTCGCGCAAGCTGGGCTTCGGTGCCAAGGCGACCATGCAGGTGGCCCAGAAGCTGTACGAGAACGGCTTCATCACCTACATGCGTACCGACTCCACCACGCTGTCGGACACCGCGGTCGCCGCGGCCCGCGCCCAGGTGCGCGAGCTGTACGGCGCCGAGTACCTCCCGGACGCGCCGCGCTCCTACGCCGGCAAGGTCAAGAACGCCCAGGAGGCGCACGAGGCGATCCGCCCCTCCGGCGACCGCTTCCGCACCCCGGCCGAGACCGGCCTGACCGGCGACCAGTTCCGGCTCTACGAGCTGATCTGGATGCGCACCGTCGCGTCCCAGATGAAGGACGCGGTCGGCCAGTCGGTCACGGTCCGCATCGGCGGCGTGGCCGCCCCGGCCGAGGGCCTCCCGGGCCGGGACGCCGAGTTCACCGCATCCGGCAAGATCATCACCTTCCACGGCTTCCTCAAGGCGTACGTCGAGGGCTCCGACGACCCGGACGCCGAGCTCGACGACCGCGAGCGCCGGCTGCCGATGGTCACCGAGGGCGACGCGCTCACCGCGCTGGAGCTGAACCCCGAGGGCCACGCCACCAAGCCGCCCGCGCGCTACACCGAGGCCTCGCTCATCAAGGAGCTGGAAGAGCGCGAGATCGGCCGCCCGTCGACGTACGCGTCGATCATCGGCACGATCCTGGACCGCGGCTACGTGTTCAAGAAGGGCACCGCGCTGGTCCCCTCCTTCATCGCGTTCGCGGTGGTGGGCCTCCTGGAGAACCACTTCGGCCGGCTGGTCGACTACGACTTCACCGCCAAGATGGAGGACGACCTCGACCAGATCGCCCGCGGCGAGACCGAGGCGGTCCCGTGGCTGCGCCGGTTCTACTTCGGCGAGGACGCCCCGGGCGGCGCCGAGCACCAGGGCGACCACCTCGAAGGCCTCAAGAACCTGGTGACCGACCTGGGCGCGATCGACGCCCGCGAGGTCAACTCGTTCCCGGTCGGCGACGGCATCGTGCTGCGCGTCGGCCGCTACGGGCCCTACGTCGAGCGCGACGACAAGCGCGCCGACGTGCCGGCCGACCTGCCGCCGGACGAGCTGACCGTGGAGAAGGCCGAGGAACTGCTCAACAAGCCGAGCGGCGACTTCGTGCTGGGCACCGACCCGGCCACCGGCCACCAGATCGTGGCCAAGGACGGCCGCTACGGGCCGTACGTCACCGAGATCCTCCCCGAGCCGGAGCCCGCCCCGGCGGCCGCCGAGCCGGAGCCCGAGGCCGGCACCGGCCCGGCCGCGGACGGCGCCGCACCCGCCAAGAAGACCGCGGCGAAGAAGACGGCCGCCAAGAAGACCGCGAAGAAGGCCGCCGCCAAGGGCCCGAAGCCGCGCACCGCCTCGCTGTTCAAGTCGATGGCGCTGGACACGGTGACGCTGGAGGACGCCCTCAAGCTGTTCTCGCTGCCGCGCGTGGTCGGCGTCGACCCGGCGAGCAACGAGGAGATCACCGCGCAGAACGGCCGCTACGGCCCGTACCTGAAGAAGGGCACCGACTCGCGGTCGCTGACCACCGAGGACCAGCTCTTCGACATCACCCTCGACGAGGCCCTCGCCATCTACGCCGAGGAGAAGAAGCGCGGCCGGGCAGCCGCCAAGCCGCCGCTCAAGGAGCTCGGCGCGGACCCGGTCAGCGGCAAGCCGGTCGTGGTCAAGGAAGGCCGCTTCGGCCCGTACGTCACCGACGGCGAGACGAACGCGACCCTGCGCGCGGCCGACAGCGTCGAGGAGATCACTCCCGAGCGCGGCTACGAACTGCTCGCCGAGAAGCGCGCCAAGGGCCCCGCGCCCAAGAAGCGCGCGGCCGCCAAGAAGGCCCCGGCCAAGAAGGCGCCCGCGAAGAAGACCGCCGCGAAGAAGGCCCCGGCCAAGAAGGCGACCTGAGTCACACCCCGGAACGGATGCCTCCGTTCCGGGGCCGGCCCGGTACCGCGCGAGCGCGGCCGGTCGCCGAAAACGGGAAACACGGGCGGCCGCCGGAAAATCTCCGGCGGCCCGCCCGCGTTTGCCCGCAATGGCCCGGAGCCGTTCCGGGAAACGCCGGTTCGAACGTCGTTTCCCTTGCCGCGGACCCCGTTAGGGTTGACGGCATGACGCAAGCCGAGCAGCAGGAGGCGGCCATACCGCCCCGGACCACGGATCCCGTGCAAGGCATCGGGGGCGTCCTCAAGATCGCCCCCTACCGCCGTTTCTGGACGGCCATCGCAGCGTCCGCACTCGCGGACTGGCTCGGCCTGCTCGCGCTGACCTCGGCCGCCCTGTGGACGGTGGACGGCGACTACATGGACCACGCGGCCGCCGTGGCCGCGGTGTTCGTGCTGCGTCTGCTGCCCGCCGCGCTGGTCGCGCCGCTCGCCGGGCAGATCGTCGACCACCTGGACCGCCGCTGGACCATGGCGGTCTGCGACATCGTCCGGTTCGGGCTGGTCGCCTCGGTGCCGTTCGTCGACGAACTGTGGTGGATCCTGGCCGCGACCGCGCTGGGCGGCATCGCCGGAGCCTTCTGGGGACCGGCCCGCGATGCCACCGTGCCCAACCTGGTGCCGCGTCAACGCCTGGCCACCGCCGCCCAGTTCAACCTGGTCACCGGCTACGCCGCGGCCCCCGCGGCGGCGCTCCTGTTCATCCTGCTCGCGCTGGTCACCCGGCTCCTCGCGCCGTCGGTCGACGCCTTCGACCAGCACCCGTCCGACCTCGCGCTGTTCGCCACCGCCGCGGTCCACCTGGTCTCCGCGTTCTCGGTGTACCTGCTGCGCATGCCCACCCGCGGCCGCGCGGTCAGCACGCGCCGCCCGAACCCGGTGGCCGTGCTCGGCGACGCGCCCAAGGTGTTCAAGCACTCGCGGACCACGCGCGGCCTGGTCTTCGGCCTGTTCGCGCTGTTCCTCGCGGGCGGCGTGCTGGTCGGCCTCACCCCGCTGTACACCGCCGAACTGGGCGCCGGGAACGCCGCGTACGGCATGGTCTTCCTGAGCCTGCTGGCCGGTGTCGCGCTCGGCCTGCTGTGGGGCCCCAAGGTCGTCCCGGCGTTCAGCCGCCGCCGGCTCTTCGGCCTCGCGGTCGTGGAGGCCGGCCTCGCGCTGCTGCTCATCGGCCTGGTGCCCAACGTCGTGGTCACCGTGGTGCTCACCGCCGTCCTCGGCGTGCTGAGCGGCATCGCCTGGGTCACCGGCTACACGCTCTTCGGCCTGGAGGTCGGCGAGGAGCTGCGTCCGCGCGCGTTCGCCTTCGTGCAGTCCGCGGTACGCGTGATGCTGCTGGTCGGCCTCGCGGCCGGCGCGCTGGCCGCGGGCGCCCTCGGCCTGCACACCTGGATCGTCGCGGACCGCTACGTCTTCACCTACAACGGCTCCGCGCTGACCCTGATGGGCAGCGGCGTGCTGGTCGCGCTGCTCGGCTGGCTCGCGCTGCGCTCGGTCGACGACCGCCGCGGCACCCCGCTGCTGCGCGACCTGGTCGACTCGGCCCGCAACGTCGACCACGTGTCCGGCCGCGCGTCCGGCACCCCCGGCTACTTCATCTCCCTCGAAGGCGGCGAAGGCGTCGGCAAGTCCACCCAGGTCGAGGCGCTCGCCGCGTGGATCCGCAGCAAGGGCCACGAGGTCGTGGTGACCCGCGAGCCCGGCGCCACCGAGATCGGCAAGCGCCTGCGCGCCATGCTGCTCGACATCGACAACACCGGCATCGACGCGCGCGCCGAGGCGCTGCTGTACGCGGCGGACCGCGCCGAGCACGTGGCCACCGTCATCCGGCCCGCGCTGGCCCGCGGCGCCATCGTCATCACCGACCGGTACATCGACTCGTCGGTCGCCTACCAGGGCGCCGGGCGCGAGCTCGGCACCCGGGAGATCGCCCGCGTCTCGCGCTGGGCCAGCGACGGCCTGCAGCCGGACCTGACGATCCTGCTCGACCTGGACCCGGCGGTCGGCCACGGCCGCTTCACCGAGGCCCCCGACCGGCTCGAGTCCGAGCCGCAGAGCTTCCACCACACGGTCCGCGGCGCGTTCCTGGACCTGGCCGCCGCCGACCCGGACCGCTACCTCGTGGTGGACGCAGCGCAGGAGCCGGACGTGGTCACCACCGCCATCCGGCACCGCCTGGACCGCGAGCTCCCGGTCTCCGAGCAGGAGAAGCGGCAGGCCGAGGAACTGGCCCGCCGCGAGCGCGAGGAAGAGGAGCGCCGCAAGGCCGAGCGGGCCCAGGCCGAGGCCGAGAAGCAGGCCCTCATCGCCCGGCTGCGTGCCGAGAGCGAGGAGCGCCAGCGCTACGCCGAGCAGACCCGCCTCGCCGAGGAGGCCGCCCGCAAGGCCGAGGAAGAGCGGCTGCGGGCCGAGGAGGAGGTGCGCCGCCGCGCCGAGGAGCAGGAGCGCCTCGCCGCCGAGGCCGCCCGGCTCGCCGAGGAGGGCAAGCGCCGCGCCGAGGAGCAGCGGCTGCGCCTCGAGGAAGAGGCCGCCCGCCGCGCCGAGGAGCAGAAGCGCCTGGCCGAGGAGGCCGAGCAGCGCGCCGAGGAGGCCCGGGTCAAGGCCGAGGAAGAGGAGCGCATCCGGGTCGAGCAGGCCCGGCGCATCGAGGAGGAGTCCGCACTCCGCGCCGAGCGCGACCGCGTCGCCGCGGAGGAGGAGCGGGCCGCCGAGAAGGAGCGCCGCCGCCGCGCCGAGGAGGAGCGGCAGCGCCGCGAGGAGGAGGCGGCCGCGGACACCGCGCGCCGCCGCGAGGAGGCCGCGCGGCGCGCCGAAGAGGCGAAGCGCCGTGCCGAGGAGCGCGAGAAGGCCGAGGAGGCCCTGCGGCTCGCCGAGGCCGAGCGCAAGGCCGCGGAAGAGGACGCCGCCCGCGCGGTGGTCGCCGCAGCGGCCGCCCAGGCCCGGGCCGCGAAGGAGGCCGCGGCGCTGGCCGCCGAGGCCGAGGCCGATCCGGAGGCCCCGTCCGGGACCCTGCCGGCCGGGCCGTCCGGGAAGTCGGACGCTTCCGGCGCTTCCGGCGCTTCCGGCGCTTCCGGCGCTTCCGGCGCTTCCGGCGCCTCCGGCGCCTCCGCGGCCACCGCGACGAAGACCACGCCGGTGGTCTCGCCCGAGCCGGACACCGCCGAGCTGGAGATCGTCCGGCTGCGGTCGGCCGAGGAGCCGCCCCCCGGTTCCGAGGACGACACCCAGCAGATCCCGAAGATCCGCATCGACGAGACCCGGGTCTTCCCGGCGGTCCGCCCCGATCCGGACGAAGGCTCGGTGGACGACCCCCCGCCGCACGACGACCCGCTCTCGCTCGCCGACGACCTGCTGGGTCCGTGGGGCTCGGCCCCCGCGGGCGAAGAGGCACCGGCCCCCGAGGAGCCGCGCCGCAGCCGCTGGCGCCGCAAGCCGTAGCGGCGGACCCGGACGGCGATCCGTGCCGGGCTCGCGGTGTGCGTTCCTGTCGCCGCGGCCCGGTACCGTCGTACCCGGGGCAGCCCGCCCCGCGCATCGCCTGAGGAGCACGACGCCGTGACAGTGTGGGACGACCTGGTCGGGCAGGACCGCGTCGTGGGCCAGCTGCGCGCCGCCGCGTCCGCGGCCCGCGCGGCGCTGGCCGGCGAGGTGTCCTCGGGCATGACGCACGCCTGGCTGTTCACCGGGCCGCCCGGCTCCGGGCGCTCCACCACGGCCCGGGCGTTCGCCGCCGCACTGCACTGCGTCAGCCCCGACCTCGCGCTCGGCGCCGAACCGGGCTGCGGGCACTGCGACGGCTGCCACACCACGCTCGCCGGGACGCACGCCGACGTCGACGTGGTCGGCACCGAACTGCTGTCCATCGGCGTCAAGGAGACCCGCGACCTGGTCCGCCGGGCGGCGATGTCGCCGGCCGGCGGCCGCTGGCAGGTCATCGTCCTGGAGGACGCCGACCGGCTCACCGAAGGCGCCGGCAACGTCCTGCTCAAGGCCATCGAGGAACCCGCGCCGCGGACCGTCTGGATGCTGTGCGCGCCGTCCGTCGAGGACGCCCTGCCCACCATCCGCTCGCGCTGCCGGCACATCGCGCTGCGCACCCCGCCGGTCGGCGCGGTCGCCGACATGCTCGCGCGGCGCGACGGCATCGACCCGGCGATGGCCGCCTACGCGGCGCGCGCCACCGGCGGCCACATCGGCCGGGCGCGCCGCCTGGCCACCGACGAGCAGACCCGGCAACGCCGCGCCGACGTGCTCAAACTGCCGCTGCAGCTCGCCGAGATCGGCACCGCGATGGCGGCCGCGCAGCGCCTCGTCGACGCCGCGGCCGCGGACGCCAAGGAGGTCACCGCCGACCTCGACGCGCGCGAGACCGAGGAACTGCGCAACGCCCTCGGCGCGTCCACCCCGGGCGGCCGGCTGCCGTCCGGCACCGCGGGTGTGGTCAAGGAACTGGAGAACCGCCAGAAGAAGCGCGCCACGCGCACCCAGCGCGACTGCCTGGACCTGGCGCTGGTCGACCTCGCGGCGTTCTACCGGGACGTGCTGGCCGTGCAGTTGGGGGCGCCGGTGCCGCTCGACAACGAGCACATGCGCCCCTCGCTCGAAGGGATCGCGCAGGCCGGGACGCCCGAGTCGACGCTGCGCCGCATCGAGGCGATCCTGGCCTGCCGCCGCGCGATCGACGCGAACGTCGCGCCGCTGCTGGCCGTCGAGGCGATGGCGCTCACCCTGCGGGCCGGCTGACGGCGCGCGCGGGCGCGCTGCAAGATCCGGCGGGATCCGTCGTGTTCGGGCCGCCGAACGGGTGGCGGGCGGGAACCCGGAGCCCCCTTCGAAGCGTCGACATGGGAGAGTTCCCCACGGTGCCCAGCCGCCACGTCGGCCACCGAGACCTCAGAACTACCTTCAAGGACGGTGCAAGTCGGTGCGACCGGTGACGCGGAAGGCGCTCAAAGGCCTGCTCATCGCGGTGACGTTGGGGTTGGCCGTGGCCCTCGTCCTGCGTGCCCGCCGCGGTGCACCGGGCGAGCCCGCCGCTGTCCCGGCGGATCCGCCGGCCGGCCCGCCCGCGGACGTACCCGTGCACACCTCGGCAGCGGCTCCGGCACCGGCTGCGCGTGCGCCGCGGCCGGTGGCCGCGGTGGTTCCGGCGCCCGCGCCGGCTCCGGTGCCCGCCCGGGTCGCCCGCCCCGCCGTCGCCGAGCGGCCCGCGGTGCCACCGGCCGCGGACATCGTCGAGATCGACCCCGACCAGCTGCCGTCCGTCGCCGAGGCCCGCCCCGAACCGGTGCGCGCGACCCGCGCCCGGCGCCCGCAACTCGTGGTGGGCGGCGTCGCCTTGGCATTCGTCGTCGTCGCGTCCGCGGTCGGGGCGATGGCCTACGACAGCGTCAAGAGCGACGGCGACGACACCGGGCCGGCCGCGGCGACCGGAAGTTCGTCGCCGAGCGGGCTCCCGTCCGGCGGCCCGAGCACCTCGCTCGGACCGATGCAGCCGCTGAAGTTCGAGTCGCTGGGCGTGCGTTCGGGCGGTTCGCTGAACCAGGTGACGCTGCCGGGGCGGCGTTCCGGAGTGACCGCCGACGTGTGGGTGTGGCTCCCGCCGCAGTACCAGCGCGACGACTTTCGCAATAAGCGCTTCCCGGTCCTCGTCGTGCACTCGGCCTACCCCGGGACCGGCGAGAACTCCATGCTGGCCGACAAGACCACGCTGCTGGCCAAGCTCGCGCAGGGCATCACGGCCGGCACGCTGCCCCCGTTCGTGCTGGTGGCACCGGAGTTGACGCCGTATCCGGAGTCCGAGGTGCGCGCCCTGCCGAAGCCGGAGACGCTCGACACCGAGTGCAGCGACATCCCGGGCCGCGCCAAGATGGCGACGTTCCACAACGAAGACGTGCGCGAGGCCGTCGCCGCCACCTACCGCGTCGCCGCCGAGCGCAGCGCGTGGGGCGTGCTCGGCGAGGGCGCGGGCGGGCTGTGCGCGGTGAAGTACGCGCTGCAGTTCCCGCAGTACTACGCGGCTGCGGCGAGCATCGGCGGCGCCACGGCGCTGAAGTCGCCGCTGTGGGTGGGGTCCGCCGACGTGCGCGAGGCGCAGCAGCCCGCGAAGCTGGTCGGCGCCCGCCCGGACGTACGCCTGTTCCTGTCCAACGCGGCCAACGACAACGCCGGCAAGCAGGCTTCCGCGGCGCTCAAGACCGCGGCGAAGGCCCCCACGGTGGTCGAGACGGCGACCGCGTCCGGCGACACCGCCAAGCAACTCCCGGCGGCGCTCGTGTTCTTGGGCCGCAACGTCACCGACGCGCCGCCGGGCGGCCCGCCGGCCTCCTCGACGCGCCCGGCGACCGCCACCGCCACCGCGACCCGCAACACCGGCGCCTGACGGGGAGTGGGCCCGGCGTGATAGCCATACCGGGTGACCCCTCCAACCGCCGCGACGCCAGGCAGCGTCGACCCCTCCATATCCCGGGCCGACCGGATGCCGTCGGCCACCGGCCCCTCGGGCCTGGGCCGTCTGCGGCGCGGCCCGTTCCGCTTCGCACTGCCGGCCGTGGCCGCCGCCGCGCTCATGGCGGGCTGCACGTCGGGCAGCGACGGTGCGGAATCCGCGGGCAGCGCCTCGTCCGCGCCGCCGGCCTCGCCGCCCGGACCCGGCGGCATACCGCCGGCCGCAACCCCTGAACCGCCCAAGCCCAAGGGCCAGGACGACCCGGCGCTGCGCGAGTTCTACACCCAGCAGCTCGCCTGGGAGCCGTGCAAGGACGACCCGGAGACGACCGAGAAGGACGAGCGCGAGTTCCAGTGCGCGACGCTGCGCGTGCCGCTCGACTACGCCGCCCCGGCCGCCCGGTCCATCGAGATCGCGGTCATGCGGCACCCGGCCGGCAAGGCGGACGCCCGGATCGGCTCGCTGCTCACCAATCCCGGCGGCCCCGGCGGGTCCGGCGTCGACTGGCTCAAGTACGCGTACGCCCGCTTCGACGGCGGCATCCACGACCGCTTCGACGTGGTCTCCTTCGACCCGCGCGGCGTCGGGGCGAGCACGCCGGTGCGCTGCCTGGACGACGCGGTGCGCGACCGCCGCAACGGCGACGACGGCCCGGACCCGGCCGACCACGCCGCCACGAAGGCGCACGGCGAGCAGCTCGGCAAGGAGTTTGCCGCGGCCTGCCAGGAGAAGTCCGGCGACCTGCTGCAGCATGTCGGCACCCGCAACGCCGCCCGCGACATGGACGTGCTGCGCGGCGTGCTCGGCGACGCCAAACTCAACTACCTGGGCTACTCGTACGGCACCTACCTCGGCTCGCTGTACACCGAGGAGTTCCCCGACCGCGTGGGCCGCCTCGTCCTCGACGGCGCCGTGGACCCGGCCCAGGACCCGCTGGAGAAGTCGGTCAACCAGCAGATCGGCTTCGAGCAGTCGTTCACCCGCTTCGCCAAGGACTGCGCGGCGCGCGCCGGCTGCCCGTTCGGCCGGGACGCGGAGAAGGCCCCGAAGATCGCGTCCGACTTCCTGGACGGACTGCGCACGAAGCCGCTGCGGACCAACGACAGCAAGCGCAAGCTCACCTCGAACCTCGGCTGGACCGGCGCGATCAACCTGCTCTACGGCGACGAGGACAAGCAGTGGAAGTGGCTGCGCGAGGCGTTCACGTACGCCATGCGGGACGCCAACGGCGCCGCGCTGCTGTACTACGCGGACAACTACAACGGCCGTGACGAGAAGGGCAAGTACGACGGGTCGATGGACGCCCTGCCGGTCATCCGGTGCGCGGACATGATGGCCGAGGCCCCGACGCCCGAGCGCATCCAGGAGATGCTGGCCAAGCTCAAGAAGGAAGCCCCGCTC
Source organism: Yinghuangia soli (assembly GCF_021502675.1). GTDB lineage: Bacteria > Actinomycetota > Actinomycetes > Streptomycetales > Streptomycetaceae > Yinghuangia > Yinghuangia soli. Next base: position 104,755 of record NZ_JAKFHA010000010.1, read on the forward strand.
TTCTCGCAGAACACCGTCGCGGAGGACTTCGAGGGGCCGGGCTGCGAGTACTGGCCGTTCCGCACCACCGAGAAGCCGCACACGGTCAAGGCGCCTGCCTCCAACCCGGTGCTGGTCGTCGGCACCACCGGCGACCCGGCGACGCCGTACGAGGCCTCCGAGCGGCTCGCCGCGGGCCTGGAGCACGCCACGCTGCTCACCCTTGAGGGCGAAGGGCACGGGGCGTACGGAAAGGGCAGCGACTGCATCGACGACGCGGTCGACGCGTACCTGCTGGAAGGCGCGTTGCCGCCCGCCGGGACGCGCTGCACATAGCCGGCCGGGCACGGCGGCGGGACCGCATTGCCACGTGAACTGCCCGGTCGTGGTAGGCATGGCAGGGTGAGGACTCCCAGCCGCCGTGCTCTTTTCCCGCGTCGCGCGATACCCGCCGCCGCGCTCGCCGCTGCCGCCGTGCTCGTCTCCGGATGCGCCGTGGGCGGTACCGGCGGCGTCGCGGGCAAGGCCCGCGAGTCGGTCGACACGACGCCCGGCGGCACCGCCGCGCCCGGCTCCGGCGGCCCGTCCGGCCCCGGCCTGGCGATCGCCCCCACGCCCGGCGGCAAGGGCCAGAACGACCCGGCGCTGACGTCCTTCTACACCCAGAAGCCCGCCTGGAAGGCGTGCCCGGACGACCCGGAGACCGACGGCGACGAGGGCGAGATGCAGTGCGCCAAGGTGCGCGTGCCGCTCGACTACGCCAAGCCCGAGGGCAAGTCGATCGAGATATCCGCGATGCGCCTGCAGGCCTCCGGCAAGGGCAAGCGAATAGGCACGCTCTTCACCAACCCGGGCGGCCCCGGCGGCTCCGGGATCGACTACCTCAAGAGCTGGGCCGCCGAGTACGACGCGGACATCCGCAAGAGCTTCGACATCGTGGGCTTCGACCCGCGCGGCGTCGGCGAGAGCGCCAAGGTCGTCTGCCTCTCCGACGAGCAGCGCGACCGGATGAACGCCGAGGACGGGCCGGACCCCAAGGACACCGCCGCCTCGGACGCGTTCGCCAAGGCCCAGGACGAGGAGTTCTCGGCCGGCTGCCAGTCCCGGTCCGGCGAGCTGCTGCCGCACGTCGGCACCCGCAACGTGGCGCGCGACATGGACATCCTGCGCGTGCTGGCCGGCGACCCGAAGCTCAACTACCTGGGCTACTCGTACGGCACCTACCTCGGCGCGCTGTACGCCGAGGAGTTCCCCGACCGGGTGGGCCGCCTCGTCCTCGACGGCGCCGTGGACCCGGCCGCCGACCCGCTGGACGACTCGATCGGCCAGACCGTCGGCTTCGAGCAGTCCTTCACCCGGTTCGCCAAGGATTGCGCGAAGCGCCCCTCGTGCCCGCTGGGCACCGACCCGGCCCGCGCCGCGCTGGTCGGCGTCGACTTCCTGGACAGCCTGCGCACCAACCCGCTGCCGAGCCGCCTCGATGAGCGCAAGCTGACCTCCAGCCTCGGCTGGACCGGGATGATCCGGCTGCTCTACGCGGACGAGGACCAGGGCTGGGAGGCCCTGCGCAGCGCGTTCGACATGGCCATGAAGCGCGGCGACGGCACCGCGTTCGTGGCGTACGCCGACGACTACAACGGCCGCGACGAGAACGGCCGCTACGACGGCTCGATGGACGCGCTGCGGGTCATCGGCTGCGCGGACGGCATGGCGGAGGCGCCCAGCCCGGCCCGCGTCCAGCAGGTCCTGGACCAGCTGCGCCGCGAGGCCCCGCTGTTCTCCCGGGACAGCACCCCGGCCGACTTCTCGGGCCCGGGCTGCCCGTCGTGGCCGTTCCGCACCGCCGAGAAGCCGCACACGGTCAAGGCGCCGGGCAGCGACCCGATCCTGGTGATCGGCACCACGGGCGACCCGGCGACGCCGTACGCGGCCTCCGAGCGGCTCGCCGCGGGCTTCGAGAACGCCACCCTGCTGACCCTCGAAGGCGAGGGCCACACGGCCTACGGCCGCGGCAACGCGTGCATCGATGCGGCGGTCGACGCGTACCTGACCCAGGGCAAGATGCCCGCCGAGGGCAAACGCTGCAGCTGAGCGCCCCCCACCTCACCTGACGGCACCCCCGCGCGGCCCCTCCGCGCGACCCGGCCCGGCACGCGACGCCACCCCGGTACGCGTCGCCGGGCCGCCGACGGACGGTTTGCCGGATACGCTCCTTTCAAGGTCGGCCCCGCGCGGCCGAGTGCCGGCGACTCGAGGGGCTGGTCCGTTTGAGGCATGCGAACCGGGCGGTGCAGGCTCTCACCGGTGCGGTCCTGGCCACCGCGCTCCTGCTGTCCGGATGCAGCGGCGCCGGCGACGTCAAGAAGTCCCCCGGCGCGTCCGGGACCCCCGCCCCCGGTGCGCCGCCCGCTGCGCTTCCGATGCCCGAGGCCGCGGAGATCGACTGGAAGGCCTGCGAGGGCAGCCAGTTCGAATGCGGCACTCTCACGGTCCCGGTCGACTACGCCGACCCCGGCGGCGACCGCACCAAGATCGCGCTGATCCGCAAGAAGGCGACCGGCCCGGACCGCATCGGCTCGCTGGTGGTCAACCCCGGCGGCCCGGGCGGCTCCGGCGTCGACTTCGCGCGCTACGCCGCCTCGCAGTTCCCGCGGACCGTGCGCGACCGCTACGACATCGTCGGCTTCGACCCGCGCGGCGTCGGGCACAGCACCCCGGTCAAGTGCCTGTCCGACGACGCGATGGACGAGTACACCCAGCTCGACCAGACGCCCGACGACGGCAGTGAAGTATCCGCCCTCGTGACCGGCGCCACCGCGTTCGGCAAGGCCTGCCAGGCCGAGACCGGACCGCTGGTCGCGCACGTGAGCACCGTCGACGCGGCCCGCGACATGGACCAGATCCGCGAGGCCCTCGGCGACGCCAAGCTGTACTACTTCGGCGCTTCGTACGGCACCTTCCTGGGCGCCACGTACGCCGAGCTCTTCCCGGCCAACGTCGGCCGCTTCGTCCTCGACGGCGCCGTCGACCCCAGTCTCTCCGCGGCCACCGCGAACCGCCTCCAGGCCGGCGGCTTCGAGACCGCCCTGAACGCCTACGCCGACAACTGCGTGGCCGGCGGCTCCTGCTTCCTCGGCCCCACCCGCGAGGCCGTCCTGGCCCGCATCCAGGCCCTCCTGGCCGAACTGGACGCCAAGCCCCTCCCCGGCGACGGCACGCGCGACGTCAACGAGGCCATCGCCACCACCGGGATCCTCTCCCCGCTCTACTCCCGCGACCAGTGGCCCCAGCTCACCCGCGCCCTCCAGGCCGCCCTGCGCGGCGACGGAGACCTCCTCCTGGACCTCAACGACCAGTACTACGAACGCAGCTCCGACGGCCACTACGCCAACCTCATGTACGCCAACGCCGCCGTGAACTGCCTCGACCTGCCGCCCGCCGCCACCACCCCCGACCAGGTCCGCGCCCAGGTCCCCGAGTTCGAGCAGACCTCCCCGACCTTCGGCCGCGCCCTCGCCTGGGCCGGCCTCACCTGCGGCACCTGGCCCGTCCCGGCCACCGGCCGCCCCCACGAGATCCACGCCCCCGGCGCCGCCCCCATCCTCGTCGTCGGCACCACCCGCGACCCGGCCACCCCGTACGCCTGGTCCCAGGCCCTCGCCGCCCAGCTCGACTCCGGCACCCTCCTCACCTACGACGGCGACGGCCACACCGCCTACCTGCGCGGCAGCACCTGCATCGACACCGCCGTCGACGCCTACCTCCTCACCGGCACCGCACCCCCCGACGGCAAAACCTGTAATTGACCACCCCGCCGCCTGTGTATGCTTGTCGCCGTCCCCACCACCACGGTGAAGACATGCCGCCTTAGCTCAGTCGGCCAGAGCGACGCACTCGTAATGCGTAGGTCAAGGGTTCGATTCCCTTAGGCGGCTCCCCAAGAAGGCCAGGTCAGATTCGTCTGACCTGGCCTTCTGGCTTTCCGTAGCCGACCGCTGCGGCTATGGGCAGCTCCCGCAGCCGTCCTGCGTGAGCGGATGTGTGAGCACTCCGGGCTTTTGTGCCATGCACGCCGGCGCACGTCACGGCACAGCCGATCCGGCCTGCCAGGGCCTCCGCAGTCGTGTTGCACCGCACCCGCAGATGCGGAAGGTGCTTTCCGTGTGGCAGGCGACCGTCTCACCCTGTGCCCGGCACCGCGAACAGGATGGTATGTGCGTCGTCGAACTGCGCGGCGAGGTCGACGTGGCCACACGCGGGGCCATCACCGAGGTGCTCGACGACCTGACCCGGGCCCCCGTCCGCGCTTGGTCATCGACCTGCGTCCGGTCGCCTTCATGGACACGACCATGCTGAACATCCTCTGCCGCATCAGGCCCCGGACGCTCCGCCCCGGCGGCCTCCGGCTGGTCAGCACCGATCCCCTGGTGCTTCGCATGCTTGTGGCCACCCGCCTGGACGGCCGGTTCCCGCTCCACCGGACCTTGGCGGACGCCTTGCTCGCGTCCACGCCACCCGCTGCCTGGCCCTCCCCAGGGACTGTGCCGTGGGATCCCCGGTGACGTGACGGCGAGTTCAGCCTACGGCGGCCGCGATGGGGAAAGCGCCGTCTCTCGTGGCGCGGAGATGGCCGCCTTCGGCTTCCCAGTCTGTCTCCGAGGGGTCGTCGGCCCCCTGGAGGTCGGTGGTGCGGGCCTGGCCAGGCGTGCTCATGGCGTGGACCAGCGCAGTGGCGGTGCGCATGTCGCCTGCCGTCGCCGCGGCCGCCATCATCCGCTGCGCTGTGTCCGCGGCGGTCTCCGGCGGAACGACGAGGAGTTCCCAGCGCCCCGCGCGGTGCGACAGGAGCATGATCTCGTGGAGGTCCTGCTCGTCGGTGAACCAGCCGACCTTGACCAGGCGCCCGGAGACCGGGACCCGCCGGGGAACGCTCTGCCAGAGCGTGGGGTTCACCGTCGCGCGGGTGATCATGCCCATGTCATCCATTGCCCTTGCCAGGGAGGGGAGTTCGAGGGCGAGATCGCGAGAGTAGGGCCACCACGCGCCGTCGAGCCGACCTGCGGCCTGTCCGGGCGGGGTCAGCGCGATACGCGCGGGGATGGTGTGCAAACGTTCGGTGGTCGCCAGGCGATCGTCGGTCGCGGTCATGATGCGAACCTGCCTCCGGAAGGGCTTCCGGCATGGTTGCTCGCCGAGCACGACACCGATATCGAAGTCGGCGTACGAAGTGTCCTCGGTACTCCCACAGTACTGCGGCATGGACCGGCGCGGGCGTTGCGCTGCGCATGAGTGTGAGTGCGGGGCAGAACCGGACTCATGACCGTCAGGTCGCAGGGCCGCCCTCGGGATGGATGCCGGCGTCGACGAGGATCTTCGCGGCCAGTGCAAGGTTCCCAGGTCCAGAGCTCTGGCCATGGCCCGCTGAGCTTGGCGCCGGGTCGCGTGCGGCGGCACGACGAGCAGCGCGACGAGGTTCCCGTCGTCCCGCCTGAACAGCACGGTGTCGTCACCGAGCGGAAACCAGTCGACGTGCACGATCCGGCGGGCCGCGAACGGGTGCTCTGGGACTGCATCCCATGAGTCCCGGTCCAGGCCGACCCGGCTGATCGGGCCGATGTGTCCGGTCAACGCGGTGACAAGGCCGCGCAGTTGCGAGCCGACGTCGCGGGACCGCGGCCACTACGCGCCGTCCGGCACGCCCTGGCGACGTCCGATCGCCTGCGGCCTGAGCAGGAGCGTGCCGGGGCCGGAGGCAGCCCTGCATCGGCGGAAGGGCGCGCGAATACGGATCCTGATGTGCGGATGCCCCGGAATCAGACTTCCAGGCGCGGTCTGGCGTCGATGCGGGCTGCGTCGGCCAGGCGGATCCGGCTGAACAGGACGAGCGGTGCCGCGTAGGCGGCTTGCGGCCCCAGGATCAGTGCGAGATCGAGCAGCAGTCCGGGCATCCAGCGGTCCTCGGGGGTCACACGGTTGACGACGGCCCAGACGACGGCGACGGCCGTCTGGGCGACGATGAACAGCCAGGAGTCGAAGGCCCTGGCGACGCGACCGGCGAGCCAGGCGCCCGCTGCTTGAGCGCGGTGGCTGCGCCGATCGCCAGTAGGCCGATCGCTCAAACGGGACTGGGTGTCCGGACGGTTGCGGCGGTCGGGGGCGCGCCTGGGCGTGCGGCGCAGGGATATCGGCATCGGGGTGGCGTTCGCGATGGGCGGCGCGATGTCACCTTCGCGCGGTTCTCCGCCGCAGGCCCCTGCGGCCGCGGCTGTGGCCTGAGCCGCGGTTGGTGATTGCGCGGTAGGCCACGAGCAGCAGGATGGATCCGGCGATGGCGCTGACCCAGGTGGAGAGGTTGAAGAAGCCCTGTGTCCCGTCGACGTCGAAGACCTGGACGGCGATGAAGCCTCCGACCAGGGCACCGGTCATGCCGATGAGTGCGGTGACGATGAGGCCGCCGGGGTCCTGGCCGGGGACCAGCATCTTGGCGATGATCCCGGCCGCCAAGCCGAGGACGATCCAGGCGATGATGCCCATGGCGGTACTCCTTGTGAGCGTTGATGCGTGGTCTGCGGCGACCGGCTTGCGGGCCGGTCGTGCAGAGCCGCGGACCGCAGAGTTGCGGCCGGCGGCGATCGTGCTTTTCGTCGCCCGCGCGGGAGCGGCGTCACTCAACGCGCGGTGTGGTGTTCTGCGCCGCGTCGTCGAAGAGGTGGACGTCGTGGACGGCGATGTCCACGGCGACGACTTCCAAGCCGGTCATGCGCTCGACCGCGTCGGTGACATGGGCCCGGACTGCGGCTGCGACGTCGGCGATGCTCACTCCGTACTCGACGACCACCGCGAGGTCGACGGCGGTCTGCTTCTCGCCGACTTCGACCTTCACGCCGCGGGAGGCGTCGGTGCCGGTCCCGGGGACCCGGTCGCGCACTGCGCCGTAGCCGCGGGTGAACCCGCCGCCCATGGCATGGATGCCGCGGACCTCGCGGGCGGCCATCCCGGCGATCTTCGCCACGACGGAGTCGGCGATGCTGGTCGTGCCGCGGCTCGCGGGCGCCGTGGCGGTCCCGGCCGGCGAGGATGGTGGCGGCGTCGGTGCGAAGACGCGGGGTTCGACCGGCGCGGACGCGAGGTCGGGTCCCGGCCCGGGCCGGATGTGCGCCTGGGGCTGCGGCTTGGGCAGGGTCTGGCTGATCGGCTCCGTCATGCGAAGCCACCTCCTCGGGAGGTTGGCGGATGTGCGGAGGGTGAAGGGCAGCTCCCGCCCTGTCCGACTCCGCAGCCGGGCCCGGCGGCCCTCCTCGCTGCGCTCACGGCGTTGCGGCCCGTACTCGGGTACGGCCGAGATACCCGGGCGGGTCCGGCGTCTCGTGATGTGCGGAGTCGGACGAGGCGGGCGCTCTGGCGAACCTCGTGGGCCGCGGGCCCGGCTGTGGTGCGGGGTGGCTGCGTGGCGTGGCGTGGTGTGCGTTCGGGTTCCTTCCGGGGCGGCCCGCGCAGGTGTTGGCACGTCGGCCGACGTGGGGTGCCGGCCCGGGGCCGGTCGGGCATCCTCAGGACGAGCGCGGAACCACCGGCGGCTCTGTTGCCTGCGTACACCACGCGCCTCCTCGGAGCGGACGGTTCGTCTCGCTGCCGGGGGCCAGGGCGTCACTGCCAACGTAGTCCCGCGCGGGCACCGCGAACAGACCCCGAGTTCGACCGTTACGCGCTGTCGGCCCGCGGGTCAGGAGACGCACCGATTGGAAACTCCGTTCAGGACACCGCCCGTTGCCTCCTGTTCGATAGGGGTAACCGGGACTAATGTGGGCTTTGCGGCCCCGGCCCCCGGCAGCACGGAACCCCTTTCCGCGCCCCTGGTGGGCGCTCTGTGCGGGCATCGCTCCTTCGCCCGTCGGCGTCATCCGCACCCGACGACAGGCATCACCGATGTACGTGCTCATCCTCGTGCCCGTGTTCCCCTTCCTCCTGCTCGGTGCCGTCCTGGGCCTGTCGTGGTGGGAGGACCGGATCCTGCCGTCGGCCGACCGCCCCGACCCGTTCGCCCCGGTGCTGCGGGCGCCGCAGCCACCCGCAGCGACCGAGACGCCCCGAGGCGCAACCCACGTGCTACCCGGCCGCGAAGCGGGACCACGACGGCCTGGCACACCGCGAACTCCACTGCACGGGGCACCCGTTGACAGGCGCCGCGGCCGGGAGTTGACTGAAGGGCACAGCAGGAGGGCGATGACGCGCCGGAGTCTCCGGGCAGCCCGCCCCCTGCCTGCTTCGCCGGGACCCCGCGGATCGTGACCGTGTGGAGGCCCGGCCGTGCGCTTCTGGATCGCCCTTCTCCTGCTCGCCGCCGTGCTGTTCGGCGCCGGGCTCTTCACCTTGCCGTTCTGGTGGATCGTCGGGGCGTTCGCTGTGGTGATCGCCCTGTTCGCCGCGGGGCGCCACGGCCACCGCCGTCGATCCCCACGGTGAACGCGTCCGACGCGAAAAGGCCGCGTGCGTACAAGTCCGCAGCACCGACCCGGGAGGACTGCCATGAGCATCGTCGCCAAGCTCAAGAACCGAGCACGCACACTGCAAAGCCGCTTGCCGCAGAACCACGGGCGCGACCCAGCCGGCCGCGGCACCGGCGGAACAGGCCACACGCAGCGGTCGCCCGGCGGCCGGAACCAGTCCCTCGCGCGAGCGGTGAGGGCGTTGCGCAGCGCTGTCAGGCGCTGACCGGACCCTCTGTGTCCGGCGCCGGCCCCCGACCGTCGGGCGCCGGACACAGAGACCACCGCGACCGGCGCCGGTCCCGTCCCGGACGACCGAGAGATGAGGGGATTCCCATGGCACTGCCCATGCTCACTGCTGAGGACCGCCGGGCCGCGCTGGCGAAGGCGGCGGCCGCCCGCCGGGAACGCGCCGTCCTGCTGGCCGACATCAAGGACGGCTCGCTCACCTTGGCCGCCCTGTTCGACCGAGGCGGTCCGGTGGCCGGCAAGACCCCGGTGCGCCGGGTGCTGGAGGCGCTGCCCGGCGTCGGCAAAGTCCGCGCCGCACGCATCCTGGACCAGATGGACATCCCGGCGAACCGCAGGCTCAAGGGCCTCGGCCCGCGCCAGCGTGACCGGCTCCTCGAACTGTTCCCGCCCCGGCCCCGAAGCGTCGCCCGCCGCCGGGAGATGTCCGGACCGCGCGGCGCGGCGGCCGCCGCCGTGCGCTGATGCCTTCGGTGGCGGCCGCAGCCGCTACGGCCGCCGTTGACCCCTGTCCGGCTTCCCACCCCTCCGATGCGCCGGGCAGAGTTCCATCAGGACAGCAACCGGCGAACGGCACGGGCAGGGAGGGCGGTTGCGAGGCCATGAGCCGTTGGCAGGCCGAGGACGAACAGGCAGCCATCGCGGACATGTCGGCCGCCGCTTACCACGATGCTGCCGACGGACACCCGCACTTTCGCGAGGAGGTCCGGCGGTGGTTCGCGGAGGACGCTGCGCGGCCCGGGTTCGCGGTGGCCGGCTGGGCCGAATGCGCGTACGGCTAACGCGCCGACCCCGGCGGGGCACCGTGGCGCGAGTTCCTCGGCGAACTCCCCCCAGGTCGGGCTGTTCGACACTGTGTCTCCTGCCGGGTCCTGGACACGTCCGTCGGACCCCTCAGCGGCATACGCGGCAGAGTGACGGTCTGGCCGACGCAGCCTGGTCTGCGCGGGAGGCGTCGCCCTGTGCAGGTCGGTCAGCGCACTGGTCGTCGGCCGGAGCGTCGCCAGTGGACAGCGAGGTAGACCAGTGCGGCGACGAAGACGGCGATGCCGATGAACAGCAGGTAAAGAAGGCCGTCGGCGGCCACGCCGATGATGCCGAGCACGATCGCGATGACAAGCAGGATCAGGAAGGGATTCACGGCGCGGATGCCTCCCTCTTCGGTGTGGGGTTCAGCGACGGGCGAGCTGGCGCTCGCCGTCCGCTCCCGGTTGGTACGGCAGGTCGTAGTGCCGGAAGACTGCTTCCTCGTCCTCGGCGGGCAGGACGTCGTCGGTGCCGATCGACGGGCACTGCTTCACCCGCCCCTTGTCGTGCGCGACCCGCACATAGCCGGGCCCGACGACGGCGTCCGCAAGGGGGACGAAGACGAGGCGGTGGCGGGTGGGCAGCCCTACCTTGACGGTGGCCATGGACGGTTCGTCGGTGCTGGTGTCGACGTAGACCGCTTCCAGTACCCCGATTTTGTGGCCGCTCGGGTCGACGACATCGTGTGTACGCCACTCGCGGATATCCGCTGCCTGGATCATCCCGGCTCCTGTCGCGTGGTGGCTGCGTGCGAGCTCTTCCTTTCAGCGTGCCCCCGGACAGCCGGGCACGCCAACCCAGGCAGACGGGCGGCAGCGCCTTCGGCACAGGAAGTCGTGCGAAGGCGCGCCACAGCACATCCGGATGTGCCGATGCCCCGGAATCAGGCTTCCAAGCGCAGTTGCGCCGACCGCTCGTACGTTCTGACGCGCAAGGTCCGGGTAGCCGAACGAAGAGACTGGGACACAACGCCCACCTGGGTGCGGCTTCCGTGCTCGTGCTCATCACCTACGCCACACGCCACGGCTCGACCCGGTCGATCGCGGACCGGATCGGCGAACGGCCGGCCGAGCACAGCGTCGAAGTCGAGGTCTTGGAGACCTGCCAGGTCGGGCACCTGTGGCAGTACCGAGCCGTGATCGCGGGCAGCGCGATCCACGACGGCGACTTCCGCGACTGGGCCGAGATCGACGAGTGGGCCCTCGGCATCGCCGAAAAGCTCACGGTGGAATGACACACCCCGGCCGACAGCGTCGCCCCGGCATCACCCGAGCCTCGAGTCCGAGTCGGACCGCTGACAACACCGCGTCCCCTTGCGGGGTTCCGGACATGGTCGGGGTGTGGATGGCCGACGGCCGACCCCTACCGGCGCCCTCCACCCTGCGCCGTACGCGATGCATGTCAGGTTGACGGAGTTTGCCGACCCACGGGACTGCGATGAGGACTAGGCTGCGGAACGGACGTCCCAGACCCCGACGGCACACTGGCACCGATCACGGATGTCCCAGGGAGCGGAAGCTTCGTCCGATCACCCGGGCATCCCCGAGGGAATCGACCGCGTCCCACCGCCCCGGACTCCGGCTGCCGGACCGGCTCTTCGCCCGCCGAACGAACCACACCACCGTGGAACTACCCACGCTGGTCCGGGAAACCGGTTCGCGTGCGGTGAGCCCGGTCGGCTCTCGGAACCGAGGCGCCATGCCCAATCGCCAGACCGTCCCTGTCCACCTCGCCGTCTTCCGCTGCGACACCGTCACCGGAGCCCTGCTCACCGTCCAGGGCGAGATCGACGTCGACTCCGCGCCGCAGCTGCGCGGCTGCATGACGCGCTGCCTGCTCGACGGCTACTCCACCATCGACGTCGACCTGTCCGGCGTGACCTTCTGCGACAGCAGCGGCCTGCACGCCTTCCTCGACACCTCCCGCGACGCCGCCAGGGCCGGCGGCCACCTGCGGCTGCACAACCTGAGCCCGATCGTTGCCCGGCTCCTCACCCTCACCGGTACCGGCACCATCCTCCTCGGCCTTCCCGCCCGGCCGACGCCCCCGAAACCCGACGCCGACGCCGACGAGCCTCCCGTCGGCCCCACCGAGGCAGGGCAGGTCATCGTCATCAGCAGCGCCTCCACCGACCCGCCAGGGCCGGAACGGCCCAGCGCCTGGCGGGTCCTGGGTTGGCTGCGCGGCGACCCGCTGCGGGAGGCGCTCCTCGGCAACCCCCGTGCGTCGCTCACGTCCGCGTTCGCGAGCCACGCCCAGCGAGCCACGAGCGAAGTGACCCGGTCGTGGTGGGGATAGGCGCGGGGACGGGCGCAGGACCGCGCCGCCCCGACGTCCCGCGAACGCCGCGTGCCGCATGCATTCCTCCGTGCCGGACGTGCGGCAGGTGAACGCCGTCGGCCGCTCGGCGCGGATCCGGGTCCTGGTCGCGGAGCACGCCGCCCGGCGCGGAGCCCAGGTGGGCGTGCTGGACGTCTGCACCGCCGCCGTTGCCGACCTCCCGGTGCAGGGCGCCGGGGTCTCCGCGATGTCGCTCTCCAAGTCCAGCCACCCCCTGTGCAGCACCGACGACGTCAGTGAGCAGTTGGAGGAACTGCAGCTCACCCTCGGCGAAGGCCCGTGCGTGGACGCCTTCGCTCAGGGCACCGCTGTGCTGACAGCAGACCTGCTCGTCGACGACGTCCTGGGCCGCTGGCCGGCGTTCGCACCCGCCGCGGCCCAGGCCGGCGCGCGGGCGGTCTTCGCCTTCCCGCTGCGGATCGGCGCCACCAGACCCGGTGTCCTGGACCTGTACGCCCACCAGCCCGGCGGCCTGGACCCCGAACAACTCGCCGACGCCAAGGTCTTCGCCGACACCGCCACCCTCGTCCTGCTCCAGACCCCCCATACCGGACACAGCACACCGGCGACCCTCGTCGACGGCGGCACGCTTGACCTCTACTTCGCCGACCTGGGCGGCTACCGCGCCGAGATCGACCAGGCCACCGGCATGCTCACCGAACAACTCGGCGTCGGTATCGACGAGGCGTTCATCCGGCTGCGCGCCTACGCGTACGCCCACGGACGCCGTCTCGCCGACGTGTCCCGCGACGTCGTGGCCCGCACCCTGCGCTTCACCCCGGACCCTCCACCGAACAAGGGGACGATGCACGATGACATCTGACACGACGCCGGGAAGCATGGACTCCACCGCATTTCAGCGTCCCCCCGCAACGGGGTCGGCCGCGATTGAGAGCGCCCCTGATGGATGAACGGCTCCTGCTCCGGACCTTCGTCGAACTCGCCGACAACCTGGTCGCCGACTTCGACCTGATCGACTTCCTCCGACTGCTCACCGATCGGTGCGTCGGCATGCTCGGCGTCACCGCGGCCGGCGTCCTGCTGGCGGACCCGCAGGGCGACCTGCGGGTCATGGCGGCCTCTGACGAACGCGTACGCCTCCTCGAACTGTTCCAGCTGCAGAACGACGAAGGCCCCTGCCTGGAATGCTTCCGCACCGGCGTACCCGTCACGGTCCCCGACCTCGCGATGCACACTGACCGCTGGCCGCGGTTCGCCGCCGAGGCACGGCACAGCGGATACACCGCCGTCCAGGCCTTCCCCATGCGCCTGCGCGACGAAGTCGTCGGCGCCCTCAACCTCTTCCGCACCGACGTCGGAGACTTCGACGGGGTCGACACGCAGATCGCCCAGGCCCTCGCCGACGTCGCCACCATCAGCCTCCTCCAACAACGCTCCGCCGACCGCAGCGACGTGCTCAACGAGCAGCTCCAGGCCGCACTCACCAGCCGCGTCCTGATCGAGCAGGCCAAAGGCAAACTCGCCGAACGCCACGGCCTCGACATGGAGCAAGCCTTCACCGCGCTGCGCAGCTACGCCCGTTCCCACAACCGCCGCCTCGCCGACCTCGCCCAAGCCTTCGTCGACGGCACCGAATCCCTCACCGACCTGGGCACCGACCCGCAGACCACGAGCGTGCGACCCTCGCGCCATCCGCATCCCGCGTGACGGCGCGCACCGCAACCGGCCCGCCGCTACGAACGGACGAGATGCGCGGCCCGGTCGGCGAGGGCTGCGGCGATGCCGCCCTAACTCACCAAGCGTGGACGCTCGTTGACATAGGGCAATCATCGGGCGTTAACTGGCAAATACGGCGCAGGGCGACAAGACCCCGGGTATCCAGGGGAAGCGCCCCGCCGATTCGCCGAGACCCCGCGGACCCGACCGTGTGGAGGCCCGGCCTTGATCGCCCTGATTCTTCTTGCCTTGCTGGTCCTGATCCTGTTCGTCGCCGGCTTCACCCTCCCGCTGTTCGTCGTCGCAGCGGCGGTGTCGGTGATCGCCTGGATCCTCGGATCGATCCGCTACCGCCGCGAGCACCGAGACCGCTACCACCAAGGGCGCCGGGAAGGATGGCATCGTTGGTAGTCACCTGAGTGGTCCACGGACCGTGGTGCCATAGCTTGAGGAGCCCGCGTTCTGCGTGAGCGATGCGTGAGCGGATGTGCCGGTACTCGCGCGCACGGAGGCCGACGGAGGCGCAGGTCCGGGTGTGCAGAGCGGTGAAAACCTGGACAGGGCGGACTCCGCAGGACGCCAGACCATGATTCATCGGGTGCTCGTAATGCGTAGGTCAAGGGTTCGATTCCCTTAGGCGGCTCCCCAAGAAGGCCAGGTCAGAAGCTTCTGACCTGGCCTTTTGGTATTTCGCGGGGCGGATGGCCGGGGTCCGGCGGGCGCCTGGTGCCGGTTGCTCTGTGCGTGTTGCCTCCGGCGTGGCTACCTGCCGGCTGCCGACCGGACCGTTCGGGTCGTGGCATGTTCGGCGTATGGAGAACGCCCCTGGGGTTCCGCGATCCACCCGGCGCCCGCTGGTGACACTGGTGGTGCCGTTCCTGTCGGAATTCCGGCGGACGTTCTACGAGACGCTCGAGCGCGATCTCGACGCGCAGGGGATCAGTCTCGTGGTCGCCCACGGCGACCCGTACAGCCAGGATCAGCGGACGCGGGCGGACGCCATCCGCATGGACCGCGCGGTGCGGCTGCCGCAGCGCAGCGTGCGCATCGCGGGCCGGCCGTTCGTCCACAAGCGGCTCGGCACGCTGGCCCGCACCTCCGATGTGCTGGTGGTCGACCAGGCGTTGCGCAATCTGGAGCTGTACCCGCTCCTCGTACGCCAGCTGGCCGGATCAGGGCCGGCCATCGCCATGTGGGACCACGGCCGCACGTACCACCGCCCGCAGTCGGCCGTGGAGCAGTCGCTCAAGTTCGCGCTGACCCGGCAGGCCCGCTGGTTCTTCGCGTATACCGACAGCGGCGTGCGGGCGGTCACCGACAACGGCTTCCCGGCAGGGCGGGCGACGGCCGTGCAGAACGCGATCGACACCACCGCGCTGGCGCGCGCCTACGAGGGCGTCACCGAGGAGCAGGTGGCCGAACTGCGGGAACTGCACGGGCTCCAGGCCGGACGGACCGGGCTGTACGTCGGCGCGCTGAGTCCGAACAAGCGCATCCCTTTCCTGCTCGACGCGGCCGAGGAGATCGCGCGGCGGCTGCCGGGTTTCAAGCTGCTGGTCGCCGGCACCGGGCAGCACAAGCACCTTGTCGCGGAGGCCGCGGCTCGCGGGCGGGCCGTGGTCTGGGTCGGCCAGGCCTTCGGGGACGACAAGGCGCTGCTCGGGGCCGCCTCGGATGTGCTGCTCATGCCCGCGTCGGTCGGCCTCGGCGTGGTCGACTCGTTCGTGCTGCGCTGCCCGATGGTGACCACCGGGACGCCCTGGCACGGACCCGAGTTCGACTACCTGGAGCACGGCCGCAATGCCGTGGTGACCCCCGACGACCCGGAATCGTTCGTCGACGGGGTCGTCGGTCTGCTGAGTGCCCCGGAGCGCTTGGCCGCCCTGCGTGCCGAGTGCGTCCGGGACACCCCGCGCTATACGGTCGAGGAGATGAGCCGGCGGTTCACCGAGGGTCTGGTCCGGCTGCTTGCGGAGACGGGTCCGCGAGAGGGCGTACCGCGATCCGCGCCGGGTTGGTCGCGCATGTACCGTCGTCGAGCCGGAACGCCCAGCCATGGCCGGGGCACACCACGCACCCGTCCTTGATCTCGGCCGTCGCCAGGTCGGCCATCGCATGCGGGCAGTACCGCTGGATCTCGTACCGGCTGCCTTCGTGCTCGACCACCGTGCGCTCGTCGAGTTGCTTGCCGCGCTCGTACCGCGCGTACGCGCGGTAGCTCTCCGGGTCGGCGAACCTGAGGAAGACGACGAGGAATTCGTTGTAGCGGTCCGGCTCGCGGCTCGCCTCGAAGCGCAGGCTCAGGAACAGTTCCTCCCAGCTGAGCTCCCGGTCCAGCACCAGGTTCAGCAGCCGGTCCTCGACGCGGAGCCGGTAGAAGTAGTCCTCTCCGGCGTGCGGGTAGACCGAGTCCTGGTACCGGGTGAAGTCGACGATCACGGACTCGGGGCAGGCGCCGACGCTCTCGACGAGCAGCCGGCCGCCGATGCGGTCCCGGAAGAACGCGGAGGCGGAGACCAGGGGTTGGAAGTACTCGCGGAGCTTTCCGAGCAGCGGTCCGGGGGCTTGGGGAATTTCCGCGAGCGCCTGCGCGATATCCGGTGCCCGGTCGCGCTGATAGTCGGACAGATAGGCATGCCGGTCCGTGAAGCACGGATGTTCCAAACGGCGTTTGTTGTCCTTGGCGTGATCGACGTGCGGTACGAGTTCGTCGCCGGGCAGCAGGATGACGGTGCGTTCGGCGAATCCTTCGCGCTCGGCGTACGCGTGGAATTCCGCCTGGGTCGGGAAGATCGAGTCGTCGTCCAGGTTCAGCGCGGAGAACTCCGGGTCCAGGAAGCACGGCGGGCCCGCCGCGGGCACCAGCCATCGCGCTCCGGAGGCCGCGAACATCTTGTGCACCGCACCGAACTTGTTCTCTCGCTTGTGCCGGGAAATCCGCCGCTTTTCCTCGGGCGAATAGTCGTACACGTACGGATGCCAGTTCGCGCCGGAGAATTGCATGAACAGGTAGTCGATGTCGAACGACTCGCGCAGCCAGGCGAGATCCCGTGCGGACAGCTTCATGTCGTTGACGTCCGCGATGGTGGCCTGGGGAGTCCGGATCACGAGTGTGCAGTCGTCCCAGATCGGCACCGACTGCACCACCGGCGTCACCGCGAGGTCCGGCCCGAGCGAGTAGGTCTCGTGCGAGTCCAGGACGACGACCTCGTTGCGGACGCTGCCGGCCAGCTCGCGCTGCAGATAGCCGTCCGTGTAGCGGGGAATCAGGATCTTCGTGTCGGGCCGGAGCGTACGCAGGAACTCCGGGTCGAAATGGTCCCGGTGCTCGTGCGAGAGGAAGACATAGTCGGCCGCGCGCAGCGGCTCCAGGTCGAGCTGGTCGTTGCGGGGAAACTGGTGCCAGGTCGACAGGAAGGCGCCGCGCCGGGTGAACCACGGATCGACCACCAGGGACACGTCGGGTGTCTGCACGTAAATGCAGGCGTGTCCGTAGAAGTGCACGGTGTGGCGCGGTTCGTTCATGTCCGGATCCTTCGGTCGTCCGAATGGCCACGCCCACCTTCCCGGCAATCGACCGCGGGTCGGCGTGGCTTGCCGCACGACCGGGAGCGGTTTCACCCGCGCGGAGCAGCGCGCGCCGGGAAATGCGCCACGCGGTTCGCCTACCCTGGCAACACCTTTGGAAAGGGCGGACCATGCGTGTTGTCGTCGCCGGCCAGGGATATGTCGGTCTTCCATTGGCGGTACGTGCCGCGCAGGTCGGGCACGACGTCATCGGATACGACACCGACGAATCCCGGGTGAAACGGCTGATCGCCGGAGAGTCCTATATCGAGGACATTCCGGCGCAGGATCTGAGCGCGGTCACCGCGGCCGGCCGCTACCGGGCGACCTGCGAGCCGGGGGATCTCGCCGGGTTCGACGTCGCGGTGATCACCGTGCCCACGCCGCTGCGGGAAGGCGCCCCGGACCTCTCCTACGTCGAGGCCTGCGCACGCACCCTGGGCGGCTTCCTGCGCCCGGGCGCGATTGTCGTGCTGGAGTCCACGACGTTCCCCGGGACCACCGAGGAACTCGTCGGCCCGGTCCTGGCCGAGGTGTCCGGCTTGGCCGCCGGCCGCGACTTCCGGCTGGGGTTCAGTCCGGAGCGGATCGACCCGGGCAATCCGGTGTGGAACCTGGTCAACACCCCGAAGGTGGTGTCGGGTGTCGACGCCGCGTCGCTCGCCGCCGTCGACGCCTTCTACTCCTCGCTGGTCGAGCGCACCGTGCCGGTGTCGACGCCGAAGGAGGCCGAGCTGGCCAAGTTGCTGGAGAACACCTTCCGGCACGTCAACATCGCGCTGGTGAACGAGGTCGCGATGTTCGCCCACGACCTGGGCATCGACGTGTGGGAGGCCATCGACGCCTGTGCCACGAAACCGTTCGGATTCATGCGCTTCACGCCGGGGCCGGGGGTCGGCGGCCACTGCCTGCCCATCGACCCGTCGTACCTGTCCTGGCGGGTGCAGCGGGCCTTGGGCCAGAGCTTCCGCTTCGTGGAGCTGGCGAACGACGTGAACAACCACATGCCCGACTACGTGGTCCGCCGGCTCACGACCGCGCTCAACGAGCGCCACCAGTGCGTGAAGGGCGCGAAGTTGCTCCTCGTCGGCCTCGCCTACAAGAAGAACACCGGCGACGCGCGCGAATCGCCGTCCGCCCGGATCGCGCACATGCTGCTCGACCTCGGCGCCGAGGTCGCCGCGGTCGACCCGCACGTCGATGCCGCGCACCGGTTCGACGCCCGGCTCCGGCGTGTCGACATGACCGCGGACATCGTCGCCGCGGCCGACGCCGTCGTCCTGCTCGTCGACCACGACGACACCGAACTGGACATGATCCGCGAGCACGCGTCCTACATCCTCGACTGCCGCCGCACGCTCGGCCGTGCGGAGCACATCGAGGTCCTCTGAATCCGGGTGCCCCGGCCGGGGAGCCGGCCGAGGGCCGGCGTCAGCGGGTGACGAACCAGAGCGACGACGGGAAGTGGCCCGCCGCGTCCGGGCGGAGCCGCAGGCCGTCGCGTCCGGGCTGCGGGACGTAGTCGGGGAAGATCTTGCCCAGGTCCGCAGGGCGTGCGTAGTGCAGATGCGAGAGGCAGGCCAGGATCCGCACTCGGTGATTGTGGGTGAGGTACGCGCGGACCAGTGAGGTCTCGGCCCAGTGGAACGGCGTGTCCAGTAGGTCCCGTTGATAGTCGTAGGGCAGGTAGATGTCGTGCACGTGCACGACCACACCCGGGGCCAGGCGCGGGAAGACCTCGAGCACCAGGAAGTTGACGTCGCTGCCGGCCTTGACCACGTGCGAGGAGTCGACGAACAGCACATCGCCGGCTTCGAGTGCGGTGAACGGGTCGGTGCCCACCGTCTGCACGGGAGCGCGGTGGAGGTCCACGCGCGGGTCGGCGGCGAGCCAGGCGTGCGGGTACGGCTCGACGCAGGTGACCGCGCCCGGGTGGCCGTCCGCCGCGTTGCGGTCGAGGGCAGCGAGGGCGAGGCGGGTGGAGACGCCGCTGCCGACTTCGAGGTACCGGCGCGGGCGCAGCGCGCGCAGGATGCCGTGCAGGGCCTGCGCCTCGACGAAGCCGTAGCCGGGGCCCAGATGCGCGGCCTCCTGGTAGGCGCGGCCGCCCTCGTACTCGGCGGCAAACGGCGTGCAGGTGTCCCGGAGCCAGGTGGCCTGGGCATCCAAATCGACGTCGATTCCCGGGAGTTCGGAGGCAGGTGCCCAGACGGCGCGGGTCCCGGCCAGGGCGCGCAGGTCGGGCGCGGACGCGTAGTAGTGCCGGGGCGAGACCAGCACGCCCAGGTGCGACAGGGCCTTGTTGAGGGTGACGGCACCGGCCTTGGCGGCGGTGCGCAGGCTCGGCTTCCGGCGGGCGGTGTTGTCGGGCATCGCGGTCCTGTTCTCGGAGGGGTTCGGTCGGGCGGTCGCCTGCGGGTCCGTCATCAGCGGCGCTCCTTCCGGGATTTGGCGGTGCGCAGGATCGCGCCGGCCAGGCGGGCGGACGGTCCGCGGGGGAGCAGCCACTGCTCGTCGAAGCGGTCGTCTGCGCCGAACGAGGCGTACTTGTAGGCCTCGCCGCCGCGCAGGAAGTCGAAGTGCCGGGCGCCTGCCTCGTCGGCGGTCGCCGTGATGGTGCGGTCGAGCAGGACGGTGCCGAGGCTGAGCCGCGCGAAGGCCGGGTCCCAGCCGCCGTTGTAGTAGGCGAACGTGTCGCCCCACAGGAATCCGTACACCGCGCCGACGGGTTCCCCGCCGCGCTCCGCGAGCATGGCGGCCGGGCCCCGCCCGGGGGCCGCGCGGGCCATGAGCCGCACGTGGAAGTCCCGCCGGGACAAATCGAAGCCGCTTGGCGTGCCCAGGTGTTCGCGCCGTACCCGGTGCAGGTGCGCAACCGTGTCGAACACTCCGGCGGTCATGGCCTCCGGAGGGACCCACCGGAAGGTGACGCCGTCGGCCTCGAGCTGCCGGGTCCGGCGGCGCATGAGGCGGCGGAATCCCGCGGAGCCGGCCTGCCGTCCGCCGCCGACCGCGAGGCGCGGACACGTCTCGCGGGCGAGCAGGCGGCACCCGGCAGGCAGCAGCGCGGTGTCGGCCTCGGGGTCGAGCGCGGGCAGCCACAGCGCGGCGTTCCGGGTCCGGGCCCGCAGATGGGCGCGCACGGCGTCGCGGCGGTGCGCAGCAGCGAGCAGCACGCCGTGGTCGGCGGCGTCGGCGAGGCCCAGTAGGGTCCAGTGCCGGACCGGGAGCGGGATGCGCGGGTGCAGCCGGCCGCGGGTGCGGAGCAGGGGGAGGACGGCCTCGACGGTGCCGTCCGGTGCGGTCCACACCGCGGTCTCGGCGTGGCGCGCGGCGGCGGCGCCCAGGTCCTCCCACGCCGCGAGCACCCAGTCCGGCGTGCCGAAGTACGACGCCCCCGGGGTGGCCGCGGCCAGCTCGCGCCAACCGTCCTCGTACGCGGCGAGCGCGTCCGGGGCACGGTGGACGGCGAACCCGCTGCGGACCGCGGCCCCGTCGCCGGCCGGTGCGGTAAGCGCGGTCACCGGTCCGCCGCAGGGGTGATTCCGTGCGTGTCGAGGCCGCGGCGCGGGCGGACGCAGGGGGACCCGCGGGAGTCCGCCAGGAACGACACGCCGTATGGCGTACAGGATCGGCGACATGCATGTTCCCCCGCATGTCCGGCATATCGATTCGATGGCACAGGGGTAAATTGCCACGAATCCTCCATCCGGGACGGCAGAAGTACCGCGCCGACGGCTCAGTCACCCACTAGGAGCATTCGTGTTGCACAACCGATTGACGCGGCGCATCGCCGCCAGCCCGCTCGCCCCGCTCGCCGTGCTGCCCGGCCGGATCGCCGCGGTGGCCCGGCACAACGCCCGCACCGCGGCCCGGACGGCGTCGTGGCTGGTGCGCTCACGCGAACACGTGCACTACACGTACGACCTGGAGCGCCTCAACCTCGAACACCTCGCCTGGTTCGTCACCACCGTCACCGGCGTCCCCGCCGCGGACGCGCGCAGGTACCTCGCCGAGATCCGCGAGGACGACGACCTGCGCCGGGTGGTGGGCGACGGCCTGGCCCGCAGTCCGCGGCGCGCCACCACCGACCCGGTCGTCCGCTACGGCCGCCGGATCGGCTGGTACGCCCTGGTCCGCGCGCTCCGCCCGGAGTTCGTGGTGGAGACCGGCACCAACCGCGGCCTGGGCAGCGCGGTGATCGCCGCCGCCATGCTGCGCAACGGCACCGGCCGGCTGGCCACCTGCGACTTCGACGACCGCAGCGGCGAGCTGATCCTGCCGCCGTACGACAAGATCGTCGACCACGTGGTCGGGGACTCCCTGGAGTTCCTGGCCGGGCCGGTGGCCCGGCAGATGCCCGTCGACCTGTTCATCTCCGACACCGCCTTCACCCAGGACCACGAACTCGCGGAACTCACCGCGGCCCGGCCCCTGCTGTCGCCGCGCGCCGTCGTGGTCGCGACCCGCTGCAACATGTGGTGGACGCTGCCGCGCTGGGCGGACGCCCAGGGCATGCGCTTCCTCTACTTCGACGAGAAACCGGCCGACCACTGGTACCCGGGCCTGGGCATCGGCGCGGCCTTCACCTCGCAGGCCGCCGAGGCCGCCCGGCCGACCGCCGCGGCCCGGACCGCGTGAACCCCGCGGTCCGCGCCCGGCTGGCGTCCTGGTACGCCCGCGCCGATGCCTGGCCGGGAGCGGACGCCGCGCTGCGCCGCTCCCCGCTCCAGGCCTACCTGCGCCGCCGGTCCGCCGACCGGCTCGCGGTGCTCGGCTACCACGGCATCGACGACGCCGAGGGGTTCGCCGCCCAGATGGACCACCTGCAGGCGCACGCGTTCCCGGTCTCGCTGCGCCAGGTCGAGGACGCCGTGCACAACGGACGCCGCCTGCCTCCGTACAGCGTCCTGGTGACCTTCGACGACGGCGACGTCAGCGTGGCCACCGAAGGCCTGCCGCTGCTTGCCGCCCGCGGCATCCCGGCCGTGTGCTTCGTGGTCGCCGGCCTGATCGGCACCGACACGCCGTTCTGGTGGGACGAGGCCGAGTACTTGGCCCGGCACGGCGGCCGCAGCCGCCGCCTGCCCGAGGTGGCCCCCGAGATCGTCCCGCATCCGATGAAGCTGCTCACCGAGAACGAACGCCGTTCCGTACTGGAGGAGTTGCGGGAGACCGCCACCGCCCAGGCACCGCGCCGCCCGCAGCTCACTCCGGAGCAGCTCGTGCAACTCCGCGACGGCGGCGTCGAGATCGGCAGCCACACGCTGACCCATCCGTGCCTCGACCGCTGCGACGACCGCCAGGTCGAGGAGGAGATCCTGGGAGCGCACGACCGGCTCGCCGGACTGCTCGGCAGCGCCCCGACGTCGTTCGCCTACCCCAACGGCAACACCGACGCCCGCGCGCACCGCCTCCTCGACAAGTGCGGCTACCGCACGGCGTTCCTCTACAACCACAGCCTGGCCCGGCCCGGGTCCTGCTCCCCGCTGGGCATCGACCGCCTGGTGGTCACGCCCGCGGCCGGCCCGGACCGCTTCGCGACCGTGCTGTCCGGACTGCATCCGGCGGTGTTCCGGGTCGGACGCACGGTCGCTCGATCGGCGGCGCGCGCGGTTCAGCCGTTCGCCAGGAGCTCGTGACGCGGCGCCAGCAGCACCGCGGTCCGCCGCACCGCCCGGTCCACCCGGGCCGCGCAGGCCCGCAGCGCCTCCGGCGGCAGGTCGACCGGGTCCGCGATGTCGTCGGCGTCCGGGGCCGGCGGCCGGACCCGCCCGCGCAGGGCCGCGGCGCGCGCCACGATCTCACGCGGGTCCGCGGCCGGGTCCGCAGCCGGTTCCGAGGCCACCGCGGCAAGGCGTACGAACTCCTCGAAGGCGAAGCACCGCCGCAGCACCGACGGGCACAGCCCCACGGCCGCCTCGCGGTGCTCCCGCGCCATCCCCAGCACCAGATCGGCCCCCGCGACGTCCCTCTCGGTGAGGCGGCGCGCCGCGAACCCGCTTCCGTCGCCGCCGAATTCGGCCATCACCTGCCGGGTGTCCGCGCCCAGCACGGCTCCCGGCCGGGCGTGCGTCCCGGCACTGCGCACCACGATGCCCGGCAGCGAATCGGCCGCCGCCTCCGGGCCGCCCGCGCCGAGCCGCGCCGCGAGCAGCCGCTCCGCGAGCGGCGACCGGTACAGATTGCCGGTGCACACGAACAGGACGGTGAACGCGTCGGACTCCCGCCGCACCGCGGGCCCGACGCCGATCACGCGCCGACCCCCGTGCCCATCGCTCCGGCATCGGCCTCCGACCGCACCGGCCGCGGGCGCGGCGCGGTGGCGTCGGCGGCCCGCTTCGCCGCGTCCACGTGCTCGAACCCGTACCCGTAGCCGTACGTCCGCTGCTGCTGCGGGTCCGTCATGCTCAGTACGCCGCCCAGGATGTGCGCGCCGACGGCACGCAGGCCGTCGGCCGCCGCCCGCACCTGGTCGGCCGGCGTCTTCCCGGCGCGCACCACGAGGATGGCGGCGTCCGTGAGCGGTGCCAGCCCCAGGGTGTCGGCGACCGGCAGCAGCGGCGCGGTGTCCACGATCACCACGTCGAACGCCGTGGCCACGTCGCGCAGGACCTGGCTCATCCGCTGCGAGGCCAGGATCTCCGCCGGGTTGGGCGGGATCGGCCCGGACGTGAGCACCGCCAGTGTGTCGTCGCCCGCCCACTGCAGGACGTCGGAGACCGTGGCGGCACCGATCAGCACCGACGTCAGACCCGCCGACTGCACGAGCCCGAACGTCTTGGCCACGCACGGGTTGCGCAGGTCCGCGTCGATCAGGCACGTGGTGTGCCCGGCCTGGGCCAGCGAAAGGGCCAGGTTCGCCGCGGTGTTGGTCTTGCCCTCGCCGGGCAGCGAACTGGTCACGATGATCACGTGCGGCCGGTGGTCGACCTGCGCGAACTGCAGGTTGGTGCGCACCAGGCGGAACGCCTCGGCCCGGGCGCTGAGCGCCTGGTCGCCGATCGCGAGCGGTGCGGCCACCGCGGCCTTGTCGAAGGGCACCGAGCCGAGCACCGCGATGCCGGCGGTCTCGCCGATCTCTTCGCCGGTCCGCAGCGTGGTGTCGAGCGTGTGCCGCAGCAGCGCGAAGGCGATGCCGGTGAGCAGGCCGCCCAGCAGCCCCGCGCCCGCGTTGAGGAGCGGCTTCGGGGAGACCGGGTCGGTGGCCGGCACCCCGCTCCGGGTGATGCCGATGTGCACGGGAGCGGCACCTTGCCCGGGCGGCGTCTCGAGGTCGACGATCAGCAGGCCCGCTTCCGCGGCCACCGCATTGGCGATGAGCGCCGCCCGCTCCGGGTCGGTGTCGGTCACCGTGATGTCGATGAGCACCGTGTTGAGCCGGGCCGTCGCCTGGACCCGGTCGGCCAGGGCCCGGGCGCTGGTGTCCAGGCCGAGTTGCTTCACCACCGGGGCGGTGACGCGCGGACTGGCGATGATGTCCGCGTAGGACTGCACGCGGGCCTGCGAGAAGGCGCTGCCCTGGTTCATCTCGGCGACGTCCGAGGTACCCCGGGTGGCCACGAAGATCTGGCTCACCGACTTGTACTGGGCCGTCGAGCAGGCCGTCAGCGTGAGTCCGGCGGCCAGTCCGCCGAGGGCGAGGAGGGCCACTGACACCCACCGCCGCGACAGCGCCCTGAGGAATCCGCGCAAGTCCACCGTGCACCTCTTCGGGTAGTTCCCGCCCGACAGCCGAGCCGTCCGGAATTCGGCCGGGAATATGAGATATCCCTGCACCTGAGCTTAGAGACGCGCCGCGTCATTTCCCGTGAACCGGCCTGGTCCATTCGAGGCGTCCGGATACGTGTTCGCGCGACCGCCGTCGCCGAGCGTTTTGCAGCGGCCGCATTGCGGGCGGTCGGACCGAGTCAGGCTTTCTTCGCCGTGCTGCCGGGTCAGGGCGCCGGCGGGATCGGCGGCGGCACGAACGAGTCCGGTGCGTACGGGCGGTCCGCGCGCAGTGCGGTGAACAGCGCGCCCGCGGCGGGCTCGGCGAGGACGTCGCGGTTCGGGTCGGCCGGGTAGGCCTTGCGCGGCACCGTCACGAACGACACGTTCCCCTCCGGGACCGCGCGCAGGCGCTCGACCAGCCCGTACAGCTCGTCCAGCGAGTCGAGGCCGGCATCGGCGGTGACCGCGGATGTCGCGGCGTCCAGCACCCGGTACAGCCGGACGGGGTTCAGCAGGACGTCTCCGCCGCGCACCTTCGCGGCCAGCTTCCGCATGAACTCCTGCTGGCGGGCCATGCGGTTCGTGTCGCTGCCGTCGCCCACATACTGGCGGGCCCGCACGTACGCCAGGGCGTCCTGGCCGTGCAGGACCGAGCGGCCGGCCGGCAGGTCGAGGCCGACGTTCGGGTCCCGCTCGGCGGCGGGCAGCTCGACCTCGACGCCGCCGAGTTCGTCCACCAGCCGGGTGAAGCCGTCGAAGCCCAGCACCATGTGGTGGTCGATGCGCACGCCCGTCAGCCGCTCGACGGTGCGGATCGTGCAGGCGGGGCCGCCGATGTCGAAGCTCCAGTTGAACTGCTCGTAGCGCAGCGCGCCGGGCGCTCTGCCGCCGTCCGGCTCCGGTCCGGCGTCCGCGGCGCTCTTGCCGTCCCGCGCGCAGTCCGGGATCCACACCATCAGGTCGCGCGGCACGCTGACCACGAGGGCGCGCCGCCCGTCGCCCGACAGGTGCAGGAGCAGGGTGGTGTCCGAGCGGGCGCTGCCCAGTTCGGGCCGGTAGTCCGAGCCCATGATCAGCAGGTTGCGGGCCGGGCCGGCGGCCTTGGGCCGCTCCTTTTCGACCTGGGCGAGGGACTTCCGCGTGTCGTCGTCGGTGCGGATGTTGCCGTCCAGCTGCCGGTACAGCCACCAGCCCGTCCCGCCCAGCACCGCGGCCAGCAGCACCGCGGCGGCCAGCAGCCCGAACAGCACCCTGCGCAGCCGCCCCGCGGGCGGCGGCGGACCCCACTGGCCCTCCGGCGGCGCGTCCTCCGACGGTGTGTCCTCCGGGCCCGGGAACCACGAGCCGAGTCCCGACCCGCTCACCGGCGTGCGTCCGTTCGGGCGCCGGACGCGTCGGCCGATCGGGTGGTCCCGTCATCCGGCAGATCCCGCTGTTTCCGGCCCAGGAGCGAGCAACGCATGAATCACACCTATCCGTTCGGAGCAGCGGGCGCGTGGCGGAACCACGACGCCGTTGTCACTGTGTGAGAGTGATTTCCGGTTGGGGGGATTTTAGGTTTGCCGCACAAGATATCCCTCCGAGGAGTGGGAACGTGGCAATTTATGTGGCACGTCCGCTGGTCGTGCGACTTTCCCCCAAATGGCTTATCGACATGACCTTGAGCCTGCTTATTCTGGTCATGTTCGCGCCATTCATGGTGGTCATTCTGCTGCTCGTCAAATTCACGACACCGGGCCCGGTGCTGCACCGGCAGGTGCGGGCCGGAAGGCACGGCGCGCCCTTCTGCATGTTCAAATTCCGCACGATGCACGTCGGGGCGCACGCCGCCCGGGCGGCACTCGCGGACCTGAACGAGGCCGACGGGCACCTGTTCAAGCTGCGCGACGACCCCCGGGTCACCCGGGTCGGCCGTACGCTGCGCCGGCTGTCCCTGGACGAACTCCCGCAGCTGTTCAACGTGCTGCGCGGCGACATGTCCCTCGTCGGGCCGCGCCCGCTGCTCATGGAGGAGTCGGACTACGAAGGGCCGGCCCGCAAGCGCCTCGACGTCGCGCCCGGCATGACCGGCCTGTGGCAGGTCAGCGGACGCTCCGACCTGCCCTGGGACGAAATGGTGCGACTCGACCTGCACTACGTCGCGAACACCTCGGTACGCCTGGACCTGGCCATCCTGGCCCGGACCGTGCCCGCCGTCCTCACCGCCCGCGGAGCGCGCTGACCGATGGCGGCACCGGGGGTACCGAAAGCAGCGGAAGTGCCCGAAGCCCCCAAGGCTTCGGGCCCGCCGCCGCGCGAGGCGCGCACCGCGCTGTCCGCGCTCGCCTGGAACTCGTCGGCGGCGCTGGCCGGCGCCCTGCTCCAGCTCTGCTACACCGCGTTCACCGCGCGCGTGGTCCGGCCCGAGGGGTTCGGCGCGTTCGCGGCGGCCAGTGCCGCGCTCACGGTCCTGGGCTACGTGGCGGGCGCCGGGCTCTCGACCTACCTGCTGCGCGCCGAGGAGCTGACCCGGCGGACGGTGCGCACCGCCTACCGCGTCGCGTTCGGCGCCGGCGTGCTGTGCTGCGTGGCCGCGCAGTTCGCCGCGGCACCGGCAGCCGTGCTCTGGGGGCTGCCGGACATCGACCCGATCGTCCGGCTGTTCGGCCTGTTCTTCCTGACGCAGCCGGCTTCCCTGGTCGCCACCGCCGCGCTGCGGCGGCTCGACCACGCCCGGTTCGCCTCGCTCGCCGAGGCCTGGGCGCAATTCGCCGGGATGGCCTGCGGGGCCGCACTCCTGGCCGCCGGATGGAGCCCGTACGGCCTGGTCGCGGCCCAGGTGATCGCCCCCACGCTCGTCCTGGCGGCGGCCTCCGCGCGGCTGCGGACCTGTCCGCTTCCGGACGGCGAGCCGGTCCGGGCCGCTGCGATGCTGGGCGTCTCCGGTGCGTTCGCCGGCTACGGCGTGATCCAGGCGCTGGTCGCCGACGTCGCCCTGTGGGCGGTGACCCGGCATCTCGGATCCGCGGTCGGCGGGCAGTTCTCCCGGGCGGTGCTCATTGTCGGGATCCCCTCCTCTCTCCTCGCGCAGAGCCTGCGCCGCGCGTTTCTGCCGTCGATGGCCCGGGTCAACGGCCAAGGCGATTCGCTGGGCGGCATGCTGCCCGGGATCCTCGGGATGTCGTCCGCCCTTGCCTGCGTGTGCTTCGGGGCGCTGGCCGGGGTCGGGCCGCCGGTCGCGGCCCTGTTGCTCGGACCGGGCTGGGGAACCGTGGGACTGCTCGTGCCCGTACTCGCCGCGGGCGCCCCGCTGGTGCTGCTGTGCGCGGTGGGCTACGCGGTCGACGAGACGCGCAAGAAGATGCTGTTCCTGCTGTACACGCAACTCCTGGTGCTGGCCGTGATGGCGGCGTGCACCGCGGCCGCCGTCACGCAGGTCCGGCACCTTGCGGTGTTCGCCCTCGGCGGTTCGCTGGCCGCCGGGGCGGGACACGCACTGCAGATCGCCCGCTGGCGCCGCGACGGCTTGATCCGGCCGGCCGCCCTGGTCCGGCCCTATGCGGTCCACGCCCTCATCGGTGCCGCCCTGGCAATGAGCGGATGGCTCGGCGTCCGTGCCGCGGACGGCAGTCCGGTGGCCGGCCTGGCCGGCGGGCTGCTCGGCATGTCCGTGGTGGCCGCGGCGTGCTGGGTGCTGCGCCGCCGCCTGCCGCTCTATTCGGCGGCGGTCGCCAACGGGCTTCTGCGGGGCTGATCGACCAGCGCACGGTACAACTCCTCGGTGCGCCGCACCCACGCCTCCTCGGTGAACCGCTCGGCGAACACCGCCCGGCAGTGGCCGACCAGCGCGGGAAAGCGCCGGGCCGCCTCGTCGAGCACCGGCAGCAGCGGCTCGTCCCACCCCACCACGGTCCCGGTGCCCGCGGCGCGGACCGACTCGGCCACCGAGGAGCCTTCGAACGCCAGCACCGGCAGCCCGGCCGCCAGCGCCTCGACATAGACCAGGGGAGCGCCCTCGAAGCAGCGGCTGGGGAACACCAGCCCGCGCCGCCCGGGCAGCCCGGCGCGCAGCTCGGCCCGGCTCAGCGCGCCCAGGAAGCGCACCTGCGCCGGCGCGGCCGCCCGTGCCGCATCCCGGAGTTCGCCGTCGCCGACGACGTCCAGCGGTACGGACTCCGGCCACCGGGCCAGGAGTTCCAGGATGCCCTTCTCCGCGGTCAGGCGGCCCGCGAAGAGCCATGCACCGCCGCGGGCGGGCTCCCGGGGCGCAGCGGGGGCGTCCGCGAAGTTCGGGATCAGCACCGTGCGTTCCGCCGGGATGCCGGCCCGGGCGTACATCCGGCGGCCGAGCTCGGACAGCACGACGAGCCGGTCGGCCCGGCTCAGCAGCGGATCGGCCGGCGCGCCCTTGCGGTTCGCCCACGCCAGCGGTGCGGACGCGACGCGCGAATCGCGGTAGCACCCGTTCCGCAGCCCGGCCCAGCGGTCCCCGTCCAGGCAGGACGTGCACACCGAGCCGGCCCGGTACAGCGTCGAACCCGCGCAGATCGGCCGGAAGTTGTGCACGGTGGCGACCAGCGGGCCGGGCCACGCGCGCACCCAGCCGCGCGTCAGATTGGGGAAGAGGTTGTGCACGTGCACGACGTCCGGCCGGAACGACCGCAGCCGGGCGAGCGGGGTCCGGCCCAGCCCGGTGGCCACGGTCGCGGCCGCCCGCAGCGGATGCAGGCGCGACGCGCGCGCCTCGTCGTCGGTGTGCACCGCGACGAGTTCGACCTCGTGCCCGGCCCGGCGCAGCGCCGCGACCTGATCGCGGACCGCCTCGTTCTCCCCGCTGGGCCGGGCCGCCGAGTAGAAGCTGTGCACCACGGCGATGCGCAGCGGCGTCACCTTTCCTCCGGCGCGCGCATGCGCGGCGGTCGCCGCGCGATGCGGGCCAGGTAGGAGGGGTTGTTGCGCAAGTAGCGCCAGGCCAGCCGCCGCGGCTCGGTGGCCATGCGGTACGACCACTCCAGCCCGCGTCGGGACATCCATGCGGGGGCACGCGAGGTCCGGCCGGTGTGCACGTCGAACGCCGCGCCGACACCGAACAGCACCGCGGCGTCCAGGGCCGCGCGGTGCTCGGCCATCCACCGCTCCTGCTTCGGCGTGGACAGGCCGACCCACACCAGGTCCGCGCCGCTGCCGTTGATGCGGGCCACGATCGACCCGGCCTCGCGCGGCGTGAGCGGCCGGAACGGCGGCGAGTAGGACCCCGCGACCTGCAAGCCGGGGAACCGTGCCTGCAGGCGCTCGGCCAGCAGCTCCGGTACGCCCTCGGCACCGCCGTAGAAGTACGACCGCCAGCCGCGTTCGGCGGCGCGGGCCAGGACGTCCAGCATCAGGTCCGGCCCGGCCACCTGCCGCATGTGGCGTGCGCCCGCGCGGTGCCCGGCCCACACCATCGGCATGCCATCCGGCACCGTGAGCCCGGACTTGTTGTGCACGCGCAGGAGTTGGGGGTCGCGTTGGGCCTCCATGACGCCGTGCACGCCGGTCACGCAGACGTAGTGGCGCTCGCCTTCGTCGACCCATCGCGTGATCTCGCGGAGCGCGTCGGCCGGGTCGACCGCGCTGACGCCGACGCCGAGCACGTCCACGCGCGCGATGGGGCTCACCGGCGCGGACCAGTGCCGTCGAGGGCCGCCTTCACCTGCGCGTGGATCCAGCGGTAGGTCGGCTCCAGACCCTGCAGCAGGCTGGTGGACGGCGCCCATTCCAGCTCCTTGACCACCCGGGTGTTGTCGCTGTTGCGGCCCCGCACGCCGAGCGCCCCGGGCACATGCCGCCGACCGAGGCGCACACCGGCGATCTGCTCGACCGCGGCGTACAGTTCGTTGATCGTCACCGACTGGTCGGAGCCGATGTTGAGCGGTTCCACGGCGCCGCTGCGGGTGAGCCGCAGCGTGCCCGCGACGCAGTCGTCGATGTAGGTGAAGCTGCGCACCTGCTCGCCGTCGCCCCAGATCTCGATCGCGTCGCCGCCGGTGAGCGCCGCGATGGCGACCTTGCGGCAGGCGGCCGCGGGGGCCTTTTCCCGGCCGCCGTCCCAAGTACCGTGCGGACCATAGATGTTGTGGTAGCGCGCGGTGCGTGTGGCCAGCCCGTAGTCCTCGCGGAAGTGCCGGGCCATGCGCTCGCTGAACAGCTTCTCCCAGCCGTAGCCGTCCTCCGGCATCGCGGGGTACGCGTCCTCCTCGCGCAGTGGCAGGACCGCGGCTTCGGTCTGCTTGTCCGCGGCGTACACGCAGGCGGACGACGCGTAGAAGTAGCGGCCCACACCGGCATCGCGCGAGGCCATGAGCATGTGTGTGCTGGACAGTACCGACAGCATGCACGCGGCCTTGTTGTTCTCGATGAACCCCATGCCGCCCATGTCGGCGGCGAGGTGGTAGACCTCGCCCACGCCGCCATGGACGGTCTCCTCGCAGGCATCGAGGACCGAGACGTCGCGCACGAGGTTCTGCGCGCCGGCGTGCTGCTGGTACCACTCCGTGAGCGGCTTGCGGTCCACCGCGCGAACGGACTTGCCCTCGGCCAGCAGGGCCCGGGTCAAGTGTCCGCCGATGAACCCTCCCGCTCCGGTGACCACGGCGTCTACATACGGCATAAGTGGCTCCCCGGGTACGAAACGGGATAAATATGCGCAGACAATAGGTTGCGCACCCGCCGCACTCCGCAACTGCGACACGCACCTCCGCCGACAGCCACCCGATCAGCCCATGCGAAACGCCCGCTTGCCGCAGGGGGACCGCGGCAGCGCTGCGTACGGGGTGGTCAGGCGTGGGCGCCGCTCTTGGCGTCGACGGCATGCAGGACGCCGTTGTGGGCGACCGCGTAGACCAGGCGTCCGTCCGTCACCGGGCGCGTGTAGACCGCGCCGATCTCGGCGGACCAGCCGGGTTCGCCGGTGACCGCCTCGAACGCGTGCAGCGCCTTGTCGTCGCCGACCAGGAGGCTGCCGCCGACGATGATCGGACAGGACAGGAACGCCGTCTCGGTGGCCTTGAGCGGCCTCTGCCACTGGGGTTCGGCGTCCTTGGCCTTCAGCGCCAGGATTTCCCGCTTGCCGACCGCATAGACGAGGCCGGCGGCGGCGTACGGCCAGGACAGGAGGCGGCCGGTGACGGCGATGTGGCCGATGCTCGACGCCCACAGCTGCTTGCCGTCGCCCGCCTTGAGCGCCTCCAGGTTCTGCTCCTGGTCGAGCGCATACACCTGCCCGTCCGACACGGCGGGAGCGAACACGTAGGGGAACGGGCTCCGGGCGGACTTCCAGCGCAGCTTTCCGGTCGCGGCATCAAGGGCGTGGATGCGGAAGTCCGCGCTGGTGATGTAGACGGTGCCATCGGCCACGGTCGGGGTCGAGTAGACCGCGCCGCCGGTCGCGGCGCTCCAGCGTTTGACGCCGGTCACGGCGTCCAGGGCGTAGACGCTCTTGTCCTCGCTCCCGACGTAGACGAGGCCGTCCGCCACGACCGGGTCGCGGGGCATCTGGATCGTCGGCGCCGTCCACCTGTTGCTGCCGTCGGCGGCATTGAGCGCCATGAGACCGGTGCGCTCGCTCGCGACGTAGACCAGGCCGGCGGCGGCGGCAGGTGCGCCGAGTTCGCTGCCGAACGGCTTGCTCCACTTTTTCGTGCCCGTGGCGGCATCGACCGCGAAGAGCTCCGAGCCGACCGTCACGTAGACCAGGCCGTCGGAGAGCGCCGGGGAGTTCACGGACGGCTCGCCCACGGTGAGCTTCCACGGTGTTGCTGCCGGGGGTGCCCCGGGCGTTGCCGGTGCGGACGGTGATGCCTGGGACGATCCGGCGGGCGAGGACTTCGCGTTCCCCGCGGGCGTCTCGCCGCTGCCGCTGCCCCTGGTCGCGAGGACGGCCGCGGCCGCGCCGCCCGCGGCAGCCGCGGCGGTGATCCCCAGCCAGAGCGCTGTGCGGCGGGTCACCGGCTTGCGGGGCTCGGGGGACGCCAGGGGCTCGGGGCCCTCGCCGTGCGCCCCGGCCGGTGCCGCCGCGGCCGCGGACCGGCGGTCCGAACTGTCCGATCCGCCGACGTCGTTCGTGGCGTCCGTCCGCTCGGCAGGCGGCGGCACCGGGCGGGGCGTGTTGCCGCTGCGCGGGATCCGCGGGGCCGTCGCGGTCGCTTCCATCTGCGCCCAGACGGTCCCGGAGGACGACGGCGAAGACGACGGGTCCGGCGGCACCGCGGCCCACGGGCCCGAAGAGGCGGCCGGCGCAACGTGCGTCGCCAGCCCGTGCAGCATCCGGGCCACGTCGGCCGCGGAATCGGGCCGGTCCTCCGGTGCCTTCGCGAGCAGGTGCA
Organism: Yinghuangia soli; assembly: GCF_021502675.1. Taxonomy (GTDB): domain Bacteria; phylum Actinomycetota; class Actinomycetes; order Streptomycetales; family Streptomycetaceae; genus Yinghuangia; species Yinghuangia soli. The sequence goes on from NZ_JAKFHA010000010.1 coordinate 137,915, forward strand.
GGACGAGGTCGTCGATCGCGGCGGGGATGCCCGGCCGCGACGCACCGGGCGGTGTGGGCGCCTGGTACAGGTGCGCGGTCATCGCCGCCACCGGCCCCGAAGCCGAGTCGAACGGCTGGCTGCCGGTGAGGAATTCGTGCAGCACGCAGCCGAGCGAGTACAGGTCGGACCGGCCGTCGCCGGGCCGCAGGTCGAAACGTTCCGGCGCCATGTAGGCGAACGTGCCCATGATCTGGCTGGACGTCTCGGTGCCCGCCATGAACCGGGCGATCCCGAAGTCGAGCACCTTGATCGTGCCGTCCCGCAGGCACATCAGGTTCGCGGGCTTGAGGTCGCGGTGCACGATGCCCGCCTCGTGCGCGGCCGCGAGCGCCGCGGCAGTCTGCGCGGCCCAGTCGAGCGCGACCGGCACCGGCGGCGGCCCGGCGCTCTTGAGCAGCGTGGCCAGGTCCCGGCCGTCCACGAACTCCATGACCAGGAACATGGCGTCGCTGTCGGGGTCCTGCCCGAGATCGTGCACGGTCACCACGCCGGGGTGGTTGAGCCCGCCCGCAGTACGGGCCTCGCGGAAGAAGAGATCGGACGCGAACCGGTCCTGGTGGCCGGTGGGCAGCAGCTTGACCGCGACGCGCCGCCCGATCAGCCGGTCCCGGCCCTCCCAGACCTCGCCCATACCGCCGCGGCCGAGGAGCCCGACCAGCTCGTATCTGTCCACCAGCACACGTGACACCTACGCCCCCTGTTCAGGTCGGCGATCACGTTCTCACATCCGCAGGCGGATCCCGGGACCGGCCGGGCGGTTTTCTCCGCCGCGGCTGCCGCGCCGGTCGGCGTCAGGGGGCGGGTCGGAAGCGTGCGAGGAGTTCGCCGCCGTCGACGCGCGTCTCGAAGACCGGCTGGGGGGCGGTGGCCGGCCCGCGCACGACCGCGCCGTCCGCGAGGCGGAAGGTGCTGCCGTGCCACGGGCAGGTGACGCAGCCGTCGTCCGCGGCCCCTTCCCACAGCGGCCCGGACAGGTGCGCGCAGCGTCCGGCCAGCACATCCGCACCGCCGCTGCGGCGGACCACCACCAGAGCGGTCTCGCCGATGAGGTGCTCGACCGGTTTGCCCTCGGGCAGGTCGGCGAGCCGCCCCAAGGAGTGCCACCGGTCGTCCAAGGCCGCGCGGAGGGAGGCGGTGCGGTCGGCGCCGGTGGCCTGCCGGTACGCCAGGTGTCCGCCCAAAAAGCCGCCCGCACCCACCGCGGCGAGGCCGGCGAGTGCCAGGAGCCGCCCGCGGACGGGCCGCCGGCGCAGCCGGGCGAGCAGCGAGGCCGTGTACAGGCCCAGGCCGATGCTGTTGCACACCATGTGGGCCACGCCGACGCGCTGCTGTTCCTTCCCGGTGGCCGCGAGATCGACAGCCCCTGCCGCCGCGGCCGGCACCGCGGCGCCCAGGCCGACCGCGATCAGCGCGGCCGACGCGGGTCCGGTACGCGGCACGAAGTCCAGCACCGACGCGGAAGCCCATGTCCCGACCGGCACCTGGACCAGCACCGGGTGCAGCGGGTGCCCGAGCGGAACCCCGTGCAGGGTGTCCCGCACCCGGCCCTCCGGCACCCGCCCGGACAGCGCCTGCAGCAGAGCCGCAGGCCGGTCGAGGCTCCGGGTGCGTTCCAGACGTGTGGTGATCGCCGTGATGCCCATGTCCAGGCGCTGCCCGCAAGAGCGGCCGGCATGCGGCCCGCCCTGCACCCCGGGCGCGCATCCGGTCCGTCAGTCCCGGACGGCCCGAGCGCGGATGTGGACGGCCGCTATCGCCGATGCGGCGAGGACCAGCAGGACGGACGCGGCTCGGAAGGCGGTGGTCCACCGCGGATCGCCCGCGGCCGGGAGGCCCGCGCCGAGGGTCTGGTGGAAGACCAGGCCGGTCACCGCGATGCCCAGGGCGCCGGCCACTTCCTGGACGGTGCCGAGGACGGCGGCCGCCGTACCGGAAAGCCGGGTGCGCACGCCTACCAGGGCTGCGGCGGTGAGCGGGGCCATGAGCAGGCCCATGCCCGCGCCGGTGACCGCGAGCCCGGCGATCAGCCCGAGCGGTACGGACGTCCCGGTCGCGGGCGCGGCCCACCCCGTGGCCGCCAGGCCGGCGGCGAGGACGGCCGCGCCGATCAGCGGGAGCCGGCTGCCGAGCCGCCCGGTGAGCCGGCCGGTGTGCATCGAGGTGGCGAAGAACCCGGCGTTGAGTGCCGTGCATATCGCTCCCGCGGCGAGCGGCGACAGCCCGGCGCCGTCCTGCAGGCCGACCGCGAGCACCGACGTCAGTCCCGCGGAGGCCCCGAACAGCAAGGCGATGCACAGCAGTCCGGCCGCGAACCCGCGCTCGCGGAACACCGCGGGGTCGACGAGCAGCCCGCGTCCGGCGGCCGTCCGGCGCCGCTGCTGCGCGGCGAAGGCGGCGAACAGCGGTACGGCCGAGGCCAGTACCGGCCACGTCCACCAGGACGTCCCGGCCTCGGGAGCGGCGGCCAGCGGCAGGACGACGGCGATCAGCCCGGCCGCGGCCAGCGCGGCGCCGAGCAGGTCGAGGCCGTTCCGGTCCGGTACGGAGCGCTCCCCGCGCGGCAGCACCGCAGGGGCGAACAGGAGCGCGGCGGCGCCCAGCGGGATGTTGACCAGGAAGCAGGTACGCCAGCCCAGCCCGGCCGGGTCGACCGCGACCAGCAGGCCGCCCACGACCTGGCCGCCGGTCCCGGCCAGCCCGACCGTCGCGCCGTACCAGGCGAATGCCCGGGCCCGGTCCGCACCGGGGAACAACGTGCCGAGCAGCGCAAGCACCTGAGGCCCCATCAGGGCGGCGGCGAGGCCCTGGACGATGCGCGCGCCGACGAGGAACTCCGCGTCGGGGGCGAGCCCGCAGGCCGCCGAGGCCGCGGTGAACAGCGCCAGTCCCGCCGCGAACACCCGGCGCGGGCCGTACAGGTCGCCGAGCCGGCCCGCGGTGATCAGGCCTGCGGCGTACGCCATTCCGTAGCCGATCAGGACCGTCTGCATCGCGGTGGCCCCGGCGTCCAGGTCGCGCCGCGCCGCGGGGCCCGCGGCATTGACGATGAAGAAGTCCAGCGTCGTCATGAACACCGCGACGAGCAGGACCGGCAGCGCGGCCCAGCGGCTGCGCGGCCGCGCCGGGGGGTCGGCGAGGTGCGTGCGCACCGGCCGTTCGGGCGCGAGCAACGACATGAACGGACCTCCGAGGCAAGCCGGGAATGAGGAAGAAGGAAGAAGGAAGCGGGAAGGCAGAAGCGGAAATCCGAAGGGCAGCGAAAGGGGCGAAGCGAAAGGGGGTGGCCCCGGCTGTTGCCGAGGGCCACCCCCTCCAGGGGCCGGGTGCGGTGTGCCGCCTCCGGTCCGGGCCGGTTCCGGCTCAGTGCATGACCGAGACCTTCGGCGCGGAGCCCGCGGTGTCGCCGGAGCCCTCCCCGCCTTCCGCGACCTCGGCGTTCGCGGACTTGCCGCGGACCAGCAGCAGGAGCAGCGCGGTGGCCAGGCCCACGGCGGCGAAGACCGCGGTGGCCAGGAAGCCGGCCTGGAAGCCGTCCGTGAGGCCCTCCGGCGTGGTGCCGGTGGTCTGCGCCAGGGCGACCGACGAGGCGATGGCGATGCCGAGCGCGGCACCGATCTGGAAGACCGCGTTGTTGATGCCCGAGACGAGGCCGGACTCCTCCGGCTTGGCGCCGGTGAGCGAGGCGATCGACGCCGCGACGTTGGTGCTGCCGATGCCGGTGCCGAAGATGACCAGGCCGAAGAACAGGTCGCTCCAGTAGCCGCCGTTCGCATCGATCTGCGTGAGCAGCAGCAGGCCGCCGGTGAGCAGCGACATGCCGACGATGGCGATCGGCTTGTAGCCGATCCTGGCGACCAGCCGGGCGCTGATGTTGGCGCCGACGATCGACATGAGGGCGTAGATCGCGGTGCTCAGGCCGAACTTGACCGCGCTGTACCCGAGGACCTGCTGGGCGTACAGCGACGTGATGAGCGCGCCGCCGTACACCGCCATTGCCACGATGAGCATCAGGATGTTGCCGCCCACGAGGGTCGGCGACTTGAAGACGCGCAGCGGGACGAGCGGGGCCTTGGAGCGGTTCTCGATCGCCGCGAAGACCGCGAGCAGGACCGCGGAGGCGGCCAGCAGGCCGAGCGTGCGGCCGGATGTCCAGCCGGCCTCCGGGGCGTCCACGACGGCGTACACCAGCGCCGCGATCGCCGCGGTGATGGTGATCGCCCCGGCCGGGTCGAAGTTCTTGCGGCCCGGTGCGACCGGGGTCTCACGCAGCACCTTCGGGCCGAGCAGCAGCACGGCGGCGACCACCGGCACGTTGATGTAGAAGATCCACTCCCAGCCCAGGCCGTCGGTGATCGGACCGCCGATGAGCAGCGCGGCGGTGGCGCCGAACGCGCCGATGCCGGTCCAGATGCCGAGTGCCTTGTTGCGCTCCGGGCCCTCGGCGAAGGTGTGCATGAGGACGGCCATCGCGGTCGGCGTCATGATCGCCGCCGCGGCGCCCTGCAGGATGCGCGCCCCGATCAGCATCTCGGAGTTCACCGCGAGGCCGCACAGGACCGACGCGATGCCGAACAGCGCGGTGCCGACCATGAACATGCGCCGGCCGCCGAGCAGGTCGGCCGTGCGGCCGCCGAACATCAGCAGGCCGCCGAAGCTGAGCAGGTACGCGCTCATCACCCACTGCACGTCGCCCGCCGCGAAGCCGAGGTCGGACTCCATCGCGGGCAGCGCCAGCATGACGATCTGCGAGTCGACGATGACCATGAAGAACGACATGACCAGCAGCGTCAGCGCCTTCCATCTGCGGGCATCGGGCGGTCCGGCGGGGGAGTGGGGCCGTGCGGTGCCGGCCGGTCGGGCCGGCGGTCCGGCGGCCGGGCGGGCGGCGTCGGTGTTCCTCATCCTGGTCTCCGTGGAGTGGGCCGCCGCGTCGTCGCGGCGGGTGCGGGTCCGGTCGGCGGGTGTGCGGTCCGGGAGGTCTGCATGACCCCCGCGGCCCGTGCTGTCCTTGCGGTCCGTGGGGGCCATGCGGGCCTCGCTTCCTTCGGTGCCTGCCGGGTGCCTGCCGGGCCTGCCGTAGGTCCGCCGGGCGCCTGTGCCGGCCGCCGGTCCGGCGGCCGTCCGGCTTCCTGGGGACCACCTTCCGGCGGGCCCCTCTCGGCGGGCTCACGGTCCGCTCACGGCGCTCTCCGCGGCACTCACGGGCGCTGGGCTACGGTGCTGCCATGCGTTTCGGAGTCCTGGGTCCGCTGGAGGTGCGGACCACCGCGGGCACCCCGGTCTCCGTCGGCGAACCCAAGGTCAGGGCGCTGCTGGCCGACCTCGTGGTGCATGCCGGCCGCCCGGTCGCCGTCGACCGGCTGCTCGACGACCTGTGGGGCGAGGACCTGCCGGGCCGGCCCGGTCCGGCGCTGCAGACCAAGGTGTGGCAGCTGCGCCGCACACTGGAGGCGGCCGAGCCGGGTGCCCGGGAACTCGTCGTGTCGCGCGCCCCCGGCTACCTGCTGGCGACGGCCCGCGACGCGGTCGACGCGCTGCTCTTCGAAGACCTCTGCGCGCAGGCCCGCGGCACCGCTGATCCGCAGGCCAGGACGGCGCTGCTGGGCCGCGCGCTCGGGCTGTGGCGGGGCGCGGCGTACGCCGACTTCGCGGACGCCGAGTTCGCCCGGTCCGCGAGCCGGCGGCTGGAGGAGCTGCGGCTGGTCGCGCTGGAGGAACTTGCCGAGGCGCGGCTCGGACTCGGCGAGCACCACGTGCTGGCCGGCGAACTCGCCGACCTGGCCGCCGAGCACCCGCTGCGCGAGCGCCTGCACGCCACGTACATACGTGCGCTGTACCGGGCGGGCCGCCAGAGCGAGGCGCTGGAGCGGTATGCGGCGCTCCGCGAACGCCTGGCCGACGAACTGGGCGTGGACCCCGGCCCCGGCCTGGCCGCGCTCTACCAGGCGATCCTGGAACAGGACCCGGCCCTGGACGCGCCGCAGGTGCCGGCCCCGGCCGCCCCCATGTCCCCGGCCGCCGCCCCGGCCCCGGCACCCGTCCGCGAACCGGGAGCGGCATCGCTCCCCGAGACGGCCGCCCGCACCGCACCGCCCCGCGCGCGCGGCAATCTCCCCGCGCCGCTCACCGGCCTCGTCGGCCGCTCGGCCGACCGCGCCGCGGTACGCAGCCTGGTGGCACCCGCCGCCCCCGACGCCGATGCGGACGCCGAAGGCTCCGCCGCGCGCCTGGTGACCCTCACCGGCCCCGGCGGCGTCGGCAAGACCCGCCTCGCGCTGGCCGCCGCGGGCGATGCCGCCGACGCCTTCCCGGACGGCACATGGCTGGTCGAACTGGCCGGCCTCGACCGCTCCGCGCGCGCCGGAGCCCAGGTTCCGGCCGCGGACATCGCCACCGCCGTGGCCGCCGCCCTCGGCATGCGCGACGACACCCGGACCCGGGCGTCCCGCACGCCCTCGTCCGCCGACCCGATGGACGGGCTCGTCACGGCTCTCCAGGACAAGCAGATCCTGATCGTCCTCGACAACTGCGAGCACGTGGTCGACCCGGTCGCCGATCTCGCCGCACTCCTGCTCGGCCGGGTTCCCGGACTGCACCTGCTGGCCACCAGCCAGGAGCCGCTCGGCATCGACGGCGAACTCGTCTACGCCGTGGGTGCCTTGGCACTGCCCGAGGCGGACGTCCGCGATCTGGCGGAACTCGGGCGCTCCGATGCGGTACGCCTGTTCCTGGCCCGCGCGGCCGCTGCCGCACCCGGGTTCCGGCTGGACGCCGCGGACGTGTCCGCGGTCGCGGCAATCTGCCGCCGCCTCGACGGACTGCCCCTCGCCCTGGAACTCGCCGCCACCCGGGTGCGGGTGCTGGGCGTACGCGATCTCGCCGAGCGCCTCGACGACCGCTTCCGGGTGCTCGCCGCGGGCCGCCGCAACGCGCCCGCGCGCCAGCAGACCCTGCGTTCGATCATCGACTGGAGCTGGGAACTCCTCGGCGAACCCGAGCGCGTGGTGCTGCGGCGCCTGGCCACCCAGGCCGAAGGCTGCACACTCGACGCCGCGGAGCGCATCTGCGGCGGCGTCCTCGCCACCGAGGCCCCCGCGGCCGGCGATACCGGATCGGCTGCCCCCGGGACCGGCGTCCCCGAAGCGGACGTCCTGGACCTGCTCGCCCGGCTGGTCGACCGCTCCCTCGTCGTGGCCGCCGAACCGGCCCCCGGCGCCGGCATCCGCTACCGGCTGCTGGAGTCGGTGGCCGCGTACTGCCTCGAACGCCTCGACGAGGCCGGCGAGACGGCCGCCGTGTGGCGGCGGCACACCGCGTACTACACCGAACTCGCCGAGACCGCCGCGCCGCACCTGCGCGACCACACCCAGCGCCAGTGGCTGGAGCGCCTCGACACGGAGACGGCCAACCTGCGCAACGCGCTGGAGGCGGCGGCCCGGCACGGCGACGCGACGTCGGCGCTGCGCCTGGCCACCGGTCTCGGTTGGTACTGGCTCCTACGCGGCCGGCTCGGCGAGGCCCGGCGCTCGCTGGACGCCGCCCTGGCCGTCCCGGACACCGGTGCCGCCCCCGAACTGCGTGCGATGACCGTGGTCTGGCGCGCCGCCTACGCCCTGCACTCGGGCGCGCCCGACGGCCTGGTCCTCGCGGAACATGCCGTCACCGTCGCGGAGTCCATCGCCTCGCCGCGCGACCAGGCGAACGCCCTGTGGCTGCTGGCCTTCACCCTGTACGGCTCGGGCGACCTGGACGGCAACCACGAACGCGTCGGCCGCGCGCTGGCGCTGTTCGAGACGCTCGACGACCGCTGGGGCACGGCCGCGTCGCTGTCCGTCCTCGCCGGGCACGCCTTCATCCGCGGCGATCTCCCTCTCGCCACCCGGCAGGCCACGGCCAGTCTCCGCATATTCCGTGAACTGGGCGACCGCTGGGGCCAGTTGCGGGTCGGCGAGACGCTGGCCATGGTCGCCGAGATCACCGAGGACTACGAAGGAGCCGCCCGCGAATACCGCGACGGGCTGCGGATGGCCGAGGAACTCGGCCTGTGGACGGACGCCTCGTACAAGTGGTCGGGCCTCGGGCGGATCGCCCTGCTGACCCACGACTACGCCAACGCCGACATCCTCCACGAGCGCGGAAGGCTGCTGGCCGTCGAGCACGCGCACAAGCGCGGCGAGCAGTTCGCCGAGATCGGCCTGGCCCTCAGCGCCCGGCGCCAAGGGCGGCTGGACGACGCCGAGGCGCACCTGCTCAAGTGGCTGGACTGGCTGCGCGACGTGTACGGCGAACTCGGCATCGCCCTGGTGATGGCCGAGTTGGGCTTCATCGCCGAACAGCGCGGCGACGCCGGCGAGGCCCGCCGCCTGCAGCGCGAGGGGTACGACGCCGCGCGGGCCACCGGCGACCCCCGCTCGCTGGCCCTCGCCTTGGAAGGCCTGGCCGGTGCGGAAGCGCTGGCCGGGGGGTACGCGCACGCCGCCCGCCTGCTCGGCAGCGCGGCGGCCGCCCGGGAGTCGGTCGGCGTGCCGCTCGCCAAGGCCGAGAGCGGCGACCTCGACCGCATCACCGCGGCCGCCCAGGCCGCCCTCGGCAAAACGGAGTTCGACCGCCTGCTCGCCTCCGGCCGCGCCGAGTCCCCGGACGGCATCGTCCGCGAACTGCCGTTCGGCTGAACCTCCGCGCCCCCTGGGACCGCTCCCGGGGCCCGTCCCCGCGCCCCGACAGCGCGGGGACGGGGGTCAGGAAGCGGCCAGCCAGTCGGCGAACGCCGGTCCGGCGAGCAGGGCGTCCGCACCCGGGAGCAGGGCGCCGCTCTCCAGCAGCTTGCGGTCCGGGGTGTTCGGGTCGCTGACCTCGACCACCTCCACGGCCTCGCCGCGGTGCGCGAACACGAGCCGGGCGGCTTTGGCGAGGCTCTCCTCGCGCGGTCCGGCGATCTCCGGGAACGGCATGCGGGTCGAACCGGCCGCGGGCGCCGGGCCGTTCGCCAGGTCCACAAGGGCCTGCGCGACCGCCGAGCAGGCCACCAGCTGGGTGCGCATGACCGGGACGTACGCGGTGCCGCCCTGGCGTCCCCAGCTCACCAGCAGCTCGACGAACTCGTGGAACTGCGCTGCGCGCAGGATCTGGACCGGGAGCGGCCCGCCGGCCAGGGCCTTCTCGTGCGCGACCTTGGCGAGGTTGTAGCCGCCCTCCGATGCGTCGATGCCGATGATCGAGACCGACACGATGCGCTCGACGCCCGCCGCGGCGCCGTACTCGTGCAGGTTGCGCGCCGAGGCGGTGAAGAACGCGATGGCGTCCTGCTCGTCCGGCGACGGCGTGCTCGCGGTGTCGATCACGATGTCCACTCCGGCAAGGGCGTCGGCGAGGCCCTCGCCGGTCACCACGTCGATCCCGGCGGACCGCGAGATCGCCACGACGTCGTGTCCCTGCTCGCGAAGGATGCGGGCCACGTGGCTGCCCAGGCGGCCGGTCGCGCCCGCCACGGCGATCTTCTTCGGCTGGACGGCCTGCGCGGCCTGCGCGGTCTGCGGGTCCTGCGTGTTCTGCGGCATGTCCGGTTCTCCGTCGGTGTGTCCGGCGGGCCGGCCCCGTTTCCCGGGGCCTTCCCGCTTCCGTTCTGCGCTGTCGAAGCATTGACGGAGCCCGGCCCGGAGATGTGACGGGCACTGCCGAGGAATTTCCGGCAGGGCTCTCGCCTGGGGCCGCGGCGGCCTGCGCAGGCGGAAGGTTCGCGGCGTCAGCCCGTGGCGCGCAGTTGCCGCAGGGTGAGCCCGGTCGTGGTCTTGCAGAGGTACTCCGCGCGTTCGTACGACAGCCGCCCGCGGCCGGTGTGCGGGCAGATGTCGCGTGCGCCCAGCGTGCGCAGGCGGGCCGGACCCGGACGCCGGTCGGAAAGGAACAGCGGCCCGCTGGTGCGCGCGCCGACGAGTTCCGCCAGCAGCGCGGCCGCCGAGGACCGCCACGCCACCCGGTGCCGGCCCGAAGTGCCGGGCAGCGCGCGGCGGTCGGCCACGTCCAGATCCTCCACGTTGAGGCCGAGCACGGCCGACACCGCGGCCTCCGACTCCCGCAGGAGCGTCCACAGCGCGCGCTCGCGCAAGGCGGATTCCTGCAGAGCCCGCCGCAGGACGTCGGAACCGCCTGGGGGTTCCCCGGGACCCGCGGCTCCAGCCGAGGAAGTTCCTTTCCTCCTGGACGAGTTGTCGCGCCGCCGCACGAGCCGGGCGTCCAGGTGCGGGACTTCGGCCCAGGCGCCGAACGACCCGACCGCGGCCCGATGCCGGTTCCACGTCGCCGCCGCGGCGCTGCCCCAGGCGGTGCGGAACACGCCCGCCACCTGGTCCGCGGTCATGGCGGCCACCGGCAGGCCGTCGCCCAGTGCCAGGCGCAGGCGCTGCAGCGTCTGGCCGTACGAGCGGGCGGTGGCAGGCGGGAGTTCCTCGCGCGCCAGGAACGCCTGCGCTGCCTCCCCGAGCGTGGGTCCCTGGTCCCGGGTGCCCGGCGCTCCGGCCGGCACCGAGGCCGCGCGGCGCAGCAGGAAGTCCCGTTCCGCCGCGTTCTTCGTCAGCGCGGCGGCCCGTTCGAACTCGCGTCGCGCCTCCTCGCGGCGGCCCGACCGCAGCAAGAGGTCGCCGCGGACGCCGGGCAGCAAGTGGTAATCGCGCAGCGCCGGGTCGGCGAGGAGTTCCTCGGTCAGCGCCAGCCCGGCTTCGGGGCCGGCCGCCATGCCCACCGCGACCGCCTGGTTCAGCCGGACCACGGGCGACGGCACCAGCCGCACGAGTGCCTCGTACAGTCCGGCGATGCGCGGCCAGTCGGTCTCCTCGGCACTGGACGCCTGCGCGTGGCAGACCGCGATCGCGGCCTGCAGCACGTATGGCCCGGCCGTCCCGCCCGCGGCCCGGGCCCGGAGCATGGCGGCGAACCCGCGGCGGATCAGCAGCGGGTCCCAGCGACCGCGGTTCTGCGCGTGCAGCGGTACGGGTTCGCCGCCCGGACCGGTGCGGGCCGCGGCCCGGGAGGCCTGGATCTCCATGAGGGCGACCAGGCCGTGCACTTCGGCCTCGTCCGGGGCGGCGTCGGCGAGCAGGCGGCCCAGCCGCAGCGCTTCCAGGCACAGCCCGGGACGCATCAGGTCGTCGCCGGAGGTCGCCGAGTAGCCCTCGTTGAAGATCAGGTAGACGACTTCGAGGACCGACGCCAGGCGGTCGGCAAGCTCGGCGCCGTCCGGGAGTTCGAAGGCGACCCCGGCGTCGGCCAGGGTCTGCTTCGCGGTCGCGATGCGCCGCGCGACGAGCGGCTCGACGGTCAGGAACGCCCGGGCGATCTCGGCCGCGGTCAGCCCGCCGAGCAGCCGCAGGGTGAGGGCCACCCGGGACTCGGTGGGCAGCACCGGGTGGCACGAGACGAACATGAGGCGGAGGAGGTCGGCCGGCTCGTCGGCGGTGTCCGGGGCCCACCCGCCCGCCGGTCCGGCGTCCCGGTCCGCCTCGCGGGCCAGTTCGGCGCCGGTCTCGGCGAGCCGCCGGTCGCGCCGGATGCGGTCGACCGCCCGGCGCTTGGCGACCAGCATGAGCCAAGCGCCCGGGTTGTCCGGGACGCCCTGCCCGGGCCACTGCTCCAGGGCCGCGACCAGGGCGTCCTGGGCCAGTTCCTCGGCGAGGCCGACGTCCCGGACCATGCGGGCGAGTGCCGCGATGATCCGGGCCGACTCCATCCGCCAGATCGCGTCGACGCTGCGGTGGACGTCCGTCACCGGCACCCCGGCACCGCCGATCGGTCCCGGGTCACGGGCCGAACACCTCCTGGATCACGCTCTCGCCGTCCCCGACGATCGTGCGGAAGCGGCGGCCCAGCTCGACGGCCTCCTCCTTGGAGCGCACCTCGACCAGCGCGAAGCCGACCACGGCCTCCTTGGTCTCGGCGAACGGCCCGTCGGTGATGGTCAGCTCGCCGCCGGAGGAGACGAGCCGGATGCCTTCCGGGGCCAGGCCGCCGGTCGCCAGCAGCACGCCGGCCGCGGTCAACTCCTCGATGAAGGCACCCATTTCGGCGAACAGCTTCTCGTCGGGAGCGGTCGCGGAGGCCTTGGACATCATCAGGTAGCGCATGGGGTTCTCCGGTTTCTGCGAGGTGCTCGGCCCCGACGCCGTGCCGGGGTTGCACCGTCACGTCGTCCCGGTCCATGTGACAGGGAATGCAGTCGTTCCCTGTCTTATCAGCGGGACGACGTCTTGGCGAGTCCGAACACCGCATCCACCGCACACCCGGAGGACACCGCCATGGCGACCACGCAACTTCCCGCCCCCGCCGCCGCTGCTTCCGGCGCCGCCCGCCGGGCCGCCGCAGGCCCGCGCTTCGGTACACCGGCATCGCTCGCCTGCGCCGTGGTCGCCGGTCCTCTGTGGGTGGCGGTCTCCGCGGCCCAGGCGGCCGCCCGGGAGGGCTTCGAGCCGACCCGGCACCCGCTCAGCGCGCTGGCCACCGGGTCGCTCGGCTGGGTGCAGATCGCGAACTTCGTGGTGGCGGGCGTCCTCATAGCGGCCGGGGCGACCGGTCTGCGCCGCGCCCTGGCCGGTGCGGTCGGCGGAGTATGGGTGCCGCGCCTCGCCCGTACCGCCGGCTTCGGCATGATCGCCGCCGGGCTCCTGACGATGGACCCGGCGGACGGATTCCCGGTCGGCACTCGGGACGGCCCGCCGGAGACGCTCAGTTGGCATGCGATCGGCCACATGGCGGCCGGATCCGTCACCTTCGCCGCGCTGATCGCGGCCGGTTTCGTGCTCGGGCGGCACTACGCACGCCAGGGCCGCCGCGGCCTGGCCGCCGCCTCCCGGACCGCGGCCACCGCGCTGCTGGTCGGCAACGCCTGGGCGATGAGCGGCGCGTCCGGCGGAGCGCTCGTCCTGGCCGTCGGTGCTTCCTCGATGCTGATCTGGCTGGCCGCGGCCGCCGCCCGCCTCCGCCGCACCGCCTGACCACGCCGGCGACACCTACGACACCTGCGCCACCTGCCAGGAAATGCCGCGGACGCCCGGCCGGATCACTCCGGACCGGGCGTCCGGCAGGTGCGGAAGCTCAGTTCTGGCTGCCCGTGTGACCGCCGCGGCGCACCGGCCGGCCCGCCTCCACAGGCGTGGACAAGCGTCCGTGCACCAGGAGTTCGAGGTTGCGCACGAACGCCTCGCGCTCGTCCTCGGGGATCGCGGCGAGGACGTCGTTGTGCACCGCGTCGACCACGTGCCGGCCCTCGACGGCCTTGGCGTGCCCGTCGTCCGTCACCGAGATGATCCGGGCCCGGCGGTCGGTGGGCGAGGGGCGGCGCTCCGCGAAGCCCTTCTTCTCCAACTCGTCCACGGTCAGCACCATCGTGGTCTTGTCGAGCGCGCTGGCCTCGGCGAGCTGGATCTGGGTCATCTCGCCGTCCAGCGCATGCACCAGCACACACTGCCCGCGCGGGGAGAGGTCGATCTCGCCCAGCCGCGCGGTCAGCTCGGTGGCCAGGACGTGCCCGGCATGCGAGAAGAGGAAGGTCAGGTCGGGGGCGCGCCGTTCCACGGCGGCCCGCTTCTCGCTGTGCGGTTCGGTAACCATGCAGTAATGATACCGCGGGAGTATCCATTGCGGGATGATCCCGTAGAAGATGATTTCCGAGGCGGAACGCGCGCGGGGAGGGGGCTGGCGGCAGCGGGGGGCAGGCAGGGTCAGGCGCGGGCCGCCGCGAGGTCCGCCTCGATCCCGTCCAGCAGCGCCCGCAGCCCGAACTCGAAGCTCCGGTCCGGTGCGGCCGCGTAGTCGGTGCCCGAGGCCGCCTCGATGCGGCTGCGCAGGTGCGGGAACTGCATGGCGATCTCGGCTGCCTGGGCCACCGTCTCGGCGAGCAGGGCGTCCCCGTCGGTGCCCTCCTGGGCGAAGCGCCGCCGCAGCGCGGCCTGCGCGGAGGCGCCCGAGGCGCTGCCCAGGACGTACATGAACACCGCCGCCGCGGCCTGGTCCGCCGCGGTCCCCTCCAGGCCGGCCGCCTCGTACACGGCCAGGCTGTGGTCGTCGTGCCGGGCCTTGCCCGGGCCGTAGAGCAGGTGCGAGGCCAGCGCCTGCACGAGCCACGGGTGCCGGACGAACATGGCGTGCAGATCCGCTGCCATCGCGCCGGCCGCGGTACGCCAGCCGACCGTGTCGAGGTCGGGCAGCGCGACCTCGTCCCACAGCCGGTCCGCGACCAGCAGGACCAGGTTGTCCTTGCTCTTCACGTGCCAGTAGACGGCGGTCGCGGCCGAGTCGAGCCGCTTGCCCAGGCTCCGCATGTTGAGGCCTTCCAGGCCCTCCTCGTCGAGGAGTTCCAAGGCGGTGCGGACGATCTGGTCCCGGGTCAGCTTGTCGCGCGGCATGCGCCCCACGATAGGCCGACGGCCCCGACTTGCACAAAGTTCAAGAACTACTTGCACTAAGTGCAAGTCGGGGTCCAGAATCCACTTGAACAAAGTGCAAGTGGAACGGCGCAGGCCCTGCGCCCGGCAGAGGAGACCCTCGATGAACGTTCTGGCCGCGGTACTCCAGCTCCTGGTCGGGCTCGCCTTCGTGAGCATCCCGGTGGTCCGGCACCGCTACGGCGCCGCCGCGAAAGACGGCGCCGAGGCCGAGCTGGAGCGCCAGGGCGTCCCGGTCTCGGTGCTCGCCGACAACAAGCTGAGCTTCGACGCGAGCGGCCACGAGACCGCCGCCCCCGTCACCGTCGCCGCCGTCATGGCGGCCCTGGCCGGGCTCAACCTCGCGGGGAACGACTGGGGCCGGATCCTGACCTGGGTGTTCCAGTCGATCGTGCTGGTCGGCAACTTCCTGATCATTTACAGCAACCGCACCGCGGTGCAGTCGGTGACGGCGGCGTTCGCCCGCAAGGGCGACCCGATGCTCGCCCGCGTCGACGTCGCCGCCCTCCTCAAGGCGGCCGAGGACGGCTTCCCCGGCTGGGTGAGCCGCCTGCAGACCGCCCGGCACACCGTGGTCATCGGCGGCTCGGTCGTCGCGCTGGCCGCGACGATCGCCGCCTGACCCCACCGCAGCCGGAGAGGCCGCGGACGCGGTCCGCGGGTCAGCCCCAGGTCGTGCCGGCCGGTTCCCGGATCGCGGAGTTGAGCCGGTTGAACAGGTTCGTGACGCCGATCAGCAGCAGCAGTGCGGCGACCTCCTCCTCGTCGAAGTGGTCGGCCACCTCGTCCCAGAGCCCGTCGGGCACCGGCTCTTCGGACCGGTCCGCGAGGCGTGTGACGGCCTCGGTCAGGCGCAGTGCGGCCCGCTCCGCGTCGGTGTAGAAAGGCGCTTCGCGCCATGCGGCCGCGGAGGCGATCCGCTCTGCACTCGCCCCCGCCTTGGCGAGGTTCTGGACATGCGCGTGCACGCATGCGCTGCAGCCGTTGATCTGGCTGGCGCGCAGGCCGATCAGCTCCTGGAGTTCTTCGGGGATGCCGCCCTGCTCGACGGCCCGGAACAGGCTGCCGATGCCCTTGATGCCGTCCGGCAGCACAAAAGCCGGGTTCTTCATCCGTGCCTGCATGGAAATCCTCCGGGGATTCGCGGGGTGAGGGGGTGAAGTCGGGTCCGCCGAAAGGGGATCCGGATGCCTCGATCCTCGGCGGGTGCGGTCCGGATGATCAACGGCCGATCCGGCCGTACAGCAATAACCGTGGAGTTATCGAAGGGTGGGGCCTGCGGTGGAACTGCGGGAGATCGAGATATTTCTGGTGCTCGCCGAGGAACTGCATTTCGGCCGCACCGCGGAGCGCCTGCACGTGTCCCAGGCCCGGGTCAGCCAGGTCATCAAGAAGCAGGAACGCCGGATCGGCGCTCCGCTGTTCGAGCGCAGCAGCCGGGCCGTCGCGCTGACCCCGCTCGGCCGCCGGCTGCGCGAGGACCTGCGCGTCGCCTTCGACCTGGTCCAAGGGGCGCTGGCCCGCGCCCGCGCGGACGGGCAGGGCCTGCGGGGCACGCTGCGGGTCGGCTTCATGGGCGCCCTGGGCAACGAAATGCGGTACCTGATCGACGAGTTCCGCGAGCGCCACCCGGACTGCGAGGTCGAGTCCGTGGAGTTCGGCTTCGGGGACCCGTTCGGCCGCTTGCGCGCGGGGGAGATCGACGTCCAGCTGATCTGGCTGCCGGTCCGCGAACCGGACCTGTCGGTGGGCCCGGTCGTGCTGACCGAGGGCCGGGCGCTGGCCGTGCCGTCGTCCTCCGACCTCGCGCTCCGGGCCTTCGCCACGCTCGAGGATCTGGCCGGCCGCCAAGTCCTCGACCTCGGCGACGCGGTGCCCGACTACTGGGTCGAGGCGATGCTCCCGCGGACCACCCCGGGCGGCCGCCTGATCCCCCGCGGGCCGTTCGTCCGCACGTCGCTGGAACTGCTCACCCTCGTCGCCGACGGGCAGATCGTCAGCCCGGTCGGCGAGCACGTCTCCTGGTACTTCCCGTACTGCGGCGTCGTCTACGTGCCGTTCCGCGACGCCCCGCGCACCGAATGGGCCCTCGTATGGACCGCCGCCGACCACGGCGCCCACGTGCACGCGTTCGTACGCCTCGCCCGCGAACTGGGCATCCGCCGCATCGTCCACCCGGACGCCGACCGCCGCCCCGCCGAGGAATCCTGAGCGCCCGCCGAAGCACCGCAGTGCTCGCGGACCGGGTTCGCGGGCACACCACAGAAGCCCAGGTCGCGCGTCAGCGTGTCAGCGTGTCAAAAAGCGGCCATCCGTCGATCTCGGTCTCGTTCCGCCCCGCCGCGGGCAGTCCGAGCGCGTCGGCCGCATCGACGAACCTCCGCACCACGCCCGGTTCGTGCAGGTTCAGGGCAGCGTCGGCGGACCCCACCAGGCCCGAGTGCGCGTAGCCGCCGGACGCGAACCGCCCACCCCGTTCGGCGAACACCAGCCGCAGGACCGCGGGGGAGCCTTCCCGGCGCAGGGACAGCACTTCCTGGCACGGCGGATGCCGGTGGTGGACCGACCACAGCCATACCTGTGCGCCTATGCGGAGCTCTCGCCTCCGTGCCTTCCCCATGGGGTGACCCTAGGCCTTGGCCGTCCGCGGGTCAGCTCACTGCAGCGATGCCGAAACGGCGCTCCTCGATCAGGTCCATGTGGCGGGTGCCCCAGACGCCCAGTGCGTCCAGCGCGGTGTTCAGCTCCTGGCCGAGCGCGGTGAGCGAGTACTCCGCCATCGGCGGCACCTGGTGGTAGATCTCGCGGTGCACGATGCCGTCGCCTTCGAGCTCGCGCAGCTGCTCGATCAGCTCTCTCTCGGTGATCCCGGCGACGTCCTTCTTGAGCTCGCCGAAGCGGCGCGGCTCGGCGTGCAGGGCCCTCAGGACCAGGGCCTTCCACTTGCCGCCGACGACGTCGACGGCCGCCTCCAGCCCGGAGCTGTAGTGGCGTCCCCGCATGAGTTCCCCTCGTTTGCCGGTACGTGGGCATCTGTCCGCCCCCGACGGGTTTCGACACTACATCGGCGTCCGGCGGACCCTCATGGCGGTCCCGGTCCGTGCGCCGCCGTGGCGGCTGGGCCTCGGGGGGCCCGGGGCGGACAATGTCCGACATGCGGAAATCGACGGCCGCCCTGGGCAGTTCCCTGTTCTTCGCGGCGGCGCCGGGGGTCGTGGCCGGCGTGGTGCCCTGGCTGCTGACCGATTGGCGGTCGGGGGCCGCGGGAGACCCGGACGGCTGGATGGCCACCCCGATCCGGGCCGCGGGCGGCCTGCTGCTGGCCGTGTCGGCGGCCGTCCTCGTGCATGCGTTCGCGCGCTTCGTGCGCGAGGGGGTGGGAACCCCGGCGCCGGTCGCGCCGACCGGGCGCCTCGTGGTGGGCGGGCTCTACCGCTATGTGCGCAATCCGATGTACCTGGCGGTGGTGGGCGCGGTGGCCGGCCAGGCGCTGCTGCTCTGGCGGCCGGTGGTGCTGGGGGCGTACGCGGCGGGTCTGGCCGCGCTCTTCGCGTGGTTCGTGCGCTGGTACGAGCAGCCCGCACTGCGACGGCAGTTCGGGGCGGAGTACGAGGCCTACTGTGCGGCGGTGCCCGCCTGGCGGCCCCGGACGCGTCCGTACCGGGAGCCGTGAGGGGCGGGCGCGAGGCCTGCCGCGGGGGCGGGTGTCAGGCGGCGCGCAGGCCGCGGCGGCGCTTGGGGGTGTGCCGCAGATGGTGCCGGACCGGGGCGTTCGCGGGATCCGGGGCGGCGGGCACGGCGGCCGCGACCGGTTGGAGCGGGATCGGAGTCGGCAGCGGATCGGAGACCTCGTCGGCGGCGCTCGGGGCGGGTGCGGGATCCGCGGCCGGGGACGGCGCCGGATTGCGTTTGGAGCCGAGTGCCGAAGGGCCGAGCATGCGGTCCTCGAACCACGCGAGGCCGGGCAGGAGACCGAACATCGCTATCGGAGCCAGGAGGGCGAAAACGAGGTACATGTGCGCCGCCTGAGGTCGGGGGTGAAGGCGGTCTCCGAGCCCGAAATGGCGGGCCGTGCGACTGCCTTGGTGCCGTGCCGTTACTTCTGACGACTAACCGGGATCGACTAGGCCAAACGTGTCAATTAGGCAAAGGTCGCTCTCGGATAGTGCTCATGTGCGATCTGTTTCGATCGTAAGTGGACACGCCGGATCTTTCCTGGCGAGATGGGCCCTCCCGGGTGACGTTCGAACAGGGTTGCGGGCGTGTCGCAGATTGTCGACTTAGCGTGAGCAGATGACTGCATATCGTGACCATTTCGCCGGCCTTCCGCGGGGCGCCCGCGCCCCTCGAGTCGTGGCCCTCGTCGCCGCCGCTGCAGGGCTGTGCGGCCTGCTGGCGGCCGCACCGGCCGCGCAGGGCCGTCCCGCGATTCCGCCGCCCGAACCCGTGGACCTCTACGAGATGGTCACGCGCGACCTCGGCGCCCTCCCCGACACCGGCTACGAGGCCCCCGATGCGGCCGTGCGCGACGGGCTGCGGACCGGCCTGGACCGGGTGATCGCCCGCGACTGGCAGGGCGCCGACGACGCGCTCTACCCCCGCGGCTACTCGGGAACCGTGCAGCAGGACGTCCCCAGCGGCGTCTACTTCGGCCGGGTCTTCCCCTACGAGCACCCGACCAAGGGCTGGGGGTCGGCGTACGTGATGGGACTCGGCACCTCCGTCGCGGTCCAGGTCCCGCACCCGGGCTGCGCTCCCGGCATCGAGCGGTTCGGCGTCGAAGTGGCCCGGGGCGTACCGGAGTCCGTGCTGCTCCTGGCCGGTGCGAAGCGTTACGCGGGCGGTCCGGAGGGTGCCGCGGGGTGCACGGCTCCGGCGGTGCCCAAGGGCCCGGCCGCCGACTGCGCCGCGGCCGCCGATCCGAGCAGCTGCACCGGCACGGTGTTCCACATGTGGAGCGAATTCCTGCGCGAGCGCGCGATGCCCGCGGTCCGGCTGGACGCGCTGCCTGCCGACCTCGCGGTCGCCGATGTCGAGGTCGACCTGCCGGAAGGTGCCGAACCGACCTTCGCCGAGGCCGTCGCGGCGGCGGCGGAGAGCGGCGGCTTCACGGTCTGCCGCTCGTGGGTGGACGTCTGCCTCGGTGCCGAGGAAGGGCTGTACTCGCAGCAGGCGCTCGCCCACGGCAAGGCCGGTGCCCCGTTCGCCGCCGTGCAGGTACGCCAGTCCGTGCTCGACGTACCGGTCGACGCAGCCCTGGTGGCCAAGGCAGTTGCCACCGGAGCCCGGGAGTGGAAGGCCCCGGCCGCGCCCCCGGCTCCGGAGCCTGCGGAGCCCACTCCGTCGTCGCCCAGCCCGTCCGCGCCCGCGCCGGAGACGCCCGTTCCCGCGACCCCCGCGCGCACTCCGGAACCCGACCCCTCGACGCCGCCTGCCGACCCGGACGACCTGGACCTGACCCGGGAGCCCATCGTGGTCACCGACCTGCAGATGGTCTTCCCGTTCCACTCCGAAGGCCCCGCGGACCACACCCGGGCCCGGCGCCGGTAGCGGGGGCCCACGCACCGATCGCCGCCGCCGATCCGCCCGAGGCCGCAGGCCGTCGCTGAATCCCGTGCCGCCGAGAAGGCAGCTGCCGCTGACCGGCGTGCCGCTTCCCCGCTCACCGCCCGGCCGCGCCCGTCCCGCCTGCCGTCTGGCCTCGCCTGCCGTGCGAGGGGAACAGCCCGCCCTGCAGTGGAGAAGGCGGGCCTCGCCGCTGCTGCCGCCCGTCCCGGTCGGGGGGACGCGCACCCCGATCCCCGTCGCTGACCCGCTCGAGGCCATCGACCCCCGCCGCTGAACGCCGCGCTGTGGCCCGCGGTCTCGGCTCCTTCAGGCGGCCCTACCCGCCCTGCCCCGGTCGCTGACCGGCGACGCGCCGACCGGCTGTTGACGATGCGTCAGCAACGGGCGACGGTGGGGTGGTGAAGATTCGCATAGGTGTGGGGCTCGGGCCGCGGGCGGCCGACGACGAGATGTCCTTCGGCGGGCTCGTCGACTGGTGCGAGAAGCTCGGCGTCGATTCGCTGTGGCTGCCCGACAGCGTCACGTCCGACCTGCCCGATCCGCACGTCGGCATGGCGTTCGCCGCGGGGCGGACCGCGCGCCTCAAGCTCGGCACCGGGGTCTCCGTGCTGCCCGGCCGGAACCCGGTCGCGGTCGCCAAGGAGCTGGCCACGCTGGCCGATCTGGCACCGGGGCGCATCCTGCCCGCGTTCGGCGTGCAGCACGCGCGGGCCTTCGAGCGCCCGCTCTTCCCGGTGCCGGGCCGTCGCGGTGAGGTGTTCGACGAGGCACTGGCCCTGGTCCGCCGCCTGCTCGACGAAACCGATGTCACCTTCGAGGGCGCCCACTTCCGGTGCGCCGGGATCACCGTCCGGCCGCGTCCCGGACGCCGCCTGGACCTGTGGCTCGGCGGCAGCGGTCCGGCCGCGCTGCGCCGTATCGGGCGGCTCGCGGACGGCTGGCTGGCCGCCGGGGTGACGCCCGCGGAAGCGGCCCGGGGCCGGACCGCGATCGAGGCGGCCGCCGCCGAGGCGGGCCGCATCGTCGAGGACGACCACTACGGGCTGAGCCTGCCGGTGGCCTTCGGCGACTACCCCGCGGCCCTGCTCGGCGCGCTGCGCGAGCGGGCGCCCGAGGCCGATCCGGCCGACCTCGTCCCGGTCGGGTGGGCGGCCGCCCGCCGCATGATCCGGGCCTGCGTGGACGGCGGGATCAGCAAGTTCGTGGTGCGCCCGGCCACGCCGCCCGTGTCCTGGGCGGCGTTCCTGGACGAATTCGCGCAGGAGCTGGGCCCGCTGGAGACGTGACGCGCGGCCCCAAGCCGTGCCGTAAGGCCGGGCGTACGCTGATCACGGACGAAAGAAGCGTTTCCCTGAAGCAGGCGAAGACCGCATAACTGCTGGCTGTGCCCAGGTTCCCGCCGAGGCCGCTTCCTATTGCTCAGTGACAGACCTGAGACAAACGGAGTGCAACCCGAGGTCCTGCTGATCGCGTCAATCGGGCAGAACCAACTCGGGATCGCCATCTCGGGTCACACCACTCGGGATATCCCGGGACTGAGCTTGTGCCGGGCACAGGAAGGCTGGAAGGACTTGAAGAAGACGCGCATATCCGTGGCTGCGGCGGTCGCTGTCATATTGGCTGCGTCCGCGTGTACGTCCGGATCGTCCGACAAGGACACGGACGCCAAGGGCAAGGCGGGGACCAGCAGCTCGGCACCGGCCACCGGGGCGTCGACTCCCGCGGAGACGCCGACGACCGGGGCCCCGAGCAGCTCGCCGACGTCGATCCCCACCACCGCGGCGCCGAGCAGCACCTCGGCCAAGCCGACGGCGACCAGCGCCAAGCCGTCCGCCAAGTCCACCAGCGCCAAGCCGTCGACGAGCAAGCCCGCGACCACGAAGCCGGCCACCACGAAGCCGCCGGCCAAGCCGGCCGGCAACCTCGACCCGCGCTGCATGACCGGGCGCGCGATGTGCATCGACAAGACCACCCGCAAGCTCACCTGGGTGATCGACGGCGTGCCGCAGTACGGCTTCGAGGTGCGCTTCGGCTCCAAGGAACTGCCCACCCGCGAGGGTGCGTTCCAGGTGAACTCGAAGTCCCGGGACCACGTCTCGACGATCTACCACACGCCCATGCCGTACGCGATGTTCTTCAGCGGCGGCCAGGCCGTGCACTACTCGCCCGACTTCGCCGCGAACGGGTACAACGGTGCTTCGCACGGCTGCGTCAACGTGCGCAACAAGCCGCTGATCCAGAAGCTCTTCAACGAGGCGCGGGTCGGCGACAAGGTCATCGTCTACCGCTCCTAGTACGTCCAGTACTTCCCGTACTCCCGGTACCTCCAGCACGTCCGGTACTTCTGCATCGCGGTGCCGCCGACGGCACCGGCAGCACCGCGCATTGCCGAAGGGGGCGGGGCCGATGGCCCCGCCCCCTTCGCGTGCCCGCCGCGGGTCAGCGCCCGAGCACCGCGTCCAGGTGGCGCCGCGCGTCGGCGAAGAACGCCGGGGCGTCCGCGGGCCCGGCGCAGAACGCCTGGATGGGGAGCTGCAGCGCGGTCGCCCCGGCCGCGATGACCTCCGGCGCCCCTTCCAGGGTGCGGGCCAGGTCGAACTTGCCGTCCTCGCCCTTCACCATCGGCACCGGCCCCTGCACGCGCAGCGCCGCCGGGTCGCGGCCCGCGTCGGCCAGCGCCTGCCGGATGGTGGCGACGTCGCGGCCCATGTCGGCGGTGGACAGCCCCATGATCGGGATCCAGCCGTCGCCGGACTCCACGATGCGCGCCAGGTTGCGCTTGTTGAGCGTGCCGCCGATCCACAGCGGGACGCCGCCCGGCTGCACGGGCTTCGGCATGAGGTACGTGTCGGTGAAGTTGACCGTCTCGGACTTGAACGCCGCCGGGGTCTGCGTCCACAGCGCCTTGCACGCCGCGATGGTGTCGGTGAGCAGCTGCCCGCGCCGGTCCCAGTCCAGGCCCGCCGCGTCGTACTCCTCGCGCTGCCAGCCGACCGCGACGCCGAGGTCGAGGCGGCCGCCGCTGATCTGGTCCAGGGTGGCGGCGGTCTTGGCGAGCAGCGCGGCGCCGCGCAGCGGGGCGATGAGGATGCCGGTGGCGAGGCGGACGCGCGAGGTCACCGCGGCGATCGCGGAGAGCAGCGTGAGCGGTTCGGGCCACTCGGCCTCGGGCGGCGTGGGGAAGCGGCCCCACACGTACTTGTCGGTGTGCGGGCCCATGACCACGTGGTCGACCAGCACGATGCGGTCGATGCCGGCGTCCTCGGCGGCCCGGGCGACATCGAGGAAGCCGCGCCAGTCGCCGCCCGGCCAGGTGCCGAAGTTGGGCAGGCCGATGGAGAGTTGGACGTCGTCGGTCATGGCGTACTCCTGACTGTCGGGGGCTTCGCGGGCGGCTGCCCGCTCCGTGCGGCGTCGACGGCGGCGTCGCCGAGCGAGGCGCGCGCCAGCTTCTCGAAGGACGGCGCGCTGCGCAGTTCGTTGCCGCCGTCGACCGCGATGCTCTGGCCGGTGGTCCACGAGGACTCCGGGCCGGCCAGGTAGCGGACGGCTTCGGCGATGTCCTCGGGGAGGCCGGTGCGGCCGAGGGGCTTGTTGGCGAGGAACTGCCCGAGCAGCTCCTCGTCGCGGAAGATGCGGGCGTCCTCCTGGGAGCGGACCAGGCCGGGGCGTACCGCGTTGACCCGGACGCCGACCGGGCCGAGTTCGTCGGCGGCCACCCGGACCAGGGCCTCCAGGCCCGCCTTGCCCGCCGCGTACCCGGCCAAGTACGGCCAGGAGAGCTTGGCCGCGGTGGTCGAGACGGCGACGATCGCCCCGCCGCCGGACGCGGCGATCGCGGGGGCGGCGTACTTGATCGCGAGGAATCCGCTGACCGCGTTGCGGCGCAGGTCCTCGGTGAAGGCCTCGTCGTCCATCGCGAGGATCGGGGCGACAGTGCCGCCGCCCACAGTGGCGATGCAGACGTCGAGGCGTCCGGGGGAGTCCCCGCCGGATGCGGGCCGGGTCGCCTCGGCCACCGCGGCCCGGACGCCCTCGGCGGTGCAGGCGTCCGCAGCCACGTGCCGGACCTCGGCCCCGGCCGGTGCGTCGGCGCGCAGCCTGGCGGCCACCGCCGCGAGTTCGGGCTCGCGGCGGGCGCTCAGCGTCACCGAGCAGCCGTCCCGGAGCAGCCGTGCGGCGCAGGCGGACGCGATGCCGCCGCTGCCGCCGGTGATCAGCGCCATCCGCCCGGCGAGGGGGAGCGGCGGGGGCGGGGAGTCCATGCGCGGGCCTTTCTGACGATCCGTCAGCACATGCAGAACGTTATACCGCAAATATTTCGAGCTGTAATCATTCGCACTCGCACGATAGGCTGCGCGGCCATGGAGACCCGCGCGGACGGCGCCGACGAGAACCTGCCCGGCCTGACGCCGCTGCTCTACGCGGCCACCGCACGGCTGGACGCGCACTTCGCGGCCTGCGCCTCGGCGGTCGGGCTGACCGCCTCGCAGGCCAATGCGGTCTACGAGCTCGCCGAACCGGCCGGCATGCGCGAACTGGGCCGCCGCATGTGCTGCGAGCCGCCGAACGTGACCTTCGTGGTGGACCGGCTGGAGGAGCGCGGACTCGTACGCCGCGGCCCGCTGCCCGGCGACCGCCGCGCCAAGCAGGTCGAGCTGACCGCCGAGGGCCGCACCCTGCGCGCCGATCTGCTGGAGCGGCTCGCCGTCGACCCGCCGCTGCGCGGCCTCGGCGATGCGGACCGCCGCATGCTCCGCACCCTCCTGGTCCGCGTGCTGGCCGAACCGGACCCGCTGCTCGCGGCCGCCGCGGTGCGCGAGACAAAGTGATGGATTGCGTCCAGCATCTGGCTCTCTCCGGCGCCCGACACTAACCTGACGATCCATCAGGCACGGGGCGCCCGCAGGGCTGCGGGCGTGGGAACAGGAGACAACGGCATGGCTGTGTTCGCGCTTCGCTTCGACTTCCGCAATCCGGCCTTCGCCGGCACCAGCATGGGGGAGCGCTACGCGGCCGCGCTGGACATGGTCAGCTGGGCCGAGCGCCTCGGCTTCATGATGGTGACGCTCTCCGAGCACCACGCCTCCGAGGACGGCTACCTGCCGCGCCCGCTGCCGATGGCCGCGGCCATCGCGTCGCGCACCGAGAACATGATGGTCACCATCGCCGCGATCCCCGCGCCGCTGCACGACCCGCTGCACATGGCCGAGGAGCTCGCGGTCGTCGACCTGATCAGCCAGGGCCGCGTCAGCGTGGTCCTCGCGAACGGGTACGCCGCGCACGAGTTCGCGATGTTCGACCGGTCGCTGAAGGACCGCGCCAAGCTCACCACCGAGATGGTGGCGACGCTGCGGGCCGCCTGGACCGGCGAGCCGTTCGAGTTCCGCGGCCGGACCGTGCAGGTCACCCCGACCCCGTTCCAGTCCGGCGGCCCGGCCATCATCCTGGGCGGCAGCGTCGAGGCCGCGGCCCGCCGCGCGGCGCGCATCGCGGACGGCTTCATGCCGTCCAACCCGGGCCTGTGGGAGTTCTACCGGGACGAGAAGCTCAAGCTCGGCCAGGAGGACCCGGGCCCGTACTTCGGCGGCGACACCGGGTTCCTGCACCTGTCCAAGGACCCCGACGCGGACTGGGAGCGCATCGCGCCGTTCGCGATGCACGAGGTCAACGCGTACGGCGCGATGATGGCCGAGGCGGGCACCAGCGGGGCCGGCGGCTACACGAGCGTGGACAGCGTGGACGAGCTGCGCAAGACCGGGCAGTACCGCGTGATCACCCCCGAGCAGTACGTCGACGAGCTGAAGGCGATGGGCGACGCCGCGTTCGGGCTGTTCCACCCGATGATGGGCGGCATCCCGCCGCAGCTGGCCTGGGAGAGCCTCAAGCTGCTGGAGACCGAGGTCATCCCCAACCTGTGAGCACCGGCCGCGGCCCGCACGACCGGGTCGCGGCGTCCTCATGCGCGCAGTCACTCGGGCGGCCGGGACACTCGGCCGCCCGAGTGACTGCGCGCCACTAGTGTTACTAATCGTCTTCCTGAGGCAACCCTCTGCCACGGAGCACCCCAGCGCGGGCCGGCGCCCTTCTTCGCCGGCCCCGGGCGCATCCGGTGGCGGACCGGATGCGCGGCAGTGCCCCCGGCAGCCGGTCCACGGGCTCGGCTCAGCTGCTGGGGGCGCCGCCGATCAGGTCCTTGCACTTGTCCCACGCCGTGCGGTGCCCGGGCGGGAACCGGCGCAGTGCCTTCGCGTGCTTGCGCGATCCCTCGGGATACCGCCAACGCGCCCACGGCGAATCGGGTTTGGCGATGCGCACCGAAGAGACCCAGGCGACGAACGGCACCAGGATGCCGATCAGCCCGGTGGCCACCTTGCCCTTGAAGATCGCGACCAGCGCGAAGGCCAGGTTGACCACGACGACCCCGGCGATCTCCGGCTTGCTGTCCCCGCTGCCCACGTCGAACGGGTTCGCGCCGAGCATCATGAGCAGGCCGAGCGCGGCCGCGATGAGCACCGCGTCGACCGACTTGCGGCCCTCCGCGGACCAGTAGACGTCGTCCAGGTGGAACCACAGCGCGTATTCGTCGAGGGTGAGCGCGGCGCCCGCGCCGAACGCCGCGGCCAGCGCCGCCCGTCCGACCCCGCCCGGCTCGTATGCGAACTCCGCGGCACCCGAGATCAGCATCAGGAAGATGCCCCACACCTGGTGGTGGATGTGCAGCGTGCCGCCGCCGAACGTGACGTTGCGGAACGGGCCTTTGCCGGCCCGGATCAGCCGCGTCACCATCCGGGTGAGCACGAAGGTCACGATGAACGCGCCCAGCATCCAGCCGATCGCGTGCCGGACCGGAAGGCTGTCGCTCGCGACCGCCTCGGCCGCCGCTGCGGCCCCGTGGTGCACCTGCAGTTCCCTCTCCTTGCCTGTCCGGACTGCGGCGGCTTCCGCTGAACTTTCTGATTCGATGCCGTTCGTACATGATCGGTGGAGCCGGTCCGCACACCGCCGCGGACACGGCCGCGCCGCCAAAAACGGCGCAACACCACACGCGAGGAGTGCCGGGCATGTCCCTCCCCACCACGTCCACGACCGTCGGCTACCCCGCGGGGGACATCGCCGGGAAGTCCGAGGTCCTCGCCGTGCCGGTGCTGCCGGACGGCCGGTGGGCGGTCGTGGTGGCGGACACCCCGTTCCACCCGCTCGACCACACCTGGCCCGACCAGCCCGCCGACACCGGCACGCTCACCGTGGCCGGCCGGACCTACCCGGTCGCCGACTGCCAGACCGGCGGCGTGGGCCCGGAGGGGGAGTTCGCGGTCGCCGCGGACATCCCGGTACGCCGCGGCGACGAGACGTGGGCCTGGCTGGTCCTGCACGTCGTGGACCCGGCCGACGGGGTGGACCCGGCCTCGCTGGTCGGCGCGCAGGCCGAGCTCGCCGTGGACGCCGACCGCCGCGCCGCGCTCAGCGCCGCGCACACCGCCTGCCACCTGATGGCGTTCGCGCTCAACGAGGCCCTGGCGCCGCGCTGGCGCAAGGAGGTCCGCACCGACGCGCTGGGGCGCCCGGACTTCGACAACCTCGCGATGGACACCTCGAAGATCTTCACGTGGGAGAGCCGCGACGACTACCGGATCGGCAAGTCGCTGCGGAAGAAGGGCTTCGGCAGCGAGGACCTGGCGGCGGACCTGGACGCGGTGCGGGACCGGACCAACGCCACCCTGGCCGGCTGGCTGGCCACCGGGGCGGAGGTCCGCCTGGACGTGCCGGACCCGGCGCTGACCGCCCGCCGCGTGTGGCACTGCGCGCTGCCCGAGGGCGACGCGCACATCCCGTGCGGCGGCAGCCACGTGCACAGCCTGGCCGAGCTGGAGTCGGTGGTCGTCGACCTGGCGCTGTCCGAGGACGGCACCGAGTTCACCGTCCGCACCAAGGTGACGGCCAAGGGCTGACCGCCCGGGTGCGTCCGGGGCGCGAAGATCCCCGGACGCCCCCGGCCCGCCCCGGGCGGCCCCGGTTTTCCGGTCCCCCAGGGGCTGTTTCGCGTGCTTCGGGAACCGCGCAATGCCGAGCGACGTTACTCTTGGAAGACCGTCCCTTTGCATTTCCATGACTCATGGCCCCTGCCTCGGCCCTGAGCCCGTTGCCGCATCCACCGGAAGGCCGCCGCCGTGACCACCCTCGCCATCGGGCCTTCCTGGCTCGACCCCGAGTACTTGATCTCGACGTTCGGCCTCATCGGCATCCTCGCCATCGTCTTCGCCGAATCCGGCCTGCTCATCGGGTTCTTCCTGCCGGGCGACTCGCTGCTGTTCACCACCGGCCTCCTGGTCGCCGACGGCAAGTACCTCGACCAGCCGCTGTGGCTCGTCTGCCTGCTCCTGGTGATCGCCGCCATCGCGGGCGACCAGGTCGGCTATCTCTTCGGCCGCAAAGTCGGCCCCACGCTCTTCACGCGCCCCAACTCCCGGCTCTTCAAACAAGAGAACGTGGCCAAGGCCAACGAGTTCTTCGAGAAGTACGGGCCGCGCTCGATCGTGCTGGCCCGCTTCGTCCCCATCGTGCGCACCTTCACGCCGATCGTGGCCGGCGTCGCCAACATGAAGTACCGGACGTTCGTGCTCTACAACGTCATCGGCGGCATCCTGTGGGCCTGCGGCGTCACGGTGCTCGGCTACTTCCTGGGCCAGATCGGCTTCGTGCGCACCAACATCGAGTTCATCCTCATCGGGATCGTCGCGCTGTCCGTCCTGCCGATCGTCTACGAGGTGCTGCGGGCCCGGGCCGGCTCGCGTGCCGCGCGCGCCGAGGCGCGGTCCGAGGAGCCGCAGGAGACGCACGCGGGCGCCCGACGTACGGACTGACGTACAAGCGCGGCGCCCCGCGGCGGTAGCGTCTGCGCATGCGTCCTCTCCTTGCCGCGCAGACCTCGCTGCCGCCCCTGTGGAGCCTCGACCGGGTGCCCGGAGCCTCGGTCTGGCTGGCGCACACCGAGGACGGCGAGCTGCTCGTTCTCGACGACTCGCTGGCGGTGGTGCGCACCGTGCCGCTGCCGCGCGAATGGAAGGGCGGCCACGCGGTGGCGCCCGACCTGTCGTTCGTGGCCGCGTCCGGTCCCGACCGGGTCAGCGTGCTGGACATGACCGGACGTCAGATCTGGTCGCATCCGCACGCCGACTGGGAGTTCGAGGAATCCGGCTCGTGCGTGGTGAGCACCGATGCGCGCGGCGTGTGGGCGGTGGTGCGCACCGAGGAGGGCGACGCCTGCGTGCTGTTCGACGCGCGCGAGGGCACCGTGCTGCGCACCGCGCCGCTCCCGGCGTCCACGGTGGGCTCCGAACTGCTGCCGCATCCGGACGGCCTGCACGTCGGCGTCGCGGCCGGGCACGGCGACGACGCGTACCGGATCTTCCTGGTCGGCTCGGACGGCGACGGGCCGCCCGCCGAGATCGCCGCGGGCGACAGCCGCATCCTCATCGACATCCAGCCGGGCTCCGGCCTCATGCTGACCACGCCGTACGGCCAGGGTCCGCTCGCGCTGCTGCGCTCGCCGGACGGCGGGATCGTGGCGGCCCGCCGGCCGGACGCGCTGTTCCCGGAGGACGACGAGGTCTTCGACTTCTACGCGGGCTTCCTCGGTCCCGACCGGGTGGTCGCGGCGTCCTCGAACCAGCGCCACGTGGTGTTCTCGGTGCCCGACCTGCGCCCGGTGGCCGAGGTCGACTACCCGGACGACGAGGGCCGCGCGTGGCTCGTGGTGCGGCACGACGGCACGTGGGTGACCGCCGACCCCGATTCGGGGCTGGTGCGGCTGTGGCAGGTTCCCGGGACGCTCGGCCGATAGAGCCAAAGGTCACAATCTGTGATGCGCTAGTCACTTCATGTCACTAATGTGGCGTGCGTGACCCGTAGCGCGCCGCGGAAGCGGAAGATCCTGTTCCGGGCGGTCGCGCGCGGCGGACCGCCTGCCGCTCTGGCGCTGGCGCTGCTCGCCGGTCCGGTCGTCGCCGCACCCGGGGACGATCCGGGCGCCGGGGCCTTCCCGGATGCCGGCCAGGTGGACCGCGCCCGCACCGACGTGCAGGCCAAGGCCGCGGATGCGGTCCGCCTGCAGGCCGAACTCGACCGCGCCCGCGCCGAACTCGACCGGAGCGCGCTGGACGCCGCCCGCGCGGTCGAGGCCTACAACGGCGCCCAAGTGCAGGCCGGGCTGGCCGCCCGGGCCGCCGGGCAGGCGAAAGAGCAGGTGGCCGCCGCCGGGACCGCAGTCGCGCAGGCCCGCGACGAACTGGGCCGACTGGCCGCAGAGGCCTACCGGATGGACGGCGGCTCGCGCCTCGGCACGCTCGGCATGCTGCTCGACTCGTCCACACCGTCCGAGGCCGCCATGCGAGCGGAGGCGATGCGGACCGTGCTCCGGGCCCGCGAGGAAGGCCTGCGGCGCAGCAGCGAGGCCGCCCGCCTCGCGCAGACCGCCCGGCACACCGCCGAGGCCGCCGCCCGGCGCACCCGGGAGACCGCCGAGACGGTGCGCAGCGCCTATGCCGCGGCCGCCGCCAAGGTCGCCGAACAGCAGTCCCGGGTAGGAGAGTTCGCCCTGCGGCAGGACCGCCTCCTGGCCGACCTGGCGGCCGCCCGCGACACCACGCTCGAACTCGAGCGGCAGCGCCAGGAAGGCCTCGCCGAACAAGCCCGGCAGCGTGCCGAGGCCGAGGCCCGGCGCCGCGCCGAGGAGGCCGCCCGGCAGACGGCCGCGGCCGCAGGACGGCCCCAGGCCCGGCCCGGCGCCGCCGGCGGAGCCTCCGGCGGGAGCGCCCAGGCGGCCCGGCCGGCCCCGGTCCGCAGCGGCGCCGCCGCGGCGATCGCCTACGCTAAGGCGCAACTCGGCAAGCCGTACATCTGGGGCGGCGAGGGCCCGCACGGCTACGACTGCTCGGGACTGGTCGTGCAGGCCTGGCGCCAGGCGGGTGTCGCGCTGACCCACTTCGCGGCCACCCAGTACGCCGAGAGCCGGCCCGTCGGCTACGCCGAACTCCGGCCCGGCGACCTGATCTTCTGGACCGAGACGCCGCGCGCCGAGGACATCCACCACGTCGCGATGTACCTCGGCGACGGCCTGATGATCCACGCCCCGCGCACCGGCGACGTGATCCGGATCAGCAGCATGTTCTATATGGGCACCCCGGACTTCTACGCCCGCCCCTGACCCCGGTCACCCGGGCAGGCGAAAGGGCGGTCTCCCCATCCGGGAGGACCGCCCTTTCGGGTGCTGCGGGTCCTGCGAGAACTGCGGTACCGCGTACGGACGCGGGTCACCGTGGCCGCCGGCGAGGCGGTCAGTGGTGGCCCGACTCCTTCAGGCGCTTGAACGACGCCTCGACCTCGGCCTCGGCCTCGACGCGGCCGACCCAGTCGGCCCCCTCGACGGACTTGCCGGGCTCGAGGTCCTTGTACACCTCGAAGAAGTGCTGGATCTCGAGCCGGTCGAACTCCGGCACGTGGTGGATGTCGCGCAGGTGCTCCATGCGCGGGTCGGTCGCGGGCACGCACAGGACCTTGTCGTCGCCGCCGGCCTCGTCCGTCATCCGGAACATGCCGATCGCGCGGCAGCGGATGAGCACGCCCGGGAAGGTCGGCTCCTCCAGCAGCACCAGGGCGTCCAGCGGGTCGCCGTCCTCACCCAGGGTGTCCTCGATGAAGCCGTAGTCGGCCGGGTAGCGCGTCGAGGTGAAGAGCATGCGGTCGAGCCGGATGCGGCCGGTCTCGTGATCCACCTCGTACTTGTTCCGCGAACCCCGAGGGATCTCGATGGTGACGTCGAACTCCAAGGCTCCTCCATCCATTGTTCGGCCGGGATCATCAGGGTCTGTCCGTGGCGTCGGCGGGCCGCACGGCACCCTGAAGCGGCCGGTCAGGGCCTTTCGGGGACGTGGCGGACTGCCTGCGGACTCGGACGGCCGCGCCGGGCCTCGGCCGGGCCGGCGGCCCTCCTCGACGCACGGTGGACGGTGTTTCGGTGGGGACGTCCTGCACACCCGTAGGGGTGACAGGAGTCCTGCCGGAGTCCCGAACAGAACCTAGTCTGCTGACAGTGTCTCGCATGCCCGCCGGGGCTGCCGAAGTGGATCTGTCGAAAGGGGTTGGTCGCGCGTGCCCAGGGTGAGGACGGTGGCCCTGGCCGCAACCGTCGCGGGGATCCTGCTGGCGGTCCTTGCGGTCTGGGCCGCAGGCCCCTGGCAGGACGGTTACCGGGTCGGAGAGCACCACGGCAGCAAGCGCAGCGGCGGAGCCCAGGCCGGTGCGCAGGGTGCGTCCGGTGCCGCGGGCGGCGGTACGGGTGAGAGGCGTATCACACCGCCGGTGCTCGCCCCGGTGGACGAAAACCCGGCCGGACGGCTGCCCACCGACCAGGGCGTCAAGGCCGTCCTGGAGCCGCTGCTGGCCGACAAGACGCTCGGCGGCCCCGGCAAGACCGCGGTCTCCGTCGTGGATGTCGCCACCGGCCGCACGCTCTACGCCGTGGACGCCGACCGCGGGGCGGTCCCCGCGTCCACCACCAAGGTCGCCACCGGCGTCGCCGCGCTGGCCGCCCTCAAGGCCGACCAGCGGTTCACCACCCGCGTGCTGGCCGGCGCGGCCCCCGGCACGATCGTGCTCGTGGGCGGCGGCGACCCGACGCTGACCGCGCTCGACGGCTCGCAGTACGCCGGGCAGTACGCCCCCGCCCGGCTGGACGCGCTGGCCGCCGCCACCGCGAAGGCGCTGCGCGCCGCGGGCATCACGCAGGTCCAGCTCGCCTACGACACCTCGCTGTACTCCGGGCCGGCCAACCACCCGATCAGCCCGAACGACAACATCGCGCCGGTCGTCGCCCTGATGGCCGACGAAGGCCGCGTCGACGGCAAAAAGGTCGAGGGCCCCAGCGCCCGCGTCGCCGACCCGGCCGCCAAGGCCGCCGAGCAGTTCGCGCAGCTCGTGGCCCGCCAGGGCATCGCGGTCAACGGCAAACCCGCGGCCGGCAGCGCCGCGGCCGGCACCGCCGGCACCTCGGTCGACCCGGCCCCGGCCGCGCAGGCCGGCACGGCCCCCGCGCCCGGCACCGAACTCGCCGCGGTGCACTCGCCGCCGGTGCCCGAGGTCGTCGAGCAGATGATGATGGCCAGCGACAACGACATCGCCGAGGCGCTGCTGCGGCACATCGCGGTCGCCAAGGGCAAGCCCGCGTCCTTCGCGGGCGGCAGCGAGGCCGTCAAGGAGGTCCTGGCCGGACTCGGCGTGAACCTCGGGGCCATGCACCTGGAGGACGGCAGCGGCCTCAACCGGGCCAACAAGCTGCCGCCGGCGGTGCTCACCGGGCTCATCACGCTCGCCGCGTCCCCTGCGCATCCCGAACTGCGCACCGCGGTCACCGGGATGCCGATCGCCGGGTTCACCGGCACCCTCAAGGACCGCTTCGGCCGGGCGGACGTCGCGGACGCGACCGGCATCGTGCGGGCCAAGACCGGCTCGCTGACCGGCGTCAGCACCCTGGCCGGCGTGGTGCGCGACGCCGACGGGCGGCTGCTCGCCTTCGCGTTCCTGGCCGACCAGGTCCCGGGCGGCGCCGACTTGGCCCGCCCGGCCCTCGACAAGATGGCCGCGGCCCTCGGCGACTGCGGCTGCGGCACCCCCGCGGCCTCCGCACCGGCCGCCGCGGCCGGGTGACCGGAATGCGCGATGGCCGGTACCGACCGGAAAACGCGCGCTTCGCCCGCCCAAACACTCCTTCCAGCACGTACGGTGGCCGTATGACGAGCGGTGCGGACATGATCGACTGGGACCTGGCCGTCTCCACGGCGAACCGGCTGGTGCGTCCCGGGCCCGAGGTGACCCGCGACGAGGCCCGCGCCGTCGTCGCCGAACTCCGGGCGCACGCCGCGGAATCCGAGGGACACGTACGGGCTTTCACCGGCCTGGACACGCGCGGCAACGACACGCCCGTGCTGATCGTGGACCGGGCCGGCTGGGTGCGCGCCAACGTGCAGGGCTTCCGCCATGTGCTGCGTCCCCTGCTCGACAAGGTCAACGAACGCCGCGAGAACATCCCCGGCGGCAACGCCCTGACCGGCATGGGCAGCAAGGTCACCGGCCTGGAACTGGGCACCCTGCTGTCCTTCCTGTCCGCCCGAGTGCTCGGCCAGTACGAGACGTTCGCCCCCGCGGCACTGCCGGACAACCCGGACATCCCGGCCACCGCGGAGGGTGCCGAGGACGGACTCGGCGGCAAGCGGCTCTCCGCGGGCCCGGGGCGCCTCCTGCTGGTGGCGCCCAACATCGTCCAGGTGGAACGCGAACTGGACGTCGCACCGCGCGACTTCCGCCTGTGGGTGTGCCTCCACGAGGAGACCCACCGCACCCAGTTCACCGCGGTCCCGTGGCTGCGCGACCACCTGGAGCAGGAAGTCCACGCGTTCCTGACCGAGACCGAGGTCGACCCCGCCGCGATGGCGCGCCGCTTCCGGGACGCCGCGCAGGCCCTGGTCGCGGGCCGCCGCGGCGACGCCGACGAGGAGTCCCGGGGCGGCGACGGCTCGCTGGTCGAACTCGTGCAGACCCCGGTCCAGCGCGAGATCCTGAGCCGCATCACCGCGGTGATGTCGCTGCTCGAAGGGCACGCCGACTACGTCATGGACGGCGTCGGCCCGCAGGTCATCCCGAGCGTCGGCGAGATCCGCGAGAAGTTCCAGCAGCGCCGTGCCCGCGGCACCGGCCGCCTGGACCTCGCGCTGCGCAAGCTGCTCGGCATGGACGCCAAGCTGCGCCAGTACAAGGACGGCGAGCGCTTCGTGCGCATGGTCGTCGACCAGGTCGGCATGGACGGCTTCAACCGGGTGTGGACCTCGCCCAACACGCTGCCCACGCGCGGCGAGATCGCCGACCCGCAGACCTGGGTGGACCGCGTGCACAGCACCCGCTCCGCTCCCGAGTAGGCAGTCCGCAGGGCCGGCTCCGCCCGCACGGGCGGGGCACGGCCCGCCGGGCAGAGCCGCAACCGGCCCGAGGCAGGGCCATGAGCCGGGCCGGGCAGGCCGAGCAGGCACGCGATATCGGGATCCACTCAGAGTATCCGCACGACTACTTTCCGGTGCGACACTCCGCAAGCTTCACGCAGTCGGTCCAGTGCGTGCCGTAGCTTTGAAGCACGTTCAGCGGATTCCGGGTCGCACCGCCGCCTGCGTCGGCCGGGGATCGCGCACTGCGCGGCCCGGCTCACACGGCCCGCGCCGAGCGCCGTGCACCCCCAGGAGGTAGAGCGTGGGTCCGCATCCTGCTGTCGCCGCGACCCGGGTCGCCGTCCGTGACGTGCTGCGCTCGATGAGCCCAGGCGATCTGGTCCTGGTGGCCTGCAGCGGCGGAGCGGACTCGCTCGCGCTCGCCGCGGCCACCGCTTTCGAGGCCTCGCGCGCGGGCATCCGGGCCGGCGCCATCACCATCGACCACGGCCTGCAGCCGGGTTCCACCGGCCGGGCCGTCGACCTGGTGGGCCGGCTGCGTGCGATGGGCCTGGACCCGGTCGAGGCACTCGGTGTCCGGGTCGGCCGGCGCGGCGGGCCCGAGGCTGCGGCCCGCACCGCGCGCTACGAGGCGCTCGACATCGCAGCGGCCCGGCACCAGGCCCGCGCGGTGTTCCTCGGGCACACCCTCGACGACCAGGCGGAGACCGTCCTGCTCGGGCTGGCCCGCGGTTCCGGGGCGCGCTCGCTGGCCGGGATGCCCGCGGTCATAGGGCACTACCGGCGGCCGCTGCTCGGCATCGACCGCGACACCACCCGCGCGGCCTGCGTCGCGCTGGACCTCGCCACCTGGGACGACCCGCACAACGCGGACCCGGCGTACACCCGGGCCCGGGTGCGGCACGACGTCCTGCCGGTCCTGGAGAAGGCGCTCGGTCCGGGCATCAGCGAGTCGCTGGCCCGAACCGCCCGGCTGTTCCGCGACGATGCGGACGCGCTGGACGCCTGGGCGGACCGCGTGCAGGCCGAACTGACCCTGGAGGACGGCGGCCTCGACGTCGAGGCGCTGGCCGAACTGCCCGCCGCGGTACGCCGCCGGGTGCTGCGCCGCAAGGCGATCAGCGTCGGCTCGCCGCCCGGCGACCTGTTCGCCCGGCACGTGGACATGGTCGAGCGCCTGGTCATCTCGTGGCGCGGGCAGGGCCCCATCAACCTGCCGGGCGGCGTGGAGATACGCAGGCGATGTGGAAAGCTTCTCTTCCACCGACCCTCGCAGCTTTGAGTCTGGGTCCGCCGGATCACGCCGGACCCCGGACCGCCCGGCTTTCGCGCCGGAGGCCCCGCCTCGGGGACTGCACAGGACACTCGTAGGGAAGAGCACTGGTGGACGAGAAAGACATGGGCACCGACCTCGCGCGCGTGCTGGTCACCGAGGACGAGATCAACGCCAAGCTGCGCGAGCTGGCGGACCAGATCGACCGCGACTACGAAGGCCGCGACGTCCTGCTGGTGGGTGTCCTCAAGGGCGCCGTCATGGTGATGGCCGACCTGGCCCGGGCCATGCACTCGCCGGTCAAGATGGACTGGATGGCGGTCTCCTCCTACGGCTCCGGGACCAAGTCGTCCGGCGTCGTGCGCATCCTCAAGGACCTCGACACCGACATCGCGGGCCGCGACATCCTGGTGGTCGAGGACATCATCGACTCCGGGCTCACGCTGTCCTGGATGCTCGCCAATCTCGCCTCGCGGGGCCCGGCCTCGCTCGAGGTCTGCGCGTTCTTCCGCAAGCCCGAGGCCGCCAAGGTCGACATCCCGGTGAAGTACCTGGGCTTCGACATCCCGAACGAGTTCGTCGTCGGGTACGGCCTGGACTACGCCGAGCGCTACCGCAACCTGCCGTTCGTGGGCACCCTCGCGGAGCACGTGTACTCCGGCGCGAAGCCGCACTGACGCCCGGTCCGGCGCCGGTCCCGAGCCGGACCGGCGCCGCCCGTACGCCGCTTCGGGGCACCCCCGGCCACCCGGTCCGAGCGATTCCGGTTACCGCGCGCGCACGGCGGGAACGGTGAACGCGACTTTCGGGAACAACGGAACGCACCCCCCACGTTGGAGGGGTCGGTAGGAGTCGGCTCCGCGCCGCGCCGCCCATGGGCGACGCGCGGCGCGGTGCCGCGCCGACCTCCGGTGTACCTTCATACGCAGTGACACTTCGTGGGCGACACCGGACAGAGCAGTGAACCCGGGGCCATCAGGTCCTCGGGTATGGAGCTGGCAGGAGGGACGGGGCGGCTATAGCCCCGCATGAATGGACGTCAAGCGCATTTTCCGCGGGCCGATCATGTGGGTCGTGCTGGCCGTACTTGCTGTCTTCGTCCTGATGCAGCTCGTCGGCGGGTCGAGCGGCTACAAGGGTGTCGACACCAGCACCGTGATCCAGGCGATCAACAACGACCAGGTGAAGAGCGCCAAGATCATCGGCGGCAACGACCAGGCGGTCGAGCTGTCCCTCAAGGACGGCCCGGACGGCAAGCCGATCAAGATCGACGGCAGCTCCAAGATCAAGTCGTCGTACCTGAACGACCAGCAGGGCGACAGCATCGCCGATCTGCTGACCCAGAAGGCCGCCGAGGGCAAGATCAAGGACGGCTACACGGTCAAGATCGGCAAGCAGAGTGCGCTGGTCAGCATCCTCTTCTCGCTGCTCCCGTTCGCGCTGATCGTCATCGTCTTCCTGTTCCTGATGAACCAGATGCAGGGCGGCGGCTCCCGGGTGATGAACTTCGGGAAGTCGAAGGCGAAGCTGATCTCCAAGGACACCCCCAAGACGACGTTCGCCGACGTCGCGGGAGCCGACGAGGCCGTCGAGGAGCTCCAGGAGATCAAGGAGTTCCTCCAGGAGCCCGCCAAGTTCCAGGCGGTCGGCGCCAAGATCCCCAAGGGCGTGCTGCTCTACGGCCCGCCCGGAACCGGCAAGACGCTGCTGGCCCGCGCGGTGGCCGGCGAGGCCGGCGTGCCGTTCTACTCGATCTCCGGCTCGGACTTCGTCGAGATGTTCGTCGGTGTCGGTGCCTCCCGGGTCCGCGACCTGTTCGAGCAGGCCAAGGCGAACGCCCCGGCCATCGTCTTCGTCGACGAGATCGACGCGGTCGGCCGGCACCGCGGTGCGGGTCTGGGCGGCGGCCACGACGAGCGCGAGCAGACCCTCAACCAGCTGCTGGTCGAGATGGACGGCTTCGACGTCAAGGGCGGCGTGATCCTGATCGCGGCCACCAACCGGCCCGACATCCTGGACCCCGCGCTGCTGCGCCCGGGCCGCTTCGACCGGCAGATCGCGGTCGAGCGCCCCGACCTCGAGGGCCGCTTCTCGATCCTCAAGGTGCACGCCAAGGGCAAGCCGGTCACCGAGGACGTCGACCTGCGCGCGGTGGCCAAGCGCACCCCCGGCTTCACCGGTGCCGACCTCTCCAACGTGCTGAACGAGGCCGCGCTGCTCACCGCGCGCGGCAACGGCAAGCTGATCGACAACAAGTCGCTCGACGAGGCGATCGACCGCGTGGTCGCCGGTCCGCAGAAGCGGACCCGCCTCATGAGCGACAAGGAGAAGAAGATCACCGCGTACCACGAGGGCGGCCACGCCCTGGTGGCGCACGCACTGCCGAACAGCGACCCGGTCCACAAGATCACGATCCTGTCCCGGGGCCGCGCGCTCGGCTACACCATGGTCCTCCCGGAGGAGGACAAGTACTCCACCACGCGCAACGAAATGCTCGACCAGCTGGCCTACATGATGGGCGGGCGCGCGGCGGAGGAGCTCGTCTTCCACGACCCGACCACCGGCGCCTCGAACGACATCGAGAAGGCCACCGGTCTGGCCCGCGCGATGGTCACGCAGTACGGCATGACGGAGCGCCTGGGCGCCATCAAGTTCGGCACCGACGGCTCCGAGCCGTTCCTGGGCCGTGAGATGAGCCACCAGCGCGACTACTCCGAAGAGGTCGCGGCTATCGTCGACGAAGAGGTCAAGAGGTTCATCGAGTCGGCGCACAACGAGGCGTGGGAAATCCTCGTCGAGAACCGCGACGTGCTCGACAACCTGGTCCTCGAGCTGCTGGAGAAGGAGACCCTCGACCGCCACGAGGTCGCGGCGATCTTCGCCCCGGTCACCAAGCGCCCGGCCCGTCCGGCGTGGACCGGTTCCAGCCGCCGCCAGCCGTCCAGCCGCCCGCCGGTCATGACCCCCAAGGAACTGACCGTCAACGGCTCGGGCAACGGCAACGGCACGCTCAACGGTGGCGAGGCGGCCACCACCGGTTCCACCGGGACCGCGGGCACCGGCGTGTCCGACGGTCCGTCCGACGCTGCGGAGAACTGAACGTGACGATCGACCCGGTCACCCTCGACGGCGGCGGCGCCGTGGGTGAGTTCGACCAGGACCGCGCCGAGCGGGCGATACGCGAGCTGCTGATCGCGGTCGGGGAGAACCCCGACCGCGAAGGCCTCAAGGACACCCCGGCCCGGGTGGCCCGGTCGTACCGCGAGATATTCGCGGGACTCCGGCAGAACCCCGAGGACGTCCTGACCACCACCTTCGACCTCGGCCACGACGAGATGGTGCTGGTCAAGGACATCGAGGTGTACAGCTCTTGCGAGCACCACCTCGTGCCCTTCCACGGGGTCGCCCACGTGGGCTACATCCCGTCCGAGGACGGCCAGATCACCGGGCTGTCCAAGCTGGCCCGGCTGGTCGACGTGTTCGCCAAGCGCCCGCAGGTCCAGGAGCGGCTCACCACGCAGGTGGCCGACGCCCTGGTCCGCATCCTGCGGCCGCGCGGCGTCATCGTGGTGTTCGAGTGCGAGCACATGTGCATGACCATGCGCGGGATCCGCAAGCCCGGTGCCAAGACCGTCACTTCGGCGGTCCGCGGCCAGCTGCTCGACGCGGCCACCCGCGCCGAGGCGATGAGCCTGATCCTGCAGCGCTGACCGGCGGCCCGGCGACCGGGTGACGCGCCGCGCGGCGCACCGGCACCGCCTGGGCCGACTGGCCGTGCTCAGCCCCTACGCTGGGGGCCATGACAGCGACGACCAAGCCCGAAGGGAGCGCCGCCGGCCGAGGCCTGGAACGGGATGCGAGGCCGCCCACCGTGCGGGGACTGCCGGACTTCGGCCGCTGCGCGGTCATGGGCGTGGTCAACGTGACTCCCGACTCCTTCTCGGACGGCGGGCTCTGGTTCGATCCGGCCGAGGCCATCGAGCGCGGCCATGCGCTGATCGCCCAGGGCGCCGACCTGATCGACGTCGGCGGCGAGTCGACCCGCCCGGGCGCCGAGCGGGTGCCGCTCGACGAGGAACTGCGCCGGGTCGTCCCAGTGGTCCGCGAGCTGTCCGGGGCCGGTGCCCTGGTCAGCGTGGACACCATGCGGGTCGAGGTGGCCCGGGCCGCGGTCGAGGCCGGGGCCGCGGTGGTCAACGACGTGAGCGGCGGCCTGGCCGATCCGGCGATGGCCGCATTCGTCGCCGAGGCCGGCGTGCCGGTCGTGGTGATGCACTGGCGCGGGCACAGCCGGACCATGCAGGACAAGGCGCACTACGACGACGTGGTGGCCGAGGTCCGGGCCGAACTGGCCGAGCGCATGGACCGCGTGGTGGCCGCCGGAGTGGATCCCGAGTCGGTCATTCTCGATCCGGGTCTGGGATTCTCGAAGAACGCCGAGCACAATTGGGCGCTGCTCGCGCACCTGGAAGTGCTCACCGGCCTGGGGCGTCCGCTCCTGGTCGCGGCTTCCCGCAAGACGTTCCTCGGTCGGCTGCTCGCCGACGACCAGGGGCTGCGCCCGCCGCGCGGCCGTGACGACGCGACCGCCGCGGTGACCGCCCTTGCGGCGGCCGCCGGGGCCTGGGGGGTAAGGGTGCACGAGGTTCCGGCCTCGCGTGACGCGGTTCTGGTGGCGGCGGCCTGGCAGGCGGCCCTGTGAACGGCCCGATGAACGGCCCGGAGGACGAGCTGATGTCGCCCGCCCAGGCCGAGGTGCGCGATCTCAACCTCGCCTTGTGGACGGCCGTGGAAGAGGGCGACCTCGACCGGCTCGGCGCCATATGGGCGGACGGCCCCGAGGCCGAGAGCATCACCTGCGTGCACCCGGGCTGGCCGGTCCTGCGCGGGCGCACCGAGGTGCTGCGGTCGTACGCGCTGATCATGGCGAACACCAGCTACGTGCAGTTCTTCCTCACCGACGTGCAGGTCACGCTGGACGGCGAGGTGGCGATCCTGTCGTGCACCGCGAGCCTGCTGACCGGCATGGGCGAGGAGGACGGCGGCGACGAGGCCGGCTTCGCGGGCGGCCAGGCGGTGGTGACCAACATCTTCCGCCGGCAGCGCGGCGAATGGCGGCTGTGGCTGCACCACGCGTCCCCGGTGCTCGCCGAGGCCGACGGCGACGACGAGCTCTGACGGCGGCCGGCCCGGAGCGGTCCGGGCTGCCCGCCCTCGTCGTGCAACGCGGCGTATGCCCTGGTGCGTCGGGAAGAGTGGAGCACGGGAGCCGGTTGTGTCCCGTGTAGCAGCTTGTCCCGGCAGGGCTTACGGCACCCCACCCGGGGAGTCGTGTCGGCTTGCCTGGGTACATTCGTAGGGCACCAAGGCGATCGAAGACCATCGAGATGCCCCCGAGTGCGCCGGAGAAGAAGTAGTGCGCCGAGGAGGGCGACCTGATGCTGGACCGCGTCGCGTTGCGGGGATTGAAGGCCCGGGGGCACCACGGGGTGTTCGACCACGAGCGTGAGGAAGGCCAGACCTTCATCGTCGACCTGGTGCTGGGCATCGACACGCGACCGGCGGCCGACGGCGACGATCTCGAGCTGACCGCGCACTACGGCGTCATCGCCGAGGAGGTCGTGGCCGTCGTGCAGGGCGAGCCGGTGAACCTCATCGAGACGCTGGCGCAGCGGATCGCCGACGCGTGCCTGGCGCACAAGCAGGTCGAGGAGGTGGAGGTCGTCGTGCACAAGCCCGACGCACCGATCACCGTGCCGTTCGACGATGTGACCGTGACGATTGTTCGGAGTCGTGTGTGACGGATCTGGGGACGGACACGCTCATGCGGATGCAGGCCCTCAGCGGCCCGCATCGCGCGGTGCTGGCGCTGGGCAGCAACCTGGGCAACCGCAGAGACAACCTGCAGGGCGCGATCGATGCGCTCGCCGACACCCCGGGCATCCGGGTCAACGTCGTCTCGCCGCTGTACGTCACCGAGGCGGTGGGCGGTCCCGAGGACCAGCCCGAGTACTTCAACGCGGTGGTCCTGGTCGACACGTTCCTCAGCCCGGAGATGCTCCTGGAGCGCGCCAACGCGGTCGAAGAGGCCTTCCAGCGGGTGCGCACCGAGCACTGGGGGCCGCGCACCCTGGACGTCGACATCATCGTGTACGCCGACAAGGTGTCCGACGACCCGCACCTGACGATCCCTCACCCGCGGGCCCACGAGCGGGCCTTCGTGCTCGCCCCCTGGGTGGACGCGGACCCCGCCGCGGAGCTGCCCGGACACGGCCGGGCCGCCGACCTGCTGGCCAAACTGAGCATGGCCGGCGTGGTGCGCCGGGACGACCTGGAGCTGAGGCTTCCGGAGTGAAGCCGACGCGTCCCGCCCTGCTGCTCGGTCTGGCTGCGGCCACCGGAGCGCTGTCGTACGGCGCCGTCGACCTGTGGCTGACCCGCGGCACGCCGCCCGGGGTGCCGGTGCTCGCGCCGTTCGTGCTGCTGCTGCTTGCCGTGGTGGCGCTGGCCACCGGCCTGTCGCTGCGGGCCCGCTTCAAGGCCCAGCGCGAGCGCCGCGTGGACGCCAAGCCGGTGGACCCGCTGACCGCGGCGCGCGCGGTGGTCTTCGCCAAGGCCAGTGCGCTGGTCGCCGCGCTGATCGGCGGGCTCTACGGCGGCTACGGCCTGTTCCTGTGGCTGCACCTGGACAACGACGCGCGCCGCGAGCAGGCCGCCCGGTGCGGCTTCTCGGTCGCCGCCGCGCTGCTGCTGGTGCTGGCCGCGCTGTTCCTGGAGCGCGTGTGCCGGGTGCCGGACGACCCGGAGCAGCCGGGCGGCGGCCGCTCGGCGTCCCCGTCGCGCTGACCCGCCCGCATCCCCTTCTCTCCGCCGACCGGCCTGCCACCCGGGTGAATTCCGCACCCGGCGCGGCAGGCCGGTTGCTTTTCGCATCCGCCGGGTAACTCTCCGCGAGGCCGCGGCAAGGCGGCCGTCGTCGCACCCACGGGGATGATGCGCCATGCGGGCCAAGTCGGTTGCCGTGGTGACGGGCCTGCTCATGCTGCTGGCCGGGGGGACGCCGAGCGCGTCCGCGGCCCCGCAGGCGCGGGCGGTGGACTGCGCCCGGCTGAAGTGCATCGCACTGACGTACGACGACGGCCCGGCGGCCGCCTCGACCGGCGCGCTCCTCGCGCACCTGCGGGCCCGCGGGGCCAAGGCGACGTTCTTCATGGTCGGCGCGCAGGCTGCCAGGCACCCGGCGATGGCCGCGCGGGTGGCGGCGGGCGGGCACGAGATCGGCAACCACACGTACTCCCACAAGGACTTGCGCAAGCTGTCGCCCGCGAAGATCCGGACCGAGGTGGCGCGCAGTGCCGCGGCGATCCGCCGGGCGACCGGCCGCACGCCGGCACTGATGCGGCCGCCGTACGGGGCCCACGACGCGAAGGTGCGCAGTGCGGTCGGGGCGCCGCTGATCATGTGGAGCATCGACACCCGGGACTGGGCGGACCGCAACGCCTCGGTGGTCGCCTCGCGGGTGATCGCGCAGGCCCGGCCCGGGGCGATCGTGCTCATGCACGACATCCACGCCACGACGGCCGCCGCGGCGCCGCGGATCCTCGACACGCTCGCCAAGCGGGGCTACACCTTCGTGACGGTGTCCGAGCTGCTCGGGAACCGCAGGCTCGCCAAGGGCGCGGTGTACGCGAAGCGCTGACGCCGGCCGGCCCGGCGGGTGCCGGGCGGTCAGTCGCCGATCGTGTCGATGGTCTCCAGCACCACGCGCTCGGGGTCGATGCCGGCCTCCTCGGCGCCCACCGACCGGCGCAGCGCCTCGTGCAGCCGCCCCGG
Source organism: Yinghuangia soli (assembly GCF_021502675.1). GTDB lineage: Bacteria > Actinomycetota > Actinomycetes > Streptomycetales > Streptomycetaceae > Yinghuangia > Yinghuangia soli. The sequence continues at coordinate 182,056 of NZ_JAKFHA010000010.1, forward strand.
CGTCAGCACGCCGAGGAACCGGTCGCCGTCGAGCACCGCGACCCAGCCCGCGTCGTACTGCAGCATCACGCCGAACGCGGCCTTCAGCGAGCTGCCGAACGGCACCCAGGCGTCCATCCGGCGGGCCCGGTCGCGCACGGTGCCGGTGCCGCCGATCGGTTCGCGGTCGTCGATCCAGCCGTGCAGGTCGCCGTCCGCGTCGAGCACCACGGCCCAGCGCGAGCCAGCCGCGCGCAGGCGCTCGGCGGCCTGCGGCAGCGGGTCGTCCAGGCGGACGACCGGCGGCAGTTCGAGGTCGTCGCGGGTGATCGGGGTGACCGCGAGGCGCTTGAGGCCGCGGTCGGTGCCCACGAAGTCGGCGACGTAGTCGTCGGCGGGGGTGCCGAGGACGGCGAGCGGGGTGTCGTACTGCGCGACGCGGCCGCCGGGTGCGAACACCGCGATGCGGTCGCCCATCCGGACCGCCTCGTCGATGTCGTGGGTGACCAGCAGCACGGTCTTCTTGAGCTCGCCCTGCAGCCGCAGGAACTCGGTCTGCAGGCGCTCGCGCACCACCGGGTCGACCGCGCCGAAGGGTTCGTCCATCAGCAGCACGGGCGGGTCGGCGGCCAGCGCGCGGGCCACCCCGACACGCTGGCGCTGCCCGCCGGAGAGCTGGTGCGGATAGCGGTCGCCGTACGTGTCCGGGGCCAGCCCGACCAGGTCGAGGAGGTCGCGGCCGCGCGCCCGGGCCTTGGCGCGGTCCCAGCGCAGCAGGGTGGGCACGGTGACCGTGTTGTCGAGCACCGTGCGGTGCGGCAGCAGTCCGCCGGACTGGATGACGTAGCCGATCCCGCGGCGCAGCTTGACCGGGTCGCGGCGGGTGATGTCCTCGCCGTCCACGAAGATGCGCCCGGAGGTCGGCTCGATGAGCCGGTTGACCATCTTCATGGTGGTGGTCTTGCCGCAGCCGGACGGCCCGACCAGCGTCACCAGGTCGCCGGCCGCGACGTCCAGCGACAAATCCTCGACGGCCGCGGTGCCGTCCGGGTAGCGCTTGGCGACGCGGTCCAGCCGGATCATGGCGGGGCGTTCGGCGGTCTCGCCGGTGCGGGGCATGCGGAGGCCTCCCGGGTACGGTCCGGGCTCGGGTACCCCGCGCGGTGCTCCGGCATGCCGCCGTACCGGAACGAGCGGGTGTGAACCGGGCGTCCGCGGGTACCGGCGGCGCGTGGTGACGGCAACGGCATCGGTACCTGCATCGGCGGCGACCGCGGACTCGGCCTCGGGGGACTGCCTCGAACAGAACGCGTGGATCTGCGGCGAGTACGTACGCGAGTACTGGCCGGACATCGCCACCGCGTTGCGCCAGCATGTCGTGCTGACCGTGGTCTCGGTGGTGATCGGCATGCTCATCGCGTTCCCGCTCGCCCTGCTGGTGCGGCGCCGGCCGGCCATGGGCCTGCCGGTGATCGGCACGACGACGGTGCTCTACACGATCCCGTCGCTGGCGATGTTCGCGATCCTGCAGCCGTTCACGGGTCTGGACGCCTCGACGGTGGTCATCGGCCTGGTGCTGTACTCGCTGACGATCCTGGTCGGCAACACCCTCGCCGGGCTGCGCGCGGTGCCCGCGGACGCGATCGAGGCGGCTCGAGGCATGGGGTACGGGCCGACCCGGCTGCTGCTCCGCGTCGAACTCCCGCTCGCGCTGCCGACCGTGATGGCCGGTGTGCGGGTGGCCACGGTGTCGACCGTCGCGCTGGTGACGGTCGGTTCGGTGGTCGGTTCGGGCGGCCTGGGCAACCTCATCCAGACCGGCATCGACACGCAGTTCAAGGCGCAGGTGCTGACCGCTTCGGTGCTGTGCGTGCTGCTTGCGGTGGCGTTCGACCTGGTGCTGCTGCTCGTGCAGCGGATGCTGACGCCGTGGCAGCGCACTCCGCGCCGCCGCCGGCGCAGGCGGGAGTTCGTCCCCGGGCCGGTCGCCGACGTCGGCATCGACGACACGCACGCCCGGCCCAAGGCGGTCGCGTGAACGTCATCGGGGATGCCTGGGACTGGTTGACCGACGGGTCGAACTGGACCGGCAGCGGAGGTATTTGGCAGCGCCTCACCGAGCATGTGCTGCTGACCGTGGGCTGCCTCGCGATCGCCGCGGCGATCGCGCTGCCGGTGGCGCTGTGGCTGGGGCACATCGGCAAGGGCGGCGCGCTGGCCGTCAACATCTCCAACATCGGCCGTGCGGTGCCCACGTTCGCGGTGCTGGCGCTGCTGGGCCTGAGCCCGTTGGGGATGGGTACCGCCTCGACGGTCGTCGCGCTGGTGCTGTTCGCGATCCCGCCGGTGCTGACGAACGCGTACGTCGGCATGCGCGGTGTGGACCGCGATCTGGTCGAGGCGTCCGCGGGCATGGGGATGTCCGGGTCGCAGACCCTGTGGCGCGTCGAACTCCCGCTCGCGCTGCCGCTGGTGGTGACCGGGCTGCGTACCTCCGCGGTGCAGGTGGTGGCCACCGCGACGCTGGCCGCGCTGGTCGCGGGCGGCGGGCTGGGCCGCATCGTCACGGCGGGCTTCCAGCTCCAGGACCAGGGGCAGGTGGTGGCCGGTGCGTTCCTGGTGGCGGTGCTCGCGCTGGTGGTGGAGGGGGTCTTCACGGTGCTGCAGAAGATCGTGGCCCGGACGCCCCGGCAGGGCGAGGGGAGCTGAGCGGACCGTGCGGAGCGGGCTTTTGCGGAGCGGGGCGCGGGTGCGCTTCCGACTGGCCGCCGCCGTCTGCGCGGCGCTGCTGACCGGAGTGTCCGCGACCGGCTGCGGGCTGCTCGATGCCGCACTCGGCGAGCAGAGCGGCGGAGTCACGATCGGCTCCCAGGGCTTCACCGAGAGCCGGATCCTCGCCGAGATGTACCGCCAGCTGCTGGAGGCCGGCGGCGTCGAGGCGAGCATCAAGACCGTCATGAACCGCGAACTCCTCGAACCCGCGCTGTCCAAGGGCGACGTCGCGCTCGCCCCGGACTACGCGGCCACGCTCGCCGAGTTCCTCAACCGCAAGGAGAACGGGCCGGACGCCCCGCCGGTCGCCTCGCCCGATCTGGACACCACGATGGCCGCACTCACCGCGCTCGCGGCCTCGCAGAACCTCGCACTGGGCGTCCCGACGCTCGCCGTGGACCAGAACGCCTTCGCGGTGACCCGCGAGTTCGCCGCGGAGCACAACCTCGAGACGCTGTCCGACCTGGGCGCCTCGGGTATCGAGGTACGCATCGCGGCAGGCGAGGAGTGCAATGTGCGGCCCTTCTGCGCGCCGGGCCTGGAGCAGACGTACGGCATCAAGGTGTCCGGCGTGGACCCGCTGGGCGTCGGCACCGCGGCGGCCAAGCAGGCCGTGCAGGACGGCCGCGACGACATGGTCCTGGTGACGACGACCGACGCCACCCTGGAGTCGTACGGCCTGGTGCTGCTCGCCGACGACAAGAAGCTGCAGAACGCGGACAACATCGTGCCGGTGGCGTACCGGGGCGACGCGGCGCAGGTGCTGCCGATCGTGGACCGGCTCGCGCCCGTCCTCACCACCGAGGATCTGGCCGGTCTCAACCGCAAGGTCGACCAGCAGCGGCGCCGCCCTGCGACGGTAGTGCATGACTATTTGACGGAGAAAGGCTTGATCTGACCGGTCCTGGCCTTACCGAATATTGAGGTTTGATTTGTCGATACGTCGTCAGTAGCCGGTGTGCCGCCATGCATTGAGACATGCGTCCGCGTTAAGGTCGCACCATGCCTCGTGGACGCCATCGCCAGTCCTCCGCCCTGCTGCGCATATCCGTGCTCTCTGCGGCACTCGCGCCCGCGCTGGTCGCGGTCTTGATCGCGGTGGCAGGCAGAAGCGGCGGCATATTGCGCGCCGCTGTCGGATGCGCCCTTGTCTCGGCCCTCGGGCTGCTCGGCCTGCTGTGGCAGAGCCGGCGCGGCTACGGCGAGGACCTCGCGCAGCGCCGCCGCGAGCGCGAGCGGCTGGCCGAGGCGGCCGCCGAAGAGCGCGACGCGCACGAGGCGACCCGGCAGCAGGCCGCCGAGCAGGAGCGGGAACTGGCCACCGCCCGCGACGAGTCCGACGCACTGCGTGCCCGGCTCGCGAAGGCCGAGGGGCGCGCCAAGGAGTACGAAACCCGGGCGAACGTCCAGACCGCCCGCGCGAAGGCGCTGCAGACCCGCGTCGACGACCTTTCTGTCCGGGCCGGCGAACTGGCCGCGCGGTCCGAGGAGCTGGCACTGCGCGCCGACCGGTACGAGGCCCGCTTGGCCGCCCTCGCGCCGGACCCGGTGCGGTTGACCCGCGAACTGTTCGTCCGCGGCGCTGCCGCCCTCGCCGGGCTGGAGAACTCCGGCCGCGGTACGGCTGATTCGATCGCGGCGCAGCCTGCGGCCTCGATCGCCGCCCCTGTTGCCGAGCTACAGGTCGAGCCGCAGGTCGAGCCGGTGGCGGAGCCGATCCGAGAGCCGGCGGCCCGGCCCGTCGCGGCCGAGGTCCCCGCGCCGGTCCGTCCGGTGGCCGCTGCGCCTGCCCTGCAGGCCGTACCGACCGCGGCTCCGGAACCGGCACCTGCACCGGTGCCCGTGCGGCCGGCCGCCGAACTGCCCGCCACGGCAAGCATCGAGACGCCTGTCGAGGCCCACGTCGAGGCCCCCGTCGAACTCCCTGCCGCACCGGTGATCCCCGGCGTGCGCCGCCGCCCGATCGCCGTGGAAGGGCTCGTCCCGGCTTACGCCGCCTCGCTGTTCGGCCCCCAGGACCCCAGGCCTGCCCCGCTGGCGCCGCAACCGCCGCTGCCGGCTGAGCAGTTCCCGCCGCCGCGCGATGCGGCCCCGGTCGCCGAGGTGCCGGCCGGCGAGCTGCTCCCGTTCCAGCGCGCCGCCGAACTCGCCGCCCCGGCTGCGCCGGTCGAGCCTGCCGTGCCCGCGCCCGACCTCGACCTCGGCATCGACGCCCTGGAGCCCGCGGTCACCGCGCTGCCCGCGGACGACGCCGTCGCCCGCGTGGTCCGCGACGTCGCCGACACCCTGAACGCGACCAAGGAGCGGATGGCCAAGGCGGAGAGCGGCGGCGCGTTCGACTTCTTCGGCCGCCAGCTGCCCGCCGCCCCGGTGATGCCGGCCCTGGAGGCCGCCGAAGCCGTCGAGGCCGCCGGCGAGGCGGACGGCGCCGAAAGCACCAAGGCCGCCGAGACCGCCGCGGCCGCCGAAGAGCGCCCGGCCCGCCCGGCCCGCGACGCCGCCGCCGGGTCCCGTTTCGAGACCGCCGTATTCGAGCCGGCCCGCCCGCTGGTCACGCACGAGCCGCGGACCGGCCGGGCGATCCCCGTCGACCTGACCGCGCACGACGACACCGAGATGCTGCCGCGCATCGTCGACACCCGGAAGCACGCCTGACCGCCGCACCGCGACGCAGGAGGGCCCGGCAGCCGTGCGGCTGCCGGGCCCTCCTGCGTATCCGGCGTCCGGCGCCCTACTTGTCGACGTCGCCCACCACGAAGAACATCGAGCCGAGGATCGCCACCATGTCCGCGATCAGGCAGCCCGGCAGGATCTCCGACAGCACCTGCACGTTGTTGTACGACGCCGAGCGCAGCTTGAGCCGCCACGGGGTCTTCTCCCCGCGCGAGACCAGGTAGTAGCCGTTCAGCCCGAGCGGGTTCTCGGTCCACGCGTAGGTGTGGCCCTCGGGCGCCTTGAGCACCTTGGGCAGCCGCAAGTTGATGGGCCCGGGCGGCAGTTGCTCCAGCCGGTCCAGGCACGCGTCGGCCAGGTCGAGCGAGACCGCGACCTGGTCGAGCAGGCACTCGAAGCGGGCCAGGCAGTCGCCCTCCTCGCGCGTCACCACCCGCAGCACGTCGGCCAGTTCGCCGTACGCCAGGTACGGCTCGTCGCGGCGCAGGTCGAAGTCCACGCCCGAGGCCCGCGCGATCGGCCCGCTGACCCCGTACGCGTGCACGGTCTCCGGGCTCAGCACCCCGACGCCGCGCGTGCGGGCCCGGAAGATCTCGTTGCCGTGCACGAGGTCCTGCAGGACCGGCAGCCGCGAGCGGACCTCGGCGACCGCGTGCCGGGTGCGGCCCAGCCACCCGGCCGGAAGGTCCTCCTTGAGCCCGCCGACCCGGTTGAACATGAAGTGCATGCGGCCGCCGGAGATCTCCTCCATGACCGACTGGATCTCCTCGCGGTCCCGGAACGCGTGGAAGATCGGGGTGATGGCGCCCAGTTCGAGCGGGTACGAGCCGAGGAACATCAGGTGGTTCAGCACCCGGTTCAGCTCCGCGAGCAGCGTCCGCGCCCACACCGCACGCTCCGGCACCTCCATGCCGAGCATGCGCTCCACGGCCAGCACCACGCCGAGTTCGTTGGCGAAGGCGGACAGCCAGTCGTGCCGGTTCGCCAGCACCAGGATCTGCCGGTAGTCGCGCACCTCGAAGAGCTTCTCGGCGCCGCGGTGCATGTAGCCGATGATCGGCTCGGCGCTGACGATCACCTCGCCGTCCAGCACCAGCCGCAGGCGCAGCACCCCGTGGGTCGAAGGGTGCTGCGGACCGATGTTGAGCACCATGTCGGTGGTGTCGAGTTGATCCGCGCCGATCCCGACGCCCACGGTGGCCTGAGTCATACCGCAGATTTTGCCAGGGATTCCCAGGGCTGCCCGGATTGTGCGGCGTCGGTTCCGAGAGCGGCCGCCTACGCTGAGGGCATGGATCACGCCCTCGCGCCGCCCGAGCAGCCGTGGCATCCGGTGTCGGAGCAGCTGTTCCGGGTGCGGAGGTTCCTGCTCGTGGCGGTGCTGGTGCCGCTCGCGGTCGCGGGCGGGGTGCTGGCCTGGATCTTCGTGGCGCCCTGGCTGGGCGCGCTGATCGCGGCCGGGCTGCTGGTCGCGACCGGGTGGGGCGTGGTGGCGCTGCGCCGCAACCAGCGGTCCTGGCGGTACGCGGAGCGCGCCGACGACCTGCTCATCGCGCACGGCGTGCAGTTCCGGCGGCTGGTGGTCGTGCCGTACGGCCGCATGCAGTTCGTGGACGTGACCGCGGGCCCGGTGGAGCGCCGCTTCGGCATCGCGACGATCACGCTGCACACCGCGTCGGCGGCCACCGACGCGGTGATCCGCGGGCTGCCCCCGGAAGAGGCCGCGCGGCTGCGGGACCGGCTGGCCGAGCGCGGCGAGGCGCGCTCGGCGGGTCTGTAGAGGCGGCGCGCCGATGACCGTGGAGCAGCAGTCCGGGCCGGTGCCCGGCGGGGCGGTGCCCGACAACGCCGAACCGCGGCGCCTGCATCCGCTGACCCCGGTGGCCCGCGGCTGGAAGGCGATGGCGGTGGTCATCGCGATCTTCGGGCAGCATGCCGCGCGCACCCAGGAGACCCGGCTGGGTGTGATCGTGGCCGGCTGCGTCTTCCTCGTGGCGCTGCTGTGGGGGCTGCTGACCTGGGCGTTCACGGTGTACCGGATCGAGGACGACGACCTGCGGATCGACTCGGGGGTGCTGTTCCGGCGGACCCGGCACGTGCACCTGGGCCGGCTGCAGGCGGTGGACGTGGTGCGTCCGTTCATCGCCCGCCTGCTGGGCCTGGCCGAGCTGAAGCTGCAGGTCGCGGGCGGCGACTCGGCGGAAGGCTCGCTCGCCTATCTGCGGGAGAGCGATGCCGCCGTGCTGCGCGCCGAGCTGCTGGCCCGGGCCGCGGGCGTGCGGCCGGACGCGGGGGAGGCCCCGGAGCGCCCGCTCGTCGTGGTGCCCATGCCGGTGCTGATCGGCTCGGTGCTGCTGTCGTTCGCGTCCTGGCTCTTCCTGCTGCCCACGCTGGGGCTGATCGTCGGCGGCGTGGCGACCGGCAACATGGCGCTGCTGCTCGGCTTCATCCCGCTGTTCATCCTGGCCTGGCAGTTCACCGTGGGCCGCGTGCTGCGCTACTTCGACTTCACGGTGTCCGAGTCGCCGGACGGGCTGCGCCTCGCGCACGGCCTGATCGAGCACCGGCACCAGACCGTGCCGCCGGGCCGCGTGCAGGCGGTGCGCCTGGTGCAGCCGTGGCTGTGGCGGGCGAAGGGGTGGGTGCGGGTCGAGGTCAACGTGGCCGGCTACGGCGGCGGCAGCGAGGACGGCAGCGAGAACCACGAGTCGACGCTGCTGCCGGTCGCCCCGCGCGAGGTGGCGCTGGGCGTGCTCGGCCGGATCCTGCCCGGCGTGGACGTGGACGCCGTCCCCCTGACGGCAGTGCCCGCGCGGGCCCGCTGGCACAGCCCCGTACGCCGCCGGAAGATGGCGTGCGGTGCGGACGAGAAGGTCTTCGTGGCCCGCCGCGGGGTCTTCCGCCGCGAGACCGATGTGATTCCGCACGCAAAAGTGCAGAGCGTGCGCCGCACCCAGGGACCGCTCGAACGGCTGCTCGGCCTGGCCACCGTGCACCTGGACTCCACCCCGGGCCCGGTACGGGTGACGGCCCCGCTGCGCGATGCCGAGGAGGCCTCCCGGCTGGTCGACGAACAGGCCGAACGCTCCCGGATCGGACGCCGAGGAGAGGGGCCTCACAGGTGGTCGTCGCTCTCAGGGGGTTCCCCTGAAAGGATCGATCGCTAATATCTGACGCATCGTCATATTCCCCGGGAGGTCACGATGAGTCAGGTGCCAGCGCCGCTGGCCGGAGTCCGGATCATCGAATGCTCGATGCTGGGCCCCGCCGCGATCACCTCGGCCCTGGTCGACCTCGGCGCCGAAGTGATCAAGATCGAGCCGCCGAACGGCGACTACATCCGCGACATGACGTGGCCGATCATCGAGGGCACGTCCCTGATGCATCTCCACATCAACCGCGGCAAGAAGTCGCTGGTGCTCGACCTTCGCAAGCCCGAGGCCGTGGCCACGTTCAAGGAACTGGTCAAGGACGCCGACGCGGTCATCGAGGCCATGCGCCCGGGCGGTCTCGCCAAGCGCGGCATCGGGTTCGAGGACCTCAAGGAGATCAACCCCAAGATCGTCTTCTGCACGATCTCGGGCTACGGCGCCACCGGCCCGTACCGCGACATGCCCTCGCACGGTGTCGCGTACGACACCTGGGCGGGCGTCGTGAAGCCGGCCTTCACCGAGGAAGGCCACCCGTTCACCCCCGAGCACGCCTCGATCGGCATCCACGCCGGTCCGCTGTTCGGCGCGCTGGGCGTGCTCGCCGCGATCATCCGGGCCCGCGCCACCGGCGTCGGCGGCCAGATCGACATCGCGCAGTCCGACGCGGCCGCCGCGATGGACTGGCTGCGCAGCGAGACCTACAAGGCCTACGAGCGCCCCGAGTCCGAGGTCACCGGCAACAAGACGGACAACTACGTCCGCCGCCTGCCGGGCACTGCGGGCATGACCGAGGGCGTCCGGTACCAGATGTACAAGTCCTCGGACGGCTACATCCTCTTCATGGCGTCCGAGCAGTCGCTGTGGAAGAACTTCTGCGAGGCGGTCGGCCGCCCCGAGCTGTTCGAGAAGTGGCCCGGCTCGACCTACGCGGACCACGCGGTCGGCAACATCGAGCTGCGCGACGAGCTGCGGGCGATCTTCGCGACCCGCACCTCGCTCGAGTGGCTCGCCTTCGGCAACGAGGCGAACACCCCGATCGCCCCGGTCAACGACCCCAAGACGATCGCGGACGACCCGCAGTTCCAGCACCGCTTCACGTGGTTCCCGAAGGAGGAGCTGGGCTCCGACCAGCTCTCCAGCCCGATCCACTTCGTGGGCGAGGAACTGCCGCGGCCGTTCAAGGCGCCGACCATCGGCCAGCACAGCGACGAGGTCCTCAAGAGCCTCCTCGGCTACGACGACGCCAAGATCGCCGAACTGCGCGAGGCGGGCGTCCTCGGCAAGAGCTGAACCACCCGGCCGCGGGCGTCCCCTCCGGACGCCCGCGCCCACAGCCTGTGGACGGTGCGCACTGCGTACCGTCCACACCTGCGTTCGGGCCGGCTCCAGGGGCGGTACGCGGCGCGCTCAGGCGCGGGCGAGGGCGGCCAGGGGAGTGGGCACCGGGGTGCCGGCGCCCTGCACGAGCCAGCGGAAGTCGCCGAGTCCGCCGCGCGCGGTCAGTTCGCCGGCCTCGCCGGCGTCGCGCAGCGCGCTGAGGTAGCCGCGCGGGTCGCTGCGGGCCAGTTCGTACGGCGGCCGGGTGCCGCGGACGCCCAGGGCGTGCAGGGCTTGGCGCTGCGTCAGGTGCAAGGTGCCCGCGGCGCCGGCCGCTTCGGCCGCGGCGGCGATGGCGTCGACCGCGACGTGCGAGGTGACATCGCAGGTGCCGTCCGGGACCGGGGCCACCATGCGGCCCTGCCGGTAGCCGGTGAGCGTGCCCTGCGGGGGGCGCGTCGCCCGCTCGTGGCCGTAGTCGATGGCGACCGCCAGGCCGCCGTCCAGGGATTCCACGGCCGCCGCCCAGGCGGCATCGCGCGGCGCGCCGATCTCCGCGCGGGTGCCCGGCTCGGCGCCCTTGACCGGCCACCAGCGGTCCAGCCACGCGGCGTCCGCACCGGACGCCTCCGGGCCCAGCCGCTCGCGCCCGGTGCCGGACTCGACCTCCACGATGCGGGTCACGCCGTCCGCGTCCACCTCGACGACGTCGACCGGCACGTTGTCCAGCCACTCGTTGGCGACCAGCAGTGCGGCCCGCCCGGCCGGGATCTCCGCGGACCACCCGATCGAGGGAGGCAGCGCCTCCGGTCGGGCCGCCACGTCCACGCCGTGCAGTTCCAGCGCCGGGTCCGCGCGCCGCAGCGCGACCAGCAGCTCCCCGCGCCCGGCGCCCATGTCGACCACGGTCCGCAGCCCGGCCGCCCGGGCCAGCCGGGCAAGCGCACCGGCGAACAGCGGCGAGGCGTGCACCGAAGTGCGGAAGTGCCCCGCGGGCCCCTCGGGCCGCAGATAGAAGCCGCCGGTCCCGTAGAGGGCGCGGTGCGTGGCGTCCCGCCAAGAGGACCAGGTGTTCATCGGCGACGACGCTACCGCTCCCGCGCGCCCAGTGTGGCCGTACCGGGGGATGGTGATCGAACTCTTAGGGTGGGTTTGTGCAGGGGATCTATGCGTGGCTCCGGGCCCGGCCGCTGGTCGTCGACTCGGCCTGGGCGCTGATCCTGCTGGCCCTGAGCCTGCTGGAGATCCTCACCGACCCTCTCCCCGGCAACTCCGCCGCCGAGTACACCGCCCTGGTGCTGCTGTGCGGTGCCGTGATGCTCCGGCGCGTGCTGCCGGTGACGGTACTGCTGGCCACCTGGCTCGCCGGGTTCGTCCAGCTGGCCGGCGACGTGCCGCCCGCGATGATGGACTTCGCGATGCCGGTGATCGTCTACGGCGCCGCGGCGTACGCCCCGCGGTGGGCCTCGCGGCTCGCGCTGGCCGGCTGCTTCGTGGCCCCGAGCGCCGCGGCCGCGCGCTGGTGGGACGAGCCCGAGACGAGCACCTCCAACACCGTCATCCTCTTCCTGCTGCTCACCGGCCCGTTCGTGATCGCCTGGGTGCTGGGCGACTCGATGCGCACCCGACGCGCGTACTACGCCGAGTTGGAGGACCGCGCCGCCCGCCTGGAGCGCGAGCGCGACGCCCAGGCCCAGGTGGCCGCGGCCGGCGAGCGCGCCCGGATCGCCCGCGAACTGCACGACGTGGTCGCGCACAACGTGTCGGTGATGGTCGTGCAGGCCGACGGCGCCGCGTACGCCATCGACGCCGCCCCCGAGCGGGCCCGGGCCGCCCTCGGCACGATCTCCGCGACCGGCCGCGAGGCACTCGCCGAGATGCGCCGCCTGCTCGGCGTGCTGCGCTCCACCGGCGAGGACCAGGGCCTGGTCCCGCAGCCCGGCGTCGACCAGCTCGAAGACCTGATGGCCCAGGTCCGCGGTGCCGGGCTGCCGGTCGAACTGCGCGTCGACGGGGTGCCCGCCGAACTCGCCCAGGGCGTCGCCCTCGCGGTCTACCGCATCGTCCAGGAAGCCCTCACCAACACCCGCAAGCACGGCGGCCCCGACGCGGCCGCCACCGTCCACCTGCACTACGGCGACGCCGCGCTGAGCCTGGAGATCACCGACGACGGCCGCGGCGCGGACGCGCCCGGCGACGGCATGGGCCACGGCCTCGTCGGCATGCGCGAACGCGTCGCCATGTTCGGCGGCACCCTCACCGCGGGCCCTTCGCCGGACGGCGGCTACCGGGTCTCCGCATCGCTGCCCCTGAACGGCCCCGACGGCAAGAAGTAGCCCGCGCCCGGCGGTTCCCCGGCCCGGCCTGCCTTTCCGGGGGCATCCCCCAGGGGCCGCCGGCCCACCCCCTCCGCCCTGGGGCGGGGACGGCGCGCGGGACCATCGGCCGTCCGGCCGGGCAGTACGTGCGACCTGCGTCGTAGACCCGGCTCCATACGCAGGCGGACGCCCGGCAGGCCGCGCGTCCCTAGGCTCGAAGGCATGCAGAGTGTGTACGAGTGGCTGAGAAGGCACCCGTTCGCGGTGGACGCGGCGGGTGCCTTCGTGCTGCTCGGCATGGGCGGGCTCTACGCCATGGCCGCGAACACTCCCGCCGAGGCGGCCGCCGAGGGTTTCGTCGCGCTCGTCCTGTGCGCCGCGATGGCCATACGCCGCGTCCACCTGGTCGCCGCATCGGTGGGCGTGGTGGCCGGCGGCCTCCTGCAACTGGGCCTGGGCGTGCTGCCCAACCCCGTGGACCTCGCGATGATCGTGGTGCTGCACTGCGCCGCGAAGTCCGGGCCGCGCTGGCTGTCGCGGCTCGGCCTGGCGATGGCCGTGGTGGGCCCGGCGCTCATGACGATCCGCTTCCCCGCCGACGAGCCCGCCGACTTCAAGGAGAACTTCCTCGGGTTCGCCTTCGTGTCGTTCATGCTGATCATCGGCTGGGTGCTGGGCGACTCGATGCGCACCCGCCGCGCCTACTACGCCGAGCTGGAGGACCGCGCCGCACGCCTGGAGCGCGAGCGCGATGCGCACGCAGAGGTCGCCGCGGCCGCGGAACGCGCCCGGATCGCCCGCGAACTGCACGACGTGGTCGCGCACAACGTGTCGGTCATGGTCGTGCAGGCCGACGGCGCCGCATACGCCATCGATGCCGCCCCCGACACCGCCCGCGCGGCGCTCGGCACCATCTCGACCACCGGCCGCGAGGCACTCGCCGAGATGCGCCGCCTCCTCGGCGTGCTGCGCTCCGAGAACGAGCGCGGCCCGTACGCCCCGCAGCCCGGTGTCGAGCAGCTCGGCGACCTGGTCGACCGGGTCCGCGAGGCCGGCCTGCCGGTCGACCTGCGCATCGTGGGCGTGCCGGTCGAGCTCGGCAAGAGCGTCGCGCTGGCGTCGTACCGGATCGTCCAGGAAGCCCTCACCAACACCCGCAAACACGCCGGTCCGGCGGTGCACGCACAGGTCGTGCTCGGCTACGGCGAAGATGTCCTGGAGATGACCATCACCGACGACGGCCGCGGCGCCGACGCACCCGGCGACGGCATGGGCCACGGCCTGGTCGGCATGCGCGAGCGCGTCGCGATGCTCGGCGGCCGCCTGGAGACCGGCCCGGCCCCGTCCGGCGGCTGGCAGGTCCGCGTGGTCCTGCCGTACGCGGCGGACACCCCGCGCACGGTCCCGTCGGCCTCCGCCCGCCCGCCCGCACCGGCGGCCGCACCCGCGGCCCCCGCGACGCCCCGGCGGTCCGAGCGGCCCGCTCGTCCCGTCGCCGCCCCCGGCACCCCCACCGCACAAGGAGCCTGACGCCAGATATGACCATCCGGGTGATGCTGGTCGACGACCAGGAACTGCTGCGCACCGGATTCACCATGGTGCTCCAGGCCCAGCCCGACATGGAGGTGGTGGCCGAGGCCGGCAACGGCGCCGAGGCCATCGAGAAGCTCCGGTCGACGGCTGTCGACGTGGTCCTGATGGACGTGCGCATGCCGCGCATGGACGGTGTCGAGGCGTGCCGCCGCATCGCCGGCGACGGCCCCGACACCATCAAGCTGCCGGCCGGCCGGGAGCGTCCGAAGGTGCTCATGCTGACCACCTTCGACCTCGACGAGTACGCGTTCGCGGCCATCAAGGCGGGCGCCAGCGGGTTCCTGCTCAAGGACGTCCCGCCGACCGAACTGCTGTCCGGCATCCGGGCGGTGGCCTCGGGCGACGCGGTGGTCGCGCCCAGCACCACGCGCCGCCTGCTGGACCGCTTCGCGCCCATCCTGCCCAGCGAGTCGGACGCCCGCCCCGAGGCCGTCGAGTCGCTCACCGAGCGCGAGCACGAGGTGCTGCTGCTGGTCGCGCAGGGACTGTCCAACGCGGAGATCGCGGAGCGCCTGTTCCTGTCCGAGGCGACCGTGAAGACGCACGTCGGCCGCATCCTGATGAAGCTGGGGCTGCGCGACCGCGTGCAGGCGGTGGTGCTGGCGTACGAGACCGGCCTGGTCCGGGCCCGCGGCGCCTGACCGGGGATCGAGGGACCGGGGACCGGCCGCGCGGTGCCTGCCGCGCGGCCCGGCTGCGTCAGTCGGTGTAGAAGCCCCCGTCCGGGTGCAGCATCTCGCCAGTGAAGTACGACGACTGCTGGCCGGCCAGGAACAGCGCCGCGTCCGCGACCTCGCGCGCGGTGCCCATCCGGCCCAGCGGCACGTTCGCGAGCAGGCGCTCCTCAAGGTCCGGCAGCCCGCGGACGACCGCGGTCATGTTGGTCTCGATGAAGCCCGGGCCGATCGCGTTCACCCGGATCCCGGCCGGGCCGAGCACCCGCGCCGCGTATTTGGTGAGCATCCACACCCCGGCCTTGGAGACCGAATACGCGGGCGCGCCCGCCTCCGGGTGCTTGGCCGCGATCGACGCGATGGTGATGATCGAACCGCGCCGCTTGAGGTCGAGCATGACGCGGGACGCGGCCTGCACCGCGAGCAGCGTGCCGGTGAGGTTCACGTCCAGCACCTGCTGCCATTCGGACAGCCGCAGTTCGGTGAAGCGCCGCATCGGGTCGGGTTGTTCGCGGGCGTGCTTGGCGGCCTTGCGGGCCACCGCCTCGGGCCGGTCGCTGCGGTAGTCGGCGGTCGAGATGCCGGCCGCGGTCACCAGGATGTCGATGCCGCCGAAGAGGTCGACGGCGTGCTGCATCACCGTCTCGTTGTCGGTCGGGCTGCTCGCGTCGGCGTGCATGTACGCCGCCCGGCGGCCCTTCTTCTCGACCGCGGCGATGGTGTCCATGCCGAGCTCGTCGAGGATGTCCGCGACGACGACGTCGGCGCCTTCCTCCGCGAAGCGCTCGCAGCACGCCCGGCCGATGCCGTTCGCACCCCCGGTGACCACCGCCACTTTGCCTTCCAGCAGGCCATTCGCCCGGCCCTGCCGCTGCTCCCGATCCCGGCCCATCCGCGTCGATCCCTCCCGCCCGCGCGCCCGTTCCCCGGCCTGGTGCCCGCCGCGCGCGTACCGCCCCATCCTGCCCGCCGGAATCCGTGCTCGAAACCGACGGCGCGCTGAGGCATGCTGTTACACCGTTACAGACATGACGCCGTGTCAGCTGTGTCAGGAGGAAGTCCCATGACCACCATCGCCGAGGGCCCCGACCTGTCGATCCACGTCGGCGCCGACGACCTGCCGTTCGTCGAGATCGGCGGCGGCAACAAGCTGAAGGTCGTGTGCGTCAAGCCGCAGGAAGGCCTGTGGATCGTCGAGAACGTCTTCCAGGCCGGCTTCCAGGCCCCGCGCCACCGGCACACCGGCCCGGTGTACGCGTACACCACCGCCGGCGCCTGGAAGTACGCCGAGTACGACTACACCAACCGCGCCGGCTCCTTCCTGTACGAGCCCGCCGGCTCGGTGCACACCCTCACCTGCGTGGAGCCGGACACCCGCGTCTGGTTCCAGATGTACGGCAGCAACCTGAACCTGGACGACGACGGCAACATCGAGTCGGTCACCGACGGCCCCGGCACCCTGCGCGCCTACTACGCGCTGTGCGAGGCCCAGGGCTTCGGCCGCCCGAACGTCCTGGTCGCCTGAGGAGCAGCAGCATGACCACCGCCGCCGCGCGCGACATCTACAGCCCCGACCTGTACGTGGCCGGGGCCCCGCACGAGCTGTTCACCGAGCTGCGCCGCACCAGCCCGCTCTACTGGCAGGACATGCCCGGCGAGCCCGGCTACTGGGCGGTGCTCAAGCACGCGGACGTCGAGTTCGTCTCGCAGCGCTCCGACCTGTTCTCCGCGGCCAGCGGGGGCATCGTGCTGGAGAACCTGGAGGAGGACCGCCTGGAGGCGCTGCGCGGCTCGCTGCTGGCCATGGACCCGCCGCAGCACCGGGCGTACCGCAAGCCGCTGGTGAAGTCCTTCACCGCCAAGGTGGTCGGCGGCATGGAGGCGCGGATCCGGGAGATCACCCAGGAGATCTTCGCGACGCTTCCGGCCGAGGGGGTCGTCGAGTTCGTGCACGACGTCACCTCCAGCCTGCCGACCCAGGTCATCGGCGAGCTGATGGGCCTGCCGCGCGAGGACTGGGACTACATCCACCGCCTCGCCGAGCGGAACACCACCAGCCAGGACCCGAACGTCGGCGGCGGCGAGGAGGACGGCTACGGCCCCGGTGCGGCGTCCATCGAGATGGCCAAGTACGCGATCGGCTTTGCCATGAAGCGTCGCGTCGAGGAGCCGCGCGAGGACCTCACCACGCTGATCCTGGAGTCGGAGTTCGGCGGCAAGCGGATGTCCGACGTCGAATTCGGGATGTTCTTCGTCCAGCTGGTCACGGCGGGGAACGACACCACCAAGACGATGCTGGCCGCCGGGCTGCACGCGCTGCTCACCCATCCGGAGCAACTTGCCGCGGTGCGGCAGGACCCCGCGCTGGTGCCGGGCGCGGTCGAGGAGATCCTGCGCTGGGCCAACCCGCTGCACTACTTCCGGCGCACCGCGACGCAGGACGTCGAGCTGCGCGGCGTGCAGATCAAGGCGGGCGACAAGGTCGCCATGTACTACACCTCGGCCAATCGCGACGAAGAGGTGTTCGAGGACGCCCAGAGTTTCGACATCTCGCGGCGCCCCAACCCGCATCTGTCGTTCGGCTTCGCCGAGCACTTCTGCCTGGGCGTGCACATCGCGCGCCTGGAGGGCCGGGTGTTCTTCGAGGAACTGTTCGCCTCGTTCCCGCGGATCGAACTGGCGGGCGAGCCGACCCGGGTCCGATCCAACCTCAACAACGCCCTGAAGACCCTGCCGGTCCGGATGTACCGCACCGCCTGAACCGGCTCCGAATGGGCCTCTGACCTGGCCGTTCATGCCGACCGGCGGCACATGTGATTGACCTCCCGAACCTCGGGGGATCCCTGAAAGTCCGATATGCGCGATATCGGGCGATATGGTCCCCTGGTTCGGGAGGTTCACATGCGAAAGCTCATGGCTCGTGTGGCCCTCAGGTCCGCGCTCGCGATATCCGCGGTCGGCATTGTCGCCGCTGCGGGAGCGTTCGACGGAGGCCCGGCGAAGGACACCCGGAACACCCCCGCGCAGACGGTCGCGGCCCAGCCCGCCGGCTGGCACGCGGACACCGCCGACGCGGGCACCCGCGCAGGGCAGGCCGCCGCGGACGCGCAGTCCGCGTCGTCCTCGTACACCCTGCGCACCGAGAACGGCCCCCGTGCGGCGCTCGCGGCCCGCATCGTCACCGCGACGCTGCTGCTCACCGGACTGGTGCTGACCGGCCTCGGCGCGATCGGCATGCGCGGCCCGAGCCTCTCCCGCGGGCGCCGCGACGTGCCGGTGCCGATGGTTCCGGCATACGCCCCCGCACGGATCCCCCGGCCCGGAGGCCACCCGCGATTCGGCCCGCCCCCCACCTGAGTACGCTGATCAGGCCAGTACTCGTCCGGTACCCACCGCGGACTGGAACGGAAGGCCATCGTGAACGACAACGACCCCCTCGCCGTACCCCAACGGCGGCCCCGCCCCGCGGACCCCGCGGACCGACCCGCCCGCCTCGCGGTCGGTGTCGTGGGCGCCGGCCGCGTCGGTGCGCCGCTGGCCGCCGCGCTCGCCCTCGCCGGGCACCACGTGGTGGCCGCCTCGGGCGTCTCGGACGCCTCCCGGCGCCGGGCCGAGGAGCTCCTCCCCGGCGTACCGCTCACCACTCCCCAGGACGTCATCGCGCGCGCCGATCTGGTGCTGCTGACCGTCCCGGACGACGCGCTGCGCGACCTGGTCGGCGGCCTTGCCGCCACCGGTGCGCTCAAGCCCGGCCAGCTCCTCGTGCACACCTCCGGACGCTTCGGCGTGGGCGTCCTGGAGGACGCCGCGCGCGCCGGTGCGCTGCCGCTCGCCCTGCACCCCGTCATGACGTTCACCGGCACCTCGGTGGACGTCCAGCGGCTGGTCGGCTGCTCGTTCGGGGTCACCGCCCCCGAGGTGCTGCGGCCGGTCGCCGAGGCCCTCGTGGTCGAGATGGGCGGCGAGCCGGAATGGATCGACGAAAGCGCCCGGCCGCTCTACCACGTGGCCCTCGCCAACGGCGCGAACCACCTGGTCACCCTGGTCGCGCAGTCCCGCGACCTGCTGGCCGCGGCCGGCGTGCGCGCCCCGGACCGGATGCTCGGCCCGCTGCTCGGCGCCGCGCTGGACAACGCGCTGCGGTCCGGCGACCTGGCCCTGACCGGCCCCGTGGCCCGCGGCGACGCGGGCACCGTGGCGGCGCACGTGGCCGAACTGCGCCGCGTCGCCCCCGAAGCGCTCGCGGCGTACATCGCGATGGCCCGGCTGACCGCCGACCGCGCGCTGACCGCGGGGATGTTGAAGCCGGAATCGGCCGAGGCGCTCTTGGACGTCCTCGCGGAAGGCGGTGCGTGATGGCGCTGTTCGGACACCGCAAGCACAAGCCGCTGCTGGTGCGCGACCGCAGCAAGCTGGCCGAGCTGCGCGACGAATGGGCCCTGGAAAGCCAGGGCTGGGCCGTCGTGATGACCATGGGCGCGCTGCACGACGGGCACGCCGCGCTCATCCGCGCCGCCCGCGAACGCGTCGGCAAGCACGGCGTCGTGGTGGTGACCGTCTTCGTGAACCCGCTGCAGTTCGGCGCGAACGAGGACCTGGACCGCTACCCGCGCACCCTCGACGACGACCTGATCGTCTGTCACGAGGCAGGCGCCAATGCGGTGTTCGCGCCCTCGGTCGAGGACGTCTACCCGCACGGCGAACCCTCGGTGCGCGTCTCGGCCGGACCGGTGGGCACGGTGCTGGAAGGCGCGTCGCGCCCTGGCCACTTCGACGGCATGCTCACGGTCGTCGCCAAGCTGCTGCACATCGCCTCGCCCGGTGCCGGAGTGGACTACTTCGCGTTCTTCGGCGAGAAGGACGCGCAGCAACTCGCGCTGATCCGGCGCATGGTCGCGGACCTCAACTTCGACGTGGAGATCGTCGGGGTGCCGACCGTCCGCGAGCCCGACGGCCTCGCGCTGTCCAGCCGCAACCGCTTCCTCGGCGAGGCCGACCGGGTCACCGCCCTCACCCTGAGCCGCGCGCTGCGCGCCGGCGCGGCCGAGGCGGAGTACGGCGCGGCCGCGGTGCGCGACGTCGCCGCCGCGGTCCTGGCCGCGGCCGCCGCCGCCGAACCCCCGCTCGAACTCGACTACCTCGCCTTGGTGGACCCCGCGACGTTCGCGGAGGTCCCGGCGGACCACACCGGCCCGGCCGTCCTCGCCGTCGCCGCCCGGGTCGGCTCGACCCGCCTGATCGACAATGTCCCCCTGGTCATCGCAGGAGCACGGTCATGATGCGCACGATGTTCAAGTCCAAGATCCACCGGGCCACCGTGACCCAGGCGGACCTGCACTACGTCGGCTCGGTCACCATCGACGAGGACCTCCTCGACGCCGCCGACCTGCTGCCCGGCGAGCTGGTCCACATCGTCGACATCGACAACGGCGCGCGCCTGGAGACGTACACGATCGCGGGGCCGCGCGGCACCGGCATCATCGGCATCAACGGGGCCGCGGCCCGCCTCGTGCACACCGGCGACCTGGTGATCATCATCGCGTACGCGCAGGTCACCGACGAGGAAGCGCGGGACATGAAGCCCCGCGTGGTGTTCGTGGACGGCGAGAACCGCATCACCGGGACCGGCCACGACCCGGCCGAGGTGCCGTCCGGCAGCGAGCTCGTGCGCGGCGACGTGCCCGAGCCGCGGGCCGCCGAGGCCGCATCGGCCAAGGCCGCGCGCAAGGCGGCCAGGAAGGCCTCCGCACCCAAGAAGCCCGCGAAGAAGACCGTCCGGTGACCACCTACCCGACCCGCCTGGCCGCGCCGGCGCCCGGCTGGGCGACGTACGCCGACGTGATCGTGATCGGCTCGGGCGTCGCCGGGCTGACCGCCGCGCTGCGCGCCCGCGCGGCCGGCAGCGTCCTGGTGGTCACCAAGGCCGTCCTCGACGAAGGCTCCACGCGCTGGGCGCAGGGCGGCATCGCGGCCGCGCTGGGCGAGGGCGACACCCCCGAGCAGCACATGCAGGACACCCTGGTGGCCGGCGCCGGGCTGTGCGACGAGGAGGCCGTCCGCGTCCTCGTCTCCGAAGGGCCGGGCGCGGTCCGCCGGCTGATGTCGGTGGGCGCCGAGTTCGACCGGGACGCCGACGGCAACATCCTGCTCACCCGCGAAGGCGGCCACCTGCGCAACCGCATCGCGCACGCGGGCGGCGACGCCACCGGCGCGGAGATATCGCGGGCGCTCGTGCAGGCCGTCCACGAGGCCGGCATCGAGGTCATCGAACACGCGCTGGTGCTGGACCTGTTGCAGGACGCCGAAGGCCGGGCCTGCGGCGTGACCCTGCACGTCATGGGCGAAGGCGCCCGCGACGGCGTGGGGGCGGTGCACGGCCGCGCGGTGGTCCTCGCCGCGGGCGGCATGGGCCAGATCTTCTCCTCGACCACCAATCCGCACGTGTCCACCGGCGACGGCGTCGCGCTCGCGCTGCGTGCCGGAGCCGAGGTCGCGGACCTGGAGTTCGTGCAGTTCCACCCGACCGTCCTGTGGCTCGGGGCGGGCGCGGAGGGCCAGCAGCCGCTGGTCTCCGAAGCGGTGCGCGGCGAGGGCGCCTACCTCGTCGACGCCGACGGCGTACGGTTCATGACGGGCCGTCACCCGCTCGGCGAGCTGGCCCCGCGGGACATCGTGGCCAAGGGCATCATGCGGCGCATGGCCGAAACCGGCGCCGAGCACATGTACTTGGACGGGCGGCACTTCGGCGCCGAGATGTGGGCGGAGCGCTTCCCGACCATCCTGGCCTCGTGCCGGTCGCACGGCATCGACCCGGTGACCGAGCTGATCCCGGTCGCGCCCGCCGCGCATTACGCGAGCGGCGGCGTGCGCACCGACCTGGACGGGCGTACGTCGGTGCCCGGCCTGTACGCGTGCGGCGAGGTGGCGTGCACGGGCGTGCACGGCGCGAACCGGCTGGCGTCCAACTCGCTCCTCGAAGGCCTCGTCTTCGCCGAGCGCATCGCCGCGGACTTGCTCCGCGACCTGCCGCCGCGCCGCGAACCGGCCGAACCCGCGGGCGAGGCCGCGTTGTTGGACCCGGGCGTACGCGCCCCCCTGCAGCGCGCGATGACCGCGGGCGCGGGCGTGCTGCGCAGCCGCGACAGCCTGCGCGAGACCACGCGCGTACTGGCCGACCTGGCGGTGCGTACCGGTGCCGACCCGTGCACCGAGGCGTGGGAGGCGACCAACCTGCACACGGTGGCCGGCGCGCTCGCCGCCACCGCGTACGACCGCGAGGAAACCCGCGGCTGCCACTGGCGCGAGGACTTCCCCGAGGCCGACGACAAGGACTGGCGCGGCCACCTGACGACCACCATGGCCGACGGCCGACTCGACCTGAAGTACGTGCCGTACGAGCCCAAGGAGACGCCGTGACGCTCACTCCTGACCTGACGTCCCGCCTGGCCAAGGCCGGCCTCGACCCGGCCGCGGTGGAGGCGCTCGTGCGCGCCGCGGTGGCCGAGGACCTCGACGGCGGCGTCGACGTCACCTCGGTGGCCACGGTGCCCGCCGAGGCCCGCGGGCACGCCGACTTCACCGCCCGCAGCGCGGGCGTCGCGGCCGGCATCCCGGTGGCCGAGGCGGTCGTCGAGGCGGTCTGCGGCGACGACGTGGTGATCGAGCGCTTCGTCGCGGACGGCGACCCCATCGCCCCCGGGCAGGTCCTGTTCACCGCCACCGGCGCGACCCGCGACCTGCTCACCGCCGAGCGGTGCGCGCTCAACCTGCTGTGCCGCCTGTCCGGCATCGCGACCCTCACCCGGACCTGGGTGGACGCCGTCGCGGGCACCGGCGCGGCGATCCGCGACACCCGCAAGACCACCCCGGGCCTGCGCGCGCTGGAGAAGTACGCGGTGCGCTGCGGCGGCGGGGTCAACCACCGCATGTCGCTGTCCGACGCGGCGATGGTCAAGGACAACCACGTCGTCGCCGCGGGCGGCGTCGCGGAGGCCTTCCGCGCGGTGCGCGCGGCCTTCCCCGACGTGCCGGTCGAGGTCGAGGTCGACCATTTGGAGCAGATCCCGCCGGTCCTCGACGCGGGGGCCGACCTGATCCTGCTCGACAACATGGCCCCCGCCCAACTGCGCGAAGCCGTCGCGCTGGTCGGCGGCCGGGCCCGGCTGGAATCCAGCGGCGGCCTGACCCTGGACACCGCGTACGAGGCGGCCGCCAGCGGGGTCGACTACCTCGCCGTGGGGGCGCTCACCCACTCCGCCCCGATCCTCGACATCGGCGTCGACCTCCGCGACTGACCGACCGCTCTCCCAGCCAGGTACTGTGCACACTTCCGCCGCCCCCGCCGCCCCTGTGACACCCCACCGCCCCAGCCAAGGACACGCGACGATGCTCCTGACGATCGACGTAGGCAACACGCACACCGTGCTCGGCCTGTTCGACGGTGACGAAATCGTCGAGCACTGGCGCATCTCCACCGACGCGCGGCGCACCGCCGACGAGCTCGCGGTGGTGCTGCAGGGCCTGCTCGGCCAGCACCCGCTGATCGGCGCGGGCGGGGTCGACGGCATCGCCGTCTGCTCGACCGTGCCCTCGGTGCTGCACGAGATGCGCGACATGTTCCGCCGCTACTACGGGGACATCCCCGCGGTGGTCGTGGAACCCGGCGTCAAGACCGGCGTACCCGTCCTCATGGACAACCCCAAGGAAGTCGGCACCGACCGCATCATCAACGCCCTCGCCGCCATCAAGCTCTACGGCGGCCCGTGCATCGTGGTCGACTTCGGCACCGCCACCACCTTCGACGCGGTCAGCGCCAAGGGCGAGTACATCGGCGGCGCGATCGCCCCCGGCATCGAGATCTCCGTCGACGCCCTCGGCGCCCGCGGCGCCCAGCTCCGCAAGATCGAGCTCATGCGCCCGCGCAGCGTGGTCGGCAAGAGCACCGTCGAGGCCATGCAGGCCGGCATCCTCTACGGCTTCGCCGGCCAGGTCGACGGCGTCGTCAAGCGCATGGCCGCGGAACTCTCCGACGACCCCGAGTCGGTCACCGTCGTCGCCACCGGCGGCCTCGCCACCCTGGTCCTCGGCGAAGCCTCCGTCATCGACGTCCACGAACCCTGGCTCACCCTCATCGGCCTCCGCATGGTCTACGAACGCAACGCGGGCGCCTGACTCTTCGGCCGACGACCCCAACACGTCACCTGCCGGTGCCCCGCGCCATCAGACTCTCGGTGCACCGGCAACTGACGCAGCGTCACGCCTCGCAGAACCGTTCTGCCCCGCCAAAGAATCGGATGGTGCAGACCACTAGGCTCGCGCCTCACGTCCCAAGTATTCGTGAGGTCCTATGCGTTTCCGTAGAACAGCTGCTGTCGCTGCCCTGGCGGCCGCCACCGCCTCGCTTGGTCTCAGTACCGGCACAGCCACTGCTGCTCAGCCGACGATTCGCACCGAGACGGTCGACCGGATCGACGGTGTGCAGCCCGGTGCGACGCTCGACGCGCCTTTGACCTTCGTCGCCGACGGGGGAAGCATCGACAAGTTCATAGTCGTGGCCAGCTTGGGGCCGGACTTCACGACCGCCGAGAACTACAGCAACTGCGTATACGGGAAGCCGCGCAGTGGACCGGGGGCTGCCTACGAGCTCGCGGTGTGCGTAGTCGAGCAGCACATCGCAGAGGGTGTGGCCTACCGACCCGCACAACCGGTGAAACTGAAGTTGGCGGCTGATGCAACCACAGCTGCGGCCTCGTTCGGCGTGGTGCCCTGGGACGAACAGGCGTACCGCACTTACACCGACGGGCAGTTCACTCCCGGAAGTGGCACCGCCGAAATGCGCTTCGCCGAACGTCCGGGTGGTCCGCTCCCCGAGACTTCGCTGACAAGCGGATTTGCGCAGTTGTACGTCACGACAACAGTGCCTGCGGATCTGGCGATCGCCGACGGAGAGGTGACGAGGACCGACAAGGGCACGGATGTCTCCTTCACGGTCACCAACACCGGCCCGGGCAAGTTCTATGCGGGCCCTGGCCCTTGGCTGCGGGCGCGCGTGGACCTGCCCAAGGGAGTCACCTACGTCTCCGATGGGCCCCGCGACTGCAATTGGCCCAAGGGCCACGTGCCTGGCGTCGGGTCTCCCGACGGCGTCTGGCTGACGTGCAGCATGGCGGCGGATGCCGCTTCATCCGCATTCCGCACGAAGATCCACTTCGTGGGGTCGGTGCCCGCTGACGCGGTCATCAAGGTGACGTTGTTCCCGTCGGCCTTCGACAAGAACCAGACCAACGACGTGGCCACCATTGCCCTGGTTCCAGGGGCAAAGCCCCAGCCGGTGCCGGTGCCGGTGCCGACGCCGCCGCCGGGCTCCGGCAGCGCGTCCCAGGGTGGTAGTGCGACGACCGGCGGGACGACGAGCGGCGCCCCTGCCGGGAACCAGGCAGAGGTCCCGGGCACGGAGCTGGCGAACACCGGCGGGTCCTCGTCCACGCTGCTCATTGCTGGGGCGGGGGCCGGGCTGCTGCTTGTCGCGGGGGCTGCGTTCTTCGTCGCGCGGCGCCGCAAAGGCGGCGTGACCGCGGCCTGACACGCCGACTGATGACACCGCTGTGGAGGGGCGGGGCCGATGGCCCTGCCCCTTGACAGCGCCGCGCACGGAATGGCAGCCCGACAGGCGGCTGACCAGCCCGTACAGTGCAGATATGCCGACGCCGCACGGAGACCACGGGCTGGCGTTCAGCATGGCCGAGGTCAGGCTGCTGCGGCGGGCGCTGCTGGCCGCGATGAAGGCCGGCGCGGCTCCGGAGCGGCGCGGGGAGCCGGCGCCGGTGGACTTCTGGCTCCTGGACCGCGCGATCGCCGAGGCCGAGGCGGAACGGGACCGCCATCGGGCGTTCAACCTCGCGGAACTGTCCCGGCAGCGCGCCGCCCTCCCTGGCTCGGCCGCGACCTACCTGAGCGGTCTGGAACGCGCGGTGGCGGCGTACGGCCACACCCCGACCGCGGCCGACCTTGCAGCCCTCCGCAGCCTGGCCGACATGCCCATCGGCACCGCCGAACGCACCCGCCGCCGAACCCTGTTGGACCGCTGCACCCGCCTGGCCGACGCCGAATTGGACTCCCGCCTGGCCGAAAAGGCCCGCACCCGAGGCGCCTGACCGGGCACGCCAATGGGCGCGCGACGTTGGGCAGTTCGTAACTGACTCTGTGGGGTGGGGCGTTGACTGGGCGTCAGTTCACCGAAGCGTTATCTATCCGGTTGTTTGGGAATCCCTCGGCGACAGTAGGCTCGCGGGCCAGTGGTTCATTCCGCGGGGGATCCGATGAATCGTGCCGTGTGTTCAGCGTGCCTTCGTGCCGTTGCGGCCGCAGCTGACGAGCCGACCCGTGTGTGCATCCCGGACTGAACGGCTCTTCGGTACCGGCATTCCCACGTCCCCGAAGTCACGAGGTTTCATGTCTGTCTTCCGCTCCCTGCTGCGCCCCGCGGTCCTCACCGCGAGCGCTGCGGCCATGGTCATCGGCGTCGCCGCGGTCCCTGCGCAGGCCGAGAACCCGACGATGTCCATCGAAGGCCCCCTGGAGCTCGCCCTTCCGCTGCCCGGTTCGCCGGGCGAGGCGGACCGGACGCTCTCCTACTTCCGCTACTGGTCCGACGGCCAGTCCGGCATCGACCGCCGCCTCACCGACTTCACGTACAAGATCGACGGGTCGGATCTCAAAGGCATCGCGGAGCTCGACTTCTCGCAGCTGAACACCTGGTCCTGCAAGGTGCTCACGCCCGGTCTGGTCGCCGAGTGCGCCACCCCGGGGACGAGCTACCCGTACGTCCCGCAGGTCCCGATCAAGGCGGCCGCGGGGGCGAAGAACGGCCAGTCGGGCACCGTGAAGCTGACCGCGTCGGCGACCGGCACCAAGGTCGAGGGCACCGAGACCGACGTGGTCGTCGGCGGCTCCGACCTGACGCTGGAGGAGGTTCCGGACGGCCGGAACCTGAAGATCGGCAGTGCGATCTCGTCCGACCTCGAAGGCGCCAACCTGGGAACGCTCGCCGTCCCCGGCGTCATCGTCTCGGTCGCCAACACCACCGGGCTCGACGCCGCCGAGCGGTTCTCCAACTGCGTGTACGCGGTGGACAAGTACCGCAACGTGATCGAGCAGGCGGTCTGCCGCATCGACACCCCGGTGGCCATCGGCGAGAAGTACTCCATCCCGGGGCTCTATAAGTTCACCGTCGGTGCCGACGCGCTGCATGAGTTCACGTCCCACGGCATCGAGCCGTTCTCCCAGAAGGCCTGGGACCGGGCCACGGACTGGGCGGACTTCAAGCCCGGCACCGGCCGCAAGCTCGAACTGGTCAAGAAGCCGGCCGCGCGCAGCATCGCGCCCGACCTCGACCCGTACAACAACTACGGGATGACGCAGTACTCGGTCGACAGCAGCGCGGACCTCGCGGTCCCGCAGGTCACCGCGGCCGGCAAGCAGGGCGAGGTCGTCAAGGCCGCCGTCGCGGTCAAGAACGAAGGCCCCGGGCGCCAGGACACCGGGATCATCGACGAACCGTTCGCGCGCCTCAAGGTCGAGATCCCGGCCGGAGCTTCGGTGGTCAAGGCCCCCGAGGACTGCCACCTGCTCAAGGGCGACGAGACCGACATGGGCGACCCGCTGTTCCCCGGCCACGAGAAGTGGGACGGTCCGGCGTACGTCTGCTGGGTCCGCGGCGTGGCGTTCGCGGGCGAGAAGATCGACCTGCCGTTCGAGCTGCGCATCGACAAGGTGGTGCCGGACGCGGTCGGCGGCCTGTACATGGTGCCGCGGGGGACCGGTGACAAGAACCCGGCGAACAACGCCGCCGCGCTGGTGCTGAACCCGACCGGCAAGCCGCTCCCGAACCCGGGCGGCCCGGCGATCCCGCTCCCGCTGCCGAACCCCGGTGACAACGGCCCGGACCTCGCGGACACCGGCGGTTCGTCGTCGACGCCGCTGATCGCCGGCATCGGCGGCGGGCTCCTGCTCGCCGCGGGCGGCATCTTCGTGGTCCTCCGCCGCCGCAACGCGGGTGGCGCGGCCGCCTAGCGAACGCTCACGGACGAAACACAGAGGGCGCGGGGCCGTCGTTCGGCCCCGCGCCCTGCGTTTTGCTTCGAAGGCGGCTGCTCGTCGCGGCCGGCGTTTGCGGTGGCGCGGCGGCGGAAGGGCGGCGACGCGGAGGCGCACCCGACCGCGCCGCCTGCGGGTGCTTGACCGCGACACCTCTATTCGAGTACGGACCCGGCTCGGCCCGCAGGTAGCCTTGGCCCGTGACCGAGAACGCCCAGGCGAACGCAGCGCCCACCTCCGAGCAGGCCGACGACCTCCCCGAGCAGATGCGGGTCCGCCGCGAGAAGCTCGACCGGATGCGGGAGTCGGGGATCGACCCCTACCCGGTCGGGTTCCCCCGGACCACCACGGTCGCCGAGCTCCGCGCCGAGTTCCCCGGCCTGGAGCCGGACACCCAGACCGGTAAGCGGGTGGGCCTGACCGGCCGCGTCGTCCTGTACCGCACCGGCGGCAAGCTCTGCTTCGCGACGCTACGCGACGGCAGCGGCGACATGCAGGTCATGGTCTCGCTCGACAAGGTCGGCGCCGAGTCGCTGGCGGCCTGGAAGACCGACGTCGACCTGGGCGACCACGTCGGCGTCGAGGGCGAGGTCATCACCTCCAAGCGCGGCGAGCTGTCGGTCATGGTGGACAGCTGGGCGGTCACCTCCAAGTGCCTGCGCCCGCTGCCGGACAAGCACAAGGGCATGACGGACCCCGAGGCGCGCGTGCGCATGCGGTACGTCGACCTCATCGTCAACGACGAGTCCCGCAAGATCCTGCGCACCCGCAGCGAGATCGTGCGGTCCGTGCGCACCTGGTTCAACGCGCGCGACTTCCTCGAGGTCGAGACCCCGATGCTGCAGCCGATCCACGGCGGCGCGACGGCGCGTCCCTTCGTCACGCACATCAACGCGTACGACATGGACCTGTTCATGCGCATCGCCCCCGAGCTGTACCTCAAGCGGCTCGTGGTCGGCGGCGCGGAGAAGGTCTACGAGATCAACCGCAACTTCCGCAACGAAGGCGCGGACTCCACGCACAACCCCGAGTTCACGATGCTCGAGGCGTACGAGGCGTACGGCGACTACAACACCATGGCCGAGGTCACCCGCGAGGTGTACCAGTACACCGCGCAGCAGGTCTTCGGCTCGCACGTCTTCGAGTGGGACGGCAAGGAGATCGACATCTCCGGCGAGTGGCCGCAGATCACCGTCTACGGCTCGGTCTCCCAGGCGGTCGGCGAGGAGCTGACCCCGGAGACGCCGATCGAGCAGGTGCGCAAGCTCGCCGATGCGCGCGGCATCGAGTGGGACAAGGCCTGGGGCCAGGGCAAGCTCGTGCAGGAGCTCTTCGAGGAGCTCGTCGAGCACACCATCGTGCAGCCGACCTTCGTGCGCGACTACCCGATCGAGACCTCGCCGCTGACCCGCCAGCACCGCACCATCCCGGGCGTGGCCGAGAAGTGGGACCTGATCGGCTTCGGCATGGAGCTGGGCACCGCGTACTCGGAGCTGGTCGACCCGATCGAGCAGCGCAAGCGCCTCACCGAGCAGTCGATGCTCGCGGCCGGCGGCGACGCCGAGGCGATGCAGCTCGACGAGGACTTCCTGCGGGCGCTCGAATACGCCATGCCGCCGAGCGGCGGCCTGGGCCTGGGCATCGACCG
This sequence comes from Yinghuangia soli, assembly GCF_021502675.1. Classification (GTDB taxonomy): domain Bacteria; phylum Actinomycetota; class Actinomycetes; order Streptomycetales; family Streptomycetaceae; genus Yinghuangia; species Yinghuangia soli. Next base: position 211,277 of record NZ_JAKFHA010000010.1, read on the forward strand.
CATGGTGATGGCCTTCACCGGCCGCAACATCCGCGAGACCATCCTCTTCCCGCTCGTGAAGCCGGAGTAATTGCCATGGACGCTCTTGCCGCACTGATCCCGTCGGCCGTCGTGCTCGCCATGTTCATCGGCGTGATGGTGACCATCTTCCGCGGGACCGACTCCCGCCGTTCGCAGGACGACTGACCCCGCGGCCGTTGGCCGTTACCCGCAAACGCCGCAGGGCGGGTGCTCCGGATTTCCGGAACACCCGCCCTGCTGCGTTGTCATGACGAAGCGTCAGATGCTGACGCCCTTGGACCGCAGGTACGCGATCGGGTTGATGTCCGAGCCGTACGCCGGGCCGGTGCGGATCTCGAAGTGCAGGTGCGGGCCGGTCGAGTTGCCGGTCGAGCCGGACAGGCCGATCTGCTGACCGGTGGTCACCGTCTGGCCGGCGGACACCGAGAACTTCGAGAGGTGGCCGTACTGGCTGTACTTGCCGTCCGGGTGCTTGATGACGACCTCGTTGCCGTACGCGCCGCCCCAGCCGGTCTTGACGACCGTGCCGGAGGTGACCGCCTTGACCGAGGTGCCGGAGCCCGCGGCGAAGTCCTCGCCGGTGTGGCCGTGCGACCACAGCGAGCCGGAGCGGCCGTAGCTCCCGTGGCCGGCGCCCGGCACCGGGCGGACGTAGTCCGAGCCCGAAGCGGCCGGTGCGGCGGCCGGCGCACCCGCCGAGGCCTGGGCCGGAGCCGCGGAAGCAGCGGCGGCAGCCTGGTCGGCCGCGGCCTTGGCGGCGGCCTGGTCGGCGGCGGCCTTGTCCGCGGCCGCCTTCTGCTCGGCGGCCACGCGGTCCGCCTCGGCCTGCGCGGCCAGCCGGACCTTGGCCTGCTCGCCCTGCTGGGCGGCGAGCGCCTGGGCGGCCGGGGTGCCGAGCGCGTCGCGGGCGGCCTGCCCGGTGGGGGCGTCCAGGGCGGCGCGCTCGGAGCCGCGGGCCGCGACGTCGTTCGCGCGGTCCGCGAGTGCCTGGTCGGTGCCGCCGTCGGCGACCGCGGCGACCGCCGCCACGTGCGTGGTGTCGGTCTCGGTCTGGCCGGAGGCGATGCCCACACCGGTCGCGGAGGCCAGCGCGGCAAGCCCGGCGACCATGACGACGGGCCGGGAGGGACGCAGGGCCCGCACTCGGTCGGCGCGGGTCTTGGGCGTGCGGGAGCTGTCAGCGGTGTTCGACACAAGTACCTCAGGGGTTCGACGGCATGCTCGCGCCCCCGTACGGACAAGCCGTTGGGGCAGGGACGCACCCTGGACAGGGCCGGTGAGGCCACGGTGGGCGGCCGCGGTCGGCGCGTCCGGCTTCGGGGTGAAGCCGGCGGCCCGTGACCCGCGGCGGAGCGGGACGGACTCGGGCGAGTCGTCCGCGCCCACGTCGCTGTGGATGCGTCCTCGTACGAGTCGGCCGACCGGTGCGCTGCGCTGGACTGCGCGGGGCCGGCCCGGGTGGGCTGCCCGGCATCCGATGTCGGCTCATCAGTGGTAACACCCGGGCAGAACGCGAAGCCAGCTTGTCACCGGGCGGTCACTACGACGCCGGATAGTAGTGACGGGGCGGTGACGCGGAAAGCGTGCGATATGTCGGCTTTGCCGGGTCGAGGCGGCTACGATGCTGCATAGGACTTCCGAAAACGCGTGTGCGGCACGTCACAATTCCCGCAGGTTTGATTCGCGCCAAACCCGACATGCGTCGCGAATTTTCGGCCGGAAAGGTCGCCCCCGATGCCCCGGTTCGGAGAGCTCGAGGAGCAAGTGATGCTGCGCCTGTGGGCGGCCAATGGTCCGCTCGCGGTGCGCGAGGTGCGGGAGCTGCTGCTGCCGGAGCGCGACCTCGCCTATACGACGGTCATGACGGTTCTCGACAAACTGCACAAGAAGGGTGTGCTGCGCCGCGATCTCGACGGGCGGGCGTACCGCTACGAAGCGGTGCTTTCCCGAGAGGCGCACACGGCCGCGCTGATGCGCGACGACTGGCTTTCCGGGGGAGCGCGCGCCGGGGCATTGGTCCATTTTGTCGAGGGCATGAGCCCGGAGCAGACCGACATCCTCCGCGATGCGCTGCGGGTCGCCCTTCCGGAGGAAATCCGCGGTGCCGCCGAACCGTGGATTCAAGATCCACTCGACTGATCCCGGGCCGATCTCGGACTGATCGCGCGACTGGCACCCGGCTGTCGGCCGACTGGGCCGCACGGGTGAAATCGGGCGATATTCGGAGTGTCGGCGCCACCGTGTTCCCCTAAAGGGATCACGGTTTCCTGAGGGTGAATTGCCCGCTTATCGGACTACTGGTCCGGTGGGGAAGCAGCGGGACGCAGGGAACGAGGTGGCGCCGGTGATCCGCAACATCCTGGCGAACCGGCGCGCACGCCGCGCCGCATTGCCGATGTGCACGGCACTGGTGACCGCGACCGCATTGGCCGCGGTGCAGTTTGCGGTGGCCGCGGCGCGCGACGCCCGCCCGCATTTCGCCCTCGACCTCACCCTCGGCACGCCGGTCGCGGCGGACGGCGAGATTGTCACCGCGGTGGTCCGGCTGGCCATGTCGGGCACCCGCCCGGGCGACCGCGTGACGGTCGCCGGCCGGCTCGGCGAGGGGCTGCGCACCGTCGGCGCGGACCCCTCGCGCGGCGGCTTCGACGCGACCGCCGGGGTCTGGACCGTGCCGAGCACACCCGGGGCCGGCGAAGCGGTGCTCGTCTGGCGCATCGAGGCGACTGCGGGAGGTGCGGGCGCGCCGGCCCCGCAGATCCGCGTGACGGTGACGTCGCCGCGCACCCGGGCCCGGGCGCTCGGGCCGTCCGCGAGCGTGTCCCCGCAAGCCTCGGGCAGCCCCGCCGCAAGCCCTGCGGCAAGCCCGTCCGTGTCCACGCCGGCCGGCCCCGTGCCGAGCCCGTCCGCGACCGCCGCCTCCGTGCCGTCCCAGCCGCCGACCAGCAGGCCCCCGTCCACGCGCCCGGCGACGAGTAGGCCGCCGAGCACCAGGCCTCCGGCATCCACGAGGCCCCCGGCGACCACCAAGCCGCCGACCTCGCGCCCGCCGACCACCGCTCCGCCCACGACGGCACCGCCTACGAGTGCGCCCCCGACCCCGGCCGCCCCGACGACCCCGCCGCCGGACACCGCCACCCCGACCCCGACCCCGACCCCCCCGCCCCCGCCGCCCACCTCGGAGGTCGACGTCCCCGCCGCGCAGCGCTGCCCGGACGACCCCGCCTCGGCCTGCGCCGAGCTGCGGTTCGGCAAGCCGCGCCTGAGCCTGGCCCGGACCGTCGACGCCACCGAGGCGCGGCCCGGCCAGACGCTCACGCACACCGTCGCGGTCACCGACAGCGGGGACGCCGCCGCCCTCTTCGCCCGGGTCCGCAACAGCCTCCCGGCCGGCGCCCCGCTGCTCTGGGGGGCGATGACGCAGGGCACGTACGACACGGCCACCGGTGTCTGGACGACCGGCCGGATTGCCGCGGGCGGCACCGCGACGCTCACCCTGGCGGTCCGCGTCCCGGATCCCGCGGCCGGCACCGTGATGTCCGGCCGCTCGGATTTCGTGGCTTCCGCGGATCCTGCACCGGCCGTCGCGAGCCCCTGCCCCGACGATCCGGACTCGGCGTGTTCGAGTACCCGAATCGCCTCCCGAATGGGGTGATTCCGCAGCGGTTCCGGTCACCTGCAAAACCGACCGGACAGGTTGCCCACCAGTTGTCGTCCGGTTGTCGGCTAACTCGGCCTAAGTCGGCCTAAGCATGTGTCCGCATTCCGGGCAGTCCACGCGCGATGACCCGGGGCGGCCGCCGCGGTTGCCGCCGATCGCGATACCTTCCCCCCATGGAAGTCACGATCCGCCGGGCCAGAACCTCGGATGTCACGGCCATTCGAAGGCTGGTGGACGACTACGCGGGCAAGCGCATCCTGCTCGACAAGCCGACGGTGACACTGTTCGAAGACGTGCAGGAGTTCTGGGTCGCGGAACGCGACGGGGACGGTGCCGTGGTCGCCTGCGGTGCGCTGCACGTGATGTGGGAGGACCTTGCCGAGGTCCGCACTCTTGCCGTCGACACCTCGTGCCGCGGGTACGGTGTGGGCCACCGGGTTCTCGCGAAGTTGCTGGAGACGGCCCGTTGGCTGGGCGTGCGGCGGATATTCTGCCTGACCTTCGAGGTCGACTTCTTCGCGCGGCACGGCTTCGTGGAGATCGAGGCCACCCCGGTCGATCAGGACGTCTACCGTGAACTGCTTCGTTCGTATGACGAAGGCGTCGCGGAGTTTCTCGACCTGGAACGCGTGAAGCCCAACACGCTGGGCAACACGCGGATGCTGCTTCACCTGTAGTCCGGCTGTAGATCGGTGTGCGCCCCGGCAGTTCCGTTTGCCCGGGCGCCGGATCACCATGCGCGCGGGCAACCGCACGGAACTGTCCGGTAGATCTCCTATCCAGCCTCAAACGCATTGCCGGGGCGTTCGGTTCCGCTTCCCCGGGTTTGAATTTTTCCGGGAAAAGCGGTTTCCTTTTCATGGTTGGTGGCGATCCCTCCCGATGAAAGGGAAACCGGTGGCACAGAAGGTCCAGATTCTTCTCGTGGACGACCTCGACGGCGGGAAGGCCGACGAGACGGTGACGTTCGCCCTCGACGGTGTCTCGTACGAGATCGACCTCAGCGAAGCGAATGCCGGCGAGCTCCGCTCTGCGCTGGCTCCGTACGTGCAGGTCGCACGCAAGACCGGGGGCCGCGCCGCGGGCCGCCGGGGCGCGCGGGGGACGGCCAAGTCGGCCGGCACGAGCGCGGCCGACACGGCGCTGGTGCGCCAGTGGGCGAGGGAGAACGACTACGAGGTCAGCGAGCGCGGACGGGTCCCTGCCCACATCCGCGAGGCGTACGACAAGGCGCACGCCTGACCGACGTCATCGGGCGGCCCCCTTCTCGCAGTGCGCGAGCGGGCGGCCGCCCTTTGCGCATCCCGGGCACCCTCAGGCGGACGCCGCCGCGTGCCGCTGGCCGGGCAGCAGCCGCACGTGCTGGCAGGCGTCCGCAAGCCCGCTCAGCAGCCGCGTGACGTCCGGGAACCGCACGTCCACGCGCATCAGGGTCTCGGCCCGCGCACCGGGCGCCCAGCGCAGCCGGGAGGCCGCCGGGGCGCGCAGCCAGCGGGCCGACTCCCAGTCCCGCGGCCACGGCGCCAGCCAGGTGGCAGGCCACGGCGAGGGGGCCGGTACGGAGTCCCCGGCTCCGAAGGCGCGCAGGTCCAGGCCCACGCCGGACCAGTCCAGCCAGTCGAGCAGCCCGGGCAGGTCCTCCGCGACGCCCGGCGCCACGAAGAACTGCACGCGCCCGGCCGCGGTCGCCGCCACCGGGCCGAGCGGGAGCCCGATGCGCTCCGCGCGGCGCAGCGCCCGGGTGCCGGCCGCGCCGGGCACGTCCAGGACGTCGAAGTGCACCCCGGTGGCGAGCCGCACGGCACGCGGCCGCGCGGCCCACTGCCGCACGATGGCCGCGGTGTCGGTGGTCCCCTGGGCCATGCCGTTTGGTTCTGCCGGGTCGGCCGGATCGGTCGGCCAGGTCCGGTCGGCCGCCGCGAGCGCGCAGGCTGTGCCGCCCGGCGCGCCTGCCGCAGTCCCCGCGTCCGCAGGATCGGGTGCCGGGTGCGGGACAGTGGGTCCCGGGACCGCAGGGGCGGTCCGGGGCGGCGCGCCGAGCGCGGCTCCGGGCAGCACCGGCCAGCCCAGCGCACCGGCGTACCAGAGCGCCTCGTCGACCGGCCCGGGGGTCATCGCGGCCGAGCGAGGGGCGAAAAGGAGTGTCGCTGCCATAGCGTGTTCAACTCCGGGGGAAGACTCCGGTTACGAGAGGTGATCGACCGATTGCGCTATGTATTCACGCCAACTGTAACCTTGCCCGTCCCTCTCTCGGGGGAAGCTGCGCGACCTGCGGCGTTTCCCCGTCCGGATGGCGGTCGCCGGGCGTATGCGGGGTGCCGCCCTGGGTATGAGCCCGGCAGGACCGCACGGGAGGGGGCGAGGATGCGATGCGGGACGGGGTGGAACGGGGTGCCGGCCGGCCGGGCTCGGGCCGTCGGAAACGCCTCGTCGGAGCCGCGTTCGCTTCTGGCGTACTCGCAATCGGTCACTCTGCTTGGTTCGGGGGAACACTGCCCCGCACTATCAGGTTTGACTAGGTGTCCGGCGCGGCCCGCAACACGTGGGTCGCACGTCCTTGTGGACGAAGTGAGCGGTCCCGCGTGCGGGACTAGCATGCGGAAGGACAGGGAGGGGACCGTCCCCGAACTGCACGACCGCTCTGAGGAGCGATAACGATGTTCGAGAGGTTCACCGACCGCGCGCGGCGGGTTGTCGTCCTGGCCCAAGAGGAGGCCAGGATGCTCAACCACAACTACATCGGAACCGAGCACATCCTCCTCGGCCTCATCCACGAGGGTGAGGGCGTGGCCGCCAAGGCGCTCGAGAGCCTCGGGATTTCGCTCGAGGCGGTCCGCCAGCAGGTGGAGGAGATCATCGGCCAGGGCCAGCAGGCCCCGTCCGGCCACATCCCCTTCACTCCCCGTGCCAAGAAGGTCCTGGAGCTCTCGCTGCGCGAGGCGCTCCAGCTGGGGCACAACTACATCGGCACCGAGCACATCCTGCTGGGCCTGATCCGCGAGGGCGAGGGCGTCGCCGCCCAGGTCCTGGTCAAGCTCGGTGCGGACCTCAACCGGGTCCGCCAGCAGGTGATCCAGCTGCTCTCCGGCTACTCCGGCGAGAAGACCGCCTCCCCGGGCGGTGCCGGGCAGGAGGGCACGCCGTCCACCTCGCTCGTGCTCGACCAGTTCGGCCGCAATCTCACGCAGGCTGCCCGCGAGGGCAAGCTCGACCCGGTCATCGGGCGTGAGAAGGAGATCGAGCGGGTCATGCAGGTGCTGTCCCGCCGCACCAAGAACAACCCGGTGCTGATCGGCGAGCCCGGCGTCGGCAAGACCGCCGTCGTCGAGGGCCTCGCCCAGGCGATCGTCAAGGGCGAGGTGCCCGAGACGCTCAAGGACAAGCAGCTGTACACGCTCGACCTGGGTGCGCTGGTGGCGGGCTCCCGCTACCGCGGCGACTTCGAGGAGCGCCTGAAGAAGGTGCTCAAGGAGATCCGCACGCGCGGCGACATCATCCTGTTCATCGACGAGCTCCACACCCTGGTGGGTGCGGGCGCCGCCGAGGGCGCGATCGACGCGGCGAGCATCCTCAAGCCGATGCTGGCCCGCGGCGAGCTGCAGACCATCGGTGCGACGACGCTCGACGAGTACCGCAAGCACCTGGAGAAGGACGCCGCGCTCGAGCGCCGCTTCCAGCCGATCCAGGTCGCGGAGCCGTCGCTGTCGCACACCATCGAGATCCTCAAGGGCCTGCGCGACCGGTACGAGGCGCACCACCGCGTCTCGATCACCGACGCCGCGCTGGTCGCCGCGGCGACCCTGGCCGACCGGTACATCTCGGACCGCTTCCTGCCGGACAAGGCGATCGACCTGATCGACGAGGCCGGTTCCCGGATGCGCATCCGCCGCATGACCGCGCCGCCGGACCTGCGCGAGTTCGACGAGAAGATCGCGAACGTGCGCCGGGAGAAGGAAAGCGCGATCGACGCGCAGGACTTCGAGAAGGCCGCCGCGCTGCGCGACAAGGAGAAGACCCTCCTTGCCGACAAGGCGAAGCGCGAGAAGGAGTGGAAGGCCGGCGACATGGACGTCGTCGCCGAGGTGGACGAGGAGCTCATCGCCGAGGTCCTGTCCACCGCGACCGGCATCCCGGTCTTCAAGCTCACCGAGGAGGAGTCGGCCCGTCTGCTCCGCATGGAGGACGAGCTGCACAAGCGGGTCATCGGCCAGAAGGACGCCATCAAGGCGCTCTCCCAGGCGATCCGCCGTACTCGCGCCGGCCTGAAGGACCCGAAGCGTCCCGGTGGCTCGTTCATCTTCGCCGGCCCGTCCGGTGTCGGTAAGACCGAGCTGTCCAAGACGCTGGCCGAGTTCCTGTTCGGCGACGAGGACGCGCTGATCCAGCTCGACATGTCGGAGTTCTCCGAGAAGCACACCGTGTCGCGGCTGTTCGGTTCGCCTCCCGGCTACGTCGGCTACGAAGAGGGCGGGCAGCTCACCGAGAAGGTGCGCCGCAAGCCGTTCTCCGTGGTGCTGTTCGACGAGGTCGAGAAGGCCCACCCGGACATCTTCAACTCGCTGCTGCAGATCCTGGAGGACGGTCGCCTGACCGACTCCCAGGGCCGCGTGGTCGACTTCAAGAACACGGTCATCATCATGACGACCAACCTGGGCACCCGGGACATCTCGAAGGGCTTCGGCCTGGGCTTCACCGGCAACTCGGACGTCAAGACCGGGTACGACCGCATGAAGGCCAAGGTCAACGAGGAGCTGAAGCAGCACTTCCGCCCCGAGTTCCTGAACCGTGTCGACGACACGATCGTGTTCCACCAGCTGTCCGAGGACGACATCATCCAGATCGTCGACCTCATGATCGCCAAGGTGGACGAGCGGCTGAAGGACCGGGACATGGGCCTGGAGCTCACCCCGGCGGCCAAGAAGCTGCTCGCCAAGAAGGGCTACGACCCGCTGCTGGGCGCGCGTCCGCTGCGGCGCACGATCCAGCGGGAGATCGAGGACACCCTGTCCGAGAAGATCCTGTACGCGGAGCTGCGGCCCGGTTCGATCGTGGTGGTCGGCACCGAAGGCGACGGCGACGAGGAGAAGTTCACCTTCGTCGGCGAGGAGAAGGCGGCGCTGCCGGACGCCCCGCCGGTCGAGGCCGCGGGCTCCGGCCCGGACCTCACCAAGGGCGAGGCCTCCTGAGCCCGACCGGCTGAGCCCGAGGCAGGGCTGAGCGGAAGCAGACCGAAGCAGAAGGGCCGCCCCCGGGAAACCGGGGGCGGCCCTTCGCCGTTGCCGGGGCCGGCGCGCGTACGACAGGGGGACGCGTACGCACGGGGCACCCGGCAACTGCCCGCGGCGCCCGTATAGGGAGGGCTTACACGGGAACCGGGAAGCAGGCGCAGAGCGCCTTGCGGTCGCCCAGGACCAGCGCCTCGATGCGCTCGGCGAGGGTCCGCGCGATGAGCAGGCCGCGGCCGCGCTCCTGCTCGTCGTCCGGCTCTTGCACGTGGTCGAGATCGGGGACGAATTCGGGGGCGAAGTCGACCACTTCGATCCACAGGTAGCCGGGGCCGACCGAGACCCAGACTTCCAGCCCGCCGCACATGCCGGCGTGCTCCACCGCGTTGCCGGCCAGCTCGGACACCACCTGGACCGGGCCGAAGCTGTCCAGGCCGAACTTGCGGCACAGTGCTTCGACGTGTTCCCGGGCGGTGGCCACCGAGCTCGGCACGGACGGCAGCCGGACGATATAGACGGGCTCCGAATACGCGGCGGTGGCGTGCACAGCTCTCCCTGGGGGCCGCGCGGTGCGACTGAGGTGCATCGCGTTGATATAGCTCTCTGTGTTGACTCGAGAGCACAGGGTGTTCAAGATGAGTGAAGCACCGATGAATCCGCATATGCAAGTAAGAGCGCGCAAGTTCCGAGAGGAGCCGATGTGGCCATCGATTCCCTCCACGCCCTCAAGCGCAAGCGTCTGGGCCAGGAGCTGCGAAGACTCCGCGAGGACCGGGGGATCAGCCGCATCGCCGCCGCCGAGGCCATCCGCGGGGATGTCAGCAAGATCTGCCGCATGGAGCTCGCCCGCGCCTATGTGACGCCCCATGATCTGGCGACGCTGTGCCGGCTGTACGAAGTGCCCGCGCAGGTGCAGTCGGAGCTGGAGCAGTTGGTGGTCGGCAAGCGTCCGCGGCATTGGTGGCGCGAGTATGCCGATGTGATGAACGCGCATCTCGAGGAGTTCGTGGCCTTCGAGGACAGTGCCACGGTCGAACGCGAGTATCAGCCGATGGTGATCGGCGGACTTCTGCAGTGCGCCGACTACATTGCCGCGATCATGGACGCCGGTATCAATCCGCTGGCCGCCGAACAGGTCGAAAGCCTGGTCGCGGTACGGCTCGCCCGGCAGCGCCGGCTGCGCGCCGAACCGGTGCTGCGGTACCACGGCATCGTTTCCGAGGCGGCGCTGCACTTCGACACCGGGGGCCGCGGTGTGATGCGCACGCAAATGCGCCATCTCGCGGAACTGGCCCGGCTGCCCAACGTGGTGTTCCAGGTGGTGCCGTTCGAAGCGGGGGCGCGCGCGGCGCACGCGACCGGATTCGCACTCCTCGGATTCACCGATCCGGCTGACGGCGAAGTCGCGTTCGTGGAGGGTATCGCCGGTATGATTCCTCGCGATTCGCAGCGTGAAGTCCAGCGGTACCACCGGCTGTTCGGCCGAATCGAGCAGGCTGCCCTGTCGCCGGGCGATTCCCTCGCGCTGATCCTTGAGCGAGCAGAAAGTGTGTAATGCCCAACAGCTCTGCCGGTACTTCTCGTACTGCCCGTAGTTCCCGTACTGCCCTCGCCGACATGCCCGTTCCGGCCGTTTCGGCCGCGGCGCTCTACGATGCCGCCGCTTCCGGTGCGCTGAGCGAAGCCGACTGGGTGAAGTCGACCTTCTCGCACCAGAACGGCGCATGCGTCGAACTCGCCGGGATCCCGGGCGGCGTGGCGCTGCGCGATTCCAAGGACGTCGGCCGTCCCGCGCTCTGCTACACGTACGACGAACTCGCGGCATTCATCGCGGGCGTCAAGGCCGGGGAATTCGACTGCTTCCTGTGAGGTCTGAAGTTCCCTCTTCGGGGTGAACCAGGCGGCATCCGCTGTGCAGCCACGGGAGCAGGACGTCGCGGAATCCGGCCGGGCAGGTGAGCCCGGTGGTGTTGGTGAGCGAGGCGGCGTCCGGCTCCCCGGCGGGGGCCGCGTCCGGCTGCGGGACGACCTGCAGATCGCGGTGCAGGTAAGGGAGTTCGCCGTCGCAGGCGGTCCACAGCATGGCGGCCCGGTCGCCCGGCCCGATGCCGGTCCGGGACAGGTACGCTGCGGGCTCGTCGGGAGCAGGTGCCGCGGCGTCCAGGTCGACCGCGCCGGCCGGGACGTCGGGCCCCCAGGCGAGCACCGCCGGGAAGCACGGCAGCGCGACCGCCGCGGCGGCCGGGCGGTGCCCGCCTATGCGCGTGCTGGTGACGATGGTGCGGGCGCCGGTGCGCCGGGCCCGGTAGGTGAGGCTGCGGTCCCGCAGGCTGACGGACAGCGGCATGGCCACCGCGCCGATCCGCCAGCAGGCCAGCACGGACTGCACCAGTTCGGCGCCGGGCGGCAGTTGCAGGGCCACGGTGTCGCCGCGCCGCACTCCGTGGCCGAGCAGCAGGGCGGCGAGCCGGTCGACTTCCTGGTCGAGCCGGGCCCAGGTCCACTGCTGCGGCGGGCGACCGGTACGGGCGCGCATGTCGGGGGGATCGGCGACCGCGGGGTCCTCGGGGTGCACCGCGACGCGGTCGCGCAGCAGGCAGTCCAGCGTCTCGTCGCTCCGGCGCGGGCGAGCCTCGGCCACCTCTGTGTTGTGCGGCATTGCACCCACGGTAGTCGTGCACGGGTGCGAAAGGGAGAGGGCCGCGGGAGCAATCCGCGGCCCTCTCGGGGGTGTTGCCGTGGGGTCGGCCGGGCGCCTGCGCGGGCCCGGCCGCCGGTCAGCCGTCGCTCACGCCCACCTTCTCGTACGCGCGCTGCATCGGCTTGGGCGAGTACCAGGCCGCCGGACCGAGCCACTTCATGGTGGCCGGCACCAGGATGCCGCGGACCAGCGTCGCGTCGATGAGGATGGCCAGCGCCGCACCGAGCCCGAACAGCTGCAGGAAGCTGACCGAACTGCTCACGAACGCCAGGAAGGTGACCGCGAGCAGCGCGGCCGCGGTGCTGACGATGCGGCCGGTGCGGGCCAGGCCGCGGGTGACCGCCTCGGTGTCGGAGTAGCCGGCCTCGTGCAGGTCCTTGATCCGGCTGATCACGAACACCTCGTAGTCCATGGACAGTCCGAAGGCGATGCAGAACAGCAGCACGGTCATCGAGGTGTCCATCGGCATCGGGGTGAAGCCGAGGAAGCCGGCGAAGTGGCCTTCCTGGAAGACCCACACGGTGATGCCCATCGCGGCGGCGATGCTGAGCCCGTTGAGGACCAGGGCGCGCAGCGGCTGCACGATGCTGCCGGTGAACAGGAACAGCAGCACGAAGGTCGACAGCGCGATGAGGCCGACGGCCAGCGGGATGCGGTCCGCGATCGCCGCCTTGGTGTCGACGAGTTCGGCGTCGTCACCGCCCACCAGGACCCGGGCGCCGTCCGGTTCCGGCACCGCGCGGATGTCGCGGACGAGGTCCTGGACCGCGTCGGACTTCGGGTCGAGCGAGGTGACCACGGAGAGCATCTGCGCCTCGGGGCCGGCCAGTTCCGGGTGCGGCGCACCGACGGCCGAGCGGCCGCCGGCGAAGGAGCCGGACGCCGTGTCGACGCGGGTGACGCCGGGCAGCGCGGAGAGCTCGGCCGCGTACTGGGGCAGGCCGCCGGTGCTGCCGTCGGCCACCACGGTCACGGTGTGCGTGTCGTTGCCCGGGTAGTCCTCGCGCAGCGAGTCGCCGACCTGGTGGATCGCGCTGTCCTTGGGCAGGACGCGCTCGTCCGGCGTGCCGAAGGTGACGCCGAGCAGCGGGGACGCGGCGACCAGCAGCACGGCGAGCACCGGCAGCGCGGCGCGGGCGGGACGCTTGGCGACCGCACCGGCGAGCCTGCCCCAGAACGGCGTCTCGGCACCCTGCACGCCGCGGATGCCGCGGATCCGCCCGGCCTCGACGCGCGGGCCGAGCACGGCCAGCAGGGCCGGGGCGACGAACAGCGCGCCGAGTGCGGAGATCAGCACGACGCCGATGCCGGCGTAGGCGAAGGACCGCAGGAAGTACATCGGGAAGACCAGCAGCACGGCCAGCGCGGCGGCCACGGTCGCCGCGGAGAAGACGATCGTGCGGCCCGCGGTGCGGACCGTCTCGACCACCGCGTCGGGCACCGAGGCTCCGCCGTGCACGAGTTCGCGGTGCCGGGCGACGATCAGCAGGCCGTAGTCGATGGCCAGGCCGAGGCCGAGTGCGGTGGTGAGGTTGATCGAGAAGATCGACACGTCGGTGAGCTGCCCGAGCACGAACAGTTCGCCGAACGTGCCCATGATGGCGACGAATCCGATCGCCAGCGGCACGAGTGCGGCGACCACGCTGCCGAACGCGAGCACCAGGAGCAGCAGCGTGATGGGCACCGCGATCGCCTCGGCGATCGCCAGGGACTTCCCGACCTGGGCGTTCACCTCGGGGGCGAGCGGGCTGTCGCCGCCGAGCTTGACGGTGACCGCGCCGTCCGGGCCGAGAGCGCCGCCGGCCGCGGCCTGCACCGAGGCGGGCAGCGCGTCGACGTCGTCGGGGGCCTGGGCCAGGATCAGCGCCTTGGTGCCGTCGGTGGACTTCAGCCCGGGGGCGCCGGTGGACCAGTACGAGACCACCCCGGAGTAGCCGGGCTCGACGGCGAGGGCGCCCGCTATGCGGCGGCCCGCGTCGGCGACCGCCGGGTCGTCCACGGATTGGCCGCGGGACCGCACTTCGACGACGAGGTTGGGACTGCCGGTGAAGTTCTCGCGGATCACTTCACCGGCTTGGTACGAGTCGGATCCGGGGTCTTCGAAGCCCTCGGACTTGAGCACGCCGAAGGCGCCGAAGCCGGCCACCGCGGCGGCGATCAGCAGGGCGAGGGAGACGGCGAGAACGGTGCGGGCGCGGTACGCGGCGATGGTGCCGATGCGTTCGAGCATGAGGAGGGCCTTCCGTGCGGGCAGGCAAGGGACGGGCCGTACGGACGGCGGCCGGCCGGAGCCGGTGCCGGACAAGCAATGTTTATGCCGTCAACAATGTTGTCACTGATAACTTGGCATTCAATGTTGGCGCTGTCAACATGGGTGTCCTGATCAGGTTCGGAGGGATGCGGTGAGTCCACGAGCGCAAGCGCCCGGCGGCGGCGCGGAGACCGGCGGCGGAACAGGCGCGAAGCCCGGTACGAAGCCCGGTGCGAAGGCGCCCGGCCGCCGCGCGTACCACCACGGGGACCTGCGCAACGCCCTGGTCGACGCGGCCTTGGAGATGGTCCGGACCGGCGGCCCCGAGGCCATCGTGCTGCGCGAGGCGGCGCGCGCCACCGGCGTCTCCTCGACCGCGGCGTACCGGCACTTCGAAAGCCACCGCGACCTGGTCGAGGCAGTCAAGGAGCGCGCCGGCGCCCGGATGGACGCCGAGGTCGCCGCCCGCCTCACCGATGAGCCGGCGCGCGCCGACCGGGGCGAGGAGGCCGTCCGCCGCATGCGCGCGGTGGGCCGCGGCTATGTGCGCTTCGCGCTGGAGGAGCCGGGCCTGTTCCGGCTCATCTTCCGGCAGTACGCGGACGCCCCGATGCCCGAGGGCGACCCGGTGTCCGAGGCGCCGCCGCTGACCGAGCGGAACAGTTCGTACATGTCGATGTCCGAGGCCCTGGACGAGCTGGTCGAGGCCGGCGAACTGGCCGCCGGGCGCCGGGCGTTCACCGACGTGGCGATGTGGGCGGCGGTGCACGGCATCTCGACCCTGCTGCTCGAGACCGACCTCAGCCGCCTCGACAAGAGGGCCCGTGAAGCCGCCGTGGAGCGGGTGTTCGACGTCGTCTTCCACGGCATCCTGACGAACCTGGACACCTCCGCGGCCTGACCCGTTCGGCTCACACGGGATGTCGGCTCCGGGAGGCCGGGCCATCGTTGCCGTTATGGGCACTGAGACCGCGGGCCTGGCCGGCCGCGCCGAGTTCGCCGGGCGCACCGCCCTGGTCACCGGCGCGGCCTCGGGCATCGGCGCGGCCGTCGCGATCCGCCTCGCGGCGGGCGGGGCCGACGTGGCGGTCGCCGACATCGACGACGTCGGCGCGGCCCGTACCGCGGCCCGCATCAACGACGCGGGCGGCCGGGCCCGCGCGATGCGCGTCGACGTCACCCGGCCCGAATCGTCCGCCGCTCTGGTCGCCGCCGCCGTCGAGGCCTTCGGCGCCCTGCACCTCGCGGTCAACAATGCGGGCATATGCGGACCGGTCGCCGAACTCGCCGACTACCCGACGGACGCCTGGAGCCGGGTGCTCGCCGTCGACCTGGACGGCGTCTTCTTCGGCATGCGCCACCAGATCCCGGCGATGCTCGAGCACGGCGACGGCGGCGCGATCGTCAACATCTCCTCGGTCCACGGCCTGGTCGGCATCGACCGCGCCGCACCGTACGTCGCCGCCAAGCACGCGGTGGTCGGCCTGACCCGCTGCGCCGCCCTGGAGTACGCGGACCGCGCCATCCGGGTCAACGCGGTCGCCCCCGGCTGCGTCGACACCCCGCTCCTCGGCGGCTTCGACGACGACGCCAAGGCCGTGATGCGCGCCCAGCACCCGATGGACCGCTTCGGCCGCCCCGCCGAGATCGCCGAACTGGTCGCGTTCCTGCTCTCCGACCGGGCGAGCTTCATCACCGGCGGCATCCACACCGCGGACGGCGGCTTCACCGCCCGCTGAGGCGCCGGCCCGGCCGCAAACCGGTGGCGGGAACAAGCCCGCCTGCGGTTCGGTTGACACGCATGTCCTGATCTTCCGGACGCCGAAAGGAGCGCAATCGTGACGACGCAGATGTCCGGCATGACCGTGGAGAACTACCGCTGGGCACAGGAACTCGTCGACGCCCGCGACCCGCTCGGCGCCCTCAAGCTGATCGAGCCGCACCTGGCGGCGGAGCAGGACAACCTCTCCGTCCAGCTGCTCGCGGCCCAGGCGTACTTCGGCTCCGCGCAGCTGCGCCGCGCCGAGGCCACGCTCCGGCGCGTGATCGACCTCGACCCGCGCGACGCGTGGGCGCTGCACGCGCTCGGGCGCACGCTGGAGCGCGCCAGCCGTGCCGACGAGGCAGGCCCGTACCTGCGCCTTGCGGCGGCCATGTGCCCCGAGCCGGAGTACATCACCGCAGCGTGGCGCCACACCCCGGCGCCGACCCAGGACTGACCCGGGACTGACCTGGGACTGACCGGGGGGCTGACGATTCAGTCGCGCGAGGCGGCGGTGGACATCACGTCCGCCGTCGCCTCTTCCCGTGCCCGCCGCTCGTCCTGCGTCCACGCGCTCATCAGCAGCAGTTGGGCCGCGATGTAGAGCGGCATGATCGCGGCGTCCTGCCCGGGCAGCAGATCCAGCCCGGCCAGGTCCAGCGCGATGACCGTGTCGGACGCCAGGAACAGCGCGCCGCCGAGCGCGGTCCGCCGGTCCGACCCCGCCGCGGCCGCGGCCACCGCGGTCAGCAGCAGGCTGTAGCCGGCCACCGGCACCAGCAGGTCGTCCAGCCGCGGCCCGAGCACCGCGAGCATCCCGGCGCACGCGGCCGCGTACCCGGCGGGCACCCACGGCTTCGCGGCCAGCACCCGGTGCGCGCCCGCGTCCGCGAACGACTTCAGGTACGCGACATGCCCCACCGCGAACCCGGCCATCCCGGCCAGGAACAGCTTGTCGTCCCCGGTCAGCAGCCCGACATCACCCGCGAAGCCGCCCGCCAGCGCGGCCAGCGGCAGCTTCAGATCGGCCCCGGGCCGCGCGGCCGCCGCGACGTAGCCGGCCAGCAGCGGCATGAGCAGCGGCTTCGTCACCCAGCGCACCCCGGACTCCGCGTCCACGGCGGCCAGCACCGAGTCGACCGCACCCACCGCGAGATAGGCCCCGAGCAGCAGCCGCGGCTCCGAGCAGACCCGCTTCACCGCCCGGCGTACGAGACTCTTCACGCGGCCGCCTCCGCAGGCTCCGGCAGGGCCTCGGCCCGCGGCGCGGGACTCCAGCCCGGCCCGCGGAAGACCCGCCCGAAGCGCTCGCGCCAGCCCGCGGCGTGCCGGACGTCATGCCCGATCGCCCAGTACTCGTGGACCGCGACCC
Source organism: Yinghuangia soli (assembly GCF_021502675.1). Taxonomy (GTDB): domain Bacteria; phylum Actinomycetota; class Actinomycetes; order Streptomycetales; family Streptomycetaceae; genus Yinghuangia; species Yinghuangia soli. The sequence goes on from NZ_JAKFHA010000010.1 coordinate 228,270, forward strand.
GCAGCGGGTTGTAGGTCGTGATGTTCTTCGTCAGGCCGTAGTCGACCTTCTCGCCTTCCGGCTCGAAGGAGCGGAAGAGCCGGTCCCACACGATGAGGATGCCCCCGTAGTTGCGGTCGAGGTACTGCTTGTTGGAGCCGTGGTGCACCCGGTGGTGGGACGGGGTGTTCCACACGTACTCGATCGGCTTCCACAGCCTGTGGACGCGCTCGGTGTGGATCCAGAACTGGTAGATCAGGTTCACCGAGTACGCCGCGAAGATCATCGCGGGCGAGAACCCCAGCAGCGCCACCGGTGCCATGAACACCAGGTGATGCGCCCCCGTCCAGCTCTGCCGCAGGGCTGTGGACAAGTTGTAGTGCCGGCTGGAGTGGTGCACGACATGGCTCGCCCACAGCAGCCGGATCTCGTGCATCGCCCGGTGTTCCCAGTAGTAGAAAAAGTCCACCGCCAGCACCGCGAGCGCCCAACCCCACCAGGTCCCCGGCACGTCCAGTGGCGTCACGCCGAACAGCACGTCCCAGAGCAGCAGCGCCAGGATTCCCCAGCCGAGGTTGGCGGCAATGCTCCCGATGCCCATGGACAGGCTCGTCGCGGTGTCCTTGGCCGCGTACCCCCGCTGCTCCTCGTCGGGCGCGAACCGGTACGCGAGGATCTCCACGACAAGCAGCAGCACAAAGGCCGGGATCGCGTAGGTCGTGAGGTCCATGACGCGGAGATTACTCGCGAGTAGGGGGCCTGGGAAGAGGGCCTCGCGAGGGTGCCTGCGGCGAGAGCCCGTGCCGGGCCACGGTCATCTGGTTGCTGGTCACCAAGCTCGCGACGACCTTGTTGAAGCGGTCGGTCAGCACGAGCTCGCCCCGTCGGCCCGTTTCCAGAATGCTGAAGTGCACACCTTCGGTCGGTATATCGGCGACCGGGCCGGCAATGACCTTCACCGCGCGGTCGGGACCGACGAAGTGCACGGCCCGGAGCGACCTGATCCGGCGAATCGGCGCGATGTCGCCGGGGTGGGGCGGGAGCTCGACGATGAGGCAGCGCAGACCTGGAACCGTGGCGGCCAACGCGAGGGACTCGTCGTCGCCGATGACGGAGAGCCAGGGCAGACCGGGCAGAGAGGCGAGCGCCTCGATCGCCCGGGGCGTGTGTGCGGCGACGATGTGTCCCGGCGGGGCGGGTACGCTCACCAGCACCTGGCGCATGTACTCCGCTGGCGGGAAGTACTCCAGGCAGTCGTAGAAGGCGCGCGCCACAGAAGGCGCGCGCCGCGCAGTCTCGCCGAGGCGCGACCAGCGCGCCAGCTTCGCCAACGCGGCGTCACCGCCGATCTCGGCCACCAGGAACACCATGTACGCCAGGATGTGATCATCCCGGCGCGCGACGTCCTGCGGATGGTCGGGCAGCATGTCGAGCACCGCCTCGCCGACCCCGGCCAGCCGTGATGCATCGGCGAGCGACTGCGGTGGCAGCAACTTGGATGCTCGATAGGCGACTTCGCCGCGGATGTCGGGTGCGAGCAGTGGAGCGTTGCCGATCGCGTCCGCGGCGAGCAGGATCAGCTCGTCGCGCGCCCGCCACGGACTCGACGCCCGCTTCACGAGGTTGCGGACCAGCTTGTCGCGCTCGGATTCACGGGCCAGCCCAACGCTCATGACGAAGACCTCGCGCCATTGGTCATCCTCGTCCGCGCGCTTGACCAATTGCCCAAGGTCGCCATCGTCCAGGGCCTGCCGGGCGGCCAGGAACTCCTGGAACGTGCGGTGGACGAAGTCGATGCGGCCCGGGCTCGGCTCGCGCAGGATTCCGGAACGGGCCAGCAGATGCCGGAGCACAGCATCGGCGTGGTTCGGCGGCCTCGTGCTGCGCTCCAGGTAGCCGGCCAAGCGCTCCACGGCCGTATCCCAGGCTACTTCGGTGTGCCCGTTGCGGATCATCCAGTACGCGAACTTCTGCAGCAGCAGCTCCTGTTCGCGCTGGCCGATGGACAAGTACGGCTCGGTGAAGACACCCCGCGCCTCATCGCGCCGAACGAGGAGCATCTCCAGCGCGGCCTCGTAGAGCTTGATCCGGTCTTCGGGCAGCTGCATGCGCCGCTCGCTGTGCAGGGCGCAGATGAGCGCGCACAGCAGCGGGTTGGTGGCGAGTCTGCGCAGGTGCCGTCGTCCGGACAGCTTCCCGACGAGATCGTCCTGGAACTCGGCCGACCGCTCCGCGGTCTCCCGGCCCGACAGAATCGCGGCCTCGTGCCAGTGCGCGACGAAGGCATGCTGGTCGGTCAGCGTCATCGGAAGCAGTGTGAGCGCGTCCATCCCCGTCCACGGCTGGAGCTGGACGGAGAGCGCCGACGGGCGGGACGTCACCAAGACCCGGGCCGCCGGATACTCCGCCAGCAATTCCGGCAGCCACTGCAGGGCGAAGACGGCCCGCTGGTCGGACGGAAGTTCGTCGACCCCGTCGATCAGCAGGAGCGCACGCCCGGACCTGAGCAGTTCCGGCACCCAGCCGCGCGGCTGCTCGGCACGGATCATGGAGCCGATCCGGTCCAGGAAGTTCTCCGGGCCGGGCGGCGTGGCATCGAAGCGGAAGTGCCGCAGCGGCAGGAAGAACGGGACGGTGCCTTCCCAGTCGGCGAGTTCCGCGGGAAAGCCGTCGCGGGCCGCCCACAGGGCGATGCGCTGCAGCAGCGTCGTCTTGCCGGTGCCGGCCTCGCCGAGCAGCAGGATGCGCCGCCGCTGCCCGAGCACACCTTCGATGCGGGCCGGGGCCGGTCCGTCGGCGTCCACCGTGAGGCTGATGTACGCCGTACTCATCGGATACCGAAAGTCCGGGTCCCGCAGCGTCACCCCGAAGAGCTCCAACTTGTCCAACTGCCGGGCGACCGCAGCGCAGTAGCGACGCTCGAATGCGGCAGCGCCACTAGTCGGATCGACGAACTGCTCGATTCGCTCCAAACGCTCAAGCTGCTCGATCTCCACCTGCAGCGGGAACTCGGGATGTCGGCGCACGAACTCGACCACGGCGACGCAGGCAAGGTGGGCCAGCTTCTGGTAGGCACCCTGGGCGGCGGCGCCGAGACTGTACGACGCCGGAAGCTCGGGAGCGAGCGAAAGCAGCCACGCCGCAAGCCGATCCGGCTGCATCGCCTGCCGCAGCGGGATACGTGAGTCCAACTCGCCGACCCGCTCGAACGCGTCTTTGAGGCACTCCGCAGCGGCAGCCCACTCGTTGTCGGGCAGGCCGCGGAACTCGGCGGCTCGCAGCTCGTCCGAGGCGCGGGCGAGCCCGTCGACGATCGCGTCGAACGCATTCTGGTCGACGGCCCGTTGTGACAACCGATGACGCTGGTACAGCTGCCGCCCGAGCACCTGGGCGGCAGTCGCAGCGATGCGCATGGTCGCCGGATCCGGCATCTGCGTCCTCCCGTGTCATGCTCGGCGCCGGGGTGTTCGGCCGGTGTACAGCAACCTCACGCCGTGTCCGCGGACGACGATCTCCGGTGGCAGCCGCGGGTAGGTGAGTGTGACTCTTTCGGGGAGAGCCGCATCGTTCTGGTCCATGAGTTCGAGTTCGAAGAGCTCGCCGTCCACTACCAGCCGTGCTCTGCGCAGCGAGCCGAGGAAATGCAGTCTGCGCAGCTTGGGGCAGTCCCGCAGTGCCTCCAACAGGTCCCCCGGGTAGTCATCGGACTCGACCTCAGGGCCGTGCAGCACCAGGGAGTTGAGATCGTGAAACCCCTCCAGGCAGCCCGGAGACAGCGGGATACTGTGGTCCAGGTTGAGCCACTGGATCCCCGGAATCTGTGCATAGAGACGTAGTTCAAGCGGCGTCGTTGCCGTCACCAATTGAAGTTCCGGATAAGGGACATGACGCAGTACCCGGGTGATATATGCGGCTTGGTCCGTCGAGGAACTGTCCCAGAAAAGCCGAGCGAGCGTCGCCGTATCGTGGGGAGGCGGCGCCGACCACGGGTATTGGCGGGCATAGGAGCCCAGCAGATCGATGGCCGCCTCTCCGCCGACCATGAGCAGCAACGCGGTGACGTGCTGCATCGTCCCTTCGATCGACCCGTCGTAGGCCGGCATGAGATCGAGAACGGACTCGCCCAGTGCCGCCAGCGCGTTGGCCGTTTCCGACGATCGCGGCGGCAGCAGACGACCGGCCTGCTCGGTGACTTCGCTGCGCAGTAGCGGGTCGATCGCCGGTGCGTTGCCGATGGCGTCGGCGGCGATCAAGGTGAGAGCCGCATGCCGATTCTTTACGTCGGCCGCGCGCTTGAGCAGCCCCCGTATGAGGCGGTTGCGCTCATGTTCGCGACCGAGGCCGACAGCCATCACGACCACTTCGCGCCACTGGTCGTCCTTGTCGCAGTTCTTGAGCAGGATGTTGATGTCGCCCGCGTCGAGTGCTTCTCGGGCAGCCAGGAACTCCTGGAAGGTCCGGTGCACGAAGTCCACTCGTCCGGGGCCGGGCTCGCGCAGTACTCCGGAGCGCACGATCAAGTGGCGGAGCACCGCCTCCGGGTCGTCGGTGCCATGGGCGGTGCCGGCCAGATAGCCGGTGACCCGCTCCAGTGCGTCTTCGCGTGAGGCTTCCGTCAGGCCGTTGCGGATCATCCAGTAAGCGAGCTTCTGGAGCAGGATCTCCTGCTCGCGCTCTCCGACGACCACGCCTTCCGCAGCCCGTACCCCGCGTACCGAGTCGCGGCGTACGACGAGCATCTCCAGGGCGGCCTCGTACAACTTGATCCGGTCTTCGGGCAGCTGCATCCGGCGCTCGTGGTGCAGCGCGCAGATCAGTGCGCACAGCAACGGGTTGGAGGCGAGGCGGCGCAGGTGGCGGCGCGTGGTCAGCTTGGCTATGAGATCGGCCTCGACGTCCGGTTCCCTGGGTGTCTTCTGGTATTCGGCGACCGCGCTGTGCCAGTGTGCGACGAACTCGCGTTGGTCGGACAGGTTCATGGGCTGCAGTGATGCGCACCCGAAACCGTATTCGCCCAGCCATGATTCGCCGATCGCGGACGGCCGCGACGAGACGACGAACCGGGACCTCGGGTACATCGCGCAAAGTTCGCGCAGCCATTCGCGACGCATGCGTTCGCGCTGGTCGACCGGCAGCTCGTCGACGCCGTCGATGAGTACCAGGGCGCGTCCGGCGGCGAGTAGATCCCTGACCCAGTGAACCGGCATCTCGTCACGCAGCAGCGGGCTGGTGTAGTCGAGGAAGTCCTCAGGGCGCGGTGGAGCCCCGGTGAAAGAGAAGTGCCGCAACGGCAGAAAGAACGGCACGGTACCGGCCCAGTCGCGCAAGTCGGGCGGGAACGTGTCCTGGGCCGCCCACAGGGCGAGGCGCTGCATCAGCGTCGTCTTGCCGGAGCCCGCCTCGCCGCGGAGCAGGATGCGGCGGCGGTCGCCGAGGACTTCTTCGATGCGCAAGGGGCCCGCCGATGAGGTGCGCAGCCGGGTGGTGTCCTCGGACTGCGCAGCGACGCTGATGTACGCGGTGCTCATCGGGTAGTGGAAGTCCCGGTCCCGCAGCGTGACGCCGAAGAGTTCGAGCCGGTTCAGTTGCCGGTCCACGGCGGCGAGGTAGCGGCGCTCGAAGGCGGCCAGTGCCTCGTCGTCAGGTGGTCCGACGTGGCGTTCGATGCGCTCCAGCCGCTCCAATTGCTCGATGTCGGCCTGGAGCGGGAACTCGGGATGACTGCGGACGAATTCGACCACCGCAGTGCAGGCGAGCACCGAGAGCCGTTCGTACGCTCCGCGCGCGGCCGGGACGAGGCTGTAGGCAGCGGGCAGCCCCGGCGCCAGATTGCGGAGCCACTCGGCCAGGCGCACGGGGTTCATGGCCTGGCTCAGCGGAACCCGCGCATCCATCTCGCCGACAAGTTCGAACGCGGCCTTGAGGCACTCCGCCGCCGCGTTCCACTCGTTGTCCGGCAGGCCGCGGAACTCGGCGGCACGCAGGTCGTCCGAGTCCCGGGCCAGCTTGTCGACGATCTTGTCGAACGCGTCCTTGTCCACCGCACGCTGGGCCAACTTGTGGCGCTTGTACAGCTGCCGCCCCAGGACCTGTGCCGCTGCCGTCGCGACTCGTACCGTTGCCGGATCCGGCATCCGCACCCCCCGGTGTCATCAACCGAGGATAGGCGCGGAGCAGGCCCCGTCAGGTGGAAACCGGAGCCCCCGTGGGCAGTCGGTACACCCCGTCCGCTACCGGTTCGACCAAGCCGTCGGCAACCAGGCCGTCCAAGGCGCGGGCGCGTTGGATCGGTTCGTCCCAGACGGCGTCCAACGACGCTTGGAGGACCGGGCCGTCGGCCTCGCGCAGGACGGCGAGGAGCTTGCCGCGGACCTGGCGGTCCGTGCCCGCGTAGGTCTGGCCGCGGCGCGGGGGGCCGTCGTAGGCGGGTTTGCCGGCCAGCCGCCAGGCGCACAGGGCGGATACCGGGCAGTCGCCGCAGCGCGGGGTGCGGGCGGTGCAGACCAGGGCGCCGAGTTCCATGACGGCGACGGCCCACGTGGCCGCGGTCTCGGCGGCGACCGGCATCGCGTTGGTCGCGGTGCGGCGTTCGGCTGCGGTGGTGGCCTGGGGCGGGTACTCGCTGCCGTCGACGGTGCGGGCGAAGACGCGGCGGACGTTGGTGTCAAGGACCGCGTGGCGCTGCCGGAAGGCGAACGAGGCGACGGCCGCCGCGGTGTACTCGCCGACGCCGGGGAGGGCCAGCAAGTCGTCGTGGACGTCGGGGACTTCACCGGCGTGCCGGTCGCGGATCGCGGTGGCCGCGGCGTGCAGCCGCAGCGCGCGGCGCGGGTAGCCGAGCCGGCCCCAGGCGCGGACCGCCTCGCCGGGCTCGTCGTCGGCCAGCGCGGTGGGCGTGGGCCAGCGCTCCAGCCAGGCCGCGTACATCGGCAGTACGCGGTTGACCGGGGTCTGCTGGAGCATGAATTCGCTGACCATGACGGCCCACGGCGACGCGTCCGGGCCGCGCCAGGGCAGGTCGCGGGCGTTTTCCTCGTACCAGGCGATCACGAGGTCGTTGAGTGCGTGCGGCATGACGGAGACGATCCTCCCACGCCGCGGCGCGTCACTCGTACGAGGGAACTGTGGATCACTCGCGAGGGTTGCGGAGGTTTGCCGGAAACGACCCCGGCGAAGGGCGTCTCAACATCCAAAATCCCATGTCGGAACCGGCGCGGCTGCGCCAGACGGCCTAACGAACAGGCTTAGGGTTACCCGGTGGACTCTGTGACGCGCCCTGTCGGCCACCTTCCCCCGTCCGTGTATTGGCGCCGACGGGCGATCGTGTTGGTCGGCCTCGCCGTGCTCATCGCGCTCGTCGCGTGGGCCTGTGCCGCCGGGGGCGGTGGCGACGGCAAAGACGACAAGAAGAACGCCGGGGCGGACAGCCCCGCACCGACCGCGCCCACCGGCACCCCGGGGCCCATCGGCCCGGGTGACGCGGCGGGCGGCACCAGTGCGGGCGGCGGCACCGGGACGCCCGGCGGCACCGCCGGAACGGGCGGCAACGCCGGTGCGACCGGCGCCAACAGCGGTGCGACCGGCGCGAACGCCGGGGCGACCGGGGCGAACGGCACGGCCAACGGCGGTGCCAACGCCGGCGGCACGGCCGGTACGACCGGCGGCGCGGTCCCGCCTGCCACCGGAGGCGGCGGCAACACCACGATCGCCGGCATGCTCGCGTGCGCCTACCCCGGCAACGCCGAGCTGGTGCTGATCGGCGACAAGCCGCAGGACACGAAGTACCGGGTCGGCGAGCAGGTGAAGCTGACGCTGGAGGTCCGCAACACCGGCAAGGAGACCTGCGCGGTCGACCTGTCGCAGAAGACCGCGACCGTGGAGATCAAGTCGGGTGCGGACCACATCTGGTCGCCCGCCGACTGCGTCCCCGCCGATGCGAAGCCGGAGATCACCCAGATCCAGCCCGGCAAGTCCGTGACCCGCAGCTGGACCTGGACATGGACCCGCAGCGACCCGGCCCGCTGCAACGGCCAGGCGCCCGCGCTTGCCGCGCCGCCGGTCGGCTCGTCCTTCGCGGCCACCGCGAAGATCACGGGCATCCAGTGGGCCAGCAAGCAGTATGAGTGGACCGTCGTGCAGTAGCGGTCCCGAGCACGAGACGCAGAAGGCCCCGCCGGTTCCGGCGGGGCCTTCTGCACACGCGTACCCGGCTCGGATCAGACGTAGCGTTCCAGGATCGACGACTCGGCGAGCCGCGACAGCCCCTCGCGCACGCTCCGGGCCCGGGCCTCGCCGACCCCGTCGACCGCCTGCAGATCGTCGACGCTCGCCGCGAGCAGCTTCTGCAGGCCGCCGAAGTGCTCCACGAGCCGCTCGATGACCACCGGTGGCAGCCGCGGCACCTTGGCGAGGAGCCGGTAGCCGCGCGGGCTGACCGCCGAGTCGAGGACCTCGGCGCTGGACGTGAAGCCCAGCGCCCGGGCCACCGTCGGGAGGTCCAGCAGGTCGGTGTGGGTCAGGCCGTCGAGTTCGTCCAGGACGTCGGCCTCGGTGCGGCCGCGCTTGAGCGCGCGCTCGGGGATGTAGTCGCGGGACACCAGCGAGCGGTCCGGCTCGACGCCCGCGATCAACTCCTCGAGCTGCAGCGACAGCAGGCGGCCGTCGGTGCCCAACTCGGTGACGTACCCGTCGATCTCACGGGCGATCAGCCGCACCATTTCGAGGCGCTGCGACACCGCGCACACGTCGCGCACCGTGACCAGGTCCTCGATCTCCAGCGCGGACAGCGTGCCGGCCACCTCGTCCAGGCGGAGCTTGTAGCGCTCCAGCGTGGCGAGCGCCTGGTTGGCCCGGGACAGGATGGCCGCGGAGTCCTCCAGGACGTAGCGGCGCCCGTTGACGTACAGCGCGATCAGGCGCATCGACTGGCTGACCGACACGACCGGGTAGCCGGTCTGCTTGTTGACGCGCTCGGCGGTGCGGTGCCGGGTGCCCGTCTCCTCGGTGGGGATCGACGGGTCGGGCACCAGCTGCACGCCGGCCCGCACGATCTTGGTGAAGTCCTTGTCGACCACAAGGGCGCCGTCCAGCTTGCACAGCTCGCGCAGCCGGGTCGCGGAGAACTCGACGTCCAGCACGAAGCCGCCGGTGCTCAGCGCCTCGACGGTCTTGTCGAAGCCGAGGACGATCAGGCCGCCGGTGTTGCCGCGCAGGATGCGTTCCAGGCCGTCGCGCAGGGCCGTACCCGGCGCCACGGCCATCAGCGAAGCCCGTACCAGGGCCTGTTCGGCCGCGCCTTTGTCGGTCCGGTCATTCGTTGCCACAGAACTCCCCGTGGTCGTCGCCGTCCCCGGCTGCGGCGGCGCTGCCGCGCCCGGACATCGCCCCGGTGGTCGGCCCCGCTGCCGCTGAGAAAGATCGGTGGAAAAGTCTACCGGTGCGACACAAGGGAGAATGCGCGCAGCGCCTCGGAGATGTCCGCCACTTCCGTGACGCGCATGCCGTCGGGCACCTTCCCGGGGTCCGGCGGGACCAGCGCGTGCGTGAATCCGAGCCGGTGGGCCTCGGCGAGCCGCCGCTGCACGCCGGTCACGCGGCGTACTTCCCCGGCGAGTCCGACCTCGCCGATCGCGACGAGTTTCGCGGGAAGCGGATGATCCGCGGCGGCCCCGGCCAGGGCCAGCGCGGCAGCGAGGTCGGCGGCGGGCTCGGTCAGCCGTACGCCGCCCACGGTGGCGGTGTAGATCTCGGTCTTCTCCAGCCGCACTCCGCCGCGGCGCTCCAGGACCGCGAGGACCATCGACATGCGCGCGGAGTCCAGGCCCGAGGTGGCCCGGCGCGGCGTGGGGATCTGGGACGGCGCCACCAGCGCCTGGACCTCGGCGACCAGCGGCCGCTTGCCCTCCAGCGTGACCGTGACGCAGGTGCCCGCGACCGGGGTCTGGCGCTGCGTGAGGAACAGCCCGCTGGGGTCGGGCAGGCCCTTGATGCCCTCGTCGTGCAGTTCGAAGCAGCCGACCTCGTCGGCCGCGCCGTACCGGTTCTTGATGGCCCGGACCAGCCGCAGCCGGGCGTGCCGGTCGCCCTCGAAGCTCAGCACCACGTCGACCAGGTGCTCCAGCAGCCGCGGACCGGCGATCGAGCCGTCCTTGGTGACGTGCCCGACGATGATCGTCGCGATGCCGCGCTCCTTGGCCACCCGGATCAGCCCGCCGGCCACTTCGCGGACCTGGGAGACGCCGCCGGGCGCGCCGTCGATCTCGGGGGACGCGATGGTCTGGATCGAGTCCACCACCAGCAGCGCCGGCTTGACCGCGTCCACATGCCCGAGCAGCGCGGACAGGTCGGTCTCGGCGGCCAGGTAGAGGTTCTCGTTCATCGCGCCGATGCGCCCTGCGCGCAGCCGCACCTGGGACGCGGACTCCTCGCCGGTCACGTACAGCGTCGGCGCGCCCGGGGTGGCGAACGCGCTCGCGACGTCCAGGAGCAGGGTGGACTTGCCCACGCCCGGCTCGCCGGCCAGCAGGATCACCGCGCCGGGCACGATGCCGCCGCCGAGCACCCGGTCCAGTTCGTCCACGCCGCTGGTGTGGAAGCGGGCCGCCTCGACGTCGATGCGCGGGATGGGCAGCGCGGGAGTGGTGACCGGCCCGGCCGCGACCGTGCGGATCTTCTGTGCTCCGTACTCCTCGACGGTGCCCCAGGCCTGGCACTCCGGGCAGCGGCCCAGCCACTTGGGGGTGGTCCAGCCGCATTCGCTGCAGCGGTACGAGGGACGCGCCGCTTTGCCGGACGCCGACGAGGTCTTGGCCATGTGCGGCACGGTAGCCGCCGGCACCGACAAAGGTGTCCGCCGACCCGCGCGATGTCACGAGAGTGATACAGGGCGACCTGAAACGGGTGGTCCTCGTCGAAAACCATAGTGGCGCAGCGTGCGCGTGCGTACGGTGAGGCCTCATGCATGGTGGGGGAGCACCGGTCGTGGGGGCCGGTCTTGCCGCGGCGCTCGCCCGCGGCCACGAGGAGGGGACGCCGGAAGGCGTCGCGGAGCTCTATGACGCGTACGCGGACCGTTTGTTCGCGTACTGCTGCACGCTGACCGGGGACACCCGCATAGCCGGCGAGGCACTGCACGACACCGTCGTGGTGGTGCGCTCGCGCGCGGGCGGGACCGGGTCGGACGAGCAACTGCGCGCGCTGCTCTACGCAGTGGCCCGCACGGAGTGCGCACGGCACCCGCGGGCGGCCACACCGAGTGCGGAATCCGGACAAGTCTGGCGTCCCGGCGTGGTCGTGCTGGGCGCGGTGCGGGACCGGTCACGGCTGCTGCCGCTCGTGCCGGTGGCGCTGGCCGGGGTCGATCCGGCCGAGCGCGAGGCGCTGGAGCTGACCGTCCGGCACGGCCTGGAGGACGCCGAACTGGGACGCGTGCTCGGGCTGTCCGAGCGCCAGGCGGCCCGGCTCGCGGAGCGCGGGCGCGAGCAGTTCGCGATGTGCCTGGCGGTGCACGCGGTGTGCGTGCACCCGGAGCAGGAGTGCGCCGAACTGGCGGTGCTGCTGCCGTCCGGGGTGGTGTCGGGGGCGGTGCTGCCGGCGCCGATCGAGGCGGGGCTGCGGATGCCCGCCGGACTGCACGTGGCGACCTGCCCGGCGTGCGTGCCGTTCCGGCCCGCCGGACTGGCCGCGCGTCCCGAGCCGAAGGGGCGCGTGCCCGCGGAGCCGGACGCTCCCGACGCCGCGCCGACCCGCGAGATGGTCGACGCGCTGGTCGCCACCGGCCCGGCCCGCCCGGCGCCGCTCGCGGTCCGCGCCGACCTGCTGCGCAGCACGGGAGCGGGTGCGCGGGGCGCGCACGGACACGGACTGGTCGTCGCCCGCGCGGTGCGCGCCGGGCGCGACGGCTTCCCGCGCAACCGCCGGCGCCGCCGCGCGCCGCTCGCCACCGCGGGCATCGCCGCGGCCGCCGCCCTGATCCTGGGCGTGGCGATCTTCACCGGTTCCGGCACGGCCGGCCCGGGCCGGGGCAAGGAGCCGGTGGCCGCCGCGACGCTGCCCGGACCGGGCGCGGTCCCGACGGCCGGCCCCGGGATCGCGGACGCCGCGGGACCGGGTGCGGCCGTCGAGGTCCCCGAGACCACGCCCCCGCCGGCCTCGGCACCGCCGACTTCCGCGCGGCCCGGCGACAAGCCGTCCGGCGGCAAGGACACCAAGCCGCCCACGGCCACGCCGGGCGGCAAGGGGCAGGGCAGCCCGGGCGGCCCCAAGATCGCGGGAGCCCCGAATGCGGACGGCCGGTCGGCAGGCGGCGGCTCGGGCGTGCGCGTCCTCACCCCGACGCTGGCCCTGACCGAGCGCGCCCCGTCCGGCACGTTGCGCCTTTCGGCCGCCGACGAACCCGTCACCTGGACGCTCGGCGTGTCGCAGGCCCCCTGGCTCAGCCTGTCGCGCACCTCCGGGACGCTGCGCGCGGGCGCGACCGCCGCGGTGACCGTCGCATGGGACCCGGCCAAGGCCCCCGCGGGCCCGCCCGGCACCACGGTGGCAGTCGTGATCACGGTCGGACCGGGGGGCCAGTCCGTCACCGTCACCGGTCCGGTGCGGCCGAGCGGTCCCCGATGAACCCGTCGCTGTCATCGGTGATCACGGTTCACTCGGAAGTGTGATTATCGATCCCGAAAGAAGTATGAAAGTGCAATTCACCTGAGTTCCGGGGCGTACGCCGCCTACGTTCGCCCGTGTGACGGAATCGGTGACGACGGGAGCGGCCACTGCGGCGACGCCCCATGCAGCGCAATCCTGGGGGCGGGCGGCTTACGACGCGTATGCAGAGGGGCTGTACACGTACTGCCTCTCGGTGCTGCGCGACCACGCGGCCGCCGCATCGTCGATGCGCAGCACCTTCGTCCTCGCCGACCGGCACATCGGGCGCCTGCCCGACCTCGGCCTGCTCAAGCCCTGGCTGTTCGCCCTGGCCCGGTACGAATGCCTGGTCCGGCTGGACGGCGGTGCTCCCGCGCCGCTGCCCGACTCCGCCGGGGACCCCGGCGCCGACCAGCAATCCGGGCCCGGCGGCGCGCCCGCGCAGGGCCGCCGCGCGGCCCGCGAGCGCGGCGAGCTGGCGCTGCTGGCGTGGCCCGAGTCGATCGGCCTGGAACCCGAACTGCGCGAGGCCCTGGAGCTCTCGGTACGGCACGGCCTCGAACCGCGCGGCCTCGCCGCGGTGCTCGGCTGGGACGAGGACCACGCCCGGCGCGCGCTCCTGCACGCCGGGCGCGAGGTCGACCGCACGCGCGCCGCACTGGAGGGCGCCCGCGCCGCGGTGAGCTGCCCCGACGGCCCCGGCCTGGCCGCCGATGCGGAGGCCCCCGGCGTCCGCGACCGGCTCGTCGAACACGTCGACCAGTGCCGCCGCTGCCGTCCGCACGTGCGGCTCGCCGCCGCCCGCCTGGTGCCCACCGCGGGCGCCGCGGCCACCCCGCACGCCCTGCCGGCCATCACCCCGCCCACCGAGCTGCGCACCCTGGTCCTCGGCGACATCAGCCGCGGCCGCCCGGCCCACCGGCCGGCCGAACTCACCCGCCGCGTAGCGGAATTCGACCGCGCAGGGTTCCCGGTCTTCCGGTCCCGCGCGGGCCGCGGCCGGACCGGCCGCCGCCGCATGGTCGCGATCGCCGCCGCGGTGGTGGTGATCGTCGCCGCCGTCCCGGCGATGGCGCTGTGGCAGGCCGTGCACCGCAACGACGAAGGCCAGGCGAACCGCGGCAGCACCACCATCTCGGCGGCCCGGGTCACCACCGCCGATGCCGGCCTGGACGCCGGTGCGGTCCATGCGGGCGATGCCACGCCCGACGCGAACTCCGGCCGCCGCCCGGGCTCGACGCCCGCCGTCACCGGCCCGGCCCCGGCCGCACCGCAACCCGGCGGACGCTCCGGCGCACAGGCCGCCCCGCACCTGCCCGCCGGTGCCGCGGCGGTCGGCCCCGCCGCGCCGCAGCAGGTCGCGCCCCCGGCCGCGGCCGGTGTCCCGGTCGCC